>NZ_CP145949.1:0-167655 GCF_036923295.1 Bradyrhizobium sp. 26S5 | reverse complement strand
AGTTCGCTCAAGCCATTGGATTTGCCCAGTTGGGCGGTGGTAGCGACGGGAGCTGGCGCGGAGCCATCGGCATAGCGCAGCGCCAGATCCCGGCGCGGGTGGCAGGTGAAGGCGAACTCGGAGGGTGTCTTCCATCCGAGCTGTGAGTGCGGTCGTGTGTAGTTATACAACAAGGCTCAAGAACGCCCACAGGACCGTTCTTCGCGAGGTTCTTTATCGGCATCATCCCTGGTTTGGTCGCCGAGTTTGCGTTCATGGGGCGGTCGACAAGGTTGACGATGTCGTTTTTCGCTGCACCCTGGACGGATCGCAAGCAGACCGTTGGCTGGAAGTTCCAGCATGGATGTTCGACCGGACGGCCTGCCCTGACGCCGAGCTTCTGACAGCTCAGCCGTTTGTTAGCATCGATGCACTTGCGGCGCTCGCTGCGCTTCTCGATCTGGCGTTGAAGGATCGAACGCCATCAGCTGCCCCGCTTTCTGGCGCATCCAGAGGCTCTCACGACCAGAATCGGGGAGCGACTCATGTCACGCGAGACGGCAATGCCAGGGAGCGGATACCGACACAATCGACAACCGCGGTTGCAGCAGCAGATGGATCTGTTCGGGGGCGGCCTGTCGAACGGCGCCCTCGGCGCGCCGGCATGGTCGGAGCTGCCGGGGGAAGCGCGGGCGGCCCTCACAAGCCTGATGACGCAGTTGATGCTCGACCATGCTGCGATGACAGCGACGCCGCCCGCGAAGGGGGGCGATCATGATCTCTGACAAGGTCAGGCCTCATCATCTGGAGCGTAAGGCGATTCTTTACGTGCGCCAATCCTCAGCACATCAGGTGTTGCACAATCGCGAGAGCAGCGCATTGCAATACGCCATGCGGGACCGGCTGACGGCACTCGGGTGGTCAGAGATCGAAGTGATCGATGATGATCTCGGTCGTTCAGCCGCCGGTGGCGTGCAACGCGCCGGTTTCGAGCGAATGGTAGCGGAGGTTTGCCTCGGTAAGGTCGGTGCCGTTTGCGCCCGCGAGGTCTCGCGCTTCGCCCGCAACAGCCGGGATTGGCAGCAACTCATCGAGATGTGCCGCGTGGTCGATACCGTTCTGGTCGATCAGGAGACTATCTATGCGCCAAGGCACGGCAACGACCGCCTGCTGCTCGGGCTCAAGGGCAGCCTCAACGAGTACGAACTGGATTTGTTGCGCCAACGCTCGCTCTCGGCCCGCTACGAGAAGGCGCGCCGGGGCGAGTTGGTTGTGGCGGCGCCCGTCGGCTTCGTGAAGGCCGGCGACCATTATGAGAAAGATCCGGATCGGCGTGTCCAGGAAGCGATCAAGCTGGTGTTCGACAAGGTCGACGAACTGGGCAGCGCGCGACAGGCGCTCTGCTGGCTCCACGAGTACAATCTCGATCTACCAGTGAAGCAGTCCAACGGCGACACAGCCTGGCGGCGACCGAGTTACTCCGCCATCCACCGGATCATTGAGACCCCGGTCTACGGCGGCGCCTATGCCTATGGTAAGACGGCTGTGGCGGCGGGATACAGCGCCGGGGGCGTGAGCGTGAAGATCCGCCGCAAGACACGGAACGAATGGCTGGCGCTGAAGCCCAACACCCACGACGGGTATGTGAGCTGGGAGAGGTTCGAGGCGATCCGCACCATGGTCAGCAGCAACGTTCCCACCGGTCGGCATCACGGCGCACCCAAGCATGGTGACGCGCTGCTGGCCGGTCTGATCCGGTGCAAGCGCTGCGGCCGCAAGCTCACACTCCGGTACTCCGGCATGAAGCACCATATCCCACGCTACAGCTGCAGCCGCGCCTGGATGGACAATGGCGGTCCTCACTGCATCGCCTTCGGCGGATTGCGTGTCGATGATGCAATCGAGGAAGCACTGCTTGGCGTCGTCGGTCCGGGCGCTATCGCCGCTGCAACCGCTGCCGCCAAGGAAGCCAGGGAACGGCGGGATCAGGTGCGCGATGCGCTCAGTCGCGATCTGGAAGCGGCGCGCTATGCCGCCGACCGGGCTTTCTGGCAATACGATGCCGCTGACCCCGCGAACCGGTTGGTGGCGAGTGAGCTGGAAGCGCGCTGGAACAGGGCACTCGCTCACGCGGCGGAGGTCGAGGGCAAGATCGCCATGCATGATGCGGCCACGCCCGCACCCATTGCCGATCCAGCTTCGCTCGGCGTACTGGCCTCGAACCTCAAAACGGTCTGGGATGCGCCGACGACGGATGCTCGTCTCAAGAAGCGCATTGTACGCACCCTCGTCCATGAGGTCGTGGCCGATATAGACGACGCGGCGTCCGAGATCGTTCTCATCGTCCACTGGGTGGGTGGCGCTCACAGCGAGTTGCGCTTGCCCAAGCGCCGGCGCGGACAGCGCAACAGCACTTCCGCCGATATTATCCAAGCCGTGCGTCAACTGGTGCTGATCGCCAGCGACGATCTGATTGCCGGCCTCCTCAACCGAAACGGCCTCAAGACGGGCAACGGCAATCGCTGGACCCGCGAGCGCGTCACATCGATGCGCTCGAGCTACCACCTCCCGGTGTTCAAGCCCGCCGATGACGGGATCGAACCCTGGCTCAACCTGAGCAACGCCGCAAAGCTCCTGAAGGTCGCGCCCAAGACGCTCCGGCTGGCCGCGGAAGCAGGCGAAATCGCAGCCATCCATCCGCTATCGGACGGCCCGTGGATCTTTGCTCGCGCCTCGCTGATAACAGCTGCCGCTCAGTCTATCGCCGAACGAGCGCGACAGAACCCAAGATACCCCACAGGATCGCATCCCGATCAGCAAACTCTCTTCTCTTCAACAACATAGACAGATGGGTGTTCTGATGCGCGGTTGTAGAAGTCGAGGTATCGGCCAATCGAGGCTCGAGCTTCGCTGACGTTCTCGTAGGCCCGCAGATAAACCTCCTCGTATTTGACGCTGCGCCACAGCCGCTCGACGAACACGTTGTCCCGCCAGGCGCCCCGGCCGTCCATACTGATGGCGACTAGGCAAGGTACGAGCGAGGAGAAGAACGACACGATCTCGCCTGGCCGGAGGCGTTGGCGACAGGCCACTTGGCCTTGGCCATCAACGGCATGGATGTGAAATACGTGCTTCGAAACGTCCAACCCAATTGTCGCGACTTCCATTGGTGAACTGCTGCTGTTAGCGGGTTCGTCCATCGCCAGCATATCGCCGGCGCCGAGGGAGCGGGGCCGTCTTCCCCATCAATGGCCGGATGCGCGATGAGCTGCTCAACGAGACCCTGTTCTTCGATCTTGGCGGCGCCCGCGCCAAGATCGAAGAACAGGGTCGACGATGACAATCTCCGGCAGCCTCACTCGTCGCTGTAATATGTTACCCTCCGCGGCCTATGCAGCCCACCTCACCGCAACGGACGATCGGCTACGCAACCCCGACCAGCTTCGCCGATCGTTCGTTGCTCCAACCGCGCCACTTGGCGTCCAAGATCCCGACACTCTAATGCCGCTGGATGAAAGTTCAGTGGCAGGTCCATTCGTGAATCCATGATCGCTCCTCCAGATTGGTTAGAAGCCGACATTGTGGTTCGATAGATGCACAACTTAAATTCCGATTCGAGTTTTGCAGGTGTCAGGGCTGCAGTCGCGCGTAAGCGCGCAATCAATCTGCAACCCCGCACACTCGGATCAGCGCATTCGGTCAAGCTTAGAAGCACCAGGCCCCCCCGTTTCATAGTAAGCGCTGTTCAGCGGCCACCTTCCGGATGACGGGGTGATCTGCGAGTCTGCGGTTCGGTTTGGACCGTTAGGCTTAGAATGGACACAGAGCATAGTGCTATCACGGAGCCGGTGCGGCGGCTTGAAGTCTTCACCGGAGCCGGCCGTCGGCGGAAGTGGAGCAATGGGGACAAGGCGCGGATCGTTGCGGAGATCGTGGCGAGCGGCGACTCGGTCTGTTCGGTAGCCCGACGGCATGGATTGTCACCGCAGCAGTTGTTTGGCTGGCGACGTCAGTTGCGAGAAGCAGCAGGCGGTCATTCCGCAATAGAAGAAGTACAGTTTGTGCCGGCGGTGGTGGATGCCGCGGTGCCGGCGCCCGCTGTTGACCGGGAGCGCAAAGCGGTGCGCTGCAAGGCCAAAGCGGATACCCGGGCTCGCCGTTGCGATGCCGGGATTATCGAGATCGAAGTCGACGGCATCATGATCCGGGCCGGTCGTGGTGCGGATACGACGATGGTTGCGTCGATTGTCCAGGCGCTGAAGGCGAGCCGGTGATCGGTCCGTCGGGTGCGGTCCGGGTGATGGTGGCGACCAAGCCGGTGGACTTCCGTAAGGGGATGGAAGGGCTCGCGACCCTGGTGCGCGAGAGCATGCGGGCAGATCCATTCTCGGGAGCTGTCTATGTGTTCCGGGCCAAGCGGGCGGATCGGATCAAGCTGGTGTTCTGGGACGGAACGGGTCTGTGCCTGTTCGCCAAGAGGCTCGAGGATGGGATCTTCCGCTGGCCGAAGATCGAGGACGGCGTGATGCGCCTGTCGGCGGCGCAATTGTCGGCGCTGCTGGAAGGGCTCGACTGGCGGCTTGTGCATGAGGCGCGGGAGACGTCGACGCCAACGCAGGCCGGATAGCTGTTGGCAGCGCTGCGGCGAAATGAATCAGGAGCGTCGGACGCGTCGCCAGATGGCGGCGAATATGCTCTGAATTGGGTGTGAGCGACGCCCTGCCTGACGATCCCGAGACGCTGAAAGCGATGCTGCTTGCCGAACGATGCGAGAGCGAACGGCTGCGTCAGATCATCAAGGAATTGCAGCGGCATCGGTTTGGCCGGCGGGCAGAGACGCTGCCTGAAGATCAGATGCTGCTGGGCTTGGAAGACGTCGAGCAGGTTGCCGCATACAACGAGACGGCACAGGACGTGAGCGCACCTGAAGGCCGTGAGGCGCGGGCTCGCACGCGCCGCGGCAACCGTGGCGCCTTGCCGATGCACCTGCCGCGGATCGAGGTCGTCGTCGACATCGAGGGCAAGACCTGTCCCTGTTGCCAGGGCGAGTTGCACCGGATCGGCGAGGATAGAAGCGAGCGGCTGGACCTGGTCCCGGCGCAGTTCCGGATCCTCGTGACCAGGCGTCCCAAATACGCCTGCCGGGCTTGCGAGGACGGGGTCATGCAGGCGCCGGCCCCGATTAGGCTGATCGAGGGCGGATTGCCGACCGAGGCCACCGTCGCCCACGTCCTGGTCTCCAAATATGCCGATCACCTGCCGCTCTACCGGCAGGCGCAGATTTACGCCCGCCAGGGCATTGAGCTCGATCGTTCGACGCTGGCGGACTGGGTAGGACAAGCTGCCTTCCACCTGCGTCCGCTGCATGACCGTCTGCTCGGCAAGCTCAGGCAACGGCCAAAGCTGTTCGCCGACGAGACGACGATGCCGGTGCTCGATCCCGGCCGCGGGCGCACCAAGACCGGTCAGCTCTGGGCCTATGCAGCGGACGACCGGCCGTGGGGCGGTGCCGATCCGCCGGGCGTTGCCTATGTCTATGCCCCCGATCGCAAAGCCGATCGGCCGATCGCCCATCTCGCAGGCTTCGAAGGGATCCTGCAGGTCGATGGCTATGCCGGCTATGGCAAGCTCGCCGAGCGTGGCGATGTCCAACTTGCATTCTGCTGGTCGCACATGCGACGTAACTTCTACGAACTTGCCACACCCGGTCCCGCGCCCATTGCCAGCGAGGCGCTCAAGCATATCGCCGAGTTCTACGCCGTCGAAAAGGACATCCGTGGTCGCGGCGCCGAGGAGCGCCGTCTCGTTCGGCAGCAGAAAATCCGGCCGCTGGCGGAAGCCTTCGAGCGATGGCTCCGCGCAAAGCTCGCGTTGATCAGCCAAAAGGGCAAGTTGGCCGACGCCATTCGCTATGCGCTCTCACGCTGGGAGGGCCTGACGCGCTTCATCAATGACGGCCGCATCGAGCTCGACAACAACGTCGTCGAGCGCTCGATCCGTCCGATCACGCTGAACCGGAAAAATGCGCTGTTCGCAGGCTCCGACGGCGGCGCCGAGCACTGGGCCACCATCGCCTCCCTGGTCGAAACCTGTAAGCTGAACGACGTCGATCCGCTCGCTTACCTGACCGACGCCCTCACCAGGATCGTCAACGGCCATCCAAACAGCGACATCGATCAGCTGCTTCCGTGGGCCTATTGTCGTCAAGACCTCAAAGCTGTGGCCTGAGAACGACGCTTACGTTTCATATGATGATGCCACGGCTCAGTTTGATAGAGGCAGTGATACGCCTCATTCACCGTCGTCGAGCGAGTCGTTCTTGGCCCGGCTCGGTACTTTCGAACGAGCAGTTCACTTGTCGATTGGAGACACCCAAGGCCAGAGGCGCGGAACGTGCCAACATCAACATCAATACGGTGGCGCAAAGTTCGCTACGCCCAGGGGAGGGGTCAATCGAGCCGCGCGATCAGGCCGATCCAAGGGGATTGGCGGAGACAGATGCCCCACGTGGGCGACGGAAGTCGTACAGCGGAAAACCGTGGCCAACGACAGGATAGATCGGGGCCGTCTGTACAAAATTGCTCATCGCCAGAAAAAGATTGTTGGCGGAGAGCAATGGGCGCTTGGAACCATCGATGAACCGGAACCATTAGAATTGTTGGGTGCCTTCCCGCGCTGGGGCGTGCCCGGGGCGGTCCCGGTTTTTGCCCCCAGCCCCGACCGGGACCGTTCACTTAAAAGCTGGCTTCAGCCAGACAAATTTAGCTTGTGCGTTTGCGCCATAATACCGCATTTTTCGCCGGCAATCCCCCGCTTTCCCGGGCCAGTCGTCAGATGGATAGGGCAGACCGGCAGCCGCTTAGTCTTACTGCGTCACAAATCATGACGGCGCATCGACCTGGATTTGGACTGCGCAGCACGGACATCTACGTAGCCGGCTAACCAATGCGCTGGTAAGGCGCCGCCGCAGGGTAGCGATCGAATTCGGAATATGACGCTCGGTTCTGAGCGGTAGCGCCCCGCGGCTTTTGATTTTTGGGAAGCGCAAATTCTTTGACGAACGCGGGCCGACGAGGTCGTGAGGGGGGAATCGTCTCCCTTTCGGAGATCAGGAAGCCGTAGGCGGCGATGCATAACGTGGCGTGGTGATGGAAGCCGCGCCAACCACGCCCTTCATAATGCCCCAGGCCGACCTCCTGCTTGAGCTCTTGGTAGTCGCGTTCGATGCGCCATCTGAGCTTGGCGAAGTTGACCAGGGCGCGGAAGGAGATGTTTTCAGGCAGTGTCGAGAACCAGTATTTGGTCGGCTCCGCCTCGCCGTCAGGCCATTCGATCAACAGCCATTCCTCCGCACGGGGCTCGCTCAGCCAGTAATCGCGATTAGCGGGACGGACCCGAACGCGTGCAAAGCGCGAGGTCAGCCAATCAGCACTGCCTTCGCGCCATCTGACATTGCGCCAGGCCGTTCTCGGCAGCGCGAGCGCGAGCGCCTTGACTGAGCAGGGCTTATTTTTGTCGTCGCGCCGGATCAGCTTTGGCGGCCGCCCATTCCCAGACCATCGCTTTGGTGGCAGCGGTCTCGTGCCTGGTGGCCAGACAGAGGTGTGCGGCAAGATACCGGCAACATAGCGCAACCCCAGTGCCGTCACTTCCCCGCGCAGCGCGGTATCGGCCCCATATCCCGCATCCATCAGCACAACACCGCGTGCAATGCCCGCTGCACACGCCGACCGGATCTGCTCCAGCGCGATCTCAGGCTTGGTCTTGAAGGTGACATCCTTTGGTACGCCCGCCTTCTCTCGGCGATCCTCATCCTCGGCCCAACTTTCCGGCAGGTACAAACGGTAGGCGATCGGCAAACTCGCATGATGATTGGCAATCGATAGCGAGACCGCCACTTGGCAATTGTCCTGCTTGCCAAGCTGACCGCAGTATTGCCGTGCCACGCCAACCGAATGCCGCCCTTTCTTGGGAAAGCCAGTATCATCGATGATCCAGGCCTCGATCGGACCGTGTCGCTCGATCTTGGGCTGGACCATCTCTCGCACCTTGCTCAAGACCTTCTCGTCCGACCATCCGCCCGCGCCGACGAAATGCAATAATGATTGATGCTGGGCCGCCGTTCGCTCCGGGGCTGTTATCGCCGCCATCGGCTACCCATTCCAGCTCCCCCTCGCGTGAGTCCCTCGGGTAGCCGATTCGTCGTCAAAAACGTCCGCGACTTTCTGACTCAGTAAGATTAGGAGGCCGCGCAGATTCGGTGGAAAAACGGGTGCCGGACTATTCACGCTCGCTACGTCCGCGACGCCACATGCAGGTCGTTCGGATAGGTCTAGATCTGGCGAAGTATGTCTTCGAAGTTCACGGCGTCGAACAACCACGGGAACGTCGTTGTGCGAAAGAGGTTGCGTCGCGATGATGGCCAGCTTTTTCGCCAGGTTACCGGCCTGCCTGGTCGGCATGGAGGCTTCCAACGGGGCGCGTTATTGGGCGCTCGCGTGCTCACGGAGCTTGGCCATCAGGTCCGACTGATCAGTTCGTGACGCCCGACAAGCGGAAATCGTCAGCGCAGCAGAAGCTGGAGGAGTGCATACAAACCGGCCACGCCTACGCCGAAACGAATGCAGAGACCGAAGACAGATCAAATTGACCTTGAACGGAGACCGATTAAACGACCCACAAGTGCTTGCTTTAATTGCGGGGGCTTCGATCGAAGACTCTTGAATCAGATGAATCGCTTGTGATTCATTGTTGAACACCTGAATCGCGACGGCGAGGTGCTTTCATGTGTTCAAGCGGTGCGACATTCGTCGATCGACCGGCTCGAATAGTCGCCAGAATGATCGTGATGAAAGCACCCGCCAACGGGCGCGTAGAGAAAGCCGACATTCTCAGCGGCCACTTCGCCGCCACGCGCACGCGTTACGATGATTGTGCAGGCCCGATTCTCCTCATTCAGGAACACACGGCGCAGCGCAAGAACAAGATCAACCCGACCCGCGTTCTCATCGAGAAGAAGGAGAGCATTCGTTGACTCGACAGTCTCAGACAATCGATCGATCGGTTCGGACAACCGGAGTATTGCATTCATATCGGTGACCGCGAAAGCGACATCTGTGAATTTACCTGACGCAAGACCTTGGCGCTCACTTCCTTCTCCGCGCCTGCGTCGATTCGTTGGTGAGCGATGGCGGCCATACGATTACGGCCGAGATGGAAGAGACCAGCGTCAAAGGCCTGCATTACATCGACGTTCGGGACGACAAGGGTGCGATGATGAAAGCCGCGCTGGAAATTAAGTTCAAGCGGATTGCCGAGATGGTGTTGACGGACACCGAGATCGCATTCGATGAACTCATCAGCGACGCCGACAATCGACGATGTCGCCCTGGGACCCTGGCATTCTACCTTACCAAACTTGCCCGATTGGGTGGCCACCTGGCCAGGAATGTTGTCATCTGGCGCGGCCTCTCAAGACTCACCGATATCGAACTCGGCGCGGCTGGAAATGTGTAATTGAAAGCTTCACCGGACGGATACCCGGATCGTCACCCTGCTGCCAGAGCGTGAGCCAGCGAACCGCACAAGCCTAGCTCGACGTTCATCCCACACGCGCGATCGTCGCCCGCGATCGCGGCGGGGATATGGCGAAGCTGCGGCAAAGGCTCTGCTGCACGCGGTTCAAGTCGCAGATCCTTGGGAGAACGCCACTCGAGCATTCCTCGATGCCGTCCGCAAATCGAGGCGCCAGATTCCGCAGTCAATCGGAGCGACAACAATCGATCCAAACTGCTCACGATCCGTGAAATCCGCACCCTGTCGAAAAGCGGAACGCCAATCAAGCAGATCGTTCGCCGAACTCTTGACGGAGCACAAGGAAGATAGAGGCTGCTCGATTAGCGTCGTCCGACCCGGAATTCGCGTCAAACCTCCACTCGGCTCCTTCGCCGTTTCCGCAATAGCGATGGCGTTTCTCAGCTTCGCGATGCTTCCCGTATAAATCTGCTACGGCTCTCATCCTGTGATGAGGATTGGCTCGGACCGCCCGAGCAACCCTCGGACGCGCAGCGTAGGGCGAGCCACCTCATCGGCAGAGGCGGACATACGGGCTTACGCTCATTCGGGCGAGCGTACTTGACAAACAGATAGGGTCAGCGGACAAGATGCTGGCTTTCGGACCGCGAGGGCCAGCACATGCTGCGGACTCGGCCGCTGCTCGATGAACTGCCATTGAGGCGCATCATCGGCCTCGCCCTGGCTAAACGAGATGGAAGCCGGATTCAGCGAGAAGGAAAAACTGTCGAGTGGGCGACTCAATCCCTCGCCGGTCGCCTTGATGAAAGCCTCCTTCAGGGTCCAGAGACGGAAGAAGCATTCGGCTTGCTCGTCTGGCGGTGCGCCGCGCAAGATGGCGACCTCCGACGGGCTGAAATAGCGTTCAGCGATATCGAGGCTCGCCCGGCTCGGCGTGAGCGTCTCAACGTCGATCCCGACGTCGACGCCCACGCTGACCGCACAGGCAACGAAGCCCCTGGTATGCGACAGATTGAACCGAAGTTCGGACCGGCCGAGGGCTCGATCGATCTTGGGCTTGCCATGCTCTTCGACGATGAAACGCCAGTTCGCGGGCGGCAAGTTGCCTACCGATGCAAGCGCGCTACGAACCAGCCAATGTGCTGCGACGTATGTCGATCGATCGGCCTGGACATAGAACTTGTCCGCCTGTGCCTGCTCAGAAGGGTCCAGACAAGCACGCCATTGCTTGACAGCTGCGGCCGAAGGAGAGCCCAGCCTCATCCACCACACCGCGACTTCGGTCGATCTCGAGGTGCAGATCATTACTTCACCTGACGCGAGCGGGACCGGCCCGCCACGATCACGCCGCACTTCCGGCCGCAGGCGTCTGGAGGTGCCCGCCGTTCGAGTGCGAATCCCGGCAACCGGTCAGATACGTCGATAACAGCAAAACGTCATTTTCGGAAATCCGGTCAAGCCCGAATGCCGAGCCAGGAGAAATTGTCGTATTGGCGGCTCAATGGAAGGATCTGACCCGAGGAAGAAATTCATTGTCGATGAAATGTGATACGCAGGTTGAGAGCAAACCTCGATCGATTGACGGACACGAGATATCACTGCCAAAGAGGCCGGCCAACGTATTCTGGCAGCTGATGGTGACCGGAAGATCCGCACCTTGGGGGTATTCCTCCGAGCAACGGCGCGATCCAAAAAAGGCCGCGCTCACACCACGTTGCGAACGGGACAACTGAAACTGATACCCGTAGCTACCGAGCACCTCGAGGATCGAGATCCAGCGACAGACGCGCCGTTGGCAAGTGGAATGTCTGTCCGGACAAAAGCTGCCAAGCGACAGGTGACGATGGCTTTGCTCGCATAGTCGACGGGAATAACGTTCACCGGGCTGTGTTTCGGCATGGATGCCGATAGGGGGGTCCCAGTCAAACGCCGATTGACACATAAAGGAGAGCAGCGCCATGACGAGAGATATCACACCGGCTGGTTGGCCGGCGACCGGGGCGGTGGACGAAGCGTTTGCAGAAGTACGGGCGAGCTTCGATCGGTTCTGCCTTGCGGCAGGGATCGAGGCGCTCGGCACGATGATGGAGGCGGATGTTGTGGCGGGCCGCGCCACGATCGCGAGGCGGCGCGGCGGACGCACCTTGGGCCGAACGCGGGGACGGATCGGCTTCCACGGCGGCAAGATCGAGGTCGAGCGCCCGCGGGTCCGGGGCGTGGATGGCGGCGAGGTCACGATCCCGAGCTGGGAAACGGCGGCGCAGGAGGATTGGCTCGGTCGCGGGGCGATGAACCTGATGCGGATCAATGTGTCGACGCGCCGGTTCAGCCGCGCCGTCCGGCTGCCCGAAGGTGACGTGCCGGTACCGCCCGGATCGGGGGTTTCGAAGTCGGCGGCCTCGCGGAGGTTCGTAGCGCTGTCGGCGGCGCGGCTGGCTGACTTCATGGCTGCCGATCTGTCCACGCTCGACCTTCTGGTGGTCCAAATCGACGGGCTGCATCTCGGCGACGATCTCGTGCTGGTCGCCGCAATCGGAGTTGACGGCGAAGGCAGCAAGCATCCGCTGGCGCTGGTGGAAGGGGCGACCGAGAATGCCGCAACGGTTCAGGCCCTGCTGGACAACCTGGTCTCGCGCGGGCTCGACCCGACGGTGCCAAGACTGTTCATCGCCGACGGCGCGAAAGCGTTGTCGAAGGCGATCCGCCGCACCCTCGATTCGGCCGCTGCGATCCAGCGCTGCCAGATCCACAAGGCACGCAACATCATGGAACGCCTGCCGAAAGAGCATCATGCGGCCACCCGTCGGGTGCTGCGCCAGGCCTGGCAGCTCGATGACGCCGACAAGGCTGAAAAATTGATCCGCAATCTCGCGCGTCGACTCGACCAGCAATGGCCCGGCGTAGCGGCCAGCATCCTCGAAGGCCTCGACGAAATCCTGACTGTCGTCCGGTTGAAGCTGCCGAAGGAGCTTCGTCCACGAGACAAGCGCCATGCGCGCCGATGTTCGGGGGACACGCAGCGCGCAACGCACGCCGAATTTCCGGACGTTCGCATCGATTGTCAACAGTTCGACCTTCACGCGGCGCGGTCGTCTGGGCTCGTACCCCCAATCAGCTCAAGCCGTGGTGGTTGCGCGTAGCTATCGCGCCAAGCCCGTAGAGGATGCTGATCGGCACATCATAGGTGATGGAGGGCCGGCACATCGTGAATCTATCGCCTTCAGATATCCATGTTCCTTAGGGCCGTAATTGCTTTGTTGAGCGCGTTCGAGGCTTGCTTGAGGCCGTCCACATATTCGGTTGTGACAACGGCCTCGGAGCCACCCACCGCATGGACACGGACTTGGCGACCTCCAAGACCTGCCCAAAGCTGATCAATGTTCGCTCGCTCTCGCTCCAACTCTTCAATGATCGAACCATGTTTTGCCATCCCGCTTCCTTACTCCTCAGGTTTGACTGTTGTACTCGCGGCCACCGTTAAACTCGACGAACCGGCGTGTTCGCTCATCGTATCGCCAGCACGCTCGGGTGGTGTGTTCGCTTGTGAACGTGCCGCGATACCGAATGAAGCCCCAGAAGAACAGACGCATGCCGCCGAAATCGGGGGGGGGGGGGGGGGGGCACCTTCGTAGTCATCAAGCTCCACATCATTCCACGCAAGCCCCTCATCCAGATCGTTGCGGGGCTCGCCAGGCACGAGGACAGCAGAGATCGCAGGGGGATGGTTGTGGTCGTAGTTGACCGGAGCTGGCGGCTCTGCGTGCACGCTCAGGCTTACTTGCATAGCTTCGATGACGGCAGGGAGCTTCCCATAGTTTGCGACCGAGTAGGTGACGGACAACCTCACACCCTCGGTCCCGTTTTCCCAATCCTCCCAACGTACGATTTTGAGAGAGCTCACATTGAAGACGAAGCCATAAGGGCGCTCGATCTTGGCGAGGGCGTCTTCGGCAACACGAGCTTGCCGAGTGGCCGCCTCAGATGCGACCTTGGCGTCATCCAAACTGAGCTTGATCACACGAAGCTGATAGAAGAAGAGTGCCGCTTGGACTGTCGCGACAACGACTTGCACCGAAGTGAAAATGCCACTCGCATCCTTGGTGAACCAACTGAGCAAGGGTTCGCCTGCTCTCGCAGACGGCATGAAGACCATTCCCACCGCGAAAGCGGCGACCGTGAGCAAGCAACCTATAACAACCTCGGGCACTCGGAACTTCATGCTCGCTCGTCTGTTGAGAGGTGCCATTATCCGTACCAGTAACGCAATCTAAGGATGCTGCACCAAACGGTGGTTCAATTGAATAGCTGGCTTCCAGCCCGATCCGTATTGGGATTTGGTTGCGGGAGGACGGACCTTCTCCCCGCGATGCGTCAACGAGATATTCCGCAGGTTGAGCGTGCTAACGTCTAATGGCTTCGCCGTCAGGTTGGCACCTATGCAGACAAGTAGGTGTGCCGCGCCTCGCAGCGGACGCCCCGTGAAGTGCTGGAACTGTGTAGTGCGTGGCGACTTTCCGTTGATCGCATGCGTCATTTTGATAGGACCAGATCGCCTTAGCGGTCGCAATATTCATCCAATGAGGCGGCCGACCCTCGTGTAGAGCCGCCTTGTCCGATGCCTCCGGATCTTCAGGGGTTCGGCAGTTCAAGGCCCGCGGCACACGGAGCGCAACAAGATGGATGGTTGGTTGGATAGTGACGGCAGCAGCTGTCTTCAACGAAGACCGCGACGATGACGAAGAATTCAGGCACATAACTTACGTGGTGGCGGTCGCCGTCCGGCGGAAGTGGTGAAGATGACCATCGCGGAATGCGACGCAAAGGCTGCAATTCTCAACTGCCTGATCGAAGAGGAGCAGTTGCAAAGACTTGGCGTGAACCCCGGCGAGCTTCTCGTCGTGCAACGATGACGAGATCAGTCCGATTACTTCGCGCCCTCGTCGTCATTAACGCGGCACGTCTGATCTCGTTCGTAAGCGCGAAGCCGATACCCTGGCTTCAGAGTTAGAATGAATGTGCGAAGAAGCCTCCGGCTTGGAACTTGGAACGGAGGTTTGGATGGGATTGGACAGCAAAAAGGACGTCCATTTGGGCGGCTCATCGGCGGGGTCGGTGAGCCGGCTGGAGGTTCTTGAAGGACTATCGGGGCGCCGCATGCGTTCGGAAGCCGAGAGAGCTCGGATCGTCGCCGAGAGTCTGTTACCCGGTGCCCAGGTGTCCGAGGTGGCGCGCAAGCACGGAGCGACGCGCTGGCATATTTACGATTAGCGACGCTGCTTTCGACAGCGAGGCATGTTGGCGCCGTGCGAGGCATCGCAGTCGACATTCGCACCGCTGGTCGTGGAAAGCGCGTTGGAGGAGCGTCAGGTTCCGGCGATCAAGCTTGAGATCGCGATCGGCGATGTCGTGCTGCGACGGACACAGCCATAGATGGCGAGCAGCTGTCCCGGGTGATCCGCGCAGTGCGAGCGTCACGATGATCGCGGCCGGTGCCGATCTGAAGATTTACATCGCGACGCGGCCGATCGACTCCGCTGTGGCCACGATGGGCTTGCGGCGAAGGTGCGGGAGATGCTTCGTCTCGACCCGTTCAGCGGCGCAGCCTTCGTGTTCCGATCGAAACGAGCCCAACGCCCGACATTCTGCATACAGTCTTCGAAGCGCGACAATTGCATATCCGTGGCTTCCCCGTTTTGGACGAACGCTTCAAGTCGCACCGTTCCGACGCGGCAAGGATTTGAAGTGCATCTACACGGAGGAACGCCGTGGGTTTATTCGTGAGGTACCCAACTGGATGTTCGACAAAAGCTATTGCTCCGGCATGGCGCTTGGACCGCCGTGGGTCAGTATTGAGGGGCTCAACGAATTTGCTGCTGTTCTGAAGCTTCTGGGCGCGACTCAGGCGTCGGGCGCACAATCCCGTCCTTCTTTGAAGAGGGAGAAAGGACGTGCGGAGAAAAAGCCAATATCGCGAGCCGATGCAACTGGGTCTGGATCTGCGTCTTCGGATTCCCCAGAACCCGCTGGGCGCCAATCCCAAAGGTCTGATCGAGGCGCTCGCCGATCTGTTGCTGGAAGCGGCTGGCGTCGAACCCGCTCAGATGTCGGGAGGTGACCATGAGTGTCAAGATCACACGTGATCACCTCGACCGCGCCGCCGTCGTCTATGTTCGCCAATCGACAATGTCCCAAGTTATGGGGAATCTCGAAAGCCAGCGGCGGCAATATGACTTGGCGCAGGCCGCGGAAACCGCCGGATTTAAGTCGGTGGCGGTAATTGACGATGATCTTGGCCGCTCAGGCTCTGGCAGCACTCAACGGCCCGGATTTGAGCGGCTTGTGGCGATGGTTTGTTCGGGTAACGTCGGTGCCGTTTATTGCATTGAGGCGTCGCGGCTGGCGCGCAATGGACGCGACTGGCATCACTTGATCGACCTATGCGCCCTCGCGGGCGCGTTGGTCATTGATCCCGACGGCGCCTATGATCCGCGGCTTGTCAACGACCGCCTGCTTCTCGGACTGAAGGGAACGATGTCGGAGTATGAGCTGAGCCTGCTTCGCCAACGTGGAATCGCCGCTCGGGACTCTAAGGCCAAGCGCGGCGAGTACCGCTTCATGCTTCCACCTGGATTTTGTTGGAGTGAACTCGGCAAGATCGAAATGGATCCCGACGAACATGTGGCGGGATTGGTTCGACTCGTCTTCACGAAGTTCCGCGAGCTCGGTAGCGCCCGGCAGGTCTTTCTTTGGCTGCGTGCTGCCGACATCAAAATGCCTGTGGTTCTAAAAAACGTTCAAATCTACAAGCTCAGCTGGAAGGCGCCGGCCTATCACACGGTGATGCAGATCCTGCACAATCCGCTCTATGCTGGCGCCTATGCGTTTGGCCGAATCGCCCAGAAGACACGGATCGTGGACGGTCGCGCCCGCAAGGTCAGCGGGTTCAAAAAGCCGCGGGAGGAATGGAATGTTCTCCTGCGCGACAATCATCCCGGCTATGTCAGCTGGCAGGAGTATGAGGACAATCAGAGGCTGCTGCTGGAAAACGCCCACATGAAGAAGAACTGCTCGCGAAAATCGGCGCGCGGGGGACGCGCACTTCTGACCGGATTGATGCGGTGCGGCCATTGCGGGCGGATGATGCGTGTGTTCTACGGCCAGGCCAAGGGGAATGCCCATCGTTATCAATGCCGCGGCGATGACGCCCATGTCGGCGCTGGCCTATGTATCGGCATCGGCGGGGTGCGGGTCGATCGTGCGGTCGCGCTGCAAATCCTTGAGGCCGTCTCCGATCGGGCTGTTGAAGCAGCGATATTGGCGTCCGACCAGGTTGAGCGCTCAAGACAAGAGATCATCACGGCCGTCGAACGGGAGCTTGAAGTCGTACGCTACGAAGCGTCTCTTGCGGCACGCCGATACGAGCTTGTGGATCCGGCCAAGCGCCACGTTGCCCGCGAACTCGAGGCGCGCTGGAATGGCGCATTGGAGCGGGTTGCCGAGCTTGAAGGTCGTATAAAGGAGCTGCGCACCGCATCGGCGGAAAGTCCCAAGATCGACCGCGCCCTGCTTCTGCAACTTGCGCATGATCTTCCGCGGGTTTGGAATGCACCGTCCACGGACACGCGCACCAAGCAGCGGCTGGTTCACATTGTGGTCCGAGAGATTGTTTGCGATCTCGATGAGGACACCAACGAGGCCGTTCTGCTCATCCACTGGACCGGCGGCCGGCACACGGAGGTTCGTGTTGCTCACGTTAAGACGGGCCGATATCCGGGGGATATGGCGCCCACTGCCGTCGAGCCGGTCGACCCGGTCCCTGGCGACGCGAACTGCTTCGACCATTTCTTGTAGCGCGATCTGATGTGCGGGGTGGTCGAACTGTTGTTCCTGGAGCCAACGCAAATAGCGCATCGTCCAGCCCTTTTTGCGGGGGTAGCTGCGGCCATGCTTGAGCATGAAGGCGCTCACCTGCTGCCGGTGGATCCGCAGCGTCTCAACGTGAGCGTCATGCGGAGACCACGCGCTGAGGGTTGATCTGGTCGGCTAGGAAGATCTCGCGGAATGGTTTGTCGCGAGGTCACAATGTCAAAGGATAGTCGTAAGGATAGCGATAAGGATAGGCATATGCCTATCCTCGAACACGGCGCCGACACGCTGCAGCGTGTCGAGATCATCACCGGGACGGGCCGACGTCGGCGCTGGTCGACCGATGCGAAGGCGGCGATTGTTGCGAAGAGTTTTGCGCCGGGTGCAAGCGTGTCCGCAGTGGCGCGGCGACACGACATCAGTCCAAGCCTGTTGTTTCTCTGGCGTCGCCAGGCTACGCGGGCGCAGGTCGCGAGCGCGGGGACAGAGGCATGCCACCTGGCTTTGTGCCGGTCGCGATCACCGGCTGTGGGCGCCCGAGTGAGGAGCAGGCGGCGATCGAGATCGAGGTCGGCGCGATTCGCATCCGTGTCAGGGGGACAGTGGACCGGGAGGCACTGTGCGAGGTGCTGGCGGCGGTCGGGACGGTTGGTCGATGATCGGGCTTCGAGCTGGGTTGTCGATCTGGATTGCGACGCAGCCGGTCGATTTCCGCCGCGGCATGGACTCGCTGGCGATGCTGGTGAGCGAGGCCTTTGGAGCCGATCCGTTCGACGGCGGACTTTATGTCTTCCGCTCCAAGCGCCGACAGCTCGTTTCATTGTACGTCCCTTTGTCAGATGCCGGGTAGGCGGATCATTCTATCATATTGATAATCAATGTAGTTTCTCGGCCGACGCTCGATCACGCGCTGCACCGCTATACGTACTGTTTCCGAGCTCAGCGCGTCGACAGGAACCAACCATTGCGGGCCCTTGATTGCTTGTGTGGCCGGCAAGATGTCCTTCAGCACCAAGCTCTTTGCTGATCCGACGCAAAATCCAAAGTGTGCCGCAGCCTTCGCAAGGCTGATCATTTTGCCGTCGGACGATGCGGGGTCGTATTCCGGCAAGCCCAGGCGTTCGCGCATTTCCCGCACGCGAACAGTCGTCCAGGTCTCGCCGTCGCCGGTCTTGCAGCGCATCCGATTGAGCGACACGGCGAGCTCTCGATCAGGCCAATGACCAGCGAGTTTACGAAGTGCGTCAACGGCAGTCGGTGCCATGTCGCCCGGATATCGGCCCGTCTTAACGCGAGCAACGCGAACCTCCGTGTGCCGGCCGCCGGTCCAGTGGATGAGCAGAACGGCCTCGTTGGTGTCCTCATCGAGATCGCAAACAATCTCTCGGACCACAATGTGAACCAGCCGCTGCTTGGTGCGCGTGTCCGTGGACGGTGCATTCCAAACCCGCGGAAGATCATGCGCAAGTTGCAGAAGCAGGGCGCGGTCGATCTTGGGACTTTCCGCCGATGCGGTGCGCAGCTCCTTTATACGACCTTCAAGCTCGGCAACCCGCTCCAATGCGCCATTCCAGCGCGCCTCGAGTTCGCGGGCAACGTGGCGCTTGGCCGGATCCACAAGCTCGTATCGGCGTGCCGCAAGAGACGCTTCGTAGCGTACGACTTCAAGCTCCCGTTCGACGGCCGTGATGATCTCTTGTCTTGAGCGCTCAACCTGGTCGGACGCCAATATCGCTGCTTCAACAGCCCGATCGGAGACGGCCTCAAGGATTTGCAGCGCGACCGCACGATCGACCCGCACCCCGCCGATGCCGATACATAGGCCAGTGCGCGGCGGCGATCAGGGTGAGACTCCAGCGACAATCAAGGTGAGACTGCGCCGATGGGGACGGACCGAAGGGAGGGCGCAGCCCGACCGGAGGACCGTCCCCATCGGCGTCGCGCGTTTTTGGACCCGTCTGGCGGCCGGGTGCGGCTGGTGCAAGCTGTTGATTCGTCTCGACAAGAGGGAATCGATGCCTTGCCTGGCCTCCACATCACCGACCACCAGATGAGGCTGTACATGACGTACCGACTGACACTGTCCCCCGAGGCCGCCGCGGCCAAGGCGGGGTTCTCGAAGGCAAGCGCGTATCGAATCGAGGGCGATTGTCGCCCGCCATCGCAGAAGAAGACGCCGAGGGGCCGGCGCCGGTCCGATCCGCTCGGGCAGTATTGGGACGCCGAGATCGTTCCGATCCTGAAGGCTGCGCCCGGCATCCGCGTGATCGGCGTGCTGGACGAGCTGCGCCGACGGCATCATGACTTGAACCCGAACATCCGCCGCACGCTGGAGCGGCGCATCAACGCCTGGCGGGCGCTCAACGGCCCCGAACAGGACGTGATCTTCCGCCAGCAGCACGAGCCCGGCCGCCTGGGTCTGTCCGACTTCACCGACGTGAGCGCGCTCGGTATTACCATCGCGGGTGAGCCGCTCGATCACCGGCTCTATCACTTCCGGTTGGCGTTCTCCGGCTTCGAGCATGTCCATGTCGTGCTCGGCGGCGAAAGCTTCGTCGCCCTGGCGGAGGGCTTGCAGAACGCGCTGTGGGCGCTTGGCGGCGTGCCGCGGGAGCATCGCAGCGACAGCCTGTCGGCAGCATTCCGCAATCTGGCCGCCGACGCACGGGGGGATCTGACGCAGCGCTACGCCGGGCTGATGGGCCACTATGGCATGGCGCCAACGCGCAACAATGCGGGCATCGCACATGAGAACGGCTCGATCGAGAGCGCGCACGGCCATCTCAAGCGGGCACTGGAAGATGCGCTGTTGCTGCGGGGGACGCGCGAGTTCGCCAGTCTCGATGCGTACCGGGCTTTTGTCGACGAGATTGTCGGCCGGCGCAACGCCAACCTCGCCAAGCCGATCGCGCTCGAGAAGGAGGCCTTGGCGCCGCTGCCAAAAGGCCGCACGACCGACTTCGAGGAGAAAGTGATCCCGGTGACGTCGTCAGGCGGCTTCATCCTGCGGCGCGTATTCTACACCGTGCCTTCAAGATTGATCGGCCATCGCCTGCGTGTGCGCATCTTCGACGACCGGCTCGAATGCTTCCTTGGCGTCACGCCGGTCGTGACGCTGCGGCGCGGTCGGCCTGTGTCCGAGAGCCAGGGCGGTCATGTTGTGGATTACCGGCACGTCATCCATGCCCTGCGGCGCAAGCCGATGGCGCTCCTCAATCTCGTTTATCGCGACCAACTCTTCCCGCGTGCAGCTTACAAACGTCTGTTCGAGACCTTGCGGGAGCATGGTGATGACCGGCGCGCCTGCAAGGTGACGGTCGAGCTTCTGGCGCTGGCTCACGAGCGCGCCTGCGAAGCAGAACTCGCCGAGGTGATCGCGATGGATCTGGACGCCGGACAGTTACCCGATCTTGCCGCGCTGCGCGACCGCTTCCGACCCGAGGCGGCCTCGATCCCGCGTGTCGCCGTCAAGCTGGCGCCGCTCGACGTCTACGATGAACTCGCCTCCGTCAGCGTCATGTCGGGCCGCTCGAACCTGGGAGAGGCAGCATGACCGGTATCGCTACCTCCGTCGATGCTGCCCGTGTCGAGCTGCTTCTCAATGAGCTCCGCCTGCCGGGCGTCAAGGCGATCTGGCCGAAGCTCGCCGCACAGTCGGACAAGGAAGGGTGGCCTGCCGCCCGCTTCCTCGCCGCCCTTGCCGAGCACGAGGCGGCCGATCGCACCCGCCGTCGGATCGAGCGACACATGGTGGAAGCGCGTTTGCCCGCCGGCAAGACGCTCGCCACCTTCGACTTCGAAAGCGTGCCGATGCTATCAAAGGCACAGGCGATGGCGCTCGCCGCTGGCGACGCCTGGTTGAAGGCCGGCGCCAATTTGCTCTTGTTCGGTCCACCCGAGTCCGATTCATACTGCTCACCTCGCTATGCCGTTATAGTTCAAGCTCTCTTTGGCGCAGATCGTCGGACGGCGGCCGCCGGAAGCGTCGCGCCTGCGCGGCCTTCTTGACCTCGGGTTGCTCCAGATCAAGCGCTTTGATCACCCAAGGTGCGCCTTTGCACAGCTGGTGCGCAGGTAAGCTCTGCTCCGCGATCAGACGGTGAACCGTCGATGGGCTGACCTGCAAGGCTGCGGCGGCTTCATCCAGAGTGATTTCTCCTCTCTCCTTGCGTTCGCCCTCTCGGTAGGGCGCGATAGCCTGCTGGTTGCGCAAGTGGCAAACGCGGGCGCGGGTCCAATTGTTACCCCGCCCCGTCGACTTGCCGGCCCGGTTGAGGACTGCCGCGATCGTGTTGTCGGGCATCTGCCGTGCCAGAACACGCACGAGATCGATGGCATCCGCGGACGTCCTCCAGCGGTGTTGACCCGTACGGTTCTTCCTGGTCTTCAGTGCTGTATGATCGCCGCCCTGCCAGTGGATGACAAGCTCGATCGCCTCATCGTGGACGCGCACAACGATCTCGCGGATCACAGTTCGGATGATCCGCTTGCGCGTCGCAGGCGTCGCCCCAGGGCTGTTCCAGGCTCGCTCCAAATCGGAGCCAAGCGCGAGTAACCGCTCGCGATCCGCCTCGCTCAGAGTCGTCTCCGGCTTGGCTAAAAACGCCCCGCGCTCATCCTCGAGCGCGCGGACAGCCAGCAGGCGTTCATTCCAACGCCGCTCCAACTCGCCAGCTACCAAGCGATGGTCGGGATCGACGGCCTCATAGTGCCGACGAGCACGAGTGGCCTCATAGCGCGCTTGCTCCAGAGCCAGTTCAAGTTGGCGCAGCTTCTCGGCGTGCTCACGGCCGCGAGCCTCCATGGCAGCCAGCGCAGCCTTGACACCGAGCGGCTGCAAACGTGCGATGACTTCCGCGCTGATTGCGCGATCCACGCGCAGGCCGCCGAATGAGATGCACGGATCTCCGCCATGGTTGATCTGGCTACCGCGGCAATGATAACGCCCAACAGTGCCGTGCGTGCCACTGTAGGCAACGTGAAGTTTGCGACCGCAGTGACCGCAACGAAGGAGCCCTGCAAGAAGGGCCTCGCCGCAGCGGACCGAGCCACGACTCATGAAGCTCTTCCCATTGGCGTTATCGGTGATCAAGCGCTGATTCCTCTCGAACTCCGCCCACGTAATGTAGCCCTCATGGTGATCCTTGATCAAAACTTCCCAGTCGCTGCGCTCCCGCCGGAAGCCCCGCACGATCCTCTTGCGGCCGGCCTCGATCGTCACCCGACTGCCCGAGCGCCCGAAGGCGTAGGCGCCAGCATAGATGGGATTGGTAAGGATGTGATAGATCGTATTGTAGACTGGTAACTTCCACTCGACGTGGCGACCCTCGGGGCCATGGCTGACCGCGGGCAAAGTGATTCGTTCTTGCCGTAACCACAGGTGGACCTGGCGAAGTGTCTGCATCTCAGCAAACCTGGTGAACACGAGTGCGAGCGCCTCCTGAATGCGCCGATCAGGGTCCTTCTCGATCCGATCGTGGGAGACTTTGAGATAACCGATTGCAACGTTGAGGAAGAGCTCCCCCCTGCGGGCCTTCTGCTTCAAGGCTTCAAGCGAGCGCTGCCGAAAGATAGACAGCTCCATCTCGCTCATTGTGCCCTTCATGCCGAGCAGAAGGCGATCATTGGGGTGGCGCGGATCATAGACGCCGTCCTCATCGGCGATCAGTGTTCCGACGAGCCCGCAGAACTCCAGGAGCGTATGCCAATCCCTGCCGTTGCGGGCCAGCCGAGAGGCCTCAATCGAGACCACAGCGCCAACTCGCCCTTCGCAAATGGCGGCAAGCAGCTTCTCGAACCCGGGACGCGTGGTGCCGCCACCAGAGCGACCGAGATCATCGTCGATCACGACCACCTCGCTCCAGCCCAGCTGCCGCGCACGGTCGGCCAAGCCGTACTGGCGGCGCTGGCTCTCTCGGTTGTTGATAACCTGGTCGGCCGTCGACTGACGAACGTACACGACGGCCTGGCGAGCAAGGTGCTCAGGCGTGATCTTGCTCACCGCTGTCCTCCCGGTTCACGTCGTTTGCGTCGACCGCGCTGTCGGTGAGTGCTTCGGTCAGAAGCTCCTTCAACAGCTCCAACATTTGCTGGTGGGCTTCGATTGGAATGCTGCTGTATTTTGGAGGGCTCCCGAAAAGATCCCCCTGACGACGTGATGCGTCCGCCATGACCGCCTCCTCGCGATTGGGACGATTCCCTGGGAGAGGAGGCTAAGACCGCGTCGGCAAGAACGCGCGCCTCCAGCAGACGATCCACCGGAAGCCGCGGATCAGCCGTCAGTCGGAAGGAAGCGGCGGCGGGGGCCGTCATCCATGCCGGCAGAAGCGTTAACGTCGCATCAGGTTGTCTGATAACAAAATGCGTCTCACTCCCGAGCCGCTTGCGGGCGACAACGACGACTAACGCTCCACATCGCGGATGAAATGGGTAGAGGATCTCAACCTCAGATCCCAGACACCCGGCATTATGACGCTGGCCCGCCGGGCGGCGGCAAGACCCATCTCGGCACGGCGATCGGCCTGGCTCTCGTCGAGAACGGTTGGCGCGTTCTCTTCGCGCGCACCACTGATCTGGTGCAACGGCTGCAGGTCGCGCGGCGCGAGCTGGCGCTGGAGTCCGCGATCGCCAAACTCGATCGCTATGACCTCCTGATCCTCGACGACATCACATATGTGAGCAAGGATCAGGCGGAAACCAGTGTGCTGTTCGAGTTGATCGCCGCCCGCTACGAACGACGCTCGCTGCTGATCACGGCCAATCAGCCATTTGGCGAATGGGGGCGTATCTTCCCGGACCAGGCAATGACGTTGGCTGCCATCGATCGTTTGGTCCACCACGCCACGATCCTCGAGATGAACGTCGAAAGTTACCGTCGAAAAGTTGCCCTCGATCGCAAGCGCGGTCCAGGCCGGCCACCTGTTCACACGACCCCCAACGAACTCGACAAGACTGTGATTGACGCTGGCAGCGCCGCTTGATTGTCGCGCAGCGTCAATCAACGCTTGCCAAGTAGGCGGCCAGCGTCAATTATCTCCTGACTCGGCCGCCTCGTCTCATCTTGATTGACGCGCCGCTCTCATCCTGATTGTCGCGCTATAGGCCAGCGCCGACATGGGCGTCATCGCCGCGGCATTGATAACGATGGGCATTCCCCTTGGCCTGGCCGTAGAACACACGCATCATCCGCCCGCAATGGCCGCACCGCATCAATCCGGTCAGAAGTGCGCGTCCCCCGCGCGCCGATTTTCGCGAGCAGTTCTTCTTCATGTGGGCGTTTTCCAGCAGCAGCCTCTGATTGTCCTCATACTCCTGCCAGCTGACATAGCCGGGATGATTGTCGCGCAGGAGAACATTCCATTCCTCCCGCGGCTTTTTGAACCCGCTGACCTTGCGGGCGCGACCGTCCACGATCCGTGTCTTCTGGGCGATTCGGCCAAACGCATAGGCGCCAGCATAGAGCGGATTGTGCAGGATCTGCATCACCGTGTGATAGGCCGGCGCCTTCCAGCTGAGCTTGTAGATTTGAACGTTTTTTAGAACCACAGGCATTTTGATGTCGGCAGCACGCAGCCAAAGAAAGACCTGCCGGGCGCTACCGAGCTCGCGGAACTTCGTGAAGACGAGTCGAACCAATCCCGCCACATGTTCGTCGGGATCCATTTCGATCTTGCCGAGTTCACTCCAACAAAATCCAGGTGGAAGCATGAAGCGGTACTCGCCGCGCTTGGCCTTAGAGTCCCGAGCGGCGATTCCACGTTGGCGAAGCAGGCTCAGCTCATACTCCGACATCGTTCCCTTCAGTCCGAGAAGCAGGCGGTCGTTGACAAGCCGCGGATCATAGGCGCCGTCGGGATCAATGACCAACGCGCCCGCGAGGGCGCATAGGTCGATCAAGTGATGCCAGTCGCGTCCATTGCGCGCCAGCCGCGACGCCTCAATGCAATAAACGGCACCGACGTTACCCGAACAAACCATCGCCACAAGCCGCTCAAATCCGGGCCGTTGAGTGCTGCCAGAGCCTGAGCGGCCAAGATCATCGTCAATTACCGCCACCGACTTAAATCCGGCGGTTTCCGCGGCCTGCGCCAAGTCATATTGCCGCCGCTGGCTTTCGAGATTCCCCATAACTTGGGACATTGTCGATTGGCGAACATAGACGACGGCGGCGCGGTCGAGGTGATCACGTGTGGTCTTGACACTCATGGTCACCTCCCGACATCTGAGCGGGTTCGACGCCAGCCGCTTCCAGCAACAGATCGGCGAGCGCCTCGATCAGACCTTTGGGATTGGCGCCCAGCGGGTTCTGGGGAATCCGAAGACGCAGATCCAGACCCAGTTGCATCGGCTCGCGATATTGGCTTTTTCTCCGCACGTCCTTTCTCCCTCTTCAAAGAAGGACGGGATTGTGCGCCCGACGCCTGAGTCGCGCCCAGAAGCTTCAGAACAGCAGCAAATTCGTTGAGCCCCTCAATACTGACCCACGGCGGTCCAAGCGCCATGCCGGAGCAATAGCTTTTGTCGAACATCCAGTTGGGTACCTCACGAATAAACCCACGGCGTTCCTCCGTGTAGATGCACTTCAAATCCTTGCCGCGTCGGAACGGTGCGACTTGAAGCGTTCGTCCAAAACGGGGAAGCCACGGATATGCAATTGTCGCGCTTCGAAGACTGTATGCAGAATGTCGGGCGTTGGGCTCGTTTCGATCGGAACACGAAGGCTGCGCCGCTGAACGGGTCGAGACGAAGCATCTCCCGCACCTTCGCCGC
Organism: Bradyrhizobium sp. 26S5; assembly: GCF_036923295.1. Taxonomy (NCBI): domain Bacteria; kingdom Pseudomonadati; phylum Pseudomonadota; class Alphaproteobacteria; order Hyphomicrobiales; family Nitrobacteraceae; genus Bradyrhizobium; species Bradyrhizobium sp. 26S5. Next base: position 141,507 of record NZ_CP145949.1, on the reverse strand, counting down.
AAGCCCATCGTGGCCACAGCGGAGTCGATCGGCCACGTCGCGATGTAAATCTTCAGATCGGCACCGGCCGCGCGATTACCTGGTGCCCAGGTGTCCGAGGTGGCGCGCAAGCTCTCATTCCGTCATCACCCAGGTTCCCGCATAGCTCACGCTGCCTGAGCGGCTCAGCGTGGCGCTTACGCCCCATTGCGGAAATGGTCGGTTTTAAGGGCGCGCGCCGTAAACCTTCGTATCGTTCCGTGGCCCCCTTGGATGCCCGACGATTACCTACGTTCAATTGAGTCTCTGATCGCAATCGTCCTAGGCTGCAGCGTTGGAAAAGCGGACAGGCTCATGAAGTAGGAGGTGAAAACGGACGATCGACGAACAGGGACGATAATACCAAGAGGAGACTACAATGCCCAATTGCTCCGATAATCTTGGATCTGGTAGAGCCGCGCGATGCGCAGGTTGTGATGGCACGTGTGGTCTCGTCCGGTACTACTCATGGCGCCCCATTTGTTCCAAGTAGTGTTTCGATCGCTTCAGAACGCGCCGGGCAAGTGACCGCGGTTGGCTACCCTGGCGCCACATCGCCTTAGACCAGGCGCCTGAGAACCGCGCGAGGGCTCTGTGATGTTCCAGACACAAGGAGAGCCGCGTCGCATGACCATTTTCACCGGATTGCTGTTCGAGATGATCTCCTTGTCCTGGGGGCCGATGTGGAGCGCGCTGGCGGTAGGCTATGCGGTGATTGGCTTGGATGGCCAAGTTTATCTGACAGATGCGGGCGCGGAATACCTAGCGTGGGCGGGAGCTTCAGCTTACAACGAGGCAAGGAATACTTACAAACCGCATAGACTTTGCTCCGCGCTGCCCAAACCATGACCGACCGAGCGATTGCGGGTCAGCTTAAAGCCCTAGCTGACGACTACCAGTGGCGAGCTGAGAAAGCGTCGCGTGTTGATGCTGCCAAAGCACTGGTTCGCTCACCTGCCAGCGCTGAACGCGATGCCCGTGGGGTCTCGTGGAGTAACGGCGTGTCTGGGCGTGAGCCTCAGGCCGATGCAAATTTGATTTCGGCGTTTGCGTTGACGATCGGCGGCGCGTTGGGTGCCGGCCTCCCGATGGCGTTCCTGATTATTTGGCTCTGCTCCTGAAATGTCCCTGACAGCGCCGCACCATGCATCACATTGATCTGGCTCGCATAACCATTCTCTGACATGTACATCGCTGCATAACTGCCAGCCAGACGTCCGGTCAGGTCGAACGTGCTGACGATCGGACCGTGGATTTCGTCGAGCATCGGGGCCGGCTTGCTGTCCATCGTGCGAATATACAAGCCACGATATTCGAAGTTATTGCCAGCGGGTTGTTGCCAAAGTCGAAACTTGCCTCGCCGAGAGCCTGCACGTTGCCACGCTGGGTGAATGTGTGATCCTTGCCATAGGCGAACATGACGCCGCGCGCATAGGCGCCGTCCGCATAGACACGGGTCCCGGGCAGGATTGTTATCGAATTGTTTCCGCCATCGACACGGATGCCAGAGCCCCCGGCTCCGCCTGAAAGCAGGTCGGCGCGCTGAACCACGGTGTTGCTACTGCCATAAACGTGCAATCCTAGTCCGAGCGTGGCCGTGTTGTAGGTATTCGCGAGATAGGCGGTGCCGTCAGCGTTACGGGCGAAGAAGGGGTCATCATTCACCAGAGTCTGGCCGTTGCCGTAGATGGAGTAACTGAAGAAATTGCGCTGATCGATGATGTAGCCGAGATCCTGCAACGTTGCGATCTCCGCCTCCATCAGATAGGTGTAGTTCCGGTATCTCTGGTGGCTCATCAAACTGTTCTTATGCTCGGTATGCGACGCGAACGGTATATCCGGCTGACCATTCTCCCTCATCGCTCGCACCGGAATGCCGGGCATGGCCACCGGCTAGCACTTCATTCACATGCTTCCCGGCGAAATAGCCTTGATCGTGCCACAGATCAAAACCTCGTCAGCTGGCGAGTTCGCGCAGCCGGAACAATAAATCGCCTGTCCCGGCTTAGCCTGCTTGCCATTGTCATCGTACAAATGGCTCGTCCAAGCATTTATCGCGTCAGGGAAATACGGTGAGTGTGCAAAATAGGCGAAAATACTACTGCCGATACCGAGCTGATGTGCGCCCTCGTGAAACACAACGGCTGTCAGATTCGCCTGCGGCGTCATCGACAATTGCGATGGGATACATGCCTCGGATGAAACACCCATCTCGCCGATTGTTATCATGCCATGCCATGCGCCCCATAGATCGGTTTGCCCGGATCCTGACCGGTGAGTGCCGCCTGCACCTTGGTGCCGGCACCCTGTATATCGCTGGACGTATGGATAGAGGCATGTGCGTTGTTATCGAGAAACCCGCCGATATTGACACTGGCCGGCGATTGACCATGTACGACCTTGATGATTTCAGCCCAATCCCGAATTGCCGCCAGTGATTGATCTATTTCCCCTCGCGACAGATTGCGCAGTGAAGCCTCAGGCTTCCTAGTTTCACCGCAACAGTAAGGGCCGTCGCCGGTACCGAATATCCGCACCCGCATGAACGGCACACCGTTCGAATCCCTGATATCGTAGGTTTCAATGGCCTGGCCGGGCGTGGCGAGTAACGCGTGAACTGCAACGGCTGTGGCCGTCATTGCGATTTTCTTGGTTTTTAAATCATAAACTTCCAGCTGGGGACTAGTTGTGCATCAGCGTGTTTTTGCTATCTCACTGCGACCGTGTGTGCACGTTGACCGCCCGCGACCTACCGCTGCGGGCGTCATTGGTGACATCGTAGGTTACGCGCGTGCCTTCCTGAGGCTCCGAGCCGAGTGGCAGCGCTTTAATATGCAGGAAGACATCGTCGCCCCCTGAGTCGGGCTTGATGAACCCAAAGCCGCGATCGGCGACCCACTTCGTCACTATTCCTGATTGCCTTGATCTCAACTTCCTTCCCCTCGAAGCTAAGCCGCCTCAGTTGGCGGCTCGGAGTGCTTTTGACCGGAGTCTCTATTGAGATGAGTGAGCTTCAGTGGACAATCCGACAAAGCAGAGGAACTGCAGGCTGTTGGCAAGTAGTGCAGCAAAAACCGAGCCAATCACCTGACGGTCCGCGCAGGCGCAGTAAACTTGACGCACGGCGCAAGGGGCACGCACGGTGGATGCTTTCTGTCTGAAAGCAAGCCAACACTTGTTCGGCGCCCGCCAACGATGTCGCGAGCTCGACATTGCATACGAAGTACGACAACTCGCCGCACGTATGCGTGAGATGAGCAAGGCTCCTAGCTAGGAGCTTGTCTGGATAGTCGCTGTTCAAATCTGGTCGGGTCTGATTCAACATTGGGCGATGAGCAAGTATTTTCGGCCTTGGAACGTCGATCAGACGCTGCTTCTGCCGCCGAATGTGCAGGACTTCGTGCCGAAAGGCCATGTCTCGCGGTTTATGGTTGATCTGGTGCGGGAGAGCCTCGATCTCAGGGAGATCATGGGCAGCTATGTGAGCGGGCTTGGGCAGCCGCCGTTTGATCCGCGGATGATGGTGGCGCTGCTGCTGCATAGCTATGCGAGTGGGCTGTATTCGTCGCGTCGGATTGCCAAGGCCTGCCGGGAGCGGAACGATTTTGTGATGATCGTGGCGCTGGATGCGCCGGATTTTCGGACGATCAGCGACTTTCGCAAGCGACATTTGAAGGCGCTCGGCGCGCTATTCGTGCAGGTTCTGAAGTTGTGCGAGACGGCCGGGCTGGTCAAGCTCGGTCATGTCGCGCTGGATGGTACGAAGATCAAGGCGAACGCGTCGAAACACAAGGCGATGAGTTATGAGCGCATGAAGAAGCGCGAGGCGGAATTGAAGGCCGAGGTCGCTCGCATGCTGGCGGCCGCCGAGGCGGCGGATGCCTCGGAGGATGAGACTTTCGGCAACAGCGACGAACTGCCGGACTGGACCGTCGACAAGCAGAAACTGCTGGCGAAGATCCAGCAAGCGATGGCGGCGCTGGAAGCGGACGCCAAACTGGCGGCGGAGCAAGAGCACCGCATCGAGGCCGAAAAGGAACAGCAGCGCCAGGCCGAAGGCCGCAAGAAGCCGGGCAAACCGGCGGCGCTGCCATCGGAGGAACCCAATCCCAAGGCGCAACGCAACTTCACCGATCCGGAAAGCCGCATCATGAAGTCGAAGGATAGCTTCGTTCAGGCCTATAATGCCCAGGCGGCCCGTCGATGCACATGCCCAGATCATTGTCGCGCAAGAACTGACCCAGCACGGCAGCGATCAGGGCCAGTTGGTGCCCCTGATCGAGGCCATCGAGAGCAATCTTGGCCGCAAGCCGCGGCAGGCCTCAGCGGATTTCGGCTACTGCAGCGAAGCCAATCTCGAAGCGCTCGACACACGCAGCATCGATGGCTATGTCGCGCCCGGACGCGCCAAGCACCCGACAGTAGCGAACGGAAAAGTCGGCGGCCCGCTGACACAGGCCATGCGAAAGAAGATCGACGATGGCGGCTTCGAAACACCCTACCGATTGCGAAAGCAGTGGTGGAGCCGGTGTTCGGACAGATCAAACAGGCAAGAGGCTTCCGCCAGTTCCTGTTGCGGGGCATCGAGAAAGTGCGCGCCGAGTGGACAATGATCTGCACCGTCCATAACCTCCTCAAGCTGTTCAACCTCGCAAACGCAGCCTGAGCCTGCTACTCTACAACAAATGCCCGTCACGAAAACATATCTGGACGGGCTCCTAGCACTACTTTGGCAGATTTATTCACGCCGTTGCTTTTCGCCGATTTGTCTTCTGCAGTACGGGCATCGCTGAGGTCGTGGTCGAACGATGAGTTCGACGATGGTTTGGCGCACGGCCGGCAGGCTCGGTTGAGGCGGAGGACCGCTGATTCTTTGTTTCCGCCCCGCTTGTGCGAGACGGCGATACTGGAGGAATGCGTAAGCGATCATGGTCATAAGAGCATGACGATGGAGGCCTTGCCAGGACCGTCCCTCGAAGTGATCGAGCCCCAGTTCCTCTTTCAACTGCTGATGGGCCTGTTCGCCACTCCATCGGGCTTTGATCGTGGCAGCTAACGTGCGCAGGTCCGTTTTGGTCGGCAGATTGGCGAGATAATACTTCGTCTCTCCCGACGCCCTGTGTTCACCGATGAGCCACGCTTCGTCTCCCGGAAGATGCTGCTGGCCCATGTCCTTGATCCGCTGCGGAGGTCCATCCGCGGTCCGCACGCGAACCGCGGCGAAGCGAGCTTCCAACCTCCCCTTGGTCCCGTTTCGCCAACTCACATTTTGCCACTTGGCATTGGCCAGCATGTCTTCGGCCGCCGTCGACAATACATCGGGAATGTGCCGCTTGCGGGGACGACCTCGACCGGCGACCGGCCAGATCAGTTTAACCCGGACCGGATAAACCTTCTGGTGACGAGGGATACCGACGGCCCAGGCCAGGCCGCGTGTCGTGAGCCCCTGACGGAACGGCGCGCTGAGACCGTATCCAGCATCTGCCAGCACACAGCCAAAGCGAACACCGGCTGCGATCACGCGATCAATCTCGGCCAACGCGATCTCTGGCTTGGTTCGCGCTACGCGATGCTCGACTGGAACACCGGCGCGGTTCAAACGCACCGGATTACTCGTCCAACTCTCGGGAACGAAGAGACGTCATGCCACCATGACCGGCACTTCACCCCGCGCAAGCGTCAGCGACACCAATGTTTGGCAATTGGCCGTCTTGCCGAGAGACGAGGCATATTGCGGAGCGACACCAACCGAACGATCGCCCTTCTTCGGCATCGCGGTGTCGTCGATGACCAGCACCGCATCTTTGCCGCCGACCAGGCGATCGGCCTAAACCAGCAATTCCGACTCCAATGGCGTCGCATCCCAGACGCCATCAGCGATGAAGTGGTGCAACTGGTTATAGTCACCCGGTGCCAGACGCGCCGCCATCCGCTGGATGCTCGTGCGATCGCCTGGTCCAATCAGTCCCGAGATATAAAGCGGACACATCCTTCGCCGAGCCCTGTGACCCAAGCGATCCAGGAATGGCTTGAGCCAGCGTCCAAGCTCGTCTTCCCACTTCGGCGTCGTGTTCACCATGGTCGGCCCTCCAAAAGCCGACCGCCCATGAATCATTGAAAATCCGATTCGGGAATCTGGAGGGTTCTGTGAGGTCGCGCTCACGCGAGGGCGCGGCAGGCGCTTATGACGCGACCTCATTGAAGCCGGATTGAACGAAGGCGCGGGAGGCTATTCGCGGTTTTGCAGCTATGGGGATTGTTCGAGATCGCCATGCCCGATCTGCTGGCTCGGCGCGTGAGGCAGAGACACAGGAGTGCGCATCCTGGAAGAGTTGAGATCAGACGCGCTTCGCCTGAGATCGCGATAGGCCTTTTGCTGCATCGGACGGTTGTTGTCGCGCAGTGTGACAGCACGGATTCGACATCGTCCGCGATGATCGAGACGCTGGGAGCGAAATGACGAATGATGATCGTCGTGCACGACATGACTTGGCTCACGATGTGTCGCATCGGAACGGTGATGTTCGAGGGCTGGGGCGTCTGAAGCTATGTCGAAAGCGCTCAATGATGCGCATGACGCCACCACAATCGGGACCGGCAGGAACCTCGGCCCAGGTTTGAGCCTCCGAATCCACAGGCGACGGCTGGCCATCGTTTGGGGCTGTTCGCTCATGATCGAGAAGTTCGCGGCAAAGGGCGAGCGTGGCAGCGCGATGGCGGTTGGCCATGAAGCCGAAGTGGCGGATGCGGTGGAAGCCGTCAGGCAGCGTATGAAGCAGGAAACGGCGAATGAACTCATCGGGCTTGAGATTCATGATCTTTGTCGCGCTGTTTTGGCGATAGTCCTTCCATGAGAAGGCGACATGATCGTCGTCGAGTGCGACGAGCCGGCTGTTGGCGATCGCGACGCGATGGGTGTAGCGGCCGAGATAGGCCAGGACCTGTGCGGGTCCGCCGAAGGGCCGCTTGGCGTAAACAACCCAGTTGATGCGTCGCATGGCGTCGAGGTGGGCCGCAAAGGCAGCCGGCTCGGCCAGAGCTCCGAGATCGCCGAAGAAACGCAAGGCACCGGAGTTGAAGGCTGCCGACAGACGTTTGAGAAAAAGTGTGCGAAATAGTCTGGACAACGGTTTGACGGCCAGGAAGAAGTTCGGTCGGCAAGCGGTCCAGCGCGCGCCATCGGGCGAGAGGCCGCCACCCGGAACGACGCAATGGACGTGGGGATGATGCATCAGCGTCTGTCCCCAGGTGTGGAGGACGGCGACGCCGCCGATCGCACCGCCGAGCCGGCGTGGATTGGCGGCGAGCGTCGTCATCGCCTCGGCGGCAGCCTTGAACAGGATGGCATAGACGACGGCCTTGTTCTGGAAAGCGATCGCGGCGATCGGTGCGGGAAGTGTAAAGACGACGTGGAAATAGGGAACCGGAAGCAGGTCGGCTTGACGCGCGGCGAGCCACGCGGCTCGGGCTCTCCCCTGACACTTCGGACAGTGCCGATTGCGGCAGGAATTATAGGCAACGCGTGTCGTGCCGCAGTCGTCGCAAGCCTGCATGTGGCCGCCGAGCGCCTCGGTCCGGCACGCAACGATCGCGCTCATCACGCGCCGCTCGACCCGCCCCAGATGACCGGCATGTACACGGCGATAGGCGTCGCCATGCCCGCACAGAATATCGGCAATCTCGATGGCGGGCCTGTTGGAGCGGATGTCGGAGCGGGTCATGACCCGCATCCCGCTGCGGGTCATCCAGGTGGCGTCACCTCCAGCGACAGGCGATCGAGCGGGCTCTGCGTCGCTCGGATCGTATCGGTGGCGACCTGCGTGTAGCGCGCTGTCGACGACAAATTATTGTGCCCGAGCAAGCCCTGGATGATCCGGATATCGGTTCCGTTCTCGAGAAGATGTGTCGCGAAGCTGTGGCGCAGCGTGTGCAGCGTGACGCGCGTGGTCAGGCCCGCAGCCTTCACCGCCGACCGGCAGGCGGCATGCAGCACGGTCTGATCGATCGGATGATCTTCGTCACGACCAGGGAACAGATAAAGCCGCGGCCGGGCGAGCCGCCAGTAGGTGCGCAGGATGCCCAGCAGCTGGGGCGACAGCATCACGTTGCGATCCTTCGCGCCCTTGCCGTGGCGCACCTGGATGACGCCGCGGGCGCTGTCGATGTCTTCGATCCGCAGTCCCGCAACCTCCGAGGCCCTGAGCCCGGCCGCATAGGCGGTGGTGAGCGCGGCGCGGCTCTTCAGGCTCGATACCGCTTCAAGAAACTGAACCACTTCGTCGGCGCTGAGAACGACCGGCAGCTTGCGCGGTTCTCGCGCATAGGGAATGCGCTCTGGGATGAGCGCCTCGCCGAGCGTGACGCCGTAGAAAAACCGTAGCGCACAGACGATCTGGTTCAGCGCCGGCCATGAGATGCCGGTCGAGACCAAATGCACCTGGAAGGCGCGGACGTCTTCCAGCTCTAACCGGTCAGGCGATCGGCCAAAATAGCGGCTGAACTTCGAAACCGCGCTGATGTAGGATCTTTGCGTCGCCGGCGACAGATTGCGGACGGTCATGTCTTCGATCATGCGGCGGCGAAGAGGGCTCAAATCGGCCATCTCGATACTCCTGTCTGAGGGGGTGGGCTCCAACACCCACATCCTCTCAGCCAGGAGGCGATCTATGCCACCTTGCCCCCTACGCCGCGGCAGCGGCTTCGTTCAATCAATTTGTGGCTGCTTGCGAGCAATCTGCCGACCGCTAATATACTAGGTCCCTTCAATGACGGATCGATTGTGAATGCTTCGTTGACGTGCGACTCGGTACCGGCGCTGCAACCCATACAGGATTTCGCGATGCCCATCATCTCGTGAGCATCAGCCAGATTGTGATCCAGGGCCAAGGCTCGCTTGCACTCAGCCACGCCTTGGGTCACCCGCTTCGTAATAAGCGCGCTCGATTGCACAGCCGGTGAGTGTCTCGGTGCGGTCAACAACGTCCCGCAATATGTGACAGTCGAGGGCGCGGGCAAGCCGAGGGTTGGGTGCGAGAGTGAGCAACGCGCCTTCCGACCCAGCATGCTGGCAGTAGAGTTGCCGACGCCATATTGGCTTTTTCCGGTCCCGGTCGTTGCAGGCCGCTGCGGGATGACTGCCGATTGTGCTCGCGAGAAGGTATACTCTGACGATTCGTTCAACCCAGTCGGAGAATGCCAGATGGCCAAAAAGCCACCGTCTACCTCGCCCTTCAAGACCGTACACCCAATCACTTCATCGAAGATCAAGCGCCTTGCAGGCGTTGCGACGGCCACGCCGAGCAAGCTATCGAACAAGCAAACCCAGGAACTCGGAGCATCCGTGCTGCGACACATTGAGCCGAGAGGCGGTAAGGTGAAGTAACAGTATAAGCCCTTTTTCATTTGAGCATTAGCTGGGCCGCGCGGGCCATGTCCGCTCGGTCTACCGCTTTCGGTAGGTTGCAACCCTCGGCGGGGGTGTGCAACCTGCCGGGACTTTGATCCCCGCGGAGAGGCGTACGCCCATGAAGCGAATGTCGGCCCGTGAAGCGATCATCGCTGTCTCCCTCTTGGTCGTCTTCGCGCTTGCGATTTGGTTTGGCGCTATGCCGTGAAGGCCGAGCACGCGGCGATCGGCCTCGATGGCCACACTTCGACCGTCAACGAAAAATAGCCGGCAGGCTCGGATGTATGGTTTGCCGGGTGTCTGAGTCGGCCGCTGTGCCTGCCACTCAGGCGGCTTCACACTCTTGCGGGAGCGGGCGCTCCACCGCGACCGGATCACGGTCGATAATCGTCAAATAGGCGCGCTCGGTCTGATCAGGAGCATATTGCCCTTGCTGCCGATCTCGCAGGATCGGCCAGCTTTACAGAGAAGCGCAGGGCAAATCCCTCCTGCGTCAGTCCGACCTTCTTCCGAATCCTGGCGCATCTGCAGGACATGGTCCCTGCCTACATGTCCGGGCGCGAAGATCTTGCCGAGATCGCCGAGTACATCGCGAAGAAGCGGGAAACGGTGAACGAGACAGAATCCTGCGCAGCGCGTAGGGCGCTTGCCAGCGCGCTACTTTTGGTCGCCATTTTTGCGTCAAGGTTGTGCGGGATTAGAGTCCGATATAATCGCGTCAGAGAGCCTGGGAATGCGTTCCCCGACAAAGTGTCGCCGCGTGGCATTGGAGGTTAGCTATGAAACCACGCGCCGCTGGGGACGGAAATTCGGCAACGTGCTCTCTGACCGCGTCCGCCAGCGCGCTCTCGATCGCGGGCGGACAACATTGGCTCTGGTGCGCTGTCAATCACAATGGCTTCGTTCTCGACGTCTTAATTCACCCGATACTTCTTCTCGATATAAGCTCAAGCACATCTCAATCTGGAAAGTGTGACGAACTGCGCCAAAGCATCGGCCCGCTCAGCGCTCAGCACCGCCGTCGAATCGACCTTGTCTTTTCGACCGCAGCAACTGATTAGGGAGCTTTGGCCTCCACAAAGACCACTATTGCTATTTCTTGACGAGCAAAGGGTGTGCCAACGAAGATTGCGCAGTGAATGCTCAATGGCGATAGAAAAGGTGTGCCTCGCTGGTGCGGGCTTCGATCGCGTCGGCCTTGCGGCAACGGCGCCGACTGAAACAGTGTCGATGACGGCGCCAAAGGGATTTCATCCATGTCTGAGCTGCAGCGAAAGAGTCGCTTGCACGGGTCGATGATTGCGGAGAGGATAAGGTCAACATGACGCCGCCGCGGCCAGGCCTGAGTGCAAGGACCACAACCTGAGTAAGTCGCAAAGCAGACAAAGCCAACACAAATACGGTACGAACTGTCGACTATTGCCTGGCACGAAGAATGCTGACCCTCGACGTGCCGAGGGCACCCTCCCTCAGGCATGGCTACCATCGCAAGTTGAGGCCGTGGCTGGCCAGTGAGGTTAGCGGCGCGTGACATAAGCCAAGGACGGCGTCTGCTCGGCCGATACCGACGGGCGTCTTGTCACGTCGCTGCTAACTTTCAATGCTGCGTAACAGCGTGTTTGTGATCCGCGTAGGATTAGTGCCTCACAGAGAGAACAGATGGATCCGGGCGGCAGGTGAAAATGGCAAGAAAACGCGTGCTGTGGTTCTGTCTCGGCCTCTTGCTGGTCTGTGTGGCTGACTCGGCCCTCAGAAGCAACGGTGTTCGCGCCAACGACAATCCCCTCATCCATAAAGTCAAATCGATCTGGCGAGCGCAGAACGGACAGACCGTCGAACGCATTATCTCGAAGCTCTCGAAAGTAGCGCACTTGGTCCCCCAAACCTGGGGCATTGCTGGAGGAGGATGCTTGACACCTTGCTGGCTCGAAAAAGCAGGTGGATCGAAGTCGGGAGGTCTTGGAGAGAACCGGCCGATGCCAACCTTACTCCCAGTGCTCTCAGGGATAGGAACTTCTCGCAGATCGCAGTGGGAGCAAACCCCGGTTGATAATTGCTGTGGGACGACCGAGCGATTTCGGCAATGCGCGGGCGAGGGAGCGAGATGTCCAATGAGGACAGGCGTACTATGACGCGCCGCTTTCGGAGCCGGCCGAGCGGCAGCGTAGAAGAGGTCCGCTAAAATGAAGCAAATCGCCGCACAAGGAGCCGATCGGAATCATGATGCCAGCGTGAGCATGGCGGAGGTTTGCAACTTGATTGATATCAAACCACGGAGTGATTTAGCAATGAGTCCAGACCAGAGCGAGACACCACGAAAATCCGGCAAGGGCAACCCGAACGCGGATCGGCAGAGCGACGAAACTGCACAGCAGAGGCGGAAATCGGGTCAACAAGAGGGCCCGCCGCCAGATCAATTGCAGCACACGCCGAAGGAGATCGGCGCGCAGTTCGCGTCAACTGACACCTCTTCGACTGACACCTCTTCGAACGGCCGGATCGTATCAGCGGAAACAACGCCGGTCAGCTATCAAGAAATCGCAAAAACCTATGCTGACTATGTCAAAAAATCCTTCGAACACACCAAGTCGTTTTTCGAGAAGTTGGCGGGCGCGCGATCGTTTTACGAAGCTCTTGAGCTTCAAACCGATTTCCTGAAACAGACTCATGAAACTCTCATTGCTGGCTCTCAGAAGATCCATAGGCTCCACGGGGAATTGGCCAAGCAGACGATAATGCGTTTGCAGGGGTTAGGGCCCAAGACAAACCTGCCACGCTCTACAGACGTGCGACCGGGACAGTAATCCTGCGAAACAGCGAGTAACGCAAATCGCGGTTCCGACGATCGTGGCCGGCTTGCGCTGGAAGTCGTACCTTCGCGGCGGATGATCCTGGAAGGACCGGGAGTTTCCGCCAAGCTCAGCGCGCCTCTGCGTTCCGGAGGAAGGCGTTGGAGAGGTGTCATTCGCTTTGCGGCCGCAAGCAGCCTCCTGTCATCGAGAAACCGATGGAAACCCGTTTCGAGCTGGACGTCGTCGTGCGTCAATTGCGCGAACGAGCCAATGAGGTCTCTGCTCAGTTACTATTCGACATTCGCTACGTGCTGCAGATAAAGCCGCGGTTTGGTCCTAAAGTCGAGGATTACCTCAAAGTCAGAGGCAGTCCGGCATCCAAATGCTGCAGATATCCAGGGTTCGCTTTGGAATTCGACAAAGTTGCTGAAGCCCAGCTTCGCTAGGGCGGCGTTGTCGTCCGGGCCATGCACCTATGCAAGCCAGTAGTTGTTGGGACTCGGATTGCCGTGTCAGGCTGTCGAACGCAGCGGGCCGAATTGTGCAGGTTGATCGTGTCCCCGGAGTGCACGCTCCGTCCTCGCGTCTGGAGCTGTGTAGTGCGCGGCGACCTACCGTACCTAGGCTGCGTGATTTTCATGGGCCTGGTCTCCATCGGCATCATAGTAGTCGCAATACTTATGCAATGAGGTGAAGACAACGCCTACTTCGCGTTCCCGGAGCGCAGCAAGATGGACGGTTGGTTAGTGACTGCTGCTGTCTTCAAGGAAGATGGCGACGACGAAGAATTCAGACACGTAGTATACGCGGTTGCCGTCGCTGACCCGGCGGAAGCGGTGAGGATGACGATAGCCGACTGCGGCGCAAGGGCCGGAATGCTTAACTGTCCGCTTCAAAAAGAGCAGTTACAAAAGCTCGGTTTGGAGCCCGGCGAACTGATCGCGATACACGATGGCAATCATCCAATCCCCGCGCCCTCTCGGCGTCATTAGCCACGTCTGGTTTCGTTCAAACGGCGTCGGGTTGACTGCGTGCATGTCTGAAAGTCGCACGAGAAGTGCACCGGGATTGCGCCGTTTACTCTCCGGTCGTCTGGCACGCGCGTTGCTGAGCAGTCTATGGCTTGGCCGCTTATTGATTGACCCTCGTGAGGGCCAGGTCTGTTTGAGGTGCGACGGCGTGCGGGCGGTCGTCAGCAGTCGCCCGCACGCTTTTCCGTCGCGTCGGCCTCACTGTGCTCTGTCGATACCGCGCCGTTTGGCTCTACTTCTGCACGGTGCCGTGGCATGCGAGTTGTTGAGAGGCTTATCGGCTTGGCTGTTTATCTTCACGCAACACGGACCAAGCTTGACGTAGCAAACTCCGCGCGGGCGGTCTCCAAATGCCCGCGCGTTCTTTCGGAGTCGCAGGCCGCGCGGCCGGCCACAGGGGGGCTGTGGAGATTGTTCCGTGACCCGTGATGAGGCTTTAAAGAACGCGATAGAGGCGCTGAAGGGATGGTCCGAAGGAAAGGCCGATACGAGCGTCGTACTTGCCGCGATTGCGGAGCTTATGGCGACCAGGCCGCCACCAAGGCCGCCTTCAAAACCGGAGCTTTCTTCATAAGGAATGTGTTGCAATGGACAGGCTGGAATTTATACCGGCTTTCGAGGCAGCTATTCGCTCCGCCGACCCTGAGAAGCTGGCCGCACTTCGGGAGATCGTCCGCCAGCAAGGAGGCCCGGACGAGTTCGCGAAGACGAGCACAGAGCTTGTACGCAAACATCCGCTTACACTCTTTAGGTCGATCAAGATCATCTGCGACGCGGCGCATCAGGAGCCTCGCTCATGAGAGGGCAAGCCGATGAACGGTAAGCTCGACAATCGCGCTTTGTTCGTTGATGACTTGGTCAGGGTGGCTGCGAGCGATGACAGATAGCAATGACAACATCATCCCGGACGTCGGACCGCCTTCCATCGACCTGACCGGAATTACATGACAGCGGTTCAATTGGCCGCGCACTTCAAGATTACACCTGCAACGATCGTCCGTTGGGCGGAACGGCCCAACTTCCATGCGCGAGCACTTCCGCCGGAGAGGCAGCTTGGCTTGTGACAGACGTGCAAGAATGGAACCGCCAGCGTAAACGCGCATACCGCGCCGCGCTGCGAGCCCAAGAGAAGGCGGTCGAGACGGCCGTGGAGAGAGCTCGTCACCGCCAGCGCTTAATCGCCGCGTTTGCTCGCACATGTCCGCCGCAGGTCGGGCGATCGGCTGTTCCGCTGTCGGGCGCGCCTCTTTCGCGCAAGATGATCGTCCAAGCGGATGGTTCCCTTGCGCCTGCGCCCAGTGAGCAGCATGACCGGCGCACGATGCCCAAAAATAGCCGCTGATCGTACCAGATCGGCGACCACAGAGAGGGCGCACGCAGTTAATCGCATGCGCTACAGTCGATCCACAGCCCAACGCCGCCCGCTTGAAATACATGCGGACGGCGTTGGCTCTAGCCCAGGAGGGTGTATGCAAAATCCTGACTTGGACAAAGTATGGATGAGGGGGCGCGCCTTCGCCATCCGTATGACTCCGGTACTCCCCAATGAGTAGGGGAGCTGTGCCGCGAGGTCTAGGGTCGCGGGCGACTAAGTTACTCCGGCCTCAGCCTATGCCGGGGCGACCCGGACAATGGTAACCGAGTCGAGTGCGGTAATTGATGGATCCGGCGCGGAGATCGCCCCGCATGTCGTTGGTGGCGTGAAGCTCCATGGCTAAGCGTTCGGCGTTTAGGACTTTAGGCGCCGATTCAGCGCTTCAGCCAAGCGTCGTTCGAAATCGGCCTTACGCTCCGCAATGGGGCGATCGAAAACGTTGTCACGGACAACAATTCCGCGAGCCTCGTCTGCGTCGATATGATCGATGTTGCAGTCCTTGAACGTGCAGCCGGTGAAGGCGAGTTGTTCGGCGCTGCTATCAAGCACGATGGTGCATTTCACGAAGGTGCAGCCATCAAAGCGGGCAAAATGAACCTGGCCGCGGAAATCAAATATCTCGGCGTGAACGGTATCATTCCAGAATACGCTTCTTCGTGGATATCGGTCACTGTTTCGCCTTTTAGCCCTCCGTGCCGCTGAGTTGCCTTCCGTCGAGCCCTTCGACACGCACCGTCAAATACCTTGAACCGACCGCGAAGCTGTGGGCCAGCTTGACGCTCCCGAACTCCTCGGCGAAGCGTGAGGTTCGCGACCGCTTCAAACTCTTCGGCAGCGAGATTGCGGCCGCGATTCCTGTTCAATTCGCTGAGCAAGTCTTTACGGTCACGCCTCACGTTTCTTTAGCCCGTCAGTCATTGCTCGCGCGCTTCACCGGCCTAGTTTGCACGTCGTTCTCACCGGAAGATTGTCGATCAGTGAGCGGCGCCTTGAAGAGCGTTTTGGTCGATCCTGCGCCATTCCAGATCGACATCGGGAAGATCTCTCGGAACCAATGTGGCAGTGAGGCTCCGCAATTGCGATGCCGCACGCCTGTATGCCTCCGACAAATCCAGGGCGACGCGATGATCGTTTTCCGAATGCAGTTGCTTCCCCCAAGACTTGGTAGTTGAAGTTTGTTGGATAGCGCCCTTTGATAACCAATGATCCGATGGCCTGCAGGCCGAACCTGCAGGCCGAAAGGCAAGCCCAGGTTTGCCGGAAAAGGCGCGGATTCCGGCGAAAGTTGCCTCGGGCTGTTGCGACAATGGAAGCGGTAGGACACACGATGCTCCGCACTCTCTTTCTGATCGCCTTAACGTTTGTCGTCACGACAAAATCGGATGCTCAAGGCACCGACGCCAATCCCATCTATCTTGACCAGGGTGTGGATTGGACCGCGGCAGCGAGAGCTGACTTCTATTCGCGCGATCAGGGCTCGCGTTTGATTACGTTGTCTTGGATGCAGGCGCTGAAGCAAAGGAACGGACAGCCATTCCTCGCGGATGGTTTGTCACGGTACGGCTATCTACCGAATCCTGCAAACACGGCCAATCTTCCCGTCGGCTTTCACGCTTCTGGCCCTCAAGACTTCCAGGTCGTCGGAATGACCTGCTCAGCCTGTCACACGCGCCAGATCGAAGCTGATGGCAAGATGTATCGGGTGGATGGCGGTCCGGCGTTTGTAGACTTCTACGCATTGCTTGGCGATCTGGACAAGGCTGTGGGCGACGTGATTGCCAGTGACAGCTCGTTCGCTCCGTTTGCTGCAGCTGTCCTGCGGTCCACAACGCCGGACGCGGCCGACGTTGCGGATCTTCGTCGGCAGGTCGAGGGGTGGTACTTGCGGTTTCACACGCTTATTGTGCGCGCGCTGCCCAAGACCGGCTGGGGAGTTGGCCGTCTGGACGCTGTGGGGATGATTTTCAACCGCATATCCGGACTGGACATAGGCCCGCCGCCCGACTTCATGATCCCGGGAAACATGAAAACCGCGGACGCTCCCGTGAGATACCCATTCCTCTGGAATTCGCCGCGGCAAGATAAGACGCAATGGCCTGGCTTCGCAAAAAATGGAAATGACATCTTGGGGCTGGCTCGGAACGTTGGCGAGGTTCTGGGAGTATTCGCTACGTTCGAGCCGAAGCGCCAGGGCGCGATCATCAATTTTCTTGACAATAATTCCACCAATTTCGACGGCCTGAGCCAGCTTGAAAACCTGGTGAAGCGGATCGGCCCTCCGAAATGGCCCTGGACGATTGACGCTGCTTTAGCCGCGCGCGGCAAAGCGATTTTTGAAAGGGATTCCGCTGAAGCGGGATGTAGCGGTTGCCACGGGATAGAAGACGGAGAGCAACGCTTTCCATTTGTCAAAACATGGCGAACTCCGGTCCAGAACGTTGGTACCGATACACGAGAATACGACATCCTCGCCTGGAAAGCGAATACGGGCGTGCTGAAGGGAGCGTACATTCCCTTCGCGACCGCCCCCCTAAAGGAGAACGATGAGATTCTTAACATTCTTGCGACCTCGGTCATTGGTTCGATCGCGGAACACCTGTTGGCCGGCGGCGCCCCTTCAACCAATGCCCGGGTGGCAGCGGCGCCAGATCCGGGCTCGTCGGACACACCGGAGTCTCTGGGGCTGGTGCGGCTACCGCCAACGCTGCAGGATCTGCTAACGGCTTTCGATACTGTCAGCACCTCGGAAGCAATCAAGAGGGCCAGGCGGCAGGGAGCAGAACGAGCGTCTCACGCTCAGCTCCCTCCGTGGGGCTCCTACGAGGCCCGTGTTCTGCAGGGTATTTGGGCCGCCGCACCTTATCTCCATAACGGCTCGGTCCCGACGCTGGCGGAATTGCTCAAGCCATCAGGGCAGCGCAGATCGCAGTTTAGCGTCGGACGGAAATACGACATTGAAAACGTTGGTCTTGCTGCTACCCAGGAGCCGCTGAGCGACACTCTATCCGTGACGGACTGCAGCAATATCAACTCTGGAAATAGCCGATGCGGCCACGAGTACGGGACAAGTTTGAGCGATCAGGACAAAAAGGCGTTGCTTGAATACCTCAAGACACTGTGACCCGCTTAGGCGCCCCTCTTTGACCGGCTTCCAGCCTGCTGCCGGTTCCAGTATCGTTTGCGCAAAAGACCCTCATTCACCGAGTTCTCGCTGCCGGCGCGAGCATTGGAGTGGACATCTGATCCAGCGCAGCTGCTCAAGGTCGCACAAGTGATGGCCCACCAACGTTTGCCCCTCTGCCGTACGCGTCGCTTGTGTGTAAGAAAAGAGGTTCCACATGCTCCCAAGCTCAACAGTGCATCACAAAGAATGCGTTCGCTGTGGTTCTGGATTAGTGACCCTTGAGTGGCACGAGCTCGTCAACGCGAATGAAGCTCAAGATCTTTGGCGCTGCTGGAACTGCAAACACCAGTTTGTCTCCGTCGTCACTTCAGATGAGAGGGAGCCCTCAGCCGCAGAGATCACAAGACCATTCTTTACGAGCCTGCTGGTGTGACCAATGACGCCGGAGCAGGTCGATGTCAATCGGCCTGCAAATTTGACCCCTCATCGGCGTCCAATTTTGACCCCTTCGTGCGGCGGGGTTTGCTGGTAGCGCTCGTCTCGTCGGAGCTGGCCGGGATAGCGGAGGCGAGACGAGCGCGGGTGGCGTGATCGTCGTCTCGGCTCTTGAATCGCCAGCTGTCGTTGCCGGTCTCGACGATGTCGCAGTGATGGGTCAATCGGTCGAGCAGCGCGGTGGTCATTTTGGCGTCGCCGAACACGCTCGGCCATTCGCCGAAGGCGAGATTGGTGGTCACGATGATGGAGGCCCGCTCATAGAGCCGGCTGACGAGGTGGAAGAGAAGCTGTCCACCGGACTGGGCGAAGGGCAAATAGCCGAGTTCATCCAGCACGATGAAGTCCATCCGGGTCAGATGCTCGGCGAGCCGTCCTTGCCGTCCGTTGCGGGTCTCGGTCTCGAGGCGATTGACGAGGTCGACTACGTTGAAGAAGCGGCCGCGGGCACCGGATCGGATGCAGCTTCTGGCGATGGCAATGGCCAGGTGGGTCTTGCCTGTGCCGGTTCCGCCAACCAGCACGACGTTGCGTTGTTGGGCGATGAAGCCGCCGCCAGCGAGATCATTGACGAGCGTCTGATTGATCGGCGTGCCGTCGAACTGGAAGTCGGCGATGTCCTTGGCAAGCGGCAGCTTGGCAATGGTGAGCTGGTATTTGATCGACCTTGCTTGCTTCTCGTTGATCTCGGCGTTGAGCAGGTCGCCGACAATGCGCTGAGGTTCGTGCTGGCGCTTGACGGCGGTTGCCATGATCTCGTCGAAGGCGGCCTTCATGCCGTAGAGCTTCAGTTCGCCCATGAGGTCGAAGATTTGGGTTCGTTCCATCAGATGGTCCTCCGGAGGTTGTCGTAGCGGGCACAATCGGCGATCGGTGCATGACGGAGCGTCAGTGCGGCCGGCGTCATGATGTTGGCCGGTGGGGCGGGTTCACGTTGACGGGCCAGGATATTGAGCACGACATCGGCGGAATGGACGCCATGACCGAGCGCTTCGGCACAGGCCGCTTCCACCGCGGGCAGACCGTCAGTCAGCACCGCGTTGAGGATGTCGACCATCTGCCGATTGCCATCGTCGGTGCTGGCAAGCTTGCGCCGGATCCGCTCGATCGCGGCCGGCAGCACCCAGTCTTTGAAGGGAGCACCGTTGCGCAAGGCGCCGGGTTTGCGGGCGAGCACCGGCACATAATGCCAGGGGTCGTAGACGGTATCGCCGCGGCCAAAGGATCGCGGGTGCTCGGCAACGATGCATCCATCCTGACGGATCACGATGCGATCGGCATAGGCTTGAACCTCGACCGGTCGTCCGACTGCGCTGGCTGCGACCGAGTACTTGTTGTTGTCGAAGCGCACCAGGCAGGTCTTCGAGACCGATGCCGTCACCGCATGGAAGCCGTCGAAGCGGCCGGCATAGGGAACGAGTTTGGGGCGTTCGGCTTCGAACACTTCCCAGATCGTCTGATCGACCAGCTCCGGATGGCGATGAGCCTTGGCGTAGGCGATGCATTTGTCGAGCAGCCAGGCGTTTAACTCGTCGAGGTTTTTGAACCGCAGCCGCGGCGTGAAGAAGCGTTCCCTGACCAGCCCGACCTGGTTCTCGACCTGCCCCTTCTCCCAGCCCGACGCTGGCGTGCAGGCGACCGGATCGACCAGATAGTGGCTGCACATCTGCAGGAAGCGGCGATTGTAGAGACGCCCTTTACCGACGAAGATCGTCTCTACGGCAGTCTTCATGTTGTCGTAGATGCCGCGGGTGCAGGTACCTTTGAACAGGGCGAACGCCCGGTCGTGGGCGTCGAACACCATCTCCTGCGTCTCCCGCGGATAGGCCCGCACGAACAGCATGCGGCTGTGGCAGAGCCGGACATGGGCGGCCTTCACCATTACCGTGGTGCCGCTCAGCAAGACCACCTCGTGGCTCCAGTCGAACTGATAGGCTTCGCCTGGGGCAAAGCTCAGCGGGACATAAGCGGCCGCGGTCGATTGCCCGCGTTCTTTGCTCCACCGCCTGGCGTAACGCCGCACCGCATCGTAACCGCCGTCATAGCCGCGGCCGCGCAGCTCTTCGAAGATCCGGATCAACGTCAGCTGTTCACGAGCCGATTTGGCCGCGTTCGCCGCCAGCAATCCGTCAAGCTCTACTGCCCATCGTCCCAGCTTTGGCCGCGGCTGCACCTGCCGCTCGTACTCGAAGGAGGTCTCTCCCGACCTCAGCACCTTCCGGACCGTGTTCCGCGACACCTTCAGGTCACGGGCGATCTCCTTGATTGTCTTGCCCTTGATGAAGTGCTCGCGCCGGATCCGGGCAATCGTCTCCACGATCAGCATCCCCCACCACCTGCTTCGTTCCAAAGCAGGCAGCGCAACAGACCAATCTGTAGGGGGTCAATTTTGGACGCCGATCCCCCGGCTTAGGGGGTCAATATTGCAGGCCGAATGACACCAGATCGTCTGTGCGCTATGGTTTTTCTACGGCGTCACGCTCGGCGAGGCGCTCATCCCAGAGCGCATTCCCTATGCGCGAGAACCGCGCAAGCTGCCGGTCGTTCTCAGCGCCGACGAAGCGGTTCAGTTTCTTGAAGCGGTATCGAGCCGGATCGCGCCGCTCGGGGAATACGCAGGACAACTTCGCGGCCAAGCCGAGGCGCCGGTCCGCCATGGCCAGAAGCATGACGCCGCCATCCGACGTCAGCTTGCCGCCGTCGAACGAGGCTGTGATCTTCTTGCGGGAAACGGCTGGAAATGAGAACGGCAGACTCGTATCGTCGGTCATGGCGAGTGTGGCGGCCCGGATGCGCGGAGGGTGGGTGTCAGCAACCGAATCCTACGCCATCTCAGCGGCTTACGCCACGCTCGCCAGCCTCTCAACAAGCCGCTGATGAATAAGACGGGCTAGTCCGAGCTAGGCCGCGGACAGTGGATCCCCGATTTCACCGCTTGAGGGGTTCCGGGTTTTCCTTGTGTATCCTGATGAGCTCCATCAGGTTTTCGATGCCGAAGCCGGTGAACGCCATGACGCCTTCGTCACCTATGCCGTAAACCCAGATGACGCCGTCCTCCGGATCGGAAGCAGGAAGCGCGACGCTGCTGCGCCGTCCGCCGGCGGCGCCATCCGCCTGTCCACGCAGACCAGCTGCAGCAGCTCGGCCATCGCGCGCTCGCCGGCCTCCGCCAGGCTAGCGCCGCTGATGATTACGGGCGGCAGCGCTCTTCCAGTTCTTCAGTCGCTGCAGAACTTCTCTAACTTCAAGATTGGGGCCGTTCCGTTCAGCGTCCTTATTGCGGCCGGTCTGGTCGCGGTGGTTTCGATCCTGATCAATGGCACCATCGTTGGGCGGCGCTATATCGCGGTAGGTGCCAATCCAGCGACGGCGCAATCATCCGGCATCAAGATTTTGCGGTATCAGATTGGTACATATGTGGCGGCGGCCATTTGCTACGCGATCACCGGAATTCTTCTTGCAGGCTTTGTCGGCTACGCCTCGCCTACCGCAGGAAGCGACTACCTCTTGCCAAGCATTGCTGCAGTCGTCGTGGGAGGCACTCCGTTCACAGGCGGTCGTGGAAGCGTGATCGCAAGTGGCGCCGCAGCCTTGTTCATGGCGCAACTGGGACAGATGGTGCTCGCGCTCGGGGCGGGACCGGCTCAGCAATTGCTCGTTCAGGCCGCAACAATCGTCTTGGCGACCTCGATCCGCAGAATTCCGGTCAAATCGCTGCTGCCGTTCACGAACTCTCGCATGGCAGAGCAATCGACTGGTTCCGATGCGAGGGGTTGACGACCGAGAAAGTCGCATCGGCGGGCGCCCACTTAGGCGTGGAGAGGACGAGCTTGACGGTTCATCAGCAACACCTTCCGAAAAACGACTATGAGCCTTCCCAGCACCATTGCTGAAGTCCCCCAACATAACCGCCGGCTGTGGGTGACGAATGAGAGGTAATATATTGCTTACACTCGAGCGATCCTGTCTCGGGCGACTTCCGAGGGACGGCGAAGACAGCGGATGGCGGCGCGTACGGACAAGTGAACTTGGCGCTTGCAGGCTAGTAGGGGATGCTCCACTCAACTAGAATTGAAGAGGCTCGAACATGGTTGGAGGCTTCATCATGGCCGCGATTACTTCACTTCCGATTGCTCGTCCCGTCGCGATCCCCCTGCGGGAAATCTTGCCTTGGGCTGTCTTCGGAGGCTTGTTGCTTGTTCTCGGTATCTACTTCATCGGCGTGGAGCAGGGCGCGACAGCATTGTTCAACGGCACCTATGTGCATGAGTTTGTCCACGACGGGCGTCACCTCCTCGGCTTCCCCTGCCACTGAGCATCGCTTTCGTCCGACGAGTTTCCAGGATGCTCGTCGGATTTGGGCAACGTTCGCCTGGCGAAGCGAATATCGATGATGGGAAAGCTCCTTGCGCGCGGGATGATTGTCGGCCTCGTCGCCGCGCTTCTCTCGTTTGGCTTTCTCAAGGTATTTGGTGAGCCGTCGATCGAGCGGGCGATTGCCTTCGAAAAGGTGATGGAGGCGGCCGCGGCGAAACAGGCCGCTCACGAAGGGGCGCTACCGCCGGCGGGCGAGAGTGAACCGGAACTCGTTAGCCGGGGCGTTCAGTCTGGCATCGGATTGCTGGTTGGCTTGTGCGTCTACAGCGCGGCCTGCGGTGGTCTCTTTGCCCTCGCGTTTGCGCTAGCCTATCGACGCATGGGCGATTTTAGTCCTCGAGCTACGTCGGCTTTGCTTGCGGCTGCGGGATTCATCAGCGTTTACGTGACGCCGATGCTCAAATATCCGGCCAGTCCGCCGTCTGTCGGCCTGCCGGAGACGATCGACATGAGAACGAGCCTCTATTTTGCAATGGTCCTGATCTCGCTTGCAGCGATGATCGCGGCGGGAGTGCTGCGGAGGCGCGTCAATAGCCGCTTTGGCGAGTGGAATTCGGCGCTAATCGCGGGGGGGGGCTATGTCGTCGTGATGATCTTTATTTCGCTAGCGATGCCCGCACTCGATGAAGTACCCGACGGTTTCCCGGCCACGTTACTTTGGCAGTTTCGCATCGCGTCGTTTGGTGGCCAAATCGTCATGTGGGCAACGCTGGGTCTGTTGTTTGGCGTAGCGGCCGAGCGAGCGCTTGTCGAGCGGCGACTACCTTTACGCGACGCGATGGTATGAATGGTTGCGCGCCGGACCGGCACGATCCGCCTTCATCTGCTGTGTTCAGCCTCCACATGCTCACGCAATGCTGTTGCATTCGCATCCGACGGTTCTCTCGATTCTAGCGTTCGAGAGGGACTGTCTAAGCTTCCCGGCCATCTCTCCTTCTTCAATGCTGTTTTGCGCAGCCCGTCACTTTGCGCGGGCCAGACTGCGGAGATGCTTGGCCTCGAGGCAGCAGTCCTGCCGCAGTTGCGGGACTGCGATTTCGGCTCCTGGATAGGGCTATCCCTTGAAGAAGTTCGACTAAAGGCCCCTGAGGGTCTTGCCGTCTGGCTACGAGATCCACGTGCCGCACCGCACGGAGGAGAGTCGTTCGTGGATGTGGTGAGGCGCGTCGGCCAATGGATGGACGGGTTGTCCTCCAATCCTCGGTCAATCCTTGTAATTTCGCACACGTCGGTCATCCGCGCAGCAATCGTGCATGCTCTTGGAGTCGGCCCTGACTCTTTTCGGCACATCGACATCGCGCCGTTGACGCGAGCCGAACTCTCAGCATTTGGCGAGCGCTGGACATTCTCGGCGCTGGTGCCCTTGAAGGATGTGCGATGACCAGTCGGCTCGAGAGAATGTTGGCCAATGCGGGGTGCGTATGGCTCTTCACCGTCGCCTCTTGGCTCGCGGTCTGCGCACCAGCCTGGGCACATCATCAAATTGTGCGAAAAGGCCCTGTGGTCGGGATTGCTATTCCTGCTATTGCTCATGGAGAAATGCTCGTCATTGCCAAATATCGTGCCACGATCCTCGATCAGGCCACTCACCATCTGCAAACGGATCCGATCTTCCTCCGGCTCGCGGGTTTCGTCAGCCTGCAATACTTTGCGTGTGTTTGGGGCCTTGTTCCGGGCAGTCTGACCGATGAGGGTAGTCCCTTCAATGAATGCTCGCACGCCTATCTCGCAGGCGCACGTGCGCTCTTGGCGCACATGGCAGAAATGAGTGACGGTCAATCGGCTGCGAAGGCTCTTCAAGAACGGATCAACACTGAGCTCAGCAGTGACCCCGCCTTTGGCGCCATCTGCTCGAACAGTGCCGAAACCTTCGATAGCGGCGTCATCGTTTGGCCGGACTGGGGCATTGCATTCACGCATTCGCCCACCGTCCTGATGCTTTCCGGTTTGTCGGCGCTCGCCGTCATTGGACTCTGGAGTCTTCATTTTATCTTCAATCTGAAAAGAAGGGCGACGCGTGCCTCGAACCTAATCCCCTTTTGAGTTGTGGGCAGACTGGAGATCGCTCAGCTTGCCATCATCGACGAATGAAACCGATGTTTTCCGGACAAGCACAATGACGGCCGCGATAGAAACGATGACCAAGAGCATTGACGTGGAGATCGATCAGCGTGACGTTCACGCCACGCCAATGATTCCCTCTAACCTTCGGCGGCGTTGTGGCAAATCGTCCTCTGTTTGCGGGAATGACTTCAAGTGCGTTCCGCGAAGACCTGCGAGCGTGATCTCAAACGTCGCTCGAATTTCCAATCCACCCGTACAACCCAGCTAATGCAATGGTCACCCAGTCGCCCGCACCAAATGCGCCTTGCTCTCATTCCCTGCCAGCAACCGATCAAGCTCGGCACTCCAGGCACCCATCTTCGGGAGCGGCTGCGTCTCGCGCTCGTACCGGAACTCCGTCGCTTGAGAACGAATGACCTTGCGAACCACCTTCCGCGATACGCCAAGTTCTCGGCAGATCGCCTTGATCGGACGACCATCAACAAAGTAGGCGCGACGGATCTTACCAATCGTCTCCACCACCAGCATCCCAACCTCGGCTTCCATGACTCGATGGAAGCCACTGTGGCCCTTATCCCGGGGTCCCGATTGGATGCCGATCACCCCGAAAACGGGGTCCTTATTCCATGCCGAAACACACCGCTGGGCGGCAAAGCCGATCATCTCGCGCAACAGATCGGCATCAGGGGTCTTCTCCACGAGCGTCCGCAGGTTCATCATATCGTCGGTCATCGGTGGTTCCTCGGTTGCGTTGGCGTGTCGCAACCCGATCCTACCGGAGAACTGCCGGTGACCACCGCAAAGCCGCCCGCCCGCTACGGCGCTATTTGAGGCGCGCGTGCGGGCGGCTTTGCTCTACCGACCTACACCATCACTGAGGACACGACCAACGTTCGGTCTCGGCACGCTACGAGAAGGCCCCGCGAACTGGTTGTGGCCACGCCCGTCGGCTGAGCATGAGCACAAACGGCTTGAAGCGCACGTAGCGTCAGGTTGTACGATCATAGGTGTTTGCGAACGGCCCTAGAGCCGTTCATCGAGGAGTAAAAATGCTTCGATTCTCAAATGGAGATCCACTTAGCCTTACTAGCGCGGCGGCGCGAGCGATTGAGCTCGGTGAGCTGGATGCCTGTTATCGCGAGCTCACAGGCCGCCAGCGTCCGTAGAACAGAAGAAACGGCTGGTTATTTCACGATGCAAGTAGCGAGAATGAGTGATTGAGCGACGATCTCCATCTTGAAGAGAAAGCCATCGAGGCGGTACTCTTTTACCGAGAGGCTCTTACCGCTGCCGAGAAGTCTGAAACCGTGCAAGCGCTCGCACATCGAGCGCTCATGAACATGCTGCCCGAGCTCGAGCGCGCAGTTCTCGAGGATCGATCTCCATCAATACGGAGCAAGCTGTTTGATGCCGGTGCGAAAGCGGTCGTTCGATTGAATGAGGCGCGGCAGGTCTTGGATGAGGCGACCGCACGGTTAGAGGGAGCTCGCCAGGCCCTGGCGGCTCTCGAGGGGCAGCTCGGATACATTCCAAATGTTCCGGCGACAGCAAATCGAATTTAGATGACGGCTGCGTGAGCACTGTCGTGAACTGACGGAGAAGATCTGGATGGCTCGCGTCGCGAGCGGGCATCTGAAAGTTGAGCCCGCAATGTAGCGGGGTCTATCGCGTCAGTACGTCAATTTCGCTGCTCGACCGTTGGACAATGCGGCGCCTCCGATCTGCTCGCATTCCTGAGGCAACCACGATGCTCGGCCCGGCGCGCGGCCGAAGTGTCTCGCGGAGAATGCGCAACGCTCTTAAGAAATTGATAGTGCAGCAAAATCATGTTGGAACTCGATAGACAAGTCGCTGATTGCGCTCGTTAGAAATGTCACCGCAAGGCCCGGTATAGCGCGACAATCAGGATGAGAGCGGCGCGTCAATCAAGATGAGACGAGGCGGCCGAGTCAGGAGATAATTGACGCTGGCCGCCTACTTGGCAAGCGTTGATTGACGCTGCGCGACAATCAAGCGGCGCTGCCAGCGTCAATCACAGTCTTGTCGAGTTCGTTGGGGGTCGTGTGAACAGGTGGCCGGCCTGGACCGCGCTTGCGATCGAGGGCAACTTTTCGACGGTAACTTTCGACGTTCATCTCGAGGATCGTGGCGTGGTGGACCAAACGATCGATGGCAGCCAACGTCATTGCCTGGTCCGGGAAGATACGCCCCCATTCGCCAAATGGCTGATTGGCCGTGATCAGCAGCGAGCGTCGTTCGTAGCGGGCGGCGATCAACTCGAACAGCACACTGGTTTCCGCCTGATCCTTGCTCACATATGTGATGTCGTCGAGGATCAGGAGGTCATAGCGATCGAGTTTGGCGATCGCGGACTCCAGCGCCAGCTCGCGCCGCGCGACCTGCAGCCGTTGCACCAGATCAGTGGTGCGCGCGAAGAGAACGCGCCAACCGTTCTCGACGAGAGCCAGGCCGATCGCCGTGCCGAGATGGGTCTTGCCGCCGCCCGGCGGGCCAGCGTCATAATGCCGGATGTCTGGGATCTGAGGTTGAGATCCTCTACCCATTTCATCCGCGATGTGGAGCGTTAGTCGTCGTTGTCGCCCGCAAGCGGCTCGGGAGTGAGACGCATTTTGTTATCAGACAACCTGATGCGACGTTAACGCTTCTGCCGGCATGGATGACGGCCCCCGCCGCCGCTTCCTTCCGACTGACGGCTGATCCGCGGCTTCCGGTGGATCGTCTGCTGGAGGCGCGCGTTCTTGCCGACGCGGTCTTAGCCTCCTCTCCCAGGGAATCGTCCCAATCGCGAGGAGGCGGTCATGGCGGACGCATCACGTCGTCAGGGGGATCTTTTCGGGAGCCCTCCAAAATACAGCAGCATTCCAATCGAAGCCCACCAGCAAATGTTGGAGCTGTTGAAGGAGCTTCTGACCGAAGCACTCACCGACAGCGCGGTCGACGCAAACGACGTGAACCGGGAGGACAGCGGTGAGCAAGATCACGCCTGAGCACCTTGCTCGCCAGGCCGTCGTGTACGTTCGTCAGTCGACGGCCGACCAGGTTATCAACAACCGAGAGAGCCAGCGCCGCCAGTACGGCTTGGCCGACCGTGCGCGGCAGCTGGGCTGGAGCGAGG
Source organism: Bradyrhizobium sp. 26S5 (assembly GCF_036923295.1). Lineage (NCBI taxonomy): Bacteria > Pseudomonadati > Pseudomonadota > Alphaproteobacteria > Hyphomicrobiales > Nitrobacteraceae > Bradyrhizobium > Bradyrhizobium sp. 26S5. The sequence continues at coordinate 113,689 of NZ_CP145949.1, read as the reverse complement.
TGGTCGTGATCGACGATGATCTCGGTCGCTCTGGTGGCGGCACCACGCGTCCCGGGTTCGAGAAGCTGCTTGCCGCCATTTGCGAAGGGCGAGTTGGCGCTGTGGTCTCGATTGAGGCCTCTCGGCTGGCCCGCAACGGCAGGGATTGGCATACGCTCCTGGAGTTCTGCGGGCTCGTCGGAACACTGATCGCCGATGAGGACGGCGTCTATGATCCGCGCCACCCCAATGATCGCCTTCTGCTCGGCATGAAGGGCACAATGAGCGAGATGGAGCTGTCTATCTTTCGGCAGCGCTCGCTTGAAGCCTTGAAGCAGAAGGCCCGCAGGGGGGAGCTCTTCCTCAACGTTGCAATCGGTTATCTCAAAGTCTCCCACGATCGGATCGAGAAGGACCCTGATCGGCGCATTCAGGAGGCGCTCGCACTCGTGTTCACCAGGTTTGCTGAGATGCAGACACTTCGCCAGGTCCACCTGTGGTTACGGCAAGAACGAATCACTTTGCCCGCGGTCAGCCATGGCCCCGAGGGTCGCCACGTCGAGTGGAAGTTACCAGTCTACAATACGATCTATCACATCCTTACCAATCCCATCTATGCTGGCGCCTACGCCTTCGGGCGCTCGGGCAGTCGGGTGACGATCGAGGCCGGCCGCAAGAGGATCGTGCGGGGCTTCCGGCGGGAGCGCAGCGACTGGGAAGTTTTGATCAAGGATCACCATGAGGGCTACATTACGTGGGCGGAGTTCGAGAGGAATCAGCGCTTGATCACCGATAACGCCAATGGGAAGAGCTTCATGAGTCGTGGCTCGGTCCGCTGCGGCGAGGCCCTTCTTGCAGGGCTCCTTCGTTGCGGTCACTGCGGTCGCAAACTTCACGTTGCCTACAGTGGCACGCACGGCACTGTTGGGCGTTATCATTGCCGCGGTAGCCAGATCAACCATGGCGGAGATCCGTGCATCTCATTCGGCGGCCTGCGCGTGGATCGCGCAATCAGCGCGGAAGTCATCGCACGTTTGCAGCCGCTCGGTGTCAAGGCTGCGCTGGCTGCCATGGAGGCTCGCGGCCGTGAGCACGCCGAGAAGCTGCGCCAACTTGAACTGGCTCTGGAGCAAGCGCGCTATGAGGCCACTCGTGCTCGTCGGCACTATGAGGCCGTCGATCCCGACCATCGCTTGGTAGCTGGCGAGTTGGAGCGGCGTTGGAATGAACGCCTGCTGGCTGTCCGCGCGCTCGAGGATGAGCGCGGGGCGTTTTTAGCCAAGCCGGAGACGACTCTGAGCGAGGCGGATCGCGAGCGGTTACTCGCGCTTGGCTCCGATTTGGAGCGAGCCTGGAACAGCCCTGGGGCGACGCCTGCGACGCGCAAGCGGATCATCCGAACTGTGATCCGCGAGATCGTTGTGCGCGTCCACGATGAGGCGATCGAGCTTGTCATCCACTGGCAGGGCGGCGATCATACAGCACTGAAGACCAGGAAGAACCGTACGGGTCAACACCGCTGGAGGACGTCCGCGGATGCCATCGATCTCGTGCGTGTTCTGGCACGGCAGATGCCCGACAACACGATCGCGGCAGTCCTCAACCGGGCCGGCAAGTCGACGGGGCGGGGTAACAATTGGACCCGCGCCCGCGTTTGCCACTTGCGCAACCAGCAGGCTATCGCGCCCTACCGAGAGGGCGAACGCAAGGAGAGAGGAGAAATCACTCTGGATGAAGCCGCCGCAGCCTTGCAGGTCAGCCCATCGACGGTTCACCGTCTGATCGCGGAGCAGAGCTTACCTGCGCACCAGCTGTGCAAAGGCGCACCTTGGGTGATCAAAGCGCTTGATCTGGAGCAACCCGAGGTCAAGAAGGCCGCGCAGGCGCGACGCTTCCGGCGGCCGCCGTCCGACGATCTGCGCCAAAGAGAGCTTGAACTATAACGGCATAGCGAGGTGAGCAGTATGAATCGGACTCGGGTGGACCGAACAAGAGCAAATTGGCGCCGGCCTTCAACCAGGCGTCGCCAGCGGCGAGCGCCATCGCCTGTGCCTTTGATAGCATCGGCACGCTTTCGAAGTCGAAGGTGGCGAGCGTCTTGCCGGCGGGCAAACGCGCTTCCACCATGTGTCGCTCGATCCGACGGCGGGTGCGATCGGCCGCCTCGTGCTCGGCAAGGGCGGCGAGGAAGCGGGCGGCAGGCCACCCTTCCTTGTCCGACTGTGCGGCGAGCTTCGGCCAGATCGCCTTGACGCCCGGCAGGCGGAGCTCATTGAGAAGCAGCTCGACACGGGCAGCATCGACGGAGGTAGCGATACCGGTCATGCTGCCTCTCCCAGGTTCGAGCGGCCCGACATGACGCTGACGGAGGCGAGTTCATCGTAGACGTCGAGCGGCGCCAGCTTGACGGCGACACGCGGGATCGAGGCCGCCTCGGGTCGGAAGCGGTCGCGCAGCGCGGCAAGATCGGGTAACTGTCCGGCGTCCAGATCCATCGCGATCACCTCGGCGAGTTCTGCTTCGCAGGCGCGCTCGTGAGCCAGCGCCAGAAGCTCGACCGTCACCTTGCAGGCGCGCCGGTCATCACCATGCTCCCGCAAGGTCTCGAACAGACGTTTGTAAGCTGCACGCGGGAAGAGTTGGTCGCGATAAACGAGATTGAGGAGCGCCATCGGCTTGCGCCGCAGGGCATGGATGACGTGCCGGTAATCCACAACATGACCGCCCTGGCTCTCGGACACAGGCCGACCGCGCCGCAGCGTCACGACCGGCGTGACGCCAAGGAAGCATTCGAGCCGGTCGTCGAAGATGCGCACACGCAGGCGATGGCCGATCAATCTTGAAGGCACGGTGTAGAATACGCGCCGCAGGATGAAGCCGCCTGACGACGTCACCGGGATCACTTTCTCCTCGAAGTCGGTCGTGCGGCCTTTTGGCAGCGGCGCCAAGGCCTCCTTCTCGAGCGCGATCGGCTTGGCGAGGTTGGCGTTGCGCCGGCCGACAATCTCGTCGACAAAAGCCCGGTACGCATCGAGACTGGCGAACTCGCGCGTCCCCCGCAGCAACAGCGCATCTTCCAGTGCCCGCTTGAGATGGCCGTGCGCGCTCTCGATCGAGCCGTTCTCATGTGCGATGCCCGCATTGTTGCGCGTTGGCGCCATGCCATAGTGGCCCATCAGCCCGGCGTAGCGCTGCGTCAGATCCCCCCGTGCGTCGGCGGCCAGATTGCGGAATGCTGCCGACAGGCTGTCGCTGCGATGCTCCCGCGGCACGCCGCCAAGCGCCCACAGCGCGTTCTGCAAGCCCTCCGCCAGGGCGACGAAGCTTTCGCCGCCGAGCACGACATGGACATGCTCGAAGCCGGAGAACGCCAACCGGAAGTGATAGAGCCGGTGATCGAGCGGCTCACCCGCGATGGTAATACCGAGCGCGCTCACGTCGGTGAAGTCGGACAGACCCAGGCGGCCGGGCTCGTGCTGCTGGCGGAAGATCACGTCCTGTTCGGGGCCGTTGAGCGCCCGCCAGGCGTTGATGCGCCGCTCCAGCGTGCGGCGGATGTTCGGGTTCAAGTCATGATGCCGTCGGCGCAGCTCGTCCAGCACGCCGATCACGCGGATGCCGGGCGCAGCCTTCAGGATCGGAACGATCTCGGCGTCCCAATACTGCCCGAGCGGATCGGACCGGCGCCGGCCCCTCGGCGTCTTCTTCTGCGATGGCGGGCGACAATCGCCCTCGATTCGATACGCGCTTGCCTTCGAGAACCCCGCCTTGGCCGCGGCGGCCTCGGGGGACAGTGTCAGTCGGTAGGTCATGTACAGCCTCATCTGGTGGTCGGTGATGTGGAGGCCAGGCAAGGCATCGATTCCCTCTTGTCGAGACGAACCAACAGCTTGCACCAGCCGCACCCGGCCGCCAGACGGGTCCAAAAACGCGCGACGCCGATGGGGACGGTCCTCCGGTCGGGCTGCGCCCTCCCTTCGGTCCGTCCCCATCGGCGCAGTCTCACCTTGATTGTCGCTGGAGTCTCACCCTGATCGCCGCCGCGCAGCCCGGCGAGGAGGGCGCACGGACGCGAAGCTGGCCGGGGTTGCGCAGCGGCCGGGCGCCCGGATGAGAGCCCCAATGCCAGCGACGGCGACTGGTCGACTTGCGGGTTTTAGCCCGCCTTGAACAAGCTCGGACCTTGGCCACGTCTTCGCGGAGCCTTCTGGCTGCGGCTGAAGTCGAGCAGCTTCTGCTGCTCGGCAAGTGTACGCCAGAACCGACCCTAACCGCTTGTTCTCGACGATCTCCGCCTGGTCGACTTGTCGCACCTTGTCGAACGTCCGGTAGGGCGGCGCACGGCCCCTGTGCTTGATCACAAGCCGCCCGTCCGGATGGTCGAACACGGTGACGCGCTGGCGGGCGAGGGTGCTCGTAATCTCGTTCGGCTCGAGGATGAACAGCATCTTGTCGTATTGCAGCGTCAGACTCTGCGATACCGTGCGCTCTTCCTTCCAGGCAAAGGCATCATCGACGACGTCGTGCTCAGTCAGCGGTCGATGCACGTCCTTGTCACTGAAGGGAGGCTTCGCAAACCGCCGATTGTAGCCTTCCATGAACGCGGGCAAAAATGCGTTGCCGGCCTCGATGGTTGAGATTCCGGCCAGCCGCATCTCCTTCAACAGACGATCTTGCAGCGTTCCATTGGCTCGTTCGACGCGACCCTTCGACTGCGGAGCGTTGGCACAGATGATATCGATGTTGAGCTAGTGCAACGCCCGGCCAAACTGGGTCATGCCGTCACCCCCGGGCGCCCCGACCCTTGTTTACCCGGAACGTCGCGTGCTTATCCGAGTAGAATGCGACCGGCTTGCCGTAGCGCTGCAAATAGGCGCGCGTCGCAGCTCTTCTAACGGTGGTCTATTGCTCGCATAACATAGATTATGGAATATATTCCTATTTCCCGAAAGTACCATGCTTCTCTTTAACGTAAACAATCGAATCTGCCTGGCCTTGGTTGCCTCACTCCGCGGCTTCAGCAGGTGAGCTTTTCAGCTCCGCAAACTTCGCGGCCATGGTCGGATTGCCCCGGGTCAGCTTCTTGATCGTCACATCCTGGGCCTTGTCGTTCGCGAGGCGCAGGTTGCGGTCCGCGCCGATCAACGCATCCTTCGTCTTCTGCAGATGATCGATGGACTTATCGATCTCAGCGATCGCCGTCTGGAAGTGCCTGGAAGCAAGATCGTAGTTCTTCGAGAATGCAGTCTTGAACGTCTCAAGCTGGCTCTCAAACTGAGTGATGTCGATATTCTGTGCCTTCACGAGCGCGAGCTCGGTCTTGTACTTGAGCGAGTTGATTGCCGCATTCCGCAGAAGCGTAATCATCGGCAGGAAGAACTGCGGCCGGATGACATACATTTTGGGGTAACGGTGGAAGACGTCGACAATGCCAGCGTTGTAGAGTTCGTTGTCCGGTTCGAGCAATGAGACCAGGATGGCATACTCGCAGCCCTTCTCGGTCCGATCCCGGTCAAGCTCCTTAATAAAGTCCTCGTTCTTGCTCTTCGATGCGGTTTTGTCGCTTTCGTTCTTCATCTCGAACATGATCGAGATGATCTCTGTACCTGCCTCATCCGCGTCGCGGAAGATATAATCGCCCTTGCTGCCGGTCCGCGCGTCGTTGTCCTTCTCAAAATAGGCCCGCGGAAAGGCCATCGCCCGCACCCGGTTGAACTCGGTCTCGCAGTGCTGTTCGAGGGTCTCGCCGACCATCTTGGTCGACAGACGGGCTTTCATATCCTTCAGCCGCTCGATCGCGTCATCGCGATCCTTGATTTGCGTTTCGTACTTGTCCTTTAGCGATTGCTCGGAGAGCTGCTTTTCAAGCTGGACCTGCTTGATCCCGTTTTTCAGCTCATCGCGCTCCTTCTCGATGGCGCCGACCGCTTCGGTAACCGCGAGCTTCTTTTCAAGCTCGACAGCCTGGAGCTTGGCCTTGAGCTCTTGGATTTCTTTCTCCTTGGCGGCCGAGATTTTGTTCTGCTCGCTGGCCAGGAGCGCTTCGGCAAGCTCCGAGGCCGCTTTCTTTTCCCGCTCGGACTGGGCAAGCGCGTTCGCGAGCGTGTCACGTTCCTTTTCCACGGCACTGAGCGCTTCCGTGACAGCAAGCTTCTGAGCGACCTCACTTCCCTCAAGCTTGGACTTCAACTCCTGAATTTCGGCGTCTTTGGCCGCCGCTGTCTTCTGCAGATCGTTGCTCACCTGAGCCTTGGCCAGTTGAACAGCGCTCTGCTTGTCACGCTCGGCCAGTTCCAACCGTTCGTGGAGCTGCTGGGCAAAATCGGCGTCACGGACCTGCTTCAGAATATCCACGTAACCAGACTCGTCGACCTTGAAGGCCTTGTCACAGTGGGGACAGATGATCTCGTGCATGTTTCCTGTCCGCATCGGGTCAACGGCTGTTGTTATTCAAAACGTGGATACGAGCTGGCGGAATCAGCCTGCCTGCCATGAGAACAAAATTAGAACGCGCCCGTTTGGTGGGTCAAGCCAGAAGCAGCGGTTGTGCGCATTTTGCCTTGGCAATCCCCTACTTTCAGAAGCGCCGCACTTTCAAGCGCTAAAGCAGGTGTTTGAGCGCGCCGCCGCACGCCGCGAATGCCCCCCCAGGCCGAGCCCTGGCCGTGATGCAATGCTTGGTTGGCGCGGTGTACCTGCGCGTATTCGTGCTGCGCGAGCCCGTGACGGCCCGATCGCTGCGTCCTCGGCTAGAGAACCTCCTGTTGCGGGCGGGACGGAACACGTGGAAAAGCATCTGCCCCGGCGATTTCGAATCCCTGCTCTGTGTTAGCAGCCGGAACGAATCGAGGGTTGCAAGGATTCGTCCCGCGCGGAGGAGCGATCTTGATGCTGATGACCAAGGAGAGGCGGGCGGCGATCCGCACGGTCCGGGGGTGGGCGATAGCCGTGCTGCAGGAGGCAGGCGCGATCCGCGAATGTGAGTACCACGGCTGGATGCAGGACCGCGCAGATCCACACGCCCGTCAGCGGGCGCTCGAAATCGCTGTCCAGGATCCGCCATCGGGTCTTCCGCCCGAGGCGGCCGCCTGCGCGGTGACCGAGGTCCTGGACTCGATCGGCGACACCTGCCCCGAATGCCTGCCCGAGGTCTAGGCAATCCGCTGGACATTCGACGCGAGCAAAGACCTAGCGCCCGAGACGCTTCTCGACGCGCTTCCGGCTGTTGCCGACCTTTTTGACAGCTTTCTTGACCGCTGATGCCGACCGCTGTCTTCTTGGACTCGTACCCCACTTCATACTTTTCCCCGCCGGCCACACGGGCCCAGTCCTGCTTGCGCCCGCGCGCCGTCTTCTTCGCTGCCGCCATCGGCTCCTCCCGTCGGACTTGACAACAGACCAACGCAGCAAAGGATTCAGGGGTTCCGGAACGATTCCAACTGTGTCAGTTTGAATCAGCTGTTGCGTGGAGTGCTTGCGTGGCGTTTCAGCGTAAGAACCCGGCGGCCATCGGCGTCAAGGCGCCCTTCCCCGGCTTCATCGAACCGGCCCTAGCGACCTCGATCGAGCGGGTACCGTCCGGCAGGAGATGGATTCACGAAATCAAGTTTGACGGCTACCGGGTCCAGGTCCACCTGGTCAACGAGGCGGTCAGGATCTTTACCCGGCGTGGCCACGACTGGACGCACCGCTTCAAGAAAGTCGCCCACGACGCCTGGCGCATCAAAGCCAGCTCCGCGGTCATCGACGGCGAGATCGTCGTCCCCGCTGCCGATGGTAGCACCGATTTCTCGGTGCTGCAGAACGAGCTCAAGGGAAAGTCCACCAGGATCGTGCTGGCGGCGTTCGATCTGCTGTATCTGAATGGCCGCGATCTGCGGAAGCTGCCTCAATTCCAGAGGAAGGCCGAGCTGAAGAAGATCGTCGATGGCACCGACGTCCAGTTCAGTGAAGGTTTCGAGATCGACGGTCAGGAGATGTTCGCGCACGCCTGCAAGCTCGGCCTGGAAGGCGTGATCTCAAAGGTGCGAGACGGTGCCTATCCAAAGGGCCGCACAAGCGATTGGGTGAAGAAAACGTGTGTCCAACGCGAGACACTGACGATCGCCGGCTTCGCACTCGACGAGGGAAAGTGGGACGGCATCTATGTCGGCCGCCGCAAGGGCAACGATCTCGTCTATGCGGGAAAGGTCGACCACGGCTTTGACAAGACTTCCGCTGCAGATCTCCAGAAGAAACTTAAGCCGCTGATCCGAAAGACGCAGCCGTACACGAAGCGGATCGCACATAAGGGCATCTGGGTCGAACCAAAGCCGCTCGCCGAGATCGAATATCGCGCGAAGTCGGCCGAGGGAAAGGTCCGGCACCCATTCTACCGAGGCCTGCGGGAGGACTTGTGATGGATGCATTCGATTGCTTCTGGCAGTGGGCCAACAAGCCCCTGGAGGGTCATCTGACCATACCGGCCGAGCTGTATCAGGCCGTAATGGAGCTCGCTCCGGAGGACCGACGGGACCGCGCCGTCGTGAACCAGGCCGCAGCACACGTACGAGATTCCGAACGATGAACATCTGAAGTTGACCGCTGGACTTCACGCGTGGCTGTCGCCACAGAAACTATCTCCGCGCGCGCCGCAAGGCGGCTTCCAATCGCTTCTTCTCCTTATCCCAGCGGGTTTGTTCAGCCTGCGATCTGTTCTCAAGCGCCTCGATCTCGGCCTGGATGGCGGCGGCCCGCTTCGCGTGCTCCTGCTCGGCCTTGTCCAGCGCAGCCTGTGCCTTGTCGACCGCCTGCTGATGGCGTTCAAGCTCCTTCTGCCTGGCGGCCACTTCCTTGGCCCTTTCAAGCTCGCGGCGCCTTTGCTCCCGTTCGTAGGCGAGAGCGGCGTTCCGCTCCGCGGCCTTGTCGACGGGTCGCGACGGAGGCTTCTTCGGCTTTAAGCTTTTCGACTTGCGGGCGGCTTTCTTTGGTCCGCCGCCACCAAGATCGGTGGGCAGCTCGGCATGTTCGCCGAAAGGCCGATCGGTGCCAACCGGGCGCCTGAGAACGACACCGGGCTTTGCCATGGTCGCTGCAACAACGTCCGGATCGTCACTTTCCTTCGCCGCACCCTGATGGAAGAGATTGCTGTCGGCGCCCCACGCTTCCAGAGCCGCCTTCATCGAAGGAGCGGCGATCGCCAGATCGAAGAAGCCCAGCGAAGTCTGGTAGGTCTTCAGTTTTCTGGCCATCGGCCTAATCCGCCCCCGGGTCAATCTTCACCGTTGCGCACGCCCGGTGCCTGCGGAACACGATGCGGCCTCGAAGCGTTCCCTAATCCTTGAAGGACGTACATGCATTTCGCAACGCGCTTTTAGTGATGGGTCTCGAATGACCCGGACGTCGACCCTGCCCAAGCGCCTGCAGCCGATGCTCGCTACGCTCACCGACGCGCCGTTCGACGACCCCGGCTGGGTTTTCGAGGACAAGTACGATGGCTTCCGGATGATCGCGGAAATCCGGCGGGGCAAGGTTGCCCTCTACAGCCGCAACGGCAAGATCCTCAACCGCAGCTATATTGAGGTCGCCAAAGCGCTGGAGGACGTGAGGAGCGACGCCGTGATCGACGGCGAGCTCGTCGCAATCGGCAAGGACGGCGTCTCACATTTCCAGCTGCTTCAAAACGCGCTGCGCCATGAAGCGAAGCTCAAGTTTTGCGTCTTCGATCTCATGTTCGAGAACGCAGTGGACTTGCGCAAGCAGCCTCTCCTCGAGCGCAAGAAGCGGCTGAAGGTGATTCTGCCGCGCGACAAGCTGATCGCCTTCAGCCGTGACCTCAAAGGAGACGGTAAGAAATTCTTCGCCGAGGCCGAGCGGAAGGGTCTGGAAGGCATCATGGCGAAGCGCGCCGACAGCGCGTATGCGTCCGGAACACCTGCCAGCAGCGCACCGGCAGGCATGAAGAAGACGGATGCTGGCCGGCGTTCGAGACGCCGTAACCCGCTGTCAATCGGCGTTCGACTGGGACCCCCTATCGGCATCCAAAAGGGACCCCTTTGATCGGCGTGCTCTGCTGGTAGCGCTCGGGTCGTCGGAGCTGGTCGGGGTTGCGGAGACGGCGCGAGCGCGGGTTGTTTGAACATCGTCGCGGCTTTTGAATCGCCAGCTGTCGTTGCCGGTCTCGACGATGTCGCAGTGATGGGTCAATCGGTCGAGTAGCGCGGTGGTCATTTTGGCATCACCGAACACACTGGGCCATTCGCCGAACGCAAGATTGGTGGTGACAATGATGGAGGTGCGCTCGTAGAGCCGGCTGATGAGATGGAACAGGAGCTGACCGCCGGATTGCGCGAACGGCAGATAGCCCAGCTCGTCGAGAACGATGAAGTCCATGCGGGTCAGATGCTCGGCGAGCCGTCCCTGCCGACCGTTGCGGGTCTCGGTCTCGAGCCGGTTGACGAGGTCGACTACGTTGTAGAAGCGTCCTCTGGCGCCATCGCGGATGCAACTTCTGGCGATGGCAATGGCCAAGTGGGTTTTGCCTGTACCGGTGCCGCCAACCAGCACGACGTTGCGTTGTTGGGCGATGAAGCCGCCGCCAGCGAGATCATTGACGAGAGTCTGATTGATCGGCGTGCCGTCGAACTGGAAGTCGGCGATGTCCTTGGCGAGCGGCAGCTTGGCAATGGTGAGCTGGTATTTGATCGACCTGGCTTGCTTCTCGTTGATCTCGGCGTTGAGCAGGTCGCCGACAATGCGTTGAGGCTCGTGCTGGCGCTTGACGGCAGTTGCCATGATCTCGTCGAAGGCAGCCTTCATGCCGTAGAGCTTAAGTTCGCCCATGAGGTCGAAGATTTGGGTTCGTTCCATCAGATGGTCCTCCGGAGGTTGTCGTAGCGGGCACAATCGGCGATCGGTGCATGACGGAGCGTCAGTGCGGCCGGCGTCATGATGTTGGCCGGTGGGGCGGGTTCACGTTGACGGGCCAGGATATTGAGAACGACATCGGCGGAATGGACGCTGTGACTGAGCGCTTCGGCACAAGCCGCTTCCACCGCGGACAGACCGTCAGTCAGCACCGCGGTGAGGATGTCGACCATCTGCCGATTGCCATCGTCGGTGCTGGCCAGCTTGCGCCGGATCCGCTCGATCGCGGCCGGCAGCACCCAGTCTTTGAAGGGAGCACCGTTGCGCAAGGCGCCGGGTTTGCGGGCGAGCACCGGCACATAATGCCAGGGGTCGTAGACGGTATCGCCGCGGCCAAAGGATCGCGGGTGCTCGGCAACGATACGTCCATCCTGACGGATCACGATGCGATCGGCATAGGCTTGAACCTCGACCGGTCGTCCGACTGCACTGGCTGCGACCGAGTACTTGTTGTTGTCGAAGCGCACCAGGCAGGTCTTCGAGACCGATGCTGTCACCGCATGGAAGCCGTCGAAGCGGCCGGCATAGGGAACGAGTTTGGGGCGTTCGGCTTCGAACACGTCCCAGATCGTCTGATCGACCAGCTCCGGATGGCGATGAGCCTTGGCGTAGGCGATGCACTTGTCGAGCAGCCAGGCGTTTAACTCGTCGAGGTTTTTGAACCGCAGCCGCGGCGTGAAGAAGCGCTCCCGGACCAGCCCGACCTGGTTCTCGACCTGCCCCTTCTCCCAGCCCGACGCTGGCGTACAGGCGACCGGATCGACCAGATAGTGGCTGCACATCTGCAGGAAGCGGCGATTGTAGAGACGGCCTTTACCGACAAAGATCGTCTCCACCGCGGTCTTCATGTTGTCGTAGATGCCGCGGGTGCAGGTGCCTTTGAACAGGGCGAATGCCCGGTCGTGGGCGTCGAACACCATCTCCTGCGTCTCCCGCGGATAGGCCCGCACGAACAGCATGCGACTGTGACAGAGCCGAACATGAGCAGCCTTCACCATCACCGTGGTGCCGCTCAGCAGGACCACCTCGTGGCTCCAGTCGAACTGGTAGGCTTCGCCTGGTGCAAAGCTCAGCGGCACATAAGCCGACGCTGTCGAGGTGCCGCGTTCCTTGGTCCACCGTCGGGCGTATCGACGAACCGCATCATAGCCGCCGGCATAACCCAGGCCGCGGAGTTCCTCGAATAGCCGGATCAGCGTCAGCCGTTCCCGCGCCGCCTTGCTCTCATTCCCTGCCAGCAACCGATCAAGCTCGGCACTCCAGGCACCCATCTTCGGGAGCGGCTGCGTCTCGCGCTCGTACCGGAACTCCGTCGCTTGAGAACGAATGACCTTGCGAACCACCTTCCGCGATACGCCAAGTTCTCGGCAGATCGCCTTGATCGGACGACCATCAACAAAGTAGGCGCGACGGATCTTACCAATCGTCTCCACCACCAGCATCCCAACCTCGGCTTCCATGACTCGATGGAAGCCACTGTGGACCCTTATCCCGGGGTCCCGATTGGATGCCGATCACCCCGAAACGGGGTCCTTATTCCATGCCGAAACACAACCCGCTTCCATATCGCCGATCCGATCTCTTGCGACTGGATGTCCGGATGGCCCCGAAGTATCACCCTACGCCCCTGTCGGGCGGCGATCGAAAGGCTCTGGCGAAAGAGCTCGGCAAGGCACGCGCGATGGCCAACATCCTGTCCGCCCAATCGGCGGCGATGCGAGCCAAGGGCGAGGCGATGATCCAGCAAGCTGACAGGCTGCTTTGCGAAAGCTGGAACGAGCGGATGTGGAGCGACGGCGAGCCGATCGATCCATCGCCCACTATCGACCAGGCCGTGAATGGAGGCTTCCCCTGGGTGGGAGATCAGATGCGCCCGCTGCAAGACTCCGAGCGACGTCGACCTCGCGGCAATGAAGCATCCGCCGACCACCTTCGTGCACGATCTCGCCAGCCGGCTGCGCTGCCGCAAATGCGCCAAGGTGGGCCGGCGCCCATCTGCGACTCTGCTACAACGAACGCCTCTTCCTCAAGAAGCCCGGCCCGTCTCTTCGGCATGCGCTATCGCATGGCTTGCTGCATGACGGGGACCCTTACGGCCCTGATGCCGTCTACGCCTGCTGGCTGATTTTCCGGCTCTGCCTCATTCCCCTCTTTCCTTACCGGGAACAGCTACAGCTTCCCTTCGATAAACCAGCGCCAAGCCACCCTTAGAACCGCAGGCGGCAAATGCTGCATCCGAGACCGGGGATAGCGAAAAGACCGGCTCTTAATCGGTTGGCTTGCTTCGATCGCTTTCGGCAGCAAGCTTCCAACTGTGGAAATGGGCCGTTACCTATTGTCAGTCGCGCGTTGCAGACGGGAAAACCCTCTCCAGCACTTCGTTCAAAACGTTGAGCCTGGTATTGAGTTCGGAGACCGCCTCGTGGGTCATCCTGACCCATTCATCCCAAACGTGGGACTGGCCGACCGGATCAATCAGGATCGACGACCGGGAGACGATTTGGTCCTGTGTCGCCTTAATCATCCCTAGCGTGTCGGCCAAGTTCACGTCGGGGTCTGCCTTAAACGATTCTTCCAGCGAGTATCGCATGCCTTCATCGTCAATTGCCTGGGCGGCCTTCATCATCGCCTGCCATTTGCCCTCCAATAGCAATTCGAATGCAAGGTCATCGATAAATCTGACCTGTTCCCGTGCCTTGTTGGCCTCAGGATGATCGGGAAGCCGATTGGCCGCGATACAGGCAGAATTGATGAACGGCAGGCATTCAAAAAAACTGGTCGGCTTTTTAAGGGTGAGCGTCGGATACTGGGCGAAGAACTCATCGATGGGGACGGATAGCTTGGCATAGTAAGAATTCAACAACTTAGATTGACCTGCCATTGGCGATACCGCCCGGTCTCCATCCAGAGCACTCATTTCTTCGATGTTGCTGGGCGAAAGTACGCTTACGAAGACATCGGACGTGACATCGGCAAAGTGGGCCGATTTCTCCAGGGTAGCCGGCGTCGTCTTCATCGGATGGATCGATGCAAACTCTGGGGCGCCAGCGACCCGGTAAACGGCCGCCACCAGTGCCGAGCAAAACGTCTTATCATCGCCCGAATCCGATATCGGCACCCCGGGCAACACCGATCGCAGGGCCGCCTGCACGGAATATTCCTTCCCAAAGAACTTGAACGCTTCACTTGCGGCCGCGCGTGCGATGGCCTGATTGGGGTACCGAAGGACGCGCACATGCTTGAGGTCATGCACGAAACAATTCTGGGCGCTTATATTTGAGACACCATCCGCTAGCGCCTCAATAAGTGTAGGAAGCGCCGTGCAGATGAGAGCATGACTAAACTTGCCGCGGGTTACCTTCGCAATTATGTCCGACCTGCGTTTGCCCTTGAACGAGCTTGCTTCCGCATTACGCGTGAGAATGACATCACCAGGGCGCAGCTTCGTTAGGTCGGGTTTGAACACCCACAGGCCGTTGTATCTCGGGTTCTTCTCTTTCATCGTCTGCCTAACAAGACATTGCGAACACGGAACGGATCAGTGGCGTTGCCGTTGGGCAGCGTGTAGCCGAGTTCTCAGACAAGCCCAACACCGTCTTGCCCGAGAAACCGAGAGGGTGCATTTCCCCAACGGTCTGGCTCGGCGATGTACATCAAGACGCGTTCCGCGCGCGTCACCGCAACATAAAAGAGCCGCTTCTCAGCGTCCATATCCTCGGCGCGGAAATGAGGAAACCGGCCCTCGCGTAGGTTGATGAGAGCGACCGCGCCATATTCGCGCCCTTTTGAATTGTGGATGGTCGTGAGGCGTACTGCCCTGTCCGGCGACGCAAACAATCCCAGGTCTTCTATGGTCAGGTTGGCAAGGTCGACGTTCTGGCCTCGCATATCAGCCTTCATTTCCTGAACAGAGGCGTAAAACAACCCGGCATGCGCTTGGTCGATTAGTCCATCGCTTTGCAGGATAAATCCCGTCGCCTGCGACATCGCGTCAAGCCATTGGATCGCCCCACCCGCTTGCGCAAGGCGCAAAGCTTCGCGCAGCAACCGAACGAGCGTTACACGTCCGGCGTACGAGAAGATTTCGAAGCAGGCCCTTGCGGTCGCATCCTGCACGGCATGAAACAGGGCGCGCTCAAGCTGGCGAATATTGTGTGCTCCGGGATCAACGATATAGCCGCAAAGCTGTTCCGCCAGCGAGGCGAAGAGACGGGATCGGCGATACGGCCTCGCTCCTGGGCCGACGACTGGCACGCCAAATTCTCGGAGACGTCGGGAGAGCGGAAACAAGGGTGCCCATTCTCTGGCGAGAATAGCAGCGTTGCCAAACTCAATCCCCTCATCCGCCAGTAATGGAAGAAAATGCTCGGTAATCGCTTCGAACGTTCCGCTGGTCTGAACAAGAGATGGCTCGATGCGGGCAGCCCGGTTCCGCCCCACGCTCTGCATCGCTGGCACACGAGGAATAAGGCGCTCCGCATGCGTCACGATTGGCGGACTGGATCGGAAGTTACCCGTAAGCGATAAGTCCGTTCTTGCGCCAATATGTACAGCAAATGGCTGAATGAGCTCCGGACGCGCGCCCGTGAACCCGAAGATCGACTGAGCCGGATCGCCCACGGCGAATATCCGCGACAGTCCCTGCGCGTGAATGAGCTTCAAAATCTCGATCTGAAGTTCGGTCGTGTCCTGAAATTCGTCGATCAGAAAACTCGAAAAGCGACACGAAAGGGAATGCGCGATCAATGGATGATCGCGCAAGAGGCAATAGGCCTTATAAATGATGTTGGCGAAGTCAACGAAGCCCAGCTCAGCGCACTTCTGCCAGAAGTATGGGGCAGCGCGTCTAACGGGTTCGTTGCCCAGGGCAACCCCGATCAAGTTTCCATGGATGTCCAAGCTGAGGGATGCGAAGGCCTCGAAGTCAGCCGCCCTCATTTGCAGCAGGTTTACCTGTTCAGCCGCCCAACGCGCGATTTCTTCAAATTCTGGGCGATCACGGGTGAGCACCCGGATAGAACCGGCGAAGCCCGGCACCAGCCACACAAATGGGCGTAGCACTTCGCTCAGACAGAACGAATGGATCGTTGAAACGACGAAGTGTTGCTTGTCGCCGTCGAGCAGGTGGGCGGCCAGCCGCTGCTCAATTTCCTGAACGGCGGCGTTGGTGTAAGTGATGCAAGCGACCGCTTGCGGGCTTCCCCGCAGCTTCTCGATCTCCTGCGCGAGACGTGCTGTGATCGTCCGTGTCTTTCCACTGCCGGGACATGCCGTAAGCAGGATGTTGTCTTCGCACTCGACAGCGTCGCGTTGTTCCGCCGTTAGGCTCATTGGGCACGCAACCATTCAACTGCATCTGCGATATAACTAGGAAGCTCGGTTGCTTGCGCGACGTGCCGAGCCGCGACTTGTGCGAACCGGCCTTTTCCGAACCGCTTCGCTGTCCGCAGGACAGCGTCCTTCAACTCGTCGTCGACTCCCAAAAAGTCTGCGTCAGATATTTTTTGAGCGATACGCGGTGCACCGAGCGCTCGCGTTGCGGTTTCAAGCATGGCGAGATTACCGTCGGTCGTGATTTCACGCTCGAAGGTCGTATCGCCGAGAAAGACCTTCACGTAGGCATTTTCCAGAGCGGCCAAGGCCGGCCTGACGGGCTGATCGTCGTCCTCGTCAGCAGCATCCGCCTCTGCGCCTGCGTCAGCAAGTTCATTAGCTTCAGCCGGGTCCAGATCGGCGTCCGCGACGATAGCGCATTTTTTCGGCAGGCAGCCGGCACTGAAGAGTTTGGCGAACACATCGAAATGAACGCCGTGAATGGCTATGACTGAAATGCCCTCGCGCTCAAGGTCGACGCCTAAAATTGCCTTCACGAGCGGCGGTATCAACAGGACTTCGGCCGCACCTTCGACGAGCATAACTTTGCGCGCGAAAAGTAGGCTTGATTTTGTGGCATCGAGATAGCGTTCGAGATCTGTAACATCTTCTTCCGCAAGATCGGCATTAGCAGCGATCGTGCCGGCAAACGGGGCCGTCGCGCCCGTGTTAGTCAAAAGGATAAACGAGTCCAGCGCCGCCTTCGACGCGATATTTGGACTGTGGGTCGTCAAAAGGGATTGGAATGGTAAAGCGCGCAGCGCTTCAAGAAGCGTGAGCTGAAGCTGAGGGTGTAAATGCGCCTCTGGCTCTTCGATCAAGATTAGCTCACCGGCAGAGCGGCCAATTGCGGCCCGCTTACGGAAATACTCTATCAGAATTGATATATATAGAACATTGTTGAGACCGAGACCGTTGCGGCGGGGCTCGAATCGCTGCATCGCGGCACTGCTCAAGAGCACATTCAGATTTCGTACAATGGATTGAAATGACGGCGCGGATAGGCCTAATTCCACATCGAGGCTGAAAGCTGGCCCGGTGACTTCCTTAAGAGCGGTATCGATCGCTCCCGAAATCGCTTGGACAGTGGGCGAACCTTCGATGGTATCGTTCGCGTCCTGGATTGCTTCGATGAGTGCTGCCTGCTCGTTCTCGCTGATCGCGCTAGCGTCGATCAATCTGGCCAACGGGGACTGCCGTGGCTGGCGTAAATCGTTTTCGACGTCGCGTAAGGCATGGAGGTAGACGACCAGAAACGACTGTAGGTATTGAAGGCTCACGGTCGTGGCGCCAAGCGCGTCGTTCTCCGTGTCCCATTCGATATGTCTCAGCTCGACTGCGGGATTGCCGCCACCCACCAACTCCCATGCGTAGTCCGCCAAAGTGAGCGTGTTGGGCTGCCGGCTCCTCAGGCTGATAGCTTCCCGCACGGCCCGCTTCGGCCTGAAGCGATAGAAAAGGCGCGCTCGATCCTGTCCAATCTGCGTTCCATGCAACATGGCCTCTTCATTGTCGCGGCCCTCAAAACCTGTGAACTCCACGCCGATCAACACCTGAAACGGTAGGCGTTGGTCAACATCGCAGTGTACGTCGTCTTTCACGAGGGCGCGGTACGCAGACGACAGGTTCACGTCGAGGCACAGGCGCAAAGCCTGAATGAGGTTCGACTTGCCGGTATTATTCTCCCCGACAACACAGGTAGTACGCTCCGCGACCTGCGCGTCGATGAATTTGAGTGATCGATAATTCTTGATGACAATACGGCTTAGCTGCATTCGATCCCCCGCGCGCGCTCGCTCTGTCGGCAAACGTCCCACTTTCGCATGCGGACGAGCTAAATTCACGCTATAATCGTTGCAATTTAACATCTTTAGGTAGTCCGGCTACACTGGCTATTTGCGCTTGCGAAGCGGGACATCGCTTTCCTCGGGGCGCGCCACGCTGTTGATGCCACCTGCCAAAACCTTGCGCTCGGTTTCGCCCGTGTCGGACTTGGCCCCAATCATGGCTTTCGTCCTGCCGGGTCTGCGCGGCTAGCGAATCGGCAACGATCTTGCCATCGGACACTCGGAAGCGGATCCACTCTCCGGCTGCTAATGGGGTTCGTGGAAGGCTTCCTCGAATGGTTATCCAACCTGACGATCGCTTGGGGGTCGGTACAATGAAGGTTTCACCCGAGGGAAAATTGCCCCATGTTCCGTCTTCAATCTGTCCTGAGCTTATTATTGGAATGCTATCCAATTGAACGACTAGGCTATCAATGTTGCCTGAGGGATTAGGCGTGTGAAGAGTAGCGGTACGCGCCCTTGCCAACGCGGCGAAGACCAGCCGACAGGAGGTAGCTAAGTTTGCGATACTTCCGTCGCAGAGGGCCAAATTTTGGACATCAACTCCGGGCATAGATGCGACGCGCCAGTTTTGACCAGAGTGGCCAAGGTTCTGGAGCAGATCGAGACGGGCGCTTGTCGTTTCTGGCGACCATTCCATAAGGACAACGATGCCTCGCGGCGCGTCCGCTCTAATGAAGTCCGGTCCGAAGGACGGTTTATAGCCGTTCAAAAACTCGTCGCGCCGGAATCCGAGAATGCGAGCATTTACGCCAAGAATTCGAGCTACGTCCGCTATGCAATCAGCAGCAGGCCTGTACTCTTCTTGGCAGATGATAAACAGAAGGTCTCCTGAAGATAGCCGAAGACCATCGTTGATAAGAGCGGTGGCGCCTGCGCGGCTAGCGTCGTACTCGTTTCCAACGTTCGCAGCGGTGCCCTCTGATGAAATGGTCATTCAGACTTACCTTGATAGACAAAAATCAAACATGCGCCTGTGTTGCAGCGTCAAACCACCAAAGCGGCATGCTCCTTTAAGTTGAAAGCGAGCGCAACCCTCTAAAGTTCAATATAAATCTCTTGTTTGGTTCGCCGGGCTGCAATCGGGGGTTGGCGGGGCAATATAATACCGCCAGACGATCTAGCTCGGTCCCACCAGCGAAAGCCTGACGTTCTCCGGCCAACCTTCAAAGGCGACTACCGCCGGTCAAGTGAAACTGTCATCCAGTCTCGCATCATTTATCCGATGAAGCCTTTTGACTGTTTACGGATAAAACTTCCGACCGGTTACAGTCGTAATCCGCTCGTCATTTGGAAGGCGCGCAATTTCGCTATGGGGGTCGCCGCAATAAATCCGCGTCGAGCTTTGCTCTTAGTTGGGATGCAATCTCGTCAGCAGCCTGCGATTATTTGCGGCGAAACGCCGACCATTCAATCCAAAAATTCTCCCCGCCGTGAGGGCGCTCAACCAAGGCCTTCCGCAGGGAGGATCAGCAAGGTCAACACCTCTTCATTTGGCAGCAGAAACGACTGCTCCTGAATTTCGTACCGATCCGCGCCACGAAATTCAAACCATGCGTCTGCGCCGATATTCCGCACGTATGAAATCTCCGCAGCGCCGCCGAACAGCATCTCAAATGCGATACTCTCGGCATCAAGCTCGTCTTTGGGAAACCACCAGCCGGGCACCATTGGCGCTCTTCTGAACCAGCGCTTTCCGGATTTGTTATGGCAAACAACTAACAGCGGGAAGCGGTCGGACTCGACAAGTTTGAGCAGGGTTGCCGTGGCACTGACCTTGAACTCATCCGCTATTTCCCGCACAGACGAGAGCACCACGCGTTTCATCTTCCCGGCAATTGGCCGGAACATGAAATCCGGCAGCAATAGATCGGAGGCAAATTGGTCGGCCTGGGTCTCTGGATTGAGAGCGCTGTATGACGGATTTCCGATGTCCCCTGCACCACAGAAGAGAATGCGGCCCCGATGGTGGTGCCAATGCCCAATCTCGTGAGCGATGGAAAACCTCCGCCGGGTTGGAATCGAGCGGCTGTTGACTGTGATGATCGCCCGATGCTGAGCGCCCACGATCATAGCTTCGCATCTATCAAGGGGCCGATATTTTATGACCGCGCCGCCCGCCCATGCGATCGCCTCAAGATCGATCTGGGCCGGCCTCTCGATCCCGAGCGCAACTAGCATTTTTTCCGCGGGGCGCAAGACACTCACTCCTTGCCGTCGCGTTCCAACCGCTCGAGTTCAACCATATCTTCGATCAAGCCTTCGATATCCTGATCTGAAAGTCCTTGCCCCTTACGCGCAGCCATCATGAATTTCTTGTCTGGATCGCCGCCACCCGATTGGAGATGGCCAAGGCGTTTTCTCGCTGCTTCGCGCTCAAGGGTGGAGACATTGCTGCCATTGTCACGCCATGCAGTCAGTTCGGCGCGGGCACGTTCGAGGCGTGCACGGGCAGATGCCGCGCGTGCAGATGCAAGTGCCGAATCGATCCGTGCGACCATGGCATCGGGATGGCCGCCAGCGGCGGCAATCTCCTTGCGCAACTCGTCTCCCGATGCGTTGAGAATACTGTCCACCAAGCCGTCCTCTATTCGCTCAAGCTCTTCATGCGCGGTCGGTTTGTGGGGAGTGCTCATGTGATCCACCCGTCAGGATAGGTCTTTCTCATCTTCATTCTGATCCGCTTAATGGCGTAGTCGATCTGGCCTTGATCCAATCCGGTCGCATCGCGCAGTGCCGCGCCGCGCAAGTCCTCCTGCCAGCCGAGCAGCACGAGTTGGGCCTCAGGATCGTCATTAAAGCAATCTTGGATCGCCCGTATGGCTTCGGCATCCTCCCTTTGCACCAGATCGTCCTCAGGGCTAGGCGCGGAGGATGCCGCTTCGGCACTACCGGCTGCGTCCCCGTCTGGAAGCGCCTGTGTCCTGCGCCACGCCTCGCGATCATGGCTTGCAATGCTCCGCATGGTTTCAACCAGGAAGGCCATGAAGGGAACGTCACGCGGACAGTTCCGGTCGGCCGTCAGGGCGCGGCAAAGCGCCTCGTGCACCAACTCGCCCTGCGCGAAACGGGTCCCGCGCACCTTGATGGCTTCGATCGCCGCGAGCTTGAGTTTGTCATCCGGCGAAAGCGCCTCGAACGCGCCGATCAGCTCTTCCGAGCTGAGGTAGCCGGTCTCGGATCGCGGATTCACGAAGGGTCTGCCCATGGACTCATGCCGCTCACCGTCCTGCTGGCTATGCCGGGCACCCGCCTCTTTTCAGAAATAGGTGCCGAAAATTCTGAAATGGACCTCTCGCTGGGCATAGTCCCCAAGAAGGCCAAATCCGGCCTTTCGTGGGGACCCAGATCATCGTTCTTTCTTTGTTCTGATAAAGTCCTCCGAAATCGAACGATTCGGCGCTTGTGCGCGCCGCCCAAAACCTAAGGGAACACCACATGGTTGCGAAAGTCCACTTCTTCCCGCTTGGAAATGCGGACACGCTTCGCATCGATCTTGCGAACGGTCTGAAAGTACTCGTCGATTATGCAGACATGCGCTGCGCCGACGACAATGACGATCTGCGGTGCGATTTGCCGGCCGAGTTGCGCCGGGATCTTTCAAAGGCCGGCCGCGACTACTACGACGCCGTCTGCATCACCCATCTGGACGACGACCACTGCAAAGGCTTCGGTGGCTTCTTCTGGCTGCGGCACGCAAAAACCTACCAGGGCGCGGAGCGCATCAAGATCAACGAACTCTGGGTCCCGGCAGCAGCCCTCCTTGAGGAGGGCATCGACGGTGACGCCCGGCTTGTACGTGCCGAGGCCCGGCACCGTCTGCGCGAAGGCAAGGGCGTCTATATCTTCTCCCGGCCGGCACGGCTCAAGAAATGGATGGAGGACAACGGGATCGACTTCGAGAGCCGCAAGCATCTCATCGTTGACGCCGGAAAGCTTGTTCCCGGCTACACCAAGGAGGGCAAGGCGCAGGCCGAGTTCTTCGTCCATTCCCCGTTCGGGTGGCGGCAGGACGAGAACACCGTTGTCGACCGGAACGAGGACTCGATCGTGATGCAGGTTACGCTTCGGGAGGGCAGCCGCGATTCGTATCTGTTCCTCGGCTCCGACGCGAACCACGAAACCCTCTCGCTCATCGTCCAGATCAGCAAGAAGCACGGCAATGAAGGCCGGATGCTGTGGGACCTGATGAAGCTGTTCCATCACTGCTCCTATCTCTCCCTGGGGCCGGAGCGCGGCGTCGACGAGACCAAGGCGGTGCCTGACGTGAAATGGCTCTTCGAAACGCAAGTGCGGCGCGGCGGCATCATCGTCTCGCCGAGCTGGCCTATCCCGGAGAAGGGCTCAAAGGAGGACAAGGACGTCCAGCCGCCACACCGTCAGGCCGCCAACCACCACCGCCGCGTCGTGCGCGATCTCGACGGCACTTTCGTCGTGACCATGGAGCAGCCCTCCAGGGCCCGGCCCAAGGTGTTCGGCTACGAGATCACCGCCTTTGGCGTCGCGCTGATCATCGGGGCGCCGATGGTGAGTTCGGCCGCCGCCAGTTCGACACCGCGCGCGGGATAAGCATGCTGGAAAGCTGGGTCGCAGCGTTCGCTCCCATCGATGTCGCGAGTCTGTCAAACGTGCAGGCCCGCGACGTCGCTGCATTCCTCGGTCGATATGCCGGAGAGATCGCCACGCCCATCGAATTTCGGCGGTCCGGTGACGCCGAGCTCATTGTTCTCGATCTCTTGACCGGCGCGCCCCAAGCCCCTGTCTACCCCATCCGGAAGATTGAGCGCATCGGGCTTCTCTTTCTTGGTGAGGGCCGGTTGCCGTTCGTCGTCATGCTGCGCGACGATTTCCCTGACACCGAACATCAGCAACTGGTTCCCGACGGCTACCCCTCCGTCATCTGCATTGATGACCGGCCGTGGGCGGAGGCGCGGCTCACCTGGACGCCCGCCGAATTACTCGATCGCATCATATCATGGTTCCGCCGGGCTGCGCGCGGTGAGCTGCACGACGCCCGACAGCCGCTCGATCCCATCCTGATCGGCAGCACCCTTAGCTTTCTCGTCGCGCGCTCGGTCCTCGATTCGCCTGCCCCGGGGGACCTTGTCGGCGAGCACGATCAGCACTCCGGGAATGTTCTCCGCGTCAAGCTCCGCACGGAGATCGGCCAGATCAGGCCCGGCATGGAGCCTATGACGATCGCCGCCTATCGCGTGCCGCCGGAAAATATGAAGCGTCTCCGCCGTGCCCCGACGAATCTTGCGGGACTTTCTGCAATGCTCAATGAGCGCGGAATTGATCTCCTCGGGGATTTAAGGGACCGCTTTGCAGCCGGGCTCGCGGCGGGTGTGGAGTCAGCATGGTTCCTCAACGGCCGGTTTGCCGTCATCGTCGAGATGCCGATCCTCTCGCCACGCGACGGGGAAGAACGCGGCGTCGATACGCGCGCGTTTGTCACAGCGGTATCGGCTGGCGACATTGCCGTCGCGCTCGGCATTGCACTGAAGCAGAAGACGCCCGGCGAGGGCAGTAAAGTAGGTTACGTCAAGGCGATCGGCTCCTCTCTGGCCGATGCCAATGCGCTTGCCGCAATCGTGGTTCAAAGCGCCGAAGTGCACCTTGAATTTGAGCGCAGTCTTGCAGCGCGCCTCGCGGGACGAGCGGAACTCGATGCCCGCAAGGCGGTGCTCGTTGGCGCTGGAGCAATTGGATCGCACGTTGCGGACTGCCTCGTGCGCGAAGGCCGGTTCACGTGGACCGTGATCGATGACGACCGGCTCTTGCCGCATAACCTCGCCCGGCACATCGGGCACAATCCGGAAGTGCCCCGCCCCAAGGCAATTGTTCTCGCGGGCCTTCTCAATGCGACCATGCAGGGCGGCAATGTCGCACAGAGCATTGTCGCTAACCTGTTCAGCGACGAGCCCGCGCGCTCCATAATAGACCAGGCGCTGGCGGAGGCTGACATCATCATCGATGCCACCGCTTCTGTCCTCGCGGAGCGGGCCTTGTCAGACCATCAGGCGGGCGCACGCCGCCTGAGTGTCTTCTTCAATCCGTCCGGAGAGTCGGTAGTGCTTCTGGCCGAAGCCCAGGACCGGTCCGTCACGCTGCGTGATATCGAAGCGCAGTATCTCGGGCTCATTTTGCGCACCCCGCGGCTTGCGGACCATCTTGGGAAGCTTGCGGAGACTGTTGCCTACACGGGGGCCTGCCGTGCAATCACCAACCGGATTCCAGAATCGCGGGCGGCCATCCTTTCCGGCCTGGCCGCCAGCGCTATCGCCACCGCGGTCGACAGGCCCGGCGGCGATATCTCGATCTGGACGCTGGAGGCGAACGGCGCGGTAAATGTCGACTCGGCTGTCGTGGAGGAAGTGCAGCGCTTCGAGGCGCATGGCTGGACCATTACCCTCGACGCCGGCCTCGTGCGGCGAATTCATGGGATGCGCAACGACCGGCTTCCCGTGGAAACCGGCGGCATACTATTCGGTTCGATTGATATTCCGGCCAAGCGAATCCATCTCGTAGATGCCCGTCCTGCGCCGCCCGACAGCATCGAGAAACGGACGGAATTTGTCCGTGGTGTGATCGGTGTCGAGGAAGCCATGAACGAGGCCCGGCGGAGGACTGCCGGGCAAGTCCGGTACATCGGGGAGTGGCACTCTCATCCACCGAAGGCGTCCGCCCGGCCAAGCTCAGTCGATGCTCTTCAGATCGATTGGCTGGCCGGGTTGATGGGGATGGACTCGGTGCCGGCCTTGATGGTCATTGCCGCCGACAAGCAGCTATCGGTCATCTTCGCCGCTCAACGTGCGACCCCGCTAACACGGGACTGATCGATATGACCGGTGGAGAGCCCGAACCCATGAAGAGGACAATCGGCCTGGCTCTTTCAGGAGGCGGCTCGCGCGCGGTCGCCTTTCACTTGGGCTGTCTCCGCGCCCTCAACGATCTGGGAATTCTGGACCAAGTTAAGATCCTCTCGACCGTCTCCGGCGGCAGCGTCATAGGCGGTCTTTATGCAATGAACAGTGCGTCGTTTCCCGAATTCGAGAAGCGCGTTCGAGAAATGCTTGCCGACGGGTTGATGTGGCCGACCGTCAAGATGGCGTTCTCCAGTTCCGAAGGCCCTAAGGCGCTTCTTTGTGCCACGATGACCGGATCGATCAATCTCGTCCTCCTGCTTGTCTCCTGGATCGTCTGGGTGCTCTCGTTCGCGATGCCGCCGGAGAGGCGTGGAAAACTCCAAATCGCGGGCTGGAGGCCGATCCGTCGTTTTGCGAGTAGGACCACGATACTGCGCCGCGCGATGGACCAAAAACTGTTCAACGGAGCGCGGCTGCGCGATCTCAAAGGCAAAACGCCGCTTCTCATCATCAATGCGGCTGAAATGCGCACCGGATCGGCGTTCTATTTCTCGGCGAACGAGTCGGGGTCCTGGAGGCTTGGTAGGTTGGCGCGCCCGGATATTCCTCTTGCTTACGCGGTCACGGCGTCCGCCGCGTTTCCAATGTTCCTGCCGGCCTTCGACGAGGTCCTGCCGTTTGACAGGCGCGACGGGTCGCGGCGCGTCGAACGGGTTTCGCTCTCCGATGGCGGAGTCTACGATAATCTTGGCCTCGCTCCGCTATGGCCGGACAGAGAGCCGTCGATCAGCCTGAACGTCGATCCCGTCGATACGATCATTTGTTGCAGGGCCGGTTATGGCCTGCGCCATGATCCGCCGAATCAATTCCTGCTGGCGCGGCTCAAGAGCGCCTTCGCTTCCATTCATGATCGTGCCCAGAATGCAGCCACAAAGCGCCTCTTTGACCTCAAGAGCCATGGAAAATTACGCACCGTTGTGATGCCCTACCTCGGCCAGGATGACAGCCGCCTGAAATTCGCTCCGACAGGTCTTGTCACCCGCGAGGAGGCGTATGCTTATCCCACGGACTTCTCAGCGATGCAGCCGGAGTGGATTGAGCGCCTCAGCCGGCGAGGCGAGCAGCTTACAACGGCTTTGATCGCTGAACACGCACCGCACCTTCTGAAGAGCTAGCGACCTTTCCCGCCGACTTGCACGACACTTGCGCGGCCTTCTTACGCAGGCCGTCAACGGCGTCTCTCATCATGCCTACCCTGCGCCGGTGCGCGCCCGCTTCAAGGGCTTCGCCCTCGGTCATTCGATATTGTCATCCGAGCTGACTCACGTATCTACAACTGAACACGTCGGCCTCGTAGAAGATGTCGGTCGGCTCATCACGCCTAAATTGCGCTACTTGGCGTTATCTCTCGGGCTGCCATTTGTGTCTTTCCGCTCCGGCCGAGCTCATTCGGCTGGTTCGGGCGCCTGGGGCGATGAACCCGATATTCCCGATTAGTCGCATGGCGCCCTCACTGGCTAAGCACCCCTTACGTAAAATTTTTCAGATTGAGCACGCATATCGCCATCCTGCGGGCTGTCGGTGAAGCGGAATTGGAGGAGACTTCGATCGTCACCTCCGGCTGTTGGGCCGAACACCTTGTCACCCCGGCGCTTGCCGACCGGGACGCCCGATCCACTATAGATGTACTCACCGGATTCCTGCAGCGGACGCCCGTCCTTAGTATAGAGGCTCATCATTCTCCTCCTGATGCGGAAATTGCAGCGGCACTACAATAGTGGCGCCCAGTTTCATCCTTCGGGGCACGCCAGTAAAGTCAGAGAGCAGACCAATTTGAAAGCGTGAAGGAAGAAATTGTTTCGCGTTACCTTGTCCTGCCAGATTGCCCCATCGGGAGCATGCTCGAAGCGGATGACAAAACGTAAGGGTTATGAAAGAGAACTGCGACGCAACGCGGCCACCGTCGGCGGCGGTTTGGAGTATCGAGCAACAACCGCCCAACGGCATGCGGATCGATCCGCTCGCCGGCCCAAGCCAACCAAGCTTGCGCTCAATGCAACCTCGTCCACTGATGTGGAGGAGAGACTTGCTGGCGGCGACGTAGCCCCGAGCGGCGGTCCCGTTCCTAGCTAGTCCCACCGTTCCGTGGAAGGGCCGCCGGCATGGCCGGCACTAGAATCGGCGATGGGCCAAAGCCTGAAGACCGAACTATGCACCACGATGGTTGGTATTCGCGTTGGCAGAGAGGTCGTAACGTCTATTAAACTCAAACACAATCAATTGCTTACTCGATAAATTCAATGCCGGCCGGGCCACGAGTCTTTTGTGTCGCGATATGCGGCGGTACGAGACGCTAAATCTGCAATCTCACTTCAACGGCCGGCGTCTCAGATCTGAATCTTCGCCCCAACGTCGGATGGGGCCCACTTCTATGTCGAACAAATCCAACATACGTCCCACCGTGTGATCCACCATCTCCTCAATCGTGTTGGGTCTGGCATAAAACGCCGGAACTGGAGGTGCGACGATTGCACCAATTTCGGATAACGCCGCCATGGTTCGAAGGTGACCGGCATGTAACGGGGTCTCCCTTACCATCAGCACAAGCCGCCTGCGCTCCTTCAGCGTGACGTCGGCCGCTCGTGTTAGCAGTGTTGTCGTCGTGCCGTTAGCGATTTCAGACATCGACCGAATCGAGCATGGCGCAACGATCATGCCGAAGGTGCGAAACGATCCGCTCGCGATCGATGCCGCCATATCGTTGATGTCGTGAGCGGTGTGAGCCAAAGCCTTGACGTCAGCGATCTTGACCGCCGTTTCATACGCAAAGGTCAGTTCAGCTGTCTTTGACATCACCAGATGCGCTTCAACGCCGGCGTTGCGCAACAGCTGGAGCAGACGCAGGCCGTAAATTGCACCGGAAGCTCCTGAAATGCCGACGATCAGTCGGCGCTGAGATGCGATCGGGGCGTTCATCTAAACTCCTCACAAGTTGTACAACCGACCACCGCACAGGGTGCGTTCTCCACAGCAATGCCCTGGCGCTGGATCGGGCGAGCTTTTCTGCCTACCGTCGCCCCCACAGCTTTGGCCACACGTCTCCGAGATCATTGATCTCGATGGGATCGGCGCCTTCAGGCGGCACGCGCGCGTCGTGAATGAAGTCCTGTACGAAGGACGGCAGCGGCACGCCGAAATCGGCAAGATGTTTCAAGGTGTAATATCCGCCAGCGACCAGATTATAGTTGTCGAGGATGGCCACGGTGCGGCCGAAGCTGGCGGCGTCCAGCCGCGGTACCAACCGGATCAAATCGGCGTATTGGTAAAGACCTTTGCTATATTTGTGCACGCCCTCCCAATAGAGCTTGTAGATCAGATGTGCCGTGCTCCACGCCAGATCGGGCACGTAGAGCCGCTCGCCAGCGCATTCGACCGTCTG
This sequence comes from Bradyrhizobium sp. 26S5, assembly GCF_036923295.1. NCBI lineage: Bacteria > Pseudomonadati > Pseudomonadota > Alphaproteobacteria > Hyphomicrobiales > Nitrobacteraceae > Bradyrhizobium > Bradyrhizobium sp. 26S5. The sequence goes on along the minus strand of NZ_CP145949.1, from coordinate 85,277 downwards.
GACATGAGCCAGAAGATCGTCGAGTTCGATGTCGAGCGACAGCTTGTGGTGAATGTCGACGACCGCATAGCACCATGGGGCCTCCGTCAGGGCATCGTGCCAGAACTGGTGGGCCCACGGCTCGGCTGCGATTGCGGCCTTGGTCTCGTCATCGAGATTGGTCGGCTGCAGGCGGCGGACTAGAAAGCCGAGTTCGAAATGGCTTTCTTCGACGATCGCGCGCAATTGCCGGTCGGCGCGATAGAAGCGGGGAAGATCCGGATCGCGCTGAGCCTGATGGAAGCCCGACTTGAGCGCAAGGCCTTCGGCCATCTCGAGGTCAGGCCAAGCTACGCCGAGATCAAAATCCCACGCCGCTCGCATATGGCGTGCCGGATAGAGGAAGCAGGCGGAAGCTGCGCCCTTGAGCAAGGAATGCCGAAGACCGGCGTGCTGAAGCTCACCCAAGAAATCGCGGCATCCGGCGATCTGGGCCCGTTCGAACGCCGTGACCGCAAGACAGGCGCGAACGGTGCGGAGATGGTCATGGGGCGTCATCATTGCGGCGAGGTCCTTGAGAACCTCTGTTGTCAGTGAAGGCAGGATTTGCCAGGAATCGAGCATTCGAGCGAGCAACTCGCCGGAATTCTCGGAGGCTCGCGCCACCGTCGCGTCCGGCGCGACACCAGCGATCAATGCCATCAGGTCGGCTTCGGCCTGCACCGCGCTCGAACCACCGGTGGTATCGCTGCCGTGTCCGCCAGCTGCTTCGTCCACGGCCGGGGCAGCGGCTTGCAATTGCCGTTTGGTACTGCGACTTTTGGCCGATGCTTTCGCCATATCAGATTTCAATCCTCACCATCGGCAAGTCCTCGCGCGCTGGAGCAGGAGCAAGCTTGGCAACGACCTGCGACGCAATCGCCGATGCCGTTCGCGAAAATGCGCTGGTAGGTCTCGTGCCACCTCGCCGACCAACAGCCGGCGTTGCCACGAGCGCCGCGGCAATCTCACTGGCCATGGACGCCGAGTCGTGGCGACGCGGCGGCCCCCTCCGCCTGTGTTGGGAGCCGCGCGAAGCCTTCGAGCGACGCAACTCCGCGACCACTGCGCTCGCGATGAGATCGATATCATAGCGCGGCATGACGGCCCTCCTAACTTTAGGGCGCTACCTAACATCCATACACCTAAAGATTGAATGTATCACAGGTTATGCCCCTCCTCAAGGTGTGCATCATGAGCCGGGTCAGCCATCGCGCCCGATTAGCCCACGCTCCGGCGATCAATCGCTGTTACGACAGCCCCATCGCCGCTAGGATCACGGCGAGTGCCCGCTGAGGTGGCCCGGAGTTATCAACCATCACGACATTGTCTTCGCGTTCCGCCAGCGCCTTGAGCGCTGCACGCATGCGATGGAGGTGGCTGCGCAGGCCTGCTTCGCGCGCGGGCGACACCTGACGCGCGGACGGATCGCGCTCAAGCATCGGCTGGCCAAGGCCATCGACGATCCGGGAGCCGGCTTCGAAGTAGGTGATCGTCCGATGCGACGACAGGATGCGCTGACAGCACAAATCGGGATCACAATCGATAAAAAATAGAATGCTCGGACGCGGCAGATTGGCCGCAAGCGGTTCCATGAAATCGGTCGACATACCCTCGAGCAGTCCGCGCACCTTGAGGGTGAGAATGTAACGATCGACCAGCACGCGAACGTCACTGTTCAAGTCGGCGCGCGCCTGAGTTGCTTGTTCATAGAGGCTTACCCAGTTGAGCAGGTTGAACGTCATCGGATTCGAATTGAGCCATTTCGCCCGTTCGAGCGCGTGTGCGGTAACGTCCGAACGACCGAGCTTCATGACACGGGTGGCCACCTCCCGGGCACGACAGGCCGCGATCACCTCGGCAATCAAGCTGGATTTTCCAGCACCATCGACACCTTCGAACGCAAAGAAATTGTTGGGCCGGAGCAGTGCCGGCTCGAGCAGATTAATCGGCGGTTGTTTCGGATAGACTTCGGGGATGTCGCCCTGCGATGGTGTATCGTCGGAAAATTGCATGGAGCCTTCGTCCTCGGAATTCAAGCCGCGCTGCGACAGTCGCTGGCGATCCGATCGTCACGACCGAGCTGGTCCCGGCCGACGGCGTGCCGGCGGTCAAGAGCCAGGCTCCATATTACCTCATCGCTCTCGACGCGCGAGCGTTACGATTGCTTGGCCACCGAAGCCGACTTCTCCCCGGACGCGGACTTCACATCTTCGCTGGGCTTCGCCGCAACCGCCTGCTGAGCCGCCTCGACTGCTTTGGCGCGCTGCCGTGTCACCGCATCGACGACAGCAGCGACGATCCGGTTCCGAAAGTCGATCGCGCCCGCTGCGGAACCCTGAAGGCGCGGCGACGCAAGCCGCGAGGCGATCTGGCTTGCAAGCACGTCGACATGGTCGATGCCCTTGCTCTTACGCGCGTCGAGCTTTGCAATCACGGCCTCGGCAACCTTGGCGACATCCACCGCCGCGAAATCGCTGCCGAAGTCCGACCGCGTTTCGGGAATCCGCGATGCGACCTGACGAGCGACTCGGCTTGCGATCTGGGTTCCTGCCAACGTTTTCGACGCCGCCGAAGCGGCGTTGGGCCGTGCATCGGCCGGACCGCCAGGCTGGCCCAACCGCTGCGCGACCGCGCTCGCGACCGCGCCCGCAAGCCGGTTCGGCCGCGCCGATTTCCGTGCGCCCGGCGCATTGAGACGACCAGCGACGGCACTGGCCACAGCTCCGGCAAGACCTATCGCCCGTTTGCGCGGGCGTCGCTTGGAGGCGATCCGTGCGAGTACGGCGCGCGCCAGACTATCAACTTGGCTCATAGTGCTCTCCTGGTTTGTGCTACCGATGACGAGACCGCCTGCGGTCACGATCGGCCGATGGAAATAGGGCAACGCTCCAGGCGCCGCGGTACGGCTGCGCCTGGAATCGGATGTGCGAATCTACTGGCGACGTTTCCCTCGCGCCGCCAGACGGCGTGCGACAGCACTGGCGACCGCCGCCGCCAGGGACTTGCGCTTCGGCCGGCGCGACCGTACCGCCAGCGTTTGGTTGACCGCGCTTGCAATTACTGCGGGCGGGACGCCGCTGGGACCGCGTGCCGCAGGATGCGATAGCCGTCCGCGCCGCTTCGCGGCGCCGGTTCGTTTTGATGCGAGGCGTGCCGCGACCGCCGACGCGATGGCGGCCGGTGCCGGCCGACCTTTGCCCGATAGTGCCAGACGGCGTGCGACAGCACTGGCGACGGCAACCTCAAGAGGCGGACGTCCGCGACGAAGTACCTTGCGCTTTGCTTTGAGGCGACGAACGACTGCGCTCGCCATGGCGTTGACTTTGCGACTCATTTGCGCTCTCCATCATTACGACCGGCCCCGGAATTGGTGACCGGTCGGATTGTCGTGGCTTGCAACAAGATTTCCCTAGCGCGCGAAGCCAACCATCCGCCAAGTTCGTTCCGCGCAACCAGCGACGACGGCCCGTGCACGAGAATCGGCACGCCCGCGTGGCGGCGCAGACGTTCCAGGAAATCGATGATGTCGGCCGCCGCAAGCGGCGCGGCATAGGTCGCGAACGCGGCCTCACCGCGCCGGCCGAATGCCCACAGCACGACGTTGTCGGCGCGTGCCATCCATGCCGCATGCACAAGGTCACCGGAAGCGACCTCGTAGAGGCTACGTCCCGCCGCACGCCGAGTCATGCCATTCCGAGATCGCTCCGAATTGCCAGCGCCATTCGCTGCCGGCGGGGCAAACCCCCAGTCTCGCACGTGACGCATCACGGTCCACCGCGACATTTCGCTCTTGCAGGTGCGAAACGCTAAGGCCTGCACGCTGCGCCACGTCCATAGCGCATCATCGAGGCCAAGATCGTCGGGCAAACGGGTGCCCACCGCTAGCCGCACGGCCTCCAGTCCGCGCGGAGCGCGTGATCGCGTTGGCCGGCCGGCCGCCCGCGCCATCAGTTCCGCCACACCCCCAGTTCGAAACCGCATCGCCCAGTTGCTGACCGAGGCGCAGCTTGTCCCCAGTATCGCCGCGACCTGGGATTGCGACAGTCCGCGACCGAGCGCCCGAACCGCACGGATGCGGCGGACCTCCCTCTGCGCAGGTGTAAGGCGCTGCACAGGTATATGACGATCCATCATACAACCCAAGATGACATAAATCGCACCGGTTTCAAGTCATTTCTGCACCAATAATTTCACTTATTTTTGCACAGGTCGGCAACGTCTTTCCGACGTTTCCACACGATACCGAGCGATGTCAGGCAACTCCGATCAGCTTGTGGACCTGGAGGCACAGCCGATACCCGAAAGTCATCGCCACCTGCGTGCAGGCGTGGAGATTACGGGCATTGTCACGGGCGTTGCCGTCGTCCCGCGGCATCACGAAGACGGGGACGCCGGCTGGTGGGCGAAACAGCCGCGTGACTTGCCCAGCCTTTTGTGTCGATGCACAAGGCAGCCCGTCGTCGGGATCGATGTCACCGGCACCAATCACATATTTGAAGGCGCTGACGCGCGGTACAATCCGGCTATGCAGATGCTTGGTCTTAGGACTGCATACGATGGTGATTCCGGGATCGTCGGGAAGGTCGACCCACAACGTGCCGGCGGTCTCGACTTGCACTCGAAGTTGACGAGCCCGGAGCTCTCTGACCAACGGAGCGACGTTCTGGCGCAGCGGCTCGCCGCCGGTAAGGACAATGAGATCGGCGAAACGCGGACGCTCGCGGTCGATGCGCGCGAGCAGTTCGTCAAGCGACGGTCGCCACGACGACGACTCGAAATCGGTATCGCACCAGAAACACTTCAAGTTGCAGCCGGCAGTGCGCACGAACACCGATGGCTCACCCGCGAATGGCCCTTCGCCTTGCAGCGTATAGAAGACTTCCTGGATCCACAGGCTGTCGCCGTCGCCAACCTCCTGTCGTCGGGCGGGATTTGTGCCGTACACGGTGACCTCCATACCCCGGCGATGAACGACCTCACCGACCCATCCGGATCCGGCGCTTCCGCTAATACTCTACCCAGTCATACGCAACCGATCGATCGCAGACGATGCCGACGCGTTCACCCTCACGCCGGCCGTGCCGGATGTGCGGCGCCAAACGACTATGAAGAGGAAAGATGGCCAATTCACCGAGCAGGTTTTCTCCGGCCTCACTGACCACGAACATCTTGCACCGCTGATCGAACGCCATCGCCGCATCCAGCAGATCGACCGACGGCTGTGGGGTCCGGATCAGGGACAGGAACTCGCCCTTGGCGGTTAGCGGATAGGTGATCGAATCGACGACGAAACCAAGCGACGTTAGATGCGCAAACAGTAGCATCTCATTCTGCAGCGACATCAGGGTCAGCCCGCTCTCCTTGCCGCAGAATAGGCCAAGACAGGACGGTTCATCGCGAACCTTGATCTGTTCGACCTCAATCACTGGGCTCAGCGTCGGCGCGCAGTAATAGCCCTTAAACTCGCCAAATGGCGCCTCCGTCTCGCGCCGGCTGGTTACAACGCCGCGGATCACGATCTCGGATTCAGTCGGCGCCGGAGGATAGTTGGTACGGTCGAGGTCCAGCGCATGGCCCCCAAGCCGCGCCGCCGCCTCAAAGCTGTCGAGGTCCACCGGTAGTTTGGCGGCGGCAGCCAGGTAGCAGGCGAGCGGTCCACCATTGAACAGCGTGATCGGTACCGCACTGGCCCGCTTCAATCCATCGTTGACTATCCGGTGACCGTCAGTCCGGGCATCCATGAAGATCACGAGCTTCCTCGGCCCAGCGACATACGCGCGGTAGAAGCCGAGATTCCAGGTGCCGTCCTCACTCTCCAGACAACCGATGAAGGACGTAAGATAGCGACCCTTGTCGCGTGGCTGGTGATGCAACAACGGAAGTGTATCGAGACTCGCCCGCAAATTGACCGCGAGGCTTGGACTACGCATGACCACGCCAGTGCCACTGAGACGCTGCGTCAACGTCGCGAGGCTGGCCTTCGCAGGGACATCGAGGCTGCGGAGCAAGATTTCGCGCTTCAGCAGATTCATCACGAGGCGGAAACCGGGGCAGCCGAGAATGTCGTTGAACTGAAAAGTCGGATAGAAGCCGTGTCGGTTGATCCAGTCGCTGACGAACGAAGTGACCCCCAGCACCGGGGCAATCGGCCGATCAACCATCATCACGCGGGCGTATGTCAGTGCTTCACGCATGGGACAAGTCGTCCTTCCCTTCCCAGGGGAACACAACCCAGCCGTGCACGACACAGCCGTATATATCGACTACACTGCGCGGTGTGCGGGCGCCGAGATTGCGCTGGTTGACGACCAGAGTTGCAGTAACCGGCTCGGCCCCGACATCGCGTAGTGCAGCTACTGCCATCGGCATCGTCATCGCGTGACCGACGATGTCGTCGATCAGCAGCACCCGGCGTCCGGCAACGGCACCCCGGTTGGAAATGCCGTGCCACACCGGAGCGGACTTTGAAGCATCGATGGCGTCAGAAGTCGTGCGCGCGATTTCGATGACGGAAAATGGACGCACGCCGATTCTGTGCGACAGCATGACTGCGGGAACCAGGCCGGAGCGCGCGATCCCAACAATGGCCTCAACTTTCTGCGCAGCAACACGTTCAGCGATCAATTCGACAAGGGCATCTATCTCGGCCCAGCCGAACATGTGAATGGCGGCGGTTGCGGCGCCTCCTTCCGGAGGCACAGAGCTGGCTATGCTAGTCACGACGACCGTTCCAGCCGGTTGGCTGGAGCGACGAACATCGCTGCATAGTTCGGATGGTGCGCCGGCGTATGATCCTGCACGTGCGGACGCCCTTCGTAATTGCCGCTGGCCGTTACCCGGATGAAGCGGGCCTTCTGCTGAAGTTCCGCGATCGTCAGGCTCCCCCCATAGCTCAACCCAGAGCGCACACCGCCGAGATGCTGTCGCAACACATCGGAAAGCAGCCCGGCATAGTCAAAGGTCGCTTCCACCCCTTCGGGAACATAGTTCTTGAATTCCTCCTCGCTCACTTCACCTCCCTCGAGCCGCTTGAGCGTGAGCCCTACGCCAAGTGAAACGAAGCCGTTGGTGATCTTGTAACGACGTCCGTCGCGCTCGATCGGAATCGCGGCGCTTTCCTCGGTACCAGCCAACAACTTGCCCAGCATCACCGAAGCAGCACCGGCCGCGAGCGCCTTGACGATGTCGCCGGAGGTACGGATGCCGCCATCGGCGATCACCGACACGCCGCGGAGCTTCGCCTCGCGTGCGCATTCAAGGATCGCGGAGAGTTGCGGCACCCCGGCTCCGGTAACGATCCGGGTCGAGCAGACGCTGCCGGGACCAATGCCGACCTTCACGGCGCTGGCCCCAGCCTCGACCAGATCGCGCACGCCTTCGGCCGTCGCGACATTGCCGGCGATAAGATCGACGTGCGGATGCGCGGATTTGAGCGCTTGGACAGTATCGATGACATAGTCGGCATGGCCGTGCGCGACATCGACGACCAGCACGTCGGCGCCAGCCTCGATCAGCATTGCGGCCCGGGCGAGCGTGTCGCTCTTAACGCCGACGGCTGCGCCGACGCGTAGCCGTCCTTGTGCATCCCGCGTCGCGCGCGGAGATATAGCAGGGTCGACCACCGCAGCCTTGGTACGGCGTACCTCTTCGGCCTGAGTGTGTGAGGTCGTCATACGATGAATGATGCCGATGCCACCCTCCGCCGCCAGAGCGACGGCGAGCCGAGACTCCGTGCACCACGGTGTGTTGGCTGAGACGATTGGAATCGCCAACGCAATTCGCGGAGTCAGCCGCGTCGAGAGGTCGACAATGGTCCGCGACGTCGCACGTGTGCGGTTTGGAACCAGAAGCACATCGTCGAACGCATATCCTTGCGGAATGCCATCGTTGAAACTGTTCATGGGCGATCTCTGAATTCTGCAAGGACAAAGCAGGTTTCAATCGCGCCAGCGGCGAGGCTCACGATCGCAACCTCAAAATCATCGCTATCCATCAGTATATCTTAGGTTGCGTTTTTTTGCAAATGGATATCTGATGGTTTTGCGACGGACACTCCGTCGAACGTGGTTACGTAAGAGGCCAACGCAAGGAGTGCAGGATGACAATCGAGTTGAATATGGGCGGCGCTGCCGACCCAATCGGCAGCCGCTCCGCACGCGTCAACGGATCAATGAACGGCCATGTGAACGACACAATACCCGGCCTCCGCGTTCCCGAGAACGATTTGCGCCCGTCGCGAGCAGAGGCGGAAACGGCCGTGCGCACACTGATCCGATGGGCCGGCGACAATCCGGAACGTGAAGGCTTGCGCGAAACGCCGGCGCGCGTGGCCCGCGCTTACGAAGAATGGTTCGGTGGCTACAACGAGAACCCGGAGAGCTTGTTGCAACGCACCTTTGAGGAGGTCGGGGGCTACGACGAGATGGTGCTGCTGCGCGACATCCGCTTTGAGTCGCATTGCGAGCATCACATGGCACCGATCGTCGGCTGCGTGCACATTGGTTACCTTCCTCGCCACCGCGTCGTCGGTATTTCGAAGCTGGCTCGCCTCGTAGAGCTTTACTCAAAGCGGCTGCAAATCCAAGAGCGGCTGACCGCCGAGATTGCCAGCGCACTTGACCGCGTGCTGCAACCGGTCGGCGTGGGGGTTGTCGTCGTCGGCGCCCATGGCTGCATGACAACGCGAGGAGTCCACAGTCACTCCTCGACAATGGTCACGACCCGATTGCTCGGCTCCTTCCGTGACCAATCGCAAGCACGTCGTGAATTTCTCGGTTCGATAGGGAAGGGCACAGGTCATGGAAGCCTATATTGATGAACGTGTTGACGACCGTTCGGCGAACGTGAATGCTGGCAATGGGACGACCTACCTCATCAGCCGAGAGATCAGCATTGATGCCGGCCACCGGGTCACCGACCACAACTCCAAATGTCGCAATCTGCACGGTCACCGATACACGGTCCAGGCATGGTGCCGAGGACCTCTGTTCTGCGATGGTGAGCAGAACGGCATGGTGCTGGATTTTGGATTCCTCAAGGAGGAGATGATGGCCGAGATCGATGCCACCTGCGATCACGCCTTCATTTTTTGGGTCGGAGATCCGTTGTGTCGGCAGATGTTTGGCCTCGATGACAGCAAGCTCGGCTCCGAAATCGACGGCGCCGTGCGCCGAAGTGGCGCCTTCACCGGCGCCGGACGCGGCGGCGCCAAAATCTGCGTTCTACCTTACGTCCCGACGGCAGAATACCTTGCTTGTCACTGGTTCAACTTACTGGCCCCCCGCGTCACGCAACGTTCGAACGGTCAGGCCTCTCTAGTCTGCCTCAAGGTGTGGGAGACACCGAACTGCTGGGCGGCCTACGGACCAGGAACGAGCTACTGAAGGTAGCTAAGAAATGTCCCGAAATTCACCCTGTGTAGATCGGCGCGTGGTCTGCACACCGATCGGCGCCATAACATCCCGGTAAGTTTCACTTCATAGGGGTCAAGGTTCGACGCCGGTACACAATCTGGTTGCAGATTCGAGTCCTGCCGGCCCGTTATTGCGTGACACAACCGAACCATCTAGTTGGCTCAAGGAGACGCCTCAATCGATGATGTCAGCCGACGAATTTGAACCTGCCGCAGGCACGATCAACACGACCGATAGGCATGCTTCATATCCGGATAGAAGACCTATACCGAGGCACGACGAGGAAGTGTGATCACGTTGGAACCTCTCGCGACATATCGGCTCCAAGCGTCCATCAACTGTCGCCGCTTTTTCAACGCATTGCCACGCCGATAGGCTTGCTCGGTCTCATCACCCACCTTGTGGGCCAATGCCATCTCCGCAATTTCGCGTTCGAAACGCGTCTCGTCACCGGCCCAATCGCGGAAGCTGGATCGGGCACCCGTGCGCCGTCATCGCCGGATAGACTGTCTTCAGCGCATGGAGCACGGCATTCATGCCTAGTGGCTTAGTGTGGTCCTTGGACCATTGCCCTGCGAACACGTAAGCGTCGCGCGCGGCGTCCTTCGGGATGACTGATTTCAAGATCTCAATTGCCCGGTCACAGAGCGGCACTTGGAAATCTTGGCCTTCGGGATGGTCTTCTGTCTTCATCCGTTCGGCCGGGATCGTCCAAAGCCGCTCCCCGAAGTCTACCTCGCGCACGCGCATGAGACGGGCTTCGCCGGTCCGCACTGCCGTCAAGATGATGTATTCGGCCGCGAGGTTGACCGCCGTGTCCGCTGCCTCGTGGTTGGCTTGCAGCGCCTGGACGATGCCGGGGACGTCCTTGTATGGCGCGGCCTTGTGATGGCGCTTCGAGAGTTTCGGCTTCGACAAGAGCGGCTTCAAGGTCTTCCACATCGCGGGATTCTTCCCGAACCGAAGCCCCTTCGCCTCTGCGGCGTCAAGCACGCGCTCGATCCGGCTTCGCGTTTCGCGCGCCGTGCGGTTGATCGTCATCCATATGGGCGACAAAATCCCCAACACATCGTTCACGGTGATGTTGGTGAGCTCCGTACCCCGGATAGGCTTACACCAGACCTTCAGGTCACGTGTCCAATCTGCGAGCGTATTCTTGCCCTTGAAGCCGGCCTTGATTGATAGCAGGAAGGCGTCCGCGAATTCTCCGAAGCTGCTAGCCGCCACCATTTTAGCGCGCCGCTCCGCCTCCGGCTCCTTGCCTTCGGCTAGTTTCTTGCGCGCGTCTGCCGCCTTGAGGCGGGCGTCAGCGAGCGAGATGCCATCCCTGCCTTTGCCCTTCGCCGAGCCCAGTCCAGTCCGATTTCTCTACGCTTCCCGGTGCCAGGCACACGGTACAGGAAAACCCATTGCCGTCGCGCGTGCGCACCCGTCTCGATCGCGAGGTAAAGCCCACCGCCGTCACTGTGGCGTCCGCGCTCAACTATGGTCTCCGCTTCCCGAGCCGAGAGCTTGTGCAGCTGTCTCTTGGCCATTTTCCGCCCCACCATCCGCCCCACCATTGAGCACGGATTGCAGCGGATTGCGGTGAACGACCGTGAGCAGCGGCGAATTTTTCACGAAGCGATTATAGCACAATTTGCAATGGCTTAGAAGCTTTCAACGGACGATCCGGGACCTGCGCGGAATTCCACCACGGACGTGGTGATGCCAGTCGCGGCAAAATGCAGTCCCCGAAAGAGCATCCGCGACGAGCTGCGTCACGCGAGCCTTCAGCTTCGCGTCGCTATCAACGGCGGCAGTGGCTGAGAGAGTGGTATTCGAACCCACGGTACGGGGCAAAGCTTGTCCGAAGCGGGACCGAACTTGAATTGGACGCATGCTCACAATCTTCATCAAAAAATGAAGACCTAACTATGCACCACAATGATGGTATTCACGGTGGTAGAATGATCGGCTGCACCGCGATCCAGCGGGGCGAGGGTCGAAGACTGAGCAATGAGCCGGCGAAGGCAACATATGGCGGCTCAGACATGTCCAGCCTTGCGATAACGCGAAGATGATCGATTTGACCTAACAGTCACCAGCCTGATCGAGATGACTCAAGCCGTCCGACCTGAGCGCAGGATGCTGCAACCTAGTTTGGCTTGGTGTTGAACGATCCGGCGAATGATGTTTGCTGCACTTCATGGCGATCGACAGCCCCGAAGCCCAACTGGCCGACGACGGCAAGAGGCGTGCGTCGAACGCGCGACAGGTCGCGTGCTTGCCTCGTTACCCAGAGAGGGGTGCCTGGCCAGCTGAGATGCGAATTGACATGCTCGCGGCTTATCTCGATTTCCGGAACGTCGACGAACTCGTACGCGCGATTTCCAAGGGGCGCGCACCGGCACCAACAAGCTACCGCATCCGAGGCCGGTCACGAGAGCCAATTTGGTCTAAGGTCGTCGTAGACGAATATGTTGCGCGGGTCTGCGCCATCCGGCAGAATCGGCCGCTAACCGATCTGGCAGCACTGGTATGAAGCCACCGGAAACTGCTTTGAAATTGCCTCTGTATTGCAGACGGAAGCCGTTAAAGAGTGGCCGATGGGCCTACTTTTTCGAGCCATCCACCTGGGCACGCGAACAGGGATGCCATGTGAAGGCAGAGCCCTTAGACGAGGATTACCCTGCGGCCGTAGAACGCGCTGAATACGTTCTCTTGCCGGCATTCGACAGTTGGCGATCTCGTGGCCTGACGGACATGGTCCCCGTCGGCATCGCACAGGGATCATTCGACTGGCTCGCCAGCGTCTTCAAGGCGCATCAGAAGTGGAAGGAAATCGACCACAAGACACAGCGTCTCTATGAGCAGGGCTTGGCGTTGTTCGCTGACCACCTATTAAAAGACGGCACGCGCGCTGGGTCGAAGCAGATCGCCGACTTTACGAAGGGCTTCGTCGACGCCGTTTATGCAAAGCTGCTCATTGTCGAAGAGAAAGACGCCGATGGAAACGTCGTCCAGCGGGAACGTCGACGCTTTGCGAACGCGGCGATGACCGCGTGCCGGCGCGCCTGGTTCGTCGGGCAGCGCGCAGAAGAAAAGAAAGTGCCCGCCGTCAACCCGTTCTCAAAAATGGGACTGAAGGCGCGCGCACCAGGAAAGCCAGTGCGAGAGACGCCGACTGCAACTTGGGACGAACTCGTTGCCTTTCGCGCCAAGGCGAACGAACTTGGCCACCGATCGGTGGCAACGGCGGCACTTGTCGCGTGGGAGTGGCTCCAGAGAGAAGAGCACGTGTTCGGCGCGCTCGAGATCAGTCACTACCGACCGAAAGAACGTCCGAATAGCGTTCGCATCGTCCATCCAAAGAATGGCGAGGAAGCCTGGTGGCCACTGTTCGATGAGACTGGCGAGAACTTATTCCCGGAGCTGATGGCTGAGCTCGACGAGTTCAAGCAGACGACCGTGTCCGGCCTGGTCTTTCGACGCGACCATTCGCACCGGAGGTCACCTACCCCGGTGCCTTGGATCACGGCCAAGCAGGATCTTCGCTATCTACGCGCGGTCGTGAAGAAGATCGTCCGTGCAGCGGATCTTCGCGAAGAGCTTTCTTTTACACCATTCCGCCACGGCGGCTTTACCGAGGGAGCCGACAGCGATCTGACGGACGCCGAGCTCAGAGCCGCTGGCCGCCATCGCTCGTCGCGGCAGTTGCCGACCTATGCAAAGCGCACACGGAAACAGCTAATTTCCGGCACAAAGAAACGGCGAGAGGAAAGAACAAAGGCAGCCGGTTTGTCGGAATAGACACGACACGTCTGTCGGAATGACGACGGTGACAAACCCCTAAGCTATTGAGAAGCTTGGTGGGCGCACCAGGGCTCGAACCTGGGACCCGCTAATTAAGAGTCAGCGGGCGGCGGAGGTCCAATTTAGCTCGAAGAGTATCTAATCATCCAGGTCCCATTATCTTGTCCGCTCATCATCTCGCTTGTGATCGCGCACGTCATCTCCTCCCAGCTCTGCCCCGCGGCGCCGGCTACTAGCGAGCTCGGAGACCTCGCTTTTCAATACATGCCAGCGGGTTTCGACAGCCGGCATCTCGTTGACGAATTGCCGAATCTGGCGCGCTAGCTCGTGATCTGCTGCCACACCAGAGCGCTGTAGCTCGGCGGCATAGTCGAGATATCGCCTTCGGATCGCATCCTGACGTGACTTAGTTTGTTCATCCCAAGGATGTTTGACCGCCTTGCCGCCCCTCACCTCCGAAAGCACCTGCTCACGGGCAAGCCGATCGACATCGGGCGTTATCTTTCGCTTGCGTAAAGCGAGCACCACCCCGCGATCAGCCTTTCGAACCTGTCCCCGGGTTCGTCGCGGCGTTGCCTCCGCCGCGATCCCACGAAGCCGAAGCTCTCCGGCAAACCGTTCGCGCCAGACCTGAAGGTCCGCCTTGCGGGGGTTCAGGCGCTTGCCGTCATGCCCGAGGGACCGAACGGTCAAGTGCACGTGGGGATGCTTATCGTCGAGATGCTGGACGAAGACGTAGTCGCGATTGCCCCCGAACGTCTCGATGGCAAATGCCCGGGCTGACTCCTTGACTGCGACGGCATCAGTGCCAGCCGGCATCGACAGGATGATGTTGATCGAAAGCGATCCATCGCGGCGGCGCTTTTGGTCGAGACCAGCATCATCCTCCCATTGTTGCTGCAGATCTTTCAATCCGGCACGACCCGTCATCATTGCGCCCTGGTCTGTTTCCGCATCGAGCTCGCCGTTTCGCGTGATGTATGCCAAGTGCGACCTGAGATGCGCCACGTCCTTGGTGCGGCCAGTGATCTTGACCATCACCTCTGGTGCTCGGCGCACGATGCGCTCGAGTTTTGCACGCATCGCCGGCGTAAGGCGGCCGGGGGCGGTCGGGATGGGGATATCCCACTCGGCCCGCCGCGGGCGCCGATTGGGCGTTTCCCAGACATACGAAATCGGCGGAAGTTCGGAGGCCAGGTCATTCGGCCGCGGCGAGTAGCGCCGACTCATTGCTGCCCATCCCAATAATCGGCGTTGCCATTCAGCGCATTGCGCAATTGCGCGAGCTCTCTTTCGATGACCACTTTTGCCTCTTGAATTGCGGACAGATCGAACTCGACCGCCCTGCCCTGCAGCACACTGGTGTTTGCGGCACGCGCGATCTGGTTGATGTTGCCGCCGATCCGGTTGAGCTCGCGAACGATCGCGCGAAGCGCGGCATGCTCGTCTGGGGAATGCTGTACTGGCGATGCCAATCGCGAGCGCACGAGCGCGACGATCCAGCCGGTTCGGGTCATGCCACGCTGATGTGAAACTTCCGCGAGCTGCCGCATCTCGCTCTCGCGAAATCGCACCGTCACCTTCTCCGGCCGTCCGACCGGCAACGCCAAGATGCGTGGCGCTGGTGCAGCTAGGGCATCAGCAATGAGACGCCGCAGCAGCGCGGATTTGCCGCCCTGGGTAGCTGCAAGAACTGAGAACTCCGCCGCGACTTCGTCGGGGACGCGAAGCGAGATCAGAGCCATGCACTCCAATCCCAATCGCGATGTAATACATCGCTGGCGCGAAGCCTATCCTGCACTAGAAAACGTAGATCTCTCCACCCCCGCCATGTTGGTTCAAACCAACGGGCTTGGCATTCAAAGCTCGGCAGTTGCTGCAGCTGAGATCCAAGCCAGCCGACGATCGATGCGGAGAATAATTCCATTGGGAATGACGCAGCTGTCAGCCCCGATGCTTGCTCACCACGAACGCCGTGCGCGCAGATCGGCAACATTGGCGCCGAATATGTGGGCCGCGGCTTTCCAGCAGCCTGCGGCCTCTCTACAGCGCTGTGGGGGGCGCGTTCGGCCTCCGGCTGCTGCGCTAGCGCGCCATCCTTCGGATGGGAAATCCGCTGCGCCGGCGCACCAACGGCAGCAATTTTTCTGAGGAGGCTGTCCAGGGCCCGCTTCATGCGAAAAGGATCTCTTCGATTGAGATGGTCGATGCCGGAACCTCTTCCGCTTCTTCTGCGCCATCAACCAACAGTACTGCGTGCCGTGAGCCTTGAGACGCGAGTCGATCGACCAGAAGACGGCCAGTGCGATCTTGGTGACGCACTCTGATCGTCAGTGATGGGCTCATTCGCGCGTTCCGATCGACCGAAGAGTTGGAGGACTTTTCCGCGATCGCCGTCACGCGGTCTCTCTCAATGAGTCGCAATGCCACTTGCGTTGCGACCGGGCTTCGTGCTGGTTGCGCTCCAGGGGCGCCCTCGCCGTCTGCAGGAGAATCGCGGACCTCGGAGCGAATTTTGCTGGCCAGCTGACGGGCGTGGGCGTCGGTGAAGCTCTCCTGCGCTGCGCATAAAGTCTCGATGGCGTTGGGCTGCTCACGCCAAGCCTGGTAGAGTTCATACACAGCACGGATTGACGAGCCGGCAAGCTTCGACCGGAGGAACTCCGGCATGCTCTGGACCGACGCGTAGCGAGACACCCAGTCCCTCGGCTTGCCGAGCTTGCGCGAGATGTCGGCTTGGTTATCACCCTGCTCCAAGCGGCTCGCGATGAACGCCGCAATTTCGGGGGCATTGAGGTCGGCGCGCTGAATATTCTCGATCATCTGAACATAACGATCCGCAGAACCAACGGCATGAATGAGAGCGGGGATGTCACGTAGCCCGGCGCGCTTAGCGGCCCGATACCGCCTCGCACCCATGACGATCACGTACCGGCCTTCCTCGGTCGCTTGCCTCAGCACGATCGGTTGCAGCACGCCATGCTGACGGACTGATTCCGCAAGCTCCCCGAGCTTCTGTTCGTCGAAACCGCGACGAGGCTGGTCCGGATCTTCGTCAATACGGTCGATGGCGATGCAAGTCGGTTGTCCGATTGTGCCGGCACCTTCGTCCGCGGCGTCGATGAGCTGCTTAAAGCTGAGATCAAGCGCCATGTGCCGGCTCGTCCATCTGCGCGACGATCTTGGCGAGAACATCGCGGATTTCCCGACCAGCCTCCTGCGCGGAGCGGCGCTTCAGCTTCCAGACCGGCAGGCGTTCCGCAACGGCCTCAGCGTAGCCGTCCCTTGCAACGATCTGGCCCGGGAACACATATTTGCCAGCCTCGCGCAAGAGTTGCTCAAGATGCGTCCTTTGACGGGGCGATTTCGTGTTGAAGTTAGAAGGCAGCAACCCGAGGAACTTTGTATCCTGGCGGCCATAGCGTCTCTGCACGCCGATCACGGTCTGCATCAGACCTTTGACGCCTTTGATCGAATAGTCCTCCAGATAGATGGGAGCGAGCACATGCGAGGCCGCAACCAAACAGCCGACACTACGAAGTCCCAATGATGGCGGCGTGTCGATCACGCAGGCGTCGAACTGATCCGACGCGATAGCGAGATTTTCTTGCAGAGTCGTTATGGCGGCCGCATTGCTGCGATCGAGATCAGTCAGCGAGCTATCGGCCGACGCGAGCGTTAGACCTTCGTTTTCCCGAGGTACGACCCGTATCCCCGGCTTGAACAGATCCGCGGCTAACGTTGAACCGGCGTAGTGCCTCAACGTATCCGACGCATTGCTCTGCGCATCAACGTCGATCACCAGAACGCGGAGATTCGCTTCCGCCATGAACCAGGCCAAATGCACAGCAAGCGTCGTCTTGCCGACCCCGCCCTTTTGATTGTTGATGACAATGGTCTTCATCTTAAGGTCCGAAAAAGGTCTAACGGCGCGGGCGGCATTTCCTCGTCCAATCATGTCGTGGCGGATGTTGGTTTGAACCAACAGCGATCGCGAATCCGAACGTGGGAACGATCCCGAAATTCATCCGGCGAATCCCCTGCCAGAAGAGTCAGGTCAGTCCATTGCCCTCGAGGGGAGGAACTCTGGGACGCGAGGCCGGGATCGTGCTCGTTGCTGGAAGCTCTGCGACGGGGTTGCGAGAGGATCGTCACGCGAAGGCGCGGAGACCGTTTGTGGGCTCCGGGAGCATCGCCGCGGCGGCGCGAGTAGAGCCGTCCCCAAGGGGGCTCGCCAAGCAGGCAAGGCTATAAGAGCCGCAGGAAGCTTTGAATTATGAGCCGAGCTCTTGCGGGCGGCTGTTGTGATCAGGACTGGCGCCTTTGCAAGCTAGGCGTTGCGACGCGCGCGTCCCGATGGCGAAGTCTCCATCGAGGAGAGATTCAATCCGGCAATAGGACGGGACGGGGTTTCCGACGCAAATCGACCTATCGATAAAATGAATCGATCTGTCCCGTCGATTCATAAAACTCATTGGACACCGCTTCCCTCGGAAGCGAGAATCTGTCCGTGCCGAAACCCGAACCAGAACCGCTTCATCTGCGCCGCATCGATGCCGCGCGCAATATGCGGCGGTTTTATGCGCTGTCCACGCAGCCCACCTTGTTCGGAGAAATGTCGCTGATCCGCAATTGGGGCCGGATCGGCACGAGTGGCAAGACCATGGTGCAGACCTTCGATGGTCGTGCGGAGGCGATCGAAGCATTCGTACACCTGGAGCGTGCCAAGCGGAGGCGCGGTTACGCTGTCGCGGACGAGAAACCGTCATAGTCTGACAATTTTTCGGGATTACGGCTCTGCCTGTGATGCCGGCTCTATCTGTTCCACGGCCTTGATGTCAGACGAGCCAAATAGAAACAAGATGGAGCTCGTCCCATGACCGCTGCCAATGAGATCGCTTAAGGGATCGCAGCCTAGAACGACCTGACAAAGGCTCAGGTGAAAGCCATCGTCGATAGCGTTTTCAAGGCGATCGCTGATGCGGCCGTGAGCGGAGCCGAGACGAGTCTTCCCGGGTTCGGCAAGTTCAAGGTCAAGGATAGCCCCGCTCGTGAGGGCCGCAATCCATGGACCGGCGCAACGATTGCGATCGCAGCTTCCAGGAAGCTGACTTTTACGCCCGCCAAAGCGATCAAGGACTGTCTCAACTGAGGAGCCGACCGTAACGACGGTGCATCGTAAGATGCAAAATGAGGGGGCTCATGCCCCCTCCTCGGCTGCGAGCGCTTCGTTGCGTTGGCGGATGAGCTCGGCCAGTTCGACTTCGAGCGCCTTGCGCTCCGCCGGCGTTAACACGCATCCGCGCAGCTCGGCGCGTAACTCTTCAATGATGTCGATGGTCATGATCGCATTTCCAGTCGAAGGGAGCGGGCCCCGCCTTGCGGCGGAGCCCACTGGCTGAGCCTCAGTCCCGGTTCGGCCGGGACCAGATCAGCTGGAGACCTTCCGCACCTTCGACCTCGGTCAAGGTGGCGTAGATCGGAGCAGGGAAGCTCGGATCGTCCAGCTTGACGGAGAGGTAGTCGCGCTCGGTGTCCCTGGCGGTCTTCTGCCAGGCAGCACCCAGCTCGACGTTGCCCGAGTAGATGCGGAACTGCGGTCCCTTGTCGGAAGGATTCTCGACACGGATCAGCTTGGCCTTGACGTTGAGGTTGAGCGTCTTGATGGCGCCGGAGAAGCCGTTGCCCGTGGAGGTGAAGGTGCCGATGGTAGCCATTGTCTCATTCCCTTGGTTTTCTCGGGCCGCGCCTATCGCGACCTCGATGGCGGTCGTGAGACCGGAGGCGATCGACCTGCACCCGGAGGGCCGAAATGAAATGGAGGGCGGCCGGCGGCGACTTTCTTGGAGCCCGAGGAATGGTGCGCAGCGCCAGGGGAAGAAAGTCGAGGACGGACGTTGCAGGGACAAGATCGAGAGCCCGCGAAGCGGGATCGGCCTTCGGTCAGACCAGCGTCTATCGAGGACGCAGATGGGTGCGCCCATCGCGAAAACATATGGAATGAAGACAGGCGGCCCTGGTCGGTTCAGCCATTCGCATCTCAAGGCAACGGGCGTCGCAGCGAGACGTAGTTCACCTTAAAGCAGGCCACCTAAGCGCCGCGTCATCACCCGCAATGGAAACCGTCGCTGTCAGCAACGTCGGCGCACCTGTCGAACTTGCCATCGCAAGATCGATAACGAGGCTGGCGACGTACTCGCCATGTAGATGCAACCCCGCCCTCCGCATCCATGCGACCGACCGCCCTGCGAGGCGTGAACAGATGCTAGCGTCGCTGGACATGCCTGCCTTCGAATCCGGGACGATCCGCCGGCTCGCGCGTTGGAGCGAAGCTGAGCGTTCGGATTGCAACGCCACAGCGTTGGAGAGGGTTGTGAGCACAATCGGCCTCTGCAGCAATCCGGCTGCCGGGCTCGATTTCAACGAACGTTATTTGGCCGGCGGTCGCAGCGGGCTTTCCGCCCACTTCCGGGCAGCGGGATCGCGCAGCGGATCGTCCTCGCAGACCAGGCAGACGTAGCGCGGCCGGCCGGGTGCGACATCGTCAGGCACGGCCGTCATCGGCTTACCGCACTTCGGGCACAGCTTCCGGCTGAGGTAGAGCGGAGTCATGGTTTTTGCCTGCCGGGACCAGCTTAGTTCCCCGTGCGCCGCGAGCACAAGTAGATCGACGAAAATTGTCCGCATGCACCAGACCGCTTGACGCGGAGCGCGTCTCACACTGAAATCCGATTTTCAGTGATGTTGCGGGGGTGGCGTCGTGGAAGATTTTTATAGGGGCTTCGCGCAGCGGGCGCGCGATCTGGCGGAGAACGCGGACCCATTCACCAAGCGGCGGCTGCTCGACCTGGCCCAGCGATACGATCTCAAGAGCAGACCAGGAGCCCCGGGCGGTCGGACCCTCCCGCCGCCGCGCGCGACGCCACCGACAGCGCTGTTTTCCGGCTCCGGCGAAGCTTAAGACTAGTCCGAGCGCGGCCCGGTCGTCGGTTTTCTATGTTTTCATCGGCCGGTCCGGGTGTCGGCCGCCCGCGGTCGCGGTGCTCGCGTTAGTACAAGCTGGCTCTACAGCACCGAGCCGCGCACGCGCGCCGCGAAGGGTCATCGCCTGCGCCGCGCGATCTCGTCAGCGACCATGCCCTCCGCCCGCACCAGCCGTTCATGCAGGGTCTCGAGCATATCGAGGATGTCATCATTGGGTTCATTCTTGCCCTGCTCGATGGCTTGGGCGACGAGTTCATCGAGAGGCGTCTCCTCCAATTGGCCTTTCTCCAAGAGGTCTTCGAACAGACTGTCGCTGCTCGGCTGCGGTTGGATGCGACCGTCGGAGTTGCACCAGACTGTGAATGTCTGAAGTCCCAGAACAGCGTGCTCGACCATCTCCGCATCCAACGGAATCAGCGTCCCCCAGGCCTCGCCCGCCTCGTCCGCGAACCCCGCCACGTACATCCGCTGCTCCGCGGCGCCTTCATCACGAGGTTGGAAGAACGGCGTGAGGATGATTGGAGGGTGTTTTGCCATGACGATCTCTCCGAACGCTTTGCGTCGACCCGGCGCAGCAGCCGGATCAGCGCGGGTAATTTGATCACACGAAAAAAGCAACCTGGGAACGGCGCCTCATCGCCTTACGCCCGCTGCTTGTCTCGCCGGCGAGAATTGATCTGCGCCATCAGGATCGGGCCAAGCGAAAATTCGCCGACCTCGGCTTTTCGCGTCAGGCCGCGCAGATAACCGCCGGCAGAATTGATCGCCGTCCCGCGCTGCAGGATACACGCGACGACAATGGCTGCGGGGACCTCGCCCATAACCTTTTGAGCCTCCTCCCAGGCGCTCGGGCTGATGCCTAGCATCGATCGCACAACGGTGGCGGTAGCGAGGAAATCGCGCCA
This sequence comes from Bradyrhizobium sp. 26S5, assembly GCF_036923295.1. Classification (NCBI taxonomy): domain Bacteria; kingdom Pseudomonadati; phylum Pseudomonadota; class Alphaproteobacteria; order Hyphomicrobiales; family Nitrobacteraceae; genus Bradyrhizobium; species Bradyrhizobium sp. 26S5. Next base: position 64,159 of record NZ_CP145949.1, on the reverse strand, counting down.
GTTCGAAACCCCACCCTTCGCATAATCGACGATGTCAGGACACGCACTCAGGACCATTCCTAACGGATACGCCCCCTCCCCGACTTGCGAGGGTTGAGGTTTTGGTTCAGCTCCCGCCGCCCTGCCTTCTCGAAGGACAGGTTCAAGTTCAATAGGGGCGTCTGGTTTTGAATTCTGTATGTGGCGCTCAGAATGGGACTCATTGGCGCTCGGATTCTTGGATTTGATGTGTGCTTCCAAAAGATTGAACACGTCGTCGGCAAGCTGAGATAACTCGTCGGCGATCGGCTCGAGCTGCTGGCGCGTGGCCGTGCGCGGAATTTGATCGACGATCGCGCGGAAGGCGGCGTGCACGACCTGCCAATCGGCCGGCCCCTGCCCTCCCCTTCGCGTCGGGACGGCTTCCTCGATGCCAGTTGCAATCATCTTCGCGATGTCGCGCCGGCACAGCGTGATGCGTTCTCGTACGAGCTTGAGTGCGCGGGCCTCGGCTTCGATATCAGCCGCCAGGCTCTCGAACTCCTCTGACCGCACGACCAGCGGCGACAGATCGAAGCCGAAGGCGAGCTCGATTTCGCCGGCATTGTCCTTCCGCGCATAGCGCTTGCCATTCGGACTGTCGCGCCGAACGATCAGCCCCGCGTCGACCAGCACAGCAAGGTGACGGCGAAGCGTCGATGCCGGCATGCCGTGCGCCCGCCGAGTGAGTTGATAGTTCGAGGGGAAGACAATTAGATCATCCTCCCCGGTGAGCGCGGTCTCGGGATGGAAGGTTAGGAGCGCGTTCAATACCGAGAGCGAGCGCTCCGACACCCCAAGGCGCGGCCGCGCCGTGCAGATGGCGTGGAAGATCTTCCACTTGTGCACGATCTTTTCGGGAAGGCGTTCCGTTGCGACCATCTGGCTTGCCACATGGGCAAGCGTCAACGATCGCCGCCCAAAGGGCGTCGTTGGGGAGTGTGACTGCATGTCTTTGCCTCAGCTGGGCAAAGAAAACCTGCTCGCCGAAACGGCGATTAAAATCGCGTAGAAACTCTTGACTGCGATTCGCGAAAGTGATTCTCTGTCAGTCGCCAAACTTGAAGAGAAGGCTTCCGGAACTCCGTTTCGGGGGCCTTTTTTCTTTTCCCTTGTCTGCTCCTGGTTCGGGTTTACGGGACGAGGCGATTAGGCCTCGGTAGTTTCCTGACCGCCGCTCGTCTTGGAAAAGGCGTCGAACAGGGTCGGGAGTTGGTCCACAAGAAATGCCGCGAATGTCGCCGAGACATTCTTGTCGATGGTAAGCTTCAATTCGCGCTCGACCTGACGCACCTGCGCAATCTTGTCCCCGGATGCGGAAAAGACTGGCTTCTCTTCTGGTGGCTTCGATGTCCTCGGGGAGGATGGACGGCTCGCGGCCGAAAATGCTGCGAGAAATCGAGCGTCGGTTTCCCGCTCTGCAAATTTCGGTTCAACGATCGCCGCTCTCACACGTTTGAGCGCCGCGGCATCCTTGATTAGTTCAGCGAACGACTGCCAGCGGCCGCGGCCAACTTTCGGAGCCTTCCCGATCGCTTGGATAACGTCGGTTGGAACCGATCGAGCGACGGCGAGAAGTTTCGACGCCTCCGCTCGATCGATCGACAACGCATCCTGCACAACTGACCGGCTATGCCCCGCATCTTCGATATGCATCGCAAAGGTCGCGCGCTCTAGAAAACTCAAATCTTCGCGCGGTGCGTTCTCGAGTCCTTGCGCCACGACAAGCGCTTCATCTGACAGGGATCGCAGGATCGCTTTGACGGGAATGCCCAGCTCACGTGTGGCGCGGACGCGGCGATGACCATAGGCGCTCTGGTAGCGCCCTTTTGCTTCGGGATGCTCGCGAACGAGAACGGGCACCTCTTGGCCACGTTGTGCGATTGACTGTTTAAGTGCCTCGAACGAGCTATCATCACTGTCGCGGAACCTGTCGGCGAGCGGTGATGGATCGATAAGCGAGGGGTCGATTTCAACTATCAAAGCACCCGCTGCAATTCTTTCGCGAAGCTCCTCGTTCTCCTTCTCGACTTCGGAAAAAGAATCCTTCAACGAGCGGACCGAACCCGACGAGACCCGCGGCAAGGCGCCGGGCATGTTGTCAGCTGACAACGGGCTGGATTGCGGGGCCGTGAAAAGGCTCTTGATGGTGTCAGTACGTTTGCTCATCGACCCCACACCTTCTTGAGAAGTTGTGCAACTTCGGCATTGACCGCGTCGACTGATTCCAGTGCCCGGTCGTAGGCGCCTCGCCCTACCGTGCCGCGCTCCAGCTCATAAAGTGACTGCTTGGTGAGACCGGCATTAGCGATTGCGGTCGATTTCCAAACGGTGGCCTGGAGCACATCCGATCCAAAGAGATTACGAAGGAGGGCCACGATTTGAGCTTCGGGCACGTCGTTGGGATCGTGACGCGTGATGACATACCGGATGAAATCGTGATCCAGTCGGCCGCCAGCTTCCTCGATGACGGACATGAGATCCGACGTCATGAGGAGAAATTGGCTCATGGATGCAACATCGACCATCTGCGGATGGATGGTCACGAGCATCGCGGTGGCCGCGTTTAGCGCGCCCATGGTCAAGTAACCAAGTTGGGGTGGGCAGTCGATAACAACGACGTCGTAGTCGTCGGCAACTTGGTCGATGGCGCTGGCGACGCGGCGAAAGAACAAGTCGTGTCCGCGTTCACGCCGCTCGATCATTGCGCGAGGCGTATGGTGCTCGAACTCCATAAGCTCGAGATTGCCTGGAACGAGACCTATCCCGTCGAAGTAGGTCTTCCGGACGATCTCGCGCATCGGCCGGCGGTGCTCGTCATACCGGATGGCACCGTAGAGAGTTTCATTCGCCCCAATATCAAACTCGGGCTGGTACCCGAACATCGCGGAGAGCGACGCTTGCGGATCGAGGTCAATCGCAAGGACCCGGAAGCCGGCAAGGGCAAGGTACTGGGAAAGATACAATGCCGTCGTCGTTTTGGCGGACCCGCCCTTGAAGTTTGCGACGGTGATAATCTGGAGCTTGTCGCCCGGCTGGCGGCGCGGGAGAAATTCCAACGCTTCTCGAGGGCGCGCGCTGGCTAGGTACCCGCGCAACTCATGAATCTGGGCCAGAGTGTAAGATCGGCGCCCCCCGGGACCCGTCGCCGGGTTCGGTCCAAGTCCGTCGAGCGAGAGCTGTCGGAGATACCCATCGGAGACGCGGGCAATTCGCGCAACCTCCCCGGAGGTGAACGAGCGGAGAGACTTACTAGCTGAAGGCGGGAAAAGCGTTGTAGCTAGCGAGCGAAGCTGGCCGGAAAGGATGCCGGCGTGCCGGGTGATCCGGGCAGACGCCGTCTCGCTCATGGTAAGTGTATCTTCCGCTAAGCTCGGCATTTGCTTTCTCAAGACGGTTTTTGCGCGTCAGACGCCTAATCTCCGTCTTGAGAGATGGCCACGATTCTATGATTTGAGCAAGAATTAAAGGGTTAATGACTTATTAACGCTCGATGGCGCGCCCCACGGCGAGCAGAGCCATTTTGATGCACCGCCTTGCTGTTGTCAGCTGACAACAACGGCTTCAGCGAGTCGGGCGAACCTCCACTATGGCGTGAGTCGACCGGCCCTCAAGAGTCTCCAAGCTTCATTTCGTAGCTCACCAACTGCTGCGCTGAACGGTGCTGCCGTCGCTGGGGAGCTCGGGCAACGGAACGCACTCCGGCGCGCAACCTCCGTTGAGTTGAGTGCTCAATCTCGGACCATGTACTGCAAACTCCAGAGAATCGGGCTACCTTGTGGCGTTGGTTCCTCCTGCCCTTCGCCCGACGCCGCCCCCCGGTCCCACGAGGAGCACCCTCCCCGCCTCGTCTACGACACTGGCCTTAGGCTCCCGAGCTGGATGGCGAGGCAGGTTAAAGTGGCGATGTCGCTCGCTGGGTTCTGCGGCGCGCCGGACCGTCTCGTGTCTATCGAGGGGCTGCCGCGTCACTTCGCTGCGCCGCCGCTCGCCCGAAAAGACGAGCAGCAGAACCGCACGGTCGCAGGGGTCCACCAGCCGGTTGGACGAACAGCTCGCGAGCAACCGACCAAGCACACCCCAAGGTCATCCGCGCTTGCTCTCCCTCCGCGCTGCCGTGAGCACACCGACGGACCACCAGCCGCGACGTCGATCTCAGGCTCGGCGCTGCAAAGGGACCCTCCTGCCCTTGCCAGGATGCAAGGTGCCACCGCTCGCCAATCATCGCTCCATCGGGACGCGTGCGATCCGGCGAAGGAATGGCATCGTGCAGTCGGGCCGTCACCTCGACCGGCATGTCGTGTTGCGGATCAATCTTGCGCGGGTTCGGATCCAACTCGTGATGCTGGCTGCCGAGGGGAGGGCAGGCGAACCCGCTGCCGGATCTTGGGCGATCACAGGCCGACATCGGCGGAGCCATAATCGTGCGTCATCCGGAAGAACCAGCCGAAGAGCACGCCGGCCTCCCGGCTGCCTCAGTCCTATCAGGAGGTTGATCCGAGGCGTCCGGCGTGGGAGCAGTACTCCTTTGGCGAGCAGCAAGGCCGTCGAGCGAATACGATCTTCCCGATGGGGGGTGCCGTCGCGAATACCTGCGTGGCACTCGGATGAAGGGAACGCCGGCTCGCGCTATGGTCCACCAACCACTCGGTGAGCGGTTGTTGTCAGCTGACAACAATTTGTGCCCTCCGGCCATCCGTGGCTCCAACTCGCCGAGACACGACCGGTATCGCATCAGTAGTCGCCGTCGATCCGCGCCCCGCGGAATTCGAACCCGGCAAAGGCGCGGGCGAGGACCGGGACGAGGTCGTCGTCAGCCCGGATGATCTACCAGGACGGCCTCAGGGGGAAGCAGCGTCCGGGAGACGAAGAGGGGAGGCGTTCACAGACAATTAACCATAAAGATTGACCTCACGCGCCGCGAAGGCCGCGCGTCTTGGGACTGCCGGGGATGCCCCTGGATCGAAGCAACCGATCGGGGACCGCGCCGTCGACCTGAGTGGGCCCAGATCAGCGAGGCCTAAGATCCTGACAAACCTGCCAACGGCGAGGCCGGTCCTTCCTTCAGTGTATCCGTTGAGATATTTAGGGATACACGATGAGGTCTGGAGGAGCGCGCATGGCCTTCCATATCAAGAAGCCGGAGACCGACGAACTCGCCCGCAAGGCGGCGGCGCTGAAAAAAATCGGCGTTACCGCAGCAATGCACGCGGCACTCCCCCATAAGCTCGCACGCGAGCAGGGTAAGCTGTCTTTGGTCGAACTCGGCGTCCAGTTTTGCCGGGATTTGCGCGCCAGGGGCAATCCGCACCGGGCGCAGCCCGCCGACATGGCGTTCCGCGACGGCCTGTATGAGGACGCCTGACGTTCATTGACACTTTGGTCTTGATCGCGCTCCTGACCGAGGAGGACGAGGCACGCGAGCTTTTGGCCCGCCTGCAGCGGAGCGGAACACGTCTGACGCCACCGTTGGCGGTGTGGGAGGCGACGGTCGGTGGAGCCCTGAGACGGCACGGCTCGGGCGACGCCTTCGACCGCTTCGGAAAGGGCCGGCATCCGGCGAGCTTCAATTCCAGGGGCTGTTTTGCCTACGCTTGTGCGCCTAGCATCCGGCGCGAGACTTTCCGCAATCAGATATCGAAGCCGCCTAAGGGACCCGGCCGGGGCGGCCGCGGCATCCGGAAAGGAAGCGGCTTGTCCGGAGTAGGGCCGGGGGTTGGCACGGAGGGCGGTCTTGTGGTCGATCTGAAGCTTAGGCCGCGATGATTTTACCGGGCTGCGGGCGCGGAATCGTTGATTACGCAGTGACGACCAACCAAATCGATAAGGGCTAGTTATCGAGAGTGAGGGTGACGGGAACCCGCGTCGCTATGACGGAATCCAATGCTATGTTAGCTTCCGTTTCGTCCATTCTCGTTAAGGTTATCAAGATCTTGCCGACAAGCTACAAAATCCCCGATCCGCTGCCCTGGGCTCAACTCGTCGGTCCGCTCTCGGCCGCCGAGGATACTGTCGCCCGGTTCGACGAGCGGCTAGCCAAAAGCCTAATCCGCGACGGCACAATCAGCCGGATGCACTTCGCCGACGCCTGCGCCAGTCTGTGGCTTGAGGGCGAACTTGTCCACCTCGACGACTTGGTGCTCCACGACGCCGGCATGGATGTCCGCACCCCCACCCACGAGCTGACCCGGGCCCATGCCGTGTTGCGCGTCCGTCGGCGCATCGCCGAGGCGAAGCCCGATTGGGCGCTGTCAGCTGCCGGACTAGCTGACCTCCGGGGCCGGGGCGAGCGAGAGGAGGGGACGGGCAACCGGAAGGAAGTTGAGGGAAGTCTCGGGGTCGACGAGGACGCGGAGCGGGAGGAGGTGGGTTTCGAAGGGCCGCTCAGCGTCATCGGCACCGATCTCGACCTGTCCGCCGCCTTCGCCGCGATCGACGCCGCGAACACCAAGGCGGAGCGCACGCTCGCCGATAAGACTCGGTCGCGGCCGGAGCGGGATTCCCTCGTCTACGATCCCGACTGGGACGAGGACGGCCGCCTCGACGACTGGCGCGCCGTCGTCGACGAGACCCGCACGCTGCCGCCGACCCTAGCGGCGGCGATCGCCGCGGATGCCTGGGACGCTATCGAACCGCTCGAGCACTCGCCCTGGCTAGGCCGCTTGCTCGCAGCTAGCGTATTGCGCGACCGCGGCAAGACACGCTGGCATCTGCTGTGCCTGCATGCCGGGCTGAAGGGCATTGCGCGTGAGCGCCGGCGGTCACGCGACGCCGCAGCGCGGCTGGTCGTCCAGCTCGAGGCGATGACGGCCGCCGCCGAGGCCGGCCGCAAAGACCACGACCGCTGGCTGATGACCAGAAACCTGCTCGCCCGCAAACTCGCCGGCCGGCGCGCCACTTCAAAACTGCCAGCTCTCCTCGACTACGTGCTGACCCGGCCGATTGTCTCGGCCGGCATGATCGCGGCGGAGCTTGGGATCACGCCCCGTGCGGCCCAAAACCTCGTCGTCGAACTCGACCTGCGCGAGACGACCGGCCGGGGACGCTATCGCGCGTGGGGCGTCCTGTAGAGCGCCGCGCGGGCCATTGAGCCCGCAAGCGACGCCTATGTGACTCTCACTCTTGGGGCCCGCCCCTCGCAGGTTCAGTCGAGATACCTATTTCGGCCCGTGGCGTTCACTTAGATTAATGTTAGTTATCGTAGCCTAACTACGATTTTGGCATCCAATTCAAGCTTGCGGGATTTTAGAATTGTTCATAATATCGTAGCATGGCTACGACTCCCAGGGACAAACTAAACAGGCTTTATACCCGCTCGGCGCCCGCGACGCCGCTGACCTCCGATGACCTCGCCGCCCTCGGGATATCGGCCGACCTGGCCGTCCACTATGTCCGCGCGGGCTGGCTGCAGCGGCTGGCACGCGGCGTCTATTGCCGGCCCAACGATCCGCCCGCCTTACATCCGAGCCTCGTCCTGCTGCAGCGGAGCTTCGAGGGATTGCATGTCGGCGGCAAGTCCGCGCTCGACTGGCATGGAATCCGCCAATACGTCTCCCAACGGCCCATCCTTCATCTGTACGGTTGGAAAGCGGGGCGGCTCCCTGAGTGGTTCACCCAGCGCTTCCCGGCCGAGTACCACCGCAAGCGGCTATTCAAGGAAGAGCCCGGCGCGCTGCTTCATGTCCGGCCTTTCGAGAACCGCAAGGGCGGCCCACTCGTCTCGGCGCCCGAGCGCGCACTGCTGGAGGTGTTAAGCGAGGTTGGCATCCGGCAGCCGCTGCAAGAAGCGCGCGAGCTAGTCGAGAGCACTTACAGCCTGCGCGTCGACGTGCTGCGCGACCTGCTCAAGCGATGCACGAGCGTCAAGACCGTGCGCCTCTGCCTGCAGCTCGGTCGCGAGCTTTCCCAGCCTTGGGTCGGCAAGCTCGATCCGTCCCAATTGCCCAAGGGTAGCGACCGACCGTGGGTATCGCGCTCGGCTGACGGGCTACTGGTGTTGAAGCCATGAACCAGCTCTACCTCGACAGCGCGCGGCTGCTGACGCGGGTTGCGCCGCTGGTGCTCGTTGACGATACGTTCGCGCTTAAGGGCGGCACGGCGATCAACCTGTTCGTGCGCGACATGCCGCGGCTCTCGGTTGATCTCGACCTAGTGTTCCGCGACCATACCCTGCCGCGCGAGCAGGCGCTTGAACGCATCAACGAAGCCATCCGCCAATGCGCAGCGCGCCTGCAGAGTCTGGGCTTCCAGACTCACGCGCCGGCCACTGCAGAATCTGGGGAGACCAAGCTGCTGGTGCGGCGTGGCGGCATCGAGGTCAAGATCGAGGTCAACTTCGTCATGCGCGGCGTCGTCCATACGGTTCGCACGGCCTCGCTGACGCCGAATGCACGCGAGACGCTGCAGGCGGATCTCGAAATCCCGGTGGTGTCGCTCGAAGACGTGTATGGCGGCAAGCTGGTCGCGGCGATGGACCGCCAGCATCCCCGCGATCTGTTCGACGTCATGCAGCTCTTCGCGCACGAGGGAATCACGGCCGGCATTCGCCGGACTTTCGTCGTCTATCTCGCGAGCCATAATCGGCCGGTGCATGAGGTCCTGTTTCCAACGCTGCGGGATATCCGCCAGGAGTTCGAGAACAACTTCTCGGGCATGACCGCCGAGCCCGTTAAGCTCGATGCGCTCTTGGCAGCGCGCGAGCGCATGGTGCGCGAACTGCAGCAAGGTCTGAACGCCAATGAGCGCCGCTTCCTGCTGTCGCTGGTCGCCGCAGAGCCCGAATGGTCGCTACTGGGCGTGCCCCACCTGGAGCAGCTTCCCGGCCCGCGCTGGAAGCTGCAGAACCTGGAACGTCTTCGGAAGGCCAACGCCCGAAAATTCGCCGAACAATCGGACACACTGGCTCGACTATTCGGATGATTGGTGGATGGGTCATGCACCGCTCCGCTTGACGAAGGATCGCGCCGGGAGTCGGAGGAGGAGAGGCCCCGCCGGGACGGCGGGGCCTGCGAGGTCGAGGTTCAGTCCCGGCTGGGGCGGGACCAGATGAGCTGGAGACCCTCCTGGCCTTCCACCTCGATCAGGGTGGCGTAGATCGGAGCCGGGAAGCTCGGGTCGTCCAGCTTGACCGAGAGGTAATCGCGCTCGGTGTCCCTGGCGGTCTTCTGCCAAGCCGCTCCCAGTTCGACATTACCGGCGAAGATGCGGAAGTGCGGTCCCTTGTCGGAGGGGTTCTCGACCCGAACCAGCTTGGCTTTGGCATTGAGAGCGAGGGTGCGAACGGTGCCGGTGAAGCCGTTGCCAGTCGAGGTGAAGGTGCCGATGGTTGCCATTGTCGTGTCCTTTTCAGTTTCCCGAGCCGCGCCCATCGCGGCCTCGATGGCTGGGCGACAGACCGGAGGCGGTCGACCCGCACCCCGCAGGGGCCGGCACGCAGTAGAGGGCAGCCAGGGCACCACTTTCTTGTCTTACGCGAGGAATGGACGCGCAGCGGTCCAGGGGAAGAAAGTCGTAACCGGCTGTTGCGGGGATAAGAGCGAGGCGTCGCTTAAGCGACGACGCCCTTCGGTCAGACATGCCAATCGAGGACGACGTGAGTGTGCCAGAAGAAACGGCCGAGAACACGAACTGCGATCATCGAAACCTTGACCGAGGAAAGAACCCGATCGCACACCGCACACATCTGGCAATTCCTCAAGTCTTGCCCGTCGAGGCCCGAACCGGGAAGGTAAGCGCGCTGCTCGGCCGTCAAGGGTCACACGGCCCCGCAAAGTGAATTCGCAGGCCACGAGCGAAATTTGCTCGGCAAAGCGACGACCCGTGCAACGCCGGAACGTCGCCCCCTCGAAGGAAAGCAAGCAAGATCACCGTCAGCTCGCGATCTCCAGTACGAGGAAGATGGGGCGCTGGCCGTCGAGCAACCAAGCAAGGGGCTGCAGTCTTGCGCTGATCGCCGGATAGGTATGCGCCGGCGCCAATCACGCCGTGCACTCATCATGCTGCCTCCTCGACGCCTGCTGCCTTCGGTTGCTGGTCGTGCAGATAGACGACGGCGCGTTGCGCATGCGCGGCAGCCGAGAAGATAAAGCGTTTCTCACTGGACAAGACCTCCAACCACGACGCGAGGTAGCTTGCATGATCTGGACGCGGGTCGAGTTCGGGAGATATCCCGAGATCCGCGCAGAGGAAGCAGCTCCCCAGTTCGGCAATCAATTCTTCGCGCGCGCGTTCGCTGCGATCCTTGCCGTAACGGCTGAGATCACGATTGACGCGGTGAGCGGGAGCGGTCCAATGCACGGTCTCATGGGCTCTGACGGCGACATAGGAGGCCGTGTCGCGAAAACTTTCGATCGGCGGCATCTGAATATGATCAGACGAAGGCGCGTAAAACGCCATCGAGCCGCCGTGGCGAACAATCGCCCCGGTGTTGGCAAAGAAAGCGTCGGCGTGCGCGTTGCGCTCGATCGTTGATGCGACGACGGGCGGCCGACCGTAGTAATGCGCGGGCAAGCCATCGACTTGATCGACGCAGAAGACGGCATAGGCTTTGAGGAAGGGGATATCCCGTTCGATTTCGTCGCCGTGAGCGTCGGTCTCCGTTTTGGTGAAGCGGCTCGCATACACCACAGTGCTGCCGGTCTCACCCTTACGGACATGCGCGCCAAGTTCACTGGCCTGCTTGAACGTCATCCAGATCGGCGAGTAGAAGCCTCGCGCGATGGCTTCTGACCAAAGCAGCAAGACGTTGATGCCCGTATAGGGCTGGCCGTTGTGTCGCAGCGGTCGGGTGACGCGGTCCGCTATATTCGCGGCGGTCCAAGGTTGAACCCAGGGACGCACGCCACGTTCGAGCTCGGCGATAATGCGGTCCGTGATGCGGGTGTACAGATCGCCTCGCGACTTTTCTCCGTTCCTGCTCATTATAATAACCTCCGTTCGGGAGGCCGCGCCCATCGCGGCCCCTCACGGGGTCCGCCACCGCCGGACTCGAAGTCTGCGCACCCGAAGGGCCGAAGCAGCGCGAAGGACGGCGAAGCCGTTGCGCGGACATCGGGTCCGGCGCAGGAACCACGGACCGGGAGGGGCAAACGATGGCGCGGTTCGCGCGACTGGCTTGGGTGCAGCCGCAACACGAAGAAGGACCGGTCTCGCGGACCGGCCCTTCAGGTGGCAGCAGTGGAAGAGGCGAGGGGCCGAGGCCCCACGCCGGCGGTCAGTCGAACGCCGATATCTGCGCCTTGGCCGCTTTCCGGCCGACGGTGTCGGCCGTGTTGTCGACGGGACGCTCGAAAGGCTTCCAGGTCTCGCCGACGACCTGTTCGTAGGCGGCGACGGCGCCTTCGGCGGCCATGCGAAGCGCGTGAGCCTGCGCGCCCATGTCGGCAGCGAATTCACGCTTGCGCTGTGCCTGGCTATCGAAGCCGACCGGACCATCGAGGTCCTCATCGCGGCTGTCGTTGGCGAGCTTGGCGGTCGCATCTCGCGCTTCAGTGACTGCCCGGGTGTAGAACTGGCCGGCGCCGTGGGCCGACCCGACATAAGCACCGACGATCCGTTGCAGGTGAATCTGCATGGCGCGTTCACTCAGGCCGTCCTTGAGTGCGTCGGCGGTCTCGATGACGAGCCGCTCGTGCAAGTCGCGGATGCCGTCGCTGTCGAGGACCGCAAGGCCGAAACTCTCGGAGATGCGCAGTGTCTGTGCGGAGTCGGGGCAGACGAGGCGGACCATTTCGAGCGTCGTGCCGCGGCGGAGCGGGATGACACGGGCGGAGGAGCGGGGGGAGCGGGAGGTCTTGGTCATCATGAGATCCTTTCTCGGTTTCGCCTTGGGAAGCGATCGGGCCCTTGTCCGTCGCTCCCTCGGGTGCGGTCGACCAGAACCGGCTTCAGCGGGCCGCTTCAGGGGGCGGTGGCTGCCAAGGCGAGCATGGGTGGGTTGCGGGCGAGCGGGCCTTCAGGCCTGCGAAGAACGCGGCCCCCATCGCGAGACGGCGGCCGCCGATCGCCTCGCGACTTGCCCTTGAAGCGGATCGCGGCCGGTTCAGACCGCAGCACGAACCGAGGGAGTGACGGCCAAGGGTCAGCACGCCGCCGAAACCGTGAGAGGTTGGACCAAACCCGCTGAACTCTCGACATGAAGTGTTCGCGCGCGCCGCTCCCGTTCCAATCGGTGGGTCCTTCGCCTCTCACCGCCACGCAGCGGAAACGCGATGACGCGTCCGAAACTCGGCGATCGCCGTCTCCTGCCGATCGAGCTTGCGCGTGAGAGAGTCGATCTCGCCGCGACGGGCCAAGGCGAGCTCCGCGACATGCTGCTGAAACAGCCGCCCATCCGCATTCGTCCAGCTCGATGCGCTCCGGCCGTGCTGCCGGCGCTTCGCCCGGTCGGTGATCGTCAGCCGTTCGGCGCGTGCCGCGATCTGGCGTTCGATGACGCCGAGATGGCGCTGCGTCTCGGCTTGCGCGGCTTCCAAGCGCGTGAGCAGGAGACGTCGATCCTGGGGCTCGATCATCGCTCCGTCCCCACAGGCCACAAGGGGGAGGCGGACTCGTCCGGCATACAGTCGTCCGGGAGGGAGACAGCGGCGATGGCTGAGGCGATGTCGTCGCCGGAGACCGCCTCATCGATGAGCGCCGAATTGGCGCCGGCGTGCTTGCGCATGTCAGGCGCGAGGATGCCGCCGAGGCCGTCGGCGATGGCGCTCTCGGGATGATGGTGCGCGTGCACGAGGAGATTGACGGCGCAGAGGTAGGCCTTCATGTCTAGATCTCCTTTCTGTCGACGTCAGCCGGGTAGGGCGTCGGCGCGTGGACGGATATGCGCACGGCGCGCCTCCAAGCGTCGGTGCCGGTGAAATGCCGTCTGAGCCGCGGATGCCAGACGACGAGGACCGGCGTTTCGCCGTCCTCGTCAGTGGCCGCGCGCCAGCCGAAGGCTTTGGCAATGAGGCGCCAGGGCATGGGTCACCTCCAGCCGACGAAGTCGGAGGGGCCGCCGTAGACCTGGTGGCGCGCCTCGTCGATCACGAAGCCGAAGCGGCCCACCTGATATTCGTCGGACGGGACGAGGAAGCGACGCTCCTCAGTCCCCGGCCCGCGCTTGCCCGCCCGGCGTGGCGACAGTTTCGACGAAACCGGGCGCGTGCTTCGAGGTGATCGCCGACACGACGATCCAGTCCCGCGCGTGCGCCTGCTCGAAGGCGCGGCGGTCCTTTTCGTAGGACTCGCCTGGCTGGAGGATCGCACCGAAGATCGTTTCCCAGGCGTCCGGCCAACTGTCCTTGATCGTTCTCTCGGCGCAACGGCGTTCGAACGCCGTGAAGAGATGCGGGAAGGTGATCGCCACGATCGCCCATTCGGTGTCTTCCTCGTACCAGCCGCCCTTCGAGCGCAGCAGGGGGTGGACCTTGCGGTTTTGCTCGGCCGAGAGCTTGAAACCGCCGTGCCCAGCCGTGGAATGCGCCGTAACGCCTTCAGCGTAGACGGTCACGCCCTGCGAGGCGCCCCAAGGCGTGCGGTCGTGCGAATGGACTTCAACGCGACCGAGCATCCTGCGCTCGCGTTGATGCTCGGCGTTTTCGAGCACAGCGCTGCGAAACGCCGCCTCGTCGGCGAGCTCGCCGGAATGTCCGTAGAAATCGCCGCGCGTCCATTCGTCCATCGGGGAGGAGATGCGCCAAGCTGTGACGAGAAAATGCCGGCCTTCCTGGGTCGGAGCCATGGCGAAAGCCGTCTCGCCGACAAGCGCGACGAGAAGGCCGTCAGCGCTGCGGCCAAAAGAGATCCCCGGGGTTTCAGGGGCTTCGTCGGGCGCGCGAGATGACGCATTCATGCCGCGGTCCTCCCCTCGATGAGGCCGGCGCCTGCCTCGTCGGCCGTCACTTCTTCCAGCACGGCGTGCGGATAGCCGTGGCGCGTCAGCCATTCCTTCGCGTCGGCCTCGTTGGTCGCGAGATAGACGAGCTCGGCGTCGTCGCCGGGGCGGTCGAGCACGCAGACCGAGCCGGTGGCCGGACGTTCCACGATGGTGAAGTGCAGCTTCGACTCCAGCGAGAACGTCCGATGGACGCGGATGGCGATGACGCCGCCGGCGCCATAGTCGACCTCGTGCAGGGTGAAACAGGCCGACAGCGAGACACTGCCTAAGCCTCGTCCGCCCCGCTTTCGGATCAGGCGGCCCCTGCTGTTGCTGGACTGCCAAGCGGCGAGCTTCTTCCTGAAGCGCGTCGGCGGCTGCGGCGTTCCGTCGGACCAGACGACGATCGAGCCGATGGGTGCGTTGTCGAAGATCGTGTGCGCGGACATCGTGTCCTCCTTATTTGCGTGTGCGTGGAAACAAAGCCGCCGCCGGCTGGGCCGGCGGCGGTGGATCGTTCGGAAGAAAAGGCGCGACTCTCTATTCGGCCGCCTCCCTGAATGCCTCGGTTTCTTCGTCAGCGAGGTCATCCCCCATGCCGGCGGCGTCCTCTTCAGCTTCGTCGGCGTTTGCCATCGTCTCGCTCGACGACAACCATTGCGAAAGCCTCATGGCGTCAGGCGCGGAGAGGGCTGCGGGATGGACGAAGCGGCCTTCCCTGAAATGCTCAACGAGCGCGGCGCGCGTGTCCTTCACGCGCTGGCGCGGCAGAACGGGCGTGTCCTTGCATGAGGCCTCGATCGCTGTACGCGACAGACAGGAGAGGAAGTCCTCCGTGCCCATGTTCGGCAGGAAGGTGTCCGCGCCGATCAGCTCGCCGGCGACGCGGGCGACGATGCCGCTATTGGTAGCGTTCTCCCGGCACGAGAATACGTCGGCCAGCATGGTGCGCGCCGCGACACGAAGCGTGCCCATGTCGAAGGAGAGCTTGCCGGCGCCGTCGAACAGTGCCGCCGCGTTCTTGGCAAGCCGGCCGTGGCCGTAATAGGTCCCGCCGCTTCCCGTCGTCACGGACACGTTCTGGCCCGCGAAGGCGAGGATCAGCAGCGCCATCAGCGTGTCGTCCTCGATCGGCGCGCGGCCGAGCGCCTCGCGCAGCGCGTCGGTGCGGTAGTCGCCAATCATCTCGACGCCCTTGCGCGTCACGTCGGGACGTGGTTTCGAGACTTCGCCGACATCGTCCGGAGCGTTATCAGAACCTGAGCCGGTCTTACCCTTCGGCTTCTTCGCCGCAGGCATGCGGTAGTGCACGGTCTGCACGCGGCCGTCGCGGTCGAGATACATCGCCGTGCAATCGGACTTCACCGGCTTGCCGTAGACCCGCTCCGCCTTCGGGGGCAGTTTCACCTCACCATACTTGGTGGCCTCCGCGATAATGCCCTTCTTCGGCAAGTTGTTCGCCATCCACTCCTGCTGGGCACCGAGGAAGGCCTCGACGTCCGTGGTATAGCGGCTGTCCTCGTCGGCCGGAGCAAACAGGTCCTCAACCCACTGGATTCCGTAGGCCTGCGCGAGGTCCTCGCCGAAGCTCGCATCGCGCGCGTGCATGCGCGTCTTCTGCAACGCTTGTGCGACACTCCACCACGAGACCTGCGGATCAGCCTTCGACGGTTTGTGCTTCTTCCAGACTTCCCTCTGCTCGTCGAGCGAGGCTGCGGCGATGGTGCGGAGCTGCTGCTCGTTCGGCATGTCGCCCTTGGCCATGTGGTCGAGCATGGCGGGAAGCACGTTCGCCAGCAGGCGCAGCTTCCTGATCTGACGCACCGGCAGCGCGAGCGCGACGCCGATCGCCTCCTCGGTCCAGCCGAGCGCGACCAGGCGCTCGATCGCACGCCACTGGTCGACCGGGTTCAGCGCCTCGCGGGCGATATTCTCGACCATCGAGCGCATGGCGCCGTTGTCGTTCGCCGCCTCGTCGACGAGCACGTCGATCTCCTCGAGGCCGGCGGCGATCGCCTGCTTCACGCGGCGGTGGCCGGCGTTGATGACGTAGCCGTTGCCGCCGCCTGTCTCAGGCGTGATGACGGGCGGCTGGACGATGCCGACGGCCTTGATCGTGGCCAGCAGCAGGGCGTCGGCCTGGGGCGTCGACTTCGTCTGGCGCATGCGGTCGCCATTCTCCTTCAGCGCGCGCGGATCGATCTTGATGACTTGCATGGGAACGCTCCTTTTTGGGATTGCGGACCGGCGTTGCCGGCCCTTTCTCGTCTTCTTCCCGAAGACACCCCTGGGCCCTGCGGAGCGGACGGGCCGGTGCAACTGCGGCCGAGCATCCCTGGCCGGCAGGCCCAGCGGGGCAAAACCCTGCGCAGGACGACGGGCTGGGATCGCGCAGGCGGCAGTTGAGCGCCAGCGTCGGCGGCCCACCCGATCTGCGAGCGGGCCTTCTCCCTTCCTCTCTCCTCGCTTTTTTCATGCAGCCGCGGCCAGCTCACCAGCGCTTTCGCTGTCCTCCGCCAAGGCCTTCTCCACCTCGGCCAACTGCCGGCGTTTTTCGGCAAGCTCGGTGGCAAAGGCGAAGTTCCCGCCGTTGCGCGACCCGTAGGAGGCAAGACGTCGGCGGGCGTCGGAGAGGCGCTGGCGGTAGCGCTCGCGCTCGCCCTCGAAGTCGGCCAGCGCGTGCTCGAGGCGAGCGATCGCACCGAGTGGCGCGACCGTCACCGGCAACTCGATCTCGTATTCGGCGCCGGTCCGCAGCAGCATCGTGGTGTAGCGATAACCGTCCCGGCCGATGCGCTCTCCGCTGTACGCGACGTCGAAGCCGCCGATCGACGCGATGACGGTCTCCCCTTCCTGCTGAATCTGCACCAGCGTCAGGATCTCCTTCATCAGCGCGCGGCCGGCGAGCTTGCGCTCGACATGAGGATCTCCCGTCACCGCCATGGTGAAGGCGTCACCGGCGGTCGAGATACGACGCTCGATGTCCCGGCCGATCGCGCCGATGCGACGGATGGAGAGCTCGATGTCGCGTTCGGCATCGCGCATCTGCCGCCGCACCGCGTGCTGATCGTCAATGTGCGCAGCCCGCAGCCGTTCGAGCCGGGCGATGTCGGCTTCGAGCCCAGCTTTCTGCATCAAGCGCGGGTCACCCGACGCGATGGCCTTTGCCATCGCGAACTGGTTGGCCTGGCTCTCTCCCATGTCCTCAAGCCGACGAATCGAGGTGTCGCCGGACAGCGCGGCGGCGATGAAGCGGGCCTTGCGCTCATTGTTCTGCCACATCTGCGCATCGAGGCTGCCTTCGGTCGCATAGGCGAAGATGTCTATCTCGTCATGCTGGTTGCCCTGCCGCACGATGCGGCCCTCCCGCTGCTCGATCTGCGACGGAAGCCAGGGCACGTCGAGGTGGTGCAATGCCTTCAGGCGAAGCTGCGCATTGACGCCGGTGCCCATCGTATCGGAGGAGCCGATCAGGAACCGGACCTTGCCGGCGCGCACGTCGCCGAACAGGCGCTGCTTTGCCTCCGACTTCTTGTAGTCCTGCATGAAGGCGATCTCGCCCGGTGGCACGCCGAGGCGGACCAGCTCGTCGCGGATCCAGCGGTAGGCGGAGAAGCCGCGGCTCTTCTCGACGCTGATGGTGCCGAGATCGGAGAAGATCATCTGCGCGGCGCCGGGCAACTCGAAGGGTTTGCCATCCGTGCGCGTGTAGCTGCTCTCGGCCGTCTCGTTCCAGATGCGGAAGGCGTTGCCGACAAGCAGGTTCAGCTTGTTGTCTGCCTCGTTGTCGCTATCCGGATCAACCAGACGAAGGTCGATTGCAGCGTGGCGGCCGTCGGTGATAACCGACAGCAGGATGTCGTCGCCGGGCTCCGGTGCGCGGTCGCGCTCCTCGATCGCCTTGATGCGCTCGCCGAGCAGGCTCTGGTAGCGCTTGAACGCCGGCGACGGCTTTGCGGTGAGGATCTGCCGTTTGCCGGTCGACACCGCCGGCACCTTCACGTACTGACGCAGGTCCTCCGGCATCACCACGTCCGCGAAGGAGCGGAACATGGCGATGAGCTCGGGCACATTCACGAAGGTAGCGAAGCGCGTCACCGGCTTGTATTTGCCGGAGGGCTGCAGCTCAAGTTCGGTCGTGACATCGCCGAATGTACTCGCCCAGGCGTCGAACTCATGCAGCCCGCGCTCGAGGAGCGCCGCGTAGCCGAGATAGCGCTGCACCGAGAACATCTCGCCGAGCGTGTTGGTGATCGGCGTGCCGGAGGCGAGCACGAGCGCGCGGCCTGGGTTCTTCGTCTCGATGAAGCGCGACTTGACGTAGAGGTCCCAGGCGCGCTGCGAACCGTTCGGATCCACGCCCTTCAAGGTCGACATGTTGGTCGCGAAGAAGAGTTTCCTGAATTCCTGCGCCTCATCGACGATGATCTGATCGACGCCGATCTCGGAGATCGTCAGCAGGTCGTCCTTGCGGGTCGAAAGCGAGTCCAGGCGCTCCTTCAGGCCTTCCTTCAGCCGTTCGAGCCGCTTGCGCGAGACCCGGTCGTCGCTCTCGACCTTGGTCAGCAGGGTTTCGTACAGTTCGAGCTCGTCCTGGATCATCTGCTGCTCGAACGCCGACGGCACCGCGATGAAGCGGAAGGCGCTGTGCGTGATGATGATCGCATCCCAAGTCGCGGTCGCAGCGCGCGACAGGAAGCGGTGCCGCTTGTCCTTGATGAAGTTGGTCTCGTCGGCGACGAGGATGCGGGCATTCGGGTAGAGCGCGAGAAACTCGCGTGCGGCTTGCGCAAGGCAGTGCCCCGGAACGACCAGCATCGCCTTGGCGATCAGGCCGAGCCGCCGCTGCTCCATGACGGCGGCGGCCATCGTCATGGTCTTGCCGGCGCCCACCGCGTGCGCCAGGTAGGTCGAGCCGGCCGAGACGATTCGCCAAATGCCGCGCTTCTGGTGTCCATAAAGAACGAAAGCGCCGGAGGCGCCCGGAGGCTTCAGGTGCGAGCCGTCGAAGGCTCTCGGCGCAATGTTGTTGAAGCGGTCATTGTAGACGCGCGCAAGGCGGTCGGTACGATCAGGGTCGGACCAGATCCAGCGCTGGAAAGCGTCCTTGATCTTCGAGAGCTTCGTCTTGGCGGCTTCGGTGTCGACGACATTGAGGACGCGGCGCACGCTATCGCCGTCCTTGACCGTGTCGAAGATCTGCGGGACTCGGCTGTTCAGCGCGTCGGCGAGAAGCTCGCCGGCGTGCCGGCGGTCGGTGCCCCACTCCGACGTGCCGGCCGCGATCCAGCCGAGCTGACGTGCCTCCACGGTCCACGATGCGAGCTCCGGCATGTGGTGGATCCTGATCTCGGCGTCCATGGTTTCCTTCACGAAGGCGACGACGTCGGCGGCCGGAATCCATGGCGCGCCCAGACGCGCGGTGATGTCGGAGGGCTTAAGGTCTGCGGGCTGCACGCTTTGCAACGCCGTGACATTGCGCTCGTAGGAGGGGTCGAGCGCGGCCGCCGCAGCAGCAGCCTTCAGCTTCTCGCGCACGTGGCCAGAGAGGTAGGCGTCGGCCGTCTGCCACGAGCCGTCCGCGGGGTCACAGAAGACGGCGCTGCCGAGTTCGGCGACGACGTCGTCGCGGTCCCGGTGCAGCAGCTCGGCGATGTGGTCGAGGTCGACGCGGCCGCGCTCGTTGAGGACGACGGCAAGCGCGTCGGCCACGCTGGTGATTTCCGGGGCCGCCGGCTGCGCGATCACCCGCTCGGTGAAGATCGGCCCAGGCTTCGCGGTGTTCGTGTCGAGGTCGTAGTCCTCGATCGAGGCGACCAGCCAGCAGTCGGGATCGTCGAGGAAGGGCTGAATGTTCGGCCGGCGGTGCGTCTCGCGCACCTCGCCGCTCTCTTCGTCCTCGGCGGTCGAGACCGTCGTGAAGTTGATCGGGCCGAAGTCCCGAACGAAGTTCGACCAGGCGATGCGCAGCCTGACCTGGGCGTCCTTCCACGGTCGGTCGAGCTCCTGCGCCTTCAACACCTCGCGCACGGCGTCGCGGACCGGAATCAGCTTCCGGATGATGCGCACGTGCTTTTCCGGGATGCCGTCGGCGCTGCGGCCCTTGCGCGCTTTCACCGCGATCGGGTCGCCGTCGAGGACCTGCATCAAGCCGTGGGCCTTGTCGAAGAAGTAGCTGCCTTCGCGAACGTGGCGATCAGCCGGCCAATCGACGTCAGATGGATCGCCGGCTTCTTCCAGGTCGGGATCGATCACCTCCGGCTCGCCGTCGTAGATGGCTTCCGGAAGGAGGTCGACCGCGGCTTTGAGCGTCGCTTCGAGATCCTCGTTCTCGCGCGGCAGGCACGTATAAGCCTCGCCGAAGGGACCGGACGCGAGCGCGTGCGCGCCGAGCACGAAATCCGGGCGCTGCGCGAGCCATCGGTTCACGCGGATCGCGCTCCCGTCTTCCGCCGCCGGTCGAACCTCATCGAGGTCGAGCCACGACAGGTCGCCTTCCATGTCGCCGACCTTGCGCTTGCGGAAGAACAGGATGTCGACTACGACGTCGGTGCCCGCGCTGGCGCGGAAGCTGCCCTCGGGCAGGCGAATGGCTGCGATCAGGTCGGCCGACTTCGCGATGTGTTCACGCGCCGAGGCGTCCGCCTTGTCCATCGCGCCGGAGCTCGTGACAAAGGCGGCGAGGGCGCCGGGCTTCAGGAGGTCGATCGCCCTGGCGATGAAATAGTCGTGCAGCCGCAGGCCCATCGACCTGTACGCGCGATCCGAGCGCACGGTCCGGTCCGAGAACGGCGGATTGCCGACGGCGAGGTCAAAGCTGGCCGGCAGCTCGGTGCGTGCGAAATCGCCTGTGACGATCCGCGCCCGCGGCTGCAGCAGCCGGGCGATGCGTGCGGTGACGGGGTCGAGCTCGACGCCCGTGACGTGGGAGATCTCGCGTAGTTCCTCCGGCATCAGCGCCGGAAACAGCCCGGTCCCGATGCCGGGCTCGAGCACGCGGCCGCCGCGCCAGCCGAGGCGCTGCAGGCCTGACCAGATCGCGCGGACAATGAACTCAGGCGTGAAGTGGGCGTACTGGGTGCACCGTGCAAGCGAGGCGTAGCCGGCGTCGTCGACCGCGTCCTCGAGGTCGACGCCGATCTCCTCCCAGCCCGTCGCGAACCCGGATTCACCCGGCCGGCGAAAGACGCCGTTGGCGAGCTCGGAGGCGCCGAAGCCCGTGAAACGCATCAACTGCCGCTGCTCGTCGGGCGAGGCGGGCCGCTGGTCCGCCTCGATCTGCGCGGCGAGCCGAATGGCCGCGACGCTGTCGCGGGCGCGCTGCCTCCACCCCTTTGCCAGGCCGCGGTCGCCGGCGAGGTGGAAGTTGTCGCCGCGCTTTACGGCATTCGGCTCGCGAGCGCGCGCGGGGGCGAACGCCGGCGCGACGGGGGCCGAGGCCGACGGCGGTCGGTCGCCGTTGTGGTCGTCTCCATCCAAGTCGGCGGCAAAGGCGGTGACGCCAAGACCGAGACCCGACGAGAGGGCTGTGTTGCCGAAGAGGTCGATCGTGAAGGGGTCGTCCTGAGCCATTGGAATTGTCCTTCTGCTGGGCGCGTGCGACCGCGCGCGCGAGCGGGCTGCGGCGGACGGCACGCCATTGCTTGGGTTGAGGGGCGGGCCGGCCAGAGGCCGGGTGCCGAATTGCGAAGCCCGGCGCGGGGCCGGGCTGTTCGCAGGTCGGGGAGGGCGAGCGGCCCAGCTAGCTAGGCCGCGACTGCCTCCGACAGGTGGCGGAGCTGCACCGGCAGTTTCGCTGCGATCTCCGCTTCGGTGAGTTCGTCCAGCAGCTTCGTCACGCTGCCATGCCGGCCTGCGTAAACGAGCACGGTGCGGTGGCCGCGCACGGCGGCGGGCCAGCGCTCGCCGGCGTAGCCGCGGTAGTCGTCGTGCGTACTCGACCAGATGTGCTCGAGCCGCTCTACGCGCGTCATCGCGCGGACAGGACGAGACTCGCGCTCGATGATCGCGGCCTTCATCCGCTCCGGCGACGCTCTGTCTGACAAGTCGCAGTAGCCGTGGAACCAGCGCATCTGGCCGTCAATCGACAGTGACAGGAAAACGCTTGTCACGCTTGCCGTCATGAATTCGCGCATCGCGAACATGTCGGCGCGCATCCATAGCGGCCGCAGGATTTCGAGCATGTAATCATACTCGGACTCCGCGATCTCGAACCACTCGCCGGCAAAGAGATGCCGTGCCTCCCCCTCGGCCATCGCCGGATCGCCGCGATGGCGGTTGAACATGCGGTACATCTCGGGGCGCGTCGCGACGCCCTCGAAGACTTTACGGATGGTGGGTGAGGTGTGCATCGGCGGCTCCTCTTGGCCTGGCCGGACTGAAGCGCGAGCGATCGGCGTGATCTCTTCGTCACTTCAGTCCTTCATCACACCTCCTCGCCGGCCGCATCGAAGGTCCGGCGGGTGAAGGGCCGCGGAACGCGGGCGAAGCTTCACCCTTGACGCGCTGGCCGGGCATGCGGCAGCGGTTTACCTCTTCCTATTTTCTCCCTCTTTATTCGGACTTCCCCGTCGCATCGCTCAGGTGCAAGCCTCGCCATCGCGATCATGCGGGAGCCTTGACGCCGCAGCCACCCGCGAGGTCCGCAGCGTCGGGCGGGCCTCCGCCGTCGACTTGCTCAGCTGTTCTCCGTCTCTTCGCCAGCCCCGTCAGATCCTCATTCCAGTCGCCGGCGCACGGTCGCGATCGCGCATAGTGCACGCTCGCTTCCGCGGCGATGGCACGAACGCGATCAGCGTAGACGTCACCCTGTCGATTGTTGTCGGTTGCTGCCACAAGCCGGGCGTTGGCGCGCCTGGCCAAGCTGCGGATAGCTTCATCGGTCGCCGGCGACCAGCCGCCTCCGGTGCTGACATAAAGGGTGTCGGAGCGGTGGACCTCGATCGCGGCCAGGCTCATGGCATCGATGGCCGCCTCAGTAATGCAAATCCGCTCGGACCTGGCCGGTCCGAAGCGAAACAGTTCCTTGGCGCCGTCACTGGCGAAGCCGCGCCATGCCGGCCCACGCTCCTCCCAGCCCGTGAGCGCTCCCGCTGAATCGTTATGTGCCGCCCACATGCTGCCCTTTGGCCCCTCACGCAAACGATCGCATGCGACCGCCTGCTTCACGATGACGGCCGGCAGCCCGCGTTCATCGGTGAGATAGCGCCAGGCTCGCGAGCCGCGGCGCGGCTTGACCCGATGTCCCCACCGATCAGCAATAGATCCAGGCGCCTTCAGCCTTGTCGGATGCTGCCACGCCGGTTTGCTGGGGACGAAGCCAATCGTTTCCGCAACACGGTCGCATGCGTCAAGGAAACCGACAGATCCAAGATGTTCGGCGAGCGAAAATACGTCCCCTTTTGCCGGCGACAACGGGTCGAACCAGCCGCGGCCTTCGTGGATGACGATGATGATATTGCTGTCGCGGCGATATTTGATCGCGCGTCGTGTGCTTTCCTTGACGTCGACCTTCCAGCCGTCTTTCTCCAGCAGGGCCGCGCAGCCAACCTTTTGGCGCAGCTCTTCGATTTCTCTCTTGTCCATTTGTCTGCACCGGACTCGCGCAGGCGGGTCCGCCCCTTCTTCTGTTGGTCTCTCTTGCTCCTAGCCTTGCGGAACATCCCCGACCGGCCGCGAAGCCTGCCGAATGCAAGGGCGCGCTGACCAACGGTCAGTCGTCGCATCGTCAGGCGCGGCGAAGCCTCCCTTGCATTCGGCATGGCGCCAGCGGCAGCCGGTCACCCGGCTCAATGAGCCGGGCTCCAGGGGTCGTACTCATGAACGATGGCGTCCTGATCGCCGTCGTACTCGCTGGAGACCATCACGCCGAATTCGTTATCAGCCTGGAAAAGAATGACCGGCACCATGAGCGTGCGAGCCAGATCGAAGGCATGGTTCTGAGCGAGAGTGAGATTGTGCGACATTGAAGGCTCCCGTCTTGGGGCGGGGACCACCCCCGCTCGACAGGCGCCGACGTGTTCGGGGGCGGCTGCGGTCACCTCGAGAGGCGAAGCCGAAGAGGTCGCACGCTTGCGTAGCGAACCCCTTGCGGGTTGATCGTAGAAGGCCGTACCTGAACCAAGGAGAGCCCATTCGAGAGCGGGGTTGGTCCTTCAACGGAAGCATGGTCTGCCAAAACGCACATATTTGATCCCGCGGATAACCAAGCCGAGCCTGCTTCGCGAATTGTCCCATTCAAAGCACTCATGGTCGTCGGCATCGCACGCACGCATGGATAAACTCCCGGTCCGAGTACGTGTGAAGCTGCTTCCGATTAGAGCATTTTCGAGCGAAGTGGATACCGGTTCGCGTGAAGAAAACGCGTCAAAACAAGAATCTAGAGCTTCGGTTCTGATTCAATCAGAACCGAAAATGCTCTAGATCTGCAGGTATTGTTGTTCGGGGATTCGGGCCGTTTGCGTCAGGGATGGCAGCCCGCAAGGGGGAAGACCCACTTGCGGGGCTTCAGCGCAGCCAACAGCCCGGCCCGCAGGGCGACGCCCATCCTGCTCGAAGACACTGCGAGCAGCGATCCGCTTTTAGCTGAATACCGCAAATGATGCGCGCCGAACTCACTTGATGAGGCCGCGGCACCTCTTTGGCACGCTCACTCGGGTTAACCGCCGATCTTGAGCCATGCTTGCCAACCCTCACGGCTGTTCTATGCATTACGGGAGCAATCCCTGCCGAAGCGCGAGGGCCACAGCGTGTGGAAGGGTTAGTGCGGCAAGATTTCGCCTGGCATTGTCCAGATGAAACTTCACGCCTCGCGGCGTGACGTCAAGAAGCTCCGCAATGTCCTGCATCGTCTTGCCGTCAGAGATCCACGCGAGACACTGCCGCTCGCGCTGGGTTAGTGGGCTTCCTATCCCGCCTGATGACGTACGTCCGATCTTGGCACTCACGTGGGCATGGAAGTTGAGACCCACCGTTTGCAACATGTCTTGTGAGGTCTCGATGAAACGCTCGAGCCCAAGGCTGCGGTCGTCCACCGCGAGCGTAAAGGCCGCGACCTGGTTTTGGCTTGCGGGAATGCGAACCGTCAGACCGGTCCTGATCTTGAAGCTGAGCGCATCGTCAAATAGTCGGCGTTCTCTCGGCGACTTTGCGCTTCGCGCCTCACGGCCATCCCACAGCAGCATCCGGCTTGTGTTTCGCCGTTCCTGAAGAACGGGATCGATGTTGTCGTACCCTTCGCGAAAATAGTGACTTGTCCAACTCTTCGGATAGGAAGAGATCAGTTTGGGGCCGTTCGCGCGGTGGCCAAAATAGGCGAACCAGCGGAAACCCAATGCATGCGCAGTTCGTTCCGCGACTCGCCGAAAATCATCTTCCGTATGGGCAGAGTGAAGACAATCGACAAATTCATCGCATGCTCGTTTGACACCTTTCATTGCGCCCCTTTTTTGAACTGTTCTGAGTTCCCTAAAGCGAACAACGCGCTTGATTCGCGCGCTGCGTGTGGGCGTGTATTGCGACGTTGCGGCAGCTTTGCGGCAAGAACAATTCCAAAACGCCCTGTCAGAACTGACAGCGCAACGCTGTGATCGTGCCTGCTTTCTTGATCTCGAAGCTGTGATTCGTAAGCAGGAGGTTAAGAATGAAGGTCATTGTGCGCTCGCGTGCGGCGCTTCTGCGCGATTTTGAACTGGCGACAGGAATGCATCGTCTGCGAGGGCGCGTGTTCAAGGAGCGGCTCGACTGGGATGTCTCTGTCGCGGGCGGATTGGAGATCGATCAGTACGACTCATTCAAGCCGACTTATCTATTGGCGCTCGAGCAGCGCGAGCTGGTCGGTTGCGTGCGCCTGCTGCCCACTACTGGACGCAACATGCTGGCGGATACGTTCCCGGTGTTGCTGGATGGCCACGCGGCACCGAATGCAGTCAAGATCTGGGAGAGCTCGCGCTTTTGCGTTGATACCAAACACGTCGCGGTGACAGCTGAGAACGGCTTGCGGGAAGCAACGTACCTGCTCTTTGCGGCAATGATTGAATGGGGCCAGCAGCTCGACCTGCAGGCGATCGCGACCGTCACTGATCTGCGCATGGAGCGCATCCTGCGCCGGGCCGGATGGCGTCTCGACCGCCTCGGCGCCCCCCGTCAAATCGGGACGACCAAAGCAGTGGCTGGACTGTTGCCGGTCACCAATGACGCTCTCGGCGCAATCCGAGCGGCCGGGAAGATTTCGGGGCGTGCAATTGAAGCGCCGTCAAGCCTTCCGCTCGCGGCATAGCGTCCGCGTCTTCAACTCCCGAAACAAAGTCATCAACAATGGATCCAGCTGCATTCTCAGCTCTGGTCGAACAGTGCGCGCCGACGCCGAACCTCTTGCGGCCGCTAACGGCAATTGTGCGGCAAGCGAGCTCGTTCGAGCCGCTGCTCATCACAATTCAGGGGCGGAAACCGATTCCTATTCAGGCAAGTGACCGTGACGAAGCGATCCAGCTCGCGACTGAGGCCATTACCGCCGGCCAGTCGGTCCAGACCGGTCTCGCGCAACTTGATGCAGATGAAACCAAGCAAGCCGGGTTGACGGCGACCACGACCTTCGACGCCTGCAAGCATATTGCAGGTCTTGGCAGATTGTTCGAGGCCCGATTGCAAGCAGCAAACGCGAGCGCCTCGGGCCGCGATCAGGCTATTGCCAGGGTAGTTGCGAGCTTCGCAGCTAACCCCCCCCGAACGACGCCCGAGCCCCGTACCCTGCCGGCCGATGCTGCCGAAATGTCCGACGCTGACATGCCGACAAATAACACGCCGGCTCCCTCCGTCAGAGAGCGCCCGAACTGGGACGTCTATCGCTCAGGTCTCGGCACATCAGCCTTCGTCTATGAACGATAACAAAGTCTTCTGTTTTGCCTTAACTCAATACCGCGGTCCGGGCTGGTCCGGCTGCAGTGCCAATCGGAGCCGTGCCATGACTTCTCCTCTTAAACACTCTGCTACCCTGCTTTGCATGGGCGCCGTCCTCAGCATCGCGTTGGTTGAGCCTGCCCTTGCGCAGACCGCAAACATCGAAGGCGTATTGCAGAACATCGTGAACATGCTGACCGGCAACGTCGCGCGCCTGCTGGCGACGCTTGCCGTCATCATCGTCGGCATCGCCTGGATGTTCGGCTACCTCGATCTGCGCAAGGCCGCCTACGTCGTGCTCGGTGTCGCCATCACGTTCGGCGCCTCCGAGGTGGTCTCGACCTTGACTGGAGGTCGCTGATGATCGAGGCCGTGCGTCTCACGGAGGACACCCTGTTCCTCGCCTGCACGCGACCGGCCATGATCGCCGGCGTCACCATGGAAGCCATGGCGCTCAACGTGATGTTTTCCTGCATCCTTTTCCTGGTGGCCGGAAGCATCATCTACGGCCTGGTCGCGATTCCCATCCATGCTCTTTGCCGCATCATCTGCCGGCACGACCCCAACATGTTCCGGATTCTGCTCGCCTGGATCGAAACCCGCGGACGCACGAGCAACGCGTCATTCTGGGGCGGATCATCCTGCACACCCCTCAAGCTCGTTCGGCGATATCAAGCGCGAGACCTTGGTTATGCGTAACGCAGCGCTCAAAGCGCGGGAGATCGGGCCCGAGGTCTACCTCCCGTTCGGCCGACATGTCACCGACACCGTGATCAGTCTCACGAGCCGGGCCCTGCTCACGGTAATCCGGCTCGACGGCACCTCGTTCGAGACCGCCGAGACGGCGGACCTAAACGACCTTCACGCCAAGCTGAATCTCACGCTGCGCAATGTTGCGGATCCGCGGCTGGCGCTATGGACCCATCTGGCGCGGCGTCGGACGTCAGACTATCCGGACGGTGCATTCCGATCGATCTTTGCAGCTTCGCTCGACGCGCAATATCGCGAGCGGCTTCGCAATGCAGCGCTATTTCGTAATGATCTCTATCTGACGCTGGTTTGGCATCCTGGTCGCGCCCCCGCCGATGCCGCAGCTGCGTTCTTCAGGCGGCTGGGTCGGAGCGCTGCGGCTTCCCTCGAGGTCGACAGCGACGCCTTGAAGCGGCTCAACGATGCCACGCGGGATATGGTCGCGGCATTGGAGCGCTACGGCGCGCATGCTCTCGGATTGGTCGAGCGAGAGGGCCTTGTATTCTCAGAACCAATGGAACTGCTCCACGCCGTCGCCTCCGGAGAGTGGATGCCCATGCCGTTGCCGCAGGGGCCGATCGGCCCCGCACTCTATTCGAACCGCGTCATCTTCGGCCGTGAAGCCATCGAAATCCGAGGCGCCGGCGGCTCGCGCTTCGCTGGCATGTTTGGACTTAAGGAATATCCGGCGTCCACAAGACCGGGCCTGTTGAACGCGCTGCTTTCTGCGCCGTTCCAACTTATCCTCACGCAATCCTTCGCGTTCCTGTCCAAAGCGGACGCCAAGACGGTGCTGACGCGCAAACAGAACCAGTTGGTCTCGGCCCAGGATCCGGCAGCCTCGCAGATCGACGAGCTTGGTGACGCGCTCGACGATCTCGAATCTAACAGGTTCGCGCTTGGAGATCATCACCTGTCGCTCCTGGTCTACGCCGAGACCCCTACGCAGCTGCAGGACCACATGAGCGTGGCGCGGCGCGCTCTGGCCGACGCGGGCGCCGTGGTGGCGCGCGAAGATCTCGGCCTTGAAGCGGCTTATTGGGCGCAGCTTCCCGGGCTGTTCAAATATCGCGCACGAACTGGGGCGATCAGCTCACGCAATTTCGCAGCATTCTCCCCATTCCACACCTATCCCACCGGAAGACCTGCCGGCAACCACTGGGGACCAGCGGTTGCGATGCTCAAAACCGCATCCGGCTCGCCGTTCTACTTCTCGTTCCATCACGGCGACCTCGGCAACACCTTCATCTGCGGCCCGTCGGGCTCCGGAAAGACCGTCGTTCAGAACTTTTTGCTGTCGCAGGCCGAGCGGCTCGGCGCCACTTACGTCTTCTTCGACAAGGACCGCGGCGCCGAAATTTTCGTCCGCGCCGCCGGAGGCACCTATCTGACGCTCCACAACGGCATTGCGACCGGCTGTGCACCGCTCAAGGCGCTGGAGCTGACACCAGCCAATCTTTCCTTCCTGGGCGAACTTGTCCGGAAGCTCGTCACGCCAGACAACCGTCCACTGACCGTGATCGAGGAGAAGCGGATCGATTCCGGATTGCGAGCCCTTGCCCAGCTTCGTCGGGAGGAACGCTCGTTCGGGGCGCTGCGGGCCTTTCTCGGCCAACAGGACCGGGAGGGAATCGGGGCCCGGTTGGAGCGATGGTGCCGAGGGGCCCCTTTCGGCTGGGTCCTGGATGGCGAGCAAGATGCCATCGGGCTAGAGGCCCGGTTCATTGGCTTCGACATGACTGATCTGCTGGATCATCCGGCCATTCGCACGCCGCTCATGATGTACCTGTTCCATCGCGTCGCGCGCCTGATCGACGGGCGGCGGCTGATCATCGATATCGACGAGTTCTGGAAGGCGCTTGGCGATGAGGCATTCCGTGATCTCGCCAACAACAAGCTGAAAACCATCCGCAAGCAAAACGGCGTCATGGTGTTCGGTACCCAGTCGCCGCGCGACGCCCTGGCCTCTCCGATCGCACACACCATTGTCGAGCAGTGCCCGACGCAAATCTTCCTGCCCAATGCGCGGGGAACACGCTCGGATTACGTCGACGGCTTCCATCTGACCGACACCGAATTCCGCCTGATCAAGGAAGAGCTCGCAGCCGAAAGCCGGCGGTTCCTGGTCAAGCAAGGCCACAATTCGGTGGTGGCGGAGCTTGATCTCGGCGGCTTCGACGATGCGCTCGCCGTCCTGTCAGGACGGACCGAAACGGTCGAATTGCTCGACCGCGTTCGGGCGAGGGTTGGCGACGATCCGGCACAATGGTTGCCGGTATTCCAAGCGGAGCGGAGGGACGTCAGATGATGGTTCAGCGTATCCCGGCGATCTTCACCTGCGTGTCTATCGTGGCCCTCCTGATGGCATTTCCCGCAGGAGCGGAGATTGTGTTCGATCCCAGTGTCTATGCGCGGCAATTCGAGCAACTGACGGAACTGAAGAAGCAGGTCGATACCCTGACGTCGCAGCTCAAGGTGGCGCAGGATCAACTGAACCAGGCCAAGCAGCTGTATGACAGTTTCAACAAGCGGACCAACGCCAACGACATCGGCGCGCTGCTCAACACGCCGCAGTTCCGGAAAGTCCTACCCCAACAGTTCTCTGACATCGAACGTCTCGTGGCGGGGCAGGGTGGCGGTAACTTCGCCGACGCGATGAACCAGTACCTTTCGCAGAACCGCGCCTATGCCGGCAACAGCGGCAATTCGTATTACCAAAGCGAGCTCGACCGGATCGCGCGGCAGACCGGCGCCAAGCACTCCATGGGCCAGGCGGTCTACGACACAGCCTCGCAGCGCATCGATGCGCTCGAAGAACTAAGAACCCGCATCAGCTCGGCGACCGACGTCAAGGAGACTCTCGATCTTTCGGCGCGGCTGCAGGCCGAACAGGCGCTGCTGCAGAACGAAGTGCTCCGGATGCAGGGTCTTGCGATGATCCAGCAGGCCCGCACCGACATGGACGGCCAGCGGGAGCGCGAGAAACAACGCCAACTGGTCGATGAAATGAAAGCGGCCCTGCAGTGAGAATAAACACGTCAATTCTGGCGCTATCTCTCGCCGCTGCACTTCCGGCCTGCAACGAGACCGGCAAAAGTCAGCAGGCAAACACGGTCGGCTGGTTTCTCGATCATCGGGACGATTTGGCGGTGGCGATCAAAGCGTGCCGCGACAATCCCGGAGAATTGGGAAAGACGCCGAACTGCATAAACGCCAACGAAGCCCGCAACAAGATCACCATTCAAGAGATGAAAGACGCCCTGAAGTAAGGATCGCCGCGATGGCCATAAACGTCTTTGACAGCTTCCTAAAGGAATTCGAGCAGCCGATCACGACATTCGTGTCGACCTCGGCGTCGAATCTTGCCTCCTACATTGATGGTCCCCTCCGCACGGCCGTGATGCTCTATGTCATCCTTTATGGCTTTGCGGTGATGCGGGGAGCAATCTCCGAGCCAATCATGGAGTTTGCCTGGCGGGCGATGCGGATTGTCGTAGTGGTTATGCTGGCGACCAATTCAGGCGCGTTCCAGCAATACGTCACCGGCCTTTTCTTTGATTCCTTGCCGAGGGAGATCGGGAACGCGTTGGCGGGCTCCGGACTGAACACGAATTCAGGAGCTCCGTTCGATCAGCTTCTGTCCAAGGGAATCGACGTCGCCAATAAGATCTACGACCAAGCAGGAATAACCGACGTAGCTCCGGCACTGATTGCCGCCATTCTCTTGATCTTTGTCGCGGTTGGCTCCTTCTTGCAATTTGCCATCCTGCTCTACGCCAAAGTTGGTCTGGGCGTCGTGATCGCGCTCGGGCCGCTCTTCATTGCACTTGGATTGTTCGAGGCTACGCGTCCATTTACAGAGGCTTGGCTTCGGCAGGTCGCGAACTTCGTGATCCTACTGGTGCTGGTGGTCGCTCTGGTCGGGCTGATGTTGACCACCGTCAGCGGCTTCATCGACAGATTCGCGGCAAACGCCGGCACGGCCGGCGAAATGGTGGTGGCCGCGGTCGCCATCAGCGCGGTGCTCGGTCTGTCCGGATACATCGCGCTTCAACTTCCGGTCATCGCAGGCGGTCTCGCTGGGGGTGGCGCATCGCTCGCCAGCCGGCTGGTCACTAGCCCAATGATTGCCAATGCCACGGCGGCAGCCAGCGGCGCTTATGCCGGCGCGCGCTGGTCAGCCAGCCGCGGTCTCGCGGCCGTAAGAGCCAGCCGCCAGGGCGGCAGTATACGGCGCACTCAATCGCCGGGGACTACGGCGGCCTAAACAATTGATCGCCGGCATCAGGCGACAGAGAAACACAGGGGCATCAGAACGATGTGGCGTCGACTATTCATCATCTGCGTCATCGCAGTTCAGCTTGGCGGCTGCGCAAGCTGGTCAAAGGGACCACCATCATGTGATGGCCAGGCTCGGCGGCCGCTCAATCGTTCGCTGTGGGATTGGGAGACGGGTACGCCATTGGCGACACCGGAGCCGGCACCTCCGCCATCCGCGCCGGCACCAGTAATCCGCAAAGGCGAGACCCGCCCGGCAGCGCCATCCACGCAACTCGCGGCATCAGACCACCAGGCCGCCATTGCAGCCTCTTACCGCGCTTGCGGCAAGGAGGCGTAAGATGGTCGGGCACGGTGAGCTGAAAGCCTATTTCGACTATGCGCGTCGATGGGAGCAGGATCTGTTGCTGGCGGCCCATCGCTCGCGCAGAACGGCATGGGTGATTGCCGCGGGTGCCTGCGCATTAGCGATCGCCTCGCTCAGTGCGGTCGCAGCGCTGGCGCCGCTGAAGACGGTCGAGCCGTTCGTCATCCGGGTCGATAACGCGACCGGGATTGTGGAAACCATCTCCGCCCTCACTTCGACGCCGGCACGCTATGATGAAGCGGTCACCAAGTATTTTCTTGGACGCTACGTTCGGGCGCGCGAAGGCTACAGCTATCCGGAGGCCGAAACCAACTTCCGGACGATTTCGCTGCTCTCGGGGCAGGGCGAACAGGCCCGTTTTGCGGCCTGGTATCGCGGCTCCAATCCGGAAAGCCCGCAAGTCGTTCAGGGCCGTTTCGGGGTCGCCACGGTGCGGATCAAGGCGATCTCGCTCCTGGCTGACAATGTCGCCTCGGTGCGTTTCATGAAAGAGAGCCGCAAGGGCGAGGAAACCCGCATCACCCACTGGGTCTCCACCCTTACGTTCTCCTATGCCAACGCGCCAATGTCCTCCGCCGACCGTCTCATTAACCCCCTCGGCTTTCTGGTCTCGGAATATCGCGCCGATCCGGAGGTCGTACCATGAAATTCTTCGTTTTCTTGATGACCGTCGCACTGGGATTCGCGGGACCTGTGCTGGCGCTGCAACAGCCGTCACCAGGTCAACATGATGCCCGCGTGCGAACTGTGACTTACGATCCTGCCAACGTCGTCCGAGTCAACGGCGTGATTCGGGCATCGACCCAGGTTCTGTTCGCCGATGATGAGGAGGTTGCGCATGTCGCGATCGGCGATGCGATCGCCTGGGAGGTCGCACCGGCAGGCTCGATCCTGTTCCTCAAGCCGCGGGAAAAACATCCACCGACCAATCTGCAGGTCGTTACCACCCGCCCTGACGGGCGCAAGCGCTCGTATCAGTTCGAGCTGTCGATCGCCGAGACGACGCTTGCGGACAGCTACTTCGTCGTCCGCTTCGCCTATCCCGGCGACGAGGTCGAGCGCCGGCGCACTGAAGCGGCTGCTCGCGGCGCGGAGCGGGAAGGCGCGCTGATCGACCAGACATTCGATCTGCATCATGCCTATGGGGCACGCAACTGGCGCTTTTCGGCACAGGGATCGATCGACCTCGAACCGGAAGCCGTTTTCGACGACGGCAAGGAGACCACGTTCCGCTTTGCGGGCAACCGCGAAATCCCCGCGATCTACCTGATCAACTCCGACGGTTCGGAAAGCCTGGTGCCCAAGGATGTCCGCGGCGAGCTCGTGGTTGTTCACGCCACGGCTCGGGAATTTCGGCTGCGCAAAGGCAACACCGTGCTCTGCATTTTCAACGAGGCCTTCGATCCTGTGGGGATCAACCCCGGCACCAATACCACAAGTCCGTCGATCGAACGGAGGGCGAAGAAATCACCACCAACCCCAAGGTCACGATAGGCGAGCGCGATATGACCGAACATCACGATGAGACGATCGCCGGCGACCGTGGCATCACCCCAGTGGGCGGAGGCGACAACGGTCGAGCGGCAATGCTCAAACGCGGCTTCGGCGCCCTGGCGCTCACCGCATTTGCCGCTCTGATCATTTGGGGCACCTGGAAAGGCGATAAGCCGGTCAGCGATTCCGCCCGCAAGCTGATCATCCGCCAGGCGGCGGCGTTCGAGCCCATCCCGGAGCTACCTCCCGCACCAATCACCACAGCCTCTATTGGAGCCGCGCCGGTCGCGGCCACGCCAGCCGCCCCCGCGCCCGCCTCCGGCCAGCTTCTGGAAAGCGCCCGTCGCGCGCCGGTGCTGGCCTACAATCGGCCGAGTTCCGCGGGACGTGCGGCCCACGACAACGTGACCGGAAGTGCCGTCACCGATCCCTATGGGTCTTGGCGGGACGGGCCGCGCAACGACCTTGCCGACAAGCTGAAACCCACGCCGATCGAGGGCGTTCGCGCTGCGCGGCTTCCCAACCGCAATCTGCTGGTCACCCAGGGTACCTCGATCCCGTGCGTGCTGGAGACGGCAATGTCCTCGGACGTGGCGGGCTTCGTGTCCTGCGTCGTTATCCGAGACGTGATGTCGGATTCCGGCAATGTCGTACTGATGGAAAAGGGCACGCAGGTCGTGGGCGAATATCGCGGCAATGTGCGACGAGGTTCAAAACGGCTATTTGTGCTGTGGACGCGCGCCAAGACGCCGACAGGCGTGATCGCGGCCTTGGCGTCGCCCGCCACCGATGCGTTGGGTCGCGCTGGCTTCGATGGCGACATCGACACCCACTTCTTTGAACGCTTCGGCTCGGCGCTGTTGCTGTCCATCGTCAGCGATGCCTCCTCAATCGGACGCCAGCAGCTGCAGGACAGCTCGATCCAGATCAACAACACCACGGGAGCCACCAATACTGCTGCCGGCATCGCCGTCGAGCAGTCGATCAACATTCCACCCACTCTGAACAAGAATCAGGGCGAACTGGTCAATATCTTTGTCGCCCGCGACGTTGATTTCTCCTCCGTCTATCAATTGCGACGGGTCGAGACCCGCACGCAGATTTTGGACCGCACCATTCCCGGAGGCCTTGCGGCTCCGGCCGTGGTGACAAAGTGAGCGCCATACCCTCCATCGAAAGCGATGGCAGCCGGCTGGTGCTGGCGCGCTATCTGGAGCCGCTGGCTCCATTTCTGGCAGACAAATCCCTGACCGAAATCGTCGTCAACCGCCCCGGCGAGATTTTTGTGGAAGGTCCCGGCGGCTGGACCAAACACGAAGCGCCAGCTCTGACGCATGCCTACCTCTCACACCTGGCGACTGCAGCCGCCGGTCACACCCGCCAGGACATCGACCCGGAGCATCCCGTGGTGTCGACCACCTTGATCGGCGAGGAGCGCTGCCAGATTGTGGTTCCGCCAGCCGTGCCAGCCGGCACAGTCAGTCTCACGATCCGCAAGCCGTCGGCTTTGACGATGACACTGGACGCCTTTGAGGAGACAAAACTGTTCGATGAAATCCGCGTCGCCGATGACAATCTCACGGCCGATGAGCGTCGGCTTCTGGCCCTGAAAGACGCCGGCGCCTGGCGCGACTTCCTCCAGCTTGCCGTCGAAACTCGCCGCAACATCATCATTTCGGGGGCGACTGGTTCGGGAAAGACGACGCTTTCCAAGGCCTTAATCGCGGCGATCCCGTCACAAGAGCGGCTCATCACCATTGAGGATACTGCCGAGCTTGTCATCCCCCATCAGAATTGCGTGCGGCTGCTCTATGCCAAGGACGGGCAGGGCGTTGCCAAAATTGGACCACGAGAGCTCCTCGAGTCCTGCCTGCGGATGCGGCCGGATCGAATCCTGCTGCAGGAGCTCCGCGATGGGACGGCGTTCTTCTATCTGAGAAATGTGAATTCGGGCCATCCAGGATCGATCACAACGGTTCATGCCGACAGCGCGCGGCTCGCCTTCGAGCAGCTGACGTTGTTGGTCAAGGAAAGCGCGGAAGGCCGCGACCTTCATCGCGACGACATCCGCTCGTTGCTGCTGCTGCTCGTCGACGTCGTCATCCAGATGCAGAAGCGGAACGGCCGCTACCGCATTTCAGAGATCTACTATGATCCCGTTCGCAAGCGCGACCACCTCAGTTAGAGCGGCGCAGGGAATCGCGGTCGCGCTCGCGGCTTCCGCGCTGTTCCTATTGGTCGCCTCAAATGTGCTGCTGCTGGGGCTCCGGCTTCACGATGGCGGCCTGCACTGGTCCGAGATCGCCACAGGCTGGCCCCGTTATGGCGCTGACGCACGTTTCGACCGCTGGCTGACCCTGTCAAGCCTCGCCGGCGCGGTCGTAGTCTTCGGCCTGCTCGGCGCGATCTTCCGGCACCGTCCTCCTCCGATTCACGGCAGCGCGCGCTTCGCATCCGAACGCGAGCTCAAGGCCGCTGGCCTGCGATCCAAGGAAGGTGTGCTGCTCGGTCGCAAGGACGGCGCACTGCTCTGTTTCGGCGGGTCGGAACACGTCCTGGTCTACGCGCCAACCCGCGCTGGGAAGGGGGTCGGCTATGTCATTCCAAACCTGCTCAATTGGCCAGATTCAGTCGTCGTTCTGGATGTGAAGAAGGAAAATTGGGATCGTTCCGCCGGATTTCGCGCGGCGCACGGACAGGAAGTCTATCTGTTCGACCCACTCGACGAGAATGGTCGCACCGCGCGCTACAATCCGCTGGGCTATGTGCGCAGCGATCCCGCGGACCTCTACGACGATCTGCAGCGCATCTCCGTCATGCTGTTTCCGGCCGAGAGCCGCGGTGATCCTTTCTGGTTCGAGGCCGCACGGTCGGCGTTCGTAGCAATTGGCGGTTATGTCGCGGAAACGCCGGGTCTTCCATTGACGATCGGCGAGATCCTGCACCAGCTGTCCGCAGCTAGTGACCTCAAGGCACATTTTGAGAAACTCATCGCCGCTCGCAAGTCCGGCCCTTCGCCACTGTCGCGGAATTGCATCACGGCCTTGAACGACTTCCTCGCGGCTTCTGAAAACACCATGAACTCCGTGCGCAAGACCGTCACGGCGAGGCTCGGGCTTTG
Source organism: Bradyrhizobium sp. 26S5 (assembly GCF_036923295.1). Classification (NCBI taxonomy): domain Bacteria; kingdom Pseudomonadati; phylum Pseudomonadota; class Alphaproteobacteria; order Hyphomicrobiales; family Nitrobacteraceae; genus Bradyrhizobium; species Bradyrhizobium sp. 26S5. The sequence continues at coordinate 27,379 of NZ_CP145949.1, read as the reverse complement.
GCTCAACCCGCGCATCGATGCCGCCACATCGACCAACGATTTCGATCTGCGGCAGCTGCGGCAACAACCGATGTCGATCTATCTCGGCGTGACCCCTGACAATCTCGACCGCATGGCGCCGCTTCTGAACTTGTTCTTCCAGCAGGTGGTCGATCTCAATACCCGCGAGCTGCCGGAACAAAATCCCAAACTCAATCGCAAGGTGCTGCTGCTGCTCGATGAATTTCCGGCGCTGGGCAATGTCAACGTACTCGCGAAATCCGTCGCGTTCATCGCCGGTTACGGCATCCGCCTCCTGACCGTGGTCCAGAGTCCGGCCCAGCTGCGCTCGATTTACGGGGTCGACGCTGCCCGCAATTTCATGACCAACCATGCCGTCGAGGTGGTGTTCGCGCCGAAAGAACAGGACGTAGCAAATGAGCTTTCCGAACGCATCGGGTACGACACCGTGAAAGCGCGGAGCCGCAGCGGGCCAAAAGGGCTCGCGATGCGCTCGACCAGCGAGACGGTCTCTGAACAACGGCGCGCCCTGATGCTGCCGCAGGAGCTGAAGCTTCTTCCAAGATCCAAGGCCTTCATCCTCGGCACAGGCCTTCCCCCGGTCGTCGCCGACAAGATCGTCTATTACGAAGACAAGGCGTTCCTCACACGCCTGCTACCCGCACCGGTCCAGCAGCTGCCGGGCGGCCGCTCGACCGCGCTGCTTGACGCCGAGATCAAGGAGCTGCGCTCCGAGGTTGCGGAGCTACGCGCGGTATTTCGGTCCCGCCCGTTGACTGACGAAGAGGTAGCCGACCCCTCCACAATTCCAACCAATGCCAGCTTTGATTTCGGGGACGTGGACGTCGACCTCGAAGGACTCTCTGAGGACGACCTGAAAGCCTGGGTCCAGAACTACATCGACGCCCAAGCCGTCCCGCCGGCGCGACGGTCCAGCCGCAAGCAGAACGGACGACAGCATGAACGACACGCGTGACCACAGCGGGGATTTCAGCCTGGAGCGGCAACGTCGCGCGGGGCGCGCTTTCACCCGAGGCAAGGGGGACGCCGAGTCCACAGCAACAGCCCCCAACACGCCTTCATCCGCGGAGGTCACGGAAGTTGCGTTTCCGGACCGCATCCGTCGGAAATATTACGTGGTGGCCAGTGAACCCCAAAAGGATGGATCCGACCGCGAAGCCCGGCTCTATGCCGATGAGCGGAACGAGTACCTCGCGTTCAAGGCCACTGACGATCGCCTGGTCACCCGCATAGCTGCCGCAGAAGTGATCCGGGACATGGTCAGCGTGGCACAATATCGCCACTGGGAGGCACTTCACGTCCGTGGTTCTGTCGAGTTCCGACGCGAGGCCTGGCTCGAGGCTGGCGCGCGCGGGATGGATGTCAAAGGCTATCAGCCAAGCGAGCCTGATCGCCAGGCGCTCGCTGACCGGCGAGTCGCATGGGATCGAGCCCGGGCCCGTGCCAACGATGCAGAGGCTCGCTCCGCCTCCGACAGGCCGCTGCAGGCGGATAGGCTCGATTACGACAAGGGCGTTTCCGGACGTCTTATGGAGGTCGGCTATGGCCCCTACCGCAACCGCGCCGACGCCGAGCCATCAACCTATGTAGCCATTGAACTGGATGATGGCCGGCGACATCAGGTGTGGGGCGTCGGGCTTGAAACGGACGTCGCAAATAGCGGCGGCAGGCCTGGCGACCGCATCTCTTTGCGCAGGGATGGCGTCGAACCCGTCATCAGGGCAATCAAATCCATAGACGCCGCCACAGGACTCGCTAGCATTGAGCGGCGGCAGATGTGGCGCAACAGGTGGAGTGTGACGGTGGAGGCACGCCGTGCAGACCGACCGGCGGCCGCGCATGATTCCGACCTGCTCGCTGCCCAATCCCAGATCGCCGTCATCAACAAGCTTGTCGAACGCGCTCTGCCGAACGATGAGAATGCTCGCCAGAACATTATGGCTTTCGCCAGGGAGCGCATCGCCCAGCATCTTGAGAACGGGCATTCGTTTTCGCGGGCAGCAGTCATGGAACCGGTTCGAGATCGTCATCCATCGGAACGAGATAAGGAGATCCGAATAGCTCAGACTGGTGAACGCGCGACAGTGCGTGAGCGTCAGCGCTGAATGCACGAGGTCCATCAATGGGCCGCATTGGGCTTTTGGGAAAGTAACCCCGCCCGAAGACAATCCAAAAATCAGCGTGTTTCTGATTTACCATGCCGGCTGGATTGGACGCCAGCATGGCCAGCATGGATAGGCAAGCCTTATTCTCTGGATCTCCGTGCGTGTCGTGGCCGCCATCGAGCGCGGGATGTCGCGCAATCGTGCCGCCAAGCAGTTTGGGGTGGCGATCAGTACTGCCATCGGCTGGATGCAGCGGGTCGAGGAGAGCGGCAGCGTTGAGCCTGGCCAGATGGGCGGTCACAAGCCGAAGGCGGTTTCGGGAGACCACGCAGTCTGGCTGTCGCAGCGGATCAGGGACGGCGATTTCACCAAACGCAGTCTCTTGCCGAGCTTGCCGGTCGCGACCTGAAGATCGACTATCGGTGTGGGACTTCGTGCATGCCGAGAAGCTCAGCTTCAAAAAAGCGTGGCGGCTGGCGAACGCGATCGCCCCGAGGTAGCTCGCCGACGAGCCCAATGGGCAAAGTACCAACGTCGCGTCGCCGGCTCGCTCGTTTTGCTGAGCAAGACCTTGCGAACCTGGTGAACGGTTTCAGCAAGCGGCAAGATGCAGACACACGCTCTGATCGAGAGGACGTTGATCTGGAGCGATTCGGCCCGAAGGGCGGTCAACTACAAGAAGTTGCAGCTTACGGAAGCCGCTATTCGGCTTAGAATTCGATCTGTATCGTGGTGGGACTCTATCGCGGTGACGGGCTCTTTGCGGCCGCATCGGAGCGGCTCCAATCATCGAAAGTCTCGCGTGATGCCAAGCTTCGTTTTCAGTTCCAAATTGAAGGACGGCCCAGCCAGATCCACACAAGGCATGCGCGCTTTATGACGTTGAGGGTGAGCCTGTAATTAAAGAGAAGGGCAAGCAGGGTCAACCGCAGTTGGAGATCGCGCCGTACCCCAGTTCACTGCGCGGCCGGAGGCTCGAGCCCGCAAGCCAGGCATTGGTCAAGTTTCACGAACGATTGGCTGCGAGGCTCGATTCCGAGATTGCCTTGGCGCCAGTGGAGCAAGACCTGCTGGACTTCCTCAATGGTATCAGGCTGTCGCCATCGATGATGGCGCAGGCCTGTCGGCAGAATGCGACCATGCGCGCGCCCCTCGGCCTGGACACGGTGGGGCGTGCCCCACCGCCGATCCCCGACGCGCTGTCGTTCGCGCTTTATTGCAACGCGCTGCTGAGTATATGCGCCCCGGAAGCAGACCAGATGAATACCAACCCACCCGTTCAGCTCACCGCGAATTTCTCCATTTCCACTCGCGAGCAGTCGCCGCACCCGGCGCAGGGGCTATTTTCGTACAAGTGCGTTAGCATTGCTGGCCGGCAGCGAAAACGCTCGCTTGGCCTGCTCAGCGATTTTGTCACCAATGAACTGCCGCACCGCATTGCGGAGATTAGATGCAGTGAACAACCAAACGACGCGGTCAGGACCCTTGGCCGCCCGCGTTGAAGGCCGGGGATTGGGCGAAGGCGCTTTCGGCCGTCGAAGAGGCTGTCGCCGTGATGCCGGACGACCTCCATTTCCGCATGCTCCATGCGGATCTGTTGCTTCATAAACTGCGCGGCTTGCAGTCCGGCTTGCCGGCCCTGCGGCAATTTGTTCGGGACGCGATCGACAAAAAATCCGAGCTATGGATGGAAGGGGCGCTGCGCCAACTCTTCAGTTCGGCGAATGATAACTCCCACTTCCCGCCTGCCGAGCGCCTTGGGATGGGCAAGGATGTTGTCCGAACTGCTCGGCCCTTATAGCACGACAACCGGTGAGCAACCAGCCGAGCGAGATATGTCGTTTTGGCGTTATCTTTGTCGATTTGTCGCGGTCGCAACACGATCATTCAGAGTCTGCCACCACGCGCTCAGCCAAGTCACTGAACAAAATGGAGAGCGGCTTTTGGAGTTCATCCTGTGCAACTGGCACGAACATTGAAGACGTCATTTCGTGACGGCAGCGGCCGCTGACCGTCCTCACGGAAAAGGAGTCAAGAAATGAAAAGCGACATGTCGGACTATGATGTAACTGAACTGACTCTCGAAGAAGCATGTTCAACGTCGGGAGGCGACAAATGTATCATTTTTGAGCCGCCGCCGGGTGGCGGAACCATTGATGCCAATCCCCTGCCCCCCGCCGGGGATAGAGGGTTGATGTAAACTGACTACAAGCCTGCCAGAGACGCGATCATAAATCGCGTTCGCTGGCAGGCTTATTCTTATGCCCTCGTAACATGAGAACTCCATCGGGAACAACCGTTCGGATGCGTCGTAGAGGCCAGATTCGCGCGAAGGCCGATCTTGCTCGCGACCTCAAGATGACTAATCTCGACCGGCGGCGGAGGCCGAAGCCCGCCAATCGGCATCGCTGACGGTGCTTACCATCTGGAAAGAGGGGAGCCATGAAGCCTGAGATGTGGCTGAATTAACAGTTGAAGAAGCATCTGAACCTTCCGGAGGGAGTAGTTGTCGCAACTGCACTCGCGGCTATGGCTGCGTGGCAGCTGTCATCCGCCGCACTTGCATCTGAAGCGAGTTAGATGCGCAACCGCCTGACGTCGCATGGTGCAGACTGGCAGTTTCGCTACCAAATTAACGATTGCAAACCTTGTGACATAATCGAACAATGACCAATATCTTACTTCCTCCTGAAATTGTGAGCTACACGGCCGAAAGCATCCTCTCCCGGCAATCAGGACGATCTTTTCTCATTTACAAGATCATTGTGCTTTCTGTGGTCGCCGCATTGGTGGCGTTGCCACTCATTACCGTAACGGTCTCTGTTCAAAGCGCCGGCACCATTCGTCCCACCATCGAGAAGACTCCCCTGATCGCGCCCGTCTCAGGGCGCATTTCGCGTATCCTTGCCGTTGAGAACGATGTGGTTGCCCTGGGGCAAGAGATCCTCACCCTCGATGCCGTGGTGGTTGAGGAGAAGCTCAGAGCAGTTACAGGCGAAATTCGCGCCAAGGGCGATCTAGCCCGTGACCTTGAGACCCTAATCTCCTCCGGAACAGAAGCCAAGGACCCGATCCAGCTGCTGACCGAGTCCGCCACGGCCGAGCGGCTGCATTTTCTGAACCTGCTGCGGGAGAATGAATATGCCCGCAGTAACGCCGCGGCAGAACTCGAGCGCGCCAAGCGGCTGCTCTCCGTTGCTGCAGCGCCCGCAAAGGCGGTCGACGAACGGGCTTTCGCTCTCCAGAGCATTGAGGTCAAAGGCGAGATCCTCGCCCGGCGCAAAGCCGCCGAGTGGAACCAACAGCTCTTCGACACGAATCTGCGCTTGAAGGAACTCACTGCCAGCTTGCATCAGCTCGAGAACGAACGAGATCTGACCCGGATTCGAGCTCCCGTGTCCGGTGCTCTAGAGCAATTCTCCGGCCTCACCCCTGGTGGCTACGTCCAGGCGGGGCAAACTGTCGCTCGCGTCTCGCCGGATGGCGAACTGGTGGCGGAGATCTACGTCTCCCCCAACGACATTGGCTTCGTGCGAACCGGCCAGTCAGTGCGGCTCCAGGTGGATGCCTTCAACTACAATCAATGGGGCGTTCTAGAGGCGACAGTGCTCAACGTGGCCCAGGACTTCACCCTCCACGATAAAAGCCCGATCTTTAAGGTCCGCTGCGCGCTCTCTGCCAGTCATCTCACGCTCAAGAACGGAGTCATCGGTCAGTTGAAAAAAGGCATGACCGTGCGAGCCCGCTTCCTCGTGGCCGACCGCAGCCTCCTTCAACTCTTCTACAATGAGGTCGACGATTGGCTCAATCCGCTCCTTGCAGGCGGTTAATTCTTCCTCTTCAGAAACAGTGAGCGTCAATGTCGAGTAACGTCATCAAGTACAAACAGCGCGACGCCACGGATTGCGGAGCCGCCAGTCTTGCTTCCGTCGCAGCTTTCTATGGCTACAAGCTGCCATTGTCACGCATCCGCCAGTATGCGTCGACCGGCCGCTCCGGCACCACGGTGTCGGGCCTCATGCAGGCGGCTCAACAGCTAGGCTTCATCGCCAAAGGGGTGAAGGGTGGGTTCGACAGCCTTTACAAGATTCCCAAGCCCGCCATCGCGCATTTAGTCGTTAAGGAGGTCCTACACCACTTCGTCGTCATACAGGCGATCGACCGCCGGTCGATCATCGTCATGGACCCGGCCTATGGCGAAATCCGCAAGTTGTCGCACCAGGAATTTAAGATGCAATGGACTGGCGTCTTAGTGCTTTTGGTTCCGGCAGACATATTCCAGCGCCGCGACGAGACAACCTCATCCTTCGTCCGCTTCGCCCGTCTGCTTGCGCCACATAGGGAGCTGATGGCGCAGGCTCTCATCGGGTCACTGGTGACGACGATCCTTGGCCTCTCAACGGCTATCTACGTCCAGAAGATCGTCGATCATGTGATCGCAGCGGGCAACCACAACCTACTCAACCTGATGAGTGTCGCCATGCTGCTGATCCTGCTGCCGCAGACTCTGATCAATCTCCTCAGAAATCGGCTCCTCCTGCAAACGGGACAGAAGATCGATGTCTGCTTGATCCTCGGCTATTACGATCACGTCCTGAGCCTGCCTCAGAAGTTTTTCGACAGCATGCGTATAGGTGAAATCGTCTCCCGTATGAACGACGCAATGAAGATCAGAAGCTTCCTGAACGACGTCTCGATCACCATGGTGGTTAACGTGCTCGTGATACTGTTCTCGTTCGGGCTGATGTTCGTCTACTCGTGGAAGATCGCCTTGGTCGTGGCGACCTCTATCCCACTATACTTATTGGCCTATTGGACCATCAATTGGCTGAATAGGAAGCGCCAGCGCACCATTATGGAAAATGCCGCCGATCTGGAAGCGCAATTAGTTGAATCACTAGGAGCGGTCTCCACGATCAAGACATTCGGTATAGAGAGCCTGGCCAATCTTAAGATGGAGACCCGCTTCATCAAGATGCTACACTCCGTCTATAGCGCCGGCCTTATCTCGGTCTTCGGAGACAATGCCTCAACCCTCCTCTCAAACCTATTCACCGTCGTGCTGATGTGGTTCGGTACGACGCTTGTCCTCGATCAGAGCGTCACGCCCGGCGAACTACTGTCCTGCTATACGCTGCTTGGTTATATTACCCGGCCGGTTGCCAGCCTGATCCAAACCAATCGGATCGCTCAGGATGCGTTTATCGCCGCGGATCGCCTGTTCGAGATCTTCGACCTGGAGCCGGCAAGCGGTGGCAGCATCGATGCCACCAAGTCCGAACTTGGCGATATCTGCCTGGAGAACGTCACGTTTCGCCATGGCGCGCAGCCTGAGCTTTTCCAGCATCTCAGCATCACCTTCCGCCGAGGCGAGATGACGGCCGTGGTGGGGAAAAGCGGCTCAGGCAAGAGCTCCCTTGCAGCGCTGGTGCAGAATCTCTATCCGCTTGAGCGTGGATGTATCCGGATCGGCCCGCATGACCTCCAGGACCTCTCAACTGAATCCCTGCGTAAAGTTGTCGCTGCGGTACCGCAGTCGGTCGACGTGTTCTCCGGCTCGGTGATCGATAACATCGCCCTTGGTGAGTTCGAGCCGGACATCGAGAAGATCGTGAAGATCTGCGATCAAATAGGGCTGCGGTCGGTGGTCGACCGCTGGCCCGGTGGCTTCCAGGCCTATCTGGGCGAGAACGGCGTACGCCTGTCCGGCGGCGAGAAGCAGCGTCTAGCCCTGGCTCGCGCCCTGTACCGGGACCCGGAAATCCTGATCCTCGATGAGGCGACCTCCTCTCTCGATTCGGTCGCCGAGGCGCTTGTCGTAGGGGTGGTTGAGGAATTGCGTCGGGCCGGTAAGATCATCATCGCCATCTCTCATCGACTGAGCACCATTTGCGAGGCCGACAAGATCGTGGTCCTGGACAATGGACGGGTTGTTGCGGAAGGAAGGCATCCTGATCTGCTGGCAGCTGAAGGTGCTTACGCTCGCTTGTGGCGGGCACAACTTGGAACCGGCTAACATTTCTACTGTTATTGCTGTGTGCATCTGAGCAACACTGGTCGGGATCATCACCTTGAGCCGCTTGCCGCACACCCGATCCGACGCCTCCCACAGCGCCGTCAGCGCGTCCTTGATCGTCGCGCCATATCTGCGTCTTCGCTTTCTTGTTGTCTCGAGCTTGCCCGATCCTACCGTCTCGCGTCGCCGGAGCGCGCGCACCGCATGCTTGCGATGCCAGCCCGTCGTCGCGCACAGCTCGTCGAGGATCCGTCCCTTCTCCCCTCGTTTGGCCGACCGGTAACGCTCCGTTGCTGCCGACACCACCCTCTCAGCATTCGCCAACCGGCGAAGGGAAACTCCACCGCCCTTGTAGCGGACGTACATCTTATGACCACATCGTGCGCACCAGGCGATGCCGTGGAGCAGGAGCTCGCCATTGCTAGGCGCGACGCAGGACTTGGGTTGTCGATCTGGATCGCGACGCAGCCGGTCGATTTCCGTCGGGGGATGGACCGCCACCATCGATCGCCTGCTCGTCGATGTGAAGATCGCGGCGAGCGGCGTTCAGGCGGCGCCGTGCCGGATTCTATTCGGCAATCAGGCGCGAGGTCCCGATCCGCACGTTCGCTGACTGGAACAGCCCGGTGCCCGGCTTCGGCGAGGTCGACATGGTCGCCCATGGCGGCACGTCGGTGGCTGGCTCGTTCATCCAGACCCTCACGATGGTCGATGTCGCCACCGGCTGGACGGAGTGCCTGCCGTTGCTGACGCGGGAAGGTTCGCTCGTCGTCGAGGCGATCAACCGCGCACAGAGCCTATTCCCCTGGCTGTTGCGCGGCGTGGACTTCGACAACGACAGCGCCTTCATGAACGATGTCGTCGTGCCATGGTGTCGCGAACAGAAGCTCGAAGTAACTCGCTCGCGCGCCTACAAGAAGGTAAGCGCGAATTTCTCCGCACCTTTTGCTTTTGAGAGTCCTGATGCATGAGGTGTCCACCAAAATAGGTGGACACCTTGTGATGAGCGACGATGATCAGAAACTGCGGGTCAGGCTTGTCGGCCGGAACGGTCGCCGGCGCTACGAGGCGGCATCGAAAGAGCGTCTTGTCGCGGCCTGCCTTGAGCCTGGGGTTTCGGTATCGAGGCTTGCACTCGAACATGGGGTCAACGCGAACCTCCTTCGGAAGTGGATCAAGAAGCACAGCGCGACCAGGTCGCTGCCGCCGTCCTCACGCCCGGCGTTCATCCCGGTTCAGCTTGAGGGGAAGTCCGAGCGGGACCTGTCGCGAAAAGACAGCGTGGCGACGGTTGATTTGCCGGCTTACGATGAAGTGCGTGGTTCGGAACCCAAAGGGACTCCAGCTTTTTGTTCTCCGGCCAAAGTGAGCGTGTCGCTGCCGAATGGCGTGAAGCTCGCGCTGGAATGCGGCGATGTGGATGCATTGACGGCGATCATCGGAGCGCTGGGCGATGTTTAGACTGGGCGATGACCTGCAGGTCTATCTGCACCGTGAGCCGATCGACTTCCGGGCTGGCATCAACAGCCTTGCGGTCCTGGTCCAGGAGACGATGGCGCTCGATCCATTCACTCCGGCGGTTTTTGCGTTCTGCAATCGCCGTTGCGACCGGATGAAGCTTCTGTTCTTCGATCGGTCCGGCTTTGTACTGGTCCTGAAGCGGCTGACCGAAGACAGGTTCCGATGGCCGCGCCGCCAGGAGGCGATCGTCACGCTGACGACGGAGCAATTGCACTGGATCCTTGACGGCATCGATATCGATGCGATGGTCCGCCATCCGGTGCGGCAATATCAGGTTGCCGGCTGAGCTCTCGAGTTGAGCGGTTGACGCGTCGGTACGGTTCAGATTCAAGAATTCGATGAATCGAACCGGCGATCCGAGTGTTGAAGTGCTGTTGGCACGCATTGCTGCGCTGCAGGCGGAGAACCATCAACTCGCCGACCGCGTCGCCAAGCTCGAGGAAGAACTGGCGCTGGCACGCCTGCATCGTTTTGCGCCGCGCTGCGCGGCGGCGATCAGGGTGAGACTCCAGCGACAATCAAGGTGAGACTGCGCCGATGGGGACGGACCGAAGGGAGGGCGCAGCCCGACCGGAGGACCGTCCCCATCGGCGTCGCGCGTTTTTGGACCCGTCTGGCGGCCGGGTGCGGCTGGTGCAAGCTGTTGATTCGTCTCGACAAGAGGGAATCGATGCCTTGCCTGGCCTCCACATCACCGACCACCAGATGAGGCTGTACATGACGTACCGACTGACACTGTCCCCCGAGGCCGCCGCGGCCAAGGCGGGGTTCTCGAAGGCAAGCGCGTATCGAATCGAGGGCGATTGTCGCCCGCCATCGCAGAAGAAGACGCCGAGGGGCCGGCGCCGGTCCGATCCGCTCGGGCAGTATTGGGACGCCGAGATCGTTCCGATCCTGAAGGCTGCGCCCGGCATCCGCGTGATCGGCGTGCTGGACGAGCTGCGCCGACGGCATCATGACTTGAACCCGAACATCCGCCGCACGCTGGAGCGGCGCATCAACGCCTGGCGGGCGCTCAACGGCCCCGAACAGGACGTGATCTTCCGCCAGCAGCACGAGCCCGGCCGCCTGGGTCTGTCCGACTTCACCGACGTGAGCGCGCTCGGTATTACCATCGCGGGTGAGCCGCTCGATCACCGGCTCTATCACTTCCGGTTGGCGTTCTCCGGCTTCGAGCATGTCCATGTCGTGCTCGGCGGCGAAAGCTTCGTCGCCCTGGCGGAGGGCTTGCAGAACGCGCTGTGGGCGCTTGGCGGCGTGCCGCGGGAGCATCGCAGCGACAGCCTGTCGGCAGCATTCCGCAATCTGGCCGCCGACGCACGGGGGGATCTGACGCAGCGCTACGCCGGGCTGATGGGCCACTATGGCATGGCGCCAACGCGCAACAATGCGGGCATCGCACATGAGAACGGCTCGATCGAGAGCGCGCACGGCCATCTCAAGCGGGCACTGGAAGATGCGCTGTTGCTGCGGGGGACGCGCGAGTTCGCCAGTCTCGATGCGTACCGGGCTTTTGTCGACGAGATTGTCGGCCGGCGCAACGCCAACCTCGCCAAGCCGATCGCGCTCGAGAAGGAGGCCTTGGCGCCGCTGCCAAAAGGCCGCACGACCGACTTCGAGGAGAAAGTGATCCCGGTGACGTCGTCAGGCGGCTTCATCCTGCGGCGCGTATTCTACACCGTGCCTTCAAGATTGATCGGCCATCGCCTGCGTGTGCGCATCTTCGACGACCGGCTCGAATGCTTCCTTGGCGTCACGCCGGTCGTGACGCTGCGGCGCGGTCGGCCTGTGTCCGAGAGCCAGGGCGGTCATGTTGTGGATTACCGGCACGTCATCCATGCCCTGCGGCGCAAGCCGATGGCGCTCCTCAATCTCGTTTATCGCGACCAACTCTTCCCGCGTGCAGCTTACAAACGTCTGTTCGAGACCTTGCGGGAGCATGGTGATGACCGGCGCGCCTGCAAGGTGACGGTCGAGCTTCTGGCGCTGGCTCACGAGCGCGCCTGCGAAGCAGAACTCGCCGAGGTGATCGCGATGGATCTGGACGCCGGACAGTTACCCGATCTTGCCGCGCTGCGCGACCGCTTCCGACCCGAGGCGGCCTCGATCCCGCGTGTCGCCGTCAAGCTGGCGCCGCTCGACGTCTACGATGAACTCGCCTCCGTCAGCGTCATGTCGGGCCGCTCGAACCTGGGAGAGGCAGCATGACCGGTATCGCTACCTCCGTCGATGCTGCCCGTGTCGAGCTGCTTCTCAATGAGCTCCGCCTGCCGGGCGTCAAGGCGATCTGGCCGAAGCTCGCCGCACAGTCGGACAAGGAAGGGTGGCCTGCCGCCCGCTTCCTCGCCGCCCTTGCCGAGCACGAGGCGGCCGATCGCACCCGCCGTCGGATCGAGCGACACATGGTGGAAGCGCGTTTGCCCGCCGGCAAGACGCTCGCCACCTTCGACTTCGAAAGCGTGCCGATGCTATCAAAGGCACAGGCGATGGCGCTCGCCGCTGGCGACGCCTGGTTGAAGGCCGGCGCCAATTTGCTCTTGTTCGGTCCACCCGAGTCCGATTCATACTGCTCACCTCGCTATGCCGTTATAGTTCAAGCTCTCTTTGGCGCAGATCGTCGGACGGCGGCCGCCGGAAGCGTCGCGCCTGCGCGGCCTTCTTGACCTCGGGTTGCTCCAGATCAAGCGCTTTGATCACCCAAGGTGCGCCTTTGCACAGCTGGTGCGCAGGTAAGCTCTGCTCCGCGATCAGACGGTGAACCGTCGATGGGCTGACCTGCAAGGCTGCGGCGGCTTCATCCAGAGTGATTTCTCCTCTCTCCTTGCGTTCGCCCTCTCGGTAGGGCGCGATAGCCTGCTGGTTGCGCAAGTGGCAAACGCGGGCGCGGGTCCAATTGTTACCCCGCCCCGTCGACTTGCCGGCCCGGTTGAGGACTGCCGCGATCGTGTTGTCGGGCATCTGCCGTGCCAGAACACGCACGAGATCGATGGCATCCGCGGACGTCCTCCAGCGGTGTTGACCCGTACGGTTCTTCCTGGTCTTCAGTGCTGTATGATCGCCGCCCTGCCAGTGGATGACAAGCTCGATCGCCTCATCGTGGACGCGCACAACGATCTCGCGGATCACAGTTCGGATGATCCGCTTGCGCGTCGCAGGCGTCGCCCCAGGGCTGTTCCAGGCTCGCTCCAAATCGGAGCCAAGCGCGAGTAACCGCTCGCGATCCGCCTCGCTCAGAGTCGTCTCCGGCTTGGCTAAAAACGCCCCGCGCTCATCCTCGAGCGCGCGGACAGCCAGCAGGCGTTCATTCCAACGCCGCTCCAACTCGCCAGCTACCAAGCGATGGTCGGGATCGACGGCCTCATAGTGCCGACGAGCACGAGTGGCCTCATAGCGCGCTTGCTCCAGAGCCAGTTCAAGTTGGCGCAGCTTCTCGGCGTGCTCACGGCCGCGAGCCTCCATGGCAGCCAGCGCAGCCTTGACACCGAGCGGCTGCAAACGTGCGATGACTTCCGCGCTGATTGCGCGATCCACGCGCAGGCCGCCGAATGAGATGCACGGATCTCCGCCATGGTTGATCTGGCTACCGCGGCAATGATAACGCCCAACAGTGCCGTGCGTGCCACTGTAGGCAACGTGAAGTTTGCGACCGCAGTGACCGCAACGAAGGAGCCCTGCAAGAAGGGCCTCGCCGCAGCGGACCGAGCCACGACTCATGAAGCTCTTCCCATTGGCGTTATCGGTGATCAAGCGCTGATTCCTCTCGAACTCCGCCCACGTAATGTAGCCCTCATGGTGATCCTTGATCAAAACTTCCCAGTCGCTGCGCTCCCGCCGGAAGCCCCGCACGATCCTCTTGCGGCCGGCCTCGATCGTCACCCGACTGCCCGAGCGCCCGAAGGCGTAGGCGCCAGCATAGATGGGATTGGTAAGGATGTGATAGATCGTATTGTAGACTGGTAACTTCCACTCGACGTGGCGACCCTCGGGGCCATGGCTGACCGCGGGCAAAGTGATTCGTTCTTGCCGTAACCACAGGTGGACCTGGCGAAGTGTCTGCATCTCAGCAAACCTGGTGAACACGAGTGCGAGCGCCTCCTGAATGCGCCGATCAGGGTCCTTCTCGATCCGATCGTGGGAGACTTTGAGATAACCGATTGCAACGTTGAGGAAGAGCTCCCCCCTGCGGGCCTTCTGCTTCAAGGCTTCAAGCGAGCGCTGCCGAAAGATAGACAGCTCCATCTCGCTCATTGTGCCCTTCATGCCGAGCAGAAGGCGATCATTGGGGTGGCGCGGATCATAGACGCCGTCCTCATCGGCGATCAGTGTTCCGACGAGCCCGCAGAACTCCAGGAGCGTATGCCAATCCCTGCCGTTGCGGGCCAGCCGAGAGGCCTCAATCGAGACCACAGCGCCAACTCGCCCTTCGCAAATGGCGGCAAGCAGCTTCTCGAACCCGGGACGCGTGGTGCCGCCACCAGAGCGACCGAGATCATCGTCGATCACGACCACCTCGCTCCAGCCCAGCTGCCGCGCACGGTCGGCCAAGCCGTACTGGCGGCGCTGGCTCTCTCGGTTGTTGATAACCTGGTCGGCCGTCGACTGACGAACGTACACGACGGCCTGGCGAGCAAGGTGCTCAGGCGTGATCTTGCTCACCGCTGTCCTCCCGGTTCACGTCGTTTGCGTCGACCGCGCTGTCGGTGAGTGCTTCGGTCAGAAGCTCCTTCAACAGCTCCAACATTTGCTGGTGGGCTTCGATTGGAATGCTGCTGTATTTTGGAGGGCTCCCGAAAAGATCCCCCTGACGACGTGATGCGTCCGCCATGACCGCCTCCTCGCGATTGGGACGATTCCCTGGGAGAGGAGGCTAAGACCGCGTCGGCAAGAACGCGCGCCTCCAGCAGACGATCCACCGGAAGCCGCGGATCAGCCGTCAGTCGGAAGGAAGCGGCGGCGGGGGCCGTCATCCATGCCGGCAGAAGCGTTAACGTCGCATCAGGTTGTCTGATAACAAAATGCGTCTCACTCCCGAGCCGCTTGCGGGCGACAACGACGACTAACGCTCCACATCGCGGATGAAATGGGTAGAGGATCTCAACCTCAGATCCCAGACACCCGGCATTATGACGCTGGCCCGCCGGGCGGCGGCAAGACCCATCTCGGCACGGCGATCGGCCTGGCTCTCGTCGAGAACGGTTGGCGCGTTCTCTTCGCGCGCACCACTGATCTGGTGCAACGGCTGCAGGTCGCGCGGCGCGAGCTGGCGCTGGAGTCCGCGATCGCCAAACTCGATCGCTATGACCTCCTGATCCTCGACGACATCACATATGTGAGCAAGGATCAGGCGGAAACCAGTGTGCTGTTCGAGTTGATCGCCGCCCGCTACGAACGACGCTCGCTGCTGATCACGGCCAATCAGCCATTTGGCGAATGGGGGCGTATCTTCCCGGACCAGGCAATGACGTTGGCTGCCATCGATCGTTTGGTCCACCACGCCACGATCCTCGAGATGAACGTCGAAAGTTACCGTCGAAAAGTTGCCCTCGATCGCAAGCGCGGTCCAGGCCGGCCACCTGTTCACACGACCCCCAACGAACTCGACAAGACTGTGATTGACGCTGGCAGCGCCGCTTGATTGTCGCGCAGCGTCAATCAACGCTTGCCAAGTAGGCGGCCAGCGTCAATTATCTCCTGACTCGGCCGCCTCGTCTCATCTTGATTGACGCGCCGCTCTCATCCTGATTGTCGCGCTATACCGCGCAGCGAAAAGCATGTTGATCGTCTCTTCAATGAAGCCGAGCAGGCCTCCGATGAGGAGGACGCCGGCAGTGAAACGAACAATATCGCCGAACTTCCGGACACGGGCTTGCCACCCGTCGAAAACACAATGGGAAAGAAGCGCGGCCGCAAGCCGCTGCCGGGGAACCTACCTCGTGAGCGCGTCGAGTATGACCTGTCCGACGATCAGAAGGCGTGTCCTTGCTGCCGTGGCCAGATGCATCGCATGGGCGAGGCTGTCACCGAGCAACTTCATATCGAGGTGAAGGCGAAGGTTTTACAGAATGTGCGCTTCAAATATGCGTGCCGCCATTGCGATCGCACCGGGATCCACGCCCCTGTCGTGACCGCGCCGATGCCGCCGCAACCATTGCCGGGCAGCGTTGCCACGCCCTCGACGCTGGCGTTCGCGCTGGTTCACAAATATGTCGATGGCACGCCGCTCTACCGCCTGGCGCAGGCCTTCGAACGTGCAGGTGTTCCTGTCAGCCGCGGCGCTTTGGGCCACTGGGTGATTGGTTCGAGCGAGAAGCATCTGCATCGCATCTACGACGCCCTGAAGCTGCGGCTCAGATCACAACCTCTCATCCATGGCGACGAGACAACGGTTCAGGTCCTCAAGGAGAAGGACAAACGGGCCACCAGCACATCGTACATGTGGGCTTATCGCAGCGGCAAGGGCAGCCACGAGCCGATCGTTCTTCTGGATTATCAGCCGGGCCGCGGCCAAATCCACCCGCAAGCCTTCCTCGGCGATTACCGTGGCATTGTAATGAGTGACGGCTATACCGCATGGCGCACGCTGGAAGGGGCCACCCACATTGGATGCATGGCCCACTCCCGGCGGCGCTTTGTCGATGCCCTCAAAGCCAGGAAGAAGGGCGGCGGTCCGCCCGAGCAAGCGCTGCGGTTCTTTGAACAGCTCTACCGGGTTGAAAGGCGGGCGTGGGACGGAATACCGGAGAAGGGTGAAACACAGGCCTACTGCATTCGCCGCTTCCGCCAGCAACATAGTGTCCCCATCCTCAATGCTCTCAAAGTATGGCTCGATGACATGGCCCCGAAGGTCTTGCCTGACAGCAAGCTCGGCGACGCCGTATCCTACACCCGAAACCAATGGGAATATCTGACGCGTACACCGGGGACGGCAGCATGCCGATTGACAACAATCTTCTGGAGCGCGACATCAGGGTTTTTGCAACTGGCAGGAAGAGTTGGTTGTTCAGCGATACCGTGGACGGAGCCAAGGCCAGTGCCGTCGTCTATAGCCTGATGCTGACCTGCCGCGCCTCACGTGTCGAGCCGTTAGCGTGGTTGCGCCACGTCCTCACCGAATTGCCTCAGCGCGCCGGCGACGCCGATATTACAGACCTGCTGCCCTTCAACTTCCACAAAGCCGCCACTGCCTGAACGGCTCGGTATCGCCCGATACCAGGGCAATCCATCAAAACCGCCGGCGTGCGAAGAAAATCGCGCTTACACAAGAAGAATGATCAGGCGTTTGTCGAGCAGAAGAGTGGTGCCGTCGTCCGCCGCCTCATGGGCTATGGCCGCTTCGATGGCGTCGAGACGGCGCGTATGATGGGCCACATCAACTTCTTCCAACCGTCGTTCAAGCTGAAGGAGAAGCGTCGCGAAGGAGCTAAAGTGATCAAGCGCTATCATCTCCCATCGACGCCCTAAGAGCGTGCCTTAGCGCATCCCAAGGTGACCGCGGCCGTGAAGAAACGGCTACGCGATCAGTATCGCTCGCTCGATCCGGTCGCGCTGTTGGCAGAGATTCGCGCGATCCAAGAGGAACTAGGCAATCGCGTCGATCGTCGTGCCGGACAGGCGCGCGGCCCGCAACCCGCTCACACTAGCATCCTGCCAGCGACCGCAGCGACGTTCGCGAAGACGCTCGGCAAGAGCGTGACGGTCGGCGAGCCGCGTGCTACACACCGGCGAACTCGTCGACCCTATAAGACCAGAGTTCGCATGCCGTCCAAGCTCGACCCGCATATTGCCGCGATCGAAGCGTGGCTCGCAGAGCAGCCGCAGCTGACGGCACTCGCAATTGTCGGCCGGCTGCGCGAGAAACACCCCGAGGAGTTCGGAAAGAGACAGCATTCGATTGTGCAACGTCTGCTGAGGGCGCTCAGACGAAGGGCTGCCGAACGGTTGGTCGCCCAGGGCCCGCTCGACGACGCCACAACCGCTGCCCCATGGCCCGGGGCTGTGGACGGCCCGGGCTATGTAGGGCCCCGACCCGCCCACAGCCCCTCTCGTCGAGCAAGCCGGTCGTCGAGCAAGCCGGAAAAGCCACTTGGCGCGGCCAATCCTTCAAGGTCGTATCGACCAGTACGATGGCGCCATGAGGGTAACATTCGCTAATGCGGCAATACGCGAGCCAAAATTGGACACGCCGATTGACAAAGCGAACGTCCTTCTGTCGTTCCCGCGTGGATAAGAGGGACCGGCTTACCGTCATCAACGCCGTTTGAGGCAATGCGGTTTTGGCAACGATTTCGCCTGTAAGCGTCCCGAGCTTATCCTCAACGTGGACCGCCCCCTATATATCCACCTATTGCGGCAGCTGCCATCCCAACAACGCCGACAATTGCAAACACAACCCCCCAAAGCACGCCTCCCGAAGTAGCAGATGCTTCCTCAGGAGTTAGTTCAGTTAGACCCAAGGCTGAGATATCGGCCTTCATTGCTGTGTCCTTTCCAAATCTTAGGATGAGTGAGCGATGCTGGCAAGAAAATCAAGAATCGTGCCAACTGCATAGGAACAGCCCAGAAAAGCGTTCTGCTATCTATTCAACGGCTTAACTGAGTGCGGCGGCACGCCGCCGAACATCACCGTGTCACGGACGCGACAAAACGCCCTTACTAACCTACTCCGAGGCCCTCCGGCACGTGCAGGCTCAAGAGGCCAAGGGCAACATGGTGGCCTGGGTCATCGATCGCGCCGGAGCAGGCGCCACCAAATAGGAATGGTGATCACGCATCGGTCTGCAATTGATCGTAAGGCCGGCTCAAGCGCCTTGATTTGCACTGACGTCTATTTTGATCACGGCGTGTACCGACGCAGCCTCCACTTTTCCAACAATGCGTAGAAGCTGGCCTCAAACGCCTGCCGATCAATGACAGAGCTGGCCCCGGTTGTTTGGACAGAATTTCCGCGTTGATAGGTGGAGCGTCTGCCGTGGTTAGGCTGCCATGCGGAGCGGCAGCGAGTTGAAGTAGGCTTGATCCGGAGCGCCGCGGTCAAGGCTCGAGTGGGGACGCCGGCCATTGTACAACAAGGCTTGAGAACGCCCACGGGACCGTATGCCGTGAGGTTCTGTACCGGCATCACCCTTGGGCAGGCTGTCATTCGGCCTGCAATATTGACCCCCTAAGCCGGGGGATCGGCGTCCAAAATTGACCCCCTACAGATTGGTCTGTTGCGCTGCCTGCTTTGGAACGAAGCAGGTGGTGGGGGATGCTGATCGTGGAGACGATTGCCCGGATCCGGCGCGAGCACTTCATCAAGGGCAAGACAATCAAGGAGATCGCCCGTGACCTGAAGGTGTCGCGGAACACGGTCCGGAAGGTGCTGAGGTCGGGAGAGACCTCCTTCGAGTACGAGCGGCAGGTGCAGCCGCGGCCAAAGCTGGGACGATGGGCAGTAGAGCTTGACGGATTGCTGGCGGCGAACGCGGCCAAATCGGCTCGTGAACAGCTGACGTTGATCCGGATCTTCGAAGAGCTGCGCGGCCGCGGCTATGACGGCGGTTACGATGCGGTGCGGCGTTACGCCAGGCGGTGGAGCAAAGAACGCGGGCAATCGACCGCGGCCGCTTATGTCCCGCTGAGCTTTGCCCCAGGCGAAGCCTATCAGTTCGACTGGAGCCACGAGGTGGTCTTGCTGAGCGGCACCACGGTAATGGTGAAGGCCGCCCATGTCCGGCTCTGCCACAGCCGCATGCTGTTCGTGCGGGCCTATCCGCGGGAGACGCAGGAGATGGTGTTCGACGCCCACGACCGGGCGTTCGCCCTGTTCAAAGGTACCTGCACCCGCGGCATCTACGACAACATGAAGACTGCCGTAGAGACGATCTTCGTCGGTAAAGGGCGTCTCTACAATCGCCGCTTCCTGCAGATGTGCAGCCACTATCTGGTCGATCCGGTCGCCTGCACGCCAGCGTCGGGCTGGGAGAAGGGGCAGGTCGAGAACCAGGTCGGGCTGGTCAGGGAACGCTTCTTCACGCCGCGGCTGCGGTTCAAAAACCTCGACGAGTTAAACGCCTGGCTGCTCGACAAATGCATCGCCTACGCCAAGGCTCATCGCCATCCGGAGCTGGTCGATCAGACGATCTGGGAAGTGTTCGAAGCCGAACGCCCCAAACTCGTTCCCTATGCCGGCCGCTTCGACGGCTTCCATGCGGTGACGGCATCGGTCTCGAAGACCTGCCTGGTGCGCTTCGACAACAACAAGTACTCGGTCGCAGCCAGCGCAGTCGGACGACCGGTCGAGGTTCAAGCCTATGCCGATCGCATCGTGATCCGTCAGGATGGATGCATCGTTGCCGAGCACCCGCGATCCTTTGGCCGCGGCGATACCGTCTACGACCCCTGGCATTATGTGCCGGTGCTCGCCCGCAAACCCGGCGCCTTGCGCAACGGTGCTCCCTTCAAAGACTGGGTGCTGCCGGCCGCGATCGAGCGGATCCGGCGCAAGCTTGCCAGCACCGACGATGGCAATCGGCAGATGGTCGACATCCTCAACGCGGTGCTGACTGACGGTCTGCCCGCGGTGGAAGCGGCCTGTGCCGAAGCGCTCGGTCATGGCGTCCATTCCGCCGATGTCGTGCTCAATATCCTGGCCCGTCAACGTGAACCCGCCCCACCGGCCAACATCATGACGCCGGCCGCACTGACGCTCCGTCATGCACCGATCGCCGATTGTGCCCGCTACGACAACCTCCGGAGGACCATCTGATGGAACGAACCCAAATCTTCGACCTCATGGGCGAACTGAAGCTCTACGGCATGAAGGCCGCCTTCGACGAGATCATGGCAACCGCCGTCAAGCGCCAGCACGAACCTCAGCGCATTGTCGGCGACCTGCTCAACGCCGAGATCAACGAGAAGCAAGCAAGGTCGATCAAATACCAGCTCACCATTGCCAAGCTGCCGCTTGCCAAGGACATCGCCGACTTCCAGTTCGACGGCACGCCGATCAATCAGACGCTCGTCAATGATCTCGCTGGCGGCGGCTTCATCGCCCAACAACGCAACGTCGTGCTGGTTGGCGGAACCGGCACAGGCAAGACCCACCTGGCCATTGCCATCGCCAGAAGCTGCATCCGATCCGGTGCCCGCGGCCGCTTCTTCAACGTAGTCGACCTCGTCAATCGCCTCGAGACCGAGACCCGCAACGGACGGCAAGGACGGCTCGCCGAGCATCTGACCCGGATGGACTTCATCGTGCTGGATGAACTCGGCTATTTGCCCTTCGCCCAGTCCGGTGGACAGCTTCTCTTCCACCTCGTCAGCCGGCTCTATGAGCGGGCCTCCATCATCGTGACCACCAATCTCGCCTTCGGCGAATGGCCGAGCGTGTTCGGCGACGCCAAAATGACCACCGCGCTGCTCGACCGATTGACCCATCACTGCGACATCGTCGAGACCGGCAACGACAGCTGGCGATTCAAGAGCCGAGACGACGATCACGCCACCCGCGCTCGTCTCGCCTCCGCTATCCCGGCCAGCTCCGACGAGACGAGCGCTACCAGCAAACCCCGCCGCACGAAGGGGTCAAAATTGGACGCCGATGAGGGGTCAAATTTGCAGGCCGATTGACACCCATCCGCCGCATTAGCGTTTTGACATGCCGGCGGCCGATCTTGCACCCCTCGGCAGCCAGCAGGCCTCGCAGCATTCGCGAACCGGCGAAGGGAAACTCCAGATGCATCCGGTCGAGCCTTTGCATCAGCGCGAGGTCTTTGGGCGGCACTGGACGCGGCAGATAGTAGACGCTGCCGCGGCTGATGTTCAGAGCTTCCGCCTGCTTGCCGATCGGCAGATCGTGTTCACGGTCGATCATCGCTTTGCGCTCAGCAATCCCGCCTTGGTGAGCGCTCCTTCTAAAAAACTGAGCGGGCGCTGCGCGCCCCCTGTGGGATATAAACGGGCGTCAACTCGCCGATCTTGGCATGCAGCGACTTCACGTCGACGGTGGGTTCGGCGATCCGACTCCCGCCGCCCGGACCGAAAACATCGGCAGCGCGGCCTTCGAGCTGGCCCTTCCACGATGTGATCTGATTGGGGTGAACGTCGAACTGCTCCGCTAGTTGCGCCAGCGTGCGGTCACCCTTGACGGCGGCAAGCGCCACCTTCGCCTTGAAAGCCGGAGTGTGGTTCCGCCGTGCTCGTCTGCTCATCGTCTCTCCTGATTCGCGGGTCAATCTTGCCCGCCGTCAGGCAGAAACTCCACTTATCGCACTGTTCAGATTTGCGGGACCGGCTCAATCCTCGAATGGCTCGGAATAAAAACGTCAAAATCACTGTGATGAACCACTAGCGAGAACGCCCAATTGCAACCCTTCTCCACTGTAGCAGGTGTTCTGACGCGTGATCGTTCGTCATAACGCAATCAACAGAGTTGTCGAACGAAACGTTCCGCCCATAAAAAGCGAGCCAAGGTGCTTGTTGCGGAAAATTCGTGTGTTGTTATCACCCTGTTCAAGAGCGCCATGACAGCCTCTTGCGAAACCAAGCCGAAGTCGGCCAAGGCGCAAGAAGCAAGCTGTGATGAAATTATGTCCGCACGAGCCGCAATCGCCTTTGGCAGTACAAGCGCGAAAGTCTCCTTTGCGTATCCGTGTGGAAATACGTCAGAGCCCAAGCGCTCACGCAAGTAAGAACGGAGGAGTTCCTTGCCCGAGCGAAGTGCAAACGGAAGCTTCGCTCCAAAATTGATCAATCTCGGATCGCCGAATGGGCGGACGGGCCAAAGACCTCGCGTCGCGAGTGGGCGAGCATGACAAAGACTTGCGAGCAGAGTTGTGGATAGAGTGGCGCTGAGGGGGGCGCTAAAAAGGAAGGATGAACGAGCGGCGTCGAGCCCACGTTTCGTCAACAGGTCTTCTGCAACCCCAAGCGCGATATCCAGATGCGGTGAAGAGGGAGATCTGGGTTCCCCCTCGTCGCTGCTGAAGCGAGCGCAAAGCTCGTCTCCTCCTATGCCGGACCAGATTATTTCGCAGCCATCGCCGCGAAACCGATCCCAGAGTGACCCGAACGCCTCAAGGTAATACTCTGAATTGAGTGGCAGGCGTCCTTTCAGGTCAAGATCTAGATCAATCGCCGGCATGTGGGCGCACATTTCAACTTTGTGATCGCGGCAGTTCAGTGCGCTCAAAGTGCTCGCTCGGCGATCAATCTGCTTGGGGCTACTCCCGTCGCCCAATAGTATCCCGCCACATGCTAGCGATGCTACGCTCTCGCCAACAGCAATTGCGACGGAAGCGGAGTCCATTCCTCCGCTCAGCTCCACAGCGCTTGCGCAGAAGGTCGTCGGCCGCGAACGAACAACCGCCTGAAGAGTATCAGAAAACTCAAGGACATGATCGCCCTCCTCTCGTCCGGAGAGCTCAGGAGCTGATGAAGTTGTCGCGCCGTACTCAAATGACGTTTCCGATCTGTCGACGTACAAGGTGGAGCCAGCAGTCAGCAGGTTAACGCCAACGCAGGCCTGTCGCGCAGAGTAGAACGTTCTCATCGACAGGTGATGCGCTATAATCTCTGCATCAATCGCTCGCGATTTATCCAAAAACTCGACAAAATCCCAGGAGAGCGTAACCGTGCGAGCGCGCTCCTCCACGTGGAAGTAAATTGGGAGGCTGCCAATATGGCCTGCTCGTACACGCAACCGAGGACCCCGGCGAGCGGCCTCGATCACGATAAAATCGAGCGGCCAGTGCATGCATTTCTGGTAGTGCTGACGAAACTGATCTGTAGACGCATGGTCTATTACGACCGAATGAACGCCAGCCCCGTCCGCCGCTCCTTGACGCTCACGTATGACGAAGAACCATTGCTCAGTGCTCTTCACTAACGAGCTCTCAAGACTCTTATGTTGGAAAGGCCAGATGCAGCTTTCACCAAACTCTATCGAACAGCCTTTGACAACAGGATCGAAGTTTTCCAGGTCGGCTATTTTCAGAGTGGCCTTGAGCATTTGTTCCTCGACTTAAACGTTACCGCCTCTCGTGTGAGAGGCGGTAACAGAGTGAAGAATGATCTTAAAGGTAACCTTCGTTAGCGCTGTCGCTAGGGAAGGGGCCCTTCGGATACGAAGTAGTGGGAGGTGGCAGCACCGGTAAGGGGAGGTCAGTTGTATCGGGCCGCGATGGCCGCTTAGACGTGTCTGCAGTTGCGCTCTTCATGTCGTGTTCCTATTGATAGCGTGATCGGGCTTCTCGTCGTGTGGCGCGGCAGCGTGTCGAGCCACTCTATAGCGTCTCTCATGTGAGAAGCCGGGCGACAACCTACCAAGATTTGCGGGTTGGATGACGGTGCTGGACAGAATTGGGTTGGAGCTTAGTAACGGTAAACGGCAGCAAATTCCGCAGAGCCGCATCTTTACGTGAGATCGTATGGAATCCAGATCGCAAGGCCATGTCGGCTCTCTCAGTGCAAGCAAAGCCCCATTCCCTGGATCCGCCGCAGATCAGGTCAACGACAGCACATTGTCGCCGGTTTCCGAACTTCTGCATGCGTACTGGCGATCCGATCGGCGCTTGCTTCTCATCGTTGCCACAGTGGTGCTGATCTCCAGCACGAGCAGCGTCGCAGCCCCCTATGTATTTTCGGGTCTCATTGATCGCCTCCCGCGGGGGGAAGGCATGTCGCGTTTGCCTGGGGATTCGCCGGCTATGCGGTCCTGCTCGGCATAGCCTCCGCATTGCAGCGCATGCTGCAGTATCTTTTCTTCATGACAGCCGAGAACCTGGGCTTCATCGCTGCAACTCGCTTTTTCGATCGCATCCTGAGAAAAACCTCAGCCTTTCTTCTTGAGCACAATCCCGTGGAGATACAGAGTGCGGCTGCGCGCGGGTGCAGCGCGTTGACGACGTTGGTCCAGCTTGGAATTATGATATTCATCCCGGCTGCAGCGCAGCTTCTGCTTACGCTCGCTATTCTCGGTGTGCTCGTCAATATCCAGATCGCTGCAATCGTCGTCGCTTATGGGGCTGTCGCGATTACATTGGGGTGGAGTTCCACGCGTCGGGCGCGCGTGTTTCTGGACCGGGCCATCGAAGCCGGACAGGAGAATGCGCGTTTCGTCGGCAACGTCATGAACTCCATGGACACGTTGCGCCATTTCGGCAGTCATTCCTGGACGAGCCAGCGCTTTACGATGAAGGCGCGGGAAGTGCGCGATAACTGGCGAACCTACGTGTTTCAACGATTGGCCTACATAGCCGTGCTCGGCTTAGCCATCGCGCTACAATTTGCCGTCACACTTCTCCTTCTAATACCTGAATACCGGGCCGGCGCGGTCACGATCGGCGATATTGTGCTATTCAACACGCTTCTACTCCAACTCAATATGCCCTTCGAGATGGTCGCGCGCGCGATCTCTGACGCGGCGCGGTCGCGAGCCGACCTCATTCCTCTCGCCAGACTGTGGGTCGCACCAGAAGAGCGGCGAACATCTCATGCTCATGATTTCACGCCCTCCGCTGGCCAGCTATCCTTCGAGGGCATTGGTTATGCCTACAACAACGGTCGTGGCGTTACGAATGTCTCGTTTCTGGCTAGGCGCGGCGCCATTACCTTCCTTGTCGGCGAATCCGGATCGGGGAAGTCGACAATATTCAAGCTCGTCCTGAAATCGATTGAGCCAGACTGCGGCCGTATTCTGGTCGATGGAACCGATATAGCGACCATCGATCACACGGATTGGTATGCCGCAGTTGCTGTTGTGCCGCAGGAGGTGATGTTGCTCAATGAGTCGCTAGCCGACAACATTCTGCTAGTGGTTCATCACAGTGATTTTGACTCTTTGACGACGGCCGGATAGGCGCGGCGGAGTTTGGCGCGGGCTTTGTCGGTTGTGAACATCCACTTGATGCGGTCTTGCGCCTTGTTTCGCTGCCGTTGCCATGCCGCGATCTCGTTTCGGAGCTTTTTGGGGTCGTCGATGCGGCGGCCGAGACACTGGCGCTGCAGCACGCTGATCTCGCACTCAACCATGTTGGGCCAACTGGCGTGTTTCGGGGTGTAGTGGAATTCGAGGCGGCGCAGGATGCGCCGGGCTTCGGCGGGCGCAAATGCTTGATACAGCGCACCGGCGGTATGGATCGACAGATTGTCCTGCACGACACGGATGCAGGCGGCTTCGGGATAATGGACGTCGACGAGTTCACGCATGCAATGGGCGTAGTCGACGGCGGCGCGGCGCTCGGTCGCCTTCACGTTGCGCCACCCCCGATGTGGATCGAAGGTAACGAAGAGATTGACGGTGCCATTGCGGCGGTACTCGTAATCGTAGCGCTCGCGCTGTCCGGGCTTGGCGGAGACCGGCTGGCGCACCTCGCCGATCAGCTGGACCGGGGTCTCGTCGAAGCAGACCAGCGGCCGGGCCGGATCCGGCCTCTCGGCGTAGAGGTCAAGCACGTCCTCCATGCGGGCGACGTATTCGCCATCGACATGAGGAATGCACCACATGTCCCTGCGCCATGGCTTGAGGTCGTTCTCCGCCAGCCGGCGGCGCACGGTCTCGCCCGACAAGCTGTCGTGATCGGTGAGCTTGACCATCGCGTTGGCCAGCAGCGTCAGCGTCCAGCGTTTGCGGCCGGCCGGCGGCTTGGCGCATGCGGTCGCCACCAGCAGGGCCTCCTCCTTGCCCGTCAGCTTGCGTTCCGCCCCTGGACGCGGCTCCTCGCTCAGGGCCCGCTCCAGATTGCCTTCCACGAAGCGGCGCTTGGTCCGATAGACGGTGGAGAGGCTGACACTTACGGTCCGGGCAATCCCCTCGTCGCGGCGCCCTCCATCGGCCGCCAGCAAAATCTGCGCCCGCTTGAGCTTGCGGGCGGCGCACTTGCCGCCGCCGAGCATCGCCGTCAGTTCGTCTCGCTCGGCTTGGCTCAATTCGACCCGATAACGGACATTCATCCTTTGCCTCCTTGTCGGAAGACCGGGACGAATCGATCCATGAGTCAAAAATCAGGCGCGCGCTTCACCCAGAAGCAGGGGCACTACCTCGCTTTCATCTACACATATTCCAACATGTTCGGACAGCCGCCCGCCGAGAAAGACATCCAGCGCCACTTCCGCGTCAGCCCGCCTTCGGTCCACCAAATGATCGTAACTCTCGAACGAAACGGATGCATCCGTCGTCAACCCGGCGTCCCAAGGAGCATCGAAATTCTCGTGCCGCCGGAAAGCTTGCCGATCCTCGAATGGCTCGGAATAAAAACGTCAAAATCACTGTGATGAACCACTAGGACGGCCCCGCGACGAGGTGCGCCTTCGCGGTGCATCGGAAAAAGCCGCTATTCTCCCCATTATCGAGGCTCTGCCGGAAGGATTTGAAACAACCGTTGGAGAACGCGGTTTGAAGCTTTCAGGCGGGGAGCGCCAGCGTATTGCTATTGCCCGCGCGCTCTATGGCGAGCCGGCGATCCTTCTTCTCGACGAGGCCAGCTCCGCGCTTGACGAACGAGCCGAGCGGGACATTTTGGACCATATTCGCAGCCTAGCGGAAGATGTGACCGTGCTGGCAATCACTCATCGCAAAGGGGTCATTTCTACAACCGACGTCGTGGTCGAGCTGACCGACTGCGGCTTGTCCTTGACATAGGCGAAGGGGATGATCAGCCCGGCGCGTTGATTGTCTGCACTGCAGGCGCATTGCTGGACGAGATGTGACCTTGCCCCCAGATTTTATCCAGTTCTG
>NZ_CP145950.1:0-85920 GCF_036923295.1 Bradyrhizobium sp. 26S5 | reverse complement strand
TCGCCGTCGGGATCGCAGCCGGAGCGGCTTCGAATGTCACGCTCGCAAGCTCGACCGCCGGCCAGGCGTCGCCACCCGTGTAATAGCCGTACGTCTTCAACACCGCTTCCAGCGGCTTGCCGCTGTCGAACAGGCCTTCGCTGGCGACGCGATCGATGGCCACCTCGATGCGAGAGCTTGGCATCATAAGCACACGTTCGACGAGAATGGCGGAATCTGCGCCTTCCTGGGCTGCAGCAATGCCGTCGCGCGCTAGGAGTTGCATGCGTAGCGGACGGCCGCTGTCTTTGGCCACAAGCGCGAGATCGTAGGTCATGTCGGCGCTGGTATTGGCGATCCGCCAAATCTCGCGCTCGCCCGACTTGACTGTGATGTGCGGGTAAACTTGGCCGTTTACGGTGAAGAGCCAGCCCTTGTCGTCGGCGAAGCAGGTGCCGCGCACCGTCGTTCCGGCGCCGCAAAGCCCGGCATCGTGGTCTCCGACCGGCAGGAAGCTGGCTTTGAGGGTCGCCGGATCGCCTCCCGAGACCGAACCGATCTGGTGATCCTTCAGCATCAGGAAGCGTTCGGTTGGCTGAGCGCCGCTTGTTACGCGCGCGCCACCGCTGGCGCTGCCGGTTGCGCCCTGGACGAAGATGAGCCCGGAGAGGCCAGCGCCGACCTGCGTGCGCGCATTCATGTGGACGTGCGGGTGATACCAAAACAGGCCTTCTGGATGATCCGACGGCAAAGCGATCCGGTAATTCATTTCTGAGGTTGTGTTGCCGTAGTAGGCGCCGTGAGCCGCGCAGTTCTTGGCGCTCGGCGAGGTCGTGCTCTCACCCTCCGGAATCGTGCAAACGTAAACGGTGTCGCCGACCGGCTCGAGGGCCTTTGCGCCCTTGGTGTCGAGGTCTGGCGTAACAAGAAGCCCGTGCGTGTGAAGGTTCGTGGAGCCTGTTTCGCCGGCGCTTAAGTGGTTGACCAGCTTGATCTCGAGCGTGCTGCCGGGGTTCACCCGCCAGACTTCGGGAGCGAGAGCATCATTGTAGAGCATCAAGCCATCGACCGAAATCCGGCGGGCTTCAGAGCCGGGAAAGGTGACGCCGTCGGGCAGATCGAAGCTGACAGAGCCGGCGTCACCAGGTGATTTGTTCAGATCGATCTGCTTTGCCGTCAGCGTGACTGCCAGTTTCTTGTGGTCGGCGGAAGCGCTGCAATTGCCGGAGGCGCCGACGCGATCACCCGCGATCGCCGAGCATGGCCGGGACGCGACCATGTCAATAAGTTCGGCGGCGCTTACGGGCCCCGGGTTGGCCATGAGACCAATCAAGATTGAAAGACTGCCGGTGCTAATAAGGAGTTTCGTGTTTGCCCGCATGTTTGACCTCCTTTCATTAGGTTGCGTTCTTTTTCGTGCTCCGCTTCCTGGGCTTTCGGCGCAACAGCCGAAAACGGGCTTGCTCATCGGCTTTCTCGGCTTCGGCTTTCGAGTTGACCTCGTCCAGGTACCGCTGGGCGTCTTCCCGCGTTTGGATGGACTGGACCTTCGCAAGGATCGCCTGCACCTCGGAGGGCGGCGAGAGCTCCTGATCGAGTCGCGCCGCCGCAAGGAGGACGCCTGGCAGATTGCCGCTGTTGACCGTATCGGTCGGCCGCGGCATGAGCTGCCGAACTCTGGGCGCCTCGAGGGGAACGGGTGTTGGCAATCGTTTCGGGCAGTCGCGCGGCTGTGTCAGCGACAGCAAAGGAAGCACCGTATTGGCTGCTGCGTCTCGTGCCGTCAGCGGCTTGATGCCGAATGCAGCCTCGACGGTCGCCGGGATCGTGGCGTGGTCATAAAGCCTTCCATCGACGACATTTGGCGGGATCAGCGGCGACACCACCACTGCTGGGACGCGAACGCCATACTGAGCGAAAGTGAAACCGAATTGATTGTATTTGGAGCCTGGCTGCGTATCGCCGGGCGGGACTGCCCGCGGCGGAATAACGTGGTCGTAGAATCCGCCGTGCTCGTCCCAGGTGATAATGAGGAGGGCGGTGGCCCAATGGGGCGAATTTCGAATTGCTTCGTAAGTTGACTTGATCAGCGCTTCGCCAGCAGTCACTCCGTCGAGAGGATGCTGGGAGTTGCCGCCTTTGTATGTGCCGCCAGGAACGTCGCCGTAATTTGGTTCGATCCAGGTATAGAGCCAAGGGTAATTTGCGTTGGCTACATCATTGGCGAACGAAGCGTAAGGCGTGACATTCGCATGGTGGATGTTCTTGAGCGCGGTCGCCATCGGCAGATTGTCGCCAGCATAGATGCGCCATCCCGAACCGAACTTCGCCCCGAGGGCATCGAAGATCGAGCCATGGGGCAGCTGAAACCCGGAGACGGTCTCCCACGTAAACAGTTCCCACGACGTCGGACTGTGGTCGAGTCCGCCGGACGAAGCGCCGCAGGCAAAGAATCGGTTTGGGAACGTAGGGCCTGGAATTGAGGCAAACCAGCTATCGCAAACAGCGAAGGTCGAGGCGAGTTTTGTCAAGACTGGCAGTTGATCCGGCGAGAAGCATTTCATGATGGCGCCCGCGTTGCTTCTAACATGCGCGGCGTAGTCGGCGACGAACCCGCTGTTGTTGATCGGCGGATAGCTGCCGCTTGGCGGGTAAGTTGCCGTCGGTCCACAGAGCTGCTCGACCGTATCCGTGAACTCGTGGCCGGGATCGGCAGCCATCGCCGAATCGGCTGGGTGGCTGACCGGGTAGGTTCGTCCTTGATATTGGTTGGCTTCCGACCCGGTAAGTCCGTTGACCGAACGTCGCCGGCCGGTGACAGCGTCCGTTCCGACAATGCCCGAGAAGCCGAGCATGTGATCGAACGAGCGATTTTCGAGCATGAGTACGAAAATGTGCGAAAGAGGAGGACTCACTTCGGCTCTCCGTGGCGGCCTTAAAATCGTCTTTGCTCGCGTGCGCTCTGCAGCCTTCTCGCGATCAGCTTGCGTGCGTGCACAACTTTTGATGTTAATAATGGGTCTGCTCGCTCAACACGATCCGGCAAGTGGCGTTTGGTGTCAATGGGCGCGCCGAAACATTCGGGGCAAGGGACGCTCACGCGAAGCTGACACGAGTGACTGCTAGACGCTGTTCAGCAGCGTCTGGTCCGTGCGTCCAGAGCGACGACGGGTAGTGGACGTTGTCCCGGTGCAACGGGAAGGCAACGACGAGATTGTGCTAAAGGTGAGGATGATCGACACTTGAACTTTCGATTGTCGTTGCTCCGTCGCGACCCTCTGTCCGGCACGCAAGCTCTCGTCCCAGACGGACTCCGCTTTTGCTGCCCAAGTCCGAAAACACACTTTCGCAGCTCGAAACGGACCTGAATTGACGTCCCGGCCGCATGGATTGGGGTTAAACGCAGGTGGTCACAAAATTCGGCCGGGCTTATTAGGAATTCTTCCTTCTTCGGCGGTTTTTTAGCGCAATCGGGGCATCGGGGGAGGAGTCCTACTGTCTACGCCGTCACGACTGCTGGGCATCCGCGCACCGTGTCGTGCGCGCGGTCTTGCGCTCTTCCTTTGCAGCCTTCGCTTGCGCGACCGCCGCATTAGTCCGGCGATGCCTTTTGTGAGGTGCGGCCGGTTCGCATGGGCCTTACCGCAAATGAGATACGGAGTTGGCTATCGCCTATTGCCTGAGTAATTTGCTCTGGAGAGTGATTCTTCAGGCGCACAAGCTTATGGGGATACCATGAACAAGCACTTTTCTTCCCAGCGCATTGTTTCTGAGAGGCGCTCGCGGAGTGACGGCGATGATGTCGTTCTCACAACGCGGATTGGGCGCACCTATAGGTTCGAATCCGCTCATCGCCTTCCCAATCTACCCGATGGCCACAAGTGCAAGAATCTACACGGACACAACTACCGCATGGAAGTCGTGATGCAGGGAGGGTTGGACGGTAGGGGCTTCGTGAAGGACTTCGCTGAGATGGATGCCGAGGTGGGGCCGTTGATTAAACTGGTCGATCATCGACTTCTCAACGATGTCGAAGGACTGGAGAACCCGACCGCCGAGATCATTGCCAGTTGGTTCTTTGAGCGCATTCCTGATTGCGAGAGCGTGCGGATTTATGAGAACGACGATTGTTGGGCGGAGGTTAGCTGATTGAGTTTGGGCCGGTCCGAGACGACTGGATCGCCTTTAACGACCCAACGCCTTCTCCAGCGTGATGTTGATCTCCGGCAATACGTAGCCGCGATGGTCGACCCGCTCGACCGCGAGGATGGACTTTGGGACAATTGGTGCCCGTACCAGGAATGCCGAGGAGAACCGAGTCTGATAACGGCCGCCGATCACAAGCTCGTTGGCGGCATGTGCCGCGATGACCTCGTCGTCCTGCCGGGCTAGGTCAAAGCACCCGATCCGTCCCTGGGTATCAGTGGCCGGGAGTGACCAGGCGCGATCAGCATAACGAAGGATTGCCGGGCCAAATAGTCTCCCAAGTACGCCTCGGCTTGCATCAGGATTTCCGAGCTGAAAGACGGTCGCGAGGAAATCTCGCCCGTCGATGACACACATTCCGCGTGTTGTAACGAATGTCCAATGCGACCGCGAGGATGACGCCGGTGCAGCCGACCTACGTTCCGCCGCCACGTATCCCGGTGCCGGCGCCGACCTATGTGCCGCCGCGCATTCCGACGCCGCCGATCGTGACTCCTGCGCCGCGCGCTCCGATTGATCTTCGCCCGATCAATCGCCCGTCGGCACCGGATGTCGTGCACCTGCCGCCCCAGCCCGTGCCTGCGCCGGCGCCTCGCTCCAGCCGGCTCACCGGCCCCACCGGTGAGCCGCCCAAATGGACGTCCTTTTTGCTGTCCAATCCCATCCAAACCTCCGTTCCAAGCCGGAGGCTTCTTCGCACATTCATTCTAACTCTGAAGCCAGGGTATCGGCTTCGCGCTTACGTTTGTTCTGTCGCGGGTGCCATTGTTGGGATGATTTGTTTGAGAGTTTGAAGCGCTTTGGTGGTCTGGACGCCAAGTTGGCTACGCTGCAACCAGTTTGGGGATGCGGATCAGGTTGTAGGCGATCAGATTGACCTTGGCTTCCTTCAGGCGTTGCCGAAGGGGCTCGTCGTCGACGAAGCGCCAAGCATTTTGCATCGCATCGATGAGGGTGCCTTCGTTGTAACGCGGCGGCGGCCGAGTTTCCTTGTCGTCAATTTTGGAATTCTGCAGTTGTGCGGTCTCACCTTGGCGCAGCTCCGGAAGCAATTGTGCTTCATCGCCATTTTCGTCGACGGGCTGCCAGTCCGGGAATGCTGCGTGCCAACCGAGATCGATGCTCTGGCGGCCGGAGGCGCGGAGCTCGAAGCCATGGACGTCGAGAGTTGCGTTTGTCTGCCGATAGCGGAAGTCGAGCATCAGCGCTGCCAGATAGGCCCGCGCGACGAGGTCGAACAGTTTCTTCTTATCGGATGACAGACGAAGCCAGACCTCGCGCAGCTTATCGATCGTGTTGACATTGGGAATGACGGCGTGATGGCTCGCGCCCTCCAGTCCCTTATCGTAGAAACTGCCGCTTGCACCTTTGCGGATCATCGGAGGCTCTGGCATGGGGATTGCGCTGAACGCTTGGCCTACCTGCAGTCCGGTCACGATCTTCGGAACGTCCGCTATCAAGCTCTGCGGCAGGTAGCGTACCTCCGCGCGCGGATAGGTGATGATCTTCTTGCTCTGACCGTCATAGAGTTCCTGCGCCACCTCGAGCGTCTTGCTGGCCGGCCAGCCGAAGCGAGAGCCGCACAGTTTCTGTAGTGACGGCAAATCGTGCAGCTTGGGTGGCCCATGCCGCTTTTCTTCGACGCGCACCGCAAGCGCGCCCTCGAAGCCCTGAGCTGCATTAACGATATCCTGGGCGACCTCGCGACGGACAATCCGCTCCTGCGGCGCGTGACGCATCTGGAATTGCCCTCCGGCAACCTTCGCGGTCGCAACAACCTCAAAATAGGAGAGCGGCACGAAGTTTCGGATTTCCAGTTCGCGCGTGCAGACAATCGCCAAGGTCGGCGTCTTCACGCGACCAACCCCGATCACACGCCGAGCACCTTGCCCCAGGATGACGGTCGCGGTGCGCGTGAGCGACAGGTTGTAGATCTGGTCCGCCTGCCGTCGGGCGACGGCCGCGGCGTAAAGCCTGGCATATTCGGCATTGGATTTTGCCCGCACGAACGCGTCGCGGATGGTCTGCGCGTCCTGCGCGGTGAATAGTACCCGGAGCACCCGGCCGCGGTAATTGTAATGCTCGAGAATTTCCTGACCGATGAGCTGGCCTTCGCGGTCGCAGTCGGTGGCGAGCCAAACCTGCTGGGCGGTGCGTAGGGCCTCTCGGATGGCTTTGAGCTTGGCGGCCTTGTTGCCGCCCTTTGCCGGGCGAGTACCATAAAGACCCTCCGGCCGCAGGAGAATCGGCGACCAGCGTTTCCATTCCGGCGCCACATCTTCCGGTTCGAGCAGGTCGAACAAATGACCCTCGGCCGGCAGAACATCTGCCGTAGCGCGACCCAACGGCTTCTCCAAGGAGGAGTGCGCCAACTATCTCAAAAATTCAGGGTACGTTTCCGTATAAACACATCATGCTCTAGCTGTACCGCCATTTCCGCTAGCCCGTCCTATTCGTGAGAGTGCGTTTTTTAGTCCGATTGATGTGGCCGCACATCTGCTCTGACGAGGCGCGCGGGATTGCCTTCGGCTTTCACCGCCTGACGACCGGTACTTTGCAACGCGCTTGAGGGATGGGTTGGGCGAACGGGGGGCGGACGCCCCGCCGGTCAAGGACCGAGCGGCAGCAGCGCGCCTGGCAAGCCGCGGATCAGGTCGGCTTCGGGACATGCCGCGGCAAACGCAAGGCGAATGCGGCTCGTGGTCTCGACGACACGGGCAGCGAGTTTCAAGAGACGAAGACGCAGCGTCGCGAACTCGGCTGTGGCCAATTCCCGGGCTTTGGGAATCGCGTCGCGCACGGTCAGCATCAGCCAATAAGCGGCGGTGTCGAGAACGAGGCGGACTTGATTGGCGAGCGCCGAACGGCAGCTGGTGCGATCGGAGGCGAGCTGTGTCTTATGCACCTTGATCAGATTCTCGGCTTGGCCGCGCGCGCAATACAGGCTGTCGTAGATCCACTCGGCCGAGCCGACATCGAGGCTGGTGACGACGAAACGGATGTCGAGGCCGAGCATCGTCGCCTCAATACGGGCGACGGTACGTCGTTCGCGATCCCAGGACTTTGCCTTGTGGCGCGTCTCGGTATAGCCACGCAGAACCGGCAGGTTCTCGATGGCGCGTCGCGTGCGGATGCCGTCGGCGGCCTCGTCGACTTTTCTGGCGAGCGGCTTGGTGCCGGACAGACCGAAGATGTAGTCGATGCCGTTGGTCTCGCACCACGCCATTGCCTCCGGCCGGGCATAGTGCCCGTCGCCACGGAACGTAATTCGCGTGTTGTGCCACCGCGTCCGGATATGCCGGATCAGGCGGCGCAGGTGGGCACGCACCTCGACGCCGCCCGGCGTCTTGCCGGGCCGCAGCACGACCGCCACGGGCCGGCTCTTCTCCGTGTCGTAGACGTGGATCGGCAGGAAGCAGCGTTCGTCATAATGAGCGTTGAACAGCGAGAGCTGCTGATGGCCGTGGACGACATCGCAGGTATCATCGATGTCGAGCGTGACGGATGCCGGCTCGCGCGGGTAGCTATCCATCCATGCGTCGACCAAAGTGTAGGTCAGTCGGATCACGTCGCGCAGGCGCGGAGCATTCTCCAGCCGCGACAGCGTCGGTTGGGAACACAGATCGCGACCCGTGTCCGGCAGCCGTCCGCAGGCCAGCTTGAATGCGGGATCGGACCGCAGATGATCGAGGTCGTCGGCGTCCTCGTAGCCGCAGCAGATCGCGAACATGCGCGCGCGGAACATATCGACAAGGCTGTGCACGACCCGCGTCGGATCGCGCCGATCCGGGAACACCCGGGCCAAATTGTCGGCCAAGCCGAGACGCCGCTCGGCCATCGCCAGAAGCATCACGTCCCCGTTCGAGGTCAGCCGACCGCCATCGAAGGCAGCTGTGACTTTCTTGGCGTGAACGGCTGGAAACGAGAAGGGCAGAATCATATCGTCGGTCATGGCGGGCGTGGCGTTCGCGGTTGAGGTGATGGGGTTGGCTTCGCAACCGAATCCTACGCCGCATCAGCGCTTTACACCAGGCTCGCCAGCCTCTCAGGCGCCCTCTGACGAATAAGACGGGCTAGCTCCTTTAGGTCGACGACTGTCATTTCTTTGCCTCAACCGATTCTCAACCGGCCGGCGGAACGTCGCCTAATCACTGCTTCTCTGCAGGGGCGCTGAGGCCACTAGGCGGTGCAGGCGGGGGTGATGGCGG
The DNA here is from genome assembly GCF_036923295.1 of Bradyrhizobium sp. 26S5. Lineage (NCBI taxonomy): Bacteria > Pseudomonadati > Pseudomonadota > Alphaproteobacteria > Hyphomicrobiales > Nitrobacteraceae > Bradyrhizobium > Bradyrhizobium sp. 26S5. The sequence continues at coordinate 77,527 of NZ_CP145950.1, read as the reverse complement.
TGGTGGAGTTTCCGCGGCGGGTGCCGCAGCAATGCAGTCGCCCGCCCAGATCTTGGTGCCCCTGACCGTGCCGACCAGTTTGCAACCCATTGGCGCTTGCGGCCTGATCTGAACGGGCGGCCTTTTAGCCGCCTTCGGGGGAGCGGCTTGTGCAAATGCGCCGGTCGTAAAGAGCGGCGCGATAAGTCCGATTAGCGGTTTCATGGGTAGGCCCGTTCTAGGTGGTGTGGACTCTAAGGATTCCCTTTTAGGAGCAAATCAGATTCAAGGCTGCTTTTGGGGAGGCCGCCTTGGGTGTGATGGACCGTTTGGTATTGAGCGACGCGGCGTGGGAGCGGATAGCGCCGCTGATCATAGGGCGCCCCGATCAGAAGGGCTCCACCGGGCGCGACAACCGGATGTTCGTGGAAGGTGTGCTGTGGATCGTGCGTACGGGGTCTCCCTGGCGCGATCTTCCGGAGGTGTTTGGGGACTGGAACAGCGTGTTCCGGCGCTTCAGTCGATGGAGCATCAAGGGTGTTTGGTGGCGGATCTTCGAGGCGATGTCCGATGATCCGGACTTCGAATATCTGATCGTCGATTCCACCATTGTTCGGGCGCATCAGCACGCCGCCGGCGCCAAAAAGGGGGGTCTGAAGATCAAGCGGAAGATCAAGCGATCGGCCGCTCGCGCGGCGGCCTGAGCACCAAGATACATATGGCCGTTCGAGGCTTGGGATGTCCGGTGCGGTTCACGCTTACCGCAGGTCAGAAGGGCGATGCACCGCAAGCCGCCGCATTGATCGAAGGCTTATCCGCCGAGGTCGTCATGGCCGATACGGCCTATGACGCCGATCACTTGCGCCAAGCCATCGCCGCCAAAGGCGCGCTCGCCGTGATCCCCAACAACCCGTCACGCGCGCTCAAATATCCACTCGACAAGCATTTCTATGCCCAGCGTCATCTCGTCGAATGCTGCTTCTCAAAGCTCAAGCAGTTCCGCCGCGTCGCAACCCGCTTCGAAAAAACGGCCCGGAACTACCGGGCCGTCGTCACTCTCGCAGCCATCGTTCTATGGATGCGCTAGTGTCCACACCACCTAGGGCGTCTTCCATGATATTTTCCCCACTGCTTCAAACATAGGCTTTCAAGCTTAATGCAACCCAAGGGCGCGCGAAAGCCGCCCCGGGAGGGGCTTTTGGCTGGGCTGGCGGGGAGATCCAGTGCCATGCCGACAAAAGTCGCTAACCCCAATGGCTAATGGCGCGAAGCTGCGTTTTGATACAACCTGACGATGCTGCCTATTCCGCGTGGGCGGCGCCGAGTGGAAGCATCCCTGGCTTCTTTACCTGAAGAAGCCAGGGAATCGCTGAGGCACCCTTGTGGCTTGAGCGCGATCAAGAAAGCGACGCGATTAAGTTGCTGCGGCGCATCCGCCATTTTCCGGCATCGATCGGCGGGGCACAGGTCGTAGCTCCGCCTCATTCTTTCGCTGACATGGTCAGTAAGTCAGCGCGGGACACAGGCGCGCGGGCGACTGCGCCCGGAGTGAAGCGCTTGCACCGCCAGCCGCGATCGCGCTCCTCCGGGCTGCGCTTCGCGTTGCAACCGCCGCTTTTCGCTACGGTTCTCCGTTGAATAGCTCAATACGCGGCGTAGCGTAGGGAAGCGCCACACTGGCCCGCCGCCCAGCGAGGCGTTGCCCCGGCTCGGCCGCCCACGGCCCCCAGCCAGCCGGGCTGGGGCAGCCGGCTCCATCGACTACGAAGATTAGGACGGTGCCAAAGCAGCTCAAAAACCTGCGCGTAGCCCGCCAGCAATATGATGGTGGATACCGATCTCAGCGCAGCGCAAACGGCTGAAATACTCCTCGGGCTGATTAGTGCAGCTCAGCGCTCAGGAGAGCGAGATCCGGATGCTGCAGCGGGCCGGCGTCCCGACGGCATCCGCTGAACTGCTGCTCGTCCGGATGCGAGCCAAGGTCGATAATCTCTGTCGGGAGCGGGATGCCCTCAAAAAGGCTGCCACTGGGCAAGCTACCCACCCGATCGAGATCCAGCGGACCTGAGAGCTGGTTCACACTCGCCGAAGCTGCCCTCGGCTATCCTCGTCACGCCGCTTACTCTCGAGGAGACCGACGATGATCGCATTCGCCAAAGTGCTGTTGCGTTCCGCGAGCGTGGACGTCGGCGGCTCCGATGGGCTCAAGACCATCATGATCTTTTGCGGCGCAGGCCTTTTGCTCTCCCTTCTTGCGGCGATGACCTATGGCCTGAACCTCGCTGCAGACTTTTTCTGAAGGTCTGGCCGCCGCGCTGCACATCCCTATCCTTCCTTCAGCACCGCCTTGACCTCACCTGCCGACCAGCTTTCGCCCTCGGCGATCGCCCGCACCTTTGCGTCTCCGCCGACCAGCAGGTGAGAACTGAGATCATCGTCAGCCGGCATGACGACGATTTCCGTCTCGGGCTTCCAGTTCAGCGTCAGATCGAGGTCGCCGGGAAATATCTTCCAGCGCGAGCCATCGTCGAGCTCGACGATGTGGCTCTCGGAATGAGATCTGATCTTCACGGCGCAGCCCAGGTGCTCGCGCGCTACTTCTGGCCCGAGGGAGCCTGAGCGTTCGAGTTGTTCGGGTTCTGCTTGTTGGCTTCGTGATATCCGACGACGCATCCCGCCGCCGCGCCGAGCTTGCCATGGCCGGCCATGTGGCCAGCGACACCGCCGACGATGGCGCCCTTAATGCATCCCTTGGCTTCCGCCGGCGACGCGAAGGCGAGTGCGGTCAGGCAGGCTATTGCCAATATCGTCTTCATGGTTCCTCTCCGAATTTATGCCTCTTCGGGAGATCAAGTCGCCTGACGGAGGGCCGTTCCGCTCTGGACGGCGGATGGTCGCCGAAAATCGTGAACATGCCGGCGAGGGCGCGACGAATTGCGCGGCTTTGCGCCACCCCGTGCACTGCGCACACGGTATTGTACGACCTTACCGAGCCTATCGGATCGCATTCCCTGAAAGATATGCTTCAGGACGCATCGGATCTGGCCGCGATGGCCGAGGCTTTGAGCCAGTCGGCCGACTACCGAGTGTTGCGGCGCCTGATACCGCGGGCCGCGTCCCAGCCGACCATCGGGCAGGTTGCAAGACCAGCGTCCTAGTGGACACCGAGACGACCGGCCTCGATCACGCCAGAGACGAGATGATCGAGTTCGGGATGCTCAAGTTCGACTATACGCCGGACGGGCGGATCGTCGGCGTCCGCGACACCTTCTCCGCCTTCCACGAGCCGAGTGGTTCTATTTTCGGCGGACGTTACGGCACTCACGGGCATCACCGCCGAGATGGTGGCCGGTCACAGATTCGACGATGCGGCCACCGCGACCTTCGTAGACGATGCAGTCATCGTCATAGCGCACAATAGCGGGTTCGACAGGAAGTTCGCCGAGCGCTACTGGCCGGTGTTCGAGCACAAGGCCTGGGGCTGCAGCATGAGTGAGATTGGCTGGCGCAAACACGGCTGCGCGGGTGCTCAACTCACTCCGCGGCAGGCAACGTAGGCAGAGCTACCTGGGTTAAACTTTGGCGGTCCTTGCATTCGTATTTATGGCCAGACTTTGATCGGGAACCGACAGTATATTGCGCCTCGATAAAAGCTTCTCGTCGACATCCAGTAGGCGAGGCAGGTCCGAACCCGGTCGAGCTCGTTGCAGCCGACGAGTCTGCGCCGGAAAGAGCGCGCCAAAAACATACGCTTCAGCAGGACATCGACGGACGAATTGGCGTGACCGTACAAAGTCAGCTCGCAGCACTTGAACGTTGCCGTGCTCGCACGATCAGGCGTCGAGCTGCACAAGCGCTTCCCGATCCAGCAAAACGAGTTGACGCTGGGTTTGTCCATCGAACCTTAGCATCTTATCATCACGCAAGATCGAAAACGCGCGCGACACGGTTTCGAGGGTCAATCCAAGATAGTCGGCGATGTCGCGGCGATTCATCGGCAAGCTCATGACGTTCGGATGAGCAAGCCGCTCGTCCATTTCCAGAAGGAATGCGGCTAACTTCTCGAGCGCCGTCTTTCGTCCTAGCAGAAGCATGTGGTTCTCGGCGTGCTGAAGATTGCGCGTGACGAGGTTGAGAAGGCTTGCCTGGCCCGGCTCCCGCTGCGCAATCGTATCGAGCAGGCTGCTTCGGCTCGTGATGCGAACCTTGGCCTGAGTCACTGCTTCGGCGGTGAAGCGGTGAATTATCCCATTCTCAAGCCCGAACATATCATCCGCGAGATGGAACGAGTTGATTTGCCGGCGGCCATCGCAGAGCATCTTGTAGGTCCGGATTGTACCAGAGACGATCTGGTAGACGTACTCGGCCTCCTCTCCCTCCCCAAATACTTCCATCCCTCTGCGATAGGTAAATTCGCTACAGATGATCTGCTGGCCGGCAAGGGCCGCCAATTGCCCATCAACCGCAGGGCGGCTCACTGTGGTAGTCCTGATCAACATCGCAGAACTCCGTACAAAATGGACGTGGCGGTGAACTCGGGAACTTTAGGCAACGGGCGCATGAGCGCACTTGATCTGGCGCAATTCAAAGCAGCCTACCGTGCCCGCCATCATCAGCGAGATCGCGGAAGTCCGTCCGACGGCAAGGTGACGCGAGGGACCCGAGCAGCGCATAGCCGAGGCTGCCCAGCATAAGACCGAAGATGCCGACCTGCGGCGGCAAGCCTGATAGGGGGTATCAAGATTCGGCAATGGCAATTCTTAAGTCGGATTAATAGCTTGTCCTCGAACTTGGCCGGCGAGTGTGGCTTCGCCGGTACAGCCTACCGGCAGCATCTCCCCTACAATTAGAACTGGAATAGTGAAGTAGGCGCTCCTGCCTGGCCTCAACGCTTCGGGGACAACTGAAGCGGACTGGGAGAAACACATATGAAGAAGATTTTGGTTGGCGCGATGGCGCTGAGCCTGTCGGTACCGGCAAGCGCGGCGGATTTAGCGGCCCGTCCCTACACCAAGGCGCCTCCGCCGATGGTGGCTCCGATTTACGATTGGACCGGCTTCTACATCGGCGCCAACGGCGGCTGGGGCCAAAGCCACAACTGCGTAGATTTCGTCACTGCTGTGGGGACCGTCGCGAGCGGCTGCGGTGATCGTTCCGGCGGCGTGGCCGGTGGACAAATTGGATATCGCTGGCAAACCAATCAGTTCGTATTTGGATTGGAAGCTCAAGGCGATTGGGCCGACATCAAGAACACGCGCGTGAGCCTTTTCGATCCGACGCTCTCGACCACCGCGAAGACTGATGCAATCGGTCTCTTCACCGGCCAGCTCGGTTGGGCCTGGAATTCGGCGCTGCTCTACGTGAAGGGCGGCGCTGCTGTGACCAGCAATCGCCTGACCATATTCGACAACACCACCGGGATCGGTTTGGTCTCGGCGGATAGCACGCGCTGGGGCGGCACCTTGGGTGTCGGCTTTGAGTATGGCTTCGCCCCCAACTGGTCGATCGGTGCGGAGTACGACCATCTGTGGATGGGGCACGCAAATAACTCCTTCTCGGTGGCCGATCCCCGCCTCGCTGCCGTACTCAACGACCGGATCAGCCAGGACGTGGATATGGTCACCGTGCGCTTGAATTATCGCTTTGGCGGCTACGGCGCTCCGGTCGCGGCGAGATACTGACCTTGTCCTAATACTTTTCTCCAATCAATTAGGCCGGCATCTCTGCCGGCCTTTTGTTGGAGAGAATATGTCTGAAAGATCATCTCCCAGATCGCCAATCTGGCCGGCCTAAAGCCGTCACGAGGTGGCCGACTACATCAATCTGGCCTTTGAGACGTCGGGCATCGCCGAAATTGTCAGGGCACCGGCGCGCCATCAAATGCGTTGATTCCGGATTGCGTGTATCGACGATCGTCGCGGACCAAAACTGGTTGCTCCGCGACGCGTCACGCCAGGTAGTCTAGTCGTCGTCATCTTCGGTTTCGATCTGATGTTCAATCGCATCTCGCATCCCGCGCATCGCCGCGTATGTCGCGAATGCCATCCTCTTCTTCTGGTCCGGTGTTAGCGTCTTATAAAGCGGTTCCCACGTGTCGGCGAGCTTCTTGAGGTCAACCGCGCGTTGACTCAGTATTTCTGCTCGACGTTGCATAAGTTCGACCGGATTGCGTTCACCAATTGCTTCCATTGGGCTGCTATCGCGCAGTTCGGCCACCCGCTCGAAGCGGACTTGTCGGTTCTTCGCTCTCGCACGGATGGCCCCTTCCACGGGCGGCCAGTATTTTTCCTGATCGGGCGTAAGCTGCAAGGCGGCCTTGATCATGCCGACGCGCGCATCCGTCAAGGCGTTGAGGTCGGCGGCGCTAGGATGCCCCATTCCTACCGTGGAAGAGGTCTCCGCTGCGTAGGCAAGTGTTGATGCTGTTAAGAGAACTGCGGTTGCTGCAAAGGCTATCGTTCTGATCCTCATCGCAAACTCCTGGGTCTCGTGTCGTTCGCCCCCCAAGCAGAAGGCCATAGGAGTTCTGAAGCAGATTGATTTGGGTCAAGTAGACCCTCACTTACCGGCGAGTTCCGCCGGCTGTCGACTCGGACGCTCGAAAGCAGCACGCGCAGACCTGACCGGCAAACCGCGGCTCGATGTCGGACAGCCCGTCCGGCCAGCGGTCAGCGTTCAGTAGTGCAATGTGACGCTTGCAGTGGCAGTAGGCGCGATGGCCCGCGATCGATCAGACGTTGTCCAATTCCATGTCGGAGCTATCGCTGAAAGTTGGTGACGGCGGGAATCGGGAAGGCGGCATATCGTGGGGGTGCTTGACGCCTCCACTTCTCCACCGAAGGAGCGATATGCCGTGTCCAAAGATAACATCATCAAGTTGGTTCAGCCAGGAAACGTCGACGATCAACTCACCGAAATCTTGCGCAATGGGGCGCGTGCTCTGTTGGCCCAGGCGGTCGAGGCCGAGGTCGCGGACTTTCTCGGCAAGCATGCCGATTTGAAGACTGCGGACGGCCACCAGCGCGTCGTGCGCCACGGTCACCTGCCGGAACGCGAGGTGATGGATGGTATCGGTCCGGTCGGCGTCCGCCAGCCGCGTGTACGCGATCGCAAGGCGGAGGCTACCGATCCCGACCGCATCCGGTTCTCTCCGTCGATCCTGCCGCCCTACATGCGCCGCTCGAAATCGATCGAGACGCTGCTGCCGATCCTTTACCTGAAGGGCATCTCCACCGGCGACTTCTCCGAGGCTCTGGCTGCGCTGCTCGGCAAGGATGCTGCCGGGTTGTCGGCATCCGCCATCGGCCGTCTGAAGGACGGTTGGCTTGACGAACACACCGCGTGGCAGAGGCGCGATCTGTCGGCGAAGCGCTACGTCTACATCTGGGCCGATGGCATCCATCTCCAAGCACGCCTCGAAGACGAAAAGCAGTGCATCCTGGTGCTGATCGGCGCGACGCCGGAAGGCCGCAAGGAACTGGTCGGCTTCACCGATGGCGCCCGCGAGAGCGCGCAGGACTGGCGCGATCTGCTGCTCGACCTGATGCGGCGCGGGCTCGGCGTGCCACCGCGGCTCACCATCGCCGACGGCGCGCTCGGGTTCTGGAAGGCCGCCGGCGAGGTCTGGCCGAAAACGCGCGAGCAGCGCTGCTGGGTACACAAGACCGCCAACGTGATCGCCAAGTTGCCGAAGAGCCAGCAGCCTAAAGCCAAACGCGCGTTGCAGGAGAGCTGGATGGCCGAAACCAAGGCCGCCGCCGAGCTGGCGTTCGACGCCTTCATCGAGAGCTATACGCCCAAATACGAGAAGGCGGCCGACTGCCTGAGCAAGGATCGGGACACGCTACTGGCGTTCTACGACTTCCCGGCCGAACACTGGAAACACCTGCGGACCACCAATCCCATTGAAAGCACCTTCGCTACCGTGCGCCACCGCACGATCCGATCGAAGGGCTGCCTGTCCAACAGAACGGCGCTCGCGATGGTCTTCAAACTGCTTGAGGCCGCGCAGAAAAGCCGGCGTCGTCTCGATGGCCACAACCAGTTGCCAAAACTCGTTCTCGGTGTGACATTCAACGACGGGATCGAGGTCATCGCCAAACCGACTGACCGTCAGCCCATAACCGCCGCCGCCTGACCGGCCGCGCCGTCACCAAAATTTGGCGATAGCTCTCCATGTCGCCGAGAACGATGAACCGCCCGGGGGCATCCCATTCGATGCATGGCACCAGACGGGTGACAAGCTGAGCGATCAACACCGGTCGGCTTGCGGGAATGGTCCAAGCTGATTTACTGTCAACGCGATTGCTTAAGTAGGAGACGGACGGTGGCGACAGGTGTTGTGAAGTGGTTCAACGCGACCAAGGGGTTTGGCTTCATTCAGCCGGATGACGGCGGTCAAGATGTTTTTGTGCACATAAGCGCGGTTGAGCGGGCTGGCCTCTCAGACTTGCGTGAGGGGCAGAAAGTCTCTTACGAGGTCAAGGTGGATCAAAGGCGTGGTAAGAGCAGCGCAGAAAATCTGCGTATTTGATCTTGTGTTGTAGGCACCTGATTCTCGGCCCCAGCCTCAGTCGGGCGCCCACTCGAAATGGTCCCACTGCGTTCACAGCGCTGGGGGCCGTTTCATCCTATAGATCCAGGGGCGCAGGATGCGGTCAGATCAGGCCGAGCTTCGTCGCGAGTGCCGTGGCTTGGGCGAGACTTCCCGCATCGAGCACCTTGCGGGCGTTGTTGAGATGAAAATTCACGGTCGCGAACGACATATTTTCGAGGGTGGCGATCGACTTCATCGGCTTTCCCTCAGCCGACCATTTGAGGCAGAGGGTCTGCTTGGCCGTCAGCTCGAAAGTTGGCTGCGCGGTCGGCTTCGCATTGTGCTCTTCAAGCTTGGCATGCAGGAACGCGACCGCCGTGACGGCGGCGATCTGATCGATATCCTTATCGAGGGTCAAGGACGGTTTGCTCGATGCGAGCGTCAGCATCGACATGTGCCGGCAGGCCGTCCGTATCGGGATGCTGATACCCGATCTGATCCCGAAGTCGCCGGCCTCGGAATAGAAACGCCGAACCTCCTTCGTTTCCGAATGGCGGGAGCCTCCGGAGCACCAGGTGAATGGGCGCAAAGTCGTGCTGGCGGTTTTTACGACCGGATCAATCGTCGTGTAGTCGCTGTCGAAATAGTGCTTCAGCCACTCCGGCGAATAGTTCGAGTAGGCATAAGTTCTGGATGGCTGGATGTAGAGATAGGCGTAGCAGTCAAAGCCCAATTCCTCCACGAGATCCGGCAGCGCGTCCCTCAGAACTTCCTGCGTTCTCGCGGCAGAAGTGACGTCCGTCAGTCGCTGAAACCAGGTTTTTAGGTCCATTCTCCTCGTATCCATTATTTCTCTGAAGACTTCTTTCTGGCGGCGAGCACCCGGCTCGATTCGGCGCAGGACGCAGTGATGGTGAGATTGATGTCTGGTGGTGGTGCCGGCTGTGAACGGTAAAAGCTGGCGATCTTCCACGCCACACAACGATTTTCGCTGCGCCGCTTCTTGTGCACATTGTCGCGAGGGTTCAACGTGAAGCGCTACGCGGTTCGGTTCACCGCGAGATCCTCATGACACATCGTGGACAGATAGATTAAGTTGACTCGCCAACTCGGCGAAGCTCCTGTTTTCGTGGTTATGACGTTGGTGCATAGGTGTCGTTCCACTCTCCTCGCGTCTCATGCAGTCTGACGTAGCTTGTTATTTATAATTGGCGCAACAAATGCGAAAATTTAGAGGCCGGATTGCAGAAACTGGTGGATCGAGCATCGCGATCGATGGCGGCTTCAGTCGCATTGCGTGTGATCAGCCCCGATAAGCGCCCGGGAACACGATGTCCTGATCGACAAGGACGTTGAACTGATAACCGGGGCGAATCTCCAGCGTCGGCTGCACGTCGAGGTTCTTGTTGATGGTGCGCTCGGCGACGCGGCCGAAGGTTTCCGCAAAATTCCGCCTTGCGGCGTCCGACGCGGTCTGCTGCGTCGCGAGCGTCGAGCTTTGCGGGGCCGCCATATCCATGCCCGTGCCGATGATCGCGAGCAGGATCGCGGAGCCGAAGGTCTTGAAGTAGTGGTTGTCGACCTGGTCGGTGAAGCCGCCATAGCCTTCCGCGTCCGTTCCGGCCATGCCGCCGATCTGGAGCGTCGAACCGTTCGGGAAGATGATGTCGGTCCAGATGACGAGGACGCGGCTCTGGCCGAAGGAGATCTTGCTGTCGTAGCGGCCCATCAGTTTCGTGCCTTGCGGGATGAGCAGGCGGTAGCCAGTGGCGCTGTCGAAGACGTTCTGGCTGACCTGAGCGGTGATGCGGCCCGGCAGATCGGAATTGATGCCGGTGATCAGCGTCGCCGGGATGACGGAGCCGCGCTTCAGCTCATAGTAGGAGCGCGGGGGAACGACCTGGTTCGGCAGATAGCCGAGCTTGGCGAGGTCGGAGTTGAAAAAAGTCTCCTTCTTCGCTTGCCCGTTGGGATCGAGGTTCTGGCCGTTGAGCCCGGTCAGAAGCGCCAGGCTGTAGAGGTCGGTCGGCGAGGATGAGGCCGGTGTCATCGCACCCGGTTTCGCCGGCGACGTGGCCGCCGACGCAGCCTTAGGTGGTGTGGACACTAGCGCATCCATAGAACGATGGCTGCGAGAGTGACGACGGCCCGGTAGTTCCGGGCCGTTTTTTCGAAGCGGGTTGCGACGCGGCGGAACTGCTTGAGCTTTGAGAAGCAGCATTCGACGAGATGACGCTGGGCATAGAAATGCTTGTCGAGTGGATATTTGAGCGCGCGTGACGGGTTGTTGGGGATCACGGCGAGCGCGCCTTTGGCGGCGATGGCTTGGCGCAAGTGATCGGCGTCATAGGCCGTATCGGCCATGACGACCTCGGCGGATAAGCCTTCGATCAATGCGGCGGCTTGCGGTGCATCGCCCTTCTGACCTGCGGTAAGCGTGAACCGCACCGGACATCCCAAGCCTCGAACGGCCATATGTATCTTGGTGCTCAGGCCGCCGCGCGAGCGGCCGATCGCTTGATCTTCCGCTTGATCTTCAGACCCCCCTTTTTGGCGCCGGCGGCGTGCTGATGCGCCCGAACAATGGTGGAATCGACGATCAGATATTCGAAGTCCGGATCATCGGACATCGCCTCGAAGATCCGCCACCAAACACCCTTGATGCTCCATCGACTGAAGCGCCGGAACACGCTGTTCCAGTCCCCAAACACCTCCGGAAGATCGCGCCAGGGAGACCCCGTACGCACGATCCACAGCACACCTTCCACGAACATCCGGTTGTCGCGCCCGGTGGAGCCCTTCTGATCGGGGCGCCCTATGATCAGCGGCGCTATCCGCTCCCACGCCGCGTCGCTCAATACCAAACGGTCCATCACACCCAAGGCGGCCTCCCCAAAAGCAGCCTTGAATCTGATTTGCTCCTAAAAGGGAATCCTTAGAGTCCACACCACCTAATCTTCTGCGTGTCGATGGCGAGCGGCGAATCCAGCGCGATGTTGCTCGCCTGCAGACGCGCCATTCTCTGGCGCTGCCGCTCCCGGAGGAGCTGTTCCTGTCCTTCGCGGGCCAGACGCGCCCGCCAGGCTTCTTCGGATTCGAGTGCGCCGCCCCTCGGCTCGGCGACGGCAGGCTGTTGCGGGACGAAGGGATTTTGCGGGGCAGGTTTCGGCTCGGGCGTCGGCGCCGCGGGCGGAGGCTGTTGGCCGTCGCCGATGAGGCCGTCGGCAACGCCGCGCTTCATCTGATCGGCGAAGGTCGTGGCGGGCGCGCCGCCGATCGAACCCGTGTCGGACGTTGAGCGGAATACAAGTCCCCGCGAGGTCAGTCCGTAGAAGATCACCGCGAGGAACACGATGCCGAGCACGGCCGCGGCGATGATCGGCAGGCGGTTGAGACGGCGAATGTCCTTCGGCGCGCCCGTCCCGCCGGAGCCGCCGCCGAGCTGCAGAGATTGGGTCATGCCTCCCCTCCCCTCAGCTGCGCTTCATCACCGAGACCGGGCTTGCCGGCAGCGCGCTGGTCGCGGTCGTGGAATAGACGCGACCGATCTCGATCGATCCGGTCGAGAGGCGGGCGAGCATCTGTCCGTCCATGGAGGCGAGCACATAGGCGAGCCGGATGGCTTTAGGATCCTTGGTGTCCTGATCGGTCGTGACCGCGTAACCCCAGCCCCGCAGCGAAGTCTCAAGGGCCGAACCGAAGGCGGAGCCGTCGGGCTTCAGGACAATCGTCGCCTTTCCCTGGCCGATTTGTTCGGCAAGGCGTGGAACGAGATCACCGGCGACGGCCGAAGCAGCGGGGGCCAAGAGTTCGGCTGGGGCGGTGCTGGCAACGAGTCCGCCGGTTCCGAAAGTCGCGCATCCGGAAAGAAGGGCGGCCGTGAGGAAGAAGGCGGCCGCGCGTGCCGGGCGAAAGGTGGAGAAGAAAGGGCGGATCATGCCGTCACCCTCGCCTCTGGATCGTGATTTTTTCCTGGCTCCAGCCGACGCCGGAGACAAGGATGGCCCTGTCGACCGCATAGTCGACGATCATCATGTTGCTCTTCATCCGATAATTGACGATGCGGTTCTGCCCGCCCGAGACTACGAACAGGACCGGCGCGTCGCGCGAGGCGACCGACTCCGGGAACTGGATGTACGTCTTGGTGCCGTCGCTATAGACTTGAGTCGGCCGCCAGCCCGCGCTGCCCGAGACCGAATAGCTGAAGTTCAATTGCTCTGCCGGCACGCCGGCGCCGCCCGTCTCGATCCGGGCGTTCACATCCGCCAGGCGCGAGGACACGTCCTCGGGATAGTCGAAGCCGACCCGCGCCATGTACTGCGTGGCGTGGGACTTGAGCTGGATGTGATAGGTCCGTCGCGACGTCGTCACCACCATGGAGGTGACGAGGCCTGGCTCGGTCGGCTTGACGATGAGGTGGATCGCCTGGCCGCCCGTCGCGCCGGAGGTCGCGGGCTCGACCTTCCAGCGCACGGTGTCGCCGACGAGCACGTCGCGCACGACCTCCCCGCCCTCCAGTTCGAGGTCGCAGACCTGCAGCGGTGAGCAGACAACAGATGGCTGCACTTCGCCATAGAGGAAGATCACCTTGCCATCGGCGCCGCGCGTCACGAGCCCGGTTCGGCCGCGCCATTGGCCGGAGATATCCATCCCCTTCGCTTCCTTCCGGTTGAGGCTCTGGGCATCGGCGCTGTGGAGGCCGGTGATGGAAACGAGGGCGGTCGCGATCAGAAGGGCCGCCCGGAATGTTGGTCTTGTTGCAGTCATAGGTAAGGGCGCGCCTTTCAGATCTGAGCGGTCCAGTCAAAATCCTTGAGGTAGAGACCGATCGGGTTGAGCCGGATCACCGCCTCATCCTGCGGCGGGATCAGCACGACGCTGGCCACGCCCCGGAAGCGCCGGGTCGCCACTTCCTTGCCCTTGCGGTCGCGCTCATACTCGGTCCAGTCGATCTGGAAGGACTGCGGCGACAGTGGCACGACATTGTTGACCTCGATCGCGACCGTCGCGGTCTTGGCCTTGTCGAAGGGAGAGCTCGAGCGGAACCAGGCGTTGACCTTTTCGGTCGCGGGGTCCGTCGTGCGCAGCATGGCGTAGACGCGGTCGATATATTGCTTCTGCACCACCGTGTCCGGCGTCACCGATCGGAAGTTGGTGATGAAGCCGGCGAGCGTGGCGCGCACCACGCGCGGGTCGGCGTATTCGATCTGGGCCGGAAAGCCCGCACTTACGGACGAACCGAGCTTGTCGACCTCGACGATGTAGGGAACGAGCTTGACCTTCGTGCTCTGGTAGAGCGCATAGGCCGTACTCATGAGCGCGAGGCCGAGGCTCGCGATCCCGACAATGCGCCAGGCGCTGGCGGCCTTCACATAGGAGCCGTAGCGCTCGGTCCATTCCTGCCGCGCGGCGATATAGGGATTTTCGGGACTGTCGGGGGAGGCCAAAACGCGTTTCTTCCGTCATTTCTCGTGTTTTTGGGGCGGAGGGGGCGGCGATCCGCCGCCGCTCTTCTCAAGCTTGGCGTTGGCGAGCCCGAGCAGAGATCCGGCATAGGCGCCGGGCGCACCGATCGCCTTGTCGCGGGCGGCCGAGGCGAGCGCGCCTCCGGCCGAGGCCGCGCCACGCAGCCCGGCAAGGGCGGCGCCGCCGACCGATGAGCCGCTCGCGCGCGCCGCCGAGAAGGCCGCTGCGCCGGCGTTGGCCCCGCCCATCGCGAGGGCAGCGCCTCCGGCCGCGAAACTCGCAGCCTGCGCGCCGTGCCGGATCACTTCCATGCCGCTGCTGACCGAGGCGCCTTGAACCACGCCCTGGACGATGGACGGCACGTACATCGCGAGGATGAAGACGACGACCGCGATGCCGGCGATGGCGAGCGCGGTCTGGTACTGGTCGCCGACCGACGTATCCTGGGCGAGGCCGATCAGTACGTCGGAACCGATCTTGGCGATCATGACGAGCGACATGAGCTTCATGCCGACTGAGAAGGCGTAGACGAGGTAGCGGATCGCAAAGTCCTTGGTGAAGGACGATCCGCCGAGGCCGAGCATGATCATGCCGGCGAGAAGGCCGACATACATCTCGACGAGCACGGCAAGGAAGATCGCCGCGACGAGCGAAAAGGCGATGACGCTGACGATCATGGCGAGCGAGGCCGAGAGCGCCAGTGCGTTGTCCTGAAACACGCCGAAGGAAATCTTCTGCGACATGGCGGAGGCGACCGTCAGGCCGGCATTGAAGACGTTCGCCGGTGAAGCCGAGCCGCTGCCGCCGCCGATCTGGAACAGGCTGTCGACCACGGCTTTGGCGAAACTCGGCCCCTCCGCCAGGACGAAGGCGAAGAAGCCGATGAACATGATCCGGCGCACGAGCTCGGCGAACCAGGCTTCGATCGTCGCGGCCTGGATGGCGAGCCAGACCGCGGCGATGCCGACCTCGATGCCGGCGAGGATCCAGAACAGCGATTTTGCGGCGTTTGTGACGGTCGATTCCCACCCCTTCGCGGCCGTGACCACCTGGTTCTCGACCGTCGTCAGCACGCCCCCATCCGCGGCGGCGATTGCCGGACCGACGGTGCGAAGAAAGACGGCCGCTGTGACAACAATGGCAAGCACCGTCGAAGGACGGGTGAGAAAGGAGGCCGTCACCATCGCGGACGCATCTCCTGCCCGCCCGACATCGACGGCGCCGTCGATTTGAAGAACTCCTGCCGGCGCGCCTGGGAGAGATCCTTCTCGGCCTGCTCCGACTGATACCAGGTCGCCATCATCGTCATCTGTTGCGAGACTAGCCCGCGCAGCTTCTGCATCTGGGCGACCTGCTGTGTCGCGATCTGGTGGCCGACCTGCAGCGCCTTCATCTGGCCGTCGGCGCCTTCCGACATCGTGCGGAGCTGCGACATGGTCGCCTCCTCGCTCGAGAATTGATCGGCGGTGAGGCTGGCGGCGCGCAGCGTGCCGCCGATCGTGTCGCGGTTGGTCGAGGACCAGTTCTGATAGGTCTGCGAGAAGCTGGCGTTGTTCGGCAGACTGGTCTTGAAGTCGGCGTAGCTCTGGAAGCGTTGCTTCAACACATCGTCGATATTGCCCATCGAGAAGGCGATGCCCTGGCCCTGGCTGACGACGTTCCTGAGCTGGTTAAGATCGTTCTGGACCTGCCCCCAGACGTGGTTCGGCAACTGCGCGGTGTTCTGCAGCATGTTACTATAGATCTTCAACTGGTTCTGAATCTGCTCGGCGAGCTGCGTGATCTGCTTGATCTGGTTGTTCACCTGCTCGGCCGATTTGCCGACCAGCGAGACGAGTTCGCTGTTGTTGAGCATCTGCGTCCACTCGGTCGCGCCGCCACTGAGGGCGCCGCCGTCGGCGACGGCGGATCTCGCCATGAACGGCAGCGCCATGGCCGCGACTGCCGCGCCGCGCAAAAATTCCAATCTAGTCATGGGCGAGTAGCGTTTCGGCATGAGCGATCCCCCTGGTCTGGAGCCAGTACGCCGGCCAGGTGCGGCCGTGCGCTGTCTTGAGTTCCGTGATGCGTTTGAGATCGTCCCGGCCGGAGGCGCCGACGAAGGCGAGCGCGACCGGACCCAGCGCCATCTCGAACAGACGCCGGCCGGCGGGAGAGGTGACGTAATATTCGCGCTTCGGGATCGCGTTGGAGACGATCTCGACCTGGCGCTCGTTGAAGCCGAGGCGTTCATAGAACTCGCGCGTTCCCGGTTCGCGCGCCGCGCCGTTCGGCAGGCAGATCTTCGTCGGGCAGGATTCCTTCAGCACGTCGATGATGCCGGAACGCTCGGCGTCCGAGATCGACTGGGTGGCGAGCACCACGGCGCAATTGGCCTTGCGCAGCACCTTCAGCCATTCGCGAATTTTGTCGCGGAAGACGGGATGGCCCAGCATCAGCCAGGCCTCGTCGAGCAGGATCAGGCTCGGAGCGCCGGTCAGGCGCTTCTCGATCCTCCGGAACAGATACGTGAGCACGGGCACGAGGCTGCGCTCGCCCATGTTCATCAGCTCCTCGATCTCGAAAGTCTGGAAGCCGCCGAGGGTCAGCCCATCGCGCTCGGCGTCGAGCAGGTGCCCCATCGGGCCGTCGACCGTGTAGTGGTGCAACGCGTCCTTGATCTCGCGCATCTGCACGCCCGACACGAAATCGGCGAGCGAGCGTCCCGGTGCCGCCGCCATGAGGGTGACCTGGCGCGAGATGGCATTGCGATGATCCGGCGTGACGCTGACGCCCTGCAGCACCACGAGTGTCTCGATCCATTCCGACGCCCAGGCGCGGTCGGCGTCGGTCGCAAGTTCGGCGAGCGGGCAGAAGGCGAGCTGTAGCCCCTCCCCGGCCCCGCCGCCGATCTCATAGTGATCGCCGCCAGCCGCCAGCGTCAGCGGCATCAACGACCGGCCCTTGTCGAAGGCGAAGATCTGCGCGTCCCTGTAGCGGCGGAATTGCGCGGCGATCAGCGCCAGCAGGGTCGATTTGCCCGAGCCGGTCGGACCGAAGATCAGGCTGTGACCGACGTCGTCGGTGTGAAGGTTCAGCCGGAACGGCGTCGAGCCGGATGCGACCTGCATCAGCGGCGGGGAACTTTCCCGATAAAACGGGCATGGCGCGATCGGGCTTCCCGACCAGACAGAATTGAGCGGCAGAAGGTCGGCGAGGTTGCGGGTGTGGATCAGCGGCTCGCGGACGTTCGCATACCAGTTGCCGGGCAACGAGCCGAGAAAGGCCTCCGTGGCGTTCAGCGTCTCGATGCGGGCGCCAAAACCCTCGGCCTGGACGACACGGCGAATGCCCTCGCACTTCTCGCGTAGCCGTTCGGCATCGTGATCCTGCAGCACGATGACGGGCGTGTAGTAGCCGTAGGCGACGAGCTGCGAGGCGGCTTCCGCGATCGCGTCCTGCGTCTCGGCGACCATGGCCATGGCGTCCTGGTCGACCGAACGCGACTGGGTCTGGAACAGCTGGTCGAAGAAGGGCCGAACCTTCTGCTGCCATTTCTTCCGGGTTCGCTCGAGCCGTTCGCGCGCTTCGATCTCGTCGAGGAACATGAAGCGCGATGACCAGCGGTAGGTCAGCGGCATCTGGTCGAGGACATTGAGGATGCCGGGCCAGCTTTCCGCCGGCAGGCCGTCGATCGCCACCACGCCGACATAGCGGCCGTCGACCGTCGGCGTCAGCCCGTGCTGGTATTCGGCGGTGACGAGCCAATCGAGGTACATCGGGACCTCGGGCAGCCGAACCGGATGGTTTTCGCCAGTGATGCAGAAGCGCACGAACTGAAAGAGTTCGTCATAGCGTGCGCTGCGGGATCCACCGCGCTCCTCGACTGTGCGGGTCCGCATGCGCTGGATCGAGAGCAGGTTCGACAGATATTGCTCGATCTCGCGAACCGATGCCCTGAAATTGCCGAGCGCCGTGTCGGCAAAACTCGCCGAGCGGCTGTCCTTGTCGGAATAGACATATTTGGCGAGCCCCGACTTACGCCGCTCCGGCGGCCGCCAGCTCAGGATCAGGGCGTGGCGGCTTTCGTAATGTCCGCTCTCCCGTTCGAAATGCGCGCGCCGCTCCTCGTCGATCTCGCGCGTGACCGCGTCGGGAAAATGGCCGTCCTTGCGGGCGGGATAGTCCGTGGTCGGAATGCGCAGCGCCTCGACCTGGATCATCCAGCCCGAGCCGAGGCGGGCCAGGATGGCGTTGATCTGGCGGGAGACGTCGTTGCGCTCGGCGTCGGTCGAGCTCTCCGAGTCCGGCCCGGCGAAATACCAGCCGGCCATCAACGATCCGTCCTTAAGCAGGACGATGCCGTCGTCGACCAGTCCCGCGTAAGGCACGAGATCGGCGAAGGACGGACCGGAATGGCGGAAGGAATGCAGCGCAACCATGCCAGGTCCTCAGAAGCGCCGCCAGGGCGATGAGGTCGGGCGATAGAGCTGGCGGTAGCCGACATGACGCATGTAGACGCGCCGCATCGCCGGATCGGCCTTCGCCATCATCCGCAGCAGACCGACGGTGAAGGTCCAGATCGCGATGCCGAACAGCGCCGCGTACCAGGTGAGCACCACGAAGATCAGGATGACGGCCGCAAGCCCCGTGAGCAGCACGAGTTCGCGGTCGGCGCCCATCAGCAGGTTGGGGCGTGACAAAGCACGGTGGATGCGCGAGCGGGCGAGCGCGGAGCCGGCTTCAGCCATGAGCCCCCTCCCCTGCCCTGATGTCGGACGAAGCGGGGGGTGCCGTCACCGGTATGCCGATGGAGGCGCCGGTCGAGCCGAACAAGGCGACGATCTGGGTCGAACCAAGCAGGATGCCGGCGACAAGCACGATGTACATCAGCCGCCGCGCGAAATCGTTGAGCTCGCCGCCAAAGATCAGCATGCCGCCGGCCACCGCCACGGCCGCGAGCGCGATGAAGCCGGCGACCGGGCCGGTGATGGATTTCTGGATCTGCTCGAGCGGACTTTCCCACGGCAGGCTGCCGCCCGAGGAGGCAAGCGCGGGATGAGCGATCAGCAGGCCGAGCGCGAGCCCCAGCACGATGCGGGCGGCAAGGCGTTCAGACGACATCGGCTTCCTCCTTTGGGACATAGGATTCGGTCTGGTAGCGGCCGTTGACGAAGCCCTCGACGTGGAGGATATCGCGCAGGACGCGGCCCCTCGTGGTCCGCTCGATCGAGACGATGAGGTCGACGGCTTCGCCGATCACCTCACGCATCGGTTGCTGGCTCACCTCTGCGGTGAGCTGCTCGAGCCGCGCAGGGCCGACTCGGCGGTGTTAGCGTGGACAGTGGCGACGCCACCGGGATGCCCCGTGTTCCAGGCCTTCAGCAGCGTGAGTGCGGCGCCGTCGCGAACCTCGCCGACGATGATGCGGTCGGGCCGCAGGCGCATGGTGCTCTTGAGGAGCCGGGCCATGTCGACGGTGTCGCTGGTGTGCAACGCGACGATGTTGTCGGCCGGGCACTGGATCTCGGCGGTGTCCTCGAGGATCAGAATCCGGTCGTCGGGGGCCGCTTCGGATATCTCCGCGATGATGGCATTCGCCAGCGTCGTCTTGCCCGAGCCCGTGCCGCCAGAAATGACGATGTTGAGGCGGGAGGCGACGGCGTTACGAATGATGCCGGCCTGGCGCTCCGTCATCACCCGGCTCTTCACATAGTCGTCGAGCGGAATCAGCCGCGATGCGCGCCGGCGGATCGTGAAGGCCGGCGCCTTGACGATCGGGGGCAGCAACCCCTCGAACCTGTGGCCGCCAATCGGCAATTCGCCGGAGATGATCGGCTGCTCGTCATCGGCTTCGGAATTGAGTGCGTGCGCCACGCTCCCGATGACGATCTCGGCAGCAGCCGCTGTCATCTCTCCGGTCGCCGCTATGCCGTGGCCGAGCCGTTCGATGAACAATCGGCCGTCCGGGTTGAGCATGATCTCCACCACCGAAGCATCATCGAGGGCGACGCAGAGCTGGTCACCCAGGGCCTCCTGAAGCTTGCGGATCAGGCGCGGATGGGAACGCAATTGCGTCATCGCGACGGGCTCCCTTCAGGCCGCTTGCGGGAGCGATTGATCGAAGAGCAGTAGCAGGCTGGCCGCACACGCTCGAAGTTTGCCTGGTCTGTCGGCAGCAGGCCGACGACCGCTGTGGTATTGCCGATCGGCTTGGGTGCTCCGATTCGGGCCATCGGCCAGCCCACGCGGCGCAGGATCCGCTCGATGCGAACGTCGGTTTCCGTGTCCAGTTCGCGGTAGCCGTTCGCTAGCGACCATTCGATGATCGCGGCGAACATCGTCCAGGTGGCGTCATGGAGCGCCTTCCCTGCCCTCCCCGTCTCGATCGAAGTGTCGACGCAGAACCGCGAGCTTTCGATCATGGCGGCGTGGGGCTTGAACAGTCCCGACGCTATGAGTTCAGGAAGGGGCACCGACAGCACGTTCGGTCCGGTCGCCGGCAGCAATCGGGCGCAGCCCGTGACCTCGCTCCGATCGGATAAAGTCAGGATGTAGGTCGGCCGGCAATTGTCGATCTGGTAGGCTTCTCGGCCGTCCCGAACCTCGACCTCCCAGTTCATACGCTCGCGGAAGGCGCGGGCGCGAAATCTATGCATCGAATCGAGCAGGACGGCCGAGTTACTGTATGTTTTGGGTGGGACGGCGATTGCCCGCATGCGTATTGCTCCGAATCTCTCGAGTTCGGAGGCCTAAAGGCCATCATCGTCAGGGCGGCGCGACTAATGAAATTATGAGTGCGATTCGCGCCTGCGGGGGTGAGTCGGGGCAAAATGGCCCCGAAAACGGTCTCGCAACGCGGAAATTTGGGCTTTGAACCCTAATAAAAGTATGAGTGTCTCGGCTGGAGTTTATAAACGGCCGCGCGCCGGCATGGCATTGAATTCGTTTGATGATTCACGAGACTAGCCCAGCTGAGAGGCGCAACTCTGGCACGAGGGTTAACGCCTCGTTAACTTTAATTGGCTGGACGGAATCGCAAAATCATGTCCATCCTCAAATCGGGTTGATGGCGATTTGCGGGCTATAACCCGAAAAGAGGGTTCAAGTTCGAATGCAAAGGCAAAGTGCGATTGCTGCGAGTCCTGAAGCACCCGAAGACAAGATCATACGGCACGCCGCGTTGCTGTCGGGTCAGCTTCAGTCGATTCGCGAGAAAATGTACCCGCCCGAGGCGCAAAAGACCCTCCGGCGGTTTATGACGCATGAAGTCTCGAAGCTGATCTCGCTCTCCGAAGCGACGCTGCGTGCGTTGCTACGCACCCTGTCGTCGGAGGGCAAGGGGCCGCTGCCCACACGCCTCGACAACAATTATCGCGTTTACACGCTCGACCAGGTCAACGAACTCAGGCGTCTGCTTGCGGAGCAGAGACCGTTAGAAGCGCTCCGCTTTCTCCCCCATCGGCGTGATGGCGACCACCTGCAGATTATCGGCGTCGTCAACTTCAAAGGCGGCAGTGCGAAGACGACGACGGCTGCGCACCTCGCCCACTACCTAGCGCTGAATGGCTACCGCGTTCTGGCGATTGATCTCGATCCGCAAGCTTCGCTTTCGGCAATGTTCGGTGCGCAGCCGGAGGTTGACGTCGGCGAGAATGAGACGATTTACGCGACGCTACGCTATGGGCCGGAGCGCCGGCCGATGGCCGATATCGTGCGCAAGACCTACTTCCCCGGCATTGATCTTGTTCCGGGCAATATCGAAGTCATGGAATACGAGCACGAAACACCGCGTGTGCTCGCAACGAGGTCAGCACCAAAGGATGAAATCTTCTTCGAGCGGCTGCGTCTGGCGATCGCGGAGGTGGAAGACGCCTACGACGTCGTCGTGCTTGATACGCCGCCATCCCTAGGCTTCCTCACACTCGGCGCCATCTACGCCTCGACTGGCATGATCGTTACCGTTCATCCAGCCATGCTCGACGTCATGTCGATGAGCCAGTTCCTGTTGATGATGGAAGGCCTCATCGGGACTATTCGCGACGCCGGCGGACGGCTTCAGCAGGACTTTCTGCACTACCTCATCACTCGCCACGATCCGAACGACCAGGCGCAGGCGCAGGTCGTCTCATTGTTGCGGCATCTGTTTGCCGATGATGTCCTAGCGCCAACCGCGGTTGAAAGCACTGCAGTTGAGAGCGCAGGGCTCGCCAAGCGAACGCTGTACGAACTCGAGTCTGGCAATATCGGGCGCGATACGTTCCGGCGCGCCAAAGATTCCATGGACGCTGTGAACGATAGGATTCTCGATCTGATCAAGCAAAGTTGGGGACGGCCATGACTAAGAAGCCGGGAGGCAAGTCGATCATCGCTAGCTTCGGCGCGTTGTCCGCGAACGCGGCCGAAGAACGAGATTCGCCGCCCGCATCCGGACATGGCGAGCCACCACGTCCGCTCGGCAGGGTTGGTGCGGGTATCATCGGCGCGACCCAGCGCACGCTCCAGGAGATGCGCGAGGAGCGCGATCGCCTACAGGCGCTTGTTGCGAAGGGCGGCGACCAAAAGCTGGCGCCGGACACAATTGACCCCTCCCCGTTTATCGACCGTTTGCCCGACGACGGCGATGCGGATTTCAGAGCTTTCAAGACGTCCTTTAGCGAGCAAGGACAGAAAGTTCCAATCCTTGTCCGTAATCATCCGTCGAATCCCGGTCGCTACCAGGTCGTTTACGGACGCCGGCGTCTGCGGGCGGCCCGCGAGCTTGGGATGCCGATCCGCGCACTGGTGGCCGACCTGAGTGATCACGAATTGGCATTGGTCCAGGGCATTGAGAATTCGGAGCGCCAAGACCTCAGCTGGATTGAGCGCGCGTTATTTGCCGCTCAGATGGATGCGCAAGGGCTCAGGCCGCGGGACATCAAGGCTGCGGTCAAAGCTGATGATGCTGAAATGACGAAGTTTCGAACGGTCGTTCAGGTCGTTCCGGACGACGTGATCCGGTCGATCGGCCGGGCTCCGAAGACGGGTCGACCGCGATGGACCTTGCTGGCGTCGTTGGTCAAGAGCGATGCCGCAGCGGGGGATCGGATAAGAGAAACCTTGGCAGCTGCCAAGGTTTCGTCGTCCGATGAACGCTTTCAGAGCGCGCTCGCCGCGGCTTCAAGCAAGGTGGATGATGGGGAGGCAACCGCCGAGATCTCACTCCAAGCGACGAACGGTCCGTTGATTGGCAAGGCCACTTTCGGGCGCTCCGGCGTGAGGATTCAGGTGCAAAATGAGCAAGGAGCGGCGTTTGCGACCTTTCTTCGTCAGGAGTTACCAGAGCTCGTCGAACGATTCATCGCGCAAGCGCGGTGAATGAGGCCGGGGCCAAAACCTTGGCAGCTGCCAAGGTTTTGGCCTTGCAGGCGACAAGAAAGTCGCCCTTGCCACTGTGTGCAACGAAGGAAAGGACGTAACCGCAAAAGAAAAAGGCCCCCGAAACGAATTCCGGAAGCCCTTCTCGTCTACCTAGCAGTGTTGAGAATCGCACTTCCCCGAATCGCAGTCAAGAGTCCCGCGAGGGAATAAGCGCTGTTTCGGCGAGCAGATTTCTTTTGCCTAGCGATAGGTGAAGAAAAATGCAGACGCACATTACAACGACGCCCTTCGGGCGGCGGCCGATGACGCTCGGCCAAATCTCAAATCAGATGGCTGCACGGACTGCGAAGCCCGAAGCGATCGTGCACAAGTGGCAGGTCTTCCAGAACATCCGGGAGGCGAGGGAACTTCTCGGCGCGACGGATCGATCGCTCACGATTCTCAACGCGCTCCTGACCTTTCATCCGGAGACGGCGCTCACGGGGGATGCCGAGATCGTGGTTTGGCCCTCAAACGTTCAGCTCATGGCGCGGGCCAACGGCATGCCGGCGACGACGCTGCGGCGTCACATCGCTGTGCTGGTCGACTGCGGTTTAGTCGTCCGGCGCGACAGCCCGAACGGCAAGCGCTTCGCCCGGAAGGGCCGGGGCGGGGAGATCGAGCAGGCCTATGGCTTCGACCTCTCGCCGATCGTGGCTCGGGCTGAGGAGTTCAAGGACCTAGCGGAGGCTGTTGGGGCCGAGAAGAAGGCGTTCCGTGTTGCAAAGGAACGCCTCACACTGCTGCGCCGGGACATCGTCAAGCTGATTGAGGCCGGCATTGAGGAGGGGGTGCCAGGCAACTGGGGTAGGGTTCAGCAAAACTACCAGACGATTATCGGTCGGCTACCACGATCGGCGCCCAGGCAGCTTCTAGATGACGTCTGCATGGATTTGCATGCGCTCTATGCGGACATACGCGCGGAGCTGGAAACATTCACGAAATCACAGAATCCGGACGCCAATGAGTCCCATTCTGGTCGTCACATACAGAATTCAAATCCAGACCCTAATTTTGAATCTGAATATAGCCTTCCAAAACAGGTTGAAGCGAGCAGCACCGTCGAGGAAACCGACAACGTTCGGAGCTTGCCGAAACGTGAGCTGCCCTTGGGAATCGTGCTCGATGCCTGTCCGAATCTGCTGGAATTGGCACGAGGCGGCGAAATCCGCCACTGGCGTGACTTCCTGGCGGCGGCGGAGATTGCTCGGCCGCTACTGGGGATCAGTCCCAGCGCCTGGCGCGAAGCACGTGAGGCCATGGGTGAACAGCATGCGGCGATCACGCTGGCCGCGATCTACCAGCGGGCGGATCAGATCAACAGCGCCGGAGGGTATCTCCGCAGCCTGACCGACAGGGCGAGGGACGGTAAATTCTCGACCTGGCCGATGGTCATGGCGCTGCTGCGGGCGAAACTCGATGCGCAGAGGACCGCGGGGAATGCCGGCGGTCCTCGATCTGAACGTTCGGTTGGCACCGCGCCAAGCCTCCGCGTGTCGGAAGCGCTGCTGAAAAACCTGCAAAGGCCAAAATCGCGATGAGGGCCGAATTCATCTTCCACGGAAGCCGCGGCGCTACGCCATATCCGTTTCGGCGAAATCATTGCCCTTGTAGAGCAGGGGCAGGTGATAGGCCTTGGCGCCGGCATAGGCGAAGCAGTCGCCGAAATTCAGGTCCGCCTTGTGGCCGACCACCTTCCCGTAGCATTTGGCGGCATCCACAGCCTTTCGGCCGATATCGGCTGAAACCATGATCTCCTTGATGCCGAAATCCTCCAAGAACTTTGCGACAGCCGACTGTGAGGTTTCGATGAAGTGCACAGGCACTGGCTTACCCTTCATGCCATTCTCGTCCGCCTTCTTCCGGGCGAGGCTGATCACCGCCTCATAGACGGTCGGCGGCGACACGAGTAACTGGGACGAGGAGCTATCAAGCCGCGCCAGCAGATCCCCGGCGTCATTTTCTTCTCCCAGGATGGCCACGATCGCGGAGGCATCGATATACATCAGATGTCGCCCCACATGTCGTCGGTGAAGGTTTTCATGTCGAAGGAGCCGCCACCCGGCCCCATTGTCCTGGCGATGGCAATGCTCGCTGCCGCGCGCTCGCTTGCCGGCTGTTTCTCACGGACGCGCTGCAGCTCATGCTCGAGCGCGAGACGCACAGCCTCGGTCTTGGTCCTAGACTTTGTGGCCGCCTGCAGCTTCGCCGCAAGGGCGTCGACATCATCATCACGAATGAACAGAGGCATCAGATATCCCTTCCGAGATATCTGAATATCGCAAATTAAATATCTACGCTAGGAGATTGAGATATCTTGGCCTCAGTCGAGCCAGTTCTCAACGATCAGGCCGTCGACACGGCTGAACTCGTTGATATCGGCGGTCACCAGCGTCAAACGGTTTGGTCGCGCGCAACCTTTATAGTAAAGTAGCGCGCAACTGATGGAGATCTCATATGGCGCGGCCCAAGCATACCGATGACGGCCTGACCAAGTTTCAGCGCTACCGCCAACAGCAGCAGCATCGCGGCATGAAGCAGCTGCGCATCTGGGTGCCTGATCCCCACAAGCCGGAATTTGCCGCCGAAGCGAGGCGGCAGGGATTGCTGCTGCGCGGCCGGCCCGAGGAAGCTGAGGCGCTGGATTTCATTGCCGCCGCGACTGAATGGCCTGAATCGTGAGGAGAGGGGATCTCGTCACGGTTTCGGCACAGGGCGACTACGGGAAGCCCCGTCCGGCGGTCGTCATCCAGTCCGATGTGCTCAATGCGGCGGACAGCGTGCTCGTGGTCTTGCTCACCGGCACGATCGCCGATGCCCCGCTATATCGTCTCACCATCGAGCCGACGGCCTCGAACGGTCTCAAACTCGTCTCACAGGTCATGGTCGACAAGGTTCTGGCCTATCCGCGGGCCAAATGCGGCCCGGTGATAGGCCATCTGTCAGGCGCCGATATGCTGGCGCTGAACAACATGCTGTCCGTGATGATCGGGCTCGCCGACTGATTGGACAGCAATAAAGAGGGGAAGGCCCGATGAAGATCATCTTCGACTGGAAGACACTGAGCCTTGGCAAGCCGCCAATCCACGCTCCAAAAGAATCGGCGACTAACCGATCTCTCGAACTGTGTAGAGTCTGCACGTCGAGTTGATCCTGGCTTTTGAACGTCTGGCAGTTCCTTCGTGACAACGGGCTTTCGAACCGCGTGTTCAAATCCTACAACGACATCCTCGATCACTGTTGCTACGCGTGGAACAAACTTATCGACCAGCCGTGGCGCACCATGTTTATCGGAATGCGCGATTGGGCATATCGGTTCTAATCAGCGGAGAGCGGCCTCAGAGGCCTGCCGCCTTGGTCAGATTGACGCGGAACCGATCCCGGCGGCGCTGATAGCGCCGGGTCATCTCGGCGGAGGCGTGGCCGAGCTGCTTCTGGACATAGCGCTCGTCGACCTCGGCCGAGGAGGCGAGGCCGGCGCGCAGCGAATGTCCAGCGAACTTCGTCTCTCGTTCGCCTTCGGGCAGGTCGGCGCGCACCCCGGCGGCGAGCGCCGCGCGTTTGACCAGTCGGGCGACCTGCTGGTCGGTCAGGCGATCGGGCCCGACGTCCTTGCCTTGCCCGCGCACCCGCCGAAACAGCGGGCCGTGGCCGATCCGGGCCAGTTTCAGCCAGATCTGTAGCGCGACGACTGGGCAGGTCGAGTCCGACGAGCCGCGGCCGATCTCGATCTCGCGCCAGCCGGTCTTGCCGCGCAGGGTGACAATCAGGCCTTGGTCGAGGATTTCGACCCAGCCACGGCCGTCCTCGGTGTCGTCGCGGTGGAGGTCGAGGCCGACGATTTCCGAGCGCCGCAGGCCGCCGGCGAAGCCCAGCAGCAGCATGGCGCGGTCCCGCAGGCCGCGGAGCGTGCCCCGATTGAGCGTCTCCAGCATGGCGATGACGTCCTCCGGCAAAACGGCTTCCTTCTGTCGGGGCGGGGCGGCGTGGATGTTGCGAATGCCGGCCAGGACGGTGGCGATGTGACGGTCCTTGCGGTCGAGCGGCGTGCCGCGCTGCGCGTAGGTCCAGGTCAGGGCCGAGAGGCGGCGCTCGATCGTGGACACCGAATTCGGCTTGCGGTCGGCGGTCGCGGCGCCGGAGGCGCAGGCGGTGATGTAGAGCCCGACCGTCTGCGGGGCGGGCGGAAAGACCTCGAGGCCCTGGCGCCGGCACCAGCCGGAAAAGTGCGTCCAGTCGGCGGCATAGGCCCGGCGGGTGTTGGCCGAGCTCGCCGCCTCGACATAGTCGCGGGCCCGGTCGGCGAGCCGTTCGAGATGCGCCGGCACGCCGGATTCCGCAGCCGGGAGCGGGGAGGGGAGGCCGCCGCGCGGCTCGGCCGACACCTCCGCGGTCGACAGATCGGCTTCCGCCCGCGGGCTCTCAGGCGGTGCGGCGCTCTGCGGAGCGCGATGTTCCGGGTTCTGGGCGCTGAAAACGGGCATGCCCTCTATAAAGAGCAAAACGACCGATAAGGCAACATTATCGGTCGTTGTTATCCACTGACAGGCCCGGCGGTTTCATGTAAAATGGATAGCAAAAAGCGCCGCGCAGGCTTACCCTTTCGCATGCTCGCGCGTCGCCGAATCGTCCCCGACCCGCCGCCGACCTTCGCCCCCGCGCCGGCCTGGTTGCGTCGTCGCGCACCGCCCGACTTCGTCACGGAAGCGGTGTTTTATGCCGGCGCGGCGCTGGCGGCGCTGCATCCGATCGCCCGTGACGAGCACCCGCTCGGCAGTCTTTGGCGCCAACGTCTCGCGCTCACTTGCGCGGCCGCGCTCGCGCGTCAGGGCGGGCGGACGGAGGACGAGGCGGCGCTGCGCGACCACTGGTACTTGCGCCGCGACGCCGACGACCCCGGACCGGGCGGGCGTATTCTCGCCGCCTGGCGCAAGCTCGGCGAACGCGCCTCCTCCAGCGACGTGGAGGGATGGATCTTTGCCCTTGCGACCGCGCTCGGCCATCCGCTCGGCTCGCTGCCGAGCGAGATCGTCGAACTTGCAAGCCGGCACACGCAGCGGCAGCACGCCATGCCGGTGCTGGCCGCCGCGGAGATCATCGCCGCGAGTGGCCGCGTCCTGCCGAACGAAGAATTGGTGCCGCTGTGGCTGGCCGACGCCGTCCTCGCCCACCAGCTGCGCTGGCCGGCACCGGTGCCGCTGCTCGCGGTGCATCTATCGCGCGGTGCGCTGCGCAAGGCGCAGCAGCACCTCGAAGGGGAGACTGTCTTCATGAACGCACTCTGTGCGGCCTACGCGACGGCGGCCGTGGCAGCGATCGACCTCTACAGTGATCTCGCACGGCGGGCGACACGCCTGCTCGCGGTCGCGCCGAAGTTGCGTGGCAAGGATGCCGACATCATGGTCGGGATCCTGATGGTGGAAGACGCCCAGTCCGCCGGCCCCGGCAAGACGGCGAGCGACCGCAGCACGCGGCGGCTGTTCGAGCGGCTGGTGTCGCTCGGCGCGGTGCGCGAGCTCACGGGACGGCCGACCTTCCGATTGTACGGGCTCTGAGATGGGCCGGCGCGCGCGAGCCAAAGCGGACCTCGACATCGAATTGGCCGACCTGCCGCCGGAGCTGCGCTGGCGCGAATGGATGGGCCGGGTCGAGGCCGTGATCTTCGCCTCGCCCGGACCGGTGACGCGCGAGGCGCTCGCGCGCGTCGTCGGTCGCGACTGCAGCATCGACCTGCTGATCGATGACATCCGTGAGGATTTGCGCGGCCGGCCCTACGAGCTCGTCACTGTGGCCGGCGGCTGGCAGCACCGCACCCGTAAGGTGTTCGCCGAGGCAATTAGGACTGCGACGGGATTGGGCGACCAAGTGCGCCCGCTCTCTCAGCACGAGAGCCTGGTCTTGATGTGCATTGCCTATTATCAACCGATCACCCGCGGCGAGCTCTCCCAGTTCTTCGGCAAGGAGGTCAGTCGCGATCTGATCGGCTACCTGCGCCGTCTCGGATTCATCGCATGGGGACCGCGCGCGCCCCAGCCGGGGGCGCCCTACACCTATGTCACCACCAAGGGCTTCTTGTCGCATTTCGGCTTCGAGACACTACGCGATCTTCCGGATATGGAAGCGCTGGAGGACGCCGGCCTGCTCAGCAAGGATAAAATGTTGGCCGGGGAGTTTCCTGTGCTGGCGTCGGACGAGGCCGACCAACTCGAGGCGGACCGAGACGAAGAGTAAGCGGCAAGCTGAGGCCGTTCACGCGGCGTGGTTCCATGGCATAAGCGCCTCGATCTGGCTGCTCGGCCAGCCGTTGGCGATGCGCTGAAGCGTGAGGGTGAGCCAGGCGAACGGATCGACGTTGTTCATCTTCGCTGTCTGCAGCAGTGTCGCGATGGTCGCCCAGGTTCGTCCGCCGCCGTCGCTGCCAGCGAAGAGGCTATTCTTTCTCGTAATTGTTTGTGGCCTGATGGCGCGTTCGACGATGTTGGAGTCGAGCTCAATGCGGCCGTCGGTCAGGAAGCGCTCGAAGATGGCACGGCGCGAGACGGCATAGCGGATTGCCTCGGCCAGTTTTGATTTGCCGGAGATCCGCCGCAAGGTCTGCTGCCAGAGATCAAAGAGATCTGCGACGACCGCCGCGGAGGCTTGCTGACGCGCGGCAACGCGTGCGTGGGGACTTTGACCGCGCACGGTCTTCTCGACCTGCCAGAGCTTTGCCATCCGCTCGACCGTCGTCGTTGCCACTTTCGAGCTTCCTGCAACATGCAGCTCGTAGAACTTGCGTCTGCTGTGTGACCAGCAGCCAGCCAATGTGATGCCATCATTGCCGCGATCGGCGCGCGCCAACTTGTTATAGGCGGCATAGCCATCCACTTGCAGGATGCCCCGATAACCATTGAGATGGCGGACCGCGCATTCGCCGGAGCGGCTGTCTTCGAAGCGATAAGCCACCATCGGGGGACCGCTGCGGCCAAAGGTGCGGTCATCTCTGGCATAGGCCCATAAGTAGGCCGTTTTCGTCGATCCGGAGCCGGGAGCGAGCGTCGGCAGGGTGGTTTCGTCGGCAAAGACCCGTTCGGCCTTCTTGACCTCGCTGAAGATGTAGTCGGCCATGATCTCGAGCTCGAAGCCGAGCTTGCCCATCCATTGCGCCATCAGCTGGCGGTCGAGCTCGACATGATCGCGCGCGTAGATCGCCTCCTGCCGGTAGAGCGGCATGCCATCGGCGTATTTGGCGACCGCGATCTGGGCCAGAAGCGCTTCCGTCGGAATGCCTCCTTCAATGATATGGGCCGGAGCCGGCGCCTGGATTACGCCGTCCGCGTTCTTGAAGGCATACTTGGGACGGCGCGTGACGATCACACGGAACTTCGCTGGCACCACATCCAGACGCTCCGACACGTCCTCGCCGATCACCACCTTCTGCTTGCCGGCATGCTCAGCAAGGTCTTCCGGCTCAATGACGGTTTCGATCCGTTCCAGATGGGGCGCAAAGCCCTTGCGCCGACGCGGTGCACGCTTGCCATCCGCTTGCTCATGGCCCTTGCTGACCTGGGCCTTGATTGCAGCGATGCCGGTCTCAATTTCCTCGAAGACAAAGGCCTGCTGTTCATCGTCGCCGTTCGCAGAGCCGAGCTTTTCCGATCGTCGGCCGAACCGGGCGCGGTCGAAGGCCTTCAGGATCTGCGTCAGCCGCTCGATACGCGCATCGGCATCGGCGTTGCGCACCCTGAGATCGGCGACTTCGCTCTCCAGAGCATCGGCGCGGGCCGCCCTCTCGGCCAGGGCAAGCACCATGGCTCTCAGCGTCTCTACGTCATTCGGGAGGTTGAGATCGGGCGGCGTCATTGGCCCGACCAGAGCACATTTTGCCCCGGTTCTCTTGCCTTTTCAGCTCACTGATTCACTTCGCCGCAGCGCTTTTACCCAACAATCTCCGGCGGCTTGACCGCCACGGTCCGGACCCGCTTCCAGTCCATTCCATCCACCAGTGCCATCAACTGCGCAGGATTCATCTGCACCCGATGATGCCCGATCCGCGGCCAGCAGAACTTCGCCTTTTCGAGACGTTTTAAATAGAGGCACACGCCGGAGCCATCCCACCATACGATCTTTATTCTGTCGGCACAGCTCGTTTCATTGTACGTCCCTTTGTCAGATACCGGGTAGGCGGATCATTCTATCATATTGATAATCAATGTAGTTTCTCGGCCGACGCTCGATCACGCGCTGCACCGCTATACGTACTGTTTCCGAGCTCAGCGCGTCGACAGGAACCAACCATTGCGAGCCCTTGATTGCTTGTGTGGCCGGCAAGATGTCCTTCAGCACCAAGCTCTTTGCTGATCCGACACAAATTCCAAAGTGTGCCGCAGCCTTCGCAAGGCTGATCATTTTGCCGTCGGACGATGCGGGGTCGTATTCCGGCAAGCCCAGGCGTTCGCGCATTTCCCGCACGCGAACAGTCGTCCAGGTCTCGCCGTCGCCGGTCTTGCAGCGCATCCGATTGAGCGACACGGCGAGCTCTCGATCAGGCCAATGACCAGCGAGTTTACGAAGTGCGTCAACGGCAGTCGGTGCCATGTCGCCCGGATATCGGCCCGTCTTAACGCGAGCAACGCGAACCTCCGTGTGCCGGCCGCCGGTCCAGTGGATGAGCAGAACCGCCTCATTGGTGTTCCTATCGAGATCGCAAACAATCTCTCGGACCACAATGTGAACCAGCCGCTGCTTGGTGCGCGTGTCCGTGGACGGTGCATTCCAAACCCGCGGAAGATCATGCGCAAGTTGCAGAAGCAGGGCGCGGTCGATCTTGGGACTTTCCGCCGATGCGGTGCGCAGCTCCTTTATACGACCTTCAAGCTCGGCAACCCGCTCCAATGCGCCATTCCAGCGCGCCTCGAGTTCGCGGGCAACGTGGCGCTTGGCCGGATCCACAAGCTCGTACCGGCGTGCGGCAAGAGACGCTTCGTAGCGTGCGACCTCAAGCTCCCGTTCGACGGCCGTGATGATCTCTTGTCTTGAGCGCTCAACCTGGTCGGACGCCAATATCGCTGCTTCAACAGCCCGATCGGAGACGGCCTCAAGGATTTGCAGCGCGACCGCACGATCGACCCGCACCCCGCCGATGCCGATGCCGATACATAGGCCAGCGCCGACATGGGCGTCATCGCCGCGGCATTGATAACGATGGGCATTCCCCTTGGCCTGGCCGTAGAACACACGCATCATCCGCCCGCAATGGCCGCACCGCATCAATCCGGTCAGAAGTGCGCGTCCCCCGCGCGCCGATTTTCGCGAGCAGTTCTTCTTCATGTGGGCGTTTTCCAGCAGCAGCCTCTGATTGTCCTCATACTCCTGCCAGCTGACATAGCCGGGATGATTGTCGCGCAGGAGAACATTCCATTCCTCCCGCGGCTTTTTGAACCCGCTGACCTTGCGGGCGCGACCGTCCACGATCCGTGTCTTCTGGGCGATTCGGCCAAACGCATAGGCGCCAGCATAGAGCGGATTGTGCAGGATCTGCATCACCGTGTGATAGGCCGGCGCCTTCCAGCTGAGCTTGTAGATTTGAACGTTTTTTAGAACCACAGGCATTTTGATGTCGGCAGCACGCAGCCAAAGAAAGACCTGCCGGGCGCTACCGAGCTCGCGGAACTTCGTGAAGACGAGTCGAACCAATCCCGCCACATGTTCGTCGGGATCCATTTCGATCTTGCCGAGTTCACTCCAACAAAATCCAGGTGGAAGCATGAAGCGGTACTCGCCGCGCTTGGCCTTAGAGTCCCGAGCGGCGATTCCACGTTGGCGAAGCAGGCTCAGCTCATACTCCGACATCGTTCCCTTCAGTCCGAGAAGCAGGCGGTCGTTGACAAGCCGCGGATCATAGGCGCCGTCGGGATCAATGACCAACGCGCCCGCGAGGGCGCATAGGTCGATCAAGTGATGCCAGTCGCGTCCATTGCGCGCCAGCCGCGACGCCTCAATGCAATAAACGGCACCGACGTTACCCGAACAAACCATCGCCACAAGCCGCTCAAATCCGGGCCGTTGAGTGCTGCCAGAGCCTGAGCGGCCAAGATCATCGTCAATTACCGCCACCGACTTAAATCCGGCGGTTTCCGCGGCCTGCGCCAAGTCATATTGCCGCCGCTGGCTTTCGAGATTCCCCATAACTTGGGACATTGTCGATTGGCGAACATAGACGACGGCGGCGCGGTCGAGGTGATCACGTGTGATCTTGACACTCATGGTCACCTCCCGACATCTGAGCGGGTTCGACGCCAGCCGCTTCCAGCAACAGATCGGCGAGCGCCTCGATCAGACCTTTGGGATTGGCGCCCAGCGGGTTCTGGGGAATCCGAAGACGCAGATCCAGACCCAGTTGCATCGGCTCGCGATATTGGCTTTTTCTCCGCACGTCCTTTCTCCCTCTTCAAAGAAGGACGGGATTGTGCGCCCGACGCCTGAGTCGCGCCCAGAAGCTTCAGAACAGCAGCAAATTCGTTCAGCCCCTCAATACTGACCTGCGGCGGTCCTAGCGCCATGCCGGCGCAGTAGCTTTCGTCGAGCATCCAATTGGGAACTTCGCGGCTAAACCCACGCCGCTCCTCTGTGTAGATGCATTTCAGCTCCTTGCCGCGTCGGAACGGTGCCACCTGAAGCGTCCGCCCAAAAAGCGGATGCCACGGATACGCAATCTTCGCGCTTCGAAGACTGTATGCAGAATGTCGAGTGTTGGGCTCTTTTGGCCCGGAAGACATAAAGCGCACCGTCGAACGGATCTGAGCCCGCATCGCGCACAAGCGCAACCAGGCCATCGATACCCTTGCGGAAGTCGACTGGATGGCTGGCGAGGAACACCTTCACGCCCGAGGGAATCATGCCGAACGCACCGCCCGGATCACTCGCTGCAAGTGCGCCTCGTCGACGTCCACGCCGGCACGCACGACGACCTCGCCAATGGCAATCTCAATCACTGTGCCTGCCACAGACGCCACCACGCCCTCGCAACTCGAGTGCCGCGACCGATAATGCCGCTCGGCCCGAGCATCACGGCGCCAAGCGAACAGCTGCGACGGGTGAATGCCGATCCGGCGGGCGATCGCCGAGACGCTCGCGCCAGGCTCCAGCGCCTCTGTCACAATTTGCGCCTTGAACTCGTCCGACCAGCGTCGGCGAAGCTGCCGCGGCGCTCCCTCAAGACGGTCGGCGACCGCTTCGATCATATGGAAGGTTCTAGTTCCAGAACTAGGCGCAGACATAGAAGCTCACATCGGCTCACAAACTCAGCAGCCGATAGCCGATCGCTTACCACTCCGCCAGACGGGGTTTCTTTGCCGCTTACGACGAAGACGACCATGTGACTTGAATTGCTGCCGAGGAGTCTCCGACAATGCATTGACGAGACATTTTCCCGGTGGGTTTTCCCTTGGGGGCGCGCTCGGGGGGCGCCTGACTGGCTCACTCGCTTTCTCGTCAGCAGCGAAAGAGGCGGGTCCTTCAGCAGCTAAAGCGGCCGTAAGCAGTCGTAGCAGCGCCGGTCAGCGCATCGCGCTACTGGCCGGACTCTGCCCGTCGGAGGGGGCGTTGTCGTAATTGATCCTCACTGCAACAGCTTATTGTTCGGGCAAGCTTTCGGAAAGCTGACGAAACCCACGGGAGTTCGGTTATACGCAGGGCGTCGTCTGACGCCCCGCGCCTTAGTCGCCCAAAGCAGAACTCAGCGCTCAAAAAGATTGCAGTTGGCGTTGCCGACGATCACTGTCCGCTCGATTTGCTCCGGACAATCCTGCAACCACGCAAAGACATCTTCGAGCCTATAAGGCGTTACGACTTCACGAGCACTCGGCTTGATGTCTGGACCTTCTATCAAATAGAAGCGTCCTTCAGCCGTCCTGACCATGCGGTCCCGTATTTCACCCTCGACCCCCGTGGTCGGGTCGAAATCTGAAAATACGCGCGTTGCAAAGTTGAACGCTCCGTCAAGTTGACGACGCGCTGTCCGCTTCGGCTTCGCTCGACGTCGCTTGGTTGCGCACTTAAGCTTGCGGCCCGACACCTGTCTCTTGAACATCTGCACTCTTCCTTTGCGATGCGCCGCCGCGGATTCGGCGAGCGCGCTCTTCGCTCGCCGCCATCGCAATATGGCCAATTGAAAGAGCCCGTGCTAATCAGTAGATACGTTTCTAACCAGCGGCTGTGACATTTGTAAGATCACAAACGCTCGCGAGTTTAGCGCGGCCGTTGGAATGATGCTTCAGCTAGCCTGCACACTCCGGCCGCCACCACTTCGCACCCATTGACCGAATGCGCGCGTGAGAGCCTTGGCGACGACGTTGCCGGACGACACCGCCAAGGCTCAACCACACAACGGATAGCCCCTTAGATGGCTCGTACCAGCATGGGGGCCATTTCGGCCAAACTTGGGCAGGGTAGCCCCCGTCAGCCGCGCGTACCCATCCTTGGCGGCTCATCGACCGAACGAATGATTGAGCTGCGCGCTTGCCTCAGACTGAGCAAGTGAACCGCGGCTGGAGATCGGATAGCGGCATCTCGTCCGGCCATCTCGCCGCGTCCATCTGGACGTTGTGCGAGCACCAGTCCTTGCAAACGTCGGTCAAGCCGTCTCCAGCCGCTGCTTAATCTGCTCAGCTTGTTCCTTCGTCAGCTTCTCAGCCAAGCTGTAATCCTTCAGTTGGGCCGCCCCCTTGCGATCCCGATCATAAACCATCCAGTCGACGCTACCTCTTCGTACGAGGAACCTAGCCTGTATCGGTGCCATGTAATTCTCCGTAAACTCCGTCACCCACTATGAACGACCGCAATAATATTCGCGAAGAATATGTAGCACCCGGTCTGCGATGCTTCTGTGAACTTACGCACACACACCGGAGCCCAGATATAGATACTTCGACCAACGCCAATCAGCCGAAAGCCCCTCGAAGATCCCGCCTGAGGTCGTGACTCACTCTAACTCAAATCTTGGCCGCAACTCACTGCAAATACGTTCGAGCCGAGAATGTAACTCATAGAGATCCGCCGGCGCCGCTACCACAGTTGTGCGGAACCCGAGCTGCCTGTCCTCGCTGACCTGAAAGAAGTTGATCAGTCCAAACCGTTCTAGGATCAATTCATGAAGCTGGTCTTTGGTGATCTTTTGCTTTTGTAACCCAATTAAAAAAGCCGATGCTAAGATTGCCCTCCTTTTGCGTCTTCCGCAGCGCAACTGCAAGGCGCGCGTTGCGGCACCCGTAATTGCCCGGGGGGCGATTGTGAATCGACGCTGAACATTGACCCCGCACGCGCGAAGTCAGTCAAGCACTTGCGACGCCGATCGGCGTCCGGAGCCCACGCAGATTCACACTGGTGGCGCTATGGGAGGCCTCGGATCGGATCTGCGGCAAGCGGCTCAGGGTAATGATTCCGACGTTGCTGCCTTCGCTGGAGCGGCATGGCCGGCTCAAGCTCGGACCAGGCCGATTGAGCACTGGTGCTCGGCGTCAGCGCAGCCAAGATTGATCGGCTGCTGGTCGAGACCAAGATTGCCGCGGCCGGCGGTAACCGCAAAGCGAAATCACGACTGGCTGGTCTCCTTTACAGTTCGATTCTTACACCGCACGGCGGCTACCGACACATATCGCCGGACGCCCATTGATCGGCCATGCAGTCGCGCTATGCATGCCAACTCGGTGGGCTCCGAAGGGGGTGACCACCGTGGTGGCTTGCCAACGACGATCCAACTGAGCAAATTGGGTTCGGGGAAGAGAGCTGTCCACAAATGGTGCTCTCGGCGACGGAGCAGATGATGCGACGATCCGCATGAAACCGCAGCCGGAACCATCAAGCCGGGAAGTTCTTGCTGGCCTTGTTGAGCGCGTCACATACCACAACGACGGGAATGGCTACTGCGTTTTGCGGATCAAGGCGCGCGGTCACCGCGAACTGGTCACTGTAGTCGGGCACGCCGCGGTGATCTCCGCTGGCGAGTGGATTACCGCATCGGGCGAATGGGTCAATGACCGCACCCATGGCCAACAGTACAGGGCGAAGTTCTTAAAGACCTCGGAACCGACATCGCTCGACGGCATCGAGAAATACCTCGGCTCCGGGATGATCCGCGGCATCGGGCCAGTCTATGCCAAGAAGCTGGTGCGCGCCTTCGGTGAGAAGGTGTTCGATACCATCGAGGCGGAGCCCGAACGGCT
Source organism: Bradyrhizobium sp. 26S5 (assembly GCF_036923295.1). NCBI lineage: Bacteria > Pseudomonadati > Pseudomonadota > Alphaproteobacteria > Hyphomicrobiales > Nitrobacteraceae > Bradyrhizobium > Bradyrhizobium sp. 26S5. Next base: position 39,967 of record NZ_CP145950.1, on the reverse strand, counting down.
GCGCGAGGTAACGGGCATCGGCCCGGTTCGGGCCAACCGGATCACGGCCGCCTGGGCTGAACAGAAGATCGTTCGCGAAATCATGGTCTTCCTGCACAGCAATGGCGTCGGCACAGCGCGGGCGGTGCGCATCTATAAGACCTATGGCGCGGACGCCGTACAGGTCATGACCGAGAACCCCTACCGCCTCGCGCGCGACATTCGCGGCATCGGCTTCAAGACTGCCGACGCGATCGCGATGAAACTCGGCATCGAAAAGACCGCAATGATCCGGGTTCGGGCCGGGATCTCCTATGGGCTGACCGAGGCGATGGACGAAGGGCACTGCGGTTTGCCGACGGATGAACTGGTGCCGCTTGCCGAGAAGCTGCTTGAGGTCCCGGTGGAACTGGTGCGCATTGCGCTTGATCTCGAACGGACAGCAGGCACGGTCATCGCAGACAGCGTAGGCGAAACGTCCTGCGTATTTCTGGTGGGCCTGCATCGGGCGGAGCGCTCGATTGCCGAGCGGCTGATCCGGCTTGCGAATGGCACACTGCCCTGGCCCTGGATCAATCCAGACAAGGCACTGCCTTGGGTCGAGCAACGGATCGGGCTTACCCTTGCCGAAAGCCAGGTCGCTGCGATCCGGCTCGCATTGATGTCCAAAGCGTTGGTCATGACCGGCGGTCCTGGTGTCGGCAAGACCACCATCGTCAAAGGTATTCTCCGCATTCTCGCAGCAAAGGGCGTGAGGCTCCTGCTATGCGCGCCGACCGGCCGCGCCGCCAAGCGCATGACCGAGGCGACCGGTTTTGAGGCTAGGACGATCCACCGGTTGCTGGAGGTTGACCCCAAGGGCGGCGGCTTCAAGCGCGGCGAAGACAATCCGCTCGACTGCGACCTGCTTGTTGTCGACGAAGCCTCAATGGTAGACGTCATGCTGATGCAGTCACTCATCAAGGCAGTGCCAGACAAGTCTGCCCTTTTGATCGTCGGCGACATCGACCAGCTTCCTTCGGTTGGGCCAGGCCAAGTGCTGGCCGACGTCATCTCATCCGGTGCTGTGCCGGTGGTGCGTCTCACCGAGGTGTTCCGGCAGGCCGCGCAAAGCCGCATCATCATCAGCGCACATCGCATCAATCAGGGGGCTATCCCCGATCTCAGCCTGCCCGGCACGGATAGCGATTTCTACTTCGTGCAAGCAGGCGATCCAGAAACCGCCGTACAGCGTATCATCGAGTTGGTGAAGACACGGATCCCCAATCGCTTCGGCCTCGACCCAATTCGCGACATTCAGGTTCTGTGTCCAATGAACCGGGGCGGCGTCGGTGCGCGCTCGCTAAACATCGAACTGCAGACGGCTCTGAACCCCGCCGGCGAGCGCAAGGTCGAACGCTTCGGTTCGACGTTCGCGTCCGGCGACAAAGTGATGCAGATCGAAAACGATTACGACAAGGAGGTCTATAACGGTGACATCGGTTATATCGACGATGTCAGTTCCGAAGACAGCGAACTCACCGCAAGCTTCGACGGCCGCTCGGTCATTTATGAGTTTGGCGAGCTCGACACGCTGGTGCCGGCCTACGCAGCAACTATCCATAAGAGCCAGGGTTCAGAATACCCTGCCGTAGTGATCCCGGTGATGACGCAGCACTACACCATGCTGCAACGAAACCTGCTCTATACCGGCGTCACCCGGGGCAAACAACTGGTAGTTCTGGTCGGTCAGAAGAAGGCCGTTGCCATCGCGGTTCGCAACGTTTCGGGGCGGCGAAGGTGGTCGAAATTGAACGAGTGGCTGGCGTCAAGAATAGCGTCGATGCCGACAAGATGAGGGCCGACGATGAATGTGCGCAAAGCGCATAAGATTTGGATTGAACAGTGCGAAGCGGCTCAAACGATCAAGGCGCGATTCGGGCTCACGGCGGCCTTCGACTACCTTGTCGGTGAGAAGTTGATGAGTTTTACCAGTACTGCCTCCAGACATCCCCGACTTCGCGCGGGAACTGCCGCGGTTCTTTTCCGAGGTGAGGCGCATGTTCACGCCGGATGAGATTGGCGCAAACTTGGTGCAAATCGAGCTTTCGCAAAGCGAAAGGAACGTTGATGTTTTGAAAGATGATGGTTTTCTTCTTGAGATTCCGGCCGCAGTCGCGGAGTGCGTTCTCCAGTTCATTCTGGTCAAGGAATTGCTGACCGCGCCATCCTCGGTACTTCGTGACAGAATGGCAAATTACTTCTCGATGTGGCGCGCCGCTCACCACCAAAATCGCCAACATTTCCGGTGGGGTCGTAAGGTCCCACCGTCATGATGACGCTGGAACCCGTTCTCACCCCGCATGGTTTGCTGACGCTGCGACAAACGGCGCAAGCTCCTGCGTTGGAGCCCGATCAGGGCTTGCGGCTGGAGAAAGCATTTTTACGGGGCTCAGGGCACGGATTGTTGTGGCTCGGCGCCGACGAAGTCGCGACGGTTCTCCCGCCGGTGTTGTCGTATTGGCGAGAGCTTGGAATGCGCTACATGACTGCACTGTGCGCTCTTCCTAGTGTTGGAGACGGCCGGACCAAGCCGCCTGTGCCAATCCCCGCCGATGGCGAGCTGGACACGATGGCAGCGGCCGTTCCGCCGATGACCGGCGCGGAATACCTGACGACGTCTGTCCTGGCCAATCTTTGGCGAGGTATGGATGCGGCCTTTGATGCCGAGTTGGTGCAGGCCAAGCTCTCCGTGCAGGAGTTCCTCAAGAGCCGTCATCCGGCATGGAATTTGGTTGGGCGCGTTCATTTCAACCTCGCGGAGAACCGGAAGGACGAAGAAGCCCCGTTCGCGTTTCTTGCGACCTACACGACCCGACTTTCGGCTGAGGCCAAGGCCCAGCATCTGCCGCTCGGCAAGGCCTTGCAGGAGTATTCCGGTGCGAGGAACCGCCAACGCCTGCTCTCGCTGCTGATGCCCGTCCAGCGTGCCGCCGAAAGTTGCCCTTGGTTGAAGACCATGGTCGATGCCGGCGATATCTTTCACCCGCTGCGCTGGAGCCCACAACAGGCTCTGCAATTCCTGAAGGATGTTCCCGCGCTCGAAAGCGCCGGGGTGGTCGTGCGAATGCCAGCGAGTTGGCGCATGAACCACCCCGCACGCCCGCAAGTGAAAGCAACGGTCGGGGGCAATGCGCCATCACAGCTGGGGATGGACGCGCTGCTCGACTTCCGAATGGAGGTGACGCTCGAGGGCGAAAGCCTCTCGAAGGCCGAGATCAAGCGACTCCTGGCGCATTCCGATGGATTGACCTTAATCCGTGGCAAGTGGGTCGAGGTCGATCATGAACGACTGCATCGCACACTCGAGCAATTTGAGGCCATCGAGCGCCGCGCCGCCGCCGATGGTCTTTCGTTCGGTGAGGCGATGCGTCTGCTGGCTGGGGCTGGCATTGCCGGAGATAAAACTGCCGCACCAGCCGACATCGATTGGAGCCAGACCGTTGCCGGCCCCTGGCTGGCGGAGACGCTGGCGACCCTGCGCCATCCCGATTGGCTCATGCGGGTCGACCCCGGTCAACATTTTCAGGGTACGCTGCGACCCTATCAGCAGTCGGGTGTGCAATGGCTCTATCTGCTAACGCAGCTCAAGCTTGGGGCTTGCCTTGCCGACGATATGGGGCTCGGCAAAACCATCCAGGTGTTGTCGCTGCTGCTGGTGATCAAGAATGAGGACATGGCAATTCGGAAACCTTGCCTGCTCGTAGCCCCCGCCTCGTTGTTAGCCAATTGGGCCGCCGAGATTTCCCGATTTGCGCCAACTTTGAAAACAGTCGTGGTCCATCCATCGGCTGCGCCGTCCGAGAAACTGAACACTTACAGTGCGGACAGATGCGCAGATGTCGATCTCGTAATCACGAGCTACGGCTTTCTGACGCGTACGCCTTGGCTAGAAACTACATCATGGCGGTTTGTGGTGCTCGATGAAGCACAGGCCATCAAGAACCCGGGCGCTAAGCAGACAAAATCGGTCAAGAGGCTCAAGGCAGAAATGCGCATTGCGCTGACCGGCACGCCCATCGAGAATCGGCTCGGCGACCTATGGTCGATCTTCGACTTTATCAATCCTGGCCTGTTGGGATCGTCGAAGGAGTTTTCGGCATTCGTCAAACGCCTCGCCGACCGGCCACATAACCCTTACGGTCCGCTCCGCCAACTGGTGCGCCCCTATATCCTGCGACGGCTGAAGACCGACAAGAGCATCATTGCCGACCTGCCCGACAAGACCGAGGTGAAAACCTTCTGCCCCTTGAGCCGCAAGCAGGCGGCGCTTTATCAGCAAGCAGTGGCGGAACTGGCCGGCCATCTCGAAGAGGTCGATGGAATAAAGCGGAGAGGTATCGTCCTAGCTTTTCTCATGCGTTTGAAGCAGATCTGCAACCATCCATCACAGTGGCTCGGCGACGGTGCGTGGAATGAGGAGGATAGCGGTAAGCTTGTGCGTCTGCGCGACATCGCGGAAGTGGTTGCCGCCCGGCAGGAGAAGGCACTTATCTTCACCCAGTTCAAGGAGTCAACGGCGCCACTAGTGGCGTTCCTGGGCTCCATATTCGGAAGGCCCGGCCTCGTCCTGCATGGTGAGACAGAGGTTAAGAAGCGCAAGGACCTGGTGCGCCAATTTCAGGAAGACGAAGACGTCCCGTTCTTCGTGCTCTCGGTCAAAGCAGGCGGCACCGGGCTCAATCTCACAGCGGCCTCGCATGTCATTCATTTCGACAGGTGGTGGAATCCGGCTGTCGAAAACCAAGCTACCGACCGTGCCTTCCGGATTGGACAGACCAAGAACGTGCTTGTGCACAAGTTCGTTTGTCGCGGCACCGTGGAGGAAAAGATCGACCATATGATTGAGTCGAAGAAACAATTGGCTGGGGATTTTCTTAGCGGCGGAGCTGACATCCTGTTGACTGAGATGAAAGATGAGGAGTTGCTTAGACTCGTGACTCTCGATTTGGGTGCGGCGATGAAGGAAGGGGATGAATGAGCTACTACGGGTGGCATGCTTACGTGCCGGTAGCTGAGAAGCGGCGACAGGCAGAACGCAAGTTGGCCAAGCTCAAGAAGCAGGGACGATCCGTTGCGCCCGTGAGGATCGAGGGCCGCACAATTACCAAGAGCTTCTGGGGCAGATCTTGGTGCGTCAACCTTGAACGATACAGCGACTATGAGAACCGCTTGCCGCGCGGCCGGACCTATGTCCGAAACGGCTCCGTTATCGACCTGCAAATTGCCAAGGGCGAGATATCGGCAATGGTCGCCGGGTCTGAGCTCTACCAAATCAAAATTGTCATTGCACCGGTTACGCGGGCACGCTGGAAATCCATCTGTCGGGACTGCGCCGGGACCGTCGATTCGCTAGTTGAGCTCCTGCAGGGCCGCTTGGCGAAAGGCGTGATGGACCGGGTCTGTCGAGAGGGTGACGGCCTGTTTCCGTCGCCGACGGAAATCAAGCTGTCCTGCAGCTGTCCAGATTGGGCGGACATGTGCAAGCACGTTGCGGCAGCACTGTATGGTGTCGGCGCCCGGCTAGATGAAAAGCCTCAGCTTCTTTTTGTGCTGCGTGATGTGGATGAAACTGAAATGCTCGCCAGCGCTGGACAGGATTCTCCGCTAACAACGGCGCCAGGCGCGGCGAAGGTGCTTGATGAAGGCGATGTCGCCGCTCTATTCGGGCTGGAGATGGCCGAAACTCCTCATACCCCAAATCCTGCCTTAACAGTCGCAAAGAGACCCCAACAGTCCAAGGCGCAAAAAGGCAAGATATCTGCCAGAAAGACCAAACGAGCAGCGAAGACAGATGTCGCCTTACATCGTGCGACTCGGGTCAGTTCGGGAACGAAAAAGACAGCCCGAGCAAGTGCCAGGAAACGGCGCACATCGGGGATGTCCCGATCGTTGTTGAACTATGTCGGGCCGAGGTTGCCAGAATGAATGTTGCACTAAACCGCTACCGCGGTAGGGAGCAGCATGGCTGCGGCCTGAAGGGGGCCGCGCCACAGAGTGCGCGGCAGCGGCATTAACGATCCTTCGCTGCGCGTCGCGCAGTCCGACCCGTGGGTGTGAATCGACGCTGAACATTGACCCCGCACGCGCGAAGTCAATCAAGCACTTGGGGCGCCGATCGGCGTCCGGACCCCACGCCGATTCACACGCTGGTCGGGATGGCGAGGCGGCCCACGAACTGGAGGTCGAGAAGCTCCACGCGAAGATCGGACAATTGACGGTCGAGCAAGAGTTCTTAGCCAGGAGGTCCGGAAGATGAGCGCGCCGGATCGCCGAGGATTGCTTCAGCGCGATCATGAGAGTCTATCGATCCGCCGGCAATGCCAACTGCTGAGCGTTGCGCGATCGAGCGTATATAGGCCGCCGCGGCCGGCCAATGACAACGACCTTGAGCTGATGCGACGCATCGACCAGCTGTTCACGGCCTGGCCGTTCCTGGGCTCGCGGCGGATGACGGCGATGCTCAATGCCGAAGGCCGTCGCATCAATCGCAAGCGCGTGCAGCGGTTGATGCGCAAGATGGGCATCGCGGCGCTGGGACCAAAGCCCAGAACCACAAAGCCGGCGCCGGGACACAAGATCTTCCCGTATCTCCTGCGCCATATGGTGATCGACCGGCCAGGGCTTTCTATATCTGGTGGCGATCATCGATTGGGCGAGCCGTGCGGTACTGGGATGGCGCCTTTCGAACACGATGGACACATCGTTCTGCGTGTCTGCGCTCGAAGAGGCCTTGGCGCGCCTCGGCCGGCCTGAGATCTTCAATACCGACCAGGGTAGCCAGTTCACCAGCGCGGCCTTCACCGGCACGCTGGCCGCCACCGGCGTCAGGATCTCGATGGACGGTCGCGGCCGCTGGATGGACAACGTGTTCATCGAGCGGCTGTGGCGCTCGCTCAAATACGAGGACATCTATCTCAAGGGTTATTCGGATGGCCACGAGGCCAAAGCCGGAATCGCCCGACCCCATCAGGCGCTGGAAATTCGCGCGCCGATGGCGGTCTGGCAGGCCGGGGCGCATTCGGCGAAGAGGCTGTGGATATGACGCTTCTCGCAAGCGAGAAGCTTGGACAACGCTGCGCGTTGCCCACATCCCCACAGCCACAACAGCAGCAAGCAAGAGTAGCGTAAAGTATTGGGAAGAACGAACGGCAGCAGCTCCACTTAAGAACCGGACCCGGTGGTCCTCAGCAAAGGGTCCACTGCACCCAGCAGGCTACCCCCTCTTGGGTACGAAACGTTTGCGCCTGCGCAGTCTTAATGCTCGTCAGGATTTTGCACTTTACATCCTGGGGCTAGAGCCGACGTCGCCGGCGTGTATTTTAAGCGGGCGGCGTCGCGCCCTGGCATGGTGGTAATTTTACCACTGTTCCCCGGCGTCAAGACGCGGAACTCTGGTTCGCGATTGTCTCTTCTTCGGATTTGGTGTGCGATCAAGCTAACCAATCTCGACTGACGCGGGACTGGCCATGTGGCCCCAGCAATCGCCCCCCGGGCCTCCAAGGGTTGCTGGGGCCGCTTCGTTTGGATTCGCCAGACGGGCCCCAAATACCTATTTTACGGGCATGTCGATCAGCCGAAAAGCGATCGAGATCCCGCCCGAGGTGGCCCGACAGTTGGCAGCGGCGCCGCCTATCGCGCGCAGGCAAATGCGCTTGAGATCGAGGCGCAGGCGAAGCGCGCGGCTAGCGGATGAATACGACGCCGCGCAGGAGCGGGGGAGAGATCAAGAGCGCTGGCAAGCCTAATTCTTCCACGCTGGGCGAGCGTTACCGAGATCGGTCTTACTCACAAAGACATTCACGAAGCCCGCATCAGACCCAAGGCAGGCAACACTCGTCGATGGTCGGGCGCCCAGGCACATCCACGATCTGAAGATCGCGAAAAATCGATAGAGCCGCTTCCGCCTCGGCCGGAAACCGCGCATCGGGCGCAAAGCGTCGTCTCGCTGACGAGCCTGACGCCGCGCAGGAGCATGGTGAAGTAGCAAGGCGGCAGAACAATCCCGGAAGCGTTGGGCATGTTCCGGAGGAGAACATAACGCCACTGCTGGCGAACTCGGCCTTTCCCGCAAGGAGCGCGTCGGGCATGGCGAGAGCAGGTCTCCTTCGCAACGCCGGCTACCGGTGCCAGTGGGCGGAGCGCGGGCAGCACTGCGACCGGGCTGGCGCGCCTCCGACCAAAGCCTGGTGCCTCTGGGGACCTTGCCGAGCGCCCCCTAGCGGCTTCACTCCACGCCGTATCGTGCGCGATCATCCGCGATGGCTCATCGTCGTTACACGAAATGGTCCGGCCGCTTCTTGCCATCTGGTAGCTGCCCTGCGGAATGGCTCGCCGGCGGGCGCCTTGTGTGCACGGCAATGCGGCACGGTTGGCGCCGTGCACGTCGTTCCGAATTGGCATGACATGGTAGGCCACGCGGTGTAGGCCACGCGGTGCCCATTCACCAGAGCCCTGGAGATCGTGATGGAGTCGGCTGCCTTGGCGTCACAAGCCCGCTCGTCACCTTCGTTACTGGACCGGCCCTGTCGTCGAACCGAAATGGCTTCAAGACGGGTGCTTGGTCTTCTGCGTTGGCTGTCAGCATCACAACAGCCGGCTGAAACTTGCCGATCTTCCCGGATTGTGGACTGGTACGATATCTCCGCGCCGACTGGACTGGGGCGAAGTGATAAATTTCGCCAAAGGCGTCTCCGGCTTCGAGGTGGCCTTGCTGCGTTTGCTCACCGGCGCTAACGCTGGTCTTGAGGTTGGCGGAGAGGATGCACGATGAGCAAGGCGCGCGAGTTTATCGATTTCTGGATCGAGAATAGCGTTCACGCTGTCGAACAGTATCGGACTGTCGGCGCGTCGCAGGATGTGGCCGAGCTGAGCCGCCGCCTCATCGATGCTGCCAAGGAACAAGGTATACCGGAAGCGGACTTGGAGGCTGAGATCGGCGATATCTCCGACTACATCGCAGGGCAGCTCGAGGCGGCGAATAGGGCTGAGAGCGAACGGCGTAAGCTGACGTAGGACGCTATTCGTTCTTGACCCAACTCAGCTGTCATTTGAATACGACGACGATGATAATAAAGAGGCCGCCAACTGAGGCGCCCTTACTCATGGGCGGCTTTTGGTCCCGGGCCTTCTCCGTTTGACTTGCTCGATCAGAGGCCGGATTAGATGTTTAAAAGCAAGGCCGAGACATGTGATCACCACCAAGATCGGCCAGTATGCTCATTCCGCTCGATGTCGCCCACCAATCCGGGATGATGTCGCCCGGGGTGACGAGGCCTCTTCTGGCTCCGATACGGTCCCGCCTTTCGGCTTTGCGAAGGGGACCTGGATGCCGACGGAGAGGTTTGCGGTGCGCCATGTGCGCGATATGATCAGATTGAAGTCGGCCGGGATGCCGACCCGCGAGATTGCGCGGCGGGTCGGCACGGCCCCTTCGACGGTGCGGTTGACGATCCGCCGGTTCGAGGCGGCGGGGCTGACCTGGCCGTTGCCAGACGACGTCACCGACACGGTGCCGGAGGCCCGGCTGTTCGCCAACGCCGGAGCCGGTCCGGGCACCCGGCGGCAGGCGTCACCGGATACTTCACGCCGACTTTCGCCGCGCCGCCGACGCTCTTGCGCAGCGCGTCCATCAGATCGACGACGTTCTCGCCGCGCGGGCGCTCCTTCGGAGTGATCGGCTTGCCCGCTCGCTTCTGGTTGATGAGATCGACCAGCGCCGTTTCGTACTGGTCTTCGAACTTGTCGGGTTCGAAGTTGCCGGCCTTCTGCTCGACGATGTGCCGGGCCAGTTCGAGCATATCCTTGGTGACTTTGACGTCATCGATTTCGTCGAAATACTCCTTCGGATCGCGCACTTCGTAGGGGTAGCGCAGCAGCGTCCCCATCAGGCCTGTCAATCGGCCCTTTAATTGCGGGTTGTTGTCAAGCTGTCATTCTTTCTCTCCAGTGGCACGCCCGTAGCGATTGCTCCGTCGGAGCTGGTCGCGTTGCGGAGACGGAGCGATCGCGGATGGCGACACGATCGCCTGACGGGATTGGATAATCGATGTCGTTGGCTGCTCCGGCGTAAATGGATTGATGTCGTAGCTGGGGTCATGGTCCTTTCCGAGGTCGCGAGCGCCTCATGATGATGTCCGGATCGAGCGCCTCAACGTTTGCAGCGGAGTGCGGACGAACCGCCACCAGCCGATTGACCGAGGTCGCCACGACCACCGTCCCAGCGGGACATCGCCAGTCCGGCGGGGCCGGACCAGGAGCTTAGAAAATAGGATTATGCCTCCTTCGCCTGCCCCCAGTCGAACGATGTGCCGTCCACCCAGATGCAGTGCAGGATTACGGCGATCTTCCGGGCAATGGCTACCTTTGCCTTCCTCATCCCAATCCGCTTTGCGAGCTTCATGCCCCAGGCCTTGAGGCAAGACCATTTCTTTGTTCGGTACAGCAGAACGGTTGCGGCCTCGAATAGGTAAGTCCGTAGAAGTCGATCGCCCCAACGGGATATCTTGCCGTTGGTGTCAGTTTCGCCAGATTGGTTGCGTCGCGGCGTAAGCCCCAGATAGGCGCCAACTGTCGAAGCGGATCGGAAGCGTGAGGGATCATCGATCGTATGGCGGACAGTTAGGGCAGTCACGACGCCAACACCCGGGACCGTCATCCGACGGCGCGTCGTCTCGTCCTGTTTTGCCAACCGGCGGACTTGGTCATCGAACTTATTCTGTTGCTGACACACGTTCTCATGGATCGACAAGAGCGGGGATATCACGCTCAGGAGCTGATGATCATCGCCCAAGAGCTCGTGGACCTGGTGGCGAAACTGCAGGCCGATTGCGCGAGGGAATAGTAATCCATACTCCTTGATCAAGCTGCGAATCTGGTTCTCGATATCCCGGCGAATGGTCACGAGACGAAATCGCGCAACGAGTATCGCACGAATCTTCTGGCTTTCTTCGCTCTTGACCTTCACGTCCCGGTACCAACCGACCCGCACCAGCTCGGCGAGGCCTCGCGCGTCGTTTTGATCACTCTTGTTCATGCGCACCGACAAGGCTGCGTGCGCGTGCCGAGCGTCGATACAGACCACAGGAAGATCAACCCTGCGGAGTTCATGCCACAGCCAACTCGCCATCGCGCCCGTTTCGAATCCGATGCGCTCGGCATGAGGCGCATGCTTGCGAAGCAAGTTGGTCAATGCGACCGGATCAGATTTGGCCTTTCCTTCGAAGATTACTTTTCCCATCTCGCCAACTACGCATATCGCCGTTTCCCTCTGCGAGACGTCCAGCCCAACGTATTGCTTCATCATAGCTGCTCCGAATCCTTTTGATTGCGAGAGCTCGACTATAGCGAGAGTACCTTCCTCCCGAGCGTCGACCGCAATTACGTCATCGTTTGCAAATTTGACCCCTCGTATTGCCTCAGGAAGTAATGTTACCCGGGATGAAGGTCTACGAACTGCCCCAGACCGGTCTCGAGCCTCGGGCCGTATTTCATCCACGGGCATGGATACGATGGCTGTCTCCGCCACCTTCTGCCGGAGGGACCGAAGCAGGCGCTGAACGATCGAATGCTGCTTGTCGCTGAACATCGAAGGATCGATCGTGGCGAGCCTGCCCACGATGGCCAGTGCAGTGAGCTGTGGCTCGACGGCGAGCCAGTTCTCGATGATCGCGAGATGGGGATCGAGCTTCGAGGGCATGCGAATACGCTTTTTGTATCGCCGTTTCGGCCGGCGGTGCGTGCCCCGCACTTCGGCGGTTTTTGCCGCCGTGCCGAGCGATCGGGCAAACGAGAGCGGATCAGCCGGCGATACGGTGGGAACCTTCGCAAGACCGCGCTTGCCGATCCGTTCGCCGAGCTCTTCCTGCGCCGTGCGGACCCATCGCGATTCCGATCAGCATCGAGCGTCGGCGCCTATCTAGGTCTTACACCTCGGCGCAATCAATCTGGCGAAACTGACATCAATGGCAAAATATCACGATGGGGCGACCGTCTTCTTCGAACTTACCTGTTCGAGGCCGCGACCGTCCTGCTTTATCGAACGAAGAAGTGGTCGTCCCTTAAGGCCTGGGGAATGAAGCTCGCCAAGAGGATTGGCATGAGGAAGGCGAAGGTCGCCATCGCGCGCAAGATCGCCGTTGTTCTGCACTGCATCTGGGTCGACGGCACATCGTTTGACTGGGGCCAAGCAAAGGAAGCCTGATCCGATTTTGTAAAGTTCCTGGTCCGGTCTGCCGGACTGGCGATGTCCCGCTGGGACGGTGTTGTGGCGACCTCGTTCATTCGGCTGGTGGCGCTCGACCGTACTCCGCTGCAGACGTTGAGGCGTCCGACCCGGACATCATCATGAGGCGCTGCGCGACCTCGGAAAGGACCATGACCCCGGCGAAGACATCAACCAGCCCGTACTGTCCAATGCCTGGCCAGTAGAGCATGTATCATGCCGCGCCCGCGCCGTCTCCGCAACCCCGACCAGCTCCGACGGCGCGGGCGCTACCACCTTGCCGTTGGAGAGTTCGAAAATGTGAGCTTGACAACAAACCGCAATTAAAGGGCCGAATGACATCTATGCTACCTCCGGCAAGGTCTTCACTCGGTACTTCTGATAATCGAGAACGGCCGCTGCAAGTGGCATCGAGCGCGGCACGCTCACAGGTCTGAGGGAGACGATAAGCGCTCTCATCGCCGTCCTCAATGCCTATGACCGGCCGTCAGGGAATCACGAATCGCTCGAAAGCAAAATCCCAAAACGCAAGAAACCGCGGCCCAACACCCGGCTTTCCTGCAAAATCGAATACTTTATCGAGATAACTTCTGCCTCCGTCTCAGGCCGATCTGCATTCTTCACGGACGACCACAAAGCTCTCAACAATTGGGCCGAGAATTCTCATCAGCCGACGCGGCGACGCCATGAAGCGTTTTAAATCGTCCCGTCAGGCTCAACGGTTTCTGTCAGTTCACGATCAGGACGCGAACCTTTTCCACACCCCCTATTCCGGAGCCGTCACTGCCGACTTCCGTCGCGCTTCGCGCGAGCGATCTTCAGTGCGGCGTCCGGCTTGGCGCGCGTCGACAGCCTGGCGGGATCGCGCCGTTTGGCCCCATGGGCGTGGTAGGTCGAGGGGGCGATCAGGCAACACCCGACAGATCGGCTCGACCCCATGCGCCCCACGATGATCGTCAATGAAGGCGATCATGGCTTGGACCGGCGGTCGAGCTCCGCCATCGCAAAATAAGCGCTCGCCTTGCGCAGGATCTCGTTGGCCTGTCGAAGCTCACGGTTCTCCCGTTCCAGGGCCTTCAGCTTCTCGGCCATCTCCGTCGGAACGCCGTCCGCTGCCCGCTGTCGATCTCGACCTTCTTGACCCAGTCATGTAGCGTCTGCGGTGTGCAGCCAATCTTGGCGGCAATCGATCTCACCGCCGCCCACCGCGAAGGGTGCTCGCTGGCGTGATCCGGAACCATCCGAACCGCACGGGCCCGAACCTCGGGTGAAAACTTGTTCGTCGTCTTGCTCGTCATGGCTCCATCCTCTCGGGAGTTGGAGCCTCCGGCAAACCCGGGGCGGTTCAGACTGCAACAAAAGTGAGTCAGAGCCAATTTTTACGTCGCCCGACAGCGCTCGTCAGGTACTCGACAGCTTCCTCTCATAGCAAAAATTGTGGGGAAGAACATCCGAGTGGCCGACTGCCTGCGGCGCGGACGGTTCGGACCCACGGTGGTTTGTTGCTGGATCCAACGTTGAGAGCTCATTCTGTGCCGCGGATTTGGTCGCCGCGCTGCCGTCTCGATTGCCCCGCGCATGAGATCCAAACCGAGCTCTGATTCGCCTACATCTTCGAAAGTGAGAACGGATGGATTTCACCTCAACTAGCCGACTGCAGCAACAATCGAACAGCGCCGCCCAGCAAGAGACTGCACCGGTGCCCCCGTCGACAGACGCGGCGGCCTTTGAGCGGCAGCTAAGCGAGATCACCCGTCCAGGTGATGGTGTGCTGATGCAGGCCCCCCCCCATCAAGTCGCCGCATCGCCATCGGAGGCGCAGCCCATCATGCAGGCGAGCGGGCACGAATGCCCTCCAGCGTCGCAGGATGGAGGCGGCGGGCCAATGCCAGGCGCCTCGGCGCTGCAGCCTGGCCAGTCAGCAGAGGCTTACGGTACCCGCAGGCGTCCTCTTTATTCCCAAGATGCTGACCTTATTTTGGGGCTTGAGGAGGCCCTCATCAAAGGGGGGGCTGTCAAACGCACTGCCAAGGAGAATGTAGGTCATCTTCTTAGATTGGGCCGCTGGCTCTTTGAAAACAAAAAGCAGGCCATTGCTGCTCGGCTTAACGACGAGTCGTTGATAGTTGATGCGTGCGAGTTCTTCGGAAAGGGTAATCCCACGAGACTCCTTACGGCAATAGGTCATCTCCGGACCTCGCAGTCGACGGGCGGAATCGTGCCGATCGCAGACCGCGCTAAGCTGAATCCTTATCCCCAGGACGCGGCTCTCATCGAAGAGTACAAAAACGAAGCAACGACAGGTACCGTCAGTACCTATGCATTTACCCTTAGCAGTTTCAGTGACTACCTGCGTAAAAACAACAAGAAGGGCATTGCTGCTCGGCTTTCCGGCAAGGCGTTGGATGGAGATGTCGGAGACTATAAGAAGGACGTCGGTGGTAATAGGCGGATCGGTGCCGCACTGGCTCATCTCCGAAAATCGCGGGCCGGCGCTAAAGCGATGGAGCTCGAGCGCCATATTTCTCCCGGTCCTGATCCCGAACGCGCGGCCCTGATGGAGCCGAGGCGGGTCAGCGACGCCGCTGCGGAGCACCGCGCGTCGCAGGAAGCTGGCAGTTGGCCAGAGAAGCTTCCTGCAGAAGGCTACGATCAGGATTTGGTTTTGGGGCTGATGGACGAACCCGGTCCGTCGCACTCGGCGCTGCAGCCGGCTCAGTCAACTGGAGTTTTGAGAAGGCAGAGGAAGCAGCCACTTTATTCCGAGGATGGTCCCCTTATTTCGGGGCTTGAGAAGGCCCTCATCAAGAGCGGGGCCACCGAAATCAGCGCCAAGGCCAATGTATATTCTCTTCGCAGCTTTGGCCGCTGGCTTGTCGCAAATAACAAAGAGTCCATTGCTGCTCGGCTCGACGACGAGTCGTTGACCATTGATGCGCGCGAGTTCTTCGGAAAGGGTAATCCCACGAGACTCCTTAAGGCAATAGATCATCTCCGGACCTCGCAGTCGACGGGCGGAATCGTGCCGATCGCAGACCGCGCTAAGCTGAATCCGTATCCCAAGGACGCGGCTCTCATCAAAGAGTACAAAAACGAAGCAACGACAGGTACCGCCAGTACCTATGCAGTTGTTCTTAACAGTTTCAGTGACTACCTGCGTGAAAACAACAAGAAGGGCATTGCTGCTCGGCTTTCCGGCAAGGCGTTGGATGGAGATGTCGAGAGCTATAGGAAAGACGCCGCCGGGGGTAATCGGAATATCGGTGCCGCACTGACCCATCTCCGAAAATCGTCGGCCGGCGCTAAGGCGATGGAGCTCGAGCGCCATATTTCCCCCTTTCCTGATCCCGAAGACGCGGCCCTGACGGAGCCGAGGCGGGTCGGCGACGCCGCTGCGGAGCACCGCGCGTCGCAGGAAGCTGGCAGTTGGCCAGAGGAGCTGCTTCCTGCGGAAGCCCACGATCAGGATTTGCTTTGGGGGCTGATGGACGAACCCGGCCCGCCGTCCTCGGCGCTGCAGCCGGCTCGATCAACTGGGGTTCGCAGGAAGCAGCCTCTTTATTCCGAGGACGCTCCCCTTATTTCGGAGCTTGAGGAGGCCCTCATCAAGGGCGGGGCCGCTGAAGCCACCACCAAGGATTATGCAGGTTCTCTTCGCAGGTTTGGCCGCTGGCTCTTCGAAAATGACAAAAAGGGCATTGCTGCTCGGCTCGACGACGAGTCGTTGACCATTGATGCGCGCGAGTTCATCGGAAAGGGTGATCCCGCGAAACTCCTTGCGGCAATAGATCATCTCCGGACCTCGCAGTCGACGGGCGGGATCGTGCCGATCGCAGGCCGCGCTAAGCTGAATCCTTATCCCCAGGACGTGGCTCTCATCAAAGAGTACAAAAACAAAGCTGCGACAGGTACCGTACGTACCTATGCAGTTGTTCTTAACAGTTTCAGTGACTACCTGCGTGAAAATAACAAGAAGGGCATTTCTGCTCGGCTTTCCGGCAAGGCGTTGGATGGAGATGTCGAGAGCTATAGGAAGGACGCCGGGGGTAATCGGAATATCGGTGCCGCACTGGCTGATCTCCGAAAATCGCAGGCTGGCGCTAAAGCGATGGAGCGCGAGCGCCATATTTCCCCCGTTCCTGATCCCGAAGACGCGGCACTGATGGAGCCGATGCCCGTCGGCGGCGCCGCTGCGCAGCACAGCGCGTCGCAGGACGCGGGCAGTTGGCCAAAGGAGCTGCTTCCTGTAGAAGGCTACGATCAGGATTTGCTTTGGGAGCTGATGGACGAACCCGGCCCGTCGTCATCTCTTCTTGAGCCAGCCGCGCGCCATGACCAGTCATCGGATCCCGGAGAGTCCATTCGTCCCTTGAATTGGGGCTACGACCGCCAGCAGTTCCCGGACGAGCCGATCGGTGCACTTGCCAAGAGCAACCTCCTGCCAAGCAAGGAGGTCCTCATCAACGATGAGCATGACACAGCTGAATTGAGGCCAGCGAAGAGGCCGAGGACCCTAGACAATCTGCACGGCGTTGCCATTGAGCGGCAACTGAGCGAGATCGTCGCTTCAGGCGGTCGCCTGCTGACGTCGGCCCCCACCCATCAACTGGGTGCATCGCCATGGCAGGCGCAGCCGACGATGCAGGGGAGTGGGTACCAAGATGCCACGGCGCTGCAGCGAGCTGTCAGTCGGCCATTGGTCCTCCCGGAAGGTTATGATCAGGATCTGCGTTTGATGGTGGAAGACGGCCCACCGTGGCCCGGGGTTCCCCCGGAGCAGGCGCAGGACATAGTCCAAGCTGGACAGCAGGAACCTGCCTGGTCCGCCTCAACCTGGTCGCCGCAGATGCCGCTCAACTTTGATTGGAGTATGTGGCCGATGCTGGAAGCATCGCCAGCGCACTCTACCAGGGCTCCCTCAGACATCTACGCTGGTCTTGAGCCATTTCTTGCTCTGAATGCGCCGACACCGTCCGAGTTGCGCGACGATGCTCACTTTGCGCCAGCGCCGGCTGCCAGGGCTCGCTCAAGCACCTACGGCGGTCCTCCATTGGTTGATCTGACTGCGGCCACGCCGTCTGAATCACGCGACGATGTTAATTCTGTGCCGGCGTTTCCGAGCACCTCCTACGATGCTCAGATCGGGGCTTTAGGTCCGACAGCCTCGTCTCACGGCCGCGGGCTGGTGCTCGAGGACACGGAATGGCTGGGCGACGAGCATGTCCTGAGAGATTACCAGCTCCTGGCGCAAGAGTTGGGGGGGGACAATCCGAATCTCGCCGCCCGGACGCGGTTCGTGGATCCTCTCATAACCCTTGTTAGCCTGCGCTTGGGCACCGAGAGCGAAATGCTACGCGCATTCCAGCGCATCGTCCATGATCAGAATGGTGACGACACAGCCGACTTCCTGTTCCTGCCAGTGAACAATGCCCGTGCTACGAATCTCCCCGGCACCCATTGGTCGTTGCTGTTTGTTGATCGCCGCGACCGCGAAAGGCCGGTTGCCTATCGCTACGACTCCATGGGGGAATACAACAACACGCCCGCAGCAGAGCTCGCAGCAAGGCTGGGCGCCCGCCTGGAGTCACGCGGCATGACCCAGCAGCTGAACACTTATGATTGCGGCGTCTTCGTGGTGGACGGCACGCGGGCGCTGGTTAGGCAATTGGAGCAAGGACGAGCACCACACCTGCTGAACCTCAGCAGCCTCGTTGCCAATCGGCAGGCGCTGCAGAACCGACTCGGGGGCTGATGTCGTACGCATACGACGAAGCTTACGATTACCCACATTTTTGAGTCAGAGTGTCGCTCCCGTTGCGATATCGATGACTCGCGACAATCCGCGCCACATGATCAGATTCCCTGGTGGCGGATCGTTGGCACGGGCGAGGTAGCCGCCGAGCCTGGCGATCTTGATGAGATAATGCGACAATGTCTTTCGTTGTGCGCTGACTGGAATCTTGTCTTTGACGAGCCGATCAAGCAATTGGATTTCACCTTTGGTCAGCACAAACTCCGGTGAGGCATTTGGCGCTGAACGATTAAGCATCGTCATCCAAAAAATGCGCCAGCTCACAATGCAGAATACCGAGATCAGATTCGTCAGTCGCTGAGCGGTCCGCAGTTGCGAGACCTTCATCCCGGGTAACATTACTTCCTGAGGCAATACGTCTGGCCGACATTCCGCGCCTATGGCCATGGTCGCCGACAAGATCGTCGTGATCAGCCGCCGCGCCGGCGAGAGCGATGTCTGGACCTGGACCTCGTCCGGCGGCTCCGGATTCGAGATCGCCCGGGCCAGCGACGAGGACGCGGCACGTGTGGTGCGCGGCACCGAGATCGTCCTGCACCTGAAGGACGACGCGAAGAAATATCTCGAGACCTACGAGATCGAGCGCATCGTCGGTGCCTATTCCGACAACATCCTGTTTCCCATTGAGCTCGTGCCCGGTGAGGGCGAACCGCGCCAGATCAATTCGGCGAGCGCGCTGTGGCAGCGCTCGAAATCCGAGCTGACGGCGGAGGACTACAAGAAGGCCTATCAGCAGATCAACTCCGCCTTCGACGATCCCGCGATGACGCTGCACTACCGCGCCGAGGGCCGCTATTCCTACGCCGTGCTGCTGTTCGCGCCGTCGACGAAACCGTTCGACCTGTTCGAGCCGAACCGGAAGGGCCGGGTGAAGCTTTACGTCCGCCGCGTCTTCATCACCGATGATGCCGATCTGCTGCCGGGTTACCTCCGCTTCATCCGCGGCGTGGTCGACAGCGAGGATCTCCCGCTCAACATCTCCCGCGAGATGCTCCAGAACAATCCGCAGCTCGCACAGATCCGCAAAGCCGTGGCGACGCGTGTCGTGTCCGAGCTCGAAAGCCTCGCCGAGAAGGATCCGGAGAACTTTGCCAAGATCTGGGACGCCTTCGGCGCGGTGCTGAAGGAAGGCATCTATGAGGATTTCGAGCGTCGCGAAAAGCTGCTCGCGTTGTCGCGCTTCACCACCACGTCGGGCGAGAAGCGGTCGCTGAAGCAGGTCATCGCCGATTTCAAGCCGAACCAGACCGAGATCTATTATCTCGTCGGCGACAGCATCAAGCGGCTGAAGTCCAATCCGCGGCTGGAAGCTGCGACCGCGCGCGGCATCGAGGTGCTGCTGCTGTCCGATCCCGTCGACGCCTTCTGGACCTCGATGCCCTCGGAGTTCGAGGGCAAGCCGCTGAAGTCGCTGAGCCAGGGCGATCTCAATCTCGACCTGATCCCGCGTGTCGACGAGGCGGACGAGGCGAAAAAGGACGAGCCGGCCGCCGACGAAGCCGCCACCATCGCGGTGATCAAGGCCGCGCTCGGCGAGCGTGTCAGCGACGTCAAGGTCTCGACGCGCCTCACCAGCTCGGCCTCCTGCCTCGTTGCCGACAGCCAGGGGCCGAGCCGCGAGCTCGAGCGCATCCTGTCGCAGCAGAACCGCGGCATGCGGACCAAGCCGATCCTCGAGATCAACCTGCGCCATCCGCTGGTGACGGCGATCACCAGGGCCCAGGCTAGCTCAGAGGTCGTCGACGACCTCAGCCTGCTACTGCTCGAGCAGGCGCAGATCCTCGACAGCGTATAGCGCGACAATCAGGATGAGAGCGGCGCGTCAATCAAGATGAGACGAGGCGGCCGAGTCAGGAGATAATTGACGCTGGCCGCCTACTTGGCAAGCGTTGATTGACGCTGCGCGACAATCAAGCGGCGCTGCCAGCGTCAATCACAGTCTTGTCGAGTTCGTTGGGGGTCGTGTGAACAGGTGGCCGGCCTGGACCGCGCTTGCGATCGAGGGCAACTTTTCGACGGTAACTTTCGACGTTCATCTCGAGGATCGTGGCGTGGTGGACCAAACGATCGATGGCAGCCAACGTCATTGCCTGGTCCGGGAAGATACGCCCCCATTCGCCAAATGGCTGATTGGCCGTGATCAGCAGCGAGCGTCGTTCGTAGCGGGCGGCGATCAACTCGAACAGCACACTGGTTTCCGCCTGATCCTTGCTCACATATGTGATGTCGTCGAGGATCAGGAGGTCATAGCGATCGAGTTTGGCGATCGCGGACTCCAGCGCCAGCTCGCGCCGCGCGACCTGCAGCCGTTGCACCAGATCAGTGGTGCGCGCGAAGAGAACGCGCCAACCGTTCTCGACGAGAGCCAGGCCGATCGCCGTGCCGAGATGGGTCTTGCCGCCGCCCGGTGGACCGAACAAGAGCAAATTGGCGCCGGCCTTCAACCAGGCGTCGCCAGCGGCGAGCGCCATCGCCTGTGCCTTTGATAGCATCGGCACGCTTTCGAAGTCGAAGGTGGCGAGCGTCTTGCCGGCGGGCAAACGCGCTTCCACCATGTGTCGCTCGATCCGACGGCGGGTGCGATCGGCCGCCTCGTGCTCGGCAAGGGCGGCGAGGAAGCGGGCGGCAGGCCACCCTTCCTTGTCCGACTGTGCGGCGAGCTTCGGCCAGATCGCCTTGACGCCCGGCAGGCGGAGCTCATTGAGAAGCAGCTCGACACGGGCAGCATCGACGGAGGTAGCGATACCGGTCATGCTGCCTCTCCCAGGTTCGAGCGGCCCGACATGACGCTGACGGAGGCGAGTTCATCGTAGACGTCGAGCGGCGCCAGCTTGACGGCGACACGCGGGATCGAGGCCGCCTCGGGTCGGAAGCGGTCGCGCAGCGCGGCAAGATCGGGTAACTGTCCGGCGTCCAGATCCATCGCGATCACCTCGGCGAGTTCTGCTTCGCAGGCGCGCTCGTGAGCCAGCGCCAGAAGCTCGACCGTCACCTTGCAGGCGCGCCGGTCATCACCATGCTCCCGCAAGGTCTCGAACAGACGTTTGTAAGCTGCACGCGGGAAGAGTTGGTCGCGATAAACGAGATTGAGGAGCGCCATCGGCTTGCGCCGCAGGGCATGGATGACGTGCCGGTAATCCACAACATGACCGCCCTGGCTCTCGGACACAGGCCGACCGCGCCGCAGCGTCACGACCGGCGTGACGCCAAGGAAGCATTCGAGCCGGTCGTCGAAGATGCGCACACGCAGGCGATGGCCGATCAATCTTGAAGGCACGGTGTAGAATACGCGCCGCAGGATGAAGCCGCCTGACGACGTCACCGGGATCACTTTCTCCTCGAAGTCGGTCGTGCGGCCTTTTGGCAGCGGCGCCAAGGCCTCCTTCTCGAGCGCGATCGGCTTGGCGAGGTTGGCGTTGCGCCGGCCGACAATCTCGTCGACAAAAGCCCGGTACGCATCGAGACTGGCGAACTCGCGCGTCCCCCGCAGCAACAGCGCATCTTCCAGTGCCCGCTTGAGATGGCCGTGCGCGCTCTCGATCGAGCCGTTCTCATGTGCGATGCCCGCATTGTTGCGCGTTGGCGCCATGCCATAGTGGCCCATCAGCCCGGCGTAGCGCTGCGTCAGATCCCCCCGTGCGTCGGCGGCCAGATTGCGGAATGCTGCCGACAGGCTGTCGCTGCGATGCTCCCGCGGCACGCCGCCAAGCGCCCACAGCGCGTTCTGCAAGCCCTCCGCCAGGGCGACGAAGCTTTCGCCGCCGAGCACGACATGGACATGCTCGAAGCCGGAGAACGCCAACCGGAAGTGATAGAGCCGGTGATCGAGCGGCTCACCCGCGATGGTAATACCGAGCGCGCTCACGTCGGTGAAGTCGGACAGACCCAGGCGGCCGGGCTCGTGCTGCTGGCGGAAGATCACGTCCTGTTCGGGGCCGTTGAGCGCCCGCCAGGCGTTGATGCGCCGCTCCAGCGTGCGGCGGATGTTCGGGTTCAAGTCATGATGCCGTCGGCGCAGCTCGTCCAGCACGCCGATCACGCGGATGCCGGGCGCAGCCTTCAGGATCGGAACGATCTCGGCGTCCCAATACTGCCCGAGCGGATCGGACCGGCGCCGGCCCCTCGGCGTCTTCTTCTGCGATGGCGGGCGACAATCGCCCTCGATTCGATACGCGCTTGCCTTCGAGAACCCCGCCTTGGCCGCGGCGGCCTCGGGGGACAGTGTCAGTCGGTACGTCATGTACAGCCTCATCTGGTGGTCGGTGATGTGGAGGCCAGGCAAGGCATCGATTCCCTCTTGTCGAGACGAACCAACAGCTTGCACCAGCCGCACCCGGCCGCCAGACGGGTCCAAAAACGCGCGACGCCGATGGGGACGGTCCTCCGGTCGGGCTGCGCCCTCCCTTCGGTCCGTCCCCATCGGCGCAGTCTCACCTTGATTGTCGCTGGAGTCTCACCCTGATCGCCGCCGCGCAACAGCGAGTTGCCGGAAGACCCGGCTGCGTTCGCGGCGAGGTTGAACCAGCTGGTGCTGCAAGGACTCGGGTAACTCGCAATTCTCAGTGTGCCCAACGGCGCGGATCACCAATGGAGGAAGGTGCCACCCAGACAGTAGGTTTGATCTGGTAGCTGGCAAGCGGCTTGTCTGAGCAAAGGCCGCCGAGGGCGGTTGAGCATCCATTGGGCCGTAACGTGAGGAAAGCCTGAGCAGATATCGAAAGTGAAATTGCAGATGCCAACCCGCCTGAGATTCGGGGAAGGCAGCGTGGGACAGGTAGCAACCGACACGAGCACCTGTCTCGATCTGCCGGGGTGGGCACGGCACGCCGGAATGGTGATTCGGGGAATTGGGAAGGCCCGCAGGGGGCGGAGGTCGCGTCTTCAACGTCGCAATTGGCGGCTCGCCTACAAC
Source organism: Bradyrhizobium sp. 26S5 (assembly GCF_036923295.1). NCBI lineage: Bacteria > Pseudomonadati > Pseudomonadota > Alphaproteobacteria > Hyphomicrobiales > Nitrobacteraceae > Bradyrhizobium > Bradyrhizobium sp. 26S5. The sequence goes on along the minus strand of NZ_CP145950.1, from coordinate 17,002 downwards.
CTGATCCTCATCCCCAAACTGGTTGCAGCGTAGCCAACTTGGCGTCCAGACCACCAAAGCGCTTCAAACTCTCAAACAAATCATCCCAACAATGGCACCCGCGACAGAACAAACGCCCAATTCCTTGGATTTTTCAGTAAACTGCTAGGTCGCGCTTCCTGGCAGACGACGGGGTAGCGGCCGGCGAAGCGGTGGAGACCTGAGCGCCAATGCGGCCGTCATGCGGGCGGAGGCGCTCTCGCGCAAGCCCGGCTGCGTCGGCGCGATCGCGTTCAGCCGCAGCGGGGATCCGGCGACCGGCGAGTTCGGCGACGTGCCGGACGACCTGAGCGCTTTGTGAAGCCCGACTAACCCGGGAGCGAATGCTCAAGGAAGAAGCGCAGCATCTCCCTCGTCGCGTCCGGCCCGCGGGGATCGGTGTAGGAGCCGGCGGGACTGCCTCCCGACCAGGCGTGGCCGGCGCCGTGAACGTTCCAATGCTCGGAGATGGCCCGCCCTCTCGGATCGGTCAGGTTCGTGCGGGTGTAGGCGTGCCCATGGGGCACTCGTCCGTCGCTCACCTTCGCTTTCAAACCTGCCGCCTTGATGGACTGCTCGACAATCCGGTCGCCGTTGTTCGGATGCACCGTGGTGTCGCGATCGCCATGGAAAACGATGGTCGGCACTGGCGGTCCACCATCGGCAATTTCAGACCCGCCTCCCTGCCGCATGGCGACGAACGCGGAGGGAAGATCGCTTGCCGCCCCGCAGGCGAGGCCGGAATGGATCCCGACGGCCGCGTACAGATCGGCGTGGGTCGCTGCCATGATGGCGGCGAGCGCCCCGCCGGCCGACAGACCTGCGACGTAGACCCGCTTCGGATCGATCGGATAGTCCCGCATGACCTGGCGAGTGATGCCCGCGATCAGCGAAGGCTCCCCGCCGTCCCGGTGCTGGTCGCCCGTGCGAAACCAATTCCAGCATTTCGCCTGGTTGGCTCCGCTGGGCTGCTCCGGATAGACCACGAAGCAATTTCGCTCTTCCGCCAGGAAATTCATCCGGGTCCCGGCCGCGAAGTCGTCCGGCGACTGGGTGCAGCCGTGAAGCATGACGACCAGAGGAAGCGGCTTTTCTTGGGAGCGGCTTGGGACGAACAGCTTGTAATTCCGGCTTCCATTCGCGCTGCGGAAGGCGCCTGCGATGAATCTCGTGCCTTGGGGCGCGATATCCGTCGTGGCAGGCGGAGCGCGGGTCATCGGACCACGCAGGTTGAGTCCGGGGAAGTCTTTCAAGCGATCGAAGCTTTGCAAAGGAGCGGGAGAAACCCGGGTGGTTCGTCGGCTTTCCTTCTCCTCGACGATGCTGGCCTTCACGTCGATGGTCGGCGGCTCGAGCCGAGCTGGCGAGACACGAGCATGGGACGGTTCTGGCGACTCGCCGCGGAGCATGCGCTGCAGGAGCGCGGTGGCCTCGACCAGTTGGCCCGTAAGCGTGAGGCGCGTGGCCTCGGAAATCAAGTTCTGGCTCAGCATCGCATTCACCTTGTTCTGTCGGAGAGGGCGGCCTTGACCGCGGGAGTGGCGTGAAGGGCACCGAGCACCGAGACCGAAGCAATGGTGGCGCCGGCCAGCTCGGGGGTGACGTCCTGGGCGATGGTCGCGAGACCCAGCACGTTGATGTGCAGCATCTCACCGGCGCGCCGCGCCGCTTCGAGATCCTCGCGGCTGTAGTTCCGCACGCCCAAGTCCAAGCCCTTTCGGACCGTCGACTGCTTCACGACGTCCGCGTGGCGTTCGAGCTGGTTGCGGATGGCCGTCCGGATGAAATCCGTGCGGTTCGAATAGAACCCTTCCTGCACCATCAGATCGACCTGACCCAGATCGACATAGCCAAGGTTGATCGTGATCTTCTCTGTATCGGGGATCCGAGGTCGCAGCTCGCGCACATTGTCGACCATGAAAGCATCCATTTTCACCATCCATCGGGATGGCGTAGGGATTTTATGTGGATGTTCAGGAGCTGTTTTCAAGGGGGCAGCGAAAAATCGGTTAGACGCTGGCAGTTCGTCGGCCGGCCTCGTCTCGCGCCGACGTTCAGCGTTTGGCGCCGCGAACGCCGCAGCCGAGTTCCCGGCGGCGGCAGAAATCAATCCGCGGTACGCGCTTTCATACTCGCGCGCCATTCGGTCCGCGGAGAAGCGCTCCTCGAAGCGGGCGCGATGGCGTCCTGGTCCACCCCCGGATCTTCCACGATCAACCCGCGCGGGGTCGGCTACGCGAAGCGTGCCGCCGCTTGGCTTATGCCGGCGCGGTGATCGCGACCGGGGCCGGTCCTTCGAGGAGCCATCGAGCGGGAATTCCCCCGCTCCGGATGGAGCCTCAAGACAATGTCCTATCTCAGCCTCGCACAAAAACCACGCCTTCAACCTTGCCCGCACCCTGATGGTCCCGGTCACGCTCTTCCAGGTCGACGGCGAATACGGCGTCATGCCCAGCGACGAGATCGACGAAGGTAACGGCCTCGACATCATCCACGAATATAATCCGCACGATGAACGGCCGGCTCACTGAGCCGGCTTCGCTTTCGCGGAGGCTCTGTTCCGTGGGTGCCGCCACCCAACCGGTGGGAGCCTACCGCGTCTGCGCAGACAGCGATCTGGTTACGTCGCCGCCTTCTTTCCTTTCGGATGATATCCGCGATTGCGCTTCTGGCGCAGCAGGTCGAGGAACAGCCTGACCGCTTCGTCCTCGCGCGCGAAGCTGTGCTTCATCATCTGACCTTGTGCGCCGATCCGTCCCCAGCGGCGTGTCAGGCAGATGTCGCCGAAGAGCGTCGGTTCGATGGCCATGGCGTAGAACCGGGCCATGTTCTTCGAGGCGTCGGTGCGTTCGATATAGAGCTGGTAGGGCTGCGCGATCATGACGACAGAATCCCGCATCGGAGAATCCGCGTCCAATGAGTTTTTTGAATCGATCAGGGGCATATTGATTCATTTTTGCGAAGGGTGGCTTTTGGGGGCGGGCAGCTCTGGCGAGCGGACGGCTCTATGCGCCAAGCGCACCGAACCCGCGATGCGGTTTCGTCCTCCGGTGACGATCCTCCCGCGGTAGGTGGCACGGTCGAGAAAACCGATGATCGTAGCGTGTGCGGCGGGATGCCGCGATCAATCGAGGGCGCACCAATCGCGTCGCGGCTCGTTCCAGCGCCGGGCGAGACCTTCCTCGACGAGCGTCGCGCCAAGCGAACGATCCGCGCGCGTGACCGTGCGCAGCTTGCGCCCGTACCGGTCAGTGTCGCGCCAGCCCGAGACTAGCGTGAAGCTGCCGGCGTTTAGTAGGACCAGCAACCGATCGCGGGCGATTTCGCCAGCCTGCCTCTCGTCGCGGCAATGCGGCGTGAAGATTTCCGGGGCGCCGATATCGGCGATCCTGATCTTATCACCCCTGAACCAGAATGTGTCACCGTCGACGACGCAGTTCACGCGGATCGGCCCATCGCAAAGCGTGAAACGGGCCCTCAGCGTATCGCTCCGCAGAGGCGGCGGGATGACCAAAGTGGTGGTCTCGTATCGCTCCGGCATATCCGGCGAATGCCGCGAGGGGACACCGATGGCGATCGCCAGGATCGCAATGATCGCCATTGGCTCCCACAACAAGAAAGCGCAGCGCCGTCATGCTTTTTCTTCCGGTTGGAATCGGTTGTGACCGACGCAAGCCTTCATATCGTCGCGCCGGAACCAGATGGCGCGGCCGCACCGCAATGGTGCGTTGCCGGCGGTGAACACGATCTGCTCGTCGGCGCGCATGCGCAGCACTTCGTGCGGCTGGATCAGCGGCCGCGAGGCCAGCTGCTTCGAGCGCGTCCGCGACGAACCGGACGCCTGCGAGGAGCGGCTGACCTGGTCGATCTCGACCGTGGTCATGCCGCAGCGCTTTGAGATGTAGTCGGCGGTTTCCGGGTCGTTCACGGCCGCGAAGGCGATCCAGCTCGCGCTCTCGAACCATTTGCTTGCCGCGTCGCGGCCGCCATAGGTTTCGCGCATCTGACCGATCGACTGGAACAACAGGAGGAGCGTGATGCCGTATTTGCGGCCGGCGTCGCGGGCGGTCTCCAGGATGCGCATGAAGCCGAGGCGTGCCACCTCGTCGAGCAGGAACAAAGCCCGTCCCGTCACCGCGCCGTTGCGGTTGTAGATCGCGTTCATGAAGGAGCCGATGATGACGCGGGCGAGTCCGGCATAGGTCTCCAGCGTCTTCAGGTCGAGATTGATGAACACGTCGGTCTGGCCGCCGGCGAGATCGTCGCTGACGAAGGTCGAGCCGGACACGAGCGCGGCATAGTTCGGATAGGAAAGCCAGTGGGTTTCCTTGACGGCGTTGGCGTAGACGCCGCTGAACGTCTCCGGCGTCATGTTGACGAAGACGGCAACGTTCTCCTTCACGAAGCCCGATTCCGAATTGTCGTAGATCGCCTGCAGACGAGCGCGCAGCTTGGGCTCCGGTTCGGACAGATTGGCGCGGACCTGGCGAAGCGTCTGGTTCTTGTCTTCCGTATGCCCTGACAGGCAGACATCGGCGATCAGCGCGGTCAGAAGCTGCAGCGCCGAGGCGCGGAAGAAATCGTCGCGCACACCGCGGGCGCCGCCGCTGTCGCTCATGATCCATGAGGCGACGGCGGCGATGTCTTCCTCCTTCGTGCCGCCGAAACGACCGATCCAGTCGAGAGCATTGAAGCCGGTTCGCGGCAGGTTCGTCGCTTCCTGGGCTGCTTCTGGCGGACGACCTTGCGCGGTTCGCTGTCCCGCATGTGGATCGAGCACATGCACGGTGCGCCCCGCCGCGCGCCGATGGGCGATCACCATTGGCGCGACTTCGTTGGACGGGTCGAGGACCACGAGCGCGCCGCCCCATTTGAGTGCGGTCGGAACCGTCACCGACGTCGTCTTGAAGCCGCCGGAACCGGCGAAGACAATGCCGTGCGACGAGCCGAAAGAGGCGTCAAAACAGAGCAGCGGCGGGCGGCCGCCGAACCCCCAGCTCTGGCGATCCGTGGTGCGAAACGGCTGAGCTGCCGCGCTGTCCCTATCGACGCGGTAACGCTCGCCGACGACGATGCCGCCAGCGTTGCCGAAGAGCCGTGCGGCTTCTGGCATCGACATCCAGTCCGCGTCGCCGTGCAGCGCGCGACGGCCGCGAACGCGCTTCGGGTCTGGCGCCGCAAAGGCGGCATTGCCCTTCACGGCGACGCGGAGCGCGAAGATGCCGCCCATCAGCACAACGCTGGCTGCGACCATGGTCGCCGGGTCGATCTGGGCCACCGCTGATCGGCCAGGGACGATGGTCTCGGGAGCCCCGGACAGGCGCATCGCTTCGCGCGCGAGGGCGATGGAAATCGCCGATACGCATCCTGCGACGACGCTCCACGCCGCCGCGCGGATACTCGCGGAGCCGGCGGTGGCGAACAGGAAGATGACGCCGATCCCTGCTGCCGCGATATAGGGCATCGCCAGCCCGGCGCGGGCGAACAGGAGACGCTGCGCCTCCGTCTTGCCGAGGCCGGCAAGCCCATGCCCGATTCCGGTCAACCCGAAGATCGCGCCGAGCATCAGGGCCATCGGCACGATCAGCAGAAGGAGCCTATTCGCCGTCACGGCCGAACGCCTCCGCCCCGATCGCGGCAAGCCGTGCTCGCTCGGCTTCGTCGGTTCTCAGCCGGCGACCGAGTTCGATCAGCGCGCCGAGCAGGACCGCGCGCTTCTCGTAGCGCAGCCCCGCCTTTGCGATCAGGCCACCGAGCTCGATCTTCTCGCGCGTGTCCTTCTTGCGGGCCTCGGAGGATGACGCCTGGCGCATGCGCTCATACCTCGCCAGCGCCATTCGCATGCGCGCCAGACGCGACCTTCGCGGCAGGAGCGCTCGGATCGCCTCCGGCCTCGGCTCCCTTCCTTCCGGTCGCCTTCCCTGCCTTCCCGCGAAACCGGCCGGCGAGATCCTCGAACGTGGCCAGAAGCTCGCCTTCCTCGATCTCGATCTCACCGAGTCCGGCCCTGAGCGCGATGCGCCCGATCCGCTCGGCCTCGCGTGTCTCTGCGGCCTTCAACTGTTCCTGGAGGCGAGTGATTTCTTCGCGGATCTTCGACGACGGTTTCTTCATTTTCGGTTGAGCCTCCGTGCTGGGCAGTGTTGCGGGACTGCGCGGAGGATTTCGGAAGTCGCTGGCCCGAGCGACTAATAAAAAAGCTAGTCGGCAAAGCCGACGCCGCTTGAGATCATCCCGGCCGCTCGATGAGAGCGGTCCAAGGGCGCAGTAATACGTCGCATCCGCGACGTCCTGTTTTCCCGCCTGCCGGGGTGTCCCACCCTGGCGTGGCCCTGCCGCCGCCCCCGACGAGCATCTGTGTTCCGCCCTCGTCCGGGAGATCGCGCCGCCTTGGCCATCACGCATTTCACGCCCCAGCTCATTTCGCGCGGTTCCGGCCGCAGCGCCGTGCTGTCGGCCGCGTACCGGCACTGCGCGCGCATGGAGCATCAGGCGGAGGGGCGGACCGTCGACTATTCCACCAAGCGGGGCCTGCGGCATGAGGAATTCCTGTTGCCGCCGGATGGCCCACAATGGGCGCGTGAGCTGATCGCCGACCGCTCGGTCGCCGGCGCCGCCGAGGCGTTCTGGAACGCAATCGAGGCTTTCGAGAAACGCTCCGATGCGCAGCTCGCGAAGGAATTCATCATCGCCCTGCCGGTCGAACTCACCGTCGACCAGAACATCGCCCTGGTGCGGGAGTTCGTCGCAACCCAGGTCCTCGCGCGCGGACAGGTCGCCGACTGGGTTTTCCATGACGAGCCCGGCAATCCGCACATCCATCTGATGACCACTCTTCGCCCTCTCGGCGACAACGGATTTGGGCCGAAGAAGGTGCCGGTCATCGGTGATGATGGCGCACCCCTGCGCAACGATTTCGGCAAGATCGTTTACCGGCTTTGGTCGGGAGAGAAGGCCGAGTTCCTCGAGCAACGCGAAGGCTGGCTCGACCTTCAGAACAAGCATCTGGCGCTCGCCGGCCTCGAGATCCGCGTCGATGGCCGCTCCTATGCCGAGCGCGGCATCGATCTTGCCCCGACGACGCATATCGGCGTGTCGACCAAGGCGATCGACCGGAAAGGAAAGAAGGCGGGCTGGTCCCCGAAGCTCGAGCGTATCGCGCTCCACGAAGAACGAAAGGCCGACAACCGTGAGCGGATGCTGCGGCGTCCTGAGATCGTGCTCGATCTCGTCACGCGCGAGCTGAGCGTCTTCACCGAGCGTGCAGGGTGGTGCACCGCTATGTCGACGATGCCGGAACTTTCCAGCATCTGATGGCGCGTATCCTCCAGAACCCGGATGTGCTGCGGCTGGAGGGCGAGCGCATCGCGCTTGAGACCGGAATCCGCGAGCCCGCCAAATACACGACGCGCGAGCTCATCAGGCTCGAAGCCGAGATGGCGCATCGCGCCGTCTGGCTTGCCGGCCGATCCTCGCATGGCGTCCGGGAGAAAGTGCTGGCGGCGGCCTTCGAGCGTCATGACCGTCTGTCGGAAGAGCAGCGCGTCGCGATCGCGCATGTCGCCGGTGAGGGGCGGATCGCGGCTGTGGTCGGGCGCGCCGGCGCCGGCAAGACCACCATGATGAAGGCGGCGCGCGAAGTGTGGGAAGCGGCCGGCTATCGTGTGGTCGGCGGCGCGCTTGCCGGCAAGGCGTCCGAGGGATTGGAGAAGGAAGCAGGCATCGCCTCGCGCACGCTGGCCTCGTGGGAGCTTGCCTGGTCGAACGGGCGCGAGCAACTCGACGACAAGACCATCTTTGTCCTCGACGAGGCCGGCATGGTGTCGTCGCGGCAGATGGCGCTGTTCGTCGAAGCGGTTGTGAAGACCGGCGCTAAACTGGTGCTCGTCGGCGACCCCGATCAGCTTCAACCGATCGAGGCCGGTGCTGCGTTCCGCGCCATCGTGGCGCGCACCGGCTATGCCGAACTCAAAACCATCTATCGCCAGCGCGCGCAATGGATGCGCGATGCCTCGCTCGATCTCGCGCGGGGCCGCGTTGCCGAGGCGCTGCAGGCCTATGGCGCGAACGGCAAGCTGGAAGCGCGCAAGTTCAAGGCGCAAGCCGTCACGGCGCTGATCGAGGACTGGAACCGCGACTACGATCCGGCGAAATCCATCCTGATCCTCGCCCATCTCCGGCGCGATGTCCGCGCCCTCAACAACATGGCGCGGGCGAAGCTGATCGAGCGCGGCCTCGTCGAGGATGGTCAGGCGTTCTGCACTGAGGACGGCCAGCGCAAGTTCTCGGCCGGCGACCAGATCGTCTTCCTGAAGAACGAGGGGTCGCTCGGCGTCAAGAACGGCATGATCGCGCGTGTCATCGAGGCGCGGTCGGGCTGGTTCGCGGCGATAATCGGCGAGGGCGAACGCCAGCGCCGCGTCGAGGTCGACCAGCGCTTCTATGCGAACGTCGACCATGGTTATGCCACCACGATCCACAAGAGCCAGGGCGCGACCGTCGACCGGGTGAAGGTGCTCGCCACGCTCTCGCTCGACCGGCATCTTGCCTATGTCGCGCTGACCCGCCATCGCGAGAATGTCGCTCTCTATTACGGGGCGATTTCCTTCGGAAAGGCCGGCGGGCTCACCAAGATCCTGTCGCAGAGCCGGGCGAAAGAAACCACCCTCGACTATGAGCGCGGCCCTTCCTATCGCGCCGCGCTGCGCTTTGCCGAAGCGCGCGGTCTCCATCTCATGCGTGTCGCCCGCACCCTCGTCGCCGACAAGGTTCGTTGGACCGTCCGGCAGAGCTCGAGGCTCGCCGATCTCGGAGCGCGGCTCCTCGCGCTCGGCGCCCGGCTTGGCCTCGGCGCAGCTCGGAAACAGACGATTCCCAACGGCACAAAGGAGGCAAAGCCGATGGTCGCCGGCATCACCACATTCGCCAAATCGATCGACCAGGTTGTCGAGGACAAGCTCGCCGCCGATCCCGCCTTGAAGAAGCAATGGGAGGAGATCTCGACCCGCTTCCGCTTCGTCTTCGCCGATCCCGAAGCCTCGTTCCGCAAGGTCGATATCGACAGCATGCTGAAGGACAAGGCGACTGCGCAATCCACCCTGTCGAAACTCGCGGAGAAGCCCGACAGCTTCGGTGCGCTGAAGGGCAAAACCGGCCTTCTGGCCAGCCGTGCCGACAAGCAGGACAGGCAGCGGGCGGACCTCAACGTGCCGGCGCTCGCCCGTGATCTTGAGCGGTTCTTGCGGCTGCGCTCGGAGGCGGAACATCGCTACGAGGCGGAGGAGCGCGCCGCCCGGCTGAAGGTCGCTGTCGACATTCCGGCGCTGTCGCCGTCGGCGAAGCAGACACTCGAGCGCATCCGCGACGCCATCGATCGGAACGACCTGCCCTCTGCCCTGGAGTTCGCGCTCGAGGACAAGATGATCGAGGCGGAGCTGGAAGGTTTTGCGCGTGCCGTGTCCGAGCGGTTCGGCGAGCGCGCCTTCGTCGGCCTCTCGGCCAAGGATGCCGACGGCAAGGTTTTCGAGGCGATTTCCGGCGGGACGAACGCCGCGCAGAAGGAGGAGCTCAAAGCCGCCTGGCCCGATCTGAGAACCGCGCAGCAGCTCGCGGCTCAGCAGCGAACCGCGGAGGCGCAGAAAGAAGCCGACATCCTTCGGCAGGCGCGGCGTCCGGGGTTGTCGCTGTGATGACCTCGACCGCCGAGCGGCGATCGGAGCCGTCAGGGTCGGATGCCGCGACCAGAAGGAAAGGCTGTGTTCAGCGTCGGCGAGCATCCGCGATCATGGCGGCCGGCGGCGTGGCGATGATTGCGATCGCCGGCATCGCCTGGCTCGGCGGCTTGCGCCTCAACCTGACGCCAAGCGAGCCGCTCGGGCTGTGGCGGATCGTGCCGATCGATCGGCAAGTCGTCGCCGGCGATCTCGTGTTCGTCTGTCCGCCGCCTGGGCCGGTTTCCGTCTTCGGCCTCGAGCGCGGATACTTTCGGCGGGGGCCATGCTCCGGCGGCGCCGCGCCGCTCATCAAGACTGTCGGTGCGCTCTCGGGTGCGCGCATCGACATCGGCGCCGTGGTCATGATCGACGGCGTGCTTCTGCCCCGATTGCGCCTCAGCCCCGTCGACGGTCAGGGACGACCGCTTCCGCCTTGGGCTGGGGGCGTCGTTCCGCCCGGCAATTTCTTCCTTCACTCCACTTTCGCAGGTTCCTATGACTCGAGGTATTTTGGGCCGGTTCCGGAGGCCGGTCTCCTCGGTCTGGCGCGGCCAGTCCTCACTTTCGATCCCTGATCGCCGGCGCGCGCTCCTTCTCGCCGTCGCGGCGGTCCTCGTCGGCTGGATCGGTTGGAGCGGGGATGTCCTCGCATTGCCGCTCGCGATGCTGTTTCCAGCGCTCTGGGCGTGGTCGCAGGATCGTGCCGCGTCGGTGGCGATGGGATATTTCCTGGCGGCTTCGCGTGGCTTGCGCCAGGGCGTTGCGCCTTCTTCGGCGCGTCGGTCTGGGCCGGCATTTTGCTGTGGGGCGCCGCGTCCGTCTGCTTCGTCGCGGTCCATGCCGTCCTATGGAGTCCCCGGCCGGGAAGCCAAAAGGCGTTCTGCTATCTGATCGCGGCCGTGCTGATGGCGGTTCCGCCCTTCGGCATCGTCGGATGGGCGCATCCGATCAGGGCGGCCGGCGTGTTGTTTCCCGGATGGGGATGGTGGGGGCTTGCGGCGACCGCAACTGGCCTGCTCGTCATGACGACGAAGGCTTGGCCGGTGGCCGCCATTGCCCTGGCCGATGCTTGGGCCCGGCTGTTCGGTCTTCCCCGCGGTCACCGTCTTCAACCTCTGAACAGGAATTCGCCCATGGCCGTTGATGCCGATCTCATCCAGAAATGTGCCGATCCCACCCTGAAACCCGCCATCGTCGAGAAATTCTTGCATGCCGCGGGAGCGCCCGATCCGCTTGCCGTGTTGGTACGCAGCGGCGATCGCATCATCCTGCTGCCGCCGGTCAAAACCCCGGAGGAGGCGCTCGAACTCGCCCGCAGCCATATCGGTCGAGCCGTCGTGCGCGTCGGCATCACGCAGTATCCGGCCGGTCTCGGCGTGAAGGATCCATCGGAGATGTCGCCGGATCTGTTCGACGCTTGCAAGAACATCCGCGCGGGCACGGCCCTCTTCGGCAAGGTCTGGCGAATCGTCTGGAAATGGTATGGCAATCCGACCGACGATAGCGTCATGTCACAGATGTTCGACGACGCGGTCGAGGCCTGGACGCGCGGGCAATTTGAGGGGACGGCGGTGTTTACCGCTCCCGATCCTGGCGGACCGAAGCCGCCGGAGCCGAAGCGGGAGGAAGCGTCTCAGCCGGCTGCGGCGGCACCATCACCGTCACCGCAGGAGCCGGCGCCCGGCGATCCCCACAAATCGGGCATCCGTATTGATCTGTCCGGCATCGGCGGGCGCGCTCCGTGAATGCAGTAGGACTCTGCGTATCCAGCGGAGACTATGCTGCCGCGATGTCTGTCAGGCTGAAATCATTGCCCTTGAACAAGAGCGGCTCGCCGGTGGCCTTCGCCAGAGCGTAGGAAAAGTAATCGTCATAGTTCAGGCCGGCTCTGTGCCGCCCTTTCCCGAAATCGAGGAAGGCCTGTCGGGCAAGTTCGCCGTGCTCGACCGTCACCGGCTCGACCGTGATGCCGGCTCGGCGGAAGAAGGCCTCGGCCTGCCGCATTCCTTCCGGGCCGAGCTGGTTCTCGATCACCATCGACAGCCCGACATGGTTCGCCACGCTGATGCGGCAGGCGTCGGCATCGTGAATGAGACGGGCGAAGGCTTCCGCTTCAGGTTCGCGGTAGAGGATCGCCACCATGGCCGAGGTGTCGATGATCATTTCGGCAGAGCGGCCTGGCGCTCGCAATTGTGCCGGGCGCGCCGTCGCGGTCGGAAGCCCTTGTTGGCCTCGATCATGCCGGCCGCGACCCATCGCAAGGCCATACCGGCATCCCGCCAGCGTTTGATGTTGCGCGTGACGCGGCGAATGGTGCCCATCATGTTCTCGGCGATGTTGGTACAGGCGAGCGATCGACGAAGCTCCTTCGGCAACTTCAACCGGACGACAGTCAGGATTTCGTCGAGGCCTTCAAGGATGCTCGCCGCTACACCGGGCCATTGCTGGTCGAGTCGACGCGCGAGATTGCGGATCAATTTTTCAGCCTTGTCGGCGTCATCGAGCTCCCAGGCCTGGCGCAGCACCCGACGGGTGGCCGCATGATGCTCTTTCGGCAGGCGTTCCATGATGTTGCGCGCCTTGTGGATCTGGCAGCGCTGGATCGCAGCGGCCGAACCGAAGGTGCGGCGGATCGCCTTCGACAACGCCTTCGCGCCGTCGGCGATGAACAGTGTTGGCACCGTCGGGTCGAGCCCGCGCGAGACCAGGTTGTCCAGCAGGGCTTGAACCGTGGCGGCATTCTCGGTCGCCCCTTCCACCAGCGCCAGCGGATGTTTGTTGCCTTCGCCGTCAACTCCGATCGCGGCGACCAGCATGAGATCGTCGCCGAGATGCAGCCCGTCGATTTGGATCACCAGAAGGTCGAGCGCGGACAGATCGGCAGCCATGAAGTCAGCCAGCCGCGCCGCCGACAGCGCTACGAACCTCCGCGAGGCCGCCGACTTCGAAACCCCGATCCGGGCGGTACCGGCACGTCACCTTCGGGCAGCCGGACGGCGCGGCCGAACCGGCGCGTCGACACATTGATCAGCATCAGGTTCATCGCCCCGCGACCGAGCCAATCCTCCTGCGCCGCCGTTTCCCAGCTCGGGATCGTGACCTCGCCGCCATCCACGCCCCGGACCCGCGGGCGCTCGACCTCGATCTTGCCGCCGTGGAAGCCGATCCGTCCCCGCGTTCGGCCCCAACGGTGCGCCGGCCGCGCCGCGTCGCGATCGTGGCGCGGCCCGCAGGCCGCCACAACATCCGCCTCCATCATCGTGCCGAGCGCCTCGATCCCTGCCGCAAGGCAGAACCGATCGAAGCTCGCCCGCACTTCCGCAAACGCTTCGTCCACCGCCCCGGTCGCCGGCCAACCAGCCGGTGTGATATCTCTCGTCATGGCGTTGCTCTCCTTTGTGGAATCAGCACCCCGAGCCTACCGGCTCAAGGTGGGCAACGCCGACCTCTTCAGAAATTCAACAGAACCCGGGACATCCCCCGAGCAGCTCATCCGGTCATCGCCAGACGAAGGCAGCTAGTACCTCGTCACAGTGATTATGACTCTTTGGAAGAGGCGGGATAGGCGCCTGCCATTTTGGCGCGAGCCTTGTCTGTTGTGAACATCCATTTGATGCGGGAGCGGGCGGCATTTCGTTGTCGTTCCCAGGCGGTGATTTCGCGGCCCAGTCGCTTGGAGTCGTCGATCCTGCGATCCAGGCACTGGCCTCGCAGGACGCCGATTTCGATCTCGACCATGTTGAGCCAACTTGCGTGCTTTGGGGTGTAGTGGAACTCGAGCCGTCGCAAAATCCGCCTGGCTTCGGCGGGCGGGAACGCCTGATAGAGGGCGCCGGCGGAGTGGGTCGATAAATGGTCCTGGACGACCCGGATGATCTCGGCGTCGGGATAATGGATGTCGACGAGATCACGCATGCATTGGGCGTAATCTCGTGCCGCTCGCCGCTCGGTGACCTTGACCTTGCGCCAGGGACGATGCACGTCGAAGAGAACGAAGAGATTGACCGTGCCATTGCGACGATACTCATAATCGTAACGTTCGAGGTGGCCGGGCTTGGCCGGAATGGGCTGACGCACCTCGCCGATGAGTTGCACCGGGCTTTCGTCGAAGCACACCACTGGCCGTCTGGAGTCGGGCACCTCGGCATAGAGGTCGAGCACATCCTCCATGCGGGCGACGTATTCGCCGCCGACCTGCGGAATGCACCACATGTCTTTGCGCCAGGGCTTGAGGCCATTCTCGGCCAGGCGCCGCCGAACCGTCTCGTGCGACAGGCTCTTGTGTTCGGTGAGCTTGACCATCGCAGCCGCCAGCAGCTTTAGCGTCCAGCGGGCACGGCCCTTTGGGGGACTGGCGCAGGCTGTCGCCACCAGCAAGGCTTCTTCCTTGCCGTGAGTGTCATTCGGCCTGCAATATTGACCCCCTAAGCCGGGGGATCGGCGTCCAAAATTGACCCCCTACAGATTGGTCTGTTGCGCTGCCTGCTTTGGAACGAAGCAGGTGGTGGGGGATGCTGATCGTGGAGACGATTGCCCGGATCCGGCGCGAGCACTTCATCAAGGGCAAGACAATCAAGGAGATCGCCCGTGACCTGAAGGTGTCGCGGAACACGGTCCGGAAGGTGCTGAGGTCGGGAGAGACCTCCTTCGAGTACGAGCGGCAGGTGCAGCCGCGGCCAAAGCTGGGACGATGGGCAGTAGAGCTTGACGGATTGCTGGCGGCGAACGCGGCCAAATCGGCTCGTGAACAGCTGACGTTGATCCGGATCTTCGAAGAGCTGCGCGGCCGCGGCTATGACGGCGGTTACGATGCGGTGCGGCGTTACGCCAGGCGGTGGAGCAAAGAACGCGGGCAATCGACCGCGGCCGCTTATGTCCCGCTGAGCTTTGCCCCAGGCGAAGCCTATCAGTTCGACTGGAGCCACGAGGTGGTCTTGCTGAGCGGCACCACGGTAATGGTGAAGGCCGCCCATGTCCGGCTCTGCCACAGCCGCATGCTGTTCGTGCGGGCCTATCCGCGGGAGACGCAGGAGATGGTGTTCGACGCCCACGACCGGGCGTTCGCCCTGTTCAAAGGTACCTGCACCCGCGGCATCTACGACAACATGAAGACTGCCGTAGAGACGATCTTCGTCGGTAAAGGGCGTCTCTACAATCGCCGCTTCCTGCAGATGTGCAGCCACTATCTGGTCGATCCGGTCGCCTGCACGCCAGCGTCGGGCTGGGAGAAGGGGCAGGTCGAGAACCAGGTCGGGCTGGTCAGGGAACGCTTCTTCACGCCGCGGCTGCGGTTCAAAAACCTCGACGAGTTAAACGCCTGGCTGCTCGACAAATGCATCGCCTACGCCAAGGCTCATCGCCATCCGGAGCTGGTCGATCAGACGATCTGGGAAGTGTTCGAAGCCGAACGCCCCAAACTCGTTCCCTATGCCGGCCGCTTCGACGGCTTCCATGCGGTGACGGCATCGGTCTCGAAGACCTGCCTGGTGCGCTTCGACAACAACAAGTACTCGGTCGCAGCCAGCGCAGTCGGACGACCGGTCGAGGTTCAAGCCTATGCCGATCGCATCGTGATCCGTCAGGATGGATGCATCGTTGCCGAGCACCCGCGATCCTTTGGCCGCGGCGATACCGTCTACGACCCCTGGCATTATGTGCCGGTGCTCGCCCGCAAACCCGGCGCCTTGCGCAACGGTGCTCCCTTCAAAGACTGGGTGCTGCCGGCCGCGATCGAGCGGATCCGGCGCAAGCTTGCCAGCACCGACGATGGCAATCGGCAGATGGTCGACATCCTCAACGCGGTGCTGACTGACGGTCTGCCCGCGGTGGAAGCGGCCTGTGCCGAAGCGCTCGGTCATGGCGTCCATTCCGCCGATGTCGTGCTCAATATCCTGGCCCGTCAACGTGAACCCGCCCCACCGGCCAACATCATGACGCCGGCCGCACTGACGCTCCGTCATGCACCGATCGCCGATTGTGCCCGCTACGACAACCTCCGGAGGACCATCTGATGGAACGAACCCAAATCTTCGACCTCATGGGCGAACTGAAGCTCTACGGCATGAAGGCCGCCTTCGACGAGATCATGGCAACCGCCGTCAAGCGCCAGCACGAACCTCAGCGCATTGTCGGCGACCTGCTCAACGCCGAGATCAACGAGAAGCAAGCAAGGTCGATCAAATACCAGCTCACCATTGCCAAGCTGCCGCTTGCCAAGGACATCGCCGACTTCCAGTTCGACGGCACGCCGATCAATCAGACGCTCGTCAATGATCTCGCTGGCGGCGGCTTCATCGCCCAACAACGCAACGTCGTGCTGGTTGGCGGAACCGGCACAGGCAAGACCCACCTGGCCATTGCCATCGCCAGAAGCTGCATCCGATCCGGTGCCCGCGGCCGCTTCTTCAACGTAGTCGACCTCGTCAATCGCCTCGAGACCGAGACCCGCAACGGACGGCAAGGACGGCTCGCCGAGCATCTGACCCGGATGGACTTCATCGTGCTGGATGAACTCGGCTATTTGCCCTTCGCCCAGTCCGGTGGACAGCTTCTCTTCCACCTCGTCAGCCGGCTCTATGAGCGGGCCTCCATCATCGTGACCACCAATCTCGCCTTCGGCGAATGGCCGAGCGTGTTCGGCGACGCCAAAATGACCACCGCGCTGCTCGACCGATTGACCCATCACTGCGACATCGTCGAGACCGGCAACGACAGCTGGCGATTCAAGAGCCGAGACGACGATCACGCCACCCGCGCTCGTCTCGCCTCCGCTATCCCGGCCAGCTCCGACGAGACGAGCGCTACCAGCAAACCCCGCCGCACGAAGGGGTCAAAATTGGACGCCGATGAGGGGTCAAATTTGCAGGCCGATTGACATGCTGGTGTCGCAAGACGCCAGAAGGCGCTGCACTTGGTCAGAGTTTGCCGCCGTTTTGCGCGCGTTGCGCCTATCTTGAACCACTCGTGATCTTTGTCCGGCTTTTCGATCGCAAGGACGATCAGGCGCTCCTCGCCGGGCAGCAGCGGTTTGCACTCTTCGACGGAGGGCAATGGCAAAGGATGCTCGTTGACGCCACCGGCGTGCAACATGTGATCGCCGCCGAAAGCCGGGTCGGGCCCTGGTGCGCGCGCGTCTCCCTTAACCGCACGCGCGGGCGGTGCGGCCGTGTTTGGCGACGCGGACGGAGTCCATGCGGACACCCGCAGCGGCTCCAAGGCCTTTGTCACCGAAGGAACGCCGGCCGTCACGTGATGGGGAACAACCCGTGGCC
>NZ_CP145948.1:8455000-9666081 GCF_036923295.1 Bradyrhizobium sp. 26S5 | reverse complement strand
CCTCGCCGCCATAGCGGCCGGCGAAGCCCATGGTGTCGCCGGCGATCCCGGCCAGCGTTTCGCCGATCCGGGTCAGGCAGGCGTCGCCCTCGGGATGGCCGTAGGTGTCGTTGTAGAGCTTGAAGTGATCGACATCGATCATCAAGAGCGACAGCTCGCAATCATATTGCTGCGCCCGCATCCATTCGAAATCCAGCCGGCTCTGGAAGCCGCGGCGATTGGCGAGGCCGGACAGCGCGTCGATCGAGGCCATCACGGTGAGACGGTCATTGGACGCCACGAGCTCGCGCTCGCGCTGGCTGAGCTGCGCCGCCATCGCGTTGAAGGCGCGCGCCAGCGGCACGAATTCTGCCGGCAGCCTGTGCTTGGCGACGCGCGCCGACCAGTCGCCCTCGCCGAACCGCCGCGCCATGCTGGTCATCAGCTCGATCGGATGGATCACGAGCCGTTCCGCGCCGACGAGGGCACCCAACAAAACGAAAAGGCAGACGAAGCCGAGCTGCAGATAGGCGGTGCGGATCTCGCGGCTGATCGCCGCCGTCACCTTCGCCTCATCCATGCTGACGATCAGCCGGGACTGCGTTCCGGCGATGCGGGCGAAGCTCAGCGTGCGCTGGCCGCCGTCGGCTGCGGTGAACGACACCGAGCCTGATGGTTCGTCATAGCTCAGCGCCTTCTCCGCAATCGCCGCCATCAACGGGATGGTGTCGAGCGAGCGGCCGATCAGGCTCGCATGGTCCGCCGGTGCCGCTACCACCACGCCGGTGCTGTCGACCAGCACCGCCGACATGCCGGGCTGGCCGCCGAGATTGGCCATGATCTGCGACAGCCAGTCGATGTTGATGCCGGCGACCACGACGGCGTCCTGCTCCGGATTGATCGCGGCCACCGGATAGGCCGCCATCATCATCGCCCGGCCATTGGTCCTGCCGCGCAGATAATCGCTGAACACGAAGCCGCGGTTGTCCTGCGCCTTCTTGAAATATTCGCGGTCGCCGATATTCATCCCGACCTGGCTGTTGAGGGTGGAGCACTGCACCAGCCCGTCCCTGGAGACGAACATGATGCTGCGGATCCAGGGCAGCACGGTCGGCAGGCTGGCGCGCAGCACCTCGCAGCTCTGTGCGATGCCGCCGGAGGCGCGGATGTAGGCGGCGGATTTCAGCATGGTCTCGACCGAGGAGACCACCTCGCGCTGGGTTTCGGCGGCGTGCGCGGTCAGATTGGCATAGCCGGCGGCGGCCTGCGCGAGCTGCGTCGAGCGGAAATTCTCCAGCGTGCGGACGCGATCGAGCATCAAGGGCGCGACCAGCATCAGCGCAAGCAAGGCCAGCCGGGTACGAATTCCCAGAACCTTCTTGAGTTTGACGCGGTTGCGGTTGAAATTGACGCCCGACATTCTATTCCCTTGCCCGTGCGCAAGGTAAAATGAAGGGCTTCAAAAAGCCTTTCCCGAATTTGGTAAAATTCGAGCCAACCCCCGCATCCTGTTAGAGAACGGCACAAGCATGACGCAAAGCCCGACCACGCCGTTATCGGCCGATTCACCACACGGCCTCGCCGCCGTGGAGCGGGAGATCGCGCATGCCTGCAAGGAAGCGCGGCGCGACCGCGCATCGGTGACGCTGATCGCGGTGTCGAAGACCTTCGCTGCCGACGCAATTTTGCCGATTATCGGCGCAGGTCAGCGCGTATTTGGCGAAAATCGCGTGCAGGAGGCCAAGGGCAAGTGGCCGGAATTAACCCAGGCTAACCCCGGACTGCAGCTGCATCTGATCGGGCCGCTGCAGTCGAACAAGGCCAAGGAGGCGGTCGCGCTGTTCGACGCGATCCACTCGGTCGATCGCACCAGCATTTGCGAAGCGTTAGCCAAGGAAATCAAAAATCAAGGGAAGCACCCGGACCTGTTCGTCCAGATCAATACCGGCGAGGAGCCGCAGA
Organism: Bradyrhizobium sp. 26S5; assembly: GCF_036923295.1. Lineage (NCBI taxonomy): Bacteria > Pseudomonadati > Pseudomonadota > Alphaproteobacteria > Hyphomicrobiales > Nitrobacteraceae > Bradyrhizobium > Bradyrhizobium sp. 26S5. The sequence goes on along the minus strand of NZ_CP145948.1, from coordinate 9,664,140 downwards.
AGGCCGGCGTCGCGCCGCAGGACGCCGATAGCTTCATCGCCGCGTGCCGCGACAAATATGGCCTGCCGATCTCGGGGCTGATGTGCATCCCCCCTGTCGACCAGGCGCCGGCGCCGCACTTCGCGCTCTGCGCCAAGATCGCCGCGCGCAACGGGCTGAAGAATTTGTCGATGGGGATGAGCGCGGATTTTGCCGTGGCGATCCAGATGGGCGCCACCCATGTGCGCGTCGGCTCGGCGATCTTTGGGACACGGACGGTGGTGCACGCGTAGTGTTGCAGGGCGGTTCGCTGGGATCACACCGAGATTAAACCCGTCATCCTGAGGAGCCGCGAAGCGGCGTCTCGAAGGATCGACGGCCACCAGCCGGGCCGTGCACCCTTCGAGGCTCGCTCCGCTCGCACCTCAGGATGACGGTGTTGGCTCGGCTGTTGGAAGAATGTCTGATGGCCGCGGTCCCGGCCTTCGCCGGGACGACGGCGGAGCGTGTGGCGCCTGCGCCGCCTACGCGAACTTCACCGACACTTTTCCGATCGCGCCGAAATCAGCCTGGAAAAAATCGCCGGCTCCGATCGGCAGCGGCGGGTGGCAGGTGCCTGTGGTGACGACCTGCCCTGCCCGTAAGGTCAGCGCGAGCGCGCGCAGTTCGTTGGCGCACCAGGCGAGTGCTATCAGGGGATCGCCGAGCACGTTCTTGCCGTGGCCGGTGTAGCGCTCGCCGCGCAGCGTGATGACCGGGCGTTGTTCGACAAGATCGATCGCGCGCCAGTCCGCTGATGTCGCTGCGCCCAGCACGAACAGATGCGCGCAGGCATTGTCGGCGATCAGTTGCGCTTCGCCGGCGGAGACGAAATCCGCGAAGCGTGAATCCGGCTCGATCGCCGGATGCAGCGTGGCGACTGCGTCGAGCACCTCCTGCACGCTGTAGGGCGTCGTGCGCGGCGCGAGATCACGCGCCATGCGGAAGGCGTATTCCGGCTCGCCGACGCGCATCTCGTTGCCCTTCATCGACGCGGTGCCACCATCTGCAATCAGCGTCTCGGCGAGGATGCGTCCGGCGAGCGGTCCCGCGACATTGATGTGCTTCTGGCCGGCTTCGCTGGTCGCCGCGATCTTCCAACCGAACAGTTTTTCGCGCGACGTCTTTTCTAGCTGAGCCTGCACCGCATAGCCCTCGGCGCGATCGCGCGGCCGCATGGCGCCGTCGAGTGCGCGGAGTTTTGTTGCGGCGTGCCAGTGATCGTGCAGGACTTTTGCGGCGGCGGCGATCTGGTTGTTGTCGAGCATGCGTTTTCGCTCCCGCGGGAATATTTTTGTGTTGTGCGCAATCTCAGCACAAACGCGTCGCGCTTGTCGCGTGGGAAAACCGATGCTCAGCTATTCCACCACACTACTCGATCACGATCCTGGTCTGCGGAGACATCCGCCGCAACAGCCGCAGCATCGAGGCCTTCGTCATCGAGACGCAGCCCGCGGTCGGCGCGAAATTCGGCCGCGCCAGATGCAGGAACACGGCGCTGCCGCGGCCGGCGACGCGGGGTGCGGCGTTGTGGTCGATCTCGACAATGAAGTCGTAGAGATGATCCGCGCGGGTCAGGCGGTCGCCGCCCTGCTCCCGATCGAGCCTGATCGGCTGGTTGTAGTGGCGATCGGCGGGGTCCTCGCACCAGGCATCCTCGCGGCGGATCGGCCGGGCCGGCAGCAAGGTCTTTGGCAGCCGGTGCCGGTCGGCGCGCCACCAGAGTTGCCTCGGATGGAAGATGCCGCGCGGGGTGCCGCCGTCGCCCTCGCGCTTGTTGGCGAGAATTCCGCCGCGCCCGAGCGCCACCGGCACGGTCCAGCCATCGGCCGAAAGCCAGCCGCGGCGCGGGTCGCCCGCGGCACGCCGGACTTCGATGAGCGAGAGCGGAAGATCACGTTTATCTGTCATATAAGTGATTGGAATATCTGATGTTTCTTTAAGAATCGTTCCAAACTGAACTTGCCTTGGACGATCAGATCATTCTATCTCCCGGCATTACAGGACATTCACGTCCTGCCCCGCCGGATTTGAGGTAAGCTGCGTTGCCTTGTGAATCGGTAATGATCGCCTACCTGAGAGCGTATCTAGCCTACGTACGGCCGTAAGCGCTGCCCGCTTCTGACCGCCCCGCCCCCGAAGGATGACCCTATGGCCAATGCCCGCAAGATCTTGATCGTGGATGACGATACCGATCTGCGCGATACGCTGGTCGAGCAGCTGTCCCTGCATGAGGAATTCGAAGCCTCCGCAGTCGACACCGGCGCCAAGGGCGCCACTGCCGCCAAAGCCAATTCCCCCGATCTGGTCTTGATGGACGTCGGCCTGCCCGACACCGACGGTCGCGAAGTGGTCCGCAGCTTGCGCAAGGGCGGCTTCAAGGCCCCGATCATCATGCTGACCGGCCACGACACCGATTCCGACACCATCCTCGGCCTGGAAAGCGGCGCCAACGACTATGTGGCCAAGCCGTTCCGCTTCGCGGTGCTGCTGGCCCGGATCAGAGCGCAGCTGCGCCAGCACGAGGCCAGCGAGGACGCGGTGTTCTCGGTCGGCCCCTACTCGTTCCGGCCCGGCTCGAAGATGCTGACCGGCGCCAATGCCAGGAAGGTGCGGCTGACCGAGAAGGAAACCGCGATCCTGCGCTTCCTCTACCGCGCCGGCCAGATGCCGGTGTCGCGCGAGACCCTGCTCCAGGAAGTCTGGGGCTACAATTCCGGCGTCACCACCCACACGCTGGAAACTCACATCTACCGCCTCCGCCAGAAGATCGAGAAGGACGCCGCCAACCCGGAAATCCTCGTGACGGAAGCCGGTGGCTACAAGCTGGTGCCGTGATACGCTTCGCGCTCAACGATTCGTGAAATCGAGGCGCACCGCGGTTACCGGCCCTGAATGTCGATCGATGATGACGTAGCCCTGCTCGAGCAGGTCCCGACGATGCGTCTGTTGGGCGACAGCTCCTTGCGCATGCTGGCGATCGGCTCCGAGCAACGTGATTTCAATGCAGGCGAGGTGCTGTTCAAGGTCGGCGACGCCGCCGATGCCGGCTATGTCGTGCAGCGCGGCACCTTTCGGGTCGAGGAAGGTGGCGCCGAAATCATCGCCGGCCCCGGCGCGCTGATCGGCGAGCTCGCTTTGATCGTCGCGATGAAGCGGCCGTCGACCGCCACCGCACTGGAGCGCGGCTCGGTGATCCGCATCGCGCGCAGCCTGTTCCAGCGCGTGCTGGAAAGCGACCCCGGCGCGGCCCGCCGGCTGCGCGACGAACTCGCGCTGCGCACCAGCCAGCTCGCGAGCGATATTCTGATCGCAGGCGGGAAGCTGAGCACGTAGCTATCCTCGTTGGGCGCCATCTCTCTGACCCGTCATCCTGAGGTGCGAGCCCTTGCGAGCCTCGAAGGATGCACGGCCCGGCTGGTGGCCGTCGACCCTTCGAGACGCGCGCAAGGGCGCGCTCCTCAGGGTGACGGAAACACAGTTGCGGCTCTGACCGAGAACTAAACCTCCATCACCGCCGTCACCGGCACATGATCCGACGGGCGCTCCCAGCCGCGGGCGTCGCGGGTGATCTTGAAGTCGCTGACGTGATCCTTCAGCGCGCGCGAGACCCAGATGTGATCGAGCCGGCGGCCGCGGTCGCCGGCGGTCCAGTCGGCGGCGCGGTAACTCCACCAGGTGTAGACCTTTTCCGACATCGGGATTCGCTCGCGCGCGATGTCGAACCATTCGCCATGCGCTTGCGCCGCGAGCAGCTTCTCGGTTTCAACAGGCGTGTGCGAGACAACCTTCAAGAGCTGCTTGTGCGACCACACGTCGTTCTCATGCGGCGCGACGTTGAGGTCGCCGACCAGGATGTGGCGATCGTCGCCGCGCGGATGCAGCGGCTCGCACGCCTTCATCTCGTCGAGGAATTGCAGCTTGTGCTCGAACTTCGGATTGAGCGCGGGATCGGGAATGTCGCCGCCGGCCGGCACGTAGAAATTATGCAGCACCACAGGCTTTGCGAGCTGCGCCTTTTCTCCGAAGGACACCGAAATGTGCCGCGAATCGATCTTGTCGCAGAACGTCCGGATGTCGGTCGTCTCGAACGGCAGTCGCGAGACGATGGCGACGCCGTGATAGCCCTTCTGTCCGTTCAGCGCGACGTGCTCATAGCCGAGCCGCTTGAAGCGCTTCAACGGAAACGCATCGTCGATGCATTTGGTCTCCTGCAGGCACAGCACATCCGGCCGCGCGCTCTTCAGGAATTTGGCGACGATGTCGATGCGCAGGCGCACCGAGTTGATGTTCCAGGTGGTGACGGAGAACCGCATGAGAGCTGCGTCTTAGCACGGTTCTCAGTGTGGGTTAGCGCTTTGTCCACAGCGGACTCTTGTCTACCTCGCCCCGCCTGCGGGGAGAGGTCGGATCGCATGCAAATGCGATCCGGGTGAGGGGGACTCACCACGTACTCACGTCTCTCGAATTTGTGGAGACGGCCCCTCACCCCAACCCTCTCCCCGCAAGAGCGGGGCGAGGGAGAAGAGCAGCTTAGCCCGGCGACGAGCCCGGATAGGTCGTGAAGTCGATCTTGAACAGCCCCGGATCGGGCTTCTGCGTCGCGTCGAGATTGTAGACCGCAACTGTGGTGTCGTAGCCTTGCGGGTCGGTGACGGTCCACTGCTTGAGCTTGCCGTCCTTGGCGCCGACCATCAGCAGGAAGCGGCTGGTGCCGACCAGCGCCTGCTTCTCCTCGATGGTGATGCTGACGAACACGTCATCGGCGGTGACGCTGATGACGTTGGTGTCCTTCATCAGGTCGATGCGGTCCGACAGCAGATAGCGCAGCGGGGTCTGCGACAGCGGATAGACGTCTTGCGTCGCGAGCCTGCGGTCGCGCACCGCGACCGACGAGCCGTCGGCGATCACCTCGATCGGGCTCGGATCGTCATATTCGAAGCGCAGCTTGCCGGGCTTCTGGATGTAGAAATCGCCCTTGGTCTTGCTGCCGTCGGGGCCGACCTGGACGAAATTCCCGACCAGCGTTTGCAGCGACGACAGATAGGCCGAGACCTTGGCGGCCTGCGCCTTCTGGTTGGCGTCGAAGGTCTGGAAGATGTTGGCGGGGACGTTGCGGCGCGGATCGGGAATCACCGGGTTCGGCGGTGCCTGGGTGGCGCCGGTGGTGGTCGGGCCCTTGTCCGCATTGGTCTGCGCGCCGGCATCCTTCGCAGCGTCCCTGGCCTTCGGCGCAGCCTTCGGTGCCGCGTTGGGTGCGGGCTTCTGCGCCGGCGTGTTCTGCGCGGTTGCGGCGCCGGCGATCGCGGCGGCGGCGAGAACAGCCAGCGCGGTGCGCATGCCGCGGTCAATGAGGTGATTTGCCATCAGATATGTCAGGTCTCTGTTCGACGCTCGTCCCGCTTGGTCGGATTTTATCCCGCCTCTTCCGAGGGAGATATGGTTTTTCCGTGATGATCGCCCCCGATCAGAACTGGCCTTCTTCTTCCCCGACCAGGATTTCGCGCTTTCCGGCGTGATTCGCCGGGCCGACAATGCCCTCAAGTTCCATCCGCTCCATCAGCGAGGCGGCGCGGTTATAGCCGATCTGCAGGCGGCGCTGGATGTAGGAGGTCGACGCCTTGCGGTCGCGCTTGACGATCGCAACCGCCTGCGTGAACAGATCGCCGCCGCCGTCGCCACCCATGCCGGTGGCGTCGAACACGGCGCCGTCCTCGTCGGTCGGCTCTTCCGCGGTAACGGCTTCGAGGTATTCGGGTTGGCCTTGCGTCTTGAGGTGACGCACCACCTTCTCGACTTCCTCGTCGGATGCGAACGGGCCATGGACGCGGCTGATGCGGCCGCCGCCTGCCATATAGAGCATGTCGCCCTGGCCGAGCAGCTGCTCGGCGCCCATCTCGCCCAGGATGGTGCGGCTGTCGATCTTCGACGTCACCTGGAAGGCGATGCGGGTCGGGAAGTTCGCCTTGATCGTGCCGGTAATGACGTCGACCGACGGACGCTGCGTGGCGAGGATCACATGCAACCCGGCGGCGCGCGCCATCTGCGCGAGGCGCTGCACCGCGCCTTCGATGTCCTTGCCGGCGACCATCATCAGGTCGGCCATTTCGTCGACGATGATGACGATGTAGGGCAGCGGCTCGAGGTCGAGCTTCTCTTCCTCGTAGATCGCCTTACCGCTCTCCTTGTCGAAGCCGGTGTGCACGGTGCGGGTCAGCTCCTCGCCCTTGCCCTTGGCTTCGACGAGACGCTGGTTGTAGCCGTCGATGTTGCGCACGCCGAGCTTGGCCATGCGCTTGTAACGCTCTTCCATCTCGCGCACGGCCCATTTCAGCGCCACCACCGCCTTCTTCGGATCGGTGACGACGGGCGTCAACAGATGCGGGATGCCGTCATAGACGGAGAGTTCGAGCATCTTCGGGTCGACCATGATCAGGCGGCACTGATCCGGGCGCAGCCGGTAGACCAGGCTGAGGATCATGGTGTTGATCGCGACCGATTTGCCCGAGCCGGTGGTGCCGGCGATCAGCATGTGCGGTGTGCGCGCAAGGTCGATGATGACGGGATCGCCGCCGATCGTCTTGCCGAGGCACAGCGGCAGTTTTGCCACCGAATCGACGCTCTCCTTGGCGACCAGCAGTTCGCGCAGATAGACCTTCTCGCGATGCGCGTTCGGTAGCTCGATGCCGATCGCATTGCGGCCGGCGACGACGGCGACGCGAGCCGACAGCGCGCTCATCGAACGCGCGATGTCGTCGGACAGCCCGATCACGCGCGACGACTTGATGCCGGGCGCGGGCTCGAGCTCGTACAGCGTGACGACCGGGCCAGGATTGGCCTTGACGATCTCGCCGCGCACGCCGAAGTCCTGCAGCACGCCTTCGAGCGCACGCGAATTGGTTTCCAGCTCGGCCTTGCTCAGTGGCTGGCGGTCGCTCGCCTTCGGCGCACTGAGCACGGAGACCGACGGCAGCTCGAACTTGTCGGAATTCTTCTTCTTCGGCTTCGGCTCGGCCTTCTTGCGCGGGGCGCGGGCGGCGGGAGCTTCCTCCTCGTCGTCTTCTTCCTCGTCGTCGAAGGCTTCGTCCTCGTCATGATCGTCGTCTTCGGCTGCGGGCGCGATCGACGGCGCGGTGCGGCCGGCGCCGATATTGGGCTCCTGGCGCTCGAACGCCGCCGTGCGGCCCTGCGCTCCGCTCGACACCAGCGATCTGTAGGCGGTGGTGAACAACCAGCCGAGCCGGGCCTTGGTGCTCATCACCGCGTGGAACAGCCAGCCCAGCGAGACCGAGCTGCGGTCGCTGTCCTCTTCCTCGACGAACGGTTCGTCGTCATCGGTGATCGGCGTCAGCTCGTCGTCCTGCTCCTTGGCGCCCCAGCCGCAGGCGAACAGGAAGGCCGCCGCCATCGCGACGAACAGGATCAGGCCGAGCACGACGCGATAGATGAAGCCGGGCGGGCCGAACACCACGGCGGGTGCGCGCAGCAGCGCGTCGCCGACGACGCCGCCGAGCCCTGTCGGCAGCGGCCATGAAGTGTTGTGTGGCCAGCAGCTGGCAAAGCCTGCCGCGATCACCGTGCACAGGATCCAGCAGCCGAGCCGCAAGGCCTCGCGGTCGAACGGACGGTGCGTCAGCATCCGCCAGCCCCAGACAGCCACAGGCAGCAGCAGCATGATCGCGCCGAGCCCGAGGATCTGCATCAACAGGTCGGCGCCGATCGCACCGGGATAGCCGAGCACGTTGCGGATCGCGCGCGAGGTGGCGTGGCTCAGCGACGGATCCTGCACCGACCAGGTCATCAGCGCCGCAGTGATGGCGCCGGACAGCGCGATCAGGCCGAGCCCGGTCAGTTCGCGCAGCCGCCGCGCCAGCGCCTCGCGCAGCGAGAGCGGCAGATGGCCGACCAGGGGGATGACACGTTCGATCGCAGGCATACTCAATCTTCGCGCTTCGCGATTAACCCAGGGTTTCGACCAGGCGATGCATCGCCTCGGCCGTCGATTCACTGTCGGAGACCAGCGCAAGGCGGATATAGCCCGCGCCCGGATTGGAACCGTCGTTCTGCTCGCGCGCCAGATAGCTGCCGGGAATCACGCGGACGCCGGCGTCGCGATAGAGCCTGAGCGCCGCGGCCTCGTCGCCGCCGCGATCCGAGACGTCGAGCCAGACGCAGAAGCCGCCGGCGGGACGCTTGTAGCCGTAGCGGTTGCCGAGGATCTGGTCGGCGAAATCGAACTTGATGCGATACAGCCTGCGATTCTCTTCGACATGCGCCTCGTCGCTATAGGCGGCGACCGCGACATGTTGCAGCGGCACCGGCACCTGCGGTGCGGCGACATTGCGCAGCTCGTGGAACGCGGCCAGGAACTTTCGATCGCCGGCGGCGAAGCCGACGCGCATGCCCGGCAGGTTCGAGCGCTTCGACAGCGACTGGAACGCAACGACATTGGTAAAGTCGGGACCGCCGCATTCCAGAATGCTGCCCGGCGCCTCGCGGGTGTAGATCTCCGAATAGCACTCGTCGCTCAGGATGATGAAGCCATGGCGATCGGCGAGCTGCTTCAGCCGCGTGAAATAGGCACGCGAGGCGACCGAGCCTTGCGGATTGGCCGGCGAGGCGATGAAGAATGCCACGGTGCGCGCCAGCGTCGCCTCGTCGATCGAATCGAGGTCGGGCAGAAAACCGTTGGCGAGCGTGGTCGGCAGATAGATCTGCTCGCAGCCGGCGGCGCGGGCGCCGGCGCCATAGGCCGGATAGAACGGGTTCGGCATCAGGATCGCCGGCCGGCCCTTGCGCTGTGAGACGTAGCGCGACGCAGTGATTGCGGCGAAGAACAGCCCCTCGCGGCTGCCGTTCAGCACCATCACCTCGCTCTCCGGATCGACCGGACGCGGCAGCTGGAACCGGCTTCCAAGCCAGGTCGCGACTGCGCGGCGGAACGGCTCGATGCCCTTGGCGATCGGGTAGCGGCCGAACTCGGCGGTGTGCTTGGCGAGCACCGGCCCGACGAATTCCGGCACCGGGTGCTGCGGTTCGCCTAATGACAGCGTAATCAAGGGCTTGGCGGGCTGATACGGCGCCAGCAGCTCGGTCGTACGCAAGAACGGGGAACGCTCGGCCTGGCCGGCGGAGGCGACATCGCCGGCGCCCTGCGCCAGGCCGGATGAGGCGGTCATTGCCATGATTGAAATGCCAGCACTTTCACTGCGGTCGGGGGTGAGGGGGACCCGACCGTAAACCGATCAAATCACCATAGATAGGGCGAGGTTAAGACGCGATTAACCATCGGCGGCGCGGCACGATGTGCCGCGGAGGCCTGTCGCATGATATCAGCGCTTGCCCCGGAAAAATTGTACCGAGACATGATTTATCGCCGCGCCATCAGGGCGCTCATCATCACGGGCGAACGCGATGTCTTGCTGATGCGGATTCGCCCACCGCACGGCGGTGACTGTTTCTGGATCGCACCCGGCGGCGGCATCGAGGGTGACGAGACGCCCGAAGCGACCCTGAAGCGGGAACTGGCCGAGGAATTGGGGCTGACCGAATTCGCGCCCGGCCCTGCCGTCTGGCGGCGTCACCACACCTTCAATTGGGGCGGCCGGCGAATATCCCAGAAGGAACAATACCGGATCGTTCACGCTGACAGATTCGAACCTGTGATGGCCGACAAGGTCGAGGCGAAAGTGCTCGATTGCTTCCGCTGGTGGCCGATCGCCGATCTGTCCGAAGCGCGTGAGCGGCTCACACCGCTGTCGCTCGCCGATATCCTTGAAAGATATCTGCGCGATGGCGCACCCGGCGAGCTGCCGGCCGAGGAAGTCCTGATCGACTGAAAGGCCCGCCGGATACTGCGCCGCATTCGAGAGATCCGGCCGCGACCACGTCGAGCACGCGCGCGATGCGGCTTGAACTTGTGGAGCCTATGCGCGGTCGCTCGCCGGAGAGTCACGGTCTGTCCTCTCCTTCCCCCTGCAAGGGGGAAGGTCGGGATGGGGGTCAGCCGCAGGCGACCGTGTATGTGGAGAGAGCAGATCCCCACCCGCTTTGCTCAGGCGAGCAAAGCGACCTCCCCTTTTCAAGGGGAGGTTTGAGCTGCGTAGCCGGATGTGTGGCGACTATCGCGCCGGCAACTTCTCGAACGACGGCTTGCCGTCGGGCACATGGTGGAAGGTCTGCTTGTCGCAGGTGTAGATCGTCATCTGCGGGGTGAACACACTGGGGTCGTCGAAGGTGCCGACCTTCAGGATCGTGGCGGGCAGGCCGGGCACCTTGGTCACGAGATGCGTGCCGCATTCGGGGCAGAACTCGCGCGTCACGGCGCGCTCGAGGTCCTTGCGGGTGAACTGCTTGGGTTCGCTGGCGGTGTATTTGAAGCCGGTGGTCGGCATCGCCATGAACATGTTCGGTCCGCCGCCGGTGATGTACTGGCATTCGCAGCACAGGCATTGCGCCGCCATCATCGGTTCGCCCTCGGCTTCATAGCGCACGTTGCCGCAATAACACCTGCCTTGCACCTTCATGACGTCCTCCCGTTTTTGTTGTCGGTTTTGTTGTCCGTAGCCTATCTTTCCACAATAGCAGGCAATTCCGACATTATTTTCTCAAGCGGACGAAAAAAGAAAGGGGCTCCAACTTGCGCTGGAGCCCCTCAACGGTCCGGACATTGCCGGGTATGTGCCCGGACCGTAGTTCTGGGAACGACCGCTTGGGGAGGTCGCGCCCCGGGAGAACTCACATGTTGTAGGCGCGCTCCGTGTGCTCGGTGATATCGAGGCCTTCACGCTCGGTCTCGACGTTGGCGCGCAGGCCGACGATCACGTCGACGATCTTGTAGAGGATCGCCGAGCCGATGCCTGACCACACCAGCGTGGTGGAGACGCCCCAAACCTGGGAGATCATCTGCGCCGCGAAGTCGTAATCGGCAACCTTCGGCGGGATCGCGGTGTAGTCGATGATCCCTGCACCGCCGAGCGCCGGGTTGACCAGGATGCCGGTGCCGAGCGCGCCGATGATGCCGCCGACGCAGTGGACGCCGAACACATCGAGCGAGTCGTCATAGCCGAGCGCGTTCTTCACGACCGTGCAGAAGAACAGGCAGACCACGCCGACCACGAGGCCGAGCACGATGGCGCCCATCGGACCGGCGTAACCGGCCGCCGGGGTCACCGCGACGAGGCCTGCGACCGCGCCCGAGAGCGCGCCGAGCAGCGAGGGATGGCCCTTAATGATCCATTCCGCGAACATCCAGGCCAGCGCCGCCGCGGCCGTGGCCACGAAGGAGTTGGTCATGGCGAGCGCAGCACCACCATTGGCTTCGAGGTTCGAACCGGCGTTGAAGCCGAACCAGCCGACCCAGAGCAGCGAGGCGCCGATCATGGTCATGGTCAGCGAGTGCGGAGCCATCAGCTCCTTGCCGTAGCCGGTGCGCTTGCCGATCAGCAGCGCGCCGACGAGACCGGCAATGCCGGCGTTGATGTGCACGACGGTGCCGCCCGCGAAGTCGATCGCACCCTTCTTGAAGATCCAGCCGGCATCGGCGTTGATCTCGTCGAGCTTGGCCTGCGCCGCGGTCTTGGCCGCACCGTCAGCCGCAGCGGCGAGCGCCTTGGCGGCATCCTGGATCGCGTCCGGGCCCGGCCAGTACCAGACCATGTGCGCGATCGGGAAGTAGATCACGGTGACCCAGATCGGGATGAACAGCGCGATGGCCGAGAACTTCATGCGCTCGGCAAAGGCGCCGACGATGAGGGCCGGCGTGATCGCCGCGAAGGTCATCTGGAAGCACATATAGACGAGTTCCGAGATGTTGGCGTCGACCGAGAAGGTCGCAGCCTTGGAGTCCGGCGTGACACCCATCAGGAAGGCCTTGGAGAAGCCGCCGATGAAGTCGGAGCCGCCGGTGAAGGCGAGGCTGTAGCCGTAGAGGGCCCAGAGCACGGTGACGATGCAGACGGTGTAGAACACCTGGGCCAGCACCGAGAGCATGTTCTTGGAGCGGACCAGACCGCCATAGAACAGCGCAAGGCCTGGGATGGTCATCAACAGCACGAGCACCGTCGAGGTCAGCATCCAGGCGTTGTCGCCCTTGTTGACGGTTGGCTCGGCGTAGGCGGCGGTCGCGGCGAAGAGGCCGACTGCGAGGGCCGCCAGTCCCGCGCCATAGGGACGCTTGAACGTCATGTTATTTCACTCCTGAGGTCTTAAGGTTTGAGCGCGAAATCAGAGGGCCGCGGCATCGGCCTCGCCGGTGCGGATGCGCACGGCGTGCTCGAGGCTGATGACGAAGATCTTGCCGTCACCGATCTGTCCGGTCTTGGCGGCGGAGGTGATGGCGTCGATGGTCTTGTCGACCTGATCGGAGGCGACTGCGACCTCGATCTTGATCTTGGGCAGGAAGCTCACGGCATATTCGGCGCCCCGATAGATTTCCGTGTGCCCCTTCTGGCGACCGTAGCCTTTGACTTCCGTCACCGTGAGACCGTGAACGCCAATGGCGGTCAGGGCGTCACGGACCTCTTCCAGCTTGAATGGCTTAATGATCGCCATAACAATTTTCATGAGTCCTATCCCCGCTTGGGCCCGGCGCGAACGAACGCCGGGAGATTCGACTGAGGTTCACCACGCGGAGGACTTCCACTACGCGGGCACAGCCGGGACCCTTAGAATCAAATGCCGTGCCAAACGGCCGGACTTCGCTAATGGATTATGAATCCGGACCTTTTCCCGCTTTGCGGGAGGAATGTGCCCCTGCGCTATTCCGTCGCGCCTAAAATATAATCAGAACTGTCTAATTCGGATGCAGGTCAGTGTCCGGACACAATTCTGCCCAGCAGCGGGGCAGCGGTAGGTATTTAAATAAGGTATTGCCGGGCCATTAGGCGGCGTCCCGCGCTGCAAAGACCTTGTCGATCAGCCCCCATTCGAGCGCCTGCTCCGCCGACATGAAGTGATCGCGGTCCAAGGTTCGTTCCACATCGGCCTCGGAGCGCCCGCAATGCTGCGCATAGAGCCTGATGATGCGCCGCTTGGTCGCCTGCATCTCGGTCGCATGAATCAGGATGTCGGACGCCTGACCCTGGAAGCCGCCGAGCGGCTGATGCACGTGGAGGCTGGCGTTCGGCAGCGCCGCGCGGTGACCGGGTTCGCCGGCCATCAGCAGGAACGATCCCATGGAACGCGCGGTGCCCATGCACAGCGTGTGCACCGGCGCCTTGATGAACTGCATGGTGTCGTACATCGCAAGGCCGCTGGTGACCACGCCGCCATACGAGTTGATGTAGAGGTTGATCGGCTTGTTCGGGTTGTCAGCCTCGAGGAACAGGAGCTGGGCGCAGACCAGTCCGGACATCGCATCATTGACCTCGCCGTTGAGGAAGATGATGCGTTCGCGCAGGAGCCTGGAATAGATGTCGAAGGACCGTTCGCCGCGCGCCGACTGCTCGACGACCATAGGGACGAGTTGCATCATGTCGCGCATCGGCGACCTCCCATGTCAGTAGATGATGAAGCTTGTGATCAGGCCGCGCGCATCAGGCAGCGGCCGTTGCTGTTGGCTGCGCGCGGCCGCCTTTCGCTGACGTCGCAGGCCTCTTGGATGATGCGAAACCGGGTGCCGCCGGCCGCGTTCGGCTCGATCCGGAAGGTGACGCGGCTTTCGCGAAACGGCGGCCTGGAATCGCGCAGGCGATAGCGCACTTCTTCGCCCGCCACCGACGATTCGGGTTCGGCCGCGGACAGATCGCAATCGGGCAGCCAGCGTTCGCGCAGCGCTGGAATGGTCACCGCGCGCCATACTTTTTCGGGCGGCGCATCGAGTTCGTATTCGAGGACAAGGGCGGCGTCGGCGTGCTCAGGCTCAACTGTGTCGCTCATTGATCCATGTCCTTCAACAGGTCGGAGAGCGCTTCGATGCGCTTCGGCCAATAGGCGCGGTAGCGGGCAAGCCAGGTCCCGATGCTGGCGATCCCGTCCGGGTCGACTTCATAATTCACGAAGCGGCCCTGCCGCTGTTCACGCACCAGCCCCGCCGCGCGCAGCACCGCCAGATGCTGCGACATCGCCGGCTGGCTGATCTGAAGTCCGTCGCGCAAGGCGCTGGCATTCAGACTGCCGCCTGCCAGCTTCTCGAAGACCTTGCGGCGGGTCGGATCGGCCAATGCCTTGAAGATATCGGTGTCGACCATGACGACACATAAGCACGTACTTATGTGTCGCGCAAGCCTGAACTGGCTGAAGCGGGCGCCTACTGCAGCGCCTCGCCGTGCTGCGAGATGTCGAGGCCCTCGAGCTCTTGCTGCATCGAGACGCGCAGCGGGACGAAGGCGCTGACCAGTTTCAGCAGCACGAAGGTGACGCCGCCGCACCAGACCAGCGTGGCGACGACGCCGTAGAGCTGGATCAGGAGCTGGTTCGGGTTGCCCTCGAGCAGGCCGGCCGTGCCGCCGATCGCTGACGCTGCGAAAACGCCGGCGAGCAGCGTGCCGGTCAGGCCGCCGATGCCGTGGACGCCGAACACGTCGAGCGAATCGTCATACTGGAAGCGATGCTTCAGCCAGGTGCAGGCCCAGAAGCAGACCAGGCCGGCGATGATGCCGATGATGATGCCGTGCCACGGCGCGACGAAACCGGATGCCGGAGTGATGGTGCCGAGTCCCGCGACCGCACCCGAGATCATGCCGAGCACCGAGGGCTTGCGACGCGTCGCCCATTCGATCGCGCCCCAGGTCAGCGCGCCCGCACAGGCCGCAAGATGGGTGGCGGTGATCGCCATCACCGCGCGCGAATTGGCGGCGAGCGCCGAGCCGCCGTTGAAGCCGAACCAGCCAACCCAGAGCAGGCCGGTGCCCATCACAGCGAGCGAAAGATCGAACGGCGACAGGTTCTCGCTGCCATAGCCGTGCCGGTTGCCCATCACCTTGGCCGCGACCAGGCCGCTGATTCCAGCGGACAGATGCACGACGAGGCCGCCGGCGAAATCCAGCACGCCCATCTGGGCGAGGACGCCGCCGCCCCACACCCAATGCGCCAGCGGTACATAGGCGAAGACGAACCAGCCGATCGAGAACAGTACATAGGCGGAGAACCGCATGCGGTCGGCGACCGAGCCTGCGACCAGCGCCACGGTGATGATCGCAAACGTCATCTGGTACAGCATGAACAGCGCTTCGGGGATGGTCTTCGCCGCCGGATTGACGCTGTCCATGGTGATGCCTGCCAAAAACCAGCGGTCGAGCGAGCCGAGCCATGGACCGTCGCCGACAAAGCTCAACGAATAGCCGAAGGTGACCCAGAGGATCGAGACGATCGCAACGGCCGTGAGGCTCTGCGCCATCGTCGCCAGCACGTTCTTCTTGCGCACCATGCCGGAATAGAACAGCGCAAGCCCCGGGATCGTCATCATCAGCACCAGCGCGGTGGCGACGATCATCCAGGCGGTGTCGGCGGGGTTAATGCCGGAGGCGCTGGCGCTGGGATCCTGCGCGAAGGCCGGCGTGCCCCATACGAACAGGATTGCAGCATTGATCGGCGCAGCGGAAATCGCTGCACGAAGAGCTCGTGCCCCCATCATCATTCCCCGGCGTGTCGTGGTTTCTTGACGTGATTTATTGGCGTGTGGATTTGGCGCGCGCCGGCGTCGTTGCCGGCGGCGATCTCGATTGAGCTTCAGAGCGCGTCGTTGTCGGTCTCGCCGGTGCGGATGCGGAGAGCGTGGTCGATCGGCGTCACGAAGATCTTCCCGTCGCCGATCTGGCCGGTACGGGCGTTCTGGGTGATGACGCTGACCGCCTTTTCGGCGAGCTCGGTATCGACGGCGATCTCGATCCGGAGCTTTGGCAGGAAATTCACGACATATTCGGCGCCGCGATAGATCTCGGTATGGCCCTTCTGGCGGCCATAGCCCTTCACCTCGGTCACCGTCATGCCGTGAACGCCGATCGCGGTCAGCGCCTGGCGTACCTCATCGAGCTTGAACGGTTTGATGATCGCGACGACGAGTTTCATGGCTCAGGCCTTCATTCCCTTGAGGTTTTCCGTGCGCGCCCGTTCTCGAGCCGGCGCATGCCGTACCCGTGGGCTTGCACGTGCCGCCGCCCGGAGTGGCAAATTGCCATTCCGGGCCGGCATTTCGCGTCCGCCAAATCTGGCAGCTTTCTGGGCAAATGGCACAAAAAAGTTGCAGGTTGAAGCGGAAAACATGCGCAGCGGGTGAGCGCCGTCACTGTACGGAATGGAAACGCTCGGCCACAATGTGGCTTTCCCGCCCCGGCCAGCGGTCCTTGCTGGCCCGTTCTCGCCACAGCGCGTGCACTCGCGCCCCGAGGAAACAGAAAATGTCGAACCGAAACTGGTTTTATGCATCCGAAGGCCAGCAGAAGGGCCCCCTGCCTGAAGCTCAGCTCCGCGACCTGATTACCCGTGGTATGGTGGGGGCCGATACCCTGGTGTGGACCGAGGGCATGGCCGGCTGGCAGAAGGCCGGCGAGATTCCGGGCCTGGTTCCGAGCGCGGCGGGCGCGCCGCCGGCGTTTCCGCAGGCCGGACCGCCGCCGGTGGTGGCATCCGGAAGCTACAGCGGAGGCGCGCTGTCGGCCGATTTCCCGATCTGGGGCCTGTTCGGACGCAGCCTCCTGATGTTCATCGGCCAGATTTTCGTGATCCCCGCGCCGTGGACCGCGACCGCCCTGTATCGCTGGTCCATTCCGCACATCCGCGTGCCGGGCCGGCCGAATCTCGGCTTCACCGGACAGCCGCTCGACATCTGGTACGTCTTTATCATCCTCGGCCTGCTGACCTACTCCAGCACGGCCAACAGCACGATCGTTTCGCTGCTCTCCCTGGTGGTGCAGGGCTTCCTGAGCTGGATGATCGTCCGCTGGATCACGGGCCGCCTCAGCTCGAACGGCCAGGAGCTGCCGATCTCGTTCAAGGGCAGCCCGGCCGTCTATGTCGGCTGGTATGTGCTGATGGTGATCTCGGCCATCACCATCATCGGCTGGGCCTGGGTGATGACCGCCTGGATGCGCTGGATCTGCCGCAACATCGAAGGCACCCGCCGCGAGGTCACCTTCAATGCGACCGGGCTCGAGGTGCTGTGGCGCACCATCGTGTTCGCGGTCGGGTGCAGCTTCCTGATCCCGATTCCGTGGGTGCTGCGCTGGTACGCGAACTGGATCATCTCGCAATTCGCGCTGACCGAGCGCGGCGCCTACGCCAACGCGTAAGCTCGCGGGGCGCTCCCTCTCTTCGTCCTTGCGGGGAGAGGGGCGCTCGCGGAATGCCGACTTTCTCACCCCCGCCAACGGTCCCGCTGGCCTGTTTCCGCTGGTGCGTCCGCCTCGAGGAAACGAAATGTCGAACCGATCCTGGTTTTATGCATCCGAAGGCCAGCAAAAGGGCCCGTGTTCGGACGCTGAACTCCGCAACCTCTTCGCCAGGCGAAAGGTGAGCGCGGATACGCTGGTCTGGAGCGAAGGGATGTCGAGCTGGACCAAAGCCGGTGACGTCCCCGGTCTCCTGAACAACGCGCCACAGCCAACGAAGCCCTTCGGTCAAGGCGCGGCCCGGCTGGATCCATCATTCGGCAATGGTGACGCCTCGCTGGACCAAACCCTGGGGACGGGAAAAATCCAGGAACTGGACATCACCCTCGGGAGATTGCTGAAGTTCTACTGGCTGTTTCTTTGGCGGTCGTTTCTCGGATCAGTCGTGATCGGCTTTGTGCTCGGATTCTTCATCGGCTTTGGGTTGAGGCTGTTCGGTGCGCCGCCATCCCTGACAAAAACCATGAGCAGCCTGGCCGGCGCCGTCGTTGGCGTGGTCTGGTCGATTGTCTGCCTGCGGATGGCGTTCGAAAAGAACTACAGCGACTTTCGAATCGCATTTGTGCCGCGCGACACCGGGCACGATTGATCGCGCGGACGAGGCGGCGTGGCGCAATCTCTATTTGCGTTCGCGCACCGAGCCCTCTTGCGCGACGGACGCCACCAGCGTGCCGTCGGGCTTGAAGATCAGGCCCCGGGTCAGGCCGCGGCCTGACTGCGCACTCGGCGAATCCTGCGCGTAGAGCAGCCATTCGTCGGCGCGGAAC
This sequence comes from Bradyrhizobium sp. 26S5, assembly GCF_036923295.1. Lineage (NCBI taxonomy): Bacteria > Pseudomonadati > Pseudomonadota > Alphaproteobacteria > Hyphomicrobiales > Nitrobacteraceae > Bradyrhizobium > Bradyrhizobium sp. 26S5. Next base: position 9,646,028 of record NZ_CP145948.1, on the reverse strand, counting down.
GGGCGGTGAAACCACATCGCGTGGTCAAGGCTCGCCGGCATCATGCGCCTGTCGAACAGCGTGCGGCCGTAGCGCGCCATCACAGCGTCGAGCAGCGAGAAATCCGACGCATAGGCCAGCGCGCACAGGTGCAGCGCCGGATCGTCGGGCAGTTTCGCCGCGGTGCGGATCCAGACATGGATGCGGCCGTCGTCGATCTTCTGGCCGAAATAGCGGCCGAGCTCGACAGGGCGCAGCTCGATCGGCCGGTCGCTCTCGTAGTAGCGGCGGATGAACTCCGGCATCTCCTTGAACATCGGCTGCTTCGAGACTTCCTCCGCGGTCAGCTTCTCCGGCGGCGGCACGTCGGGCATCTTCTCCTGATGGTTGAAGTTGCTCTCTTCGTCGCCATGGAACGACACCATGATGGAGAAGATCGCGTTGCCGTGCTGGATCGCGGTGACGCGGCGGGTGGTGTAGCTCTTGCCGTCGCGCAGCCGCTCGACCTGGTAGATGATCGGGATCTGCGGATCGCCGGGCAGGATGAAATAGCAATGGATCGAATGCGGCAGGCGGCCCTCGACGGTGCGGCAGGCCGCCACCATCGCCTGGCCGATCACCTGGCCGCCGAACACGCGCTGCCAGCTCGTCTTCGGGCTGTTGCCGCGGAACAAATTCACCTCGAGCTGCTCGAGATCGAGGATGGACAATAGGTCGATCAGGCTCTTGGACATGGGGGCTTTCGTTGTCGTCTCGGCGTCATTCCGGGGCGATGCGCCAGCATCGAACCCGGAATCTCGAGATTCCCCGATGCGCAATTGCGCACCTTAGTTCGCGCTCCGCGAGCCCCGGAATGACAGCCGGGCTTGTTTCTGCCCCCTGTTTCGCCCAGCTATTATCAGGTAGCAAGCACAGTCTGAGAGCGCAGGGCGCGTAAAGGAAGGGCATGTCGGCACAGCGTAGTATTGTCATCTGCGGGGGCGCATTTGCCGGGTTGGCGCTGGCCGTGGCGTTGCGCCAGGGGCTTGGGCCGGACATCCCGGTCGTTGTGGCCGATCCGGCGCTCAGCCAGCGCCCGAGCCGCGATCCGCGCGCGACCGCGATCGTGGCGGCCTGCCGGCGGCTGTTCGAGACGCTCGGGGTCTGGGGTCAGGTCGCGCCCACCGCGCAGCCGATCACGGACATGGTCGTGACCGACTCCAAGCTGGAGGACGCGACGCGTCCGGTGTTCTTGACCTTTGCCGGCAATGTCGAGCCCGGCGAGCCATTCGCCCATATGGTCGAGAACCGCTATCTGATCGATGCGCTGGCGACCCGCGCCGAGGCCGAGGGCGTCGAGCTGCGTGCCACCGCGGTGTCGAGCTTCGAGTCACGGCCCGATGGCGTCACCGTGACACTGGCCGATGGCACCGTGATCGATGCGAGCCTGCTGGTTGCAGCCGACGGCGCGCGGTCGAAGCTGCGCGAGCGCGCCGGGATTGCGACCCATGGCTGGGACTATGATCAATCCGGCATCGTCGTCACCGTCGGGCATGAGCGCGCGCATCACGGCCGCGCCGAGGAGCATTTCCTGCCGGCCGGCCCGTTCGCGATCCTGCCGCTGACCGGCAATCGCTCATCGCTGGTGTGGACCGAGACCCGCAAGGACGCAGCGCGCATCATCGCGTTGAGCGAGGCGGAATTCCACGCCGAGCTCGAGCAGCGCTTCGGCCTGCATCTCGGCGAGATCAAAGCGCTCGACAAGCCGCGCGCGTTTCCGCTCGGCTATTTCGTCGCGCGTTCCTTCATCGGCGAACGGCTGGCGCTGATCGGCGACGCCGCGCATGTGATCCATCCGATCGCGGGGCAGGGGCTCAACATGGGCCTCAAGGATGTCGCGGCGCTGGCCGAGGTCGTGGTCGATGCGGCGCGGCTCGGCATCGATCTCGGACAGGCCGACGTGCTCGAGCGCTATCAGCGCTGGCGGCGCTTCGACACGATGGCGATGGGCGTTGCCACCAATTCGCTGAACTTCCTGTTCTCCAACGAATCGACGCTGCTGCGCACCGTGCGCGACATCGGATTGGGCCTCGTCGACCGCGCGCCGCCGTTGAAGGAGATGTTCATCCGCCAGGCGGCGGGCCTGTCCGGCGAGGTGCCGCGGCTGTTGAAGGGCGAGGCGCTGTAAGGCTTGCGCGGTACCGTAGGATGCAGCGTAACGAAATCCGGGAACAGTGTCTGCGCAGATGGAGCGGCCCCGGATTGTGCTGCGCTCCATCCGGGCTCCGAGACGCCACCATCATTTCTGTGAAATGAATCCCGCCACCGCGTCGATCAGGTCGGGGTCGAGCGGCCGTTCCGGCTGATTGTAGCTCGCGACATCGTCGGTCGAGTCGGTGACGTCGACCAGCACGTGGTTCATATCCGGCAGCCACAATGATTTGGCCGCGACGTCGGCGGTGGTGAGCGCGAGGAAGTCGAGCCGCGCCAGCTGATGATCGCGGCCGCCGGCGATGATCAGTGTCGGCCCGGTGATCTTTCGCATCGGATCGATCGGATCCTCGGTAAAGCCGGATGCGATCGCGGGCTGCATCGCGGGCGCGATTGCAAGCGCCGCCGGCGGCGGGTCGACGATCTGCCCGGCCATGATGTCATCGATGGCCTTTCCGATCGGCGCGAATTTGTCCGGCGGCAGTTGCTTCTCGAGCTGCGCCTTCAGCAGATCGCCCTGCTTGCGCGCCGCCGTTGCCAGCAGCACCAGCCGGTCGACCGGCCCGCGCTGCGCGGCGAGGATCGCGACCAGGCCGCCCTCGCTGTGCCCGACCACCGCAACACGAGAGAACCGGCCGCTGCCGCGCAGATAGTCGATCAGCGCCGCCGCGTCGCCGACGAAGTCCTTGAAGCGAAAGTCCTCGGGACGACCGAATTCCTTCTTCCATTCGCCGGCGCCACGCTTGTCGTAGCGCAGCGTCGCGACGCCGCGCGCGACCAGCTGCTCGGAGAGTTTTTTCAGCGTTGCCGGCTTGAGCTGCGGCCCGTTGCCGTCGTGATCGGTAGAGCCGGAGCCGGCGATCAATAGCGCCACCGGCGGCTTTGCGATGTCAGGCGGGACCGTCAGCACCGCGTCAATGGGGCCGATGCGCAGCCTGCTCTCGTCAGCTGCGGCGCTCGCCAGCGAGACGAGCAGCAGCAGCCTTGTGACGAGGATGCGCATGTGGTCCTCTTATCGGAGCATGATCTCCGCGCAAACGCTCCGCGTTTGTCGCGAGGAAAACCGCTTCACACTTTTCCGGATCATGCTCTAGATTCTTGGTTTGACGCGTTTTCTTCACGCGAACCGGCGTCCACTTCGCTCGAAAACGCTCTAATCGATCTTGCGCGCCTCTTCCGGCAGCATGATCGGGATGCCGTCGCGGATCGGATAGGCGAGTTTTGCGGACCGCGAGATCAGTTCCTGCCGCGCGGCGTCGAATTCCAGCGGCCCCTTGGTGATCGGGCACACCAGGATTTCGAGCAGCTTCGGATCGGCGGTGCTGTCGAGATGGTCGGTCGTGGAATTCATTGCGGTCTCCGGCTAGCCATCGTGTAGCACAGGCAAATACCGGCTGTCAGCGCTTCGCCATGCGCAACAGCTCGTCGATTGCGGCCTGCTGCCGCGCCTTCGGCAGCGCCTGTTCGGACAGCGCATAGCCGATGAACGCCCAGTAGAAAATCTGCGCGCGGCCGCGCGCCACGTCGTCGGGGAAGCCGGCCTGCCGGAGCAGGGTCTCGATGTAGCCGATCCGGCGCTGGTCGACCTCCAGCACGGCGGCGCGCGCTTCGGCATCGACGGTGGCCCAGCTGCGGACCGCGCGTTCCAGCGCCAGCGGCGCCGAGAAGGCGCGGCGCAGCAACAGCGCCAGCGCCTCGTCGCCTTTCGGGATGGTCTCGAGCTCGGCGATCACCTGCTCGGCGGCGACCTCGCGCCAATGGCTGAGGATCGCGCTGCGGTAGGCGGCGATGTCGGCGAAATGCCAGTAGAAGCTGCCGCGCGACACCCCCATGACCTTGGCCAGCGGCTCGGCCTTGAGCGCCGTGAAGCCGGTCCTTGCCAATGTCTTCAGGCCCTGATCGAGCCAGTCCTTGACTGAGAGCTGTTCCGTCATGGTTCCCCGTCCGCGCGCCGACCATACACAACTGTATTGACAGGCGCCAGCGGCCGGTGTCATATCCATACAGTACTGTATGGAGACATCCGATGCGTGATCTCTTGCTTCAGGGTGCTGGCGTCCTCGCCATTGTGGTCAGCCTGATCCATGGCGTGCTCGGCGAGACCAAGGTGTTCGCGCGCGCCACGATCGAGCCGCCGCGGCTGCGCTTCCTGCTCCGCCTGGTTTATCAGGCCGGCACCGTCGCCTGGATCGGCGGCGGCGTGCTGCTGATCGTAGCGCCTACGATGGCGTCGGATGCCGCGCGGCACTGGATCGTGGCGACGCTCGCCGTCGTGTTCGGCTTCGCCGCGCTGGCCAACGCGCTGGCGACGCGCGGCCGGCATTTCGGCTGGATGGCGATGAGCGCGGTCGTGGCGCTCGCGGCCGCCGGCTATTAGCGAGGGGCGATCATGACGAATGATCGCGTCAGCGTGAGCATCGCCGATGGCGTCGCCGACGTCAGGCTGAACCGCCCCGACAAGCTCAATGCGCTCGATCCCGCGATGTTTACCGCGATCGCCGACGCCGGTGCGCAGCTGGCGGACAATCGCCAGGTCCGCGCCGTGGTGCTGTCCGGCGAAGGCCAGGCCTTCTGCGCCGGCCTCGACATGGAGCGCCTGGTCGCGACGACCGAGGGCGAATCCATCCTGCCCTTCGCCGATCTCGGCCGGCGGACGCACGGCATCGCCAATTTCGCGCAGCATCTGGTGTGGCTCTGGCGCGAGCTGCCGGTGCCGGTGATTGCCGCCGTCCACGGCATCGCCTTCGGCGGCGGTTTCCAGCTCATGCTCGGCGCCGATGTCAGATACCTCGCGCCCGCCACGCGCCTTGCCGTCATCGAAGCCAAATGGGGGCTGGTGCCCGACATGGCCGGCACGCAGCTGATGCGCCATCTCGCGCGCGAGGACGTGGTCCGTGAACTGACCTACACCGCGCGCGTGTTCTCCGCGGAGGAAGCGCTTGGCTACGGCTTCGCCACGCGAATTGCGGAACGGCCGCGCGAGGCCGCGCTGGAGACGGCGCGTGCGATCGCGGACCGCAGCCCGGACGCGATCCGCGCCGCCAAGCAGCTGCTCAACCTGGCGGCTGATAGCGATGCGGCGACCGGGCTGGCGGCCGAGACCGCCGAGCAGGCGCTTCTGCTCGGCGCGCCCAATCACATCGAGGCCGTCAGGGCGAATCTCGAGCGACGGCCGCCGCAATGGAGCTTTGCGTGACCACTGGTCCAGGACTCGATCTCGAACGTCTCGTTGCGACCAATGCGTCGGCGGCTTTCAACCGGCTGGTCGGCTTCGAGGTCGTCTCCGCCGGTGCCGGCGCCGTGGAACTGCGCATGCCGTGGCGCGACGATCTCACCCAATATGCGGGACATTTACACGCCGGCATGATCGCGGCCCTGCTCGACACCGCCTGCGGCTTTGCCGCGGCGTCGATCGCGGGTTCCGTCACCGCATCGCATTTCTCGATGAATTGTCTCAAACCTGCCGTGGGCCGCTGCTTCATCGCCAAGGGCACCACGCTGCGCGCCGGACGCAGGCAGGTCTTTGCGCGCGCGGAACTGTTTGCGGAGAACGAGCAGGGCGAGATGTCGCTGGTCGCAACCGGTGAAACCGTGTTGGTTCCGCTGGACGGTTGAGGTGTCCGGTTGCCGTATGGGCGCGAAATTGATGGAGCTATCAATTTCGGTGGGGAATCGGCTTACGCGCGGATAACCATGCTACCGAAAGTTGAGAAAAATTATCGAGATAGACATTCAATCGGCCTAGCGTGTCTGCGCGGACAACCATGGACCGATGCATGTTTCGTGTTCTTACGTGCCTTTCAGGTGAGCATGACTGGCGGCTCGTCCTGCTCGCCGGACTGGTCTGTTTCGTTGCCAGCATCGTTGCGGTCAACATCTTCCATCGTGCAATCGCCACGCAGGCGAGGACGCGCCTGATCTGGATCGCGATCGCAGGTGCTGCGATCGGCTATGGCATCTGGGCAACGCATTTCATCGCGATGCTCGCCTACGAGCCGGGCGTGCCGACCGGCTATGGTATCGTCCTGACCGCGCTGTCGCTCGCTGCGGCGATGATGCTGACATCATGCGGCCTTGGCCTTGCCGCCAGCGACCCCAGCCGGTGGCGTGCGCCGGTCGGCGGCGCGGTGATCGGCGCCGGCATCGCCAGCATGCACTATCTCGGAATGTGGGCGCTCGAAGTGCCGGGCCATGTGGTCTGGTCGCTCGACCTCGTAGCGGCCTCCGTCGTGCTCGGCATGCTGTTCGGCTATGCCGCGCTGGCGATCGCGGTCCGCCATCAGGACCGCTGGATGTCGCTCGCCGCGGCGCTGTTGCTGACGCTTGCGATCGTGTCGCATCATTTCACGGCGATGGGCGCGGTCGAGATCGTTCCGGATCCGCTGCAGGCCCCTGCGGCGCTGTCGCTCTCTCCGGCCTTCCTCGCCATCGTGATCGCGGGCGTGGCGCTTTCGGTGCTCGGGATGAGCCTGGTCGGCGTACTCGCGGATCGCCGCCTGGCGCTGCGCACCCGCCGCTTCGAGGAGATCATCAGCCAGCTTTCGCTGGCGCGGCAGCAGGTCGAGGCGTCGCAGAAGGAGCTGGAGGAACACAGGTTCCGGCTGGATACGGCGATCAACCACATGGGCGAGGGTCTCTGCATGTTCGATGCGGAGAAGCGCCTCGTCGTGTGCAATGACCGCTACGCCAAGATGTACCGGCTGCCGCCTGAACTGCTGCTGCCCGGTACGGCCCACCGCGAGATCATCACGCATCGGATCGCCAACGGCATCCTCAAGGGCGAGACCAGCGACAGCGCCGCGACGCAGGTGCTCGCGACATTGAATGCGCTGCCGGCGGGTGAGATCAGCAGCCGGGTCGACGAGCTTGCCGACGGCCGGCTGATCTGCGTGACGCGGCAGCCGATGCCCGGCGGCGGCTGGGTGGCGACGCATCGCGACGTCACCGAGCAGCGGCGCTCGGAGGCCAAGATCACCCATATGGCGCAGCATGACGCACTGACCGATCTGCCGAATCGCGTGCTGCTCAAGGAATGGATGGAACAGGCGCTCTCCGGCGCCCGGTGCGGCGGACCGAGCATCGCGGTGCTGATGCTCGATCTCGACCGCTTCAAGGACGTCAACGACACGCTCGGGCATCCGGCGGGCGACGCGCTGCTCAAATCGGTGGCCGCGCGGCTGCACAGGTGCGTCAGCGAAACCACACTGATCGCGCGGCTCGGCGGCGACGAGTTCGCAGTGATCGACTACGTCACCGATCCGGTCGCGGAAGCGGGCTTGCTTGCCGAGAAGATCAGAAAGGCGCTCAGCGAGCCGATCGATCTCGGCGATCATCGCGTGACTACCACGACCAGCATCGGCATTGCGATCGCCCCGCGCGACGGCACCGATTCCGACGAGGTCCTGCGCAGCGCCGATCTTGCGCTCTACTCGGCCAAGAGCGGCGGGCGCGGCTCGTTCCGTTTCTTCGAGCCGGAGCTCGATCGGCTGTTGCAGGCCCGACGCAGCCTCGAGCGCGACATGCGCAGCGCGCTCGTCAACGGCGAGTTCGAGTTGCACTATCAGCCGTTCATCAATGTCGCGAGCGGGGAGACCTGCGGCTTCGAGGCGCTGTTGCGGTGGCACCACCCGCAGCGCGGCATGATATCCCCGGCCCAGTTCATCCCGCTGGCGGAAGAGACCGGCCTGATCGTGCCGCTCGGCGAATGGGTGCTGCGCACCGCCTGCGCCGAGGCCGCCAAATGGCCCGACGATCTCAAGATCGCGATCAATCTGTCACCGGTGCAGTTCAGGAGCCCGGACCTGGTCCCGGTGATCGTGCACGCGCTGGCGAGCGCGGGAGTTTCGCCTGATCGGCTCGAGCTCGAAGTCACCGAAACGGCGATCATTCAGGACAGCGAGGCGGTGTTCGCGGCACTCAGCCAGTTGCACGATCTCGGGGCGCGGATTGCGCTCGATGATTTCGGCACCGGTTACTCGTCGCTGAGCTTCCTGCAGAAGTTTCCGTTCGACAAGGTCAAGATCGACCGCAGCTTCGTGTCCGAACTCGCCGGCGCAACCGACGAGTCGCGCAGGATCGCGCGCGCGATCGTTCGATTTGCCGTCAGCCTCGGCAAGACCACGACGGCCGAAGGCGTCGAGACCAGGGAGCAGCTTGACATCCTCCGCGCGGACGCCTGCGTGGAAGTCCAGGGCTTCCACTTCAGCCCGCCGGTGCAAAGCGAGAAGGTCGCGCAAATGATCGGTGGGCGGACCATGGCATCCGCACAACGCCCGGCAGTTCGATTGGCAATGGCGGGCGCCGCCTCCTGACCGCGGGACCGCGGCAGCGGACCGGCTCGTATGAGGCGTAAGGCCGCAGCAGGCGGTCAAAACCGGATTGCGCGTGGAGACCAAAGCGGTTTTCGCAACCGTTAGAATAGCTCTAAAGCCAGCCCGCAAACGCGCTTGCTTGACTTGGCAATCACCTCAGTTTTGTTCACGCATGTGCTCCGCGCGACGGCGTTGCGGGCATGATCGAAAACGGAGGGGAGATGCGCGTGAAAGTGATTTCGAGTGCGGTGCTCGCAGCTTGTGTTCTGGGGCTGATGGGATCGGCGGCACTCGCCGACGGCTACAAGAATTGCACCAAGCTCGACAAGGCGTCGTGGAAGCCGGCAAGCGATGCCGAAGCCAAGGCCAAGGCTGCCGGCTACGAGGTGCGGCGCTCGAAGGTCGAGGGCTCCTGCTACGAGGTATACGGCGTCAAGGAAGGCAAGCTCTACGAGCTGTTCTACAGCCCGGAGGATCTCAGCCTGAAGCACACGATCGCGAAGTGAAGCAGGCGCGATGATCGAGGCGGCGTCCGGTGCGCGCAGCGCGACCAGCCTGCAGGTCTGGGACCTGCCGCTGCGGCTCTGGCACTGGGCGCTCGCCATCCTCGTCCTCGTCGCATGGGTGACGCCCAGCGCCTATGACCGGCTTCACCGGCTGGCGGGCTATGCCGTGATCGGACTACTGGCGTTCCGGCTGATCTGGGGCTTTGCCGGCACCCGCTACGCGCGCTTCGGCAGGCTTGGCGTCCGGCTGCGCGCCGCGCCGCGCTACATCTGGAATCTCCGCCGCGGCATCACCGGGCGCTATATCGGGCTCAATCCCGCGGGCACCGTGATGCTGGTGACGCTGCTGCTCCTGCTCGCGGTCTCGGCGATCACGGGCGCGATGGAGGTCACCGTCACCTTCTTCGGCGTCTGGTGGGTCGAGGACACCCACGCCTACGCCTCCGATGCCGTCCTCGTCCTGGTTGGGCTGCACGTGCTCGGCGTCATCGTGGTGGGGCTGCTGCAGCGCCAGAACCTGGTGCGCGCGATGTTCACCGGACGCAAGCAGCTTCGCAATCGCTGACGTGGAAGGCTGCCGGGACTAAGGCTCGTTGTTTGAGCATGATCTCCGCGCAAGCGCGGCGCGCTTGTCGCGAGGGAAATCCGCTTCGCACCTTTCCGGATCGTGCTCTATTGCACCGGCGGATCGCCGCTGGTGCGCTTCTTGGCGAGATCCATCTCGGTGACGGCGATCAGGATTTCGGCGCGGGTCTTCAGGTCGGGCGCCTCCAGCATGGCCTGCTTCTCGGCCGGGCCATAGGGCGACATCATCGCCAGCGCATTGACCAGCGCCTCATTGGGCGCGGACTCGATGCCCTCCCAGTCGACCTTCAGATTGTTGGCTTCCAGGAAATCGGCGAGCACCTCGAGCAGCGCCTTGCGGTCGACGGCCTCCTCGCCCTTGCGCGCGGTGAAGTCGCCGGCGAAGGAGAAGAAGTCGACCTTGCACTGCCGGTACGGTGTCTGCACGGACAGCTCCTCGACCACCTTGAAGCGCGCGACGCCGGTCAGTTCGAGGATATAGCGGCCGTCGCCGGATTCGGCGAGCTGGGTGATGCGGCCGACGCAGCCGATCCGGAACAGCACCGGCTTCGCCTCTTTGTGCGAATGCGCCACGTCGGGCTGGATCATGCCGATCAGGCGGTGACCGTCGCGCAGCGCATCGTCGATCATCGCGAGGTAACGCGGCTCGAAGATGTTGAGCGGCATCTGGCCGCGCGGCAAAAGCAGCGCGCCAGGCAGCGGGAACACCGGGATCACCTCGGGGAGCTCGCCGGGCCCGCGATATTCGGCATTGATCGGCATCTGCGGTCCCGCTGCTGTGACGGGCGTGCGTTACGAGAACAGGATTGTCGACAACCGCTTGCGCCCCTCGACGGTTGCCTCATCGGTGCCGCCCCACGCCTCGAAGAACTGCACCAGCTGCTTGCGCGCGCCGTCGTCGTTCCACTTACGGTCACGCTTGACGATCGCGAGCAGCTGCTCGGTCGCCTCAGAGCGCTTGCCCGCCGCATTGAGCGCGGTCGCGAGATCGAATCGAGCTTGATGATCGAGCGGGTTTGCGGCGACTGTCTGTTCCAGCTCCGCGACCGGTCCGACCGACTGCGCCTGCTCGGCGAGATCGATCGCCGCCTGCACCGCTTTCACCGCGGCATCGTTGCGCTTGGATTCCGGCACCATCGCGAGCGTTTGCTTGGCCTGCTCGACCGCGCCGGTCGTCATGTAGCATTTGGCGAGGCCGGCCAGCGCCGCGATGTTGGTGGCGTCATGCGCCAGCACCTCGGCATAGATCTGCGCCGCCGCTTCGGCGTCGCCCTCGGCGAGCACGGCGTCCGCCTCGGCCAGAATCTCCGCGAGATTCGGCTCGCCGGCGGCGGGCACGCCCTTGGTGATCTTTTCGATGAAGGCGTTGATCTGGCTCTCCGGCACCGCGCCCATGAAGCCATCGGCGGGCTGACCGTTGACGAAAGCGATCACGGCCGGGATCGACTGGATGCCCATCTGGCCGGGGATCTGCGGATGCTCATCGATGTTCATCTTGACCAGCTTGACCCGGCCCTTGGCGTTGCGGACCGCCTTTTCCAGCATCGGCGTGAGCTGACGGCAGGGACCGCACCAGGGCGCCCAGAAGTCGATCATAACCGGCTGGCGGCGCGACTCCTCGATGACGTCCTTGACGAAGGTCTGGGTCGTCGTCTCCTTGATCAAATCGGGCGCTGCCTGGGGCGTGGGGCCGCCCTGCTCCATTATTGTCACGTTGTCCTCACCTGGTCTTCTGAGGTCGGAAATCCGGGGGCGTTCTAGCACGCTCCGCACGGCACGTTCAGCCGTTCTGTCAGGCTAGAGCATGATCCCGGAAAAGTGGGAACCGGTTTTCCGAAGATCATGCCAATAAATGGCGGTCGGCCGGCAAAATTCAATCGCTAGGCGTCAGTCCTGTTCCATCGGAGATCGGGTGGGTTCGCGCTCCGGCCAGGCCGATCATGGCAACCCTTCACGGCAACAGGGGGCGCCCATGGCAAAGGCCTATTACAGCGCCGTGTTCGAGCAGCCGGCCGGTGATGTCTGGAAAATCATCCGCGATTTCAACAATTACCCGGACTGGGTCCACGGCGAGGGGGTGAGCGAGATCGAGCAGGGCAAGTCCGGCGACACGGTCGGCGGCGATCGCGCCTTTATCGAATGGTATCGAATGGTCGGCGGTGTTCGACGCCGACCGCCACGCCGAGCTGGCCCGGACGCTGGCCGGCTGGTTCGAGACCTGGCTCGAATCGCTCCGCGACAGGATGGCGGTCTGAGACCCGTTCCCGCCAATATGCGAAGAATTTATCGTGCCGGCCGGATTTTCGGCCGATTCGAGCTCAATTTTTAAGGAAACCGTGCTATTTCGTGAGGTCCGGACCGCGCTCTTGTGTTGCATTCACAGACAGCATTTGGCATAGGTCTGCCGTTGCCGGCGAGCGATCGCCGCCAGTTCGGATGCGGGTGTAGCTCAGTGGTAGAGCACGACCTTGCCAAGGTCGGGGTCGAGGGTTCGAGCCCCTTCGCCCGCTCCAAACTTTCTCGCTGACCGAGCTGACAGCCTGATGAAGCCCGCCCGTCACAGCGGGCTTTTTGCTTGTCAGGCAGTACCGGCGTGAGAGATTTTGCGCCGACGATCGTGCCGCTCTCTCCGGCCCTTCCTTAACCGTCAAACGATGCATTCGCAAAACTGATAGAAATCTGTGGTTGTGTCGGCGTTGAAATGGCTGCCGCTGGCCTACCGATGCGGCAAGCAAGTGCATGATGTCGATCAGCCGGACGCCAGATCCCGTCTTCAACCGCCGCCTGGCGCGCGCAAGCGTGGCTGCGCTGGTCGCGCTCGTCGGCAATTGGGCACCGTCGCCGGTTTCAGCACAGCAATTGCCGAGCGACTCGGCGTATACCGCGGCACCCAGCTTTGCTGCCGCGCCGGAATTTGAGCCCGCCGAAGAACGCCGGCGGCCGCGGGTGTACATCACGACGCGATCAGGCGGCAGCCGGCAGAACTTCTGCGTCAGGACCTGCGACGGCCGCTTCTTCCCGCTGCCGCGCGTGAGCGAGGCGGCCAATGTCGGGGCATGCGAGGCGGCCTGTCCCGCCGCCGAGGTGAGGCTGTATTCCGGCTCCGACATCGACAGCGCCATGACCGAGCAGGGCGAGACCTACAAGACGCTCGCAAACGCATTTCGATTTCAGCGCGAGATCGTGCCGCAATGCTCATGCCGCGCCGGCGCAACGCCCGGCCTCTCGCCGATTGCGATCGAGAACGATTTGACGCTTCGCACCGGCGACATCATCGCCGCCGATGACGGCTTCAAGATCGCGGCGATCTCCAGCGGGCAGAAGCGCAGCGTGCTGTTCAGGCCGTTGTCGAAAGCGAAAGCGCAGGCGCTCGGCCTGGCGCGGATCTCGTCGCGATAGAACGGTCGCGAGCGTTGGCGTCGTTTGAATATTGCGTGCAGTGCAGAACGTCTGCAGGACAGTCGGCTTTCGTTCGCACGTTCCCGGCTAAGGAACTGTTGCAATCAACAGCTTGACATCTTTAGAAACGACGGCGGCTGTTGACTTGCCCAAAATCCCTCGCTTAGATTGCTTCCAGATTATTTTAGTATTTTTCTAATCATTGCATAAGGGGTGGGACATTTCGAATTTCCTTGCCGCTCCAATCCGCCTGAACGGCCCCGATTGGATTTCCGTCACCTGATCAGCTCGACGCACTGACTGAGCCCGGCAGCTTTTCCGCTGCTGTATGGCTTTCGCATTTTTTTTGCTCTCGAGCGGTTCGTTTCGGCTGATCTCGCCGATTCGCACGCCGATTTCTTCTGCTGATTTCTGAAGTCCGCCGACTACTCGCATTGCACAGCAACAATTGATCACGCGAAGGGGATTACCATGGCTACATTTATGGGCACATCGGGCAACGACACGGTTACCGGCACGCCTAACGGTTCGAACACCAATGACACGCTGGAGGGACTTCAGGGCAATGACACGCTGATCGGCGGCGATGGCGCCGATTCCCTGGACGGCGGCACCGGACAAGACTTCGCATCCTACATCGACTCGGGCACCGCAGTTGTAGCAAGTCTGGCGAACCCGGCTGTCAATACGGGTTTCGCGGCCGGGGACAGCTACACCTCGATTGAAGGCCTGATCGGCAGCAACTTCAACGACACGCTGACTGGCAACGGAAACACCTCTTTCCTGCAGGGCGGATTGGGGGCCGACTCGATCATCGGCGGTTCTGCCAACGACTACGCCGACTACGCCAACGCAAGCGCCGGACTTGAGGTCGACCTCGCCGATCCCACCCAGAACACCGGGGAAGCCACCGGCGATACATATGTCAACATCGCCAAGATCAGAGGCTCGGCGTTCAACGACACGCTGATCGGTGACGCCAACGGCAATACGCTGCGTGGTGGCGCCGGCGCCGACGTGCTCAACGGCGGCGGCGGCTTCGACTTTGCGTCCTATTCCGACTCGGGCGTTGGAATCACGGCAGACCTGGCAGACTCGTCCCAAAATACGGGTGAAGCTGCCGGCGACACCTATATCTCCATCGAAGGCCTGCGTGGCAGCGACTTCAATGATCATCTGATCGGTGACGGCAACATCAACCTCCTGCAAGGCGGTCTCGGTGCCGATACGCTGGATGGCGGTGCCGGCTTCGACTATGCCGACTATATCAACGCGACAACCGGCGTCGTTGCTGATCTAGCCAACTCCTCTCTGAATACGGGGGAAGCCGCCGGCGACGTCTACATCTCGATTGAAGCGATAAGAGGAACCGCATTCAACGATACGCTGATCGGCGATGCCAACACCAATTTCCTGCGCGGCGGCACCGGCGCGGACTCGCTCGACGGCGGCGCAGGCTACGACTATGCCGATTATGGCAATGCGACCACCGGCGTTCTCGTCAATCTGGCAAATCCTGCGGCCAACACCGGCGAAGCTGCCGGCGATACGTTCACCTCGATCGAAGGCATTCAGGGCGGTGCCTTCAACGATACCCTGATCGGCGACGGAGGTAACAATAACCTGCGCGGCCAGGCCGGCGCCGATTCGCTCGACGGCGGCGCAGGCTTTGACTTCGCGGATTACGGTAATGCTGCGACGGGAGTGGTTGCAAGTCTCGCAACTCCGGGCGTCAACACCGGCGACGCCGCGGGCGATACCTATACCTCGATCGAAGGTATCATTGGCTCGGCGTTCAACGACACCCTGACGGGCGATGGCGGAGACAACAATCTGCGCGGCGGTGCTGGTGCCGACGTGCTGGACGGCGGAGCCGGCAATGACGTTGCGGAATATGTCAACGCCACCGTCGGCGTGCTCGCCAGCCTGGCTACTCCCGCCTCAAACACGGGCGAGGCTGCCGGGGACACCTACACCTCGATCGAGGGACTGAGAGGGTCGAATTTCAACGATACCCTGATCGGCGACGGCGGCGACAATCTGCTCGACGGCATCGGCGGCGCCGATTCGCTGGTCGGCGGTTTGGGCAACGACATCTACATTCTCGACAATGCTGGCGACGTCATCACCGAGAATCCGGGAGAGGGCATCGACACTGCGGTCGTCACCGGCGCCTTCAACTACACGCTGGCTGCCAACGTCGATAACCTCGCGATTTCGACCTCTGCCAATGTTTCGGGCACCGGCAACGGGCTCGCAAATTTCATGACTGGCGGCTCGGGCAACAACACCCTGGACGGCGGAATTGGCGCCGACACGATGGTCGGCGGGCTCGGCAACGACACCTATTACGTCGACAATGCCGGCGATGTGGTGACCGAAAACAGCGGCGAAGGCACCGACACCGTTCACACCACCATCACCTATGGCCTGACCGCAAACGTCGAGAATCTGATCCTGGACGGATCGGGTAATCTCACCGGCAGCGGCAACGCATTGAACAATGTTTTGACGGGCAATGCCGGCAACAATTCCCTCTACGGCAACGACGGCAACGATACCGCCTACGGAGGTGCCGGAGCTGACGTCCTCGTTCTCGGCAACGGCGATGACTATGGCGATGCCGGCGACGGCAACGACTACATCTACGCCGGCGCGGGCAACGACGTTCTGATCGGCGGCACCGGGCTCGACGTTCTGCTGGGCGAGGACGGCAATGACGTGATGTATGGCGGTGCCGGCTTCAACTATCTGTTTGGCGGTGCCGGCACCGACACCTTGATCGGCTCGGGAGGCACCGGTGGAAGCGACGTCAATGTGATGTTTGGCGGAGACGGCACCGACTTCCTCTATGGCGGGAACAGCACCAACTACTTCTACGGCGGCACCGGCGTCGACACGATGTACGGCGGCTCAGGCCTGAATATCTTCATCTCGTCGGGCGAGACCGACGGCAACCTCATCTACGGCGGTTCGGGCCAGAACTACGTCTATGGCTCCAACGGCGGCGATACGGTGACCGGCGGCAGCGGCGTCGACGTGTTCCTGATGGGCACCGGGGCCGACAACATCAGCGGCGGCGGCGGCGTTGACTATGCCTGGGGTGGCGGTGGTGCTGATACATTCAACATCAGCGACACCAGCCAGGAGGTCATGGTCGTCCAGGACTTCAATACGGGCGGAGTAAATGACTTCGTCAACTTCGCGGGTACATCGCTGCATTCGTTCGCCGATGTTCAGGCCGCAGAGACCTACGTTGCCGGGATCAACACCACGATCATCACCGACGCCGCCGGCAGTGCGGTTTGGCTGATCGGTGTCGCGCCGGGACAGCTCGACGCCAGCATGTTCAAGTTCAGCTGAGGGCTTTTGCCCTGATCCGTTGAGCTTGACGGCCACACGCACGAAAGAAGGCCGCCCCTCGAGGCGGCCTTCTTGATTCCGGATGCGATCGCGATCGCCGCTCACGAGCGTTAGGTTCGTTCGAATATTACGCTGCAGTGCGGAATGCCTTGTTCTCAGGCAGCCGGCGCAGGAAAATTTCGTCTCAATTTGTTTTGACCGCAGTGCACCCTGATCCATGCGCTTTTCAGCGTCGATGGATGTGCTACCATTTTGCGGTCTGACCTACCTCACAGACCGCCACCATCATCTCTCAGGGCGTTCAAAATCAATAACAGGCAAGCTGCAACGGCTTGCATAGGGGAGTGACGCGATGAAATCGGCTTTCAATCGATCAATTCTTGCGTTCGCGGCGATTGCGCTGCTGGCGGGGACAACCTTCGCTGGTGCACAGCAACAAACCGACAAGAACCGTGCGCTGAAGAAGTACGAATCCGGCACCAAGGAATTCTGGACCCATCCGCCGGATGACTGGTTCCTCGGCGACGAGACCGAAGCGCAGAAGGGCCTGGCCCCGCCGTCCGGTCCGCCGACCGGCGCCTCCGATGCCGAACTCGCGGCGATGATGAAGAAGATCAAGCTGCCGCCGGGCTTCAAGATCGAGGTCTATGCCTCGAACGTGCTGGCCGCGCGCCAGATGGCCTGGGGCGACAAGGGCACGCTGTTCGTCGGCTCGTTCGGCCTCGGCAACGTCTATGCGATCAAGGACAACAACGGCAAGAAAGAGGTCAAGACCATCCTCAAGGGCCTCAACATGCCGACCGGCCTCGCCTTCCAGGATGGCTCGCTCTACGTCATCGCGGTCGACAAGCTGATCAAATATGAGAACGCCGAGGCAAATCTCGACAAGCTTGGCAGCGGCAAGGTGGTGTATGACGACATGCCGTCCTACGCGGCGCATGGCTGGAAATACATCGCCGTCGACAAGGAAGGCTGGTTCTTCATTCCGTTCGGCCCGCCCTTCAACATCGGCGTCCCGCCGACCTCGGTGTCGCAGATCCGCCGCGTCGATCCGAAGACCGGCAACGCGGAAATCTATGCGCTCGGCGTGCGTAACTCGGTCGGCGGCGACGTCGATCCGCGCACCGGCAAGTACTGGTTCACCGAAAATGCCCGCGACTGGATCAGCGACGATCTGCCGAGCGACAAGCTCAACATGATCTCGAAGATCGGCGAGCATTTCGGCTATCCCTATTGCCACCAGGGCAACCTGCCCGACACCAAGTTCGCGATGGGCCACAAGTGCTCGGAGTTCACCCCGCCGGTCTACAATCTAGGCGCGCATGTGGCTCCGCTCGGCATGAAGTTCTATACCGGCAGCCAATTCCCGGCCGAGTACAAGAACAGCATCCTGATCGCCGAGCACGGCTCCTGGAACCGGCATAAGTACCAGGGCGGCCGCATCGTGCGGATCACCGCGAGCCCCGACGGCAAGAACGCCAAGCAGGAGATCTTCGCCGACGGCTGGATCCAGGGTGACCAGGGCTATCTCGGCCGTCCCGCCGATATTCTGCTCGACAAGGATGGCTCCATCCTCGTCGCCGACGACTGGGCCGGTGCGATCTATCGCATCAGCTACAGCAAGAAGTAACGGTTGAACCAATGCGGGGCTGCGGTGGCCGATCAGGCGGCCGCAGCCCCGTTCACGTGATTCGGCAAGCCAATGACGGAACAGACCCGTCATGCCCGGACTTGATCCGGGCATCCATCCAACAAGAATCCTCAAGCAAGCACGATGGATCGCCGGGTCGAGCCCGGCGATGACAGCCGGAGAAACTGACATGCGAGTTGCGTCGTTTGGAGTTGTAGCAGCGGCGATTCTCCTGATCTCGTCCGCCCAGGCCGCCGACGTTGCCGCCGGCAAGGAGAAGGCCGAGATTTGCGCCGGCTGTCACGGCGACAATGGCATCTCGCAGACCGAGAACATTCCCTCGCTGGCCGGCCAGCTCGACCAATTCATTCAATGGCAGCTGGTGTTCTTCCGCGCCGGCGCGCGCAAGAACGAGCAGATGCAGCCGATCGTCGAGCAGCTCAGCAACGAGGACATCCGCAATCTCGGCGCCTATTTCGCCTCGCTGACGCCGTTCAAGGGCAGCAAGGACGACAATCCGGAATTGTCCGAAAAGGGCAAGCAGGCCGCTGCCGGCCGCCGCTGCGCCTCATGCCACACCGACACCTATGTCGGCACCAAGGCGGTCGCCCGTATCGCCGGCCAGCGCGAGGAATATCTCGTCAAGGCGCTGCACGATTACAAGTCGGGCGTCCGCTCCGGCGGTGCGCAGGCCGCGATGGCCGACGTGGCCTATCCGCTGAGCGACGAGGAGATCACCGCGCTTGCACATTATCTGGCGCATTTGTAGCCGTGAAAACGGTGTCGTCCCTGCCTAGTGCGCAATTGCGCACAGGAGCAGGGACCCATACGCCGCGGCCTCACGATTTGGGGCGGTCGGGGTCGATATCCCTTCAACACAATTGAGGTCGGTGGTTATGGGTCCCTGCCCCCGTGCGCAATTGCGCACTAGGCAGGGACGACACCAGTTGTGTTACGCCTGCCGCTGCTTCTCATACGCCTTGAGATGCGTGTAAGCGGTGCGCAGCTTCGGCACCGGGATCTTGGCGGCGTCGGCGCGGACGATAAGGTCGCCGATCACGTGATCGGCCTCGACCGGCAGTCCCGCCTTGATGTCGCGGAACATCGATGCGGTCATCGGCGATCCCTCGGCGGTCAGAAGCCCGCGGGTGCGCTGGAAGAACGGGCCGCCAGGCCCATGGCCGGCGTCGGCCGCGATCGCGCTGCATTCGTCGAGGATGCCGAGCAGGAAATCCTGGCCGCCGGGCGCCGCCAGGATATTGCCGACCGAGGTCCGCATCAGGCTGGTGGAGGCGGCGAGCGACGCCAGGAACACCCATTTCTCCCACATGTCCTGCATCACGTGCTCGCTGGCGTTGGCGCCATTGATCGCCGAGAAGGTCTCCGCGATTGCGCGCACCCGCTCCGACGTGCCGCCCGCGCGTTCGCCGAACCCCAGTGACTGCATCGGCTGCAGCTGCACCACCTCGCGCTTCTCGTTCAGCGTCGCCGCGATCGCGCAGAGCCCGCCGAGCACATGGGACGCGCCGAATTTCTTGTCGAGCGCATCGAGATGCAGCATGCCGTTGAGCAACGGGATGATCGCGGTCTTGTCGCCGACGGCGGGCGCAAACGACTTGATCGCATCTTCGAGATCGAACGCCTTGCAGCTCAGCAGCACGACGTCGAATTTGTCCGAGAGCTTGTCGGCCTGCACGGTCGGCGGATTGTTCAGCGTGACATCGCCGTTCGGGCTCTTGATCACGAGTCCGGCCGAGGCGAGCTCGGAGGCGCGGCGGGGCCGGACGAGAAAAGTGACGTCGCGGCCGGCCTGAAGCATCCGGCCGCCGAAATAACCGCCGATCGCACCGGCGCCGACCACGAGAACACGCATGGGAATTTGTCCTTCTTTGTTGTTGCCCGGGGGAGGGGCGAATAGCTGACGGGGAGTGGCGAATAGATAAGGGCATCAGCCGGCTATTCGCTACCCGCTATTGTTCGTCCGCTCATCTCACTTTCCCGACACCAATTCCTCGACTTCGCGCAGCTGCTCCTTGCCGAAGAAGATCTCGTTGCCGACGAAGAAGGTCGGCGAACCGAACGCGCCGCGCTCGACGGCGGCCTGGGTGTTGGCGATCAGCTTGGCCTTGACGTCCGCGTCCTGCGCGCGAGCAAGCAGCTTGGCGCCATCGAGGCCCGACGACGTGAGGGCTTTGGCGGCGATCTCAAGGTCGTCCATCTTCTTCGGCTCGACCCACATATGATGGAAGGCGGCCTCGATGTACTTCTCGAACACGCCTTCGAGCTGGGCGGCGACCGCCGCGCGCATCAAATTCAGCGTGTTGACCGGGAAGAACGGGTTCCAGACATAGGGCTTGACCTTGAAGCGCTTGAGGAAGCGTTCGGTTTCGATCTGCTGGAACTCCGGCTTGTTCTTGACGCCCGCCAGCGTCTCGGCCGGCGACTTGTTGTTGGTGGCCTTGAAGATGCCGCCAAGCAGGATCGGGACATATTCGAATTTGACGCCGGTGCGCTGCTCGATCGCCGGGATCGCCTCATGGCTGAGAAAAGCATTGGGGCTGCCGAAATCGAACAGGAATTGTGGATTTGGGCTCACGGCGGTCTCTCCCACGGCGTGTCTAGTTTCGGCTTGTTTAGCATGAGCCCGCTGTCGCAGGCTCCGCCGGTAGAATATGATACTCATCATGTGAGCCGCAGCGCGCGATGTCAAATCAGACGCGTGATGGTCTGCTTGCGCCATACCAGGGCGTAATAGGCCATCTGCAGCACGAACATGGTTGCGAAGGTGACGGGATAGGCGATCCAGATGCCGCTGATGCCGACGGCGCGGCTCAGCAGGATCGCAACCGGCACCTCGACCAGCGTTATGGCCAGGATCGAGATGAACAGCGGCATCCACACCGTGCCGCCGGCGCGCATCGCGCCCGAAAATACTGTCGCCATCCCGAACAGCACCATGCTCCACAGCACGATATACAAAAGCTGCTGCGCGAGCGCGAGCACCGCGCCGTCGACGATGAAGCAGCCCATCAGCGGCCGCGCGAAGAGATAGCCGAGCACGACCAATCCGCCTGTCAGCGCGAGATTCATCTCGATCCCGGTCCTGACGATGGCGCCGACCTGGCGAGAGTCGCCGCGGCCGATCGCCTGCGCGCCGAAGATCGACACTGATATTGCGATCGAGATCGCCGGAAACTGCACATAGCCGATCACCTGGTTGACCGCGCCATAGGCTGCGGTGGCGTCCGAGCCGAAACCGTTGACGAGGCCGAGCAGCACCAGTTCGGCGAGCGAGACCACCACCATGCCGATCGCGGTCGGAATGCCGAGCCGCAGCACGATGCGCAGCAAGGCGCCGTTGAGCCGCATCGCGCGCAGGAACGCCGCGTCGAAGGCGAGGGGGTGCCGGTGCCGCAACATATGGACATGCAGCCACAGCAGCGTGACCACGCCCGAGACGGCTGAGGCGACGGCGGCGCTCGCCACGCCGAGCATCGGCAGGCCGAGCCAGCCGCGGATCAGCGCCGGCGTCACCACGAGGCCGACGATCGTCGAGACCGCCAGGGCGAGCAGCGGGGTTACGGTGTCACCGACGCCGCGCATCATTGCCGCGAGCAGCAGGAATGCGAAGGTCACCGGCATCGTGATCATCATGATCCGTGCATAGGACACCGCGGCGTCGAGAACATCTGAAGGCGTGGCGAGCGCGATCAATAGCGGGCGGGCGAACAGGCCGCCTGATATCGCGATCGCGAGCGCCAGCAGCAGCGTCACGGTCATGGTCGTGCCGGCGACCGCCTTCACCCGGCCGGGCTCGCGGGCACCCCAGGCCTGGCCGATCATGACGGAGGCGCCGGCGCTCAAGCCGATCACGAAGGAGATGAAGAAGAACATCACCGGAAAGAACACCGACGCAGCCGCGAGCGCGTCGACCCCGATCATCTGGCCGAGATAGACGCCGTTGATGGTGCCGAACAGCGACTGCAGCACGTTGCTCAGCAGCATCGGCGCGAGGAACGACACGAAGGCTTTGCGTAAGGAGGGAGGCTTGGACACTTTCAACTTCCAAAAATTGGGACAGTCACGAATCACTGATCCGCCGAGTGCCGGTTACTTCGCGCGAAAACGCGCTAGTCCGCTTGATCGCTATAGGCGAGCCTGACCGCGTGGTCGCGGATGTCGGCCGGCCAGTCCGCGATCAGCGTCGCAAAGCGGCGCCGGTCGTGGGCGAACAGGGCGCGGATCGCGTCCTCGTAATGCGGCCGGTTGCCGGCCATGACAGTCATGAAGCGATAGGCGGCATCCTGCGCGCTGCGGGTCCGGTCCTTGTCGCCGCTGGAGCGCCGCGCCTCGTCGATCAATTTGCGGATCGCAACCGACGCACCGCCCTTCTGCTGGGCGAGCCAGTCCCAGTGCCGCGGCAACAGCGTGATCTCGCGCGCGACGACGCCAAGCTTCGGACGTCCCGGGCCGCGTGGCACAGCGGGCGCCGGCGGCTCCTCGTCGAGCGGAGGCGCGGGCTTCGGCAGCCGCGCCAGCACGTCGTCGATCGAGCCGCGAAAATCGATGTCGACCAACGCCGAGGTGCGGCCGTCGAACACCAGGATCGCGGCGTCCTTGCGCTGATCCAGCAATTGCCTGGCGGCGCGCGCAACCTCGGGGAGGTCACCGGCCCCGATGCGATGCTCGCCTTCGAAGGCGACATAGGCTGGATTCATGGTAGACCTTTCAGATTGCGCTGGTATTTCAGAGGACGCTCATGCTGACGGTTCATCATCTCAACAATTCCCGCTCGCAGCGCGTGCTGTGGCTGCTCGAGGAATTGGGCGTGCCGTACGAGATCGTGCGCTATCAGCGGCAGCCCGACATGCGGGCGCCAAAGGAGCTGCGCGCGATCCACCCGCTCGGCAAGTCGCCCGTCGTCACCGACAATGGCAACACGATCGCGGAATCCGGAGCGATCCTCGAATACATCATCGCGACCTACGGCAATGGCCGCCTGATCCCGCAAGCCGATACGCCGGAGCGGCTGCGCTACACCTATTGGCTGCATTATGCCGAGGGCTCGGCGATGACGCCGCTGCTCTTGAAGCTGCTGTTCACGCTGATGCCGAAGCGCGCGCCGGCGCTGCTGCGGCCGCTGGTGCGCAAGGTGTCCAACACGGCACTGTCCACGCTGGTCAATCCGCAGATCAAGCAGCACATGGCCTATTGGGAAGGCGAGCTCGGCAAGAGCGAGTGGTTCGCCGGCAGCGAATTTTCCGGCGCCGATATCCAGATGAGCTTTCCGCTCGAGGCGGCCGCCGCGCGCGGCGGGCTTGAGGACGGCCATCCCCGGTGCGTCACGTTCCTCGAGCGCATCCACGCCCGTCCGGCCTATGCGCGTGCGCTGGAGAAGGGCGGGCCGTACCAGGTCGGCCGATAAATCCGCGGTCATGGCGAGTTTTATCCGGGTGTAATTGCTTTGTCAATAACACCCGGGTATAAACAGTCTGTCGACACGACAGGAGCCGCCATGAAGACCGAAGACCGCAAGCTCGCCATCGCCGACTACAAGAAGCGCGCCGCTGTCGCAGGCGTGTTCGCGATCCGCTGCCGCGCGACCGGCGAAGTCTGGGTCGGGCAGGCGCTCGATCTGGAGAAAATCCAGAACCGCATCTGGTTCACGCTGCGGATGGGGAGCCACCGCAATGTGGAACTGCAGCGCGCCTGGTCGGCGCATGGCGCGGACAATTTCTCGCTCGAAACGCTTGAGCAGATCGAGGACGAGGAACTCGCTTATGTCCGCGAGACGCTGCTCAAGGAGCGCGTGCAGCACTGGCGCGCGCAGCTCAAGGCGTCCGCGGTCTAGTTCAGCGCGATGTCTGCGCCCCGCCGACTGACGGCAGTGCCTGCACGGTGACGCCGGGCGGTGGCACGTCGTCGTCGGGCACGAAGAAGTCCGACATCAGCGGCACCGAGGGATCGACGCGGTAGCGCTCGAAATCGCGGACGCCATTGGCATAGAGCACCTTGTCGTCGATGCAGAAATGGCCGGTGAATTCGCGCGACGGCCGCGTAACGATCGCATAGGCCGCATCGCCCATGATCTCGGGCGTGCGGCTGGCGCGCATCATGGCGTCGCCGCCGAGCAGATTGCCGACCGCGGCGGTTGCGATCGTGGTGCGCGGCCACAATGCATTGACGGCGATGCCGGAAGATTTCAGCTCGCCTGCCAGCCCGAGCACGCACATGCTCATGCCGAATTTCGCCATCGTGTAGGCGGTCGAGTGCTCGAACCATTTGGTCTTCATGTCGAGCGGCGGCGACAGCATCAAAATGTGCGGGTTCTCCGCCTTCTTCAGATGCGGGATGCAGTATTTCGACACCATGAAGGTGCCGCGGGTGTTGATTCCCATCATCAGGTCGAACCGCTTCATGTCGGTCGCCTGCGAGGTGGTCAGGCTGATGGCGCTGGCATTGTTGACGCAGATGTCGATGCCGCCGAACTCGGCGACGGTGGCTTCGATCGCCGCCATCACCTGTGCTTCGTCCCTGATGTCGCAGAGCACCGGCAGCGCCTTGCCGCCGGCGGCGCGGACCTCGTCGGCGGCGGTGTAGATCGTGCCCTTCAGCTTCGGATGCGGCTCGGCGGTCTTCGCCGCGATCGCGACATTGGCGCCGTCACGCGCCGCACGAAGCGCGATCGCCAGCCCGATGCCGCGGCTCGCGCCCGAGATGAACAGCGTCTTGTCTTTGAGCGATGTCATGGCAGCCTCCTGTTAGGGACGCACACTATCAGGGCTCCCTTCCCGTTGCGGGGGAGGGTTGGGGAGAGGGGTAAGCCACACACACCGTCTTCGCGGCCACCCCTCTCCCTAGCCCTCCCCCGCAAGGGGGGAGGGAACGACGGAGCAAGCGTCGCGGCCATCGCGCCACTGCTACCCACCCGCATGCAGCACACGTCCGCGCGTTTCCGGCAGCGCGTAGGCGGCGATGAAGAACACGCCGTATGCGGCCACAGCGAAGATCGCGATCGCGTTGGCGAGCGTCGTCGTGGTCGAAAGCGCGCCGACCAGGAACGGGAACAGCGCGCCGATGCCGCGGCCGAAATTGTAGCAAAAGCCCTGGCCGGAGCCCCGCAGCCGGGTCGGATACAGCTCGGTCAGGAACGCGCCCATGCCCGAGAAATAGCCTGACGCAAAGAAACCGAGCGGGAAGCCTAGAACCCACAGCACCTCGTTGGAGATCGGCAGCTGGGTATAGAGCAGCACGATCGCGATGGCGCCGATCGAGAAGATCAGGAACAGGTTGCGGCGGCCGATGCGGTCGGCGAGCCAGGCGCCCACCAGATAACCGATGAACGAGCCAATGATCAGCGTGGCGAGATAGCCGGTCGAGCCGACCACGGAGAGCTTGCGCTCGGTGGTGAGGAAGCGCGGCACCCAGAAGGTGACGGCGTAGTAGCCGCCCTGCATGCCGGTGCCGACCAGTGAGGCCAGCAGCGTGGTCTTCAGGATCGGCCCGTGAAAAATCTCCCACAATGCAGCGGGTTTGCTGCCAGTCGCCTGCTGCTGCGCCATTGTCGCGGCCGAGATCTCGGGCTCGGTAACGTAGCGGCGCAGATAAAACACCAGCAGCGCCGGCAGCGCGCCGATCGCGAACATCCAGCGCCAGGCATTTTCCGCAGGCAGTACCGAGAACAGGATCGCCTGCGCCAGCACCGCAAGGCCCCAGCCGATCGCCCAGCCCGACTGCACCGAGCCGACCGCGCGTCCCCGATATTGCGGCCGGATCGCTTCGCCGATCAGCACCGCGCCGGCCGCCCATTCGCCGCCGAAGCCGAGGCCGAGCAGCGCGCGGGCGATCAGCAGCTGGTCGAAATTCTGCACCACAGCGCAGACGAGCGAGAAGAACGAGAACCAGATGATGGTGAGCTGCAGCGTCTTGACCCGGCCGATGCGGTCGGAGAGGTAGCCGCCGAGCCAGCCGCCGACCGCGGACGCCAGCAGCGTCACGGTGCCGGCGAGGCCTGCGGTGCCGGGATCGACCTTCCACAGCGTGATGATGGTGCCGATCACGAGCGGATAGATCATGAAATCCATGCCGTCGAGCGTCCAGCCCGAGGCGCAGGCCCAGAACGTACGCCGCTCCTGCAGGTTCATGTCGCGATAGAAGGCGAGGAGGCTGGTGTCCTCGATCTCTGCGACTTCCATCGATTTGGATTCGGCCGTGCTCATGCGCGTTCCCCGGAGAAATCTTTCACCGGCTCTTTGCATCCGCGGCCGGACTTGCGCGGACCGCCAATCTATCGCGATGTTGCCGGCCGGGCAAAGCCGCGTTTGCGTTAGCTTTTTGTTTTGACGCGTTTTCTTCGCGCGAACCGGTGTCTGCTTCGCTCGAAAATGCTCTCTAGTACCCCGCGGCCTCCGAGCCGCGCGTGCGCGGGTCGGGGGCGCCGAGCAGACCGTTGGTCGTGACGACGATCGAGTTCGCGGAGGAGTAGCCGAGCGGCTCGACCGGTTTGTGGCTCTTGGCCTTCAACTCGGCCAGCACCTCGTCGGGGAAGCCTTTCTCGATCCGGACCTCGTCGGGCAGCCATTGGTGATGCATCCGCGGCGCGGCGACCGCGGCTGCGATATCCATCCTGTAGTCGATCACGTCGACGATGATCTGCGTCACCGCCGAAATGATGCGGCTGCCGCCGGGCGATCCCGTTACCAGCACCGGCTTACCGTCCTTCAGCACGATGGTCGGCGCCATCGACGACAGCGGGCGCTTACCGGGTCCCGGCAGATTGGCCTCGAAGCCGACCAGGCCGAAGGCGTTGGAGGCGCCGGGCGCCGCGGTGAAATCGTCGAGCTCGTTGTTGAGCAGCACGCCGGTGCCGTCGGCGACGAGGCCGACCCCATAGGGGAAGTTCAGCGTGTAGGTGTTGCTGACGGCGTTGCCGCCGGCATCGACGACGGAATAATGCGTGGTGTTGTCGCCCTCATGCGGCTGTTTCGCGTTGCGCACATCGGTCCAGGGCGTGGCGCTGATAAGGTCGATGGTTGCGCGCTGCCTGGCGGCATAGGCCTTGTCAATCAGCAGCTGCGTCGGCGCGTCGACGAAGGCGGGATCGCCGAGATAGCGGGCGCGATCGGCATAGGCGCGCTTCATCGCCTCGATCATCACATGCAGCGAGGCGGCGGAGCCCTGCTTCATGTCGGACATCGGAAAGCCCTCGAGGATGTTGAGGATCTCCAGCAGCACGACGCCGCCGGAGGACGGCTGCGGCATCGAGACGATGTCGTAGCCGCGATAGCTGCCGCGGATCGGCGTGCGGATCACCGGCTGGTAGGATTTTAGGTCGCCGATCGTGAAGATGCCGCCGGCATTTTTGATTCCGGCGACAAGCTTCTTGGCGACCGCGCCTTCGTAGAAGCCGCGCGGCCCCCGTTCGGCAATCGCCGTCAGCGTCGTCGCGAGATCGCCCTGGATCAGGCGGTCGCCTTCACGCAGCGGCGTGCCGTCGGCATGCGAGAAGGCTTTGGCCGAGTTCGGCCAGCGCGACATGCGGCGATACATGTCGGACAACGTGTCCGACGTGTCGTCGGTGACGATGAAGCCGTCGCGGGCGAGATCGATGGCGGGCTTGATGATCTGCGCCAGCGTGAACTTGCCGGAGCCGTATTTGTCCAGCGCCAGCGCGAGGCCCGCGACCGTGCCGGGCACGCCGATCGCGAGCGCGGAGTTGCGCGACTTGTCCGGATCGGGCTTGCCCTCTGCGTTCAGGAACATGTCGCGAGTTGCGGCCTGCGGCGCGGTCTCGCGATAATCGATCGCGACATCTTCATTGCGTCCGGCGAGATGGATCACCATGAAGCCGCCGCCGCCGATATTGCCGGCGCGCGGATAGGTCACTGCCATCGCAAAGCCGGTGGCGACAGCGGCGTCGACCGCATTGCCGCCCTGCCGCAGGATGTCGGCGCCAACCCGCGCTGCCAGCTTCTCCTGCGCCACCACCATGCCGTGTTCGGCGCGAATGCTTTGAATCGTATCGGTGGCTGAGGGCTCGTAGGCGCGACGCTGCACCTGGCCGAGGGCCGGTGTCGCGATGCCAATCACCAGGAGAACGGCAAACAGCCGTCGCGACATCGTTGCCGTCAGCGCCATCGAAATGTCCTGCCCTGTTCATCGCGGTATCAGCAAACCGGCTCATGCTATATGGGAACGGATTGAAGCGGCAAAAGCCTGCCTGCGGTTCGACTTGAGGAATATGTTTCGCGATGACGGCAACAATGCAGACGGGCGCTGGTGATGCGAAGGCCACCACCAAGGTCTATCCGGGCCGCGCAGCCGTCGTCAGCTGGATCTTTTTCGACTGGGCTGCGCAGCCCTATTTCACGCTGATCACGACCTTCGTGTTCGCGCCATACTTCGCGAGCTTCGTCGCGCCCGATCCCGCGAGCGGGCAGGCGCTGTGGGGCTTTGCCACGGCAGCTGCGGGACTTGCGATCGCGCTGCTGTCGCCGGTGCTCGGTGCGATCGCCGACGCCAGCGGCCGGCGCAAGCCGTGGATCGCGGGCTTCGGCGTGCTGCTGGTGATCGGCGCGAGCGCGATGTGGATCGGCAAGCCCGGCAATCCCGACATCATCCCCGCGCTGCTGCTCGCCTATGCGATCGCGAGCGTCGGCGTCGAGTTCGCGACCGTATTCAACAATGCGATGATGCCGACGCTGGTGCCGCCGGACAGGATCGGGCGTCTGTCCGGCACCGGCTGGGCCACCGGCTATGTCGGCGGCATCCTGAGCCTCGTGCTGGTACTCGGCTTCCTCGCCGCCAATGCCGAGACCGGCCGCACGCTGTTCGGCTTCACGCCGCTGTTCGGTCTCGATCCCATCACGCATGAGGGCGATCGCATCACCGGGCCACTGACCGGGCTGTGGTTCATCATCTTCGTGACGCCGATGTTCCTGTTCACGCCGGACTATCCGGCGAAGCGTCCGTTGCGCGAGGCGGTCGGCGCAGGCCTGCGCGGGCTCAGGGAGTCATTGACGAGCCTGCCGAAGCAGAAATCGATGGCGCGCTTTCTGCTGGCGAACATGATCTACACCGACGGGCTGGTCTCGCTATTTGCCTTCGGCGGCATCTATGCCGCCGGCACGTTCGGCTGGGACACCATCCGGATCGGTATCTTCGGCATCATCCTGGCGGTGGCCGGGACGTTCGGCGGCTGGCTCGGCGGCAAGCTCGACGATGCGTTCGGGCCGAAGCGCGTGATTACCTGCAGCCTGGTGATCCTGCTGTTTGCGATCGTCGTGATCCTCACCGTGAACAAGGATTCCATCCTGTTCATTGCGGTCGCGCCGCCGGTGCCTGGCGGCCCGTTGTTCGCGGGCGCGGCCGAGCGCGCCTATATCGTGCTGGGCTGTCTGATCGGCGCCACCGGCGCGCCGCTGCAGGCGGCCTCGCGCTCGCTGCTGATCCGCCTCGCGCCGCAGGATCGCATCGCGCAGTATTTTGGCTTGTTCGCGCTCACCGGAAAGGTGACGTCGTTCATTGGCCCGCTCTTGATCGGCGCGATCACCGCCGCGACCGCGAGTCAGAAGGCCGGCATGGCGGTGCTGGTGGGGTTTTTCGTGGTGGGGTTGGTGTTGCTGGCGAAGGTGCGCGAGTAAACTACCGCCGTCGTCCCGGCCAAGCGAAGCGCGAGCCGGGACCCATAACCACCGCTGTTCAAGAAGAGCGCGCTGGAGCCCCACCTTGTTCTAGCAACACGCGCCTGTGGTTATGGGTCCCTGCTCCCGTGCGCAATTGCGCACTAGGCAGGGACGACAGCTTGCATCAATGCCTAAAGTGCCTGACGCCGGTGAACACCATGGCGATGCCGTGTTCGTCGGCCGCCTTGATCACCTCGTCGTCGCGCATCGAGCCGCCGGGCTGGATCACGGCGGTGGCGCCGGCCTCGATGCAGGCGAGCATGCCGTC
The DNA here is from genome assembly GCF_036923295.1 of Bradyrhizobium sp. 26S5. Classification (NCBI taxonomy): domain Bacteria; kingdom Pseudomonadati; phylum Pseudomonadota; class Alphaproteobacteria; order Hyphomicrobiales; family Nitrobacteraceae; genus Bradyrhizobium; species Bradyrhizobium sp. 26S5. The sequence continues at coordinate 9,616,113 of NZ_CP145948.1, read as the reverse complement.
GGCGAACGGGAAGAACGCGTCGGAGGCGACCACCGAACCCTTGGTCAGGGGCTCGGCGAGCTTCAGCTCGGCCGCCGCATCCAGCGCCTTGCGCGCGGCGATGCGCGCGGAATCGACCCGACTCATCTGGCCGGCGCCGATGCCGACCGTGGCGAGGTCCTTGGCATAGATGATGGTGTTCGACTTGACGTGCTTGGCGACGCGGAAGGCGAATTTGAGATCGCGCAGCTCGGCGTCGGTCGGCGCGCGCTTGGTCGCGACCTTCAGGTTCATGTCCTCGACCACAGCGTTGTCGCGGCTCTGCACCAGCAGGCCACCGGCAACGGTCTTGGCGGTGAGGCCTGTCGCGCGCGGATCGGGCAGCGCGCCCGCAAGCAGCAGGCGCAGATTGCGCCGGCCGGCGATGATCGCGATCGCCTCCTCGGTCGCATCGGGCGCGATGATCACCTCGGTGAAGATGCCGATGATGGCGCGCGCCGCGTCCGCGTCGAGCTTGCGGTTGACCGCGATGATGCCGCCATAGGCCGAGGTGGAATCGCAGGCGAGCGCGCGGGCATAGGCGGTCGCGAGATCGGGACCCTCGGCGACGCCGCAGGGATTGGCGTGCTTGACGATGACGCAGGCCGCGGTGCGCTGCGGATCGAATTCGCCGACGCATTCGTAAGCCGCGTCGGTGTCGTTGATGTTGTTGTAGGACAGTTCCCGGCCCTGCAATTGCCGCGCAGTCGAAACGCCCGGGCGCTTTTCCGGCGTGGCGTAGAACGCCGCGGTCTGGTGCGGGTTCTCGCCATAGCGCAGCGGTTGGAGTAGCCGGCCGCCGATCGCGCGGAAGTCCGGCGCGTCGGTCTTCAATTCCCTGGCAAACCAGTTCGAGATCGCGGCGTCATAGGCTCCGGTGCGCGCATAGGCCTTGGCGGCGAGCCGGCGGCGCAGGCTGAGCGAGGTCGCGCCCTTGTGTGCGGCGAGCTCGTCGAGCACCGCCTGATAATCCTGCGCCTCGACCACCACGGCGACGTCGTCATGATTCTTCGCCGCGGCGCGGATCATCGCGGGACCGCCGATGTCGATGTTCTCGATGCACTCCTCGAAGCCGGCGCCTTTGTCGACGGTGGCCTCGAACGGATAGAGGTTGACGACCAGAAGGTCGATCGGCGCGATGCCGTGCGAGGCCATCGCAGCGGCGTGTTCCTTGTTGTCGCGGATCGCGAGCAGGCCGCCATGCACCTTCGGATGCAGCGTCTTGACCCTTCCGTCCATCATCTCCGGGAAACCGGTCAGCTCGGAGACGTCCTTGACCTTGAGCCCGGCCGCCGCGATCGCCTTGGCGGTGCCGCCGGTCGACACCAGCTCGACGCCATGGTCGGCCAACGCCCTGGCGAAATCGATCAGTCCGGTCTTGTCGGAAACGGACAACAGAGCGCGGGTCACGCGGCGAAGCTGTTCGGTCATTCTAGGAAATCCCTGGCTGTTAAGGCAGCCGGGTAGCATGGTTTGGTGCCCTACGAAACCGGTCTCCGGGGCCGATTCCCGGGAAATTGCGGACGATCCGATGCCCATTCTCCCGTCATCCTGAGGTGCGAGCCCTTGCGAGCCTCGAAGGATGCACGGCCCGGCTGGCGGCCGTCGATCCTTCGAGGCTCGCCGAAGAGGCTCGCACCTCAGGATGACGGGTCTGAGAATAGTCGCTCTGATAGAGGCGGTACGCGCCTACAGCGGCAGTTCCGGCTCGCGGCGGGCGTTGCGGCGCGCGTTGGTGGCGGTGGCCGAGGTCGAGGACCGCACGAAGCTCCAGCGGATGGTGGCGGCCTGACGGGCGTCCTGGCGGATCACGATCTGGGAGGTGCGGCGCGGGCCGTCATTGCCGGCCAGGAACACGCTGTCCTCGAGGTCGACCTTGTCGTCCAACGCCTCGAAGGTCCAGACGTCGCGGTTCGGCAGCACCAGCATCACGCCGCGGGCATCCGACAGCCGGCTCGCCTTCACCGACGGATGCAGATGGAAGCGTAGCGCGAAATCGGCCTCGCTGCCCTTGATGCGGCCGCCCGGCGCCGGCGACAGCGAGTCCTCGCCTTCGAGCCGGGTGCCATCCTGGGAGACCATCAGCACGCGGCGGTGGATCACGCCGAAGCGCGAGAGATAGCCGTCATGCGAGGCGGTGAGCACGTCGCCGTCGGGGACGGCTTCGCGGTAGCTCTCGACATTGTTGGGGCCGCTGGTGATCGGCGCGCCGCGCAACAGCCGCTTCATCGCCGACAGCTCGACGAACTGGCACGACGAGGTGTCGCGATAGGTCAGCGTCGAATGCGCCGCGGTGGAGCGTGCGAACGGCCGCCAATTGTCGCGCCCGGTCGACGGCATGCCGCAATTGACGACGATGCGGCTCGGCCCCGAGGACAGCTCGAACGACAGGCAGCCCGCATGCGCATCCTGGCTGACGCTTGGCGGCGGCGGCGGGCCGGTGTCGATGATCAACGCCGTGGTGCCGGCATCGAGCCGCTGGAAGCCGCTATGCGGCATGCTCGCCATCGGCACGCCGCGGGTGTCGTCATAGGCGAGCAGCGTCGCGACCAGATCTGACGGCGCGGTCGACATGCCGTTGAACAGCGCGAAGCTGCCGTCGCCGTGACGGAAGAAGCGCAGCATCGGCATCATGCGGTCGATGGCGTTGAGCAGCGCCGGCGGCGGCGCGATATTCCGTGCAGCAAAGGTCTGGCGCAGCGGCAAGAGATCGCTGAGCAGCTCGACCAGTGCGCCGGGATTGCGCGAGATGTGGCCGCCATCGGGCAGGATCTGGCGCTGCAATTCGTCCGACAGCCGGCGCGTGGTCGTCTTGATATTGCGCGCCTGGTTGGCGAGGCAGAGCGAGGCGTAGCACAGCGCGATCAAGACCTGCAGGCGCGGCACGCCGTCATTGTCGAGGATGGAGTAGCGCAGATAGCGGATCTCACGCGCCAGCCCGCGCAGATATTTGCGGTAGAATTTTCCGTCGGTATCGCCGAGCACCAGCGGCGCCTGCGACAACAGCGAGATCACGCGCCGCGCGCGGACATCGGCGCGGCGCTCCAGCGGCCGCCTGCGCGCCTGGTTGGAGATCCAGTCGTCGACCAGCGAGCGGGCATTGGCGCGGGTCAGCGCGGTGTCGGCGGCGCGCAGATGGCGCAGCCAGCCGAAGCCGAGCAGGGCGGCTTCCCAATCCTCCGACGGCGGCTCGAGGTCGAAGATCGAGCGGCCGTGGCAGGTGACGATCTTGCCGGCGAAGACGAAACGCCCGGCATAGATCTCGGCGGCGCGGGTGGCGTCGGCGGTCCTCAGATCATGCGGGGCGATGATCAGCCGGTCGGTGCGGCCGGGCCACAGCCGCGAAAGCGCAACCGTGCTCCCGCTGGCGCGCGCGATCACGCTGCGCGCGAAGCGGCCAGCAATCAGCGTCGAGATGCGTCTGCTTTGAGCGACCGACACGCCTAACCTTGCGGGGAGGGAATTTTCAACGAATCCTTATTTAATCCGGAAACGCGGCCAAGACACCCTCTTGATACCGCACGAATCACTTCGAGCTTAGAAGACTGAAGTTTAAAATCAGGACTTAACCAGCCTGGCGGCGTAAAACCCGTCCAGCCCGCCCAGCCGTGGGTCGGCGTTGGGCAGATGGCAGGGCAGGGTGCGCAGATCGCCGTCGGCGGTAATGATGTCGTCGAGGCCGGCGACCTCGTCCTTCTCGACCGGCGCACGGCGCAGGCCTGATTCGCTCGCCAGCAGCGCGGCGATCGCCTGCTCGCCTTCTTCCGGCTCCAGCGAGCAGGTGCAGTAGACCAGCGTGCCGCCCGGCTTCAGCAGAGTGGTGGCTTTTTGCAGCAGCCGCTTCTGCAGGGCCGATAGCGCCGCGATATCGCCTTCCTGGCGCAGCCAGGCGACGTCGGGATGGCGGCGGATGGTTCCGGTCGAGCTGCAGGGTGCGTCGACCAGAATACCGTCGAAGCTTCCGGCTGCCGCGGGCCATTCGGCGGCGTCGGCGACGACCGTCTCGGCCTCCAAGGCCAGTCGCGTGAGATTGTCGCGCAGCCGCGCGACCCGCGCCGGCGAGCGGTCGATCGCGGTGACATGCGCGCCTGCCAGCGCGAGCTGGGCGGTCTTGCCGCCTGGCGCGGCGCAGAGGTCGGCGATCGCCTTGTCCTTGATGTCGCCGAACAGTCGTACCGGTAGCGCGGCGGCGGCGTCTTGCACCCACCAATGGCCTTCGGCAAAGCCCGGCAGCATCGTGACGGAACCCTGCAGCAGCGTGCGCACGGTTCCCGTCGGCAGCGTCTCGCCATGCAGACGGCCCGCCCATTGCGGCGCGTCCGACTTCACCGTGAGGTCGAGCGACGGCTCATGGCCGAGCGCCAGCGCCATGTCGCGCGCGGTGGCTTCGCCATAATGCGCGTTCCAGCGCGTCAGCATCCATTGCGGCAGGTCCAGCGTCTGTGTGCTGGTCTCATCGATCAGGCCCTGGCCCTCGCGCGCGCAGCGGCGCAGCACGGCGTTGACGAGCCCGGCATATTTCGCCGCGCGCCGGTCCGACTGCACCAGCCGCACCGACAGATCGACCGCGGCATGGTCCGGCACATCCATCCAGAGGATCTGGGCGGCGCCGATCAGGAGCGCGCTCTGCGCGCGCGGCGCATCGGTCGGGATGCCGCGATCGAGCAGGCGCGACAGCAGATGGCCGAGCGTGCCGAGCTTGCGCAGGATGGTCGAGACCAGCCGGCGCATCAGCGCGCGATCGCGATCGGCGAGCGATTTCAGGCCGGGATGCGCGCCGGCGCCGTCGAGCTGATCGTCGAGCGTGCGGTGCTTGTGCAGCACGCCATCGAGGATGTCGGCCGCGATACGGCGCGCCGCGAGACCGGGGACTTCGGCAGGAACTGCAAATCTTGAAGGAGGCATGAAGCGGAGATATCTCGAAGGTGCTGGAGTTACATTCGGCTCATGCCCATCAACTCGAGAACACCTCTGGCATGCGAATATGCCAAATGTAAGAATCACCCTGCGGGATTTCGCGATCGTGATGCCGTCGCTGAGCCAACACAGAGATACGAAAACCGCAGGCGGAAAGTTTTGCCAAGAAAGTCTGCCATGTCTGAGAAATCTGTGTCGGAGAAATCTGCATCGCCGCCGGAACCCGCGCCGCGCAAGCCGCTGACGCCGGCGGCGCAGCGCGCGCTCGCCGAGGCCGACGCGCGGTGCAAGGCCGCCGAGGAGCTAGCCGCGCAGGAAGCGGCCGCACGGCCGAAGGAATTCCAGGGTCCGAAGGGACCGGAACCGACGCGTTACGGCGATTGGGAGACCAAGGGTATCGCCTCGGACTTCTGAGAGCCGGACTTCTTAAGGGGTCTTGTGGAGAGTCTTGCCCGGCGTCTCGACTCAGGCCAGTCTGGGAATATGTCCCCATACGAGAGAATAAATCCTTATCGTGGGACGGGACGTCCGCCCTTCCGAAGGTCACCTTGGGGCCGGCGCGTCTCGGCGGCGCTGCCCTGGGTGTTCGTTCTCGGCATCGCGGTCGGCAGCATGCTTCCGATCCGCCAATGGGTGCCTCAATGGGTGCCGTCGCACTGGTCGTTGAACCGGTCGCGCGATACCGACGTGATCTGGCAACGTGCCGGCGCGCCTGACGTGAGGCACAGCGTTGACGTCATCAGGACGATCGATGGCGACACATTCGAGGCGCGGGTGCATCTCGCGCCGGGGCCTGATCTTTACACACGGGTCCGGTTGCGCGGCATCGACGCGCCGGAGCTGAAGGCGTCCTGTCAGCGCGAACTGCAGATGGCGGAAGCGGCAACTGTCGCGCTGCGCGATCTGCTCGGCCAGGGCGATGTCGCGATCTACAATATCGGTCCCGACAAATATCAGGGACGCGTCGTCGCCGACGTTGCGACGAAGAAGACCGACAACGTCTCGGCTGCGCTGCTCGCATCCGGCCATGCGCGCGCCTACAATGGCGGCCACCGCTTCGGCTGGTGCGGAAATTCTGTGCGTTAGGCAACAGCAGCCGCACCCATCACTGCCACGCACAGGATTGGCAAACAAAAAGCCGCGCGTAGGCGCGGCTTTTCTTCGGTGAGAGATTTGTAGTGATCAGCGGGTGACGACGACCGTCGTGCCGACCGAGACGCGCGAATAGAGATCGGTAATGTCGTCGTTCAGCATGCGGATGCAGCCGTAGGACACGAAGCCGCCGACCGAGCCCGGCCTGTTGGTGCCGTGGATGGCATATTCGCCGCCGGTCAGTGTCATCGCGGCCACGCCCATCGGATTGGCCGGCGAACCGCCTGCGATCACGTTCGGGATGCTCGGCTTGTCGCGCCTGACCTCGGCGGGCGGCGACCAGGCCGGGTAGCGATACTTGCCGTCGATCCTTGTGGTGCCGGCCCACTGCTTGCCGGACCTGCCGACACCGACCGGATAACGCACCGCGTGGCCGGAATCGAGAATGAGATACAGCCGCCGTTCGTTGGTCTTCACCACGATGGTGCCCGGCTCATAAGCATCGCCGCGCATTCCCACCATTTCCGGCCGTGCTTCGGCCATCTGCGACATCGAAACAACAGCACCAAGGGTGGCAGCCAGCGCCACCGCAATCTTCAACGACATCAATCTCTCCACTTCCCAACGGCCCCAATGAGGGAGCCAAAAACGAAGGTGCAGAGCCCTGAAAAAACCGGGCCCGCTGGTCCCGCGCACGCAATGTTAACCGCGTGTCTTAACCGGATGGTTTTCACGCCGGCCGCGAGACACGTCCTGATGGCCGGAGAGAAGAAAAAGTTCGGATTAAAGTAAATGACCTGAAAACAACACTTGGCCGCAAACGCGCCGCAGTGCCGCCGTGGCTCTGACAATCCCGTGAAATGGCGATCCCGGAGCGTCGAGCGAAGCCTGACGCCGGTTCGCGTGAAGAAGACGCGCCGTAACTCCTCCAGCAAAGCGAAAGGCCGCGGCGGGTGATCGCGCGCGGCCCTTCTTTCATCTCCCGATACTGCGGTCGCAGGATTATTTCTTGTTCTGCCGGTTCTCGACGAGGTCGTCGACCACGGCTGGATCGGCTAATGTCGAGGTGTCGCCGAGGCTCGACGGCTCGTCCTCGGCGATCTTGCGCAGGATGCGGCGCATGATCTTGCCGGAGCGCGTCTTCGGCAGGCCGGGCGCGAACTGGATCAGATCCGGCGACGCGATCGGGCCGATGTCCTTGCGGACCCAGGCGACCAGCTCCTTGCGCAGCGCTTCGGTCGGCTCGGTGCCCTTCATCAGCGTGACATAGGCGTAGATGCCCTGGCCCTTGATGTCGTGCGGATAGCCGACCACAGCGGCTTCCGACACCGCCTCATGCGCGACCAGCGAACTCTCGACCTCGGCGGTGCCCATGCGGTGGCCGGAGACGTTGATGACGTCGTCGACGCGGCCGGTGATCCAGTAATAGCCGTCGGCATCGCGCCGGCAGCCGTCGCCGGTGAAATACTTGTTCTTGTAGGTCGAGAAATAGGTCTGCTCGAACCGCGCATGGTCGCCATAGACCGTGCGCATCTGGCCGGGCCATGACTTGGTCAGGCAGAGGTTGCCCGAGGTCTCGCCCTCCAGCGTCTTGCCGTCGGCGTCGACGATCTCCGGCACCACGCCGAAGAACGGCCGCGTTGCCGATCCCGGCTTCAGCTTGGTGGCACCCGGCAGCGGCGTGATCAAAATGCCGCCGGTCTCGGTCTGCCACCAGGTGTCGACGATCGGGCAGCGGTCGTCGCCGACCACGCGGTAGTACCACTCCCAGGCCTCCGGATTGATCGGCTCGCCGACCGAGCCGAGCAGGCGCAGCGATTGGCGCGAGGTCTTCTTCACCGGCTCGTCGCCGCCCTGCATCAGCGCGCGGATCGCGGTCGGTGCGGTGTAGAAGATGTTGACCTTGTGCTTGTCGACCACGTTCCAGAAACGCGAATTGTCCGGATAGTTCGGCACGCCTTCGAACATCAGCGTGGTCGCGCCGTTACAGAGCGGCCCATAGAGGATGTAGCTGTGACCGGTGACCCAGCCGACGTCGGCGGTGCACCAGTAGATGTCGCCGTCGTGATAGTCGAACACGTATTGATGCGTCATCGACGCGAACACCAGATAGCCGCCGGAGGTGTGCAGCACGCCCTTCGGCGTGCCGGTCGAGCCCGAGGTGTAGAGGATGAACAGCGGGTCCTCGGCGTGCATGTGCTCGGCCGGGCATTCCGTCGTCACCATCTCGGCGGCCTCGTGATACCAGAGGTCGCGGGTCGGGTTCATGTCGATCGCACCGCCGGTGCGCTTCACCACCACGACCCAGTCGACGCCGCCGGTCTTGGCGATCGCGGCATCGACATTGGCCTTCAGCGGCACTTTCTTGCCGCCGCGCAGGCCTTCGTCCGCGGTGATGACGACCTTGGAATCGCAGTCCTTGATGCGCTGGGCGAGGCTGTCAGGCGAGAAGCCGCCGAACACCACCGAATGGATGGCGCCGATCCGTGCGCAGGCCAGCATGGCATAGGCCGCTTCCGGAATCATCGGCAGATAGATCGTGACGCGATCGCCCTTCTTGACGTTCCGGGTGCGCAGGATGTTGGCCATCTTGCAGACTTCGTCGTGCAGCTGGCGGTAGGTGATGTGCCTGGATTCGGAGGGATCGTCGCCCTCCCAGATGATCGCGGTCTGGTCGCCGCGCTTCTCGAGATGCCGGTCGATGCAATTCCAGGCGACGTTCAGCACGCCATCCTCGAACCATTTGATCGAGATGTTGCCGGGCGCGAAGGAGACGTTCTCGACCTTGCTGTAGGGCTTGATCCAGTCGATCCGCTTGCCGTGCTCGGCCCAGAAGCCGTTGGGGTCCTTGACCGAGTGCGCGTACATCTCGCGATATTTGGCATCGTTGACGTAGGCGCGCTTGGCCCAATCGGCCGACACGTCATAGATCTTCTCGGACATCGCTTTCCTCCACTCATCGCCGATCGCACACGCCGCGACGGCAAGCCGTCTTGATCATTGCCGCGATTATGCGTTGCCGCATTCCGGCCCGGCAAGGAAAAAGGACTGTCACTTTCGTCGCGGGGAAGCCGCCGGATATCCCACCGGCTTCCGCATCTGATCGGGCGGTTTACCGCGCCTCGTTGACGAGCGAAACCTATGCGCGATCGCGTGCTCCGCGTCACTGGTCTCTTGGTCGTAGTGATGTCGCGCTCTGTGCAGCTCGCGGTCACAGCAGCAGTGTCGCTGCACGATGACGACCCGCCGGCGCCGACTTGGCTCGACGGCTTCAGGCAGAGTTGAACGAAGTGTCGGACGCCGCCGCGATGATCGACGCCGACAATTGCTCCGCCGGCGACCGGCGTGGCCCGACGGCCCGTGAGCTACGAATTTGTCGAGGCGACGCCGGTGACCCCCGCAAACCCTGCCCGCGGGCCAGCGGTTCGGCCAGCCCGGGGGCCGCCGGCATCAGGCGGCGTTTGAGCGCGGAATTGCGCACGAAGGGGCACGATCTCCGACCTGGTCTGCGCGGTCCGGCCCGGCCTGCTCGGCCCTGTCAAAGCCGGTTCCGGGCATTGATCCCGCCATTTTGACCGGTCCCGGACAGGCCAAAATCAAGGTTACGGGCGAATGGCACCCATGAAAGGTAATTAGAAACCGTCAATAACTGATTCGCGACTCGCAATGTCGGCCCCGACGCCCTAAATCGCCAATCCGAGGCCGGACGGCCCCACCGGAACGAAGCCCGAAGCAACGGCATTACCGGGAGAACAGCGGAACAAGGCGTCTTGGAAGTATGATGGATCAGCAGAACATCGCGGCTGTGCGGCCCATGTCCGCCGATCCCGCTGTCGCCTTGGCGAAGGCGCTGGGCCAATGGCCCAAGCGGCCGCAGGCAAAGTTGCAGCCGCCGCGAGCCAAGCTCAACCTCGACACGCCCATCAAGACCTCCGTCGAGGATCTCGCGCGCGATCTGGGCCTGCGGCTCGGTGACCAGAACGAGCTGACCATCCGCCGCATCAAGCGCGGCAAGAATTATTCATTCGTCCGCGCCAACGGTTCGCGCGTCCGCGACGCGCGGACGATCCGCCGGCTGCACGCGATGGCGGTTCCCCCGGCCTATCGCCAGGTGCGCTACTCCAACGATCCGAGTTCGCATCTGCAGGCGGTCGGCCGCGATGCCGCAGGTCGTTTGCAATACCGTTATCACGCCGATTGGGAGAAGGTCCGCGAGCAGCGCAAGGCGCATCGCCTGGCCAAGCTCGTGGCGGCGCTGCCGAAGATCCGGCGCAAGGTCTCGGCGTTCCTGTCCGGCGACGAGCCGACGCGCGAATTCGCGCTGTCGGCGGTGATCGAGCTGATCGCGCGCACCGCGATCCGGCCCGGCAACGAATCCTATGCCCGCCTCAACGGCACCCGCGGCGCCACCACGCTTTTGAAGTCCAACGTCACGCTTGAAGACGATTCTCTGGTGCTGACCTTCAAGGCCAAGGGCGGCAAGGCGGTGCGCAAGGAATGCGACGCGGCCAAGCTGGTGCGGGCGATCGGCATCCTGCGCGGTGTCCCGGGCAAGCGCATGTTCCAGTACTACGACCGCTCCGGCATCGTCCGCGCCGCCTCGACCACGGCGGTCAACGCGTTCCTGCGCGAGATCGCCGGTATCAAGATCTCGCTGAAGGATTTCCGCACGCTGATGGCGTCGGCCGTCGTCGTGGAGTCGCTGTCGCGGATCACGCCGGCCACCAGCCAGCGCGGCCGCAAGCGCCAGGTGCTGGACGCGATCCGCGCCGCCGCCGACCAGCTCTCCAACACGCCGGCGATCTGCCGCAAGAGCTACGTCCACGACACCATCGTCACCGCGTTCGAGGACGGCATCCTCGAACGCTTCGCCGCGACGATGGGAGGCTACCGCACCCAGTCCAAGCGCGAGCAATTGCTGGCGCAGGTGGTGATGGCGGCCGGGGCGTAAGCTTCACACCCAACTCACCGTCGTCCCGGCCAAGCGAAGCGCGAGCCGGGACCCATAACCACAAATGTCCAAGATGTAGAACGCTGGGGACGCTGCCCTGCGCGACTGAGAGACGTGTGGTTATGGGTCCCTGCTTTCGCAGGGACGACAGGAGAGGAACGCTACAGCCCACCCATCTTGCAGACCATCTTCCATTCCTCCGCCGTCACCGGCTGCACCGAGAGCCGCGAATACTTCACCAGCGCCATGTCGGCGAGCTTCTTATCGGCCTTGATCGCGGCCATCGTCACCGGCGTCTTCAGCGGCTTGTCGGCCTTGATGTCGACGCAGACGAACTTGGCGGTCTTGTCGGTCGGATCCGGATAGGCTTCCTTGATGATCTCGGCGATGCCGACGATCTCCTTGCCTTCATTGGAATGATAAAAGAACGCCTTGTCGCCCTTCTTCATGTTGACGAGATTCTGCCGCGCCGTGAAGTTGCGCACGCCGGTCCAGGCTTCGCCCTTCGCGCCCTTGGCGACCTGCTGGTCCCACGACCAGGTCGACGGCTCGGATTTCACCAGCCAGTAGTTCATCGCAACTTACCCCGTTCCAAAACGCCGATTGCGCGGCAATCTACAGGCACACGGATGCCCGCGACAAGCGTGGGCATCTGATCAGAGCGTTTTCGAGCGAAGCCTGTCCCGCACTTGATGCGGGATGGGTACCGGTTCGCGTGAAGAAAGCGCGTCAAATGAAGAAGCCATCACGTTCACTGTTTCAGATATCGATCGAAGAATTTGGCGATATCGGTGAATGCCTCTTTCGTCTCGGGCGCATCGACGCTCATCTGGTACTGGGCGTGCGACTGCCCCTCATAGACATTGAGGTCGGCAATCACGCCGGCGCGCCGCAATTTGCGATGCGTGCGCACCGTGTTGCTGAGGAACAGGTCGCGCGTGCCCGATGTCAGGATGGTCGGCGGAAAGCCCTTGAAGTCACCGTAGATCGGCGAAATGTAGGGGTTCTTCAGGCTGGTCCCGTTTGCATAGAGCTTCGCCGCGCGGCCGAGCCATCCGTCCCAGGTCACCAGCTCGTTGTCGACCCACTCATTGCTCGCGTAGCTGTCGCCGATCTTGTCGATATCGGACCACGGCGTGCCCGGCGCGATCGCGGCCGGCAGCGGCAGCTTCTCGTCCCTGGCGCGCAACACCATCGCGAGTGTCATCGCGCCACCGGTCGAGGTGCCGAAGATCGCGAGCCGGTGGCGTTCATGCGACCTCAAGACCTCCTTCCAGACCGCCATCGCATCATCAAGCGCGGCTGGATAGGGGAAGTCCGGCGGCATCCGGTAGTCGACCGAGATCACCTTGAAGCCGCCAAAGCCGGCCATCATGATGGCCTCCGGCAACGCCGCTTCGCCGGGGCCGAACACGTAACCGCCGCCGTGCACATGGATCAGCAGGCGGCGCCGGTTCTCGAGCGCGATCTTGTTCGGCGTGACGATGAAGCAGTGTACGCCGGCAATCTTGGTTTCCTCGACCTTGACGCCGAGCTTCGCCTTCATCGCCGGAAGACCCGCGACCAAGAGCTTGGCACGGCGATCGATCAGTTCCTTCCATTCCGCTGATGTCTTCGGGTCGGCGTTGAAATGCGGCGGATAGGGCGCGCCGATGATCGCCTGCATTTCGGGAGAGACGTCATTGGTGGGATTGCCGATCGATTTGAGCGGCGCGACCCGCTTGCCGTTCTCGGCGTTGGCCGCGGCCTCGCTCCTGGCAAGGTCGTCGTATGAGGCTGCAGTCTGGGCGTGAGCGATAGCGGACGAGGCGGCGAGGGCGAGTGCAAGGCTGAGCGAAACAAGGCTGGGCGAAACGATGGCGCGTTGCGGTTGACGCATGTGTTTTTCCCTTGGGATCCGCTTTTCGATTGTTAGACCGGGATCCGACGGTTCGCCGCCACGCTAGTACAGCGCCTTCAGGCCGTGAAGGGCGGCTTGCGAGACACTTTGGAGGGTTATTGCTCCGACCCGAACGGCCGCGCCAGCAGGCGTCGATTGTTTTGAAATCTGGAATGGTCTCTGCCGAAATCGGGCGATTGTGCTGACGCGTTTTTTCTGTGAACGGTCGTCGCTCGTTCGACGGAGATCACATGCTTCTCAATCGCCGCACGTTCACGGCCATGACCGCAGCTTCGGTCGCGACAGCGGCAGCGCGGCCCTACCAAGCACGCGCAGCTGGGCGTTCGTCATTCAAGGCGATCGCGTTCGACGGTTTTCCGATCATTGATCCGCGCCCGGTATTCGCGCGCGTGGAGGAAATGTTTCCGGGCAAAGGCACCGAGTTGAGTGCCTTGTGGCGCACGCGGCAGTTCGAATACGGCTGGCTCCGGACGCTTGGCGGGCACTACGCCGATTTCTGGCGCGTTACCGAGGACGCGCTGGTCTTCGCGGCCAAGGCGATGAAGATCGAGCTGTTGGCGGGGCAGCGCGACCATCTGATGCAGACTTATCTGGAGCTGAAGGCGTGGCCTGACGTTGGGCCGGCGCTACGGCAGCTGCGTGACGCAGGCCTTCGCATGGCGTTCCTGTCGAATCTCACCGCGCCGATGCTCGATGCCGCCATCAAGAACTCCGGGCTTGAGGGGCTGTTCGAGCCTCACCTCTCAACCGACAGGGTTCAGGCCTTCAAGCCCGACGCCCGCGCCTACCAGATAGGCGTCGACGCGTTCGGGCTACCGAAGGAAGAGATCGCCTTTGCGGCGTTCGCCGGCTGGGATGTCGCCGGGACGAAGTGGTTCGGCTATCCGACGTTCTGGGTCAACCGCGCCAACGCGGCAGTCGAGGAGCTTGGCGTCGCGTCTGACGGAATGGGATCGGGATTGAACGACCTCGTCGCCTTCGCGACGGGGCGTTGACTAACCTTCGGCCTTGAACGGCCGCGTCAGCAGCCCTTCGATCGCCGCATCGATGGTCAGGCGGTTGCTCAGGATCGCCGCAACCGCGTTCGATACCGGCATATCGACCTTTCGCGAAGCGGCGAGCTCGCACAAGACAGGCGCAGTGAACGCGCCCTCGGCAAGCTTGCCGACCGGTGCTGCTTCGCCGCGGCCGAGCGCGAGGCCGAGCGCAAAATTGCGCGATTGCGCGGTCGAGCAGCTGAGCAGGAGGTCGCCCAATCCCGATAGGCCGGCGAGGGTTTCAGCGCGCGCGCCGCAGGCGCGGCCCAATCGTGCCAGCTCGCTGAAGCCGCGCGTGGTCAGCGCGGCAAGCGCGGAGGCGCCGAGATTCCTGCCAACCACGATGCCGGCGGCGATCGCCAGTACGTTCTTGGCCGCGCCGCCGATCTCGACGCCGCGTACGTCGGTGGTGTGATAGGGCCGGAAGGTCGCCGAACCGAGCGCCTGCACCAGTGCGCCTGCCAGCGCCTCGTCCCTGGCGGCCAGCGTCACGGCGGTTGGCAAGCCGCGCGCGACGTCGTCGGCAAAGCTCGGTCCCGACAGGATCGCGGGCACGGCGCCAGGTGCTGCTTCCGCGATCACCTCGGTCATGAATTTGTGGGTGCCGTGCTCGATGCCCTTGGCGCAGGCGATGACAGGCGTATCAGGTTTGAGATGCGGCGCGATATGCCCGACCGCCGCACGCAAATGCTGCGCCGGGGTCACGGCCAGGATGACGTCGGCTTGGGCGGCGGTAGCGATATCCGACGTCACGACGATGCCGGGGTCGAGCTGGATGCCAGCCAGCTTCGGATTGACCCGCGTCGCCTGGATCTGCGCCGCATGCTCGGCATTGCGCGCATACAGCGTCACCTTGCGCCCGGCGCGCGCCGCGACCTCGGCCAATGCAGTGCCCCAGGCGCCGGCACCGATCACGCTGACTGACTTGTGCGCGGGCATCAAAACCCCTAGCTCAGTTGCGCTCCCTCGCCCCGCTCTTGCGGGGAGAGGGTTGGGGTGAGGGGCCTATCCGCGAGCGAATCGGTCGTTGAGACCTGTACCCCCTCACCCGGATCGCATCGTTGATGCGATCCGACCTCTCCCCGCAAGCGGGGCGAGGTGAAGGGGAGCTCGCTCTGCGTTTCATCTCCATGTCGAAGCACCTAATGTCCGGCGCGGCTGTTGGCGTAGCCGGCCGGCGCCTTGGCGTTGGCATCGAGCAGCCAGCGGGCGCGCGGCGGCGCTTCCATCGTGTCGGTCAGCCCGAGCGCCAGCCGCTCGGCGCCGGCCCAGGCGATCATCGCGCCATTGTCGGTGCAGAGCGCCGGCGGCGGGATGATCAGCGTGGTCTGCGCCTCTGCCGCGACATCCTGCAGCGCGCTGCGGATCGCATGGTTGGCAGCAACGCCGCCGGCCGCGACCAGCGCACGCGGCGTGCCGAATCGCTCCTCGAACAGTTTCAAGCCAACGCTCAGGCGGTCCGCGGTCGATTCCAGCACCGCCGCCTGGAAGCTCGCGCAGAGATCGCTGATGTCCTGCGGTTCGAGCGGCTCCAGCCGACTCGCTTCGTTGCGCACCGCGGTCTTCAGTCCCGACAGCGAGAAATTCGCATCCGGGCGGCCGAGCATCGGGCGCGGAAAGGCAAACCGCGTCGGGTCGCCGCCGGCCGCCGCACGCTCGACCTCCGGCCCGCCCGGATAGGGCAGCGACAGCATTTTCGCCACCTTGTCGAACGCCTCGCCCATCGCGTCGTCGACTGTGGTGCCGAGCCGCACATAGTCTCCGACGCCGACCACGGCGACGATCTGGGTGTGGCCGCCCGAGGCCAGGAACAGGCAATAGGGAAACGCCAGCGCGCAGGTCAGCCGCGGCGTCAGCGCGTGCGCCTCGAGATGGTTGACCGCGATCAGCGGCGTGTCGTGCACCATCGCGATCGCCTTCGCGGTGGTGAGGCCGACGATCACGCCGCCGATCAGGCCGGGTCCGGCGGCCGCCGCAACCGCCGACAATTGTCCGTAGCCGATGCCGGCCTCCTTCATCGCGGAGGCGACAATGCCGTCGAGCAGGTCGACATGGGCGCGCGCCGCGATCTCGGGCACCACGCCGCCGAAGCGGGCGTGCTCGTCGGTCTGTGAGCGCACGACGTTGGAGAGGATTTTTGCCTGCCCGTCGGCCTGCCGCTCGACCACGGCGGCTGCGGTTTCATCGCAGGTGGTCTCGATCCCCAACACCAGCATCGGCGGTTCGTGTCCCAATTTCGGCCCTTGTGCTACGAGCATGATCCGGACGGGCCGGAACCGGTTTCCGGCCCGATCTGCCCTATAGAAGTGTTCCCTCCGGGGTAGCATTGCGAGGTCTTGAAGTGCAATCGGTCGGCAAGGTCCATTTTCCAAGGTCCAATCCAAAGCTGGAGGCCTGAACCGTGACGATCCTTGTCACGCGGCCGCATCCGGACAATGACGCCACGCTCGCGACACTGCGGGGACGCGGCTTTGACGCCCTCGCGGCGCCGGTGCTGCGCTTCGAGCCGTTGCCGTTCCATGACGATGACGATTCAGATTATGACGCCGTCATCCTGACCAGCGCCAATGCGCTGCGCGCGGTCGATCTCACGGCCAGCCGGCTGTTGCCTCTGCCGCTGTTTGCGGTCGGGGCGCACACCGCCGATGCCGCGCGCGCCGGGGGCTTCGACAGGGTGATCGTGGCCAAGGGCGATGCCGGCAGCTTGCGCGATCTCGTGCTGGCGCGGGTCAAGGCCGGCGAACTCGAGGCCTCGGCGACGCTGCTCCATCTCGCCGGCGCCGACCTCTCGCGCGATCTGGCGGGCGAATTGGGCGAAAAGGGGCTGACCGTCGTCACCCACACCACCTACCGGATGGCGCCGGTATCCGCCTTTCCCAGGGAGGTCAGCGACGCCTTCATGGCCAACCGGATCACCGCGGTGCTGCATTATTCCCGCCGCAGCGCGCAGGCGTTCCTGGACGCAATACGGGCCGATGGCGTCGAGATATCGGCCCTCGCTTTGCCGCAATGCTGCATTTCGGCGGCGGTTGCCGCAGTGCTCCGTGACGCCGGCGCGACCAAGCTGGTGGTGGCGGCACAGCCCGACGAAAACGCCCTGCTCGAGGCACTCAGCCGCACCCTGCGGCCGTGAGCGGTATAATTCTTTCGTCTGGACATGATGTTAGGCAATGCCCGGTTTTTCGGATCGTGCTCTAAGAACTTCGGACGATTCTGCTAGAATGTGCGGCCAATAGTTTTGAGGACCCCCTGCGATGGCTGAAGAAAGGCCCGACGACCCAGGACCTTCGCCGGATTCCCGGCCTAAGCGCGCGCCGCCGACCATCGATCTTCAGGCGACCGAGGTCTCCAGCGAGCCGCCAAAAACGGAGGGGGCCGAGGAAGCCTCCAAGGAAGCTGTCAAGGAAGCTGCCGAGGCGGACGCAGCCGCGGCTGAAGCCGAGCCCCAGCCCGAAGCTGCGCCTCAGGCGGAGCCGCAGCCCGAGACCGCCTCCGTGGCGCGGGACACTGAGCCGGCACGGCCGGTGTCGCCCTGGGTGGTGGCGCCGGTATCGGGCGCCGTCGCGGCGGCGCTGGTGATCGGGGTCGGCTGGCTGCTCGGTTGGCCCGCGGTGCAGACGGCCTCGACGCCGCAGCCCGGCGCGGTAACGATCGACGAACTCGGCACGCGCCTGACCGCGCTCGAAGCAAAGGCCAGCCGGCCGGCCACGGCGGCTGCCGATCCTGCGGCCACGGCGCGGCTGGAGGCGCTCGACAAATCGATCGCCGCGCTGCGCACCGAGCTCGCTGCGACGCGGGCGCAATCCGACCGGCTTGCGGCCGCGGTCAACGACGTGAAAGCCGCCCCGCGCGATGGCGCAGCTGCGCCGGACATCTCCGGCATCACGGCGCGCATCGACAAGGTCGAGGGCGCGGTGAAGGCGCAGGGCGCCGCGATCGCCAAACAGGACAGCAAGATCGCCGACACCAAGGCCGAGGCGAAGGCGGACGATGCGCCGCTGCGCCGCGTGGTCGCGGCGTCGCTGCTCGACGTCGCGGTTCGTCATGGCGATCCCTTTGCCTCCGCGCTCGAGACCGCGAAAACGCTCGCCGACGATCCCGCGATGCTGAAGCCGCTCGAGACGTTCGCGACGTCAGGTGTGCCGAGCCCGAACGCGCTGTGCCGCGAGCTGATCGAGATCGTGCCGCAACTGGCGCCGCCGGCGCCGGAAGCGGCGACGGCGAATGCCGGCTTGGTCGATCGTTTGCAGGCCGGCGCCTCCAAGCTGATCCGCATCGAGCGGACCGATGGCACAGGGACCGATCGCGGCAGCATCGTCGCGCGCGTGACATCGGCCGCCGTGCATAATGACCTCGCATTGACCGAGCGTGAGTTGAAGTCGCTGCCGCCGGCCGATCGCACCGCGGCGCAAGCCTGGCTCAACAAGGTGGACGCGCGCCGCGCCGCGCTCGACGCGTCGCGTAAATTTGCCGACAACGCCATGGCGGCGCTCGCCACGGTCAACCAGTAAATCTTTGCAATAGGTTCTTGATGATCCGCATCATTCTGTTCCTGCTGCTGATCGCGCTCGCTGCAGCGGGCGCGGCCTGGATGGCCGATCAGCCCGGCGATCTCGTGATGTCATGGGGCGGCTTCCGCCTGACCTCCAAGCAGCCGATGTACCTGCTCGGCCTCGTCATCGTCGCCGCGATGGTCGCCGGCGTCATATTGCGCGGGCTGTGGAAGATCCCGGGCCACATCCGCCGTGGCAGGCGCGAACGGCGTCACGCCCGCGGCCGTCATGCTATCACGCAAGGCCTGCTCGCGATCGGGCATGGCGATTCCGCAGGCGCCCGCGCGCATGCCGAAGTGGCGCGGCGCCACGCGGCGGGCGATCCGCTGGCGCTGTTGCTGCACGCGCAATCGGCGCAGCTCGATGGCGACCGCGACGGTGCGCAGCGCGCCTTCCGCGCCATGGCCGAGCGTCCGGACACGCGATTGCTCGGCCTGCGCGGCCTGTTCATCGAGGCGCAGCGCGCCGACGATCCGGTGGCGGCCGTGATGATCGCCGAGGAAGCGCTGAAAATGTCGCCGTCGTCGTCATGGGCCTCGCATGCAGTGCTGGGCTTCTGCTGCGCCAAGGGCGATTGGGCCGGCGCGCTGTCGATCATCGACAACAACCAGACCGCCGGATTGATCGACAAGGCGACCTATCGGCGGCAGCGCGGCGTGCTGCTGACGGCGCGCGCGTTGGAGTTCGAGACCGTCGATCGCGACCTGTCGCGCTCGAGCGCGATGGAGGCGGTCAAGCAGGCGCCGACATTGATTCCGGCCGCCGTGCTCGCAGCCAAATTCGAGAGCGAGGCGCATCAGGTGCGCCGTGCGATGCGTATCGTCGAGACCGCGTGGCTCGCGCAACCGCATCCGGATCTCGCCGATGCCTATTCCCATGTCCGGCTCGGCGATGCCGCGCGCCAGCGCCTGGTGCGCGTCGAGACGCTGGCGGCGAAGACGCCGGGCCATATCGAAGGCGCATTGGCGATCGCGCGCGCCGCGATCGATGCGGCCGAGTTCGCCAAGGCACGTGCGGCACTGGAGCCGTTCATTGCGGCGCCGACGCAGCGCGTCGCGCTGCTGATGGCGGAGATCGAGCGTACCGAGCACGGCGACAGCGGCCGGGCGCGGGCCTGGACCTTGCGCGCGGTGCGCGCGCTGCACGATCCGGTGTGGACCGCCGACGGCTATGTCTCGGATCGCTGGCGTCCGGTCTCGCCGGTCACCGGCCGTCTTGATGCCTTCCAGTGGCAGACGCCGGTGGCGGCGCTGCCGTCCGACAAGGGCCATGCGATCGAGCCCTCACCCTTCGAGGAGGCGATGCTGGCGCCGCGGCGGGTCGAGCCGCCCAAGGAGGTGGCCGATGAGCCGCCGGCGGCAAAGCCGGTTGAGCCGGTCGAGGTCCAGCCGGTTGAGATGAAGCCCGTGGAGGAACCGGCCACACCGCCCGTGCAGGATAACGCCCCCCTGCAGGCTGCCATCGAGGCCGAGCCGGCCCCTGCCGAAGCCGCCGCACCGGAGCCGGCCCCGCCGCCGGCGGCCGAACCGGCGCCCCCGGCCCCGGCTCCCCTGTTCCGCTCCCGGACTGACCTGCCCAAGGCCGCGCCGGCACCCATTCCGGCGGTGATCCCGATTATCAGGGCCCCCGACGACCCCGGGGTCGACGAGGACGGCGCCGTGGACGAATTTGCGGAACAAATCGGCCCGCCCAAGGCCCAGATCGGCGGCTGGCGCGGATTTCTGGCACGTTTGGGCAGCTAATTCGCGGTTAGGTAACGGCTGTGCGGTTAAATAACCGCATCTTCTTGCCAATCGGGGTCATGCCCGATATCAGGTGGCGCGAATTATCAGGCCGTTGCCGAACGGTTCGCCGCAATAGCTCAGTTGGTAGAGCACGTCATTCGTAATGACGGGGTCGGGGGTTCGAGTCCCTCTTGCGGCACCAGCCTTATCAATAACTTACCCTCATTCTGGCTAAATTGGCGAACGGTGTAGGTACGCTCTAGGTACGAGTGGCTGCCAACCTCACCGATGTTGATGCAATATTGAATCAGGTTCTTTGCGCCCTAGCTGGGCCGGTCTCATCTCGCCGTGAGATAAAGTTCCGACCGTCACCTGATTCGTGAGGCGGCCTGAATGGCGCGATCCCCAAAGACTAAGATTGAAAACTCCATAAATGCGGAGCTGACGGCGGCTGGCGATCGAGCGAAAATGATCACGCGCGCTGAGAAGAAAAACTATGCAGAGATTTTATCCCGCAATCTTGCACAAACGTTCGCAAACTCATTGCGAAGTTCTCTCCCTGGAATCCTTCCCGATCCTGACGGCAAAGGCCAAGAGTCAAAAGTACGCTCTTCGAAGGGATTCAAAAAGCTCGACGTAAACTACTCGACGGTCGAGCTAGGCCTCGGATTGGGAGTTTCTATCAAAACGATCAACTTCCGTGATCCGGGAACGAAGAGATACACAAAAAACTATACGCGAGTTGATGGTGAGTTGCGCGCAGAGGCGTCCGACTATCACGAGCGACAGCCCTACGCAGTGATGGTTGCCGTAATCTTTCTTCCCATTGACTCTTGTGACGACGGCGGGGTTGCCGCTGGCCCTTCAAGCTTTGGTCAAGCGGTACAAATATTTCGTTTTCGATCGGGTCGAGACAGTCCGAAAGAGGCGGCCATGCTCTTCGAGCGAGTGCTGATTGGACTCTATGAAACCGATCCAGACCGATTCGGTGACGTCGTATTCTTCGACGTCATGTCACCCCCGCCACGCAACGGTCGGCCCACTACAACGCTAACGTTCTCGGATGCCATTGAGAGGATCGTGGATACCTACGATGGGAGAAATAGTCCTCGCTTCGAATGGGCCGATGCGGCCCCTGAAAAAGTCACGGCTCCTCCTATTGAGGCGGATGAAGAAGAGTGAATAGCCGACTCGCGCTCCTTTCGTTGATCCCGAGTTGTTCTGCTTCGCATTCCCAGAGGACCAGAACCCTGAACCCGAGTGCTATAAGGTCGCCTTCCTTCCTGGCGTCTCGAGCGCGGTTATCCGCAATTTTTCTTGTCCAGAAATCGGTGTTGGTCTTGGGAATTGTCGCTCGTTTGCATCCTGGATGACTATGCCAAAAGCACCCATGCACGAAGATCGCCCAACGCTTACTTCTGTTGGCCAGATCGGGCGATCCCGGCAAATCGCGATTTCTCTTGCGATATCGTTGGCCGTGCATTCGAAGCCACCGCTGAACCAACAGTTCAGCGGCAGTATCCTGCCGTCGGACGCGCCTCATACGTTCCGAGGTAGCCGGGTCCACGATGACCGGCGGACTTACCCTCTTAGGCCGCTTTCGCCCTAGATGAGAGTTGTTTCCCATTTCGTTCCGCGGACGAGCTCAGCTGTTCCATCGCACGAAGATGCTGGCCAACAGCTTTGACGAAGCCGGGCTTAAAAGACAAGCTGCTCGCCTTGATCCGACTGTAGAAGCCGGCCGTCGCCCGTAGCGAGAGCGGTGCTCCAGGCTTTGAGAGGAAATCGATAAGGGACTTCGCTTGCCGATTTGCCGGCCAGTTTCCGATGTCCGCACGGCGACGAGTAGTTCCATCGAACCAAGCGGCCGCTGGCCACGCACTGTCATGAGCTAGTGACGTACCCTCACTTCCCTTAAAGGGCTTTGGACTGGCTAAGCGTTTTCCAATCCAAGTTGAAACTTCAACGTTGACTGCATTTCCGACGAGCATCCAACGTCGGCGCTGGTTGAACCGACCGCCCCCCACTTCCCCGGCTCGATCAATCAAGTTGGTCCAACCGGAGGGGAACCCTTGGAGGCGCTCTCCATCCACAAGATCAGGCGTAATGATACTTTGATCTGGCAGCAAAATTGCCGGTGGGGCAGGTATCCCAATTGATGATCCACCTTTCAGTGTCGGGACACAATCTTCGCCCCAACCAAGCCCACGAGTACCTTCCGTCCAGTAAAAACCATGTGCCGCTTCATCGAGATTGAGAGTGCGCTCTTCGGGAATGAAGTCACCGTGGAAAAGCACATCGCGAGGATCGCCGGCCAATGTGGCAAAGAGAAACAAACGAAGGCGCCTTTGCGGCAAACCGAATGCGCGGACGTCAACCGTCCGATACGCCCAACGATACCCCAGGGCTTCAAGCTCTCCGACAACCTCGCGAAGATAGTCCCCTTTGTGGAGATGCCTCCAATTGGGCACGTTCTCGATCAAGACGTTTGCAAATGGTCGTTTTCGCAGCAGGTCAATTGTTTCGCGAATTAGGCTTGAGCGGCCACCCGCGAAACCCCGCGTAGTGCCCGCCTGGCTTAGGTCCGTGCAGGGGAAGCCAGCCGTGAGGAGATTCGATTTCTCAGAGATGCTCTCGATAAGCTCGGCTGTTCGGCGCACGTCGAAGACGACGGGCGTGGCCGGAAATCTCTTTCGCAGCACCGAAACTGCCTCGGGATCACACTCGCAGAAGAGGGATGTCTGGTGCCCTGACTTATGAAGCCCCAGCTCCAAACCGCCAATCCCGCCGAAAATAGCAGTTACGTCAAACTGAGGCATGGCACCAAGCTCGAAAGTTCGAATCATCTCAATATGACACGCTCTGCAAAAAAACTCGAGAACTTTGCTGTAAGCGGCGATCAGATAATGGGCCAGCAGCGGGTGGCCGGACCTAGGTGCGCTGGACAATGTATCCTGATACGACGCTCTCGCACCCGCGTATTTTTGGAGAGTGTGGCTCCGGAATAGCAGCGGTGCCGATGCTCGTAATTTGAAGCAAGTGCAACCCAGCGCTCTCTATCATTTTCCTCTGGGAAGCCTCCGGTTCAACAAAGGACGGAAGGTATATACGCTCGCCCTCTCGTGTCTGGAAGAACGCGGCGCCCTGCTGCTCATAGGCAGACCGCATTCTGAATGACGAGGCCCATTCGTAAGAAGGCGTCGTGAAGACACAATAGGCTCCCAACTTTAACGTGCGTCGCACTTCATTCCAGAAACGAGGCCCGTTGAACGGGTCGGCGAGGGAAGCCACTATCAACGAAAATGTGTTTCCTTCGAAAGGGAGCGACAGTGCATCCCCGACCACCAGATCGGCGATTTGGTTGAACCCTCGCGAATAGGAGATCATCTCCTCTGACTTGTCGAGTAGGATGAGGCGGTCAAACCCTTTGGGAGCGAGTTCGCCAAGCAGAGCACGCCCGGCTCCTACTTCGAGAGCAGATCCTGAACGGGGAATTATGCAGAGGGCGTCCCGCAAGAGAGAGCGGCTCGCATCACGAAAATTTCGGCACGTTGGATGACGCTCGGCGTCATAATACTCAGCCGCCACGGAGCTATAGCTCTGCGGCTTCACCCTGTCCGCTGATGAAAGAGCACGAGACATTCGTCAGTCCGGCCCGAGCTGAAGGGAAAGAGCCGCCGAGTCGGCCAGCGCTTTAGCCACGAGCGGTGCAAGTTCTTTTTGGGCCCTCGATGAAACTTCAGCCTCCTTCGTTTCATTAAATGAATTTTTTTCTTTGGCGTCTATATAGAAAAGCCCGACCTTTCGATCCTCATAAGTAAGCGGAAAGCAAAAATAGGAGCGGTGCTTAAGCGCACTTTCTGCCTCTCTCCTATTCATGCCCCAGTCGCTCATTATCTCATCTATCTCTTCTTCGTGCGTTCTCTGAGCCTTCTTCGTCTGAAACAGGTCGTTTGCAAGCTGCATCTTCTCCATTCGCCACACCTTGCCTATGATGCCGTATCGCACCGAGAAGTCCCGCCCGCGGCCGGATCCGTCGGGACAATAGTCTACAAGTTGATAGAGGCGATCATAGCGAATGGGGTCTGGCACGTGGATTGTACAGCGAAAGTCCCTGTCCGGATCGTTTCTGAATGCTTTCAGTTCGGGACTGTCGATGAACTTCGAAAGCGCCTGCTCAATCTGATATCGAGCAACGATCCTAGCAAATTCCCTATCAGTTCTTTCTTTGTATTCTTGTAAGGCCGATTCAATATCGCCGGCGGCGCTCTGGATACGTCGCTTGGTCTGCTCGTTCAGTTCGATCTCTGCGCCAAAGAGATTGACCTTTCGAAGCGCTCCAAGCAGACCGAGCAGAAGGCTCATCGAAGAGTTTGAGCGAGCCAGGATCCAAAGGGCGATTAGTATCGTGAATGGCCACGGCGCGAATAGAAGGACAAATTCTCTAATCCAATGGAAGACCCGCGGAGCAACGCTCGGCGCAGGCAACGAGATGGCTAATAGCCATATGCCGAACAGGACGATTGCCGCGGTAATCACGCAGGCGGCTAGGTAACGGACGCCTTGCAGTCTCGCATTCTCAAGGCCCGATAAGACGAACAACTCAGCTATGTCTTCGGGACTCATTCGCCGCCTTTGCGCGACTTCACGAAGCGATGCGTTCGACTCGTCCTCAAGCGTGATGCGATAGGTGTTGGTCACGATGCAAGCTCTTTCGAAGTATTCATGACTGGCGTCCTCAGATAAGAGCGTCCCTGTGCACGATTTGGCGGCGAGAACAACGGACGTCAAATTTCCTCTCAAGTCCTGAACTCATTATACAGAAGCGAGAAAATTGCGCGAGATGATCCCTTGCGTGGCGGCGAATATGAGTCGTGGATCCTTCTGGGCCACCATAGCTCCAAGGCACTTTGTTCGATATGACTGAGGCGCGGGCGAGTGGGGTAGTCATGATCGACCAAATGGCTCTATCTGCGCGGAAGGTGATCGAAGCAGTCCTGCCTGATGCCAGGCTTAGATGGCTTGTCATGGATCGCCTCCTCCGTTCTTGGGAGTTGGCCGGTACTATCGCTCCGTTGGCCCGTTCGGTGTCGCTCGCGTCGAACGGCTTCCGGTTGAATATTGGCCAAGTCGAAGCCTTGACCTTTTTCGACGGCACTATTCGCGTTCTCCTGGCAGTCTCACACGATGATGCGCGGCTAGCATTGCAACCGATAGGTCGCACCGAGTATCGCTCCTTTCGAGGGCCACAATGCGTTTTCATCGGCTCTGTCCCGGATTATGAAGCTGCCGAACAGCTCATCGAGCCCTTTCACGCTGCCTACATCCACGGTGCCGCAACAACGGCAGATGGTAGCCCAAGGCAAGGGTCGCCTCACGTTGGACACCACTCTCGCGAACTCATCACTTACGCGGAGAACTTTGCGTCAGCCGTTGCTTCACATCAGAAGCAACTGTCGCCGTATCCATTCAATGTAGGAGCAGAATATACGAGGCGCGACGTTTTCGCTGTGCTCGGGATTCCCGAGGGCACCACCGGAGGACCCTGGTTCACTGGGTATGCATCTTATGGTCCTGATTGGTTTGTTTTCTGCGGCGTAGGTACGGGCGGGCGCACCGGGCACGATTACAACAATCGCTTTCTAGGTGATAACTTGATCTGGTTTGCCAAAAATGGCTCACGACTCCAGCAATCGAGCATCCAGGGACTCTTGAGTCCTGTCGGACAGGTGTACTTGTTTTACCGTGAAAATGATCGTGATCCATTCACGTTTGCCGGCTTAGCGCATCCAGTGCAGGCGTTTGATGTAACGCCCGTCAAAATCGTATGGCGATTTCGTTCAACTAATTCCAACAGGCAAGACTATTCGTTGCCGGAGGATGTGTTTCGGCATGGAATAAGGACCCCGTTTCGGGGTGATCGGCATCCAATCGGGACCCCGGGATAAGGGTCCACAGTGGCTTCCATCGAGTTATGGAAGCCGAGGTTGGGATGCTGGTGGTGGAGACGATTGGTAAGATCCGTCGCGCCTACTTTGTTGATGGTCGTCCGATCAAGGCGATCTGCCGAGAACTTGGCGTATCGCGGAAGGTGGTTCGCAAGGTCATTCGTTCTCAAGCGACGGAGTTCCGGTACGAGCGCGAGACGCAGCCGCTCCCGAAGATGGGTGCCTGGAGTGCCGAGCTTGATCGGTTGCTGGCAGGGAATGAGAGCAAGGCGGCGCGGGAACGGCTGACGCTGATCCGGCTATTCGAGGAACTCCGCGGCCTGGGTTATGCCGGCGGCTATGATGCGGTTCGTCGATACGCCCGACGGTGGACCAAGGAACGCGGCACCTCGACAGCGTCGGCTTATGTGCCGCTGAGCTTTGCACCAGGCGAAGCCTACCAGTTCGACTGGAGCCACGAGGTGGTCCTGCTGAGCGGCACCACGGTGATGGTGAAGGCTGCTCATGTTCGGCTCTGTCACAGTCGCATGCTGTTCGTGCGGGCCTATCCGCGGGAGACGCAGGAGATGGTGTTCGACGCCCACGACCGGGCATTCGCCCTGTTCAAAGGCACCTGCACCCGCGGCATCTACGACAACATGAAGACCGCGGTGGAGACGATCTTTGTCGGTAAAGGCCGTCTCTACAATCGCCGCTTCCTGCAGATGTGCAGCCACTATCTGGTCGATCCGGTCGCCTGTACGCCAGCGTCGGGCTGGGAGAAGGGGCAGGTCGAGAACCAGGTCGGGCTGGTCCGGGAGCGCTTCTTCACGCCGCGGCTGCGGTTCAAAAACCTCGACGAGTTAAACGCCTGGCTGCTCGACAAGTGCATCGCCTACGCCAAGGCTCATCGCCATCCGGAGCTGGTCGATCAGACGATCTGGGACGTGTTCGAAGCCGAACGCCCCAAACTCGTTCCCTATGCCGGCCGCTTCGACGGCTTCCATGCGGTGACAGCATCGGTCTCGAAGACCTGCCTGGTGCGCTTCGACAACAACAAGTACTCGGTCGCAGCCAGTGCAGTCGGACGACCGGTCGAGGTTCAAGCCTATGCCGATCGCATCGTGATCCGTCAGGATGGACGTATCGTTGCCGAGCACCCGCGATCCTTTGGCCGCGGCGATACCGTCTACGACCCCTGGCATTATGTGCCGGTGCTCGCCCGCAAACCCGGCGCCTTGCGCAACGGTGCTCCCTTCAAAGACTGGGTGCTGCCGGCCGCGATCGAGCGGATCCGGCGCAAGCTGGCCAGCACCGACGATGGCAATCGGCAGATGGTCGACATCCTCACCGCGGTGCTGACTGACGGTCTGTCCGCGGTGGAAGCGGCTTGTGCCGAAGCGCTCAGTCACAGCGTCCATTCCGCCGATGTCGTTCTCAATATCCTGGCCCGTCAACGTGAACCCGCCCCACCGGCCAACATCATGACGCCGGCCGCACTGACGCTCCGTCATGCACCGATCGCCGATTGTGCCCGCTACGACAACCTCCGGAGGACCATCTGATGGAACGAACCCAAATCTTCGACCTCATGGGCGAACTTAAGCTCTACGGCATGAAGGCTGCCTTCGACGAGATCATGGCAACTGCCGTCAAGCGCCAGCACGAGCCTCAACGCATTGTCGGCGACCTGCTCAACGCCGAGATCAACGAGAAGCAAGCCAGGTCGATCAAATACCAGCTCACCATTGCCAAGCTGCCGCTCGCCAAGGACATCGCCGACTTCCAGTTCGACGGCACGCCGATCAATCAGACTCTCGTCAATGATCTCGCTGGCGGCGGCTTCATCGCCCAACAACGCAACGTCGTGCTGGTTGGCGGCACCGGTACAGGCAAAACCCACTTGGCCATTGCCATCGCCAGAAGTTGCATCCGCGATGGCGCCAGAGGACGCTTCTACAACGTAGTCGACCTCGTCAACCGGCTCGAGACCGAGACCCGCAACGGTCGGCAGGGACGGCTCGCCGAGCATCTGACCCGCAT
This sequence comes from Bradyrhizobium sp. 26S5, assembly GCF_036923295.1. NCBI lineage: Bacteria > Pseudomonadati > Pseudomonadota > Alphaproteobacteria > Hyphomicrobiales > Nitrobacteraceae > Bradyrhizobium > Bradyrhizobium sp. 26S5. Next base: position 9,587,951 of record NZ_CP145948.1, on the reverse strand, counting down.
GGACTTCATCGTTCTCGACGAGCTGGGCTATCTGCCGTTCGCGCAATCCGGCGGTCAGCTCCTGTTCCATCTCATCAGCCGGCTCTACGAGCGCACCTCCATCATTGTCACCACCAATCTTGCGTTCGGCGAATGGCCCAGTGTGTTCGGTGATGCCAAAATGACCACCGCGCTACTCGACCGATTGACCCATCACTGCGACATCGTCGAGACCGGCAACGACAGCTGGCGATTCAAAAGCCGCGACGATGTTCAAACAACCCGCGCTCGCGCCGTCTCCGCAACCCCGACCAGCTCCGACGACCCGAGCGCTACCAGCAGAGCACGCCGATCAAAGGGGTCCCTTTTGGATGCCGATAGGGGGTCCCAGTCGAACGCCGATTGACACCATAAGTATCTGCTCAGGTCCGCGCGCAAGTAAGCGCTGCAATTCCGTGGTTCTTTTCGTGGTCCGTTTCGAAAATCGCGCAGAGAACAGCGAGCATAATCAGTACCATGCGCCTATAGTGCGATGCCCTCTTGCGCACCAGTTGCTACGGTCTTGCAGGGCTTCCTGGAGCCCTTTTTTGTTGCCTTCGGCCTATCTCACCGATTTCGGTCAGCCATTTTAGTTCTCGGGTTGCAGCGCGGTTACGTGTCTAGGCAGCGAGATCGCCCGCGACGCAGCGGTTCTTCACTCGTGGCCTCCCTGGGCGGCTCGAGCAGTCGCTGCTCGCTGCTGGCGAAAGCAACTCATGGCGTGAACCGGCTGTTAACCATACTTGCGCTCTTGTGAAGTATGTCTCTGCAAAGTCTGTCTCGATTCTTGAGCCTCTCGGACGATGCGCAAGCGGCCTTTATTGCCGCGGCGCGCGATTCCAGACCCGTGCGCGGCCTGACCCACGACTTCTACAAATACCCGGCCCGCTTCTCGCCCATCTTTGCCCGCGCGGCCATTGAGCTTTTCACAAAGCCCGGAGACCTCGTGCCCGCATGTCGGGGGAGGAACCACCTTGGTGGAGGCCCGCGCCGCCGGCCGCGAGGGCCTCGGCATCGACATCAGCTCCCTCGCGCAATTCGTGGCGCAGGTGAAGTGCACGGTCTTCTCGGAGATGGAGCTTGAGGTCCTCTCGGAGTGGTCGGGGGCCGTCGGCGCCGACATCGATATCCAAAAGCCATCGCAGCCGATCACCGAATACGCTGAGCGCGGCTACTACAGCCACCGCGCAATCCGTCTAGGAAAGCTTCTTCAACCTGCTTGGAGCGCTTGCGCTCCGACTCCGGAGGTCGGGACGCAAGCGAGCGCCGCTTGTCCTCGGCAAATCGTGGTTCATTATCTTGTCGACCATCCGGAGGAGCGGCACCATTCCGCCGCGTCAATAGCTCGGACCGCGCTTTCGAATGCGTTCCATGCAAAGATTAAAAGAAGACCGCCCCTATTCCGATCCCGAGAAAGCCGCCCGGAGGCTTATGGACCATGCGCGAGCATTTGAGCCGATCCAGGATGGCCGGATCTATATCGAGAAGATCAACTATCCCTTCCTCGACAAGGACGGCGCATCGCCGGCCGAATACAGCGCCGGGCTCAGATACGCCATCGAGCATGGCTGGCTGGAGAAGCACGAGAGCGGGACCTACGTGAAGATTCTGCACGCGGGGACCCTCCTGCCCGGTTGATTGTGCAAAACCTGCTGTTCAGCCACGGAACACCGTGCAATTTCCGGCGACCGTGAAGTCGTGGAATGCAGGCGTCCAAGGAACCGCGAACGGCAGGCACGGTTCGATGAAGCCGGAGGGATGCCGCCGCTGCTGGATCGCCGGAGGATAGGGCAGTGAGCTACAGGTTCAACGGCTAGCCCACCTCGAGGTCCCACGGCAGCCGCACCAATGACCTCATCCGCAGAGATAGCGCTGCGCGAACACCTGCAGTGGGTCGGCCTTGACGAGCCACTGCGCGGCATATTCCGACGGAATCAAAATGCAGTGTCCGATGCGGACCTCGCGTGGACCTTGGCCGGTTCGCTTTAGCGCGGCATACAGCTCTGGCTGGATGTCGAACATTTGGCAAAACTGTGTCACCGTCAAAGCCGAGGAGATGTCAGGCCGGGGTTCCTGCGCATTCATCAGCGACATCCTTAACTTGATACGGTGCGTACCAGCTTCTGGCCCTTCAAGCAGGCAGCCCGTGTTTACAACTGTCACTGCAACGGTGATGGAGCAGTTGTTCACGTAGATGAACTGGAGGTTTGATCTAGATCAATAGCGCGAAGCTCCCGCGCGCGAGGCTCGAGGACCCGCGGGGTCGCCGCGATGCGCAGGTGCCCGCGGCTTCCCTCTACTCCAAGAAGGAGGACGCTATGTTGCGTCGAGTTCTCATCACTTCGGCAGCGGCGGCCATACTGCTGGTCACTAGCTTCCATTCCGACGACGCGTTCGCTCGCGGCGGGCGCGGCGGAGGCTTCCACGGCGGCGGCATGCGGGCCGGAGGTTTCCACGGCGGCGGTGCCGTGCGAGCGGGAGGCTACCGCGGGGGCGCGGTCGCGGCTCGCGGATACCGGGGCGGCGCTGTCGCTGTGCGCGGCGGGCGCTACGGCTATCGCGGCTATGGCTATCGCTACGGTGTCGGTGCGGCGGCAGTGGGCGCGGCTGCGGTCGGCGCAGCTGCGACCGGGGCCTACTACCGTGGCGGCTGCGGCTACGACGCCTACGGCAATTGGGTTTGCCCGAACTACTGAAGGACGCGACGCCGCTGGCCTTGGGTGCTCGAAGCCAATGATAAAGTCATTGGCAGGTTTTCAATAACACTGCAAAAGAGAAGGTGGCACCTAGAACACGGTGCCGCGGCTGCAACTGCAACCATGACGGCTTCAAGTGTTGTTCAATTATCGATGCGGCGAAATTGGCACACGGGGTTCTTGAAACGGCTACGGCTAGGCCGGTCGTCAGGACGCCTTCGCGGTCGCGCTACATCATCATCAGGTGGGTGTTATGTCCCGGTGAATAGGCGCGAGCTTCTCTGGCGACTTAAACCAAATTTTTGGGCAGTTTGAGCAGTTTGATAGGATGATTTCTTAGTTTAGACGCCCGACCCTCTGGGACGAAATACGTCCGTGCGGTCCCGCGCCTTCTGGTTATGGCCTGATTGTTGGCAGGAACGGGAGGTAGCAATGGGTAGTGATTATTTTTCAGACTCGATCGCGCTATCACAAACAGGTCCTCAGGCGCCTCGGCGGCAGTTTTTCTGCGACGAGGTTGGGCGGCGAGAATTTCTCTGCGGCGGAGGCGCCAGTCTCTTAAGTATGATACTTGCTACACTCAGTGGCTCGAAGCCGGTCAGTGCGCAGGCTGTCACTGGATCATTGCCTGAGCTCGACCGCGTGGCAGTTCGAATAGTGATCGATAGCTATCAATTCGCTGTCGCCCCGAGCAGAAAGTTGCCCAACCTCGATATCCAGCACTTTGGCTGGGGTCTTAGCGACAAGCCGCCGCGCAAAACTTTGGTTAGCGAATTCGGCCCTGCGATGCAGGTCGAGTCACGACGCGGCAACGAGACGCGCAACGTCCTAGTTGATTTCGGTTTCACGCCGGAAGCCCTTCTCAACAACACGAGCTTGCTTGGTATTGACCCTGCGGCCATCGACGCACTTGTGCTCAGCCACGGGCACCAGGACCACTTTGGCGGTCTCGTCGGTTTCTTGCAGGCGCATAGCGGCAAGCTAAAGCCCAAACTGCCGTTGTTTGTCGGCGGCGAAGGATGTTTCTGCGCGCGCGAATGGACTGCCCCCCCGGCGCGGGGCAACTTCGGCGTCATCGACCGCAAAGCACTCGAGGAGGTGGACCTCGCCGTAACCGTCGCAGCCAGACCTGCCCTGGTTGCGGATCACGCCGTCGCCACGGGGCAGATCAGTCAGAAGACCTTCGAGAAGGTGCTGTCACCGAGCGCAATGACCATTGGTTTCGACCGCGGCATCGGCTGTTATCCCGAGCGCCTCAGCGAGGCGGAACGTACTGCGCCCGTCGTACCGGATCAGTTTCAGCACGAGATCGCGACGGCGTTTAATCTGAAAGGACGGGGACTTGTCGTCCTAACTTCGTGCAGCCATCGCGGCGTGGTCAACGCGATCAAGGAAGCTCAAGCCGCCTCCGGCGTGGAAAGAATTCATGCGGTGATCGGGGGCTTTCATCTCGCGCCCTATCAAGAGGACTACGTTCGGGATACGGTCAAGGCACTCCAGGAAATCGATCCGACTTACGTGATTCCGCTGCATTGTACGGGGGAGCCTTTCTACGAAACCGCGCGGGCTGCGATGCCGACAAAGCTCCTACGCTCGTACACCGGAACTCGATTGGTTTTCGAGGCGTGAGCGCAGCCTAACCATTAAATGAATGTCCGTTCGGGGCCCGTAGCCGACCCTTACTCAGAAGGCTGCAATGTCCGCTTTGGAGAGGGAAGCCGACCAAGGTCAAGCGGGCCGCCGTGGTCGGCTTCTGACCCAAATGCGAAATGCCGGGGATATCGGTGACTTCCTGCGCCTTTCGGCTGCCATTCTCAGTGCCTCATGCCAATGGTGATTGCTGCCTTGGTTTGATCCTAATCAAGCTCAGCAGCGTTGCGGCCGCGATCATCACCAGGATGCCAGCGAGACTGAGCGCGATCTGCATCGCAAGTCCATCCGAGATGCTGACCAGCGCTATATGGCTTGCGAGCGCCAGCAGAACGCCGAGGCAATAGATTGCCAGCGAGTTCTCGCCGCAGGAGATCGCCCCGCGCATCACTGGCGTCGTCAGCCCTCGCCAAGTGCGAGGCACGAGCCATACCGCCAAAATAGCAAGGGCAATAAAATGCAGCAATCGCAAAGGATCGAGATCCGATTTGTCCACCAGGTAAAGCAGCTTCGCCAGGGTTTGTGGGACAAGCACTTCCGGTGGTTTGATGCTCAAACCCAATGCGATAGTCAGGCTAAAAGCCAGATAGAGAACAGCAAGTACAAGCGCCGTGCGTGAGGTCATCCACGGCCCGAACCTCTTGCCTTCCGTGATACACCACGCTCCAAGCACAACCAGCACCTGCCAGGCCAGCGGATTGAAGAACCAAACGTTGTTCGGCCACGCCGGAACGGTCCAGCCGAAGACGTGCACCAGCGAATAAAGCAGCAGCGAGGCGCCGAGCGCCACGTTCGGCACTCGCAGCAGCAGCCACAGCAGTGGCGCGAACAAAAGATGGAAAACCACGAAGAGCGGCAAGACGTCGGTGTTGACGGGACGGTATTGCAGGATCGCCGCATGCGCGAGCGTCGCTCCCGGATATTCCAAGAGAATGCGCGTATTGGTCTCGTCGGCAAGCCGGCCGCCGCCTGCGAGGTAAACCACGATGGCGCAAGCAAGCGTGAGCAGCAGAAATGCGGCATAAATGTCCCAGCTTCGCCGCAGCGTCCGGCCGATCACGCCGGTCCAGCCGCCGCGCGCATGCGCCTTGCCGTAGGCCAGCGCGCAGGTCACACCCGAGACGAACATGAACACTTCCGCGGTATCGCTGAAGCCGTAATTCCGCAGCGTCAGCCAGCTTCCGATGTTGTTCGGAACATGGTCGAGAAAGATGCACCAGAGCGCAATTCCGCGGCAAGCATCGATGCGCAGGTCCCGGCCGGGCTCTTTCAGCTCCGGTAGTGCGGACACCAGTGGCTTCGCAGGTGTCGCGAGTAGCTTAGGTTCGAGCTGCCGATGCCGGCCGCGCAACACCTTGGCAATGCGTTCGATCTCCGCCAGTGTCCGTCGGACGTCAGTCCTCGACGCGGCCCCGCGATCCTTGTCGAAGTCGACAGGCGCGTCACTGTCGGAGCGCCATCGCATCGGTTCCCGAGAATCGGCTAGATCGATCGAACTGATCGTTATCATCTCGACGAAGCTGCTGGGCGGCGGCGCAGGCACCATCATCATGGTGGCAACGGGCCGAAAGGACGGAAATGACAAGCCTTCCATCGACTCTTCGTCGGTAACAACCTCGTATGAGCCCGCCGGTAATAATCGTTCGACGCTTGCGATCCGGAATGGGTGCTTGAAAAGCACCGTTTCACGCCGCGATCGGGTCATCGTCATGCTCAAACTCGCAGGTTGGCGACGAGGCGACCGCCGCAGCGGAAAGCTGCTGGCGTACAGAGACGATGTTGCGCGCGCTGAGATGCTCCTCGTCGGACGGGCGCTAATCAGCACTTCGGATGAAAGCGTTTCCATTGCAACCTGAAGCCGGAACCTCCGCCTCAGAGCCCTGCCAGTCCGGGCTAAGACTTATCGAATACTGGTTACCGTCCCGACAGCGAATGCTCCAGCTATCGATCCCGGATTCGGTGCCGCCTTGATACACGTTCCGAACAACCACACCGCAAGCCTGCTTTTTCTTTTTCAGAACGGAGGTCCAAAAAGCGAGCTGCCCGGCCTGATCCTGCGCAAGTATCCGCGTCGTCGTTTGGTTGGCTGCGTAGCCCTTTTTGAAAGGCTCGGGAGCTAATACCCCGGATGGTACGCCTGTTGATGTAGTGGCGTTAGCCTGCTCAAAAGGCAGATCAGGATCCAGAACAAACCAGGCAGCCTGCAATATGACGACGAAGCTCGCCGCAACCACCGTGAAAAAATTGAGCGAACGCCTCATCATGTCTCTCCACTCCCGGAGATCGAGACATTGGTGGACATCGCGGCGTCGCGAGGCCCACAGAAACCCGACAAAATATGGCACTTCGCGAACAACACTGATCGCTGCGACTGCCTGCGGCGAGGCCTAAACTTCGACGAGCAGTAGCTTGACGTAGTGCAGCACCAATGGCGACGGGTTCAAGCAGCTGCGCCGATGTGTCGTGAAAAAGCTGGATGGTCGGGCTGACTAACGCCTTTTGGAACCGTGTCAACTCGGCTCGAACCGTCGCGTGTCATTGCGTTGCCGAGCGGCCAAAACAAGTCGCGTGACGGCGAGATGCGAAACGTGGCATCCATTGGCGGATGTCGAATTCGGCCACACGCGACCTTATCGATTGAGGCACCATGGGCCTATCAAGGGTAAACACAACTCACGAATTATGAACGCGTGGAGGTTTCAAACAACTGCTGGGGCCATCGGATGGCAGCGGCGCGCGAGAAGGCCCAGATCGACTGGCGCAAGCGCGAGTCGGCGGCGAGCCGATTTCGCGCTGAATGTGAGTACCCCGATGGGGCGGTTGCCGCTTCCGGCCATGGTCCGGTACCGTCATCGGCGACGATTTTGATCGGACGGTGCGGCGGATGTAACCGGCCTGATGATCTTGAATGGCCCCGACGTGCAATATCGTCGGGGCCATTCGTGTGATCGGCGTCGTTTCGTTCACGATGGATGTGACGAACTCGATAAAAGGTCAGCGTGACCGCACTTCAGACAAATGAGCGCGCATTCGCCTATGTGAAGTGTCCGAATTTCACTTTGCGAGTGTCCTAACTAGGTGGCGCGCGCTAGCCTGCCTTACCCACTAGATGAGCCCAAATTGAATTTGGGTAGTGGCCCAATTTGAACATTAACAGTTCGGCAACGGCCGCAACCATCCGAGTTCCAAAGCGTTAACGGCCTATCACCGCACTGTCTTTTGAGCCGTCATCGGTGATGAGAACGCCAATTGCGCTCCCGCCTTTGCCGGTCGGAAAGGAGCGCCTTCATGAAAAGACGCCGTTTCAATCAACATCCACCATCGGATGAACACTTAGAAGAACAGGCCATCCGTCTGCGTAAACACGCACAGGGTACCCCACCTGGGGTCGAACGTGAGAAGCTAATCCGGCAGGCGCGTAAGGCCGATGCTGCCGCTCGCATGCAGGAATGGCTTTCGTCTCCCGGCCTGCGGCCACCAAAATAGGCGCCATGCAGCAACCCAAAACGGACTTCAAATTACTAGACCGCACCATGTTGCGCGCGGGCGTCCGTGTGATCCGAAATGACACCGAGAAGTCCGGCACCATTGTCGGGGCTGACGGCGAAATCAAAGTATGGGACGATGGCCGGAGAGCTACTACCGGCGAAAGGTGCCGAGAGACATTCGTTTGGCAGAGGCTTCCGAAACCAGACAAGCCATCACTCATGAAGTTCACGAAGGCCGATTAAGTTCGAATGGCAAGAAGTGAGGCCGCCTCAATTGGCGCTCTCTTTGTTTTGGCATCGGTGTTGGACATGGCCGCGGTTGCATCGCTGGCGGTGCCGTCCTATTTGGCCCCGGCGACGAGACGAAGCGCGTTCGTGAAAGGTCAGCGTTCCTTCCTAGTTCTCCGACCGAGCATGAAGAACCATGCTCAAAGAACGAACTTGCACTCGGGCTGAGGGCGGGACAATGCCAATCAATCGGTTGTTGAAAGACAAGTGCACGCCGGAACAAATCGAGCTTTTGAACAAGGCTTTCAGCCCCGCGCTGAACTTGCTGGGCGTGGTTGATCGTAACGACCCGCTTTGCGATATGGCCGCTCGCAAGGTTATCGAGGTCGGCGCAACAGGCATTCGCGAGCCGAGAGAAATCGCGGAATGAGCGTGGCCCGAATTGGCCTACGGTAAGGCCGATCCAGCGGCAGGCATGTGTGCGGATTTACTAGATAGAAACCATAGAAAATGATCCGAAAACTTTAGTGAAACAACTGGGCCGTCTCTGCGTCGGTTTGTCGGAGGGCAGCCCCATGACAGATCGCCAGTTCCGAGAGCAGGAGGTTCAGATCGCGCATTATCAGCTTTTGTCGCGGGAGGTTACTGATCCACTTGCGGCGTGTTTGCTTCGGGTCATTGTCGAAGAGCTTGAAGCCGACCTGCGAAGGGATCGCGCCATCGGGCAGAGCTGCCCCGAATGAGGGGCCACGTCTAGGCAACCGGAAGCGTTGGTCGTGTGAACAACACTTTGCTGGCTTAGAGACAGGGGGCGAACAATGGTCAAGGGTTTGCTTTTACTCGCCGGGCTCGCGATCCTCTTGATCAGTTCTCAGCAGATGTTCCTAATGTTCCGCGACGCGTCATTCCGTGCTCGCGGCAATCGGCTGATTGCACGCAGCGCACCCCTTAATCTTTTCGATGAATTTAGCTGGGCTCGTGCTTTTCGGCGTTGTCGGCGCGGCGTTGATTTGTTGGCAGTTGTTTGCTTGATGCGACCGACTTGCTTAGCTTCGCGATTTGGGCTGATTGGCCCAGCGCCCATGTCCGTTGGGAAGACCGGAAGTTGTCGGCCGACAGCCCAAATGACGCGATTGCCCCCCAGCGGACATGCGGCTGACGAGGCCGTCTCTCTAAACGGGCTCGTCAGGGGTAGGTCGCGAAGTCTAGTGCTGTGGTTCTATCGGACATAGGGCAAACGTCCGATGGCATCAGTGCAACCCGGAAATGAAATAGCTCCAAGCGGTGGCCAGTATTATACTGGTACTACTGGAAAGTGCTATTTCAAACGTTCGTGGAAAGATTGTTACGACCAGTCAGGGAGGAACATCTGATGACGACTATGTTTGTTAGACACAAGGTTTCCGACTACAAGACTTGGCGGAAGGCTTACGATGACTTTGCCCCGGTCCAGAAGGCGAAGGGCGTAACAGCCGAGGCTGTCTACCGAGCAGTCGAGAATCCCAATGACATCACAGTAACTCACGAATTTGCCACGATTGAAGCTGCGCAAGCCTTCGCAGAGAGTGCTGAATTGAAGAATGCTATGCAGAATGCGGGAGTGGCGGGAGCTCCAACGATTTGGTTAACGAACAAGGCGTGAAATATCGATCCCGGCCAAGTGCGGGGATTTTTTTGCTGTGGTGTGCCTGTCGCCAGTTAGCACAAACCGGACCAACCGAGACGGCCCGACGATGTCCGTTCGCTGGGTAAAGTAGACTTGGCAAATGGACGAGCCGACTTCCGAGTCTGACCCCTAGCAGACTTGGCAGTCCATGCGCGGACTATAGGAACAACCAGTACGAAAGAGGGGGGCATAACTGAAACGCTCACGCGCGTCTTATGTAGCTCAGCTTTGAAATTCGCTTCTCCTCGGATATCTGACAGCTATCTGAGTAGGAAATCACTACGATGGTTTGTAACCGAATTAGGTCCGCACGCGTGGACGACGCCGCCGGGCTCACCGAAATTGCGGTGCGTGCGACGAAACATGACGGACATGACGACGGTGCTATCTCCCGGTTCATGCCAGGCCTCAAAATCAATCTTGCACTGATCGCCGCCGGGCTGGTCCATGTGGCAGAGGACCAACAGGGCGTTCCGGGCGGCTATGTGAGCTTCAGACCAACTGGAATGGGGGGCTTAATTCTCCTCGAAGGCATCTTCGTCGATCCAGCTTATTCGCGGAGCGGTGTTGGCAGACGCCTTTTCGCTGCCGCAGTCGAGCATTCGAGAAAGATGGCGGGAAATGTAATCCTGATTTATTCGAGCCCACACTCGGCAGATTTCTACGCCCACCTCGGCGCGATTGAGATAGGCATGACGCCGTTCGTATTCTCCCCCGACGTGCAGTTATCGATGTTCGCGTTTACAATTCCGCCGTTCGGCGGCGCTAACGCTGTTTAGCGAGCGCGTGGATATGTCTCTTCATGGCCCTTTTCGGACGTGCCGCACTGGCTATCGAAAGTCCGGTGTCGGGGGTGAAGCGGACTTCACGGTTGTGCGTTCCGACTTCCGGTTTTGACCCGTAGCGGAAATGTATTGATCTAAATCAACCCAGAGCTGTTCCGTCCCGCCCATCTGTGGCTGACCGTCATCGGTCGCGATAACTGATTAACGGCGGTGGAAGGACCAGAGCATGAAGACCAATCCAGGCTTTCAGATCAGAACGGTCACGATGTTGGTGGCCGCGTGGTTGACCTCGACGGCTCCGGCAGCATTCGCCCAGCAGCAGACAACCGGCGCGCCCGGCTCGCCCGCAGCCACCACCACGATCGATGGCCGCTATCTGCCGCCGCCGCCTCCGCCGTTCCAGGGCGAGATCAACCTGAATGCCCTCCAGTCGAAGCCGGCCTGGCCGGCGCGCGTGGTGCCGCCGAAGGGCGCGCCGAACATCCTCTTGATCATGACCGATGACGTTGGCTTTAGCGCCCCCTCGACCTTCGGCGGGGTTATCCCAACGCCGACCTTGGACAGGATTGCGGCAAACGGGCTGCGCTACCCGAATTTCCACACCACGTCGCTCTGCTCGCCGACACGCGCCGCCCTCATCACTGGCCGCAACCATCACTCAGAAGGTTTTGGCGTGATCTCGGAGCAGGCTACTGGCTTCCCCGGCTACAACAGCGTCCTTCCGAAGGACACCGCCACGATTGGCCGCATTCTGCTGGAGAACGGTTACCGCACCTCGTGGTTCGGAAAGGATCACAACACGCCGACCTACCAGACCAGCCAAGCCGGCCCCTTCGATCAATGGCCGACCGGAATGGGATTCGAATACTTCTACGGCTTCATGGGGGGTGACAGCAGTCAATGGACGCCGATGCTGTACCGCAACACAACGCTGATTGCGCCGTTTGAGGGACGTCCGGAGTGGAATCTGATCACCGCCATGGCCGATGAGGCCATCAGTTGGGTGAACAGGTTGAACTCGATCGATCCGTCGATGCCGTTCCTTTTGTACTACGTTCCGGGCGGCACGCATGCGCCGCATCATCCGACGCCGGAATGGGTCAAGAAGGCGACCGATCTCCATCTCTTCGACAAGGGCTACAACGCACTTCGTGACCAGATTCTCGCAAACCAGAAGAAACTCGGCGTCGTCCCGCAGGAGACGAAGTTAACGGACTGGCCCGACAATTTGCTGAAGAAGTGGGACGTGCTGTCGGCCGACGAGAAGAAGCTCTTCATCCGCCAAGCCGATGTTTACGCCGCCTATCTCATGTACACCGACCACGAGATCGGCCGCGTCGTCCAAGCGGTGCAGGATATGGGCAAGCTCGACAATACGCTCATTATCTTCATTAGCGGTGACAATGGTGCGAGCGCGGAGGGAACGGTGAACGGCACGTTCGCCGAACTCGTACCGTTTAACGGCATCAATCCGACGGTCGCCGAAAATCTGAAGTTCTATGACGCCTGGGGGAGCAATGAAACATACCCGCATTACGCGGTGCCGTGGGCGTGGGCTTTCGACACGCCATTCAAGTGGACGAAACAGATTCCGTCCTACTTTGGCGGGACCCGCAACGGTATGGCGATCTCCTGGCCTGCGCGCATTGCTGACAAGGGCGGCATTCGCTGGCAGTTTCACCACGTGATCGACGTCGTGCCGACGATCCTGGAGGCTACGGGCATTCCCGCACCGGTCATGGTCGATGGCATCGCGCAAAAGCCGATCGAGGGCGTCAGTCTTGCCTACACCTTCGACAAGGCGAATGCCGATGCTCCGACGCGGCATCGCACGCAGTACTTCGAAATGATGGGCGTGCAGGGTCTGTACAACGACGGCTGGATGCTGAGCGCAGTCCCGATCCGATCGCCGTGGGATCTGGCTGGCAAGGCGGTCGAAGACCCTGCCAGCGCCTTCAAATTCGAACTGTATGAAGTGGGCAAGGATTGGTCGCAGACCACCGATGTCGCGGCCGCCAATCCGCGCAAGGTGCAGGAGATGAGGGACCTGATGTTCGGCGAGTTCGCTAAGTATCAGGTACTGCCGCTGGATGCTTCGGCAGCGACGCGCCTTGCTTCGGCTCGTCCCTCGGTGACCGCAGGACGAAAGGAGTTTAACTACTCGACTCCGATAACCGGCCTGCCCGACAGCGTAGTGCCGTCGCTCCTAAATACGTCCTACACCATCACTGCGGATGTCGAGGTGCCGCAAGGAGGCGGCGATGGGTCGATCGTCACTCAGGGCGGGCGGTTCGGCGGCTATGGGTTGTACCTTCTGAAAGGCAAGCCCGTCCTCACCTGGAACCTGCTTGGTCTTGGCCGCATCCGCTGGGAAGGCCAGCAAGCGCTTTCGCTCGGCAAGCACACCATCGCGTTCGACTTCAAGTACGACGGTCTCGGTTTCGCTACGCTTGCCTTCAACAACATGAGCGGCATCGGCCGTAGCGGCACCGGCACATTGGCTGTAGATGGCAAGGTTGTTGCGACGCAGAAAATGGAACGCACCGTGCCATTGATCTTGCCGGTCGACGAAACCTTCGACGTCGGCTCGAAGACAGGTACGCCGGTGGATGATCGCGATTATCAAGTGCCGTTCACGTTCACAGGCAAGATCAACAAGGTGACGATCTCTGTGGAGCCACCGAAGTTGACGGCGGACGACGATAAGAAGCTGGCGGATGCGTATCGCTCCGCCCAGGACGCGAAGTGATCGATGGTCTACCACGAGCCGAGGGCCGCACAGCCCTCGGCTCGCCATCGAGACGGACGGCTTCCCGCTTCCGGTATTGGCTTTTTTCCAACGTCGCCAGGTGATCAGCGGACGTCTGCTCGCTGGGGTCGAGCGGACGTCGGCGGAAAGCGGCGCGACTTCCGAGTTTGACCCAAAGCGGTCATGACGTCCGAAGCCAACTATTGCCCTTTAGGTCAATACTGGTGGCTACGATGCTTGCGCTACGTTTGCCCTGCAATGCGCTGGCAGGAGCTTAAACATGTCCAAGGAGCTTTGCGACACCAACCGATGTCACTACCGGGTCGGGGATATTGATCGCCGATCCTTAATCCCTCTACTCGGCGCCGGGACGGCCTTCCTGATGTTGTCAGGTAAGGCTCTGGCGCAGCAGGTCCCGATCCCCACAACCGCCGCCCAAGTTCCCGGCCCGCCGAGCGGCACCGCAATGACTACGGCCTACGTCCAGTCGGTTGGGCGTGCGGCCTATCTGTGGGGCTACGCGCTGGTCAACATGGCCAACCGCCACGCGGATTTTAAGAAGGCGCCCGAACCCGGCCTGATCGGCGGGGTGGTGCCGGTCGCGCACAACGCGGTCGCGATGTTGACCGGTTATATCAGCCCGGACCAGCGCATCATCGCCTGCGCGAACCAGGATGTCGCGTACGGGGCCGGCTTCCTCGACAACCTTGATAACGCTCCAATTGTTTTCCAGGTGCCGGACTTCGGCGACCGCTTTTGGGTTTATGCGCTTTATGACATGCGTACAGACCAACTCTCGAACATCGGCAAGCAATACGGCACGAAGCCTGGCTTGTACATGGTGGTCGGCCCGAACTGGAAGGGTGAGACGCCGAAAGGAATTACGGCGGCGTTGCGATCTTCCACGACGGTGGTCTTCGTCATCCCGCGTGTTTTCATGGACGACACGCTGGAGGATCACGCCGCCATCCAACCGCTGCTCAATCAGATCGCCTTCTACCCGCTCTCGCGCTTTGACGGGCAAATGAAGACGGTGGATTGGAGCAAGCTCCCCCACTTCCCCGCGCCAAAGTCCAGTGGCGCAGGCGAGGTTCAGTGGGTGAACCCGGAGACTTTTTTCGATGAGCTGCCGGCGGTGATGAAAAGCGTGCCCCCGCTACCGGGCGAGGAAGCTCTCTATGCGTCGATCGGCAGTGTGCTCGATGCGGCGGCCAAGGACGCGGCGATCAAGAAGACGCTGACCGAAACCGCCGTCGCCGCCGACCGAGAGATGGTCACACCTTTCTTGCAGTGGCGCTATAACGGACGCTCCGCCGGCAATGGCTGGAACTCGCCGGTCAATAATGCGGAGTGGGGAACGGACTATCTCAATCGCACCGCCACGGCGAAATCGAACATGTTCGACAACCTGGCGACGGAAACCAAGTACATCTACACAGACGATGACAGTTCGGGAAAACAGCTCAACGGCCAGAACACCTACGCGGTCACCTTTGCCAAGGTCCCGCCGGTCAAGGGGTTCTGGTCGCTCACGTTGTACAACGATGTCCATTTCTTCAATCCGAACCCGCTGAAACGCTACTCGCTCGGCACCAAGAACAAGACCCTCAAGTACAACGCGGACGGATCGCTGACGCTCTATGCCGGCGCGAAGTCTCCCGGCACGGACAAGGAGAGCAACTGGCTGCCGGCGCCTGAAGGAACGTTCTCGCTCTACATCCGCGCCTACTGGCCCGACAAGGCCATCATCGACGCCACATGGCAGCCGCCGACCATCAAGATGATAAACTGAGCCAGTGCAGAGGAGACGCGACAATGACAAGCCATCGCATCAGCCACCTCGCCGCCGCGCTGGCTGGCGGTCTTGCAATGAACGGCCTTGCTGCGCAGGCTTTCGCTCAGGAGACCTCCTTCGATAAGTTGGCCAACCTCCCGTTCGCGGAAGGCCGGCCCACGAAGGAGACCGCGCAGACACTGCGCGACGAACTGCTCTTCCAGCGGGCAACGCAGACCTATCTCTGGGCGTTGCCGTTGATCAACACGCTCGGCATGCAGGTCGGGTCGGAAAAGCACTTCGGCGCCGGGTACAACGTCCTGCCGATCTGGAAGCAGCGACTCGACGCCAAGACGCTGGTGACGACTCCCAACTCCGACCTCCTCTACGCGATGAGCTATGTTGACCTGGGCAAAGATGGGCCGCTGGTGATGGATGCCCCACCCATGCTGCAAGGCATCCTGCTAGATTACTGGCAGCGCCCCATCCCGGTCGATGGTGGCAAGTTCTTTGGTGACGTCGGGCTCTTCGGGCCGGATGCCGGTAAGGGCGGCAAGTTCTTGATCCTCCCACCCGGTTACAAAGGCGAGGTGCCGCAAGGCCACTTCGTTTACCGTTCCGGGACCAACAACGTCTTCATCTTCCTGCGCGGGTTCTACGAGGACCCGAAGAATCTGACGCCGGCCGACGCGCACCTTGAAAAGACGAGAATCTATCCACTGAACGGCGAAACCGGCGCCAAGGCGATGAAGTTCCCCGACGCCTCCGGCATCCAGGTCAACATGCTGCCGATGAGCGATGGCAGCGCCTTCGAGCAGCTCAAGCGGCTTGTGGACAGCGAGGGCAACAATCTCGCCGGTCCGGATTGGCTCGGCATGCTGGCGGCGATCGGCATCGTCAAGGGTCAGCCGTTCACTCCGGATGCGCACAGCCGCGAGATCCTCGAGCGGGCCGCGAAGACCGGTTACAAGATGAGTCGCGTCATCGGCTTCGAAGAAAAGGTCAGTGGCAACTCCTATCGCATGTATTCAGACCGCCGCTGGGTGAATCCATTCCCAGACGGGACGCCCGCCAATCCAACAGGAACTTTGAACCTGGCTTGGGAGAATGTCGCTGGAACGTATCCGTATCTGGACCTCGACGCCCGGATTTGGATGTTCACCAACTATTACTCGATCAGCCCCGGGATGGTGTCCAAAAGTCCGGGCGCGGCCGCCATGTATGTTATCGCTTTCACTGACAGCGAGGGCACGCCCCTGGTGGGCGGCAGCAGCTATCGCCTGAATCTGCCGGCCAACATCCCGGCCCGCCTGTTCTGGTCGGTGACGCTCTACGAGGCGGAGAACGCTTCGGGTCTCGCCAACGGCCAGCCGTTCCCGTCGCTCGGTTCAAAGGACAAGCCGGCGCAGAACGCCGACGGCAGCACGGAAATCTTCCTCGGACCCCAGGCACCCGAGGGCAAACGGGGCAACTGGCGCGCCACCGTGCCGGGCAGAGGATACTTCGCCATCATCCGGCTCTACGGCCCGACCGAAGCCGCCATCGACAAGAGTTGGAAGCCTGGCGACGTTGAGAAGTTGAAATGACGTCAGGCTGCGGAATGCCGGGCGGTGAAAACTGCGGATGCCGGGCGGTGAAAATAGTGCGGATAAGTCCCATTAGAACCCCGGCCTCAGAGCTGGGGTCTCTGTTTGTGGCAGCCTTGCAGATGTCGCAGTTGGGTCAATCGCTACACGGGCGACCCAGCGGCAAGTCCGGCCATGTCGGCTATGCCGCCGAAAGCTTTAGAGCATTAGCGGATTCGCTATAGGCCAGTGCGGGTTGAGGCGCTTAGTAAGGGCAAAGGTCCGGAATTGGCCCTTTTCGGACCTGTCGTTTTCACCTGACGATGTCCGCTTCCGAGGGCGGACCGGACATCTCTGTCACGAGGCCAAACTTCCGAAAGTGACCCAAACCCGCCCTGTCGCGGTAACGACAGGCTGCCTTGGAGCACGATCAAGGATAGCGCTGCACAAATTCATCGATCCGCTGCGTGGTAGCCTTTATTTTCTTGTCGTGATCCGGGTCGCTTTCCAACGGTATGGATCGAATAATTTCGTCGAGCGCCGGCTTCATGTCTTCGTAAGCTCGACGCGCTTCCTTTTCGCTGGCAAAGAAGCGGGTGTGCACCATCCAGCCATAGATACCGCAAGTGATCGCAAACGACGCAACCCTACCGCCGCCTTCGAGGGTGATCCTCGCTCCGTTGGCGTGTTCCTCATCAAGCAGAATGGCGCCTGTCTCAGAGCCGGATTTTCCGATCGTTCGTCCTCTATCAAATGACAGCCACATCGCGGTCTCTTGGTTCACCCAAATTGCCGGTGACAAGATCGACCCGGATCGGAATGAGCACAAGTCCGGAATTGGCCCTTTTCGGACGTGCCGCACTGGCGATCGAAAGTCCGGTGTCGGGGGTGAAGCGGACTTCACGGTTGTGCGTTCCGACTTCCGAGTGTGACCCAAGGCGGTCATCGTTTTGAAGCTACCAGCAGGACCCGAACTGAAAGAGTCGTGCGTGGTTGGGAGGCCCCGACAGCCACGCACGAAATGGTCCGCGAGCTACTCGGCTGCATTGTCTGAAAGAACAGAGAAGTCCTTCGACTTCTGGCCATCCTCGACTTCCGCAAATCCCTCCGCAGCCATGCCGCGTTTGAGCAACTCCCGTATTGCCGCCGCCCTGCTCGGCATCCGCTTTGCAAAGCGCCACGTATCAACGATCCGGAGTTCCGCGTGCGTGAGCATAATTTGGAGCCGCTCGCCTCGACTGAGTTCACCCATCTGAGCCCTCCCGTGAAAACTCACTCCTAAAACGTAAGAAGCCAATAATTAGTTCCGTACGGTTTATACTCACTAGTCTCATCTTTGGTGCTAGGTAATTAGAACCACAAAGGCATCCAATGTGCATGTAACATATTGAACTTACTATCATTTTGTTGATTTTCCGGTCCTTCGAAGCGCAATCTGTCTGCTTGAAGGGAGCGAAAAATGTCAATTCAGATCGAATATGGAAGCGTAGGGGTGGCCGAGGCCGACCACCGGATCGCGAACAACTTGGCCAGCCTGAGCGGTGTTATTCGCGGCCAGCGCAAAGCTATTTCCAAAAGCGGCAGAACCTTTACGACCGAGCAGGTTTGCATGTTGCTCGACGACATTGACGCGCGCATTGAGGTCACGGCGAAACTCCACAAGTCGTTGGC
This sequence comes from Bradyrhizobium sp. 26S5, assembly GCF_036923295.1. Taxonomy (NCBI): domain Bacteria; kingdom Pseudomonadati; phylum Pseudomonadota; class Alphaproteobacteria; order Hyphomicrobiales; family Nitrobacteraceae; genus Bradyrhizobium; species Bradyrhizobium sp. 26S5. Next base: position 9,569,661 of record NZ_CP145948.1, on the reverse strand, counting down.
GCAGGCCGTCAACGGCAATGGAGTAAACCTCGGCGATTTCCTGGAAGAAATTTCCGTGCTGATCAGCAGGCTCAGCCCGGACGGTAGGATGGACTTAACGGTCGATAATGCTTGCGACGGCTACATCGACCCGCGTCACGCACTTCACGCCGGACTCATTACCGCCGAGCTACTTACAAACGCTAGCAAGTATGCGCATCCGGCGGGCTTGGTCGTGAAGGTCAACATACGCTGCGAGGCGAATGACGATGGATCATTCATGGTGGAAGTGACGGACGACGGCGTCGGTTTCCCGGAAAATTTCGATCCTGCGTCGGATGGGGGGCTTGGCTTCCAGCTCATGCGGGCTTTGGCAAATGGGCTGAATGCCGAACTTCAATTTGAACACGACAGCCTTGGTGTTCGCGCTCGCCTCATTAAACCAAAACATTTGGCGGCGTAAATTCATAGGCACAGCACCAGGAGAAACTAGCATGGCGTCCATTCTGCCGTTTAGTCTCCAACAATCTTTTCATCCCGCCGCTTGCTCTTGTCGACGTGCTGGTAAGTTGCGTCCACCAACAACCAGCCTCGCCTGCACAACGCGTCGAGGCCTTGCTCGCCGGCGAGCAGGACATAGAGACAAGCCGCCGACCAGCCGGCGACCCAGACCAGTTCGTCGCTCACATGGATGTGCAGCAGTCCAAGACCGACGCCGGTCAGCACGAACAAGGGCGGCGCGGCGATGCAGATATAGGCGAGCCGCCGGGCGCGCAGCTCGAAGGACGAAGGCGCTGCCGTCGTCATCCACCAGGCGCAGGCAAGACCGAGCAAGGGTGCTGCCGTCGCAGCCAGCAGGCAAAGCGCCGCCAGAGCCAGTCGCCCAAACGACATCGGGCCATCAGCGGGAGAGACCGCGAGGTGGAATGCATCGAGCAGGAACGGATAGGCGATCGCTCCAGCCGCCGGGATCATCGAACGGAGCTTTTCGGCGGCCGTATTCGCCAAGCCATCATCGCCGGGCCGTACGCGACCTTGTTCAAATGAACTCACTGAGTTCTCCAGAGTTCAGGCATCGTGCGAAGGAGAGAGCCAAACCGACGAATCTATTCCCGGGTCATCGTCGGAGGCGTGGCACAGAAGCTAGTGCTGTAGACGCTGGCGTGCACGGGCAAACGGCGTTGCGCCGAGACCATGTCTCAAGGCGCGTAACCGTATAGTGATAAGGGCCCACCGATAGGACCGAGTTCCAACAATCCGACTGGACCATGCCACCCCGTTGGCAGCTACTGCCCTGCCGGCGTGATGCACCTCGCAAGATCCTGGGCCCGACGTGGCTGGTCTCCCGGCAAGGGCTTGATCTCATTCGGACCGGGAGGGGAAGACACCTCAGATCATTCTTTCGCGCCGACAAGCGATTCAATGCGCCGCGATTGCACGATGGCGTCTCCGAGATCCACGAACGCTGCAAGATCTTGAGGTGCCGCCGCCAGCCCCATCCCGTCGGCATCACCGGAACGGGGGGCCCATATCGCGCGGCTCTCCAGTATAGCGCGACAATCAGGATGAGAGCGGCGCGTCAATCAAGATGAGACGAGGCGGCCGAGTCAGGAGATAATTGACGCTGGCCGCCTACTTGGCAAGCGTTGATTGACGCTGCGCGACAATCAAGCGGCGCTGCCAGCGTCAATCACAGTCTTGTCGAGTTCGTTGGGGGTCGTGTGAACAGGTGGCCGGCCTGGACCGCGCTTGCGATCGAGGGCAACTTTTCGACGGTAACTTTCGACGTTCATCTCGAGGATCGTGGCGTGGTGGACCAAACGATCGATGGCAGCCAACGTCATTGCCTGGTCCGGGAAGATACGCCCCCATTCGCCAAATGGCTGATTGGCCGTGATCAGCAGCGAGCGTCGTTCGTAGCGGGCGGCGATCAACTCGAACAGCACACTGGTTTCCGCCTGATCCTTGCTCACATATGTGATGTCGTCGAGGATCAGGAGGTCATAGCGATCGAGTTTGGCGATCGCGGACTCCAGCGCCAGCTCGCGCCGCGCGACCTGCAGCCGTTGCACCAGATCAGTGGTGCGCGCGAAGAGAACGCGCCAACCGTTCTCGACGAGAGCCAGGCCGATCGCCGTGCCGAGATGGGTCTTGCCGCCGCCCGGTGGACCGAACAAGAGCAAATTGGCGCCGGCCTTCAACCAGGCGTCGCCAGCGGCGAGCGCCATCGCCTGTGCCTTTGATAGCATCGGCACGCTTTCGAAGTCGAAGGTGGCGAGCGTCTTGCCGGCGGGCAAACGCGCTTCCACCATGTGTCGCTCGATCCGACGGCGGGTGCGATCGGCCGCCTCGTGCTCGGCAAGGGCGGCGAGGAAGCGGGCGGCAGGCCACCCTTCCTTGTCCGACTGTGCGGCGAGCTTCGGCCAGATCGCCTTGACGCCCGGCAGGCGGAGCTCATTGAGAAGCAGCTCGACACGGGCAGCATCGACGGAGGTAGCGATACCGGTCATGCTGCCTCTCCCAGGTTCGAGCGGCCCGACATGACGCTGACGGAGGCGAGTTCATCGTAGACGTCGAGCGGCGCCAGCTTGACGGCGACACGCGGGATCGAGGCCGCCTCGGGTCGGAAGCGGTCGCGCAGCGCGGCAAGATCGGGTAACTGTCCGGCGTCCAGATCCATCGCGATCACCTCGGCGAGTTCTGCTTCGCAGGCGCGCTCGTGAGCCAGCGCCAGAAGCTCGACCGTCACCTTGCAGGCGCGCCGGTCATCACCATGCTCCCGCAAGGTCTCGAACAGACGTTTGTAAGCTGCACGCGGGAAGAGTTGGTCGCGATAAACGAGATTGAGGAGCGCCATCGGCTTGCGCCGCAGGGCATGGATGACGTGCCGGTAATCCACAACATGACCGCCCTGGCTCTCGGACACAGGCCGACCGCGCCGCAGCGTCACGACCGGCGTGACGCCAAGGAAGCATTCGAGCCGGTCGTCGAAGATGCGCACACGCAGGCGATGGCCGATCAATCTTGAAGGCACGGTGTAGAATACGCGCCGCAGGATGAAGCCGCCTGACGACGTCACCGGGATCACTTTCTCCTCGAAGTCGGTCGTGCGGCCTTTTGGCAGCGGCGCCAAGGCCTCCTTCTCGAGCGCGATCGGCTTGGCGAGGTTGGCGTTGCGCCGGCCGACAATCTCGTCGACAAAAGCCCGGTACGCATCGAGACTGGCGAACTCGCGCGTCCCCCGCAGCAACAGCGCATCTTCCAGTGCCCGCTTGAGATGGCCGTGCGCGCTCTCGATCGAGCCGTTCTCATGTGCGATGCCCGCATTGTTGCGCGTTGGCGCCATGCCATAGTGGCCCATCAGCCCGGCGTAGCGCTGCGTCAGATCCCCCCGTGCGTCGGCGGCCAGATTGCGGAATGCTGCCGACAGGCTGTCGCTGCGATGCTCCCGCGGCACGCCGCCAAGCGCCCACAGCGCGTTCTGCAAGCCCTCCGCCAGGGCGACGAAGCTTTCGCCGCCGAGCACGACATGGACATGCTCGAAGCCGGAGAACGCCAACCGGAAGTGATAGAGCCGGTGATCGAGCGGCTCACCCGCGATGGTAATACCGAGCGCGCTCACGTCGGTGAAGTCGGACAGACCCAGGCGGCCGGGCTCGTGCTGCTGGCGGAAGATCACGTCCTGTTCGGGGCCGTTGAGCGCCCGCCAGGCGTTGATGCGCCGCTCCAGCGTGCGGCGGATGTTCGGGTTCAAGTCATGATGCCGTCGGCGCAGCTCGTCCAGCACGCCGATCACGCGGATGCCGGGCGCAGCCTTCAGGATCGGAACGATCTCGGCGTCCCAATACTGCCCGAGCGGATCGGACCGGCGCCGGCCCCTCGGCGTCTTCTTCTGCGATGGCGGGCGACAATCGCCCTCGATTCGATACGCGCTTGCCTTCGAGAACCCCGCCTTGGCCGCGGCGGCCTCGGGGGACAGTGTCAGTCGGTACGTCATGTACAGCCTCATCTGGTGGTCGGTGATGTGGAGGCCAGGCAAGGCATCGATTCCCTCTTGTCGAGACGAACCAACAGCTTGCACCAGCCGCACCCGGCCGCCAGACGGGTCCAAAAACGCGCGACGCCGATGGGGACGGTCCTCCGGTCGGGCTGCGCCCTCCCTTCGGTCCGTCCCCATCGGCGCAGTCTCACCTTGATTGTCGCTGGAGTCTCACCCTGATCGCCGCCGCGCACTCCAGAAGATAGACGCCGTAAACCGCTTCGATCCCGGTGTAGGCGTTGGTCCTCAGTTCTTCCTGGATCGAGTAAGCCGCCAGCGCGGCGTTGGTGACGACAGACGTCTCAATCAGGGCTTTTCGATATCCAGGGCGGTGCACGACGGCCGGCCCGAACGCGGCGACCAGCTTTCTCTCGGAAGCCTGGACCACGACCAGCGCACCGTCGAGAATGCTGCGGAGCGAACGCTTGGTCGCGAGCGGCAAGTATTCACGCGGATTCAGGAATACATCGACGGCTGTCGTGAGCGCGCCGCATCCGCTGTGGCCGAGTACGACGATGAGTTTGAGGCTGCCGCCAAGGTTCTCGACTGCGTATTTGAGGCTTCCAAGCACCTCTATTCCGAGGCCGTTGCCTGCGACGCGGACCACGAAGAGATCATTGGGCCCTTCATTGAAAATGAGTTCGACGGGGACGCGGGCGTCGGAGCAGCCGAGCACGGCTGCAAACGGTCTTTGCTTCGGTACGGCGCTGTCAGCCAGCACCCCCAGGTCACGCAGATCGACCGGGATGATCTGCTGTACCCCGCCCGCTTCCTCATCGTGGTCAAGGAGTGTGGCGAAGCTTTTGTTGCCCTGCTCTAGACGGAGCAAAGCCGCTTTACTGTCGGGCGGGGTCGGCCTGATCGAGCCATCGTCGCTGCTATAGCGATAGGTGATATCGAAGGTCTTCATGATAGCCGCGCTGGGCTGGGAATATTCAGGCAAGCAAATGCGATTTGGACAACGAACGGAACCTGCAATCCTATTGAGCGATCCATTGGAAAGCCGCCGTTGATCCAGATCAACACTGCTGCAAGGCGGGGACGGCGGATGTTACCCTGTCCATGACGTCGCCGAGGTGGTGGCGTTGCTGCGGCGCGCGATTTCGGAATATTGGAAGAATGCCCCTGATTTGCCCGACGGGTCAAGTTGCCTTGTCGAGCGCCGGCACCCGCCAGCTACTTTGCATGGGGTTGTTTTCGATATTTTGGTGGGAGCCGCAGCCACCGGGCGTGATGGTGCCACTCTCGAAGGCGCATAAGCGTTCAACGTCGTCCGGCCGTGGCGGACCAGCAGAAGGTGGCTGCGATCAGAAAGCGAAAGCGCCCCTGGATCGGATCCAGGGGCGCTTTGCGTTAAGAGTGCGTCCGCTACGTTACTCGGCGACCGTCTGCACGACGTTGCCGATTGGCCGGCCCGTTGCGATCGGCTTCTCGGTCTTCGCCATCATCGCGTCGTATTCGGGCAGCGTCTCGAGCTGGGTCTTGGCCTTCATCCAGACCACCTTGTAGCCGCCTGCCTTCAGCTTGCGCAGCAGCGTCGGCAGCGCCTGCGCGGTGTGCTTCTGCAGATCGTGCATCAGGATGATGCCCTTGTGCTCCTTGTCGAGCTTGGTCATCACGTTGTTGATGACCTCGTCGGAGCTCTTGGACTTGAAGTCGTTGGAGTCGACGTCGACGGAGAACATCGCGATGTTGCGGGTGCCGAGATAGGCTGTCGTCGCCGGCGTATGCGCCAGTGCCGGGAAGCGGAAGAACGGGGCGGGGTTGGCGCCCAGCGCCAGCTTCACCGCGCTAAAGCCCTTCTCGATCTCGTCCTTGGCCTGCTGCTCGGTGAGCTTCTTGCTCGCCAGATGCGCATGCGACCAGGTGTGCGCGCCGATGGTGTGACCGGCCGCGGCGACCTGGCGGAGGATGTCGGGGTGATAGGTGGTGTGCAGGCCGATCGGGAAGAACACCGCCTTGGTGCATTCATCCGCCAGCGCCTTGAGCACGGCGGGCGTGGTCGGCCACGGACCGTCGTCGAAGGTCAGCACGACCTCCTTGTCGGTCAGGAAGTCATACTGCTTGTACTGCAGGAAGCCGAAGCCCGGGCCGCCATTGGTGTCGACCACGACGGTGCGGCTGATGCCGAGCGCATCGGGATTGGCGCATTTGGGCGCGGCCGCGACGGGAGCCGGCATCGGCGCCGGTGCGGGGGCCGCGGCCGGGGCTGCCGCCTGGGTGGCATCGGCGCGCTTCGACAGTGCCGCGGTCGTCTCGACATCGTCCCTGGCGGCTTGTTTCGCCGCCGCCGGAAGCGGCTCGGCCTTGGCTGCGGCCGTGGTTTGCGGAGGAGCCGCGTCGGCACGCGGGGAGGAGGTCCAGAACCACACACCGGCGATCACGATCGCCGCTACAACACTGGCCAGCATCAGGCCCAACGCACTACGCATCGCTAACACTCTCTCGGAACTCGGGATACGCCACAGCCGTAACGAGCGATTAATGCCAACAAGGTCTTAACGCGATCCCAACACGGCGCCGGAACGGCAAGAAAAAGCGGGCCTTGCCCAGCCGCCGCTCAGCTGGGAGCGATTCTTGACCATGCAGGCGGTGATCCCCGGAATGTTCGGGATCTCGGCTGGATCGCGATCTCGCCGCGCAGCGCACGGCCGCCGCCGGGTGATTGGCGCCGCATCGAAGCGGGCACGCCTGCGGCGACGAGACGCAGGCCTGCCCCGGGCGGCCGCCTCCGGCGGAACCGGCGCGCTCCGCCGTTTCAAGCTTCTCCGCGGCACTGAAACGCTATAGACCAGCGTCGCATTCGCTGGAGCCTTGTCCGTTCCGATGGAATCGGAACGGGGCTCCAGATTCTTGTATTGACGCGTTTTCTTTACGCGAACCGGTACCCACTTCGCTCGAAAACGCTTTTGTAGAGGCTTTGAGAGATGACCCGATTTCTGTTCGCCGTCGTTCCGCTGGTTTTGTTGACGTCGGCCGCCTCGGCACAGCAGCAGGGGCGTGATGCCTGCTCACGCGATGCGTCGCGGTTCTGCCGCGCCCATCTCAGCGAGGGCGATCAGGTCGTGCTGGCCTGCCTGAAGGAGCATCGCAGCCGCCTGAGCAAGGCCTGTCAGCAGACGCTCGCCGATAACGGGCAATAAATGATCTCGTTGTCATTCCGGGTTCGATGCTTCGCATCGCCCCGGAATGACAATCTAGACCTACGTGCTACTTCCCGCCGCGGTTGCGACCACCGGGATCACTTCCTTGGCGGCGCGGTCCGGGGTCTCGTCCTTCCAGCGCACCGAGCCGAACGGTCGCTCCAGCATCCGGCGCACGCGAACCGGCTCGGCGCCGATGTGGAAGTCGGCCGCCTTCTGATGCAATTCGCGTTCGATCTGGGTGGCGCGGTTGCGCTGGCGCAGGAAATCGAGCCAGGTCGGGCAATGATAGCGCTCGGTCCACAATTCGGGATCGGCGATGTCGCGCGCGATCGACCAGCCATAGGCGCCGTTGCGCTGGCGGCTGAGCTGCACATCCTGCATCACATTGTGGAAGGCGCGGGCATTCTCCTGCGCCACCCGGTATTCGATCTCGACCACCAGCGGACCGCTGCGTCCAGTGAGTTGCAGCCGCACCTCGGGATCGGCCAGCGTATCTGTCGCATCCTCGTTGCGCGCGCCAATCGGCGGCATCCGCAGCCAGATGCCGACCAACGGCGACAGCAGCATCAATCCGGCGGAGATCAGTAGCGCCATCTCGACGCCGCCCGCGTCGGTGATTCGGCCCCAGCCCCAGCTTCCGATTGCAATGCCGCCGGCGATCGCGGCCTGAAAGGCGGCGAGTGAACGGCCGGCGACCCAGCGTGGCGCCGAAAGCTGCACGCCGATATTGAACAGCGCGATTGCAAGCATCCACGCCGCGCCGGCAACCACAAGTGCCGCGGCGGTGATCACCGGCTCCTTGCTCACGGCAACGATTGCGATCGCAGCGCCCATCAACAGCGCGCAGGTTCGCACCGCAGCCTCGCCGCTGAGCCGGCTGCGGATCTCGCTGATGTTGAGCGCGCCGATCACGGCGCCCATCCCGAACGCGCCGAGCATGATGCCGTAGGTCTGCGCGCCGCCATGCAGCAGGTCGCGCGCGACCAGCGGCATCAGCGCCGAGACCGAGCCGCCGATGATGCCGGTCACCATGGTGCGGGTCAGCACGATCCTGATCGACGGCGAATTGGTGATGTAGCGCACGCCGGAGACGATCGCCCGGTTCAGCCGTTCGCGCGGCAGCCGCGACGGCTCGCTGACGCGGTTCCACAGGAACAGCACGACGAGCAGCGGCAGATACAGCACGGCATTGGCGGCGAAGGCCGCCACGGCGCCTGCGGAGGCCACCACGATGCCGCCGATCGCGGGACCGAAGCTGCGTGCGATGTTGTAGCTGATGCCGTTCAGCGCGACCGCGGCGGGCAGCGTCTCCGACGGCACCTGCTCGCTGACCGAGGATTGCCAGGCCGGACCGAACAGCGCCATGCCGCTGCCGACGACGAAGCACAGCGCGAGCAGGATGTTCGGCGTCACCAGGTTCAGCCAGGCCAGCACCGTCAGGGTGGTGGCTCCGGCCAGTGCGATCGTCAGCGACACCAGCGCCACGATGCGGCGGTCATGCATGTCGGCGATGGCGCCGGCCGGCATCGAGATCAGCATCACCGGCAGCATCAGCGCGGTCTGCACCAGCGCGACCTTGTCGGCCTCCGAACTCATCTGCGTCATCGCCCAGGCGGCGCCGACGCCCTGGATCAGGATGCCGAGATTGGAGAGCAGGCTGGCCAGCCAGATTCGCCTGAAGATTGAATGCCGCAACGGTGCAGTGATACTGTCGGGACGCTTCCGCGCTTCGGTCATATCCGGTTCCGCTTGGCCTGCTATAGCTTGTTGAATGATTCCGGCAGCATCAACTGATGCCCGCGAAACGCGTGTCCTGTCCAGCAATTACGCTATCCTTGGCGGGCGTAGGGCACAGCTAAAGCCCTGAAAGGCTTGGGGAAGGGGAATCAATGGCGCTGTCGCGGCGGAGAATTCTGCAAGGGGCCGGCGCGCTGTCCCTGCTGGCGGGCCGGCTCGCCGCCCCGGCCCTGGCTCAGCCGGCGCCGGCCGGCGACATCCCGCCGATCCTGTTCGTGCACGGCAATGGCGATCACGCGCCGCTCTGGATGACGACGCTCTGGCGGATGGAGACGAACGGCGTGCCGCGCGAGCGCCTGGTCGCGCTCAATTTCACCGACCCGCTGGCGCGCACCGACGACAAGGTCGAGCAGGCCAACCGCTCCTCGACCGAGGACCAGCGCCGCGAGCTCGCCGAGGCGGTCAGGGAGCTGAAGCAGAACAGTGGCGCTGCGCGCATCGCGCTGGTCGGGAATTCCCGCGGCGGCAACGCGATCCGCAACTACATCAAGAACGGTGGCGGCGGCGACATCAGCCACGCAGTTTTGTGCGGCACGCCCAATCACGGTTTGTATGCATGGGACGACGGACTCGGCAACGAATTCAACGGACGCGGTCCCTTCCTGCGCGGGCTCAACGACGGCGACAGCGAGGTGACGGCGGGCACCGCGTTCCTGACCTTGCGCAGCGACGGTTTTGACAAATATGCCCAGGCCGACGGCCGCTTCGTCGGCAAGCCGGGCACGCCGACCAACGTCACGGCGGAAGGCCCGGCGCTGAAGGGCGCGACCAATCTGGTGCTCGGCGCGGTGGATCATCGCGAGACCGGATTTCATCCGCGCGCGTTCCGCGAGATCTACCGGTTCATCGCGGGGCACGAGCCGTCGCGGATCGAGATCGTGCCGGAAACGGCGGTAAGGCTGAGCGGCCTTGTCACCGGCACGCCCGGCGGCGTGCAGACCAACCGGCCGGTGCCGGGCGCCACGGTCGACATCTATCACGTGTCGGCGGAGACCGGCGAGCGCATCGGCGGCCCGTTGCACAGCTCGCAGACGAGCGCCGACGGCCGCTGGGGCCCGGCGCAGGTCGATCCGTCCTGGCCGCTCGAATTCGTGCTGACCTCGCCCGATGCGGTGACGACGCACATCTATCGCTCGCCGTTTCCGCGCTCGTCCGAAATCGTGCATCTGCGCGCGGCGCGGCCGCAGCTCGCCGCAGATGCCGGGGCAGGCGCCATCGTGCTGATGTCGCGGCCGCGCGGCTATTTCGGGCTACCGCGCGATATCGTGCTGTTCGACGGCAAGGAGCCGGCCGACGTCAAACCCGGCGTGCCGGCGGATTCGGTGGCGACCTTGCGGCTTGCCGCGGCCGATATCGGCCGTCCGGTGGCTGCGATCTTCAACCAGGAACGCATCGTGATGCGGAGCTGGCCGGCATCGGAGAATCGCATTGCGGTTGCCGAGCTGACTTATTAGGTCTGGTGAAGGTCCGCGCGCCTTCATGGCGCCGGGATCGCGTGGCCAGATCGGCCGTTGCGTGAGGCAGGAAGCGAGGACCATGAGCATAGCCGAAGTCTACGACATCACGGTCACGCGGCGGCCCCTGGTCCCGCCGGCGCCGCCGCGCGCGCCCGACGATATGACCGCGCTCCAGCGGATGCGGGTGATGCGCAACTCGCCGATCGAGACCTGGGGGCAGCGCGCCTATGAGGACGATATCGTCCAGGGCCGTTTTCTCCGCCACTCGAGCTTCATTCTGAACACGCCGGATGCGATCCGCCACGTGCTGGTCGACAATTACGAAAACTATACCCGCACGCCGGCAGGGCTGCGCGTACTACGTCCGATGCTGGGTGAGGGGCTGCTGATCGCCGAGGGCCGCGCGTGGAAGCATCAGCGCCGCACGCTGGCGCCGGCATTCACGCCGCGCGCGGTGACGACGCTCATTCCCTACATGATCGCGGCAGTCGACGAGACCGTTGCCAAGCTGAATGCGGCGAGCGGCGGTCCCGTCGATCTGCGCGAGGCGATGCAGCACATGACGCTGGAGATCGCAGGCCGCACCATGTTCTCGTTCGGCATGGATCGTCACGGTGCTGCGCTGCGCGACTTCGTGATGGAGTATGGCGACACGCTGGCGCGGCCGCATATGCTCGACCTGGTGCTGCCATTGAGCTGGCCGACCCCGCAGGATTTCCGGCGCGCCCGTTTCCGCAAGCGCTGGACTGCTTTTGTCGGCATGCTGATGGCCGAGCGCCGCGCCGCCGGCAAGGATGACAACGCGCCAGGCCGCGACCTGTTCGACCTGATGGGTGCCGCGCGCGATCCCGAGACCGGCCAGGCCTTCACCGACGCCCAGCTCGGCGACCAGGTCGCCACCATGATCCTGGCCGGCCACGAGACGACCGCGACCGCGCTGTTCTGGGCGCTCTATCTGCTGGCGCTCGATCCCGAGACCCAGGAGCAATTGGCAGCAGAAGTCAGGAGTGCGACGACGTCGGGCGCGCTCGACATCGAGCGGCTGAAATTCACCCGCGCCGTGGTCGACGAAACCATGCGGCTCTATCCGCCGGCGTTTTTGATCGCGCGCGCGGCAGGCGGTCCCGACACCATCGCGGGCCGTTCGGTCAGGAAGCATGACGTGATCCTGATTGCGCCGTGGCTGTTGCACCGGCATGAAAAACTGTGGCGCGAGCCGAATGCGTTCGTGCCGCAGCGCTTCATGACGGAGACGCCGCCCGATCGCTTCGCCTATCTGCCGTTCGGGGTCGGCGCGCGGGTCTGCATCGGCGCGCATTTCGCGCTGGTCGAGGCGACGCTCGCGCTTGCGAAGCTTATCGGCGCGTTCCACGTCGCGCTGGCCGACAAGGATCCGGTGCTTCCGATCGGCGTGGTGACGACGCAGCCGAACCGCTCCCCGGTGTTCACGATCAAGCCGCGCTGATCTTGCGCGGCGGTGTCCCAATGCTGACCTAGGTGCTCACCATGAGCGATACGCAGGCCCATTTCTCAGTCCTCAGGCAGACGACCGATCCGGCCGTCGTCGATGCCATGCAGCAGTTGATCGCGGATGGACATGATCGCGAGCTCAACCGCATCAACGTTCTGGATTTCTCGAATCGCACCGGCCTCGATCAGGAGAAGGTGATCTCCGGCTTCCTGCATGCGTCGCGGCTCGGCCTGTTCGACATGAGCTGGAACGTGCTGTGCCCGGGCTGCGGCGGCGTGCTCGATGCGCATTCGACGCTGAAGTCGCTGCGCCATGACGACTATAATTGCGCGCTCTGCGCGGCCGGCTACGAGGCGTCCGTCGACGAGCTGGTCGAGGTTGCCTTCACCGTCAGCCCGCGGGTCCGTCACATCGCTGCGCACGAGCCGAACACGCTGCCGATCTGGGAATATTTCCGGCAGATATTCTGGAGTTCGGGGATCGAGTTCGACGAGAGCTCGGTGTCGACCCTGATCAACGAGGTGACGCTGGAGGGGCTCGAATTGCCGCCCGGCGAGAAGGCGATCCTGTCGCTCAATCTGCCCAATCAATTCGTCATCGTGTTCGAGCCGGTGACGCATTCTGCGCACTTCTTTGCCGTCGAGGGCGAGCCCACCACCGAGCGGCAGCAGTTCTCGATCGCATTCAACAAGTCGCATGCGCCGACCGGCACCTCGACGATGCGGCCGGGGCCGCTGCGGCTCTCGCTCGAGAATCACGCCGACGTTCGCGTGCTGCCCTCGGTGTGGATCGCGGGCGATCCGCTGCACAAATTGCTCGGCAAGCGCAAGCCGATCCTGACCGCGAAGCGGATGCTGTCGAACCAGACCTTCCGCGACGTGTTCAAGGCCGACAACCTCACCGTCGACCAGCGGCTGAAGATCACCGCGCTGACCTTCCTGTTCACCGATCTGAAGGGCTCGACCGCGCTCTATGAGCGGGTCGGCGATCTCGCCGCATTCGATCTGGTGCGTGCGCATTTCCACGCGCTGCTCGAGATCATCGCCTCCGAGCACGGCGCTGTCGTGAAGACCATCGGCGACGCCGTGATGGCGACCTTCATCCGGCCCGAGCACGCATTGTCGGCAGGCCTGCGCATGCGCGCCGCGATGAAGAAGCTCAACACCGAGCGCGGCAAGGAAGATCTGATCGTCAAGATCGGCATCCATGAGGGACCGTGCCTCGCGGTGACGCTGAACGAGCGGCAGGATTATTTCGGCCAGACCGTGAATATCGCCGCGCGGGTGCAGAGCCTGTCGACGTCGCAGGAAATCCATCTGACCCAGCCGGTGATGGAATCGGCGGAGGTCGCGGGCATTCTCGATCGCGAGGCGATCAAGCCGATCCAGAAGGAAGCGGCGTTGCGCGGCATTGCCGACAAGCTCGTGGTGTACGAGATACCGTAGTCATATTGCTGAAACGTAATGCTTGCCGAAACGTAATGCCGCCGCGGGAACCCGCGCCGATTGCGCCGGTTCTGTTTCCACGCCATATAGATTTCAACAGGGCATGACCCGGATAGATCATGCTCAAATCAACCAGGCTTCATTCCACAGAGAGAGCGATGCTCGACGGACTCCGCCAATTCATTGCCGAAATCGTTTCCCCCGATGCACAGGCCGACCGCAGCTTCGACGACGGCGACTATCGGCTGGCGGCGACCGCGCTGCTGGTGCATGTCGTTTCGCTCGACGGCGAACCGACGGTGGCCGAAAAGCGCAAATTGCACAGCCTGATCGAGAGCCGGTTTCAGCTCGATCCCGGCACCGCCGACAAGCTGATCGCCTCCGCCATGCGGGTCGAGGGCGAAGCCGTGGATCTCTATCACTTTACCAGCGTGATCATGCGCTCGGTGAATGAGGAAGGACGGCTGCGCATCGTCGAGATGATGTGGGAGCTGGTCTATGCCGACGGCCAGGTCAGCGAGTTCGAGGACAATGTGGTCTGGCGCGCCGCCGATCTGCTCGGCATTTCCTCGCGCGACCGCATCGACCTCAAGCATCGGGTCGCCGAGAAGCAGGCGGCGCTGCCAAAAGGCCCCTGGGGCACCGCGGACGCGGCAATCTGACACGATGGCCGGCGCAAGCGGAGGCCCGTTTCCGGCGTCGCGGATGACGAAACTTTAATGTCCGCCGCGATTGCGGGCAATCCGACTGAAAATCTGGCGTTTCATCGCCAAACCAGCGCCTAGCCGCTGTCCACAAGCTTACACACGGCTTGCGTCCCACCGCATGCCTATGCTCTCGTCGACCTGTTGGGGACCTCACTAGAATTTGCAGTAAGAGTTTGATCGTGGCTGAGCGTGTGACGCTGATAACCGGGGCATCGGCGGGCATAGGCACCGAACTGGCGCGCGTGTTTGCATCAAATGGTCACCGCGTGGCGCTGGTGGCGCGGCGCGCCGATCGCCTGAAGGCGCTCGCCGACGAACTCGGGGCTAAGGGCGGCACGGCGCCGATCCTGATCCCCTGTGATCTCCAGCAAACCGATGCCGGCGATCGGATCGCGCAGGCCCTGACCGAGGCAGGCGTCGAGGTCGAATATCTGGTCAATAATGCCGGTTTCGGCCTGTTCGGCCTTGCCGTCGAGCGCGACCGTGCCGAACAGCTCAACATAATCAACGTCAACATCCGGGCGCTGACCGACCTGACGCTGCGCTTTGCGGACCAGCTGATCCGCAATCGCGGCGGCATCCTCAATCTCGGCTCGATCGCCGGATTCCTGCCGGGCCCCGGAATGGCGGTTTACTACGCCAGCAAGGCCTATGTGCTGTCGTTTTCCGAGGCGTTGCGCTGTGAACTGGCGCCGAAGGGCGTGCGCGTCACCGTGGTTTGCCCGGGTCCGGTGCCGTCCGAGTTCCAGGACCGCGCCGGCTTTGCCCCCGGATTCGATTCTGCCATCCTCAACGTTGCGCCCGCGGAGGTCGCCCGCCAGGCCTATCGCGGCCTGATGGCCAACAAGCGCGCCGTGCTGCCCGGCGCCTTCATCAAGCTGGTGCCGTTCCTGCTCCGGCTGTTTCCGCGCTCCTTCATCCTGACTGCGGTCGGCGGTTTTCAGCTGCGCAAGCGGTAGAGCTTCCAAAACACACCCAGCATCGCCTTTAGGCTGTTTCTGGCCCGCGATTTGCTTCGTGCCGTGTGTGCGCAAACTCACACGATGTTAACGACCACTTAGCTATGATCGCGCCTTACGTGCCGAATCTTCAAGCAGAGGCCAAATCTTCAAGCAGAGGCAATGTCGTTCCGGTCTGACCAAAGCCGTGTCGTGGTGCCCTTCGCGAGCCGAAGGCCGGCCGCGGTCACGCCCAAGGATCAGATTTCGGATCAGACGTCGTTACGGCCCGTGCTGATCGTGCTGCATCAGGAGACATCGACTCCGGGCCGGATCGGCAACGCGCTCCGCGCTCTGGGCTACCCCCTCGATATCCGCCGTCCGCGCTTCGGCGACGCGCTGCCCGACACGCTCGAGGCGCATGCCGGCGCGGTGATCTTCGGTGGCCCGATGAGCGCCAACGATCCCGACGATTATGTGCGGCGCGAGATCGACTGGATCGCCGTTCCGCTGCGGGAGCAGCGCCCGTTCCTCGGGATCTGCCTCGGCGCGCAGATGCTGGCGCGGCAGCTCGGCGCCGACGTCGCGCCGCATCCGCAAGGCCGGGTCGAGGTCGGCTATTACCCGATCAGCCCGACGGACGCGGGCCGTGCATTGTGCCCGGACTGGCCGGCGCGCGTCTATCACTGGCATGGCGAAGGATTTCGATTGCCCGACGGCGCGGAGCTGCTCGCCGCGGGCGGTGATTTCCCGGTGCAGGCGTTCCAGATCGGCAATGCCGTCGGCCTGCAATTCCATCCTGATGTGACCTACGCGATGATGCATCGCTGGACCACACGCGGTTGCGCGCGGATGGATTCTCCGGGCGCTCAACCGGGCCATCTGCACTTCACTGAGCGCGCCGTGCACGATGCCGCCGAGCGCGCCTGGCTGAAGCATTTCATCGATGGCTGGATCGCGCGCGTGCCACAGCCGGTGATGCTGCAAGCCGCGGAATAGCCGCCGCGCGGAATTTCGCGCCGCCTTTTCATTTGCGCCGATGTGCTAGTCTCGCCGCGGCTTTAGCGCGCGGCGGCATGGCCGCGCGAGTTCATCAGAACAAGACAAACATAACAACAAGCAAAGGGAGATCGCCGTGAGCTATGAACACATCCTCTACGACGTCAGCGACAGGATCGCGACCATCACGCTGAACCGGCCCGACCGCATGAATGCGTGGACGGCGATCATGGAGCGCGACGTGCGCCACGCGATGGAGGCTGCCGCCAATGACGACAATGTTCGCGTTATCGTGCTGACCGGCGCGGGCCGCGGCTTCTGCGCCGGCGCCGACATGGAAGCGTTGAAGGGGATCGATCCCAACGAGGTCAGGCGCGGCGAGGGCGTTGCGTTCGACATGAACCGGCGCGCCGACTGGCAGACGCGCTACGCCTATTACCCCGCCATCAAGAAGCCCGTGATCGCGATGCTCAACGGCGCCACGGCCGGCATCGGCCTGGTCCACGCGCTCTATTGCGATTTGCGCTTCGCGGCCGACAGCGCGGTGTTCACCACGGCCTTTGCGCGGCGTGGCTTGATCGCCGAACACGGCATCAGCTGGATGCTGCCGCGCATTGTCGGCCACGCCAACGCGCTCGATCTGTTGATGTCGGCGCGTCGCGTGTCGGCCGCGGAGGCGCTGCGCATCGGCCTCGTCAACCGGCTCTCCTCGCCGGAGAAGCTGCGCGAGGAAACCTATGCCTATGCCCGCGACCTGGCCGATTTCGTCTCGCCGAGCGCGATCGCGGTGATCAAGCGCCAGGTCTATGACGTGCCGTTCCAGACACTCGCCGAAGCCACCATCGACGCCAACCGCGAGATGCAGATCGCGCTCAAGGGCAATGATTTCAGGGAAGGCGTCGCGAGCTTTGTGGAGAAGCGCCCGCCAAGGTTTACCGGGACGTGAGGGGGAGGGTTGGGCTTGCTGAACCGGTCCGTCTTCGCCCTTTGGGCTTCGCCGGACACCACGCTTCGCCCTTCAGGCTCCTGCGCGGCTGCGCCACGCGTAGCCCGAAGGGCGAAGCGTGGTGGAGCCAGGCGGGATCGAACCGCCGACCTCGTCATTGCGAACGACGCGCTCTCCCAGCTGAGCTATGGCCCCATTGCGGCCGGGTGTTGCTGAGTATCCCGGCCGTCAGTCGGGCGCCATTTACAGTCCCGCCCAAGGCCAAGTCAAGAACGCTGAGACAGCGGTTTTCGGCCTTTCCCGCCGGGAACTTCCCTTGTTTGCGGGGGGATGAACCGATATTTAGAGCGTGATCCGGACCCGGCGGGCCGCGCCAGCGCAAAGTGTGCGGCGGTTCTCCGAAAAGATCCTGGTCAAACAAGAAGCGCGATGGCGGCTCAGTCCGGTCTCGTTGCGCCTCAATTGGTCGTCCCACCCGCGAGCCCCCATCATATGCGCGCTGTTCTCGACATCGTCATCATCATCCTCGACCTCTATGTCTGGCTGCTGATCGCCTCCGCCATCCTGTCCTGGCTGGTCGCCTTCAACGTCGTCAACACGCGCAACCAGTTCGTCTCCGCGGTGGCCGAGTTCCTGTACCGCATCACCGAACCGGTGCTGCGGCCGATTCGTAACGTGATGCCGAATCTCGGCGGGCTCGATATCTCGCCGATCATCGTGATCCTGATCATCATGTTCATCCAGCGGGTGATCGCCTATTACATCTATCCCAACGTGATCTGATCCTTCGCGATGGAGCCTCGCTGATGGAGCCTTGGCGCTATTCCACCGAGGGCATCAGCATCGCCTTGCGCGTGACGCCGCGCGGCGGCCGCGACGACATCGACGGGATCGAGACGCTGGCCAACGGTCGCTCGGTGGTGAAGGTCAGGGTGCGCGCCATTGCCGAAGGCGGCGAGGCCAACCGCGCCGTGACCGAGCTGTTGGCCAAGGCGCTCGGCGTGCCCAAGGCCAGGGTGAAGCTGTTGTCCGGCGCCACCTCGCGGCTGAAGCAGGTCGCCGTCGACGGCGACCCGAAAGGGCTTGGCGAAACATTGCGGAAGTTGACGGCGGCCGGGCCGAACCAGGAGACGAAGGACTGACATGACTGCCCGCATCATCGACGGAAAAGCCATCGCCGCCGAGCTCCGCGCCCGCGTCGCCGACGAGGTCGCCCGCGTCAAGCGCGACCACGCGCTCACGCCGGGGCTTGCCGTCGTGCTGGTCGGCCATGATCCGGCGAGCGAGGTCTATGTCCGCAGCAAGCACACCCAGACCCAGGCCGCCGGCATGGCCTCGTTCGAGCACAAGCTGCCCGAGGACGTGTCGCAGGCGGATCTGCTGGCGCTGATCGCGCGGCTCAACCGCGATCCGCTGGTGCATGGCATCCTGGTGCAGCTGCCGCTGCCGAAATCGCTGCACACCGAGACCATCATCAACGCGATCGATCCGGCCAAGGACGTCGATGGCCTGCATCCGAACAATGCCGGCCGGCTCGCCGGGGGCCTGGCTGCGCTCTCGCCCTGCACGCCGCTCGGCTGCATCATCCTGACCAAGAGCGTGCACGCCTCGATCGAGGGCATGAACGCGATCGTGATCGGCCGCTCCAATCTGGTCGGCCGTCCCTTGGTGCAATTGCTGCTGAACGAGAATGCGACGGTGACGATCGCGCATTCGCGCTCGCGCGACCTGCCAAAGCTCTGCGCCCAGGCCGATCTGGTCTATGCGGCGGTCGGCAAGCCCGAGATGGTGCGGGGCGACTGGCTGAAGCCCGGCGCGACCGTGATCGATGTCGGCATCAACCGGATTCCGGTGCCCGGCGGCAAGCCGAAGCTGGTCGGCGACGTCGCATTCCAGGAAGCGCTCGGCGTCGCCGGCGCGATCACGCCGGTGCCGGGGGGCGTCGGCCAGATGACGGTGGCCTGCCTGCTGGTCAACACGCTGCGCGCCGCCTGCGCGATTGCCGGCCTGCCGGCGCCGGCGGTGTAGTTCTTACCTCGCCCCGCCTGCGGGGAGAGGTCGGATTGCATCGCCAGATGCAATCCGGGTGAGGGGGTACAGGTCTCTCGACGTTCGCAACTCGCGGAGGGAAGCCCCTCACCCCAACCCTCTCCCCGCAAGAGCGGGGCGAGGGAGCCCAGGCAGTGTGCCGTTACTTCTTCTCGTTGGCGCGCTCGATGCCTTCGAGGATCAGCTTGCGGGCTTCGTCGGCGTCGCCCCAGCGCAGCACCTTCACCCACTTGCCCTTCTCGAGGTCCTTGTAGTGCTCGAAGAAGTGCTGGATCTGCTGCAGCGTGATGTCGGGCAGGTCGTTGTAGTTCTGCACCTTGTCGTAGCGCTGGGTCAGCTTCGATGACGGCACCGCGATGATCTTCTCGTCACCGCCGGCCTCGTCCTCCATCAGCAGCACGCCGACCACGCGGACGCTCATCACGGCACCCGGCACGATCGCGCGGGTGTTGACGATCAGCACGTCGCAGGGATCGCCGTCGCCCGATAGCGTGTGCGGGATGAAGCCGTAATTGCCGGGATAGCGCATCGGCGTGTAGAGGAAGCGGTCCACCACCAGCGTGCCGGCCTCCTTGTCCATTTCGTACTTGATGGGCTCGCCGCCGACAGCAACCTCGATGATGACATTGACGTCGTGGGGCGGATTTTTTCCGATCGATATGGCGTCGATACGCATGGATTGCTCCGCGTGGCCTTTGGAAGTTGAGGACGGTGTGATTTTTATTGGCGCCGCCGGGCCGCGAAACAACCTCGGGCCCGGCCGTAAGGCCGGGCTGGCCGTCGCGTGCAACGCTCAGGCTGGTTTAGCCTTGCTGCAGCTGCGAGAGAAGCAGGATTTTCAGTTGGTCCAGGCGAAAGCGACCTTGTCGAGCGATTTTGGCCCGAACCGCTCCGAGGAGCGCGCCACCATCCGGCCGCCCAGCGCACGGTAAAATTCGGTCGCCGGCTCGTTGTCGGAGAGCGCCCAGATCACCATGCTCTTGAGGCCGCTCTGCAGGAGGTCGCGGCGGGCGGAGGCGAACAGGCGCCGGCCGAAGCCGAGGCCCTGGAATTCCGGCCGCAGATAGAGCTCGTAGATCTCGCCTTCGAAGTGCAGGCTGCGGGCGCGGTTGCGGCCGTAATTGGCGTAGCCCGCGATCCTGTCGCCGAACACCAGCACGCTGACGCGGCTGCCCTTGCGGATCGCGCTATCCCACCACTGCGGGCCACGGCGATTGATCAGCTTTTCGAGTTCGGCGCCGGGGATGATTCCCTGATACGCCGAGCGCCAGGCTTCGTCGTGGGTAGACGCCACCGCAGCCGCGTCTGCAGCTTTGGCCGGCCGGACCTCGATTAGCGTTGTGCTCATGGACGTAATCAAAGCAAGTCGGAGGGCTGCCTTCAAGGTCCATCGTTAATTATCGGTTAACGTGTGGATTTTTTGCATCAGTGTCATGAATACTTGTACCGAAAGAGGACACTCGCCGGGCTCAAGCGACCAATTGCCGATCCGGTGCTGTGCAAAAGCGTGGATAGCCAGCGCTCTATGACAATGCCGCAGGTCAGAAAAAACCCACCCGGATTTGATTCGCTGGCGGGATTCCGCAAGCGAATCCAAGCGTGCCGCGGGTGCATCGATCCTTCCGCGCCTGCGCCGTCACAGTGGATTTTTGCGCCCGTCCGGCCTATGGCAGCGGCGGTATCTGTGCGCGCCGAAACCGGCCTGATCACGAGCGGACTGCGATGACGCTCTACTTCCTGATCAAATATCTGCATGTGCTCGGCGCCATCGTGATCCTCGGCACCGGGACCGGGATCGCCTTCTTCATGCTGATGGCGCATCGCACGCATGATGCGGCTTTCATCGCACGAACGGCGTCGATCGTCGTGATCGCAGACATGATCTTCACGCTGAGCGCCGTGCTGCTGCAGCCGGTGAGCGGCGGACTGCTGATGATGCTGTCGGCAACGAGCCTTACCGAGCGCTGGCTATTGGTTTCGCTCGCATTCTACGCGCTGGCCGGTGTGTTCTGGGTTCCCGTCATCTTCATGCAGAGGGAGATGCGCGACCTCGCGCAAGCGGCGGCCGACAAGGGCCACCCGCTGCCGCCGCGCTACTTTGCGCTGTTTCGCCGCTGGTTCCTGTTCGGGATTCCCGGCTTCGGATCGGTGATGATCATCCTGTGGCTGATGATTGCAAAGCCATCTTAGGACTCCCATGAGTGACGGCGCATCACACAACATCCTCGTGCTCGGCGCCTCCGGCCTGATCGGGCGCTACGTCACCGACGATCTGCGGGCGCGCGGCTTTCACGTGATCGGGATCGCGCGTCACTTCACGCCTGCACAAAAGATGAGCGCCGCCGACCTCGAACTGCCTGTCATGTCGATGGATGCTGCGGCGCTGACGCAGCTGCTTCGCACCCATGAGGCCGACGTCGTCGTCAACTGCCTCGGCGTGCTGCAGGACGGTCCGGGCAGCGACACCCGCGCGGTGCATCGCGACTTCGTGGCGCGGCTGCTGCAGGCGATCAGCGACAGCCACCGCGCCATCCGTCTCGTCCATATCTCGATTCCCGGCGCGGCCAATGAGGACCGCACCGCCTTCAGCACCACCAAGCGTGAGGCCGAACGGCTGATCGCGGCGTCCGGCATCGCCTACGCGATCCTGCGTCCCGGCTTCGTCATCGCGCCGTCGGCCTATGGCGGCAGCGCCATGCTGCGTGCGCTGGCGGCGCTGCCGGTCGATCTGCCGGCCGATGAGGCGGCGACGCCGTTCCAGCCGGTCGCAGTCGAGGATATCGCTGCCACCATTGCCTGGCTCGCTTCGCGCGAGATCGGCGATGAGCGCGTGCGAACGGTGACATGGGACCTGATGCAGCAGCAGCCAATCTCGCTCGGCGGCGTCATCGCCCAGTTCCGCTGGTCGTTCGGCACAGCGAAAGATTTCCGGCTTCCGACGCCGTCGTTCCTGATCGACCTCGGCGCGCGCCTCGGTGATCTCTCGAGCCGCCTCGGCTGGATGCCGCCGCTGCGCTCCAATGCGATCGCCGAATTGCGCCGTGGCGTCACCGGTAATCCCGCGGCCTGGATGGCAGCGACCGGCATCGTGCCGAAGACCACCGCGCAAGCGGTCGGCAGCCGTCCCGCGACCATTCAGGACAAGTGGTTCGCGCGGCTGTTCCTGATCAAGGCGCTGATCTTCGCAAGCCTCGTGCTGTTCTGGGTGGCGTCCGGCTTCATCGCCCTTGTGATCTCCTATGACGCCGCCGCGGGCATCTTGCGCGCACACCATTTCCCGCCCGCCTTGGTCGGGCCGGTGACCGTGCTGACCAGCCTGATGGACATGAGCATCGGCGTGGTGATCGCGATCCGCCGCACCGCGGCGTTCGGTCTTGTTGCCGGCATCGTCGCCTCGCTCGGCTACATGATGGGATCGGCGATCCTGACCCCCGACCTCTGGATCGAGCCGCTCGGCGCGCTGGTGAAGACCGGGCCTGCGATCGTGCTGATGCTGGTCGCACTCTTGATCCTGGATAACCGATAGCGTTTTCGAGCGAAGTGGGAACCGGTTCGCGTGAAGAAAATGCGTCGAAGGAAATCAAGATGAGTAGTTGGCCCGACGACGACGTGATCCTCTACGACGGCGTCTGCGTCTTCTGCTCGCGCTGGGTCCGCTTCGTCATCGCCCGCGACACCGCGCGCCGCTTCCGCTTCACGCCGATCCAGTCGGACTATGGCACGCGACTGGCAAAGACCTTTGGTATCGACCCCGATGATCCCGACACCAACGCCGTGGTCCATGGCGGCGTCGCCTGGATGAAGTCGGACGCCGCGCTGACGGTGCTGAGCCATCTCCCCGGCTGGGCATGGACCCGCGCGCTGTTCGCGGTCCCAAAGCCGCTGCGCGACGCGGTCTACAGCCTCATCGCCCGCAACCGCTACAAGATATTCGGGAAGTACGAGACGTGCTTTGTGCCGGATGCTGATATGCAGGCGAGGGTGCTGGAGTAGAAGTGTTCAATCACGCCTGTCGAACGAAGCTTCATACGATAGGGGTTCGAGCGATACCAACTTCTCGAGCGGCGGTGCCAATTCGAACATCTTTGGGGCCTTCAAAAAATCATACAAGCGGCAAATTCGAAATTCTTTGGGTCGCTCTCTTGAGAATGAAAGCTCATTGCGGGTCACATAGAACGGCGCGGTTTGTGAGCCGACCGTAGTCTTCACTTCCAGAAATCTCTCTTTGCCTTGAGCGTCGAACGACAAGACATCGTAGCCTGCACCATCGCCATCCTCCATCGAAACCCACCTCACCTTCTTAGCAAGGTCAGATCGATCGAGCGCTCGGAGCCGCTGTTGTTCAAAATGAAAGACGATTTGCTCACCATCGTGGCCTAACTTCCGATTCAGAAGGTCACGTTCGGCAGGATTGAATTTTCGGATGAGGCGCTGAGCCGCATTAGGACGGGGCGGCTTAATCACTAGCCCAGGCGGTGGCTCTACGAAGAGCTGCGGCCGCTCTCCGATCTCTTTCGAGAGCAACTGCTCCGGATGAAGGACCGCGGGATGATTGATAATGTACCGTTCCACTGCGCCCATAATCGATTTTTGAAAATGGGCTCTGGGCTTGTACCCGTTGATCCAAGGGATTTCGAGTAACTGAAGGACCGCCGAAATGTTGTGGTGTTTGAATTCGATGGAGCTGTTGCTTCGGTTGATTTGACCGATCAACGTCTGTCGATGTCGGGTCTTGTCGTACGGCGTATGACGCATTTCATCGCTGAGCATTGAGAAGTAGTCAGCGACGATGAGGTCGAGCTCCTCATCCGTCCAATTCTTGCGCTCTCCCGCGGCCATGCCCGAAAAATGGACTAATCCGGGAGTGGCGTCCAGTCTCCGTCAGGTCTTCGGGCGAGCCGCACCCACCACTTCCTTTGCCGCCCGCTCACCTGAGTCCCGCGCGCCATGCGCAGTCGAGAAAAAATGCGGCGACGTCGCCTCGCCGGCGAAGAACAGCCGGCCGTCGACCGGCGCGGCCAGCACGGCGCGTTTGTCGGCGTGGCCGGGCAGCGCGTGCGAGTAGGAGCCGCGGGCGAACCGGTCGTGCGCCCAGCGGGATTCGCTGAGCGGCTTCAGCTTGCGGCGGAAATCGTTGCCGAGGAAGGAGACGATCTCGTCGATGCTGTGGGCGGCGATGGCGCCGTCGCCGGCATCTTCCAGCTGTCGCGCAAAACGTCCGCCGAAGAAGCCCTCGATGCAGGGCTGGCCGAACGGACGGATGTGATAGGTGCCCATCTCGGTGCGCATGGTGGCGCCGCGCAGATTGCCCTCTTTCGGCAGCGCCTCGGGCTCGGCGAGCGCCAAGGTCACCTTGTCGGCAAGGCCGAGCGGCAGGGCGCGCGCGGCTTCGAGCTTGTCGGGGAGCGCGGGCGAAAAGCGGATCGCTTCATCGGCGATCAGATTGGTCGGCACGGTGACGATCACTCTGTCGGCTTCCAAGGTGCCGCGCGAGGTCTCGATACGGATGCGCTTGCCTGTGTGATCGATCAGCCGGACCTCGCAGTTCAACGCGACCGGCACCTGGGCGCCATAGGCCGCGACCAGCGCGCCATAGCCGCGCCTGACACGCCAATTGACGTTGCTGTCCTGATAGGCGTCGAAGTCGAGGATCGAGAGCTGATCGAGCTCGCAGCCGTTCACATAGGTCGAGATCGCATCGATCATCGGGTTCCAGCGATTGCCGGGCTCGAGATAGCGATCGGCAGAACTGTCCTGGCCGCCGTGTGCGGCCTGCTCGATGCGGTCGTAGAATTCGTCGAGCGCCAGCATGAACGCGTCGCGCTCGGCCTGCGGGAACGCCTTGCCATAGGCACGCTCGCGCCACGGCGGCAGGTCCTTGTTGAGTTCGAAGTCGAGCTGCCGGGCGATGCCGATAAAGCTGTTCTGGTCGGCCGAATGCAGCCAGCCGCAGCCGACGTCGAACACCACGTCGGGCGCGGCCTGAATGGTATGGGCGCGGCCGCCGAGCCGGTCGCGGGCTTCCAGAACGATGGTGGAGAGGCCGGAATCCTTCAGCGCATGCGCGGCGCCGAGGCCGGCCGCGCCGGCGCCGATGATGGCGACATCGATCGTGGAGGGAAGCGAACTCATGTTCCGGCTCTAGCACGTCCGCCGCCGGGCCTGAAGCCGCCACATGCATGACTGTCATCACCCGCGAATGCGGGTGATCCAGTATTCCAGAGGCAGCGATGATTGGCCTGATAGGCCGCAGCGTACTGGGTGCCCCGGTCAAGCCGGGGCACGACAGGCTGACTACGCTACAGCTCAGGCGACGGCTTCCTTGGCCTTCTCGGCGCGCTTGCGGTCGTTCGGATCGAGATGCTTCTTGCGCAGCCGGATCGACTTCGGCGTCACCTCGACGAGCTCGTCGTCCTCGATATAGGCGAGCGCCTTTTCCAGCGTCATCCGGATCGGCGGCGTCAGGCGCACCGCTTCGTCCTTCGAGGTGGTGCGGATGTTGGTGAGCTGCTTGCCCTTCAGCACGTTGATCTCGAGGTCGTTGTCACGGGTGTGCTCGCCGACGATCATGCCCTTGTAGACCTTCCAGCCCGGCTCGATCATCATCGGGCCGCGGTCTTCCAGCTTGAACATCGCGTAGGCAACCGCTTCGCCCTGGTCGTTGGAGATCAGGACGCCGTTACGGCGGCCCTGGATCTCGCCCTTGTAGGCGGCGTAGCCGTGGAAGATGCGGTTCATGATCGCGGTGCCGCGGGTGTCGGTGAGCAGTTCGCCCTGATAGCCGATCAGGCCGCGGGTCGGCGCGTAGAACACCAGCCGCAGGCGGTTGCCGCCGGACGGGCGCATCTCGATCATCTCGGCCTTGCGCTCGCTCATCTTCTGGACGACGACGCCGGAATGCTCCTCGTCGACGTCGATCACGACCTCCTCGATCGGCTCCTGCCAGGCGCCGGTCGCTTCGTCCTTCTGCAGTACGACGCGCGGGCGCGACACCGAGAGCTCAAAGCCCTCGCGGCGCATGGTCTCGATCAGGATCGCGAGCTGCAATTCGCCGCGGCCGGAGACTTCCATGGAGTCCTTGTCGGAGGCCTCGACGACGCGCAGCGCGACATTGCCCTCGGCCTCGCGCAGCAGGCGGTCGCGGATCATGCGCGAGGTCACCTTGTCGCCTTCGGTGCCGGCGAGCGGCGAGTTGTTGACGATGAACGACATCGACACCGTCGGCGGATCAATCGGCTGCGCCGGCAGCGGCGTCTCGACCGTGGGATCGCAGAAGGTGTCGGCGACGGTGCCCTTGGTGAGGCCCGCGATCGCGACGATGTCGCCGGCTTCGGCTTCCTCGAGCGGAGTGCGTTCGAGGCCGCGGAAGGCGAGGATCTTGGTCAGGCGGCCGGTCTCGATCTGCTTGCCGTCGGCCGACAGCACCTTGACCTGCTGGTTCGGCTTGATCGAGCCGGAGGAGATGCGGCCGGTGATGATGCGGCCGAGATAGGGGTTGGCTTCCAGGATGGTGCCGATCATCCGGAACGGGCCTTCCTCGACCTTCGGCGGCTCGACATGGCGCACGATCAGGTCGAACAGCGGCTGCATGCCGAGGTCCTTCGGACCCTCCGGGCTCTCTGCCATCCAGCCCTGCTTGGCCGACCCATAAAGAATCGGGAAGTCGAGCTGCTCCTCGCTGGCGTCGAGCGCGGCGAACAGATCGAACACCTCGTTGATGACTTCGGTCGGGCGGGCGTCGGGACGGTCGACCTTGTTGATGACGACGATCGGCTTCAGCCCGATCTTGAGCGCCTTCGAGACCACGAACTTGGTCTGCGGCAGCGGGCCCTCGGCGGCATCGACCAGCACCAGCGCGCCGTCCACCATGTTGAGGATGCGCTCGACCTCACCGCCGAAATCGGCGTGGCCCGGGGTGTCGACGATGTTGACGCGGATGTCCTTCCACTGCACCGAGGCGGCCTTGGCCAGGATGGTGATGCCGCGCTCGCGCTCCAGATCGTTGGAGTCCATGGCGCGTTCGGTGACCTTCTGGTTTTCGCGGAAGGTGCCGGATTGCTGCAGCAGGCGGTCGACAAGGGTGGTCTTGCCGTGGTCGACGTGGGCGATAATGGCGACGTTGCGAAGGTTCATGGCTCTTCTTCTGGTCGTGCAATGGTCAGATGCGCGATCTCGCCGAACCAATTTGGCCGGCCGCTCGCTCACGTGGCCCTACCGGGCCCGGATCACGCTCATACCCAAGAAATTTGACGGGGACGCATCACCCCAAAAAGGAAGCCCGGTCAGAGGACCGGGCACCTTGCGCGTTGCGGCGCAATATAGTCAGAAATCGCCAAAAAACAACGGTTTATTGGCCGTTTGGGAGCCTGATTTTGGTCCCGAAGGCGGGTTTTGAGGGACTTTTCGGCATTGATTCGGCCATGTTACCGGGTAAGCGTAAACAAGATCAGCCCAAGTCCGCCAAGCGCCACCAGCAACCCGAACGAGGTCAGGGGGTCGCTGCCGGATCCGGCGCCGTATTTGACGTTGAGGATGGCGCACAGGACGCCCGGGATCAGCAAGATCACCCCCACGACAAGCATGAAAGCGGTGGCGCAGCCGTTGCGTTGCCGCGGTTCGGGCGGTCGGCTCGGTGGGGTCTGGTCGAAATTGTTGATCACTGTCGACCTCTAGCTCCCCTTGATCGCGGCGCGGATCAGCATCACGCCGGCGAAGCCGACCGCGAGCCCGAGCAAAGCCAGAAAGAGGAGCCCGGGATCGGGGCTCGCCGAGGTGAAGGCGCCGACCCCGAACAGGACCGCGCAGAGCCCCGGCAGCAGCAGCGCCACGCCAAACAGCGCCATGAATGCGGTCGCGCAGCCGCCGCGCTGCGGAGGGAGCCGTGGAGGCAGCGAGGGTGGAGGCGATCCGTCGGGCATGATGGGCCGGCTCTCGTCGCTCATCGTGGCACCTCCTCGGTCTGCCGTGCTTCGCGATAAGTCTGGCCGGCCAGGCTCGCGCGGATGCCGTCGATCTTTCCGTCGCGGTAGAACAGATTGTAGGTGTCGAACGGGATGATCGCGCCGCTCTCGGTGACGAAGTGGATGCAGCTGCGCTTGACGTTGCCGACGCAGAAATTGAAGCGATCGAGAAACTGCACGATGGTGACGCGGAAGACGTTCTCGTAAGTCAGGCCCTCCGGCACCTCGAAGCTCGGCAGGCAGCACAGCAATTCGCAGATCCGCTCGCTTGTGTTCAGCGGCCCCGACGACAGCGAGAACAGGTCGACGAACTTTTCCCGCAGCACCGGATATTTTTCCGGGCTGATCGTGTTGGGCATGACAGCGACGAGCTGCTCCTGCGGGATCAGCGAGGTCAGCGGCAGCACCTTGTCGCCATTGCGCAGGCCGTAGCCGATCGAGATGCTCTCGGGATTGCACGGCAGCGGGATCATGTCCTTGTCGCCGAATACTCCGGTCTCGACCACGCGCTGGCGGATCTCCGACAGCATGATGCGGTCGGTGTCCTTGTTGAAATGCTCGTTGCGGCCGGCGTCCTGCACCGGCTGCAGCGTGACGCCGCGCACGCACTTCCAGGAGAGTGCATGGCGGACGATGTCGCCGATCTCGGCATCGTTGACGCCGCGCTTGATGGTGGCGACCAGCGTGGTCGAGACGCCCTCGCGCTCGAGGTTCTCCAGCGCCTGCTGGCGAATCTTGCGCAAATCCGCGCCGCGCAAATTGACCAGCGCGTCGCGCTTGAGCGAATCGAACTGCAGATAGACCTCCAGCCCGCGCCTATTCTCGGCAAGCTTCGCCACGAAATCCGGCTCGCGCGCGATCCTGAGGCCGTTGGTGTTGATCATGACGTGGCGGATCGGGCGGGCGCGTACCGCATCCAGAATGGCGAAGAAGTCCGGATGCAGCGTCGGCTCGCCGCCGGAGATCTGCACGAGATCGGGCTCGCCCTCGCTCGCCACCAGCGCGTCGAGCATCTTCTCGATCTTTGCCAGCGGCGTGAAGCTTGAGCGTGCCGGCGAGGAATCCGCAAAGCACACCGGGCAGGTCAGGTTGCAGTGCTCGGTGATCTCGATCAGCGCCAGGCAGGAATGCTGCTCGTGGTCCGGGCACAGCCCGCAATCGTAGGGGCAGCCGAATTCGGTGTGGCGCTGGAAGGCGAGCGGCCGGTCGCCGGGCTTGATGAAATCCTTGCACAGCCGCCAATAGGCCGCATCGGTCGAGACCAGCGTCGACTGGACGCCGTGCTGCTTGCACCGCTTCTCGTACCAGACCTCGTTGCCGAGGATCTGGATCTTGGTCGGCACCAGGGTCAGGCAGGTCTCGCAAAGCGATTGGGTCTGGCCCCAGAAGATGTAGGGGCGGGCCTTACGCAGCGGCGCGTTCATGCTTCAAGCTCACATTTGGGGCCGTCGCCAGCATGAGTGCGGCATAGACCATGACAAACAGCGACAGCAGGTGGAACAGCGAGAAAGGCCCGATCAGCGCGCCGTAGGGCTTGATGAATTCCCATACGAAGCGCTGCAGCCCGTAATAGAACAGCACGAGGTAGAATCCATTGGTGATAACAGCGGCGTTGCGGTTCAACACCATCACGACGTAGAAGGCCGCGAACGCCGCCATCGCCAGGCTCTCATAGAGCTGCACCGGATGGCGCAGCACGCCGTCGCCGAAATCGTGGCCCCAGGGCAACGTGGTCGGCGTGCCGTAGGTGAAATCCTCGAGCCCCGCGAAGTAGCAGCCGAGCCGGCCGACCGCGACGCCGACCGCGAGCGGCAGCGCGAACCGCGCCCCGGTGCGCAGCGAGATCCCATGCAGCCATTTATAGAGCTCGATCGCGACGATGCCGCCGGCCAGCGCGCCCTCGACCGAGCGGGCGATGCCCGACATGCCTGAGAACCACAGGTTCAGCGTGCCGAAAATGTAGGCGCCGATACCGGCGCCGAACACCAGCGCGGCGATATAGGAGAGCTCGAAGGATTGCCGGGGAAACTGCAGCCCGCGCTGGCGTGACAGCCACCACATGGCGATCGCGGCCGCGCCCCATGCTGCGATGTCAAAGACGGCGTGAAGTTCTGCCCCACTCATGACGCGAGTGTAGCGTGATTTTCGCGGTCCGCGATAGTCGGATGCTTTCCCCTCGTCGCCGACGGCACCTTTCGTTGGTGCTTGCGCTGACTTTTCCGCATCGTCATGGCCGGGACAAGCCCGGGCATGACGAGCTACAAAAAGCCTCGAATTTGTGGTGCGAAGTCAGCCGTCCGCAGCGGACTTAGTTCGCCGGGTTGTCCTCGCTCGGATAGACCCCGCGCAGCACCTCCTCGAAATGATCCTTGACCGCCTCGTTGCACAGGCAGGAGCGCTGCCGCAGCTTGTCCGGGGCGCGGATCACGATCGCGCCGCGGCGGGTCTCCAGCACGCCTTCCGCCTTGAAGTTCTGGATCACCCGGCTGGTGTAGCTGCGGCCGACGCCGAGCAAGGTCGAGAGCTGCTCATGGGTGAGCGGCACCACGCCGTTGCCGTTGGTGCGCTCGATCGCCGAGATGATCCATTTCGCGGCGCGTTGCTCGATCGAGTGAATCGCATTGCAGGCGGTCGACTGGAAGATCTGCGCCAGCATGCAGTCGGCATAGCGCGCGAAGATGTTGCGCACCGAGATCGACTTCAGCTTGGCGGCGTCGAGTCTGCTGACCGGCAGCCGCACAAATGGCCCGCCGAACTTGACGGTGATGCGGGTATAGGCCGGCAGGAAGCCCTGGCTGACGATGCCGCCGACCGCGCCCTCGCGGCCGACCAGGATGGTCTCGACATCGCGCCCGTCCTCATTGGGCACCATGTAGGAGGCAAGACTCGGTCCGCATGGGAAATGCGCGATCTGAACGTCGTCGCCGGGATTGTACAGCAGATCGCCGGCCGCCGCTTCGACCAGCGCAAGATGCGGCGCGATCAGCTCGTAGTCCACGGCGTTCAGCCGGCGCAAGAGATTGTTGAACGGCCGGTCACTTGTCCCGGCCAACTCGGTCCGTTTGGCAATCATTGGAAAATCCTGCAAACCCAACGCGGACCATAACCAGAAAGTTCCTGGACTTATGTTCACTAGTGAACAGACGCGCCAGCGCGCGATGTGATGGTTTCATCCAGGGAACAGCCGGCGTGCTTTCAGGCGCCGGTCGCGGGCCATCCGGCCGGACTGATCCGGTCTCTCATCCATGCTTTGGAGCGTTTTCGAGCGAAGTGGATACCGGTTCGCGTGAAGAAAACGCGTCAAAACAACAAGCTCTAGCAAACGGAAACTGGCGCGCCATGGATTTCGCACCCAATGCCGGCATGCCCGGCGATGTCCTCGTGGTCGAGGACGATCCGATGATCTCGCTGTATTTCGAGGACACCATCCTCGGCTTCGGCGCCCGCACGGTGCGAACCGCTGCGAACGTTGCCCGCGCGCTTGAGCTGATCGCCGAACGGGCACCGGATTTCGCGCTGCTCGACGTCGGCCTGCTCAGGGGCGAAAAGACGTTCGCGATAGCCGAGCGGCTCGATGCGCTGAAGGTGCCTTTCGCGTTCGTCACGGGTTATGGCGCTGATATCAGGCTGCCGGGATCGCTCGCCGACAAGCCGCGGCTGACCAAGCCATGTACGAGCGAAACGCTGGAGGCGGCGCTGAGGCGCGGACCGAAGTAAGGCGTTTAGAGCATGATCCGGAAAAGTGTGAAGCGGTTTTCCGAAAAGATCATGCTCAAACAAGAGGCCAAAGCGCGATGATGATTCGACCAGATCTCATCGCGCTTTAGCGCCGCGAGCCGATGCAGAGCTCGGCAAGATCGGCCTCGATCCCCTTGAGGAAGGACAGCGGCGCGCCCGGGGGCACTTTATCCTTTGCGATCGAGGCCGATCGCACTGCTGAGGCCTGCTCGGACAAATCCAGGAAGCGCGTCAGCGCCTTCGATTTGTTGCGCTTTGAAAACGCCTCCAGCGCAGCTTCGGTGGCCTCGGTCGGATTCTTGCGCAGCAATTCATCGTTGCCGGTCGCCAGCGGCGAGACCGCCGTGAGCTTGATCCGGCTCACCAGCGCGTAGCGGTCGAACCGCTCGAACACCGTGTCGAGGATTTTCGCCTGCTGCATCGGAGCTGCCAGCGCGAGGTATTTCTTGACGTCCGCATTCTGCTGCAGCCTGTCGAGCTCGGCGGCCGCCGGAAATTTCTCGGCATAGACGTTCTGGTCGATCAGCGCATCGGTGCCGTCGATCAGCCGCGCACCCCATTTGATCACGACGTCGCGGCCGCGCGCCTCGAGCTGGCCGGCTTCGATGCCCTTGCTCGCAAGACAGGCGGGATCGGCATTGTCGCGCAGCGATTTACCGAACTCGGCGCTCAACGCCTTGCCATAGGCCGAAGTGAAGGCGTCGCGGATCTTCGCCGCCTGCGCATCCTGTGCCGGCTGCGCCGGCGCCAGCGACGGCGCGAGCAGGAGAAGAGCGGCAATCAATGGCATGGCGCGTCTCAAATCGGCTACTCATCAATCAGGCCCGGCCCGGAAGCGGCTGGGCCTGATATGGTCGCCCGAACCGCTCGCGCGGTTCATCACTGGCCGCGCTGGCCCTGCCTTCACCTCTCCCGCTTGCGGGGGAGGTCGGATTGCATCGAAGATGCAATCCGGGTGGGGGCTCCCTCCGCTAGGTGATTCGCGGTGATACCCCCACCCCGACCCTCCCCCGCAAGCGGGAGAGGGAGTGCAGCAATCCCGTCGCCGCTGTGGTCGGGTCGGACCGGCTTCGGGCCGAGCGTGCTCGCAGCCGGCGCGTTCGTCGTCTACGATCCATTGTGTCGGATTCGACGACGCACAGGCATCGGGAAGCTGTCATGGCGATCAGGACATCTGCCGCTGCGCCCGCACTGGCGCTATCCCTAGGGCTGCTCCTCGCGCTGCCGGTTGCAACGGGGCCCAGTGCGGTCCTGCCGCTGGCCTCGGCCGTCATCGGTGGTCTCACGTCTCCAGCCGTCGCGGGGCCGGTCGCCCTCACGAACGGGCAATCGGCCGTGCGCGAGACCTACGACAATGCCCTGAAGACCTTCGTCTCGATCCTGCGCCAGCGACGCGCTCAGATCGATTCCAGGCAGCCGCTGCCCAACCTGCCGGGCCAGGCCCTCTATCTTGCCCGTGTCGAGATGATGAGCGCATACAAGGATCTCACCGATGCGCTGCCGTCCAGGATCGGCAGACCCAACAGATTCGGCATCCCTCCGGCCTATTTTGATGCCGACAATGAGCCGCTGCTCGATGAGTACAGGGCGCTGTTTGACGTGATGGAGGCGCCGCCCGCGAGCGCACAAGGATCCGATACGCCGTTCAAGGACGTGGTCGACCTTGCGACCGCGATCGCGCGCGCCAGGGGGCTGGATGCCGCGAACGCCGCCGCCGCGGGCCGTATCAGCCTCGGCCTTTTCTTCGCGGAGACGAACGGCAAACAAAATGCCGGCAATGCGCGGTCGAACACCTACAAGGGAAGCCTGCAGACCGGTCCGTCCGAGGATCGCAACGGTCAAAGGAAGTGGTCAGCCATCAAGGGATCGATCGCAGCCCTCGATCCGGCACTGAGCCGTCGCGACGACAGGGAAGAAGCACGGGCTGGCAATCTCGATCACCGGTTCAATCACTGGACCGCGGTGCGGGATGCGCTCATGAACGCACACGCGGATATTTTCCCGCAGGTCCCCGCGATCGCAAAAGCCCTGCCCGATCCGATCGATCAAATGAAGCTCTTCGAGCTCATCCAGATCATTCCCACCCCGACCAGGGCCGCGCTGCAGTCAGGCAACCTCGTCGGCTACAGAATCTCCGATCCCAGGATCATGGGATATTTGCGAAACAACAGCATCTTCGCCTTCGGCCGGGCCGACAGGGCAAGAACGTCTGCGACCTTCCGCGAAATCCTCGATGCGATGTGGCTGTTCAACGCCAAGTTCGAGCAGGCGCTTGCCAGGCTCAAGGAGATCGAGACCGGCAAGCAGGGATGACATCGGCTGGCGCCGATCGGACCGCGTTTTCGCTGAGAGCTCGGGACGTCACAGGGCGATCAGAGCGGACCGAGGAGCGCCCATCGCGGCTCGCAGAATTCCTTCACGGCAGAAGCGACACCGCTGCTGATGATGTTGCGGCGCTCGGGCGAGTCCATCTTGAGTTCTTCGTCGCGGTTGATGATCGAGCCCGCCTCCAGCAGGACTGATGGCATCGAGGTCTTTCGGAGCACGATCAGCTCGTCATAGCTGTAGACGCCGGTTTCCTTGTTCAGCAGCGGGTGCTGGTAGCGACCCATGATGGCCTGGCTGTATTGCTCGGCATACTGAAGTCCCTGGGCCTTCATTTCCCTCGCGATCAGTTCGGCGAACTGGAGGCTCGTCTTGAACTCCGGATTGTCCCGGGAAACGAAAACGGAGTAACCGCTGAAGCGGTCGCTGAAGTGGCTTTTCTTGCCCTCGAATTCCCAGTCCTCGAGCATTTTGTTGGGCACGGAGTCATGGTGGATCGACAGCAGGAGATCCGCGTGCAGATTGTTGGCGGCGGCGACCCGCTTGAAGAGGCTGGGTCTGGCCCTGCCTTCGGTCAGAAGCAGCCTGGTCTCAGTGAAGCCTTCGGCCTTCAACCTCTCCTCGATCAGTCGCGCAAGGCGCAGGTTGAAGGCGAACTCGGTGACATTCCGGGCGCTGATCGCGCCTTCCGATTCAGCGGTATGTCCTACATCCAGAACGATCCGGAATGTCGAGGGATCGCATTTGGCTGCGGCCGGCTTGAGCACGGACGGCGGCAGGGCGACCGGCCCAAGGGCGGCAAGCCGCGTAGCGCGGTGCTTCGGCTGAGCGCGGTGCCTTGCCAATTTGGCCGGCCTTGCCGACTTCGCGCGCTTTGGCGATTTGGCGTGCTTGGATGAAGTCTTGAAAAGATCAGGCAGCCAGCCGGCGTCGCTGACTTCGATCGGCAGCAGCGCGAACACGGCAATCGCAACGACAACCAGGCGGCGCGGCCGCAACCCCGCGACGATGCCACCCAGCACGCGAATCAACTCGCAGCGCCTCATGCTCCGCCCCCCTTCGGGCGCCCCCAGCATATTGGCTGTGGTGTCGATACCGGAAGAGGCCGCGGACGTCCATCCCCGGCCAAATCGTGTCGCCCTTGCCTTGAGCAAGGGCCTGCAGGACCGGGAGTGCGGTTCCGCCGCGGCTGCGACCCGATTACACCGGCTTCGGGTCGAGCGTGATCGCCCACAGTTCGGCGTCGATGCGGTCGCGCAGGCTCACCGTCATCTGGCCGCTCTTGCCGTCGATCCTGACGTGGCCGAAGAACTGCATGCCGGCCGACGGCGGCAGGTTCTGGTTCGCTTCGCCCGGCGCCTTGATGAATTTCACTTCGGGTCCAAACGTGTTGTCGAGCTCGTTCGGACCGAACGTGCCGGCGTGCAGCGGGCCGGAGACGAATTCCCAGAACGGATCAAACTCCTGGAACTGGGCCTTGTTCGGGTTGTAGTAGTGCGCGGCCGCATAGTGCACGTCGGCGGTCAGCCACACTGTGTTGACGATGCCGGCGGTCTTGATGAAGCGCAGGATGTCGGCGATCTCGAGCTCGCGGCCGCGCGCCGGGCCGTCGCCCTGCGCAAACGCTTCCGAGCCCTTCTTGTTGGCGGCATCGTCATAGACGATCAGCGACAGCGGCATGTCGGAGGCGATCACCTTCCAGGTGGCGCGCGAATTGAGCAGCGCGCGCTTCAGCCAGGCCATCTGATCCGGACCGATGAAATAGGCGTCGGGGCCGTATTGCTCCTGCAGGTTCGGACCGTTGGGGCCGCGATAGCTGCGCTCGTCGAGCATGAACACGTCGAGATGCGGACCGTAGCTCAGCGTGCGATAGACGCGGCCCGGCTCGACGATGCTCTCGCGCATCGGATACATTTCGTGGAAGGCTTTTGCCGCGCGCGCGGCGAGCACATTGATGTCGCGTTCCTTGTAGGACGCCGGCAGCTGCTTCGACAGCGACCAGTTGTTGGTCACCTCGTGGTCGTCCCACTGCACGAAGATCGGTACCTCGGCATTGAAGGCGCGGACATTGCTGTCGAGGAAGTTATATTTGTGCGCGGCCCGGTATTCGTCGAGCGTCTCGGCGACCTTGGCCTTTTCGGGAATCGTGACGTTCTTCCAGACCTTGCCGTCAGGAAGCTTCACCTCGGAAGGGATCACGCCGTCGGCGTAGATGGTGTCGCCGGAGTGCAGCAGGAAATCCGGATTGTGCTTCTTCATCGCGGCGAAGGTGATCATGCCGCCGTCGTCGGGGTTGATGCCCCAGCCCTGGCCGGCGACGTCGCCGCCCCACACGAAGGAGACGTCGCGGCGGTCGCTCGGCGCGGTGCGGAAGCGGCCGACCACGGGCTCACCGACGATGTCGATATGGGCGAGGTCGCGGAAGCGGACGCGATAGAAGATGTCCTGGCCGGAGGGCAGGTTCTCCAGCAGCATTTTTGCGGTGAAGTCGCTCTCCGGCAGCGCCGTGATCGGCGGCAGCGCACGGGCGTCCTTGAACGACTCAGTGGTGGCGACCTCGACCATCATCTGCGCCGGCCGGTCCGCACGCGCCCACACCACGCCGCCGTCAACGCCGACATCGCCGGACTGCACGCCATGGGTGATCACAGGGCGATCGGCGGCGCGCGACAGATATGGCATCGCGATCACACCGGCACCGGCCGCAGCCGCCGTCGAGAGAAAGCGTCGGCGGGTGAGCCTTCGCGAAAACCGGATCGTCATGGGGAGCCTCCTCAGGTCACAGCGACAATGCGCCGCACGCGTGCCAAGACCTAGAAAAATTCCATGACGGAGAGATTACAGGGGCGGGCACATGTGAGGTGAGCACGCAAGCCGGGCTCCCTCTCCCGCTTGCGGGGGAGGGTGGGGTGGGGGCTCTCTCCACGAGTCATGCCGCGGAGAGAGCCCCCACCCGACGCGCCCCGGCGCGCAAGAGCGCTGCCGAGCGCGTCGGCCTCCCCCGCAAGCGGGAGAGGCGAAAAGAGTTCGCGGATAGAATGCCTACGCCGTCCCCGCTGCCCTGAACTGGCTCGCAGTCCGCTGCAAATTCTGCGGCATGCTCAACAGCAGCGCCTTGCGGTCGGCGACGGCGTTGTGGAATTGCTCGAGCGCGATGTTGAACGCGGTCAGCGTGCCTTCCTCGATGGCGCCATGCTCGAAGCAGTCCAGCGTGTGGCGCAGGATATCGTCGGCTTCCGCCTGCATCTGGTCGAGCTCTTCGGTGGAGTCGCTTTGCCGCGCGGTTTTCAGCATCTCCAGCAGACGCTCGCGCTGCGAGGTGTTGGTGTTGCGCTCGTCCTGCTTGAGGTAGCCGGCGAACCACGCGCCGGCCGAGCCCATCGCCGAGAACGCCATCAGGCTCCACCAGATGTAGTCGCTGTAGCGATCGAGGAAGGTCTTCTCTTCGCCGTCGACGAAGGCGGCCGCGCCAGGATGCACCGGGATGGTGGCGTCCTTGTCGGTGTCGGGCGTCTCGATCTTGGCCGCGAGCGGGAAATCGTTCTTGAGCGACTGCCGGATCGCGAACAATTGCCGCGTGAATGCTGCGACCGTCGCGTCCGACACGCCCTTTCGCGCGACAATGTGGTGCGAGAAGCTGATCGTCTTCACTTCGTCATCGGGCCGGTCGGAGGAGCCGAGCGAGCCGGCGGGGATTTCCGCAGCCTCGTAGGCGGGATGGTTCTGCGCGATCGCCTCCGAGGCGTCGATCGGCAGGAAGGTCGGCTCGCCGCCGTCCTTGATCGACGCCGTGATCGCATCGATCGTGATCTTGCTGTTGGCCGGACCGACGGCGAGATAGGCGTCGGCCTTCAGGTTCTTGATGGCGTCGGCGGCCTCATTGGCCGGGAACTGGACGATCTCGACCTTCATCGGGTCGACGCCATACTGCTGCAGGATCAGCTTCAGCAGATTGACATTGGCCGGGGTCCGGCCGACGACGCCGATCTTGCGGCCGGCGAGTTGCGTGATCTTGGTGATCTTCGTGGCCTTGCGGCCCTTGCCCTTTGCCGCCGGCGGGGCCCACATCACCACGACATTCTTGCGCAGCACCGCGACCGCCTGTGCATTCTTTGGCACCTCGAGATCGCCGCGGATGATGGCGAGGTCGGCCTTGCCGTCGGCCAGCGTCTGCGCGCTCGCGGTGGCGCCATCGGTCTGCACCGGTCTTAGCTTGACCTGGGTGTGCTGCTGGTTATTGAAGGCCTGCGCCAGCGCCTGAACCACCTTGAGGTCATCGCTGTTGGCGGGACCGACCGCGATCCGCAGCGTCACCGGGCGCACCGCGAAATAATAACCTGCGGTCAGCGCGCCGACGATGGCGAGCGCGCCTGCGATCAAGACGAACATCAGCCGCCGCTTTGCCGAACGCAGCGGCTTGGGCGATATGCTGGCGGGGCCGTCTGTCATCGATCTCGCAATCGTCGGGGCTCAATCTCGCAAACTACCAACGCGCATACATCCCAGATTTATAGCAAATTCCTGAAGATACAGATGTT
This sequence comes from Bradyrhizobium sp. 26S5, assembly GCF_036923295.1. Classification (NCBI taxonomy): domain Bacteria; kingdom Pseudomonadati; phylum Pseudomonadota; class Alphaproteobacteria; order Hyphomicrobiales; family Nitrobacteraceae; genus Bradyrhizobium; species Bradyrhizobium sp. 26S5. Next base: position 9,531,127 of record NZ_CP145948.1, on the reverse strand, counting down.
ACATCTGCTTCATGGTTACCAGCGGCGATAGGACGCGATTTTGGCCTTATTTTCGGCTTGGATCCCGCCCGGAGGCCGGTTGTCAGAGCGTTTTCCAGCGAAGTGGACACCGGTTCGCGTGAAGAAAACGCGTCAAAACAAGAATCTAGAGCCCCGTTCCGATTCAATCGGAACGGAATAGGCTCTAGGCTAAGGTCGGCGTCAAACGGGAGGATTGCCATGGTCGAACGGCTGTCAGCGGAAGCAAGGAAGGCCGCCCTTTGGGAGCTGGCCGGCTGGTCGGAGCTGGCCGGGCGGGAGGCGATCGCAAAGACCTTCGTCTTCAAGGACTTCAACGAGGCCTTCGGCTTCATGGCCCGCGCCGCTTTGGTCGCCGAGAAGAACGACCATCACCCTGAATGGAAGAACGTCTACAAGACCGTCGAGGTCGTGCTGGCGACCCACGATGTCGGCGGGGTGACCAAGCGCGACATCGACCTCGCCAAGGCCATGAACGCAATCGCACGGCAGCTTGGGGTCAATTGACCCAGCCGGTCGCAATCTTGCGCCGGTTGGCCGACATCCCCAGATTCGAAGTGTCCGCCGCGAAACTGTCGCGACGTCGAGGAACCCATCGATGACATCGAGCGAACACGGTGTGGGATTTGGGCCTGCCGACCGGCTGGCCCAGGACCCGGAAAGCGTGCGCCGCCGCTTCTGGATCAAGTTCAAGAAGGTGGTGGCGAACCTGCCCTTCGCCGAGGACCTGCTGGCCGCCTATTACTGCGCCTTCGACCGGCAGACGCCGCGCCATGTGCAGGCGGCGCTGCTTGGCGCAATCGCCTATTTCATTCTGCCGTTCGATTTCGTGCCGGACATGCTGCCGATCCTCGGCTTCACCGATGACGCCGCGGTGCTGGCAACCGCGCTGCGCCTGGTGGCGAGCCACATCATGCCGGAGCATCGCGAAGCCGCGCGTGCCGCGCTGAAGCGCGGGGTGCCGGACGAGGGAGCGCCGCAGGCGTAGTGCGACTTTCGCTCTCTCTTCTCCTTCCCCCTGAAAGGGGGAAGGTCGGGATGGGGGTCAGCCGCAGGCGACGCTGTATCTGCGGAGAGAGCAGATCCCCACCCGCTTTGCTCTGCGAGCAAAGCGACCTCCCCTTTTCAAGGGGAGGTTGGAGGCGCAGCCCGGATGGAGCGCAGCGTAATCCGGCGTCAGCTCACGCACGAGGCCCGGATTAGGCTGCGCTCCATCCGGGTCCCGGGAGGCTACCGTTTCTCGCCGGCGCGCAGTTGGGAGCGGGTGTTTTTTTCTGCGTCCCACGCCTGGAACTGCTTGAACAGCGCCTCCTTGTCGGCGTCGCTCTGCAGACGTGCGGCCGCCGGGCTCTGCTTCAGGAATTCATCGAAACGGCTGCGCGAGACGGCTTCGACGCCATGGCGGTCGAGCCATTGCTGGGCCACTGGCAGGCGTTGCCAACCCGGCAGCGGTGCCGACAGCGAGACCTCCCGCCACTTCGGATGGAACGGCGGATTCTGGAATGTCGGAAATTTGGTGAAGAACGCATCCACGAAATTAGCCAGCTTGTGGTAGCGCTCGGTGTTCGGCGCCCAGTTGTAGGCCGCAAGCACGGCAGGAACGGCGATCGTGTCGACGCGATCCTCGCCCGAAATCAGGTTGGGATAGTCCTTGGCCGACAGGCTCGCGGGCAGATAGTCGCCCTGCAACGGCTTCTCGTAGTTGACCGTCACCAGGTGGAACCGATCGTCCTTGAAGCCGCTCACGGACTTGTAAGGCTTGCCGCCACACACGATCACGGCGTCGATTTCGCCGGCCTTCAATTTCTCCAGCGCGATGCGCTGCTCGACATAGACGACCTTCGGCTTCATTCCGAGCCGCTCGAACACGGTCAGCGCGGTCACGAAGGTGCCGCCATTGGGAAGGTCGACGCTGACGGTCTTGCCCTCGAGGTCCCTGAGATTGCGGATCGATTTCGACGCGATCACATGCATCTCTTCGTTATAGAGCTTGGTCACGTAGGTGAATTGTTTCTTGATATCTTTCGCGATGCCCTTCCGCTCGAGATATTCGAGCGTGTCAGACCGAACGATGCCGAGATCGACACCCTGCAGAAACAGGATGTCGGCGACGCTCTGCACCGAGCCGCGCCCGACGATCGGCAGGATGCGCAACTTGTTGCCGTCGTCGAGCACGGAGGCGAGATCGGCGCCGAACTGAACATAGGTGCCGCCGATCGTGCCCGAGATCAGCGTGACCGTGTTGGCGTTGAGGGCCTGCTTGGTGCTCACCGAGCCGTACTGAAAGATCGCTTTCAGGCTGTCGCTGACCTTGGCCGGGTCGAATTCGGTCTGCTCGGCCCGCGCCGCTGGGCCGCAAATCATCATCGTTGTGAATACGACCAATCCAAACAAGCGTCGCATATGTCCCTCGAGATAAGCTTGATTCTGAGATGAGCCTAGTTCTGCAATTGCGCGAGTCGTTGCTGTGCGGGCTGCGAGCCGAGTTCGGCGGCCTTGCGATACCAGAAGCGCGCTGCGTCCGGATCGGGCGTGATGCTCCGTTTGTCCAAGGTCCCCAGCACGTCGGGATCGTAGGTGCGCGCCAGCAACAGCGCCGCATCCGCGTCCTGCGCATCCGCGGCCCGCTCGAGCAGCAGCCGTGCCGATACGATGTCGCCGATCGCAAGCAGGCTGTTGGCCCGCTTCAGGAGGCCTGCGACGTCATCCGGATCGAGGCGTCTTGCCGGTGGCGCCGCCGGTGGTGGTGGCTCGATCGGTGCAGCCACAGGCGTTTCGCGCGCAACGACGTCGCTCTTGATCGCTTCCTGATAGGCGGCGGCGATCTGCGCGCGTGACGGCGGGCTTGCAGTGGCGGGCGACACCTCGGTGGCCGCGGCGCGAACCGCTTCAGCGATTTCCGCGCGGGCCTCGATCGGCGAGACGCCGACCAGCGCGGCCTTGGCGCTCAGGACCGCGTCGCGCACGCTGCCGATGGACCACAGCCCGACCACCGCAGCCGCGACAAGTGCGACGGCCGAAATTGTCAGCAGGCCGGTGCGGAGGCGCGAACGTGGAATCGTGGTGCGCCCGTGCCAGTCCGCGTCGTCGATTGGGCTTGAAAGAAACAGCGGGGCGGGTTCGTCCGTGCCGATGTCGATGGCTGCCCGATGTGGTCGCCGGTAGCGATAAGGTGCAAATTCAGGATCGTTGATACCAGCGTTGATCGCGTCGCGTGGCGGATCGCTGCCGTGAACGTGTGTTGGCTTCCCCACCATGATGATGCTTCCCCGATACTATGACGCAACAATCGGGCATCTCTGGTGTCTGGTTGTTGTTCTTGTTGGGGTCCCTGAGCGCCCGTTACGGACTCTTAATCGCCTTGCGATTGGGCCCAAAAAGCGACCTTGGTCGCTTCGAATCGGGAGAAATTTGGGTTTGATTGCGGCAGCGTGCGCAAATCCGGAGAAAGTTCACAGGGTTTGCTCACGATTGCGCGCCCCGCGCTGAAGCGCGGGGTGCCAGCAGAGGAGGAGTGAGCTCTCTCTTCTCCTTCCCCCTGAAAGGGGGAAGGTCGGGATGGGGGTCAGCCGCAGGCGACGCTGCACGCGGAGAGAGCAGATCCCCACCCGCTTTGCTCTGACGAACAAAGCGACCTCCCCTTTCAAGGGGAGGTAGGAGCATCTGGGCTACTGCTCTCGATCCGTCATCCTGAGGTGCGAGCGCTTGCGAGCCTCGAAGGATGCACGGCCCGGTCCGGGGCCGTCGTGCTTCGAGACGCGCGCGATGCGCGCTCCTCAGCATGACGGTGATGATAAGGAGCGCGCGGTCGTCGGCCCTCAACTTCCCGGATGCAGGATCACCTTGCCCATCGCCTTGCGGCCGGCAAGCACCTTTAGCGCTTCTGCGGTCTGCGACAGCGGGAAGGTGCGGTCGACGTGCGACGAGATCTTGCCTTCCGCGGTCCACTGCACGAGCTTTTCGAGGTTCTTCCGGTTCTTCTCCGGATTGAGCCGCGCCCAGGCGCCCCAGAACACGCCTCTGATGTCGCAACCCTTCAGCAGGGCGAGGTTGAGCGGGATCTTCGGAATGTCGCCGGCGGCAAAGCCGATCACCAGGAAGCGGCCTTCCCATGCGGTCGAGCGCAGCGCGGCCTCGGCATAGGCGCCGCCGACCGGATCGAACACGATGTCGGCGCCCTTGCCGTCGGTCAGCTTGCGCAGACCCTCTTTGAGATCTTCCTTGGCGTAGTTCAGCGTCAGCTCGGCGCCGTGTTGTTTGGCGAATGCAAGCTTCTCGTCCGACGACGCGCAGGCAATGACTTTGAGGCCCATCAGCTTGCCGAGTTCGCATGCGGCAAGTCCGGTGCCGCCGGCGGCGCCCAGCACCGCGAGCGTCTCACCCGGCTTCGGGCTGGCGCGATCTTCCAGTGCATGCAGCGCAGTGCCGTAGATGATGATGATGCCGGCGGCGCGGTCGTAATCGAGACTGTCAGGAATCTTCACGATCGAATTCGCCGGCAGCGCGATCTTGTCGCGCGCGCCGTTGTGGCCGCACGACGCGACGACGCGGTCGCCAACCTTGAGATCAGTGACGCCGGCGCCGACGCTCTCGATCACGCCGGCGACTTCGGCGGCCGGCGAGAACGGGAACGGCGGCTTGATCTGGTACTTGCCCTGGATCATCAGGATGTCGAAGAAATTCAGCGCCGCCGCCTTGATCGCGATCACGGCTTCGCCCGGACCGGCCACCGGATCGGGCACGTCAGCCAGCACGAGATCGTCGGGTTGACAGTATTGCGAGCAGAGGATGGCTTTCATGGACACACCTGAGTTTCGGACGCAAAAAGACCTGAAAGCTTCATGCCGGATTTGCGGCGGAGCGACAATACAAAGCGGACGGATCAAACTATGTTTGAAAAAGGCCTGCTAGCGAAAAAGCGCATTCTGATCACCGGCGGCGGCTCCGGCCTGGGCGCGGCGATGGGCCGCCGCTTTGCCGAACTCGGCGCCGAACTGATCATCTGCGGACGCCGCGAGGGCCTGCTGGAGGAAACCGCAGCCAAATTCTGCAGTGAGCTCGGCGCGAAGGTCTCCACCGCGCGCTGCGATATCCGCGACGGCGCGGCGGTGGAAGCGATGATGGATCAGGTGTGGCAGGACTCGCCGATCGACGTTCTCGTCAACAATGCTGCCGCAACCTTTATTGCGCAGAGTGAACATCTGTCATTCCGTGCGGCGGACGCGATCCTCGGTCCGACATTGCATGGCACGCTGTATTGCACGCTCGCCGCCGGCCGCCGCTGGATCGAAGGCCGGCACAAGGGCGTGGTGCTCTCGATCCTCTCGACCTCGACCATCACCGGCCGCGCCTTCACCGTGCCGTCCTCGATGGCCAAGACCGCGGTGCTGGCGATGACCAGGAGCCTTGCGGTGGAATGGGGACCGAAGGGCATTCGCACCGTCGCGATCGCGCCTGGCGCGTTTCCGACGGCTGGCGCGACCGGGCAATTGCGTCCCGAAGGGCGCGGCGAGAGCTGGGCGCATCGCAATCCGCTCGGCCGCGCCGGCGAGCATTCGGAGCTCGCCAATCTCGCGAGCTTCCTGATCTCCGACCAGGCCGGCTACATCAATGGCGAGATGGTGGTGCAGGACGGCGGCGCGCATTTGCGCAGTTCCGGTGCCGAGGACCTGCTGCAATGGACCGACGCGCAGTGGGAGAAGCAGCGCGCGGCGCGCGCCAAGGGCTGACGATCGACGACAAGCACCGAGCAAGCGCTAAGAAAAGGATGGACGCGCGATGCGGCTTGCGGCCAGCGCGCGCGTGCAGGCGTAACTGCCTTCCCAAACAGGCGTTTCCCGGTTATCCATCCGAGCCGGCGGAGGGGAATCGCCGGGCCATCTTCCAGTCACAATGATGAGGGAACCAGTTGGCCGTGCGGCAAATACTGACATCATTGGTTGCCTGTAGCCTGGTGTGCGGGATCATCTCGCTTGCGCCGGCGCGGGCAGCGCCCAAAAAGGATGCGGCCAAGGATACGGCCAAGGACGCAGCCAAGCCGGCGCCGTCGCCCGCCGCGGCTGCGGCCGGTGGTGCCGAGCCGACGTTGATCGGCCAGTTCGGCACCTGGGGCGCCTACACGGCGTCGCCGAACGGCAAGAAGGTGTGCTTTGCGCTCGCCAAGCCGTCGTCGTCGAAGACCAACCCGCCGAACCGGCCGCGCGATCCAGCCTATGCCTTCATCTCGACCCGTCCGGCCGAGAAGGTCGTCAACGAAGTCTCGGTCATGATCGGCTACACCGTGAAGCCGGGCTCCGAATCAACGCTCCAGGTCGGCGGCGGGACTTATGCGATGTACACGCAGGGCGACGGCCTCTGGATCAAGAATGCGGCCGAGGAGGAGCGGATGGTGGAAGCCATGCGCAAATCGGCCGAGGTGACGGTAAAAGCCGTCTCGGCGAAGGGTACCGAGACGATCGATACCTTCGCACTTAAGGGCCTGGCGCAGGCGCTTGACCGGCTGGGGCAGGATTGCCGGCGCTAAGACCGGCTCAGAAAGGCAAATTCGAGGTATTTGGTGGCTTTCCAGCACCGGCTGGAAGGCCTATTTGAGGTTTCATGACCGACATCCAGTCCACCAATGCTGTGCCCGGCGCCAATGCGCCGCTCGAAAAGGTTCCGCTCGAGACCTATGTGCCGCCGGCGAAGCCGTCGCTGATCGGGCTGTCGCGCGCCGAGATTGCCGATCGCCTCGGCGAGATCGGGGTTTCGCCGTCGCAGCGCAAGATGCGCACCCAGCAGCTCTGGAACTGGATGTATTTCCGCGGCGCCAAAAGCTTTGCCGAGATGACCAACGTCTCGAAGGACATGCGTGCCGAGCTCGAGAAGCATTTTACCGTCGACCGTCCCGAGGTGGTCGCCGAGCAGATCTCCAACGACGGAACCCGCAAATGGCTGCTGCGGCTGCCGAGCGGCGACAAGCTCGAGCGGCCGCACGAGGTCGAGTGCGTCTACATTCCCGAAACCGATCGCGGCACGCTGTGCGTTTCCTCGCAGGTCGGCTGCACGCTGAACTGCTCGTTCTGCCACACCGGCACGCAGCGGCTGGTGCGCAACCTCACCGCCGGCGAGATCGTCGGCCAGGTGATGGTGGCGCGCGACCGGTTGAATGATTGGGCCGACCGCGAAGACGGCACGCGGCGCGTCACCAACATCGTGATGATGGGGATGGGCGAGCCGCTCTACAATTTCGACGCGGTGCGCGATGCGCTTTTGATCGTCGGCGACAATGAGGGCATCGGCATTTCCCGCCGCCGCATCACGCTGTCGACCTCGGGCGTGGTGCCGAACATCAAGCGCACCGGCGACGAGATCGGCGTGATGCTCGCGATCTCGCTGCACGCGGTGCGCGACGAGCTGCGCAACGAGCTGGTGCCGCTGAACCGCAAATATCCGATCAAGGAATTGCTGCAGGCCTGCCGCGACTATCCCGGCGCGTCCAATGCGCGGCGCATCACCTTCGAATATGTGATGCTCAAGGGCGTCAACGATTCGCTCGATGACGCCAAGCTCTTGGTGAAGCTGCTCAAGGGCATTCCGGCCAAGATCAACCTGATCCCGTTCAACCCGTGGCCGGGCACCGCCTACGAGTGCTCGGACTGGGAGCAGATCGAAAAATTCTCCGAATACATCTTCAACGCCGGCTATTCCTCGCCGGTGCGCACGCCGCGCGGCCGCGACATCCTCGCTGCCTGCGGCCAGCTCAAGTCGGAGACCGAAAAGCTCTCGGCCCGCGAACGCCAGGCGCTGCGCGCGATGGCGATGACGGATTAATCAGATGGCCTTGATCGGCCGCCTGTTCGTCGTTGCCTTCGGTTTCCTGATGGCCTGCTTCGTGGCGGGGATCATCGTGGTCGTTGCGGTGCTGTATCCCGAGATCAGCGATTTCGGCGGCCAGATCGACCAGAGCGCTGTCAACATCGTGCTCGGTTTCGGCTTCATCTTCATCTCCGGCTTTGCGCTGCTGCCCGCGCTGATCGTGGTGTTGCTCACCGAGGCCTTCTACATCAGGAGCGTGCTGGCCTACGCCGTCGGCGGCGCCATTGTCGGCGCGGCCTGCTATCTCGGCCTGGTTCCGTTCGATCCTGATATGATGCAATTCCAAGGCGTCGTGCGCCGGCACATGGAGATCATGACCGGCGCCGGCATTGTCGCCGGCCTGGTCTACTGGCTGGTTGCCGGCCGCAGCGCCGGCGCCTGGCGCGAGCCGCCGCGCTCGCTGCCGCCGCCTCCGCCATTGCCGTCGCAATCGCGGCAGCCGTGACCCTCGTCGGGAGAGCTCATACCAACATGGATTCGAATCAGAGAGCGGCGTCTGCAATCTTGGGAAGCGTGGTAAACGCGCAGCTGGGCAAACTGTCCCTTCCCGAGCTTGAGCAAGATATCCTCGCTCAATTGCCGGCTATTGACTCAACCTTGCCAAGAGCGACCCGGGAACTTCTGGATCGGTTAGTACTGAACGTCTTTCAGACGCAGTCGAAGAATGGTGCTGCAGCCCTCAATACTCCGCGGCAGTTTGACTACAACGAGAATGATGGCGTTGATCTCCTGTTTGACGAGGCGGCGAATGCCCTTCGGGCCTACTTGAAATGATTGCGCCGCCTCATCTGCCTCGGCTAAACCGCGCGCCATGAACCGGACCGGACTTGTCATCGCGCTGGCGCTGGCGCTCATCATTGGCCTCGTGTTCGGGATCTATCCCGAGCTCGACCTGAAGCTGGCGGCCTTGTTCTACGATGCCGCGCAAAACACCTTTCCGCTGAAGCTCGATGCGGTGGCGTCGTTCGCGCGCGATGCGGCGATGTGGATCGCCTGGGCGCTGGTGCTGCCGGCGATCGTGACCATCGTCTGGAAATTCATCCGCCCGGAGCGGCCGATGCTGATGTCGGGCCGCGCCGCGGTGTTCCTGCTCACCACGATGCTGCTCTCGGCCGGCGTCCTCACCAATTTCACCTTCAAGAATTATTGGGGCCGGCCGCGGCCGGTGTTCGTGACGCAGTTCGGCGGCGACCTGCCATTCATGCCGTGGTGGGACCCGCGCGGCGGCTGCCCGCGCAACTGCTCGTTCTTCTCCGGCGAGGGCGCCACCGCGTTCTGGACCTATGCCCCGGCGGCGCTGACGCCGCCCGCCTGGCGGCCGCTGGCCTTTGCCGGCGCCACCGTGTTCGGCATCGTCACCAGTGGCTTGCGAATGGCCTTTGGCGGGCACTTTTTCACCGACGTCGCGATCGCGGGCCTGGTATCCTTTCTGGTGGTCTGGCTGTTCTATGCCCTGATCTACCGCTGGGCCTCGACCCGGCTGACCGACGAGGCGGTCGATGCGGCGCTGACCCGGCTTGCGATGCCCGGCTACCGGTGGATGCAGCGCTGGCGCCGGGGCAAGGAAGAGCCCAGCGAGCGTGAGGCCTGATTAAAGGCGTGCCCCGCCTTCCGAAATTTGATATTCGGCCTGCCAAACACCACCCATTTTCGACCGATTGGACCGTTCCATGAGCACGATTCTGAAAAGCCTGCCCACCGGCGAGAAAGTCGGCATCGCGTTCTCGGGCGGGCTCGACACGTCAGCGGCGCTGCTCTGGATGAAGCTGAAGGGCGCCAAGGTCTTCGCCTACACCGCCAATCTCGGCCAGCCCGACGAGGCCGATTACGACGCGATCCCGCGCAAGGCGATGGATTTCGGCGCCGAGAAGGCCCGCCTGGTCGATTGCCGCACCCAGCTGGTGCATGAGGGCATCGCGGCGATCCAGTCCGGCGCGTTCCACATCTCGACCGGCGGCATCACCTATTTCAACACCACCCCGCTCGGCCGCGCGGTGACCGGGACCATGCTGGTCGCGGCGATGCAGGAGGACGGCGTCAACATCTGGGGCGACGGCTCGACCTTCAAGGGCAACGACATCGAGCGCTTCTACCGCTACGGCCTGCTGACCAATCCGTCGTTGCGGATCTACAAGCCCTGGCTCGACCAGCAGTTCATCGACGAGCTCGGCGGCCGCGCCGAGATGTCGGCCTTCATGACCGCGCAGGGCTTTGCCTACAAGATGAGCGCGGAGAAGGCCTATTCGACCGACAGCAATCTGCTCGGCGCCACGCATGAAGCCAAGGATCTCGAAAGTCTTTCGAGCGGTATCACCATCGTCAATCCGATCATGGGCGTGCCGTTCTGGCGTGCCGACTGCGACGTCAAGCCTGAGAAGGTCGTGGTGCGCGTCGAGGAGGGCCAGCCGGTCGCGCTGAACGGCAAGACGTTCGCCGATCCGGTCGCGCTGTTCCTCGAGGCCAATGTGATCGGCGGCCGCCATGGCCTCGGCATGAGCGATCAGATCGAGAACCGGATCATCGAGGCCAAGAGCCGCGGCATCTACGAGGCGCCCGGCATGGCGCTGCTGCACATCGCCTACGAGCGGCTGGTCACCGGCATTCACAACGAGGATACGATCGAGCAGTACCGCATCAGCGGCATGCGGCTCGGCCGCCTGCTGTATCAGGGCCGCTGGTTCGATTCGCAGGCCTTGATGCTGCGCGAGACCGCGCAGCGCTGGGTGGCGCGCGCCGTCACCGGCGAGGTGACGCTCGAGCTGCGCCGCGGCAACGACTACTCGATCCTCAACACCGAGAGCCCGAACCTGACCTATGCGCCGGAGCGGCTCAGCATGGAGAAGGTCGAGGACGCCGCCTTCGCGCCGGCCGACCGCATCGGCCAGCTGACGATGCGCAACCTCGACATCGCCGACACCCGCGCCAAGCTCGGCCTCTACAACAAGACCGGCCTGCTCTCGAGCGGCGAAGGCTCGCAGATTTTCCAGCTCGAGAACGACAAGGATTGACGTAACCAAAAACTCGGTGTCGTCCCGGGCAAGCGAAGCGCGACCCGGGACCCATAACCACCGGCCGTGGTTATGAAACACGCTGGGGCCACAGCGCGCGTCAACAACGCGATCCTGTGGTAATGGGTTCCGGCCTTCGCCGGGACGACGCGGGGAGGTGTTTGTGGCCTACTTCACCCTCAGCGCATCGAGCAGCGAGCGAAACGCGCGCGCGTAATCCGTGCCGGTCTTGCCGATGTCGGGACCCGCTGAAACCGCAACCGCGGCTTCCGTCACCGCACCGAGCAATAGCCGCGCCAGGGGCTCGATCGGCTGCCTGGCGATCACGCCGGCCTCCATCGCAGCCGCCAGTGCGCGCGGAAATTTTCCGCCGAAATGCTTGGCGTCGATCTCGCGCCAGCGTTCCCAGCCGAGCACGGCCGGGCCGTCGCGCAAAATGATCTGGCCCGTCGGGCCTTTCGAGCACGCCGCGAAATAACCCTGCGTCCCCGCGGCCATCGCTGCGAGCGGGTCGTTCTCGGCGCGCGAGATGCGGTCGAGATCGGAGACGAGGTCGAGCGAGACCTGCTCGAACACCGCCTCGAACACCGCCTCCTTGGTCGCGAAGTGATGATAGACCGCGCCCTTGGCGACGCGCGCCCCCGCGGCGATGTCGTCCATCGTCGCAGCCGCAAAGCCGCGCTCGCCAAAAATGCGCCGCGCCGCCTTGATGATGGCGGCTCTGGTCTTCTCGCGCCGCTCGGCCTGGGTTGCCATGGCGCATGTCTAGCGCAGGTTCCGTATCGGCGCCAGTTGACTTACCGACTCTCAGTCGATAAATACCGACCACAAGTCGGTAAATGGGAGATGCCGTGATGCCCTCGCTCAAGACGCTGCAGGCCTTCGCTGACACGGTCGAGTCCAACGACCATGTCGGTGCGATCAGGAATTTCTATTCAGCCGACGCCCGCACCCAGGAGAACGACGGCGAATGGCGCGTCGGCCGCGAGGCGCTGGCGGCGCGCGAGGCGGCGGTGCTGGCCGCGGTCGCCGGTGTGAAGACCACGCGGCTCGGGCCACTGCTGCTCGACGGCGATCATTCGGCGATCTGCTGGCGGTTCGAGTTCACCGGCAAGGACGGCAAGGTCCGCAGCATGGAAGAGGTCGCGTGGCAGACCTGGCGCGGCGAGGAGCTGGTCGAGGAGCGCTTCTTCTACGATCCGCAGCAGATGGCGCGGTGACGTCGCGAGGTCATGGAAGCGCTTCGACCTCCCCTTGAAAAGGGGAGGTCGCTTTGCTCGTTGGAGCGTTTTCGAGCGAAGTGGACACCGGTTCGCGTGAAGAAAACGCGTCGAGCTTCGGTTCTGATCCAATCAGAACCGAAAATGCTCTAGAGCAAAGCGGGTGGGGATCCGCTCTCTCCGCAGATACAGCGTCGCCTGCGGCTGACCCCCATCCCGACCTTCCCCCTTTCAGGGGGAAGGAGAAAAACAAAAATGGCCGGGATCGCTCCCGGCCATTTCGTATCGTGATGTCGCCGGCTCAGCGCGGCGGCGGTGCGGCGGAGGCGGTGCCGCCGTTGAGCAGCGGGGTGATGCGGCGGACGGTGACGCGCCGGTTGATGCGGCTCGGTCCGTCGGTCTGCTCCTTCAGATATTGCGAGCCATAGCCCTGCGAGGTCAGGTTCTCGGCCGGCACGCCGAACTGCTGCGTCAACAGCTCGGCCGCGGATTGCGCACGGCGGTCGGACAGCGACAGATTGTCGGTGTCGTTGCCGGTCGCGTCGGTATGGCCCTCGATCAGGAACACCTCGCGCGGATTGCGCTGGATGGCACGGTTGAGGCCGTCGGCGATCGCCTGCAGCTTCGCCGCCTGATCCGGGGGAATCTGCCAGGACCCTAAGTCGAAGTTGATGCTGTTGACGTCGATCGACGGCATCAACATGCGCACGTTCGGGCTGTAGCGGATTTCGTCGAGCGAATAGCGCCGCGCGATCCGGTCAACCGGCGGGGCCTCCATGGTGTCGTAGATCACATCAGGCGCCGCGCTGTCGGACTCGACGATATAGCGATCATAGGGGATCCGGACCACCGGTGGTGGCAGGTCGACATAGAAGCCGCCGACCGCGGCCGGATCGCGATAGGAGTTGTCGATGATGACGAGCTCGCGGCCACCCTGATCCCTGCGGATCCGGCGCAGCATCTGCCCGTCGGGACCGACCACGGTGATGATCTCGCTGCCGTCAGGACGGATCACGACGGTGCGGGTCTCGCCGCCGATCGTCTCGGTGCGGATGTCGCGGGCGCCATAGCGGAAGCGATAATTATCGTCGCCGCGGACATAGGCCTGTCCGCCCGGATCGCGGATGATGATGCGGTCCGGCTCGGTGTAGATGGTGCGGCCGCCTTCGACGACCTCCTGGCGCTGGTTGTGCAGGTCGGCGATGGTCGCGCCGATGACGGCGCCGGCCACCACGCCGGCACCGACCGCGGCGCCGATCGCGAGCGGCCTCAGATTGTCATGCCGCGGCGCCGGCGGCAGCGGTGCTGAAACCGTTGGCGCGGCCCGGAACGCCGAGGAAACCGTCGGCGGGGCGTATTGCGATTGGCCGGGCGGCGGCGTTGCGGCTGCCGAGCCGGGGACGACACCCGGCGCCGAGGGGCCGGCTGGACGCGCCGATGGTGCGCCCATCGCGGCTCCCGCGGCGGGCGGCACTGCGGGCGCAGCACCAGCGGCCGGCGGAGTGCCCGGGCGTCCCGGCTGACCCGGAGCCGGGGCTACGCTGGGAGCAGCGCCGGGAGCGCCCATTGCGGCGCCTGGGGTCGCCGGCGTTCCGGGCGGTGTGGCCGGACGTCCCTGCTGACCTGGCGCCGCTGGCGTCGGCGTTGCGCCGGGCGCGCCCATTGCGGCGCCTGGGGTCGCCGGTGTTCCGGGCGGTGTAGCCGGACGTCCCTGCTGACCCGGCGTCGGGGTCGCACCGGGTGTTGCGGCGGGCGGTGTGCCCGGTCGTGCCGGCGGCTGTCCCGCTGCGGGAGGTGTCGTCGCTGAAGGCGCGGGCGTTGCCGGAGATGTCGCGGCGGGCGGCGTGCCCGGCGGTTGCTTGGCGCCGCCAGGACGTTCACCACCAGGACGTTCACCACCCGGACGATCGCCAGGCCGGCGTTCGGCGGGCGCCGTTGTCGGAGCTCCCGGCGTTGCGGGGGCGGGCGTTGCTGCCGCGGGAGGCGGCGGCGTCGCGGGGCGTGCTGCGGGAGCTGCGCCCGGTGCAGGCGTTGGCGGCGTATGCGCAGCCGGGGGTGGAGGCGGCGGAGGCGTCGCCGGACGTTGCGGTGCTGGGGCAGGCGGCGGTGTCGGACGCGCGGGAGCTGCGGCCGGCGGCGGCGGGGTCGGCTTCGCCGGTGCAGCCGCGGGCGGCTCCGGCCGTGCGGGCGCGGCGGGCGGTGTGGGGCGTGCGGGCGCAGCCGCGGGCGGCGGGGGTGGTGTGGGGCGCGCAGGTGCAGCGGCGGGCGGAGGTGGCGGCGTCGGGTGTGCCGGAGCAGCAGCCGGTGGCGGCGGTGGCGGCTTCGCGGGCGCTGCGGCCGGCGGCGGCGCGGGACGCGCAGGCGGCGCGGCTGCCGGAGGTGGTGCCTGCGGATGCGGCGCGGCTGCGGGCGGTGCCGGATGCGCGGGAGCACCCGGCGCGGGCCGTGGCTTCGGCTTTCCGTCCGGACCGGTTTCTTCCTTTGGCTGCGCCTGCGCGACGACCAGCGGCGAGGTTTGGGCGTGCGACGCTGAGGTGGCGAATTGCATCACCGTCAGCGCAGTCGTGGCAAGCAGCACGAGACGAAGCTTTGTCATGGTCTTGGAGTCCCCGGGCGGAAAGTTCTGGGCAGGAAAGAAAACAGTGAGCCGAACAATTCGGCAGGACGATGAACGGCCAGCCGTTAGGCCGGATTGTGGCGAGCCACGAATCATCGGCGAAGTTTATTTCGACATTATAACGGGTTGCATGCGCGCTTGTTCACTGCGCATTCAGAAGAAACGCTCGGACATAGTTGCAACTGATGTGGAACTGAGGCGCGGGGGTGATTCACCCCGCAGCGAGTCGATCTGTCGCAGGTGGTGGACCTGATGGTCCCGGCGGTCCACGCACCGGTAATTCGTCGGGCGTGTTGCCGGGCAACTCGTCCGGTCGCGGCGGCTCACCGGGTTCGCGCACCGGCGCTGGAATCTCAGGCTGCGGATTTCCCGGCGGAATGCCCGGCGGCGGTTCGCTCGGCGTGCCCGGCGTTGATGGTGGGATCTCGGGAGGCTCGATCGGCATCACATCGAGACCTTGCCGTTGTCGCCGACGCAGGGTCGCGTCGTGTTCATTGATCGCTCCATCGAAATTCGAAGCGATAACGGATCGCGCGCCGCGGCGTTCCTATGCGCCTCATCCGGGCGTGTGGCAGACCGCTTCGATATTGTGGCCGTCGGGATCGAGCACGAACGCGCCGTAATAGTTCGGGTGATAATGCGCGCGGATGCCGGGCGCACCGTTGTCGCGGCCGCCGGCTGCCATCGCGGCCTTGTAGAAAGCATCGACGGTGGCACGGTCCTTGGCCACAATCGCGATATGCACCGGCTTGTTCATCGCGCCTTCGCCGCCGATCCAGAAGTCCGGCTTGCCGTTGGCGCCGAAGCCCGCTGCAGGTGCCTGCCCGGTCACTTCCGCCGGCACCTCCATGATCAGGCCGTAGCCGAGCGGCGCCAGCGCCGTCTGGTAGAACGCCTTCGCGCGCTGATAGTCGGAGACCGAAAAGCCGATATGGTCGATCATCGCAAGCCTTCCCTGTTGTGTCGCATCTGCATCCGCGCTCTCGCTTCACCTCCCCCTGGAAAGGGGAGGTCGCTTTGCTCGCGAGAGCAAAGCGGGTGGGATTTGGTCTCTCCGCAGACATTGTTATCCGCGGCTGACCCCCATCCCGACCTTCCCCCTTTCAGGGGGAAGGAGCAGACAAGTCTGTCGTCCGGAGCGGACGACGCGGGTCGCGGGAAGATCTATGATGGATCATTGCCAACCTCCCTTGTTGTGCGCAATTGGTCCGCGTTCTCGCTTCACCTCCCCTTGGAAAGGGGAGGTCGCTTTGCTCGCAAGAGCAAAGCGGGTGGGGATCCGGTCTCTCCGTAGACACTGTTATCCGCGGCTGACCCCCATCCCAACCTTCCCCCTTTCAGGGGGGAGGGGAAGACAAACCCGTTACGCCGCCTTGCCCGATGGCCGCCGTTGCCGCAGGAAGCGACCGAGCAGCCTTCGCTTGCCCTTGCGCGGGATCAGGTCGACGTCGCTGACCAGCTTCGCCCCGCCCTTGCGGCGCTCCAGCACGATCTTGCGACTATGAAACGCTTCGAGCTCGACGCGATGGGCGACGCTGACGATGGTTGCCTTGGGCAATTCCGTCGTCACCATCTGCATCATCTTGTCCTGGCTCTTCTCGTCGAGTGCAGAGGTCGCCTCATCGAGCACGACGATGTCAGGGCTGTGCAGCAGCAGGCGGGCAAAGGCGAGGCGCTGCTTTTCGCCGCCGGACAGCGTCTGGTCCCACGGTGCGTCCTCCTCGATCTTCTCCTTGAGATGGTCGAGGCCGACCTTGTGCAAGGCATCCCCGATCTGCTCGAGATTCCAGTCTTCCGCCGCACCGGGATAGGCCACCGCGCGCCCCAACGTGCCCGATGGCACGTAGGGCTTTTGCGGCAGCATGAACAGGCGGCGGTCTGCATGCAGGCTGACGCTGCCGCCGCCCCACGGCCACAGCCCGGCAATGGCGCGGACCAGCGTGCTCTTGCCGGTGCCGGATTCGCCGGCGACCAGCAAGCGCTCCCCTGGCTCGACGACGACCTCGGTCTCGCCGACCACGGCGGTGCCGTCGTCGAGAGTGACGGAGAGGTCGTTGAGGCTCAGCATCGCCTTGCCTTCGGTCTCGCTGCGCGTGATGCGGCCGAAGCCGTCGCCGGTCTCGGCGCGTTCGAGCCCGTCGAGCGACATCATCAGCGAGGCGATGCGGCGCGCGCAGGCATTCCAGTCCGCCAGCCGCGGATAATTGTCGACCAGCCAGCCGAACGCGGTCTGCACGATGGTGAAGGCGGAGGCCGCCTGCATCACCTGGCCGAGCGTCATGCTGCCGTCGAGGAATTTCGGCGCGCACAAGAGCAGGGGAACTACCGGCGCAATTAGACTCGATCCCTGCGACACCAGCGTCGTGCGCATGTGCTGCCCGGCAAGCCGCGCCCATTGCCGCAGCACGTTCGAGAACGTCTTGTCGATGCCGTCGCGTTCTTCGGTTTCGCCGCCGAGCAGCGCGATGCTTTCGCCGTTCTCGCGTACGCGGGTCAGCGTGTAGCGGAATTCGGCTTCCGCCTGGTTCTTGTCCTCGGATATCTGCACGAAGCGGCGGCCGATCCCCATGATCGAGCCGGATGCGATCGCGGCATAGACGATCGCGGCAATGACGAGGAAGCCCGGGATGCTGACGGACGAACCGCCGAGCGTTACCGTCAGGGCGCCACCAATCGTCCAGAGCACGACGATGAATGTGACGGCGGACAGCAGCGCCGACGTCACCCCGGCGATGAAATCGACCGGCGAATCGGTCGCAATTCGCAGGTCCTCCGCAATGCGGTATTCCGGATTCTTGTGATCGCCGTCGACGAGATTGAGCTGGTAGTAGCGGCCATTCGTGAGCCAGCGTGATACCACGGCGTTGGTCAGCCAGGCACGCCAGCGCCGCTGAATGCCCATGCGGCCGAACACCTGGGCGACGCCCAGGAGCACGCTGCCGACCGCGAGCGGAAAGAAGATGGCGGTCAGTTGGAAGACCGCGGCCGAGTCACGCTTCTCGATCGCATCGAAGATCGCGCGATTCCAGACATTGATGCCGTACTGGACGGCGACATTGGCGACGATGAGCAGCAGCAGGCCGATCGTGAACAGCCATACTAGCCGGTCGCCGCTGCGGCCCCAGTAGCCGCGCGCGCTGATCCAGAACCGCGTCAGCAAATAGTCCTTGCGCGCCTGTTCGGCCTCTTCGGCCGACAGTTCTGGATCGGGTTCGACGATTTCCGGCGGAGGCGGCTCGATATGATCGCCGTCTTCGGCGATGATCTCGACGAATTCTGATTTGTCGTCAGCTTCGCCTTGCGAAGCGCCGCTGCCGTCAGCATCGCCTCGTTTCGCGCCCGGCTTCCGAGGCGAAGAGGTCTTGTCCGAAGTGGTCTTGTCCGAAGACGGCCTGCGCGAAGATCCGGATTTTGCCGCAGCTTTGCCCATGCGGCGACAACGCCAGGCAAATCAAACGGTTCCTCACGGGTTCCAGCCAGCGGCCATGCGCTTCGCGAAGTGACGGAGAAGCGCTGCGACAAACGAGAGGGCGGAACGAAGAGCATGACTCGGACAAATCATGTCGAGAGAATGCAAAGGTGTATCCCTATCCACCGTATCCCCATCCACCCCTGTCATCGCCCGGTCCCGTCTACGCCAAGGCTTCGACGAGACCACGAATCCCAGGCACGCCGAAGCTTTAGCGAAGGCGGCAAGCCGGGCGACGACACCGATTTTGTGGCAGCGGATTCGAGAACCTATCGTACGTCGTCACGACGCCGGCGCCTGGTCGCGTCGCAGCCGGCGCGAGCGCGCGGCCTTGTGCAGCACGCGCGCGAGCTGCTCGGCGGAATAGGGCTTCTGCAGCAGCTCGAAGCCGCCGCTGCCCTGCTGCGACAGCACCTGGCTGTAGCCGGAGGCGAGCACGATCGGCAGATCGAGCCCCTGCCGGCGGATCTCCCCCGCGAGCTCGATGCCGCTCATGCCGGGCATCACGACGTCGGTGAACACGAGGTCGAACCTGTCGGGGTCGACGGCAAGCTCTTCCAAGGCGTGGGTGGCGTTCTCCACCAGCACGCAGGTGCAGCCAAGCTGGGTCAGCGTGTCGGCGGCGAACTTTCCGACCTCGACATTGTCCTCGACGATCAAGACCGACGCCGCGGTCCGGTCGACCGAAGGCGCATCCTCGGTGCGCAGCGATTGCGCGCGGTGCTCGCCGACGACACGCGGCAGATACAGCGTGAATGTCGAGCCCTTGCCGACGTCGCTGGTGACGCTGACCTCGCCGCCGGATTGCTTGGCAAAGCCGAACACCTGCGACAGGCCGAGGCCGGTGCCCTGGCCGATTTCCTTGGTGGTGTAAAACGGCTCGAAGATGCGGCCGAACAGATCCTGCGGAATGCCGACGCCGGTGTCGGCTACCGACACCGCGACATGGCCGTGCGGGCTCGGCGGGTTCGCTGCGCCGGACGGCAGGCTGTTGACCGGGCGGACCGCGATCGTGAGCCGGCCGACGCCGTCCATGGCGTCGCGTGCATTGACCGCCATGTTGATGATCGCGGTCTCGAACTGACCGGCGTCGGCGTTGACGAGACAGGTTTCGTCCGGCACCTGCGCTGTGATCTCGATGCGCGAGCCGATCAGGGTCGCGATCATCTCGCTCAGGGTCCGCACATTCTGGCTGGCGTCGAACACCTCGGGCTTGAGGGTCTGCCGGCGCGCGAATGCGAGCAGCTGGTTGGTCAGCTTGGCGGCGCGGTTCACGGTGTTGGAGATCGCGTCGATGTAGCGCTGCCGCCGCGGCTCCGGCAGGTCCGGCCGCCGCAACATGTCGACCGAGGCGCGGATCACGGTCAGCAGATTGTTGAAATCATGCGCGACGCCGCCAGTGAGTTGGCCGAGCGCCTCCAGCCGCTGGCCGTGCCGCAGCGCGTCCTCGGCCTCGATCCGCCGGTTGGCCTCCTCCTGCAGGCGCTGGGTGCGCCGGAAGGCGAGCGCGAGCAGGCCGAACAGCAACGCGGTGGCCGGAATCCCGAAGATCAGGTGCTGGGCCATGGTCGACATCCAGCGCGACTGGATCGCCGAGGTTTCGAGGCCGGCGCTGACATAGATCGGGTATTCGGCCAGCCGCTGATAGCGCATGCGCCGTTCGACGCCGTCGGCCGGGGACTGGATCGTCATGGCGCCGGCCTCGGGATTGGCGACGATCTGCCGCCCGAGCGGCCCGCCCGGCTCGAACCTGACGTTGCGGTCGACGACGGGGAAGTGCGCCAGCACCGCACCGTCGGTCCGGATCAGCGCCAGGAAGCTGCCGGGCTCGCGGCCGATCCGCGCGTAGAAATTGACGAAATATTCCGGAAGCACGGAGGCCTGGATCACGCCGGCAAAGCTGCCGTCCTCGTTGTTGCGTCGCCGGCCGACGCTGAAGAACCGCGAGCCCAGATAGGGCGGCCGCGGCGTCAGCACCTCGCCGATATAGGTGCCGATGTCGCCCGGAGCATGGATCCGGAAGTATTCCCGGTCCGAGAAATCGATGTCGGGGGCCGGCTGCACCAGGCTGTTGACCAGGGCGCGGCCGTTGGCGTCGAACACCCAGATCGATTTCACCTGGGGAAGCGCCTCGGCGACCTTGCGCAGTCGCTGGTGCAGGATCTTGTCGCGCGCGACGATGTCGCCATCGCCCATGCCGCGGATGACCTCGGTGACCTCGGCCAGGCTGCGGTCGATGGTCTCGAACACCTTGAGCGCGTGCTCGTGGGCGACATCAAGCGTGCGCTGGATTTCCTGGTCGGCGGCCTCATTGATCGAGATCCGGGACATCGCGGAGGCGAACGCGAACAGCGCCAGCGGAAGGGCCAGCGCGGCGGCCATCATCCATTGCAGCAGTCTCAGCGAATTGCGTTGTGCAGTCGGCACGGGCGCTCCGGCTCCTTGCCGACCTTAACGCAAACCGTTGCGCCGGAGGAAGCGAAACCCCGCCGCGTGGTGCGTCGCCGGGCCGCTTTCGCCGTCCCGCAGCCGCTCAAGGGCAGCGCAGGCCGAGGCGGATCGATCAAGCGGGCGCCGGCTTGCGTTCGGCGCCGCGCCGGGCCGATGCCGCCCGGTGACATCACGGACCCGTTAGCGCCTCGTCGGCAATCAAGCGGAAAATCGACCCGGATGACGCTTCCTGGCGCTGTTTTTAGGAGTTCTAAAACCTCTCACGGGCAAACGCTTGACCCTGTGACTACCTGCTGAAACACAGGCCGCATGACAGGCGATCCAAACAGCTCCCAGGCTAATCTCCAGGACGGTTTTCAGGACATCCGGCTCGGACATGCGGATCGCGGTTTTGTCGGAAAGATCATCAGGCTCGATGCGCTCGTGACGGGCTCATCGCTGTCCCCGCAGGAGCTGGAGCAGCGCCTGGTCGAGATGGGTTTTGTCGAGGGCGCGCGCGTGGAAATCCTGCATGAGGGCACGATCCGACGGGATCCGATCGCGGTGCGCGTCGACAACATCACGATCGCGCTGCGCCGGAGCGAAGCCATGGCTGTGATCGTCGAATGACCGCTGCATCCCTGCGTCTGGCGCTGGTCGGTGCCCCAAACACCGGCAAGACCTCGCTGTTCAACCGGTTGACCGGCAGCAGCCAGAAGGTCGCCAATTATCCCGGCGTCACCGTCGAGCGCAAATCCGGTGGCTTCGTCACGCCGGAGGGCCGCAGCGTGACCGTGCTCGACCTGCCCGGCACCTATTCGCTGCGTGGCCGCAGCCCGGACGAGGAGATCACCCGCGACATCGTGCTCGGCCGCTTCGACGGCGAGGAGGTCCCCGATCTCGTGCTCTGCGTCGCTGACGCCACCAACCTGCGGCTGACCTTGCGACTCGTGCTCGAGCTGAAGCGCGTCGGCCGGCCGATGATGCTCGTGCTCAACATGATCGACATCGCGAAGCGTCGCGGCGTGACGATCGACATCGACCGCATGTCGCAGGAGCTGGGCTTGCCGATCGTGACCTCGGTCGCGGTACGCAAAGGCGGTGTCGACGAGCTCTTGAAGCGGACCGACGAATTCCTGGCCCGGTCGCATGAGGCGGCGGCCAGCGAGTGGACCACGCCGACCATCGCCGACCTCAAGGCGGCGCAGCGCGAGGCGGACCGTATCATCGCCGCCGCCGTGACGCTGCCGGCCAAGCCCGACACGCTGACGACGCGGATCGATTCCGTCGTGCTGCATCCGGTCTGGGGTCTCGTGATCCTTGCCGTGATCCTGTTCGTGATGTTCCAGGCGGTGTTCACCTGGGCGCAGCCGGCGATGGAATTGCTGTCGGACAGTTTTGCCGCGCTCGGGCAATTGATTCACGGCGTGCTGCCGGAAAGCTGGGGTCTGCTGCAGAGCTTCCTGCAGAACGGCGTGATCTCCGGCGTCGGCAGCGTGATCGTGTTCCTGCCGCAGATCATCATCATCTTCCTGTTCATCCTGCTCTTGGAAGATTTCGGCTACATGGCGCGCGCCGCGTTCCTGATGGACCGCATCATGGGCGGCGCCGGGCTGCACGGCCGCGCCTTCATTCCGCTGCTGTCGAGCTTTGCCTGCGCAATTCCCGGCATCATGGCGACGCGGGTGATCGACAACAGGCGCGACCGCCTGACCACGATCCTGATCGCGCCGCTGATGACCTGCTCGGCGCGGATTCCGGTCTACACGCTGATCATCTCCGCCTTCGTTCCGTCGACCACGGTGTGGGGTTTCGTCAATCTGCAGGGGCTCGTGATGTTCGGCCTCTATGCCGCCGGCATCACCAGCGCGCTGACGGTCTCGGCGATCGCAAAGTTCTTGATGTGGCGCGACCATGCGCCGGCGCCGTTCATGCTGGAATTGCCCGACTACAAGGTGCCGCGGCTGCGCAGCATCGCGATCGGCGTGTTCACCCGCGCCAAGATGTTCCTGTACCGCGCCGGCACCACGATTCTCTCGATGATGGTGCTGATCTGGTTCCTGGCCTCGTTCCCGCAGGCGCCGGCCGGCGCCGAGGGGCCGGCGATCAACTACAGCTTTGCGGCGATGATCGGCCATGCGCTCGAGCCGCTGCTGCAGCCGATCGGCTTTAGTTGGCAGATCGCGGTGGCACTGATCCCGGGGATGGCGGCGCGCGAGGTCGCGGTCGCAGCGCTCGGCACCGTCTATTCGATCGAGGGCGGCAAGGAGGCGGCAGACCAGATCGGTCAGGTGCTGGCGCAGAAATGGACGCTGGCGACCGCGCTGTCGCTGCTGGTCTGGTACATCTTCGCCCCGCAATGCGCCTCGACGCTGGCGGTGATCCGCCGCGAGACCGGCAGCGCAAAGTGGATGGTGGTGACGTTCATCTACATGCTCGCGCTGGCCTATGTTGCGAGCTTCCTGACCTTCAATCTGGCGCAGGCGCTGGGGCTGCACTAACGGGACTGTCCGGCTCCATGGGTGCAACTGGCCGAATGACGAAGTAGAGTTCATTCGCGGGCGCGCTATCGGCGTCCGCTGGTTCCCTGCGAGACCACGCAATGTCGACGTTCGGCCTGGAGCGGGTATTTTCGCCGCGAAGCATCGCGATCGTCGGCGGCAGCCCACGTCCGTCGTCGCTCGGCGCGGCGGTGCTGCGAAACGTCAAAGCGAGCGGCTTCACCGGCCGCGTCGGGGTCGTCAATCGGCAGTATGCCGATGTCGACGGCGCGCCGACCGTTCCTGACCTGAAGTCGCTGCCGTTCGTACCGGACCTCGTCGTCATCAGTGCGCCGGCAGCCGCGGTCCCGGAGATCGTGGCGGAGGCTGGGCTGGCCGGCGTCGCCGGTGCGGCGATCCTGTCGGCGGGCCTCGGCCACGGCGCGGGCTCGCTCGCCGAGACCGCGGAGCAGACGGCGCGGCGGCATGGCATGCGCCTGATCGGGCCCAATTGCATGGGCGTCATGGTGCCGCATGCGAAGCTCAATGCGAGCTTCGCCGCGCATCAACCCTCCGACGGGCACGTCGCCCTGATCTCGCAGTCCGGCGCGGTCGCGGCGGCGATGATCGAATGGGCGGCGGAGCGGCGGCTCGGCTTCTCCGGTATCGCCTCGATCGGCGACCAGCTCGATGTCGACGTCGCCGACTTGCTCGATTACTTCGCGCTCGACGATCATACCAGCGCGATCCTGATCTACCTCGAGGCCGTCAAGGACGCGCGCAAGTTCATGTCGGCGGCGCGTGCCGCGGCGCGGTTGAAGCCGGTCATCGTCGTCAAGTCGGGACGGATGGCGCAGGGCGCGAAGGCCGCCGCCACCCACACCGGCGCGCTGGCCGGCTCGGACGCGGTCTATGACGCCGCGTTCCGCCGCGCCGGCATGCTGCGCGTCTACGACCTCCGCCAGCTGTTCGATTGCGCCGAACTACTCGGCCGCGGCTTCGTCCCGCGCGGCAACCGGCTGGCGATCCTGACCAATGGCGGCGGGCTCGGCATCCTCGCCACCGACCGGTTGGCCGAGCTCGGCGGCGTTCCCGCGACATTGACGGCGGAGACGATTGCGCGGCTCGACAAGGAGTTGCCGCCGGGCTGGTCGTGCGCCAATCCCGTCGACATCGCCGGCGATGCGGATGCCGCCCGCTACGTGGTGGCGCTCAATGCGCTGCTCGATGACGCCAACAGCGATGCGGTGCTGGTCGCGAATGTGGAAATGGCGGTGGCGCCGGCCGAGGGGATTGCCGAGGCCGTGGCGCAATGCGTTCGCGATCGCAGGTCGAAGCGGAGTGCAGTGGCGGCGCTGGTGCTCGCGGCGTGGGTCGGCGCCGACGAGCGCACCGGCGCGATCTTCGAGGCGGCGAGGATTCCGCATTTCCCGACCGAGGACGATGCGGTGCGCGCCTTCATGTATCTGGTGCGCTATCGCGAGGCCTCCACCGCGCTCGCCGCGATCCCGCCAGGTATCGCATCGGTGTTCATGCCGGAGACCGCCGCGGCGCGGCATGTGGTCGTAAAGGCCTTGTCGGAGGGACGCGCCTGGCTCGATCCGCCCGAGATCGTCGCCCTGTTCGAGGCCTACGATATCCCGATCGTGACGACCATCGTCGCCGAGAGTGCCGAGGATGCCGCCGAGAAGGCGGCGCCGTTCCTTGCCGAGGGGCGCGCGATCGTGGTCAGGGTGTTCTCGCGCGACATTCGCCACGCCTCCGACGTCGGTGGGGTCATTCGCGATCTGCGCACGAAGGAGAGCGTCGTCGAAGCCGCGCGGACGGTCATGGAGCGTGCACGGAGTGCGCGGCTCGATGCGAAGCTGCAGGGCGCGACGATCCAGCCGATGATCGTGCGGCGCGCGGCGCGCGAGCTGATCCTCGGCATTGCCGACGATCCGACCTTCGGTCCGGTGATCGTGTTCGGCCGCGGCGGCCCCGCGGTCGAGGTGATCAACGACAAGGCGCTGGCGCTGCCGCCGCTCGACATGAATCTGGCGCGTGAGCTGGTCGGACGCACCCGCGTCTCGCGGTTGCTCGGCGGCTATCGCGATGTGCCGGCCGTCCCAATCGATGTGGTGCCGCTCACCCTTGTCAAGCTGGCGCAGATGGCGGCCGACATTCCCGAGGTCGCCGAGCTCGCTATCAATCCGATGCTGGCGGACGAGAGCGGCGTGCTGGCGCTCGATGCGCGGGTGGCGATCCGCAAGCCGGCGCGGCTGTTTGCCGGCCAGACACGGCTCGCGGTGCGGCCCTATCCGTCGCAATGGGAGGGCGAGCTCGCGTTGCGCGACGGCTCGCGCGTCACGGTGCGCCCGATGCGGCCGGAGGACGAGCCGATGGTCGGCGAGTTCTTCAAGCGCGTGACCGCCGAAGATCTCCGGCTGCGCTTCTTCCATGCGATGAAGGAATTCTCGCACGCGTTCATCGCGCGCCTGACCCAGCTCGATTATGCGCGCGCGATGGCGTTCGTGGCGCTGGATCCGAACACCGGCGAGATGATGGGCGCGGTCCGGCTGCATTCGGACTCGCTGTACCAGAACGCCGAATACGCGATCCTGCTGCAGTCCGATCTCAAGGGCAAAGGGCTAGGCTGGGCGCTGATGCAGCTGCTGATCCACTACGCGAAGTCGGAGGGGTTGAAGCGGCTGTCCGGCCAGGTGCTGACCGAGAACACCACGATGATCGGGATGTGCCGCGATCTCGGCTTCACCGTCACGATGGATCCGGACGATCACAGCATTGTCGATGTCGTGCTCGATCTCGATCGACCCGGCGTCGATGCCGTCGGCGCCGACATCCTGATCCGGCCCGCGACGGCCGGCCGCTGATAACAGCGCCGGCCGCGGCCGTGTCGGATCAGATCTGGCGTTCGACCAGCTTGAACTTGAGCTCGGCGATCGCTTCGGAAGGGTTGAGGCCCTTCGGGCACGCCTTGGCGCAGTTCATGATGGTGTGGCAGCGATAGAGGCGGAACGGATCCTCGAGATTGTCGAGCCGCTCGCCGGTCGCCTCGTCGCGGGAGTCGGTGACCCAGCGGGTCGCTTGCAGCAGCGCGGCGGGGCCGAGGAAGCGTTCGCTGTTCCACCAATAGCTCGGACAGGAGGTCGAGCAGCAGGCGCACAGGATGCACTCGTAGAGACCGTCGAGCTTCTCGCGATCCTCGTGGCTCTGCCTCCACTCCTTCTGCGGCGTCGGCGTCGTGGTCTTCAGCCACGGCTCGATCGAGGCATACTGGGCGTAGAAATTGGTGAGGTCGGGGACGAGGTCCTTCACCACCGGCTGGTGCGGCAGCGGATTGACCTTGACCGCGCCGCCGGCGCCGACGTCGTGCATCGACTTGGTGCAGGCCAGCGTGTTCTGGCCGTCGATGTTCATCGCGCAGGAGCCGCAGACGCCTTCGCGGCAGGAGCGGCGGAAGGTCAGCGTCGGGTCGATGTGGTTCTTGATCCAGATCAGACCGTCCAGCACCATCGGGCCGCAATCATGGGTGTCGACATAGTAAGTGTCGACACTCGGATTCTTGCCGTCGTCCGGATTCCAGCGGTAGACGCGGAATTCGCGCGTCTCGGTGGCGCCGGCCGGCTTCGGCCAGGTCTTGCCGCCGGAAATCTTCGAATTCTTCGGAAGTGCGAATTCAACCATGCTTGCTCGCCTTCGTTCTCAGTAGACCCGCGCCTTCGGCGGGATGTACTGCACGTCGTTGGTCATCGTGTAGTCGTGGACGGGACGATAATCGATCGCCGTCTTGCCGGCCGGATCGATCCAGGTCAGCGTGTGCTTCATCCAGTTCTTGTCGTCGCGCGCGGAGAAGTCCTCGCGGGCATGCGCGCCGCGGCTCTCGGTGCGGTTGGCCGCCGAATCCATCGTCACGATCGCCTGCACGATCAGATTGTCGAATTCCAGCGTCTCGATCAGATCGGAATTCCACACCAGCGAGCGGTCCGAAACCGAGATGTCGCCGACGCCGCCATAGACCTTGTGGATCAGGTTCTGGCCTTCCTGCAGCACCTCGCCGGTGCGGAACACCGCGCAATTGTTCTGCATCACATGCTGCATGCTGTCGCGCAGCTTCGCGGTCGGCGTGCCACCGGAGGCGTGACGGAAGTGGTCGAGCCGGCCGAGCGCGAGGTCGGACGAATCCTTCGGCAGCTCCGGCTGCTTGGCGTTCGCCGTCAGCTTGTCGGCAAGGCGCAGCGCGGCGGCGCGGCCAAACACCACGAGGTCGATCAGCGAGTTGGAGCCGAGGCGGTTGGCGCCATGCACCGAGACGCAGGCGGCTTCGCCGATCGCCATCAGGCCCGGCACCACCGAATTGTCGTCGCCGTTGCGCTTGGTCAGCACCTCGGCGTGATAGTTCGTGGCAATGCCGCCCATGTTGTAGTGCACGGTCGGCACGATCGGAATCGGCTCGCGGGTGACGTCGACATTGGCGAAAATCTTCGCCGATTCGGAAATGCCCGGCAGCCGCTCATGCAGCACCTTCGGATCGAGGTGATCGAGGTGCAGGAAGATGTGATCCTTCTTCTTGCCGACGCCGCGGCCTTCGCGGATCTCGATCGTCATCGCGCGCGAGACGACGTCGCGCGAGGCGAGGTCCTTGGCCGACGGCGCGTAGCGCTCCATGAAGCGCTCGCCTTCGGAGTTGACGAGATAACCGCCTTCGCCGCGGGCGCCCTCGGTGACGAGGCAACCCGAGCCGTAGATGCCGGTCGGATGGAACTGGACGAACTCCATGTCCTGCAGCGGCAGGCCGGCACGCAGCACCATGCCGCCGCCGTCACCGGTGCAGGTGTGCGCCGAGGTGCAGGAGGCATAGGCGCGGCCATAGCCGCCGGTCGCCAGAATCGTGGTCTGGGCGCGGAAGCGATGCAGCGTGCCGTCGTCGAGCTTGAGCGCGATGACGCCGCGGCAGACGCCCTGGTCGTCCATGATCAGGTCGATGGCGAAGAATTCGATGAAGAACTCGGCCGAGTGTCGCAGCGACTGGCCATACATCGTGTGCAGCATGGCGTGGCCGGTGCGGTCGGCGGCGGCGCAGGTGCGCTGCGCCTGGCCCTTGCCGAAATCGACGGTCATGCCGCCGAACGGGCGCTGATAGATCTTGCCCTCCTCGGTGCGCGAGAACGGCACGCCCCAATGCTCGAGCTCGTAGACCGCGTCGGGCGCGTTGCGCACCATGTATTCGATCGCGTCCTGGTCGCCGAGCCAGTCCGACCCCTTCACGGTGTCGTACATGTGCCAGCGCCAGTCGTCCTGGTGCATGTTGCCGAGCGAGGCCGAGATGCCGCCCTGCGCCGCAACGGTGTGCGAGCGGGTCGGGAACACCTTGGTGATGCAGGCGGTGCGCAGGCCCGCTTCCGAGCAGCCGACCACGGCGCGCAGGCCCGCGCCGCCGGCGCCGACCACGACGACGTCGTAGGTGTGGTCCTGGATCGGGTAGGCCTTGCCGTTCGTGGCCGGGCCACCGTTGGTGGCCTTGCCGTTTCCTTCACCGGCCATGGGTTATACTCCCGACGACAATTTGAGGATTGCGTAGATCGAGGCCAATGCGACCGCGACGCAGAAGAAGTTGTTCGCCATCACGCTGGCGATCTTCAGCTTCTCGTTGTGGATGTAGTCTTCGATCACGACCTGCATGCCGATCTTCATGTGCCAGGTGCTGGCGATGATGAAGAGCAGCAGGATGATGGCGATCGGAATCGAGCCGAGGATCTGCGCCGCGCCGGCATGGTTGCGGCCGATCAGCGTGATCACCACGACGATCACCGGAACGATCAGCAGCGTCATCGCAACCGCGGTGAGGCGCTGGCGCCAGAAATCGCCGGTGCCGGTATGCGCGGAGCCGAGGCCGCGGACGCGCTCCAGCGGCGTGCGCATCGAAGAGGGGCCGCTCATCGTCCACCTCCAACGGCATAGGCAATGATCCAGACCAGCACGGTCAGCGCAATGCCGGCAACCAGCGCACCCCAGGTCAGCGCTTCGCGCTCATTGGCCTTGAAGCCGTAGCCGAGATCCCAGACGAAATGCCGGATGCCGCTGCACAGATGGTGCATCAGCGCCCACGTGTAGCCGAACACGATCAGCTTGCCGATCACGCTGCCGGTGAAGGCCTGGACATTGGCATAGGCGGTGGGGCCGGAGGCGGCTGCGATCAGCCACCAGGCGAGCAGCAGGGTGCCGAAATAGAGGGCCACACCTGTGGCGCGGTGGACGATGGACAGCGCCATCGTCAGCGTCCACCGGTAGGTCTGCAAATGGGGTGAAAGCGGTCGTTCGATCCTGGCGGTCATCGGCGGGCTTTATGGTGTGAGGGACCGCGGCCGGCCCATCGGGGAACGCGGTAGAGGAGTTCTATTTACGGAGTCGGATCAGCCCGCGCAACGGTCAAATAGCCTTCGGTCGAACCGAAGTTCATTGTTAGACTTGCCGAATTCTGGTTGATCCGCAGTGTGGTATACCAGATGCAAGGCCTGATGAACCAAGAAGTGAATCAAAATATCTGCGTGTAGCGTGGGACGATTAGCTGCGCGCTGACGGGCTCCGGAACGCGTCGATTCTGCCCCACTGTTCCACCAGATAATCGACGAATGCCCTGATCTTAGGCGATGCCAGGCGCGACGGCTGAAGCACCAGATGCAGCGGCGTCGGCGCCGGCTCATGGTCGATCAGCAGCCGTTGCAGGCGGCCGCGGGCGAGATCGGATTGCACCTGCCACGACGGCACGCGGACGATGCCCGCACCATCCCGCGCCGCACCAACCAGCGCGTCGAGGCTATTCATCCAGAGCCGACCGGATATGCGGAATTTGCGACCCGTCTTCGAGCCGTCAGCAAAGCGCCACTCCGCGCTTCCAGGCGAATCGGAAAACACCAGGCAGTCATGTCCCGCAAGATCGTGCGGCGTCCGCGGTTCGCCGCGCCGCGCGAGATACTCAGGCGATGCGCACACGATCAGCTGGAGATCGGTGAGCTTGCGCGCGACCAGCTGCGAGTCGCGCAAGCGGCCGATGCGAATGGCCAGATGGATGTCTTCCTCGACCATGTCGACGGCGCGGTCGATCAACAGCAGGTCGACGGCAACAGCGGGATAACGGCGCAGAAACTCGTTGAGCAGCGGCGCGATCACGAGCCGCCCGATCAGGCTCGGTGAGCTGATGCGAATCCGACCCGATGGCTGGTGCGGATCGCGCGCCAGCGCCGCCTCGATCTCCCTGACTTCGCCGAGAATGGATTTCGCGCGCTCGTAGAGGATGCGGCCGTCGTCGGTGAGTGCGAGCTGACGCGTGGTGCGCAGCAGGAGGCGGGTGCCGAAATGCTCCTCCAGGGCGCTGATCTGCCGGCTCACCGCGGTCAGCGAGCTCGGCAGCGAGCGCGCCGCTGCCGACAGGCTGCCGGTATCGACCGCGCGGACAAAGGCCGCCATCGCCGCAAGCTGGTC
Organism: Bradyrhizobium sp. 26S5; assembly: GCF_036923295.1. Lineage (NCBI taxonomy): Bacteria > Pseudomonadati > Pseudomonadota > Alphaproteobacteria > Hyphomicrobiales > Nitrobacteraceae > Bradyrhizobium > Bradyrhizobium sp. 26S5. Next base: position 9,500,546 of record NZ_CP145948.1, on the reverse strand, counting down.
CAAGCCCGATCCTTCCGCATTTCGCAAGAGAGCCTGCTCATCCGGAGCAATACTCCCGCGTTTGAGAAGGGTCTAGTCTGTCCGCTCCACGATTTGAGGAGCGCGACATGGCCTCAACGTCCCTCCATCCGAATTCCCTTGAACGGCGCAGAACTGCCCGCCGTGCCAGTGCCGACGATCCGGCCATCCTGCTTGTTTTCTCGTGCGCCGGCCTGCTAGTCGACGTCCTGGCGTTGCTGATGCAGGGCGCAACGCCTTCAAACCCACTCCGCTTTGCTTTGATTGCGGCGGCTGCTCCGTTGGCAGCGTTGGTCACGTCGTGGCTGGCCGACCGCACTGACGCGAACGCCTCCTGACGACGGGAAGGATGATGGCCGGCCTCGATCCCAAGGAACTGCTCGAGCTTGCGCTGCTGCTGATCGCGGTCGGAGCGCTGTCCGGGTTTCTCGCCGGCCTATTCGGCATCGGCGGCGGCGCGATCCTGGTGCCGGTGTTCTACGAATGCTTTCGCCTCGCCGGCGTGCCGCTCGAGGTGCGGATGCCGCTGTGCATCGGCACCTCGCTTGCGATCATCATCCCGACCTCGCTGAGCTCGTTTCGCGCCCACTATCGCCGCGGCGCGGTCGACATGGAGATATTGAAGCGCTGGTGGCTGCCGATCGTGATCGGCGTCGCCGCCGGCAGCGTCACCGCGCGGTTTGCGCCGGAGCGGCTGTTCAAGATCGTGTTCGTGATGGTGGCGTGGTCGGCGGCCGCGCGGCTGCTATTGGCGCGCGAGACCTGGAAGTTCGGCGACGACGTGCCGAAAGGTTTCCTGATGCGCGTCTATGGCTTCTTCGTCGGCCTGCTGTCGACGCTGATGGGTATCGGCGGCGGCCTGTTCGCCAATCTCTTGATGACCTTCTACGGCCGCCCGATCCATCAGGCGGTCGCGACCTCCTCGGCGCTTGCGGTGTTGATCTCGATCCCGGGTGCTCTGGGTTATGTCTATGCCGGCTGGCCCGTCGCCGCGCGCTTCCCCGATGTGACTGCGCTGCAGCTGCCCTTCGCGCTCGGCTATGTCTCGCTGATCGGCGCGCTGCTGGTGATGCCGACCACGCTGGTCACCGCGCCGCTCGGCGTGAAGGTCGCGCACGCGCTGTCGAAGCGGGCGCTGGAGATGGCGTTCGGGGCCTATCTCTTCATCGTCGGCGGGCGGTTCGTGCTCAGCCTCGCCGGCGGGCACTAGCGCGGGCTGTGTGCTAGTCCTGCAGCCGTACCTGGCTGTGGGCCGGAGAACGGAGGTCACCCTCACATTCGATTCGACCGGTATCCCATAGGTATCGCAAACGTGCTGCCATCATGCGATAGGTGAACGGCAATCCCAGCTCTTCGCAACGGTTGGTGCCTTTGAGCAGAACCAATGCGGCCTTTTGCCAGTATGGCTCCAGAAGCGACATGAGGAGGTCATCGAGCGCTGCTGTGGTGGCCACGCGGCAATTTTACGTCGCTCCATGCCGCGTCGGAGGTGGGGGCGGGGACAGGCAATTCGTCAAGAAGCCCCGACGGCAGCAAGTCAGGGAATTTTTCGTAAAGCGGCACCATCACTTGCCATTGCAGCTCAACCAGAAGCTCGAAGAGCGGGCCGTCGAATTCGAGTTGCTCCTCTTTTCCGAGTTCTGCAATAGCCGTTCGGGCTTTCATCATCGCCTCGTTGGCGATGATGAGCTGGTCACTCAACCGAATAGCCTCTTTGCGGTTCATCGGTTATCGCGACATCGTCGCGCCCCTTACGCCTTCGAATAAATATCCTTATACGTATCGCGCAGAATGTTCTTCTGCACCTTGCCCATCGCATTGCGCGGCAGTTCGTCGACGACGAAGACGCGCTTGGGCATCTTGAATTTGGCGAGCCGCCCGTCGAGCGCCTTCAGCACCGAGGCTTCGCTGACATCGGCGCCCCTGCTGCAGACCAGCACGGCGGTGACGCCTTCGCCGAAATCGGCATGCGGCACGCCGATCACTGCGGATTCGATTACGCCGGGCATGGCGTCGATCTCGCTCTCGATTTCCTTCGGGTAGACGTTGAAGCCGCCGGAGATCACGAGATCCTTGCCGCGGCCGAGGATGTGGACGTAGCCCCTGCCGTCGATCTTGCCGAGATCGCCGGTGATGAAGAAGCCGTCGCCGCGGAATTCGGCCTTGGTCTTCTCCGGCATGCGCCAGTAGCCCTGGAACACGTTCGGGCCCTTGACCTCGATCATGCCGATGGTCTCGGGCGCGAGCTCCTTGCCGGTCTCGGGATCGGTGACCCGCACCGAGACGCCGGGCAGCGCGAAGCCGACCGCGCCGGGCACACGGTCGCCGTCATAGGGGTTGCTTGTGTTCATGTTGGTTTCGGTCATGCCGTAGCGCTCGAGCACGGCATGGCCGGTGCGCTCCGACCATTCGCGATGGGTGTCGGCGAGCAGCGGCGCGGAGCCCGAGATGAACAGCCGCATGTGCTTCGTCGCGTCCTTGTTCAGGCCGGGGTTCTGCAACAGGCGGGTGTAGAAGGTCGGCACGCCCATCATCACGGTGGCGCGGGCCATCAGCTTGATGATCAGGTCCGGATCGAACTTCGGCAGGAAGATCATCGAGGCGCGTGAGAACAGCGTCACGTTGCTCGCCACGAACAGGCCGTGGGTGTGATAGATCGGCAGCGCGTGGATCAGCACGTCCTTGTCGGTGAAGCGCCAGTAGTCGACCAGCGAGTAGGAGTTCGACGCCAGATTGTCGTGCGACAGCATCGCGCCCTTGGAGCGGCCGGTGGTGCCTGACGTGTAGAGGATGGCGGCGAGGTCGTCATTGCCGCGCGGCACGGTGGTGAATTCCTTACGAGCCTTGTCGGTGGCCTCGGTCAGCGAGCCCTTGCCGCCGGTATCCAGCGTCTCGACTTTGGCGCCCACCTTGGCGGCGATCGCCTTGATGCCTTCGAGCTTGGCGGGATCGCAGACCACCAGCGACGGCTCGGCGTCGCTGATGAAGTATTCGAGCTCGTTCAGCGTGTAGGCGGTGTTGAGCGGCAAATAGACGCCGCCAGCCCGCACGGTGGCGAGGTAGAGCACCAGAGCCGAAACCGATTTCTCGGTCTGCGCCGCGACGCGGTCGCCCGGCTTGACGCCGCGCTCCACCAGCACATTCGCCATCTGACCGGCCCGCGCGATCAGATCGCCATAGGAGATGCGGCTGCCGTCGAGCTGCTCGATCGCGAGCCGATTGGGATCGTCGAGGCCGTCGAACAGGCGGGAAAACAGGTTGGCGTTGGTGGTCGTGTTCATGCAAACATTCCCCGAGGGGCGAAAGAGCCGGAAAGGCTAGTGCCGCCGATTTGAAGTTCCTAGCCAGGCGCCGCGAGTCCTACTAGGAACTTCAAATCGATAAGCGGCACTAGATTAATTAGATTCGCTAGTGCCCCGTAAGCTTCCGAAGTTCGTGTCAGTGTCTGCCGCGGCGGATCACGAACTTCGGAAGCGGGGCACTAGCGCTGGATTAGCAAAAACGCCCTTCGGAAAGCAACGGAGACAGTTTGCATGACAAATAATGGGAAACGCGTGGCCTGGGTCACCGGCGGCGGCACCGGAATCGGCGAATCCGGGGCGGAATTCCTGGCTGCGGACGGCTGGACGGTGGTGGTCTCCGGCCGCCGCAAGGAAGAGCTCGACCGCGTGGTGGCCAACATCACGAACAAGGGCGGCAAGGCCGAGGCGATCCCGCTCGACGTCAGCAACAAGGCCGACGTCAACAAGGCGGCCGAGACCGTCGTCGCCAAACACGGCCGCATCGACCTCCTGGTCAACAGCGCCGGCATCAATGTGCCGAAGCGCAGCTGGGCCGACATGGAACTGGAAGGCTGGGACAAGCTCGTCGAGGTCAACCTCAACGGCGTGCTCTATTGCATGCGCGCGGTGCTGCCGACGATGCGCAAGCAACAGGACGGCTGCATCATCAACGTCGCCTCCTGGGCCGGCCGTCACGTCTCGAAAATGCCGGGCCCGGCCTACACCACGACCAAGCACGCGGTGCTGGCGCTGACCCACTCCTTCAACATGGACGAATGCGTCAACGGCCTGCGCGCCTGCTGCCTGTCGCCGGGCGAGGTTGCAACGCCGATCCTCAAGCAGCGGCCGGTGGTGCCGAGCGAAGCCGAGCAGGCCAAGATGCTGCAGCCCGAGGATTGCGGCCGCACCATCGCTTTCGTCGCCAGCATGCCGCCGCGGGTCTGCATGAACGAGATCCTGATCAGCCCGACCCACAACCGCGGGTTCATCCAGACGCCGGCGAACAGGGATTAGGTCCGTCTTCTCCTTCCCCCTGAAAGGGGGAAGGTCGGGATGGGGGTCAGCCGCAGGCGACCGTGTATGTGGAGAGAGCAGATCCCCACCCGCTTTGCTCTGGCGAGCAAAGCGACCTCCCCTTTTCAAGGGGAGGTTGGAGCAACGTAGCCCCGATCACTCGATGATCTCGTTCAGCTCCCTGCCGGAATGCTCGGGGACCCACAGGAAGACACCGACCGCCATCGCGATCATCAGCACGGGGATGCAGAGGAACGCCAGCGCGAACGAGCCGGTGTGCTGCTGGAGTGCGATCGAAACGAACGGGAACAGCACGAAGCCGACGAAATAGGCGATCGCCCACACCACGCCGTTGGCGGCGCCGCGGATGCGGGTCGGGAAGATTTCCGCGGTCAGGGTCGTGCTCGGTCCCCAGAAGCCGAGGAAGCCGAGGCACCAGAGCAGCCCGAACGTCCAGAGCAGGACGCGGTCCTCGGAATAGACCCAGAGCGTCATGAAGATCGCACCCTCGATCAAGGTGATGATGAAGGCGCGCCGGCGGCCGATCTTGTCGATCAGCCAGCCGACCAGGCACAGTCCGAGGAAGCCGCAAAGGCCGTAGAACACGTAGAACAGGCTGTATTCCGTCGTCGACCAATGCTTCTCGGTCGATAGGTACAGCGGCATCCAGGCGCCGACCGTGCCGTAGATGGAAGTGCTGGCGCAGGCAACGAACAGCGCAACCAGCGTTGCGGGCAGCACGTCGGGCAGGAACACCTGGCGGATGCCGACCGACTTGGCCTTGCCGAACCAGGCGCCATCGTCGGCGCTGACCGTGCCGCCGCGCGCCAGCGTCTCCGAGATGCGCCGCTTGCGGTCCTGCGCGCGCACCCAATAGGGCGATTCCGGGCAGGTGGAGCGGATATAGATCGCGAGCAGCGCGATCACGCCGGGCACCATGACTGCGATGCGCCAGCCGAAATTGGCGGCGACCAGTCCGGTGATCGCGCCGGCGAGCGTGGCACCGAGGCACCAGGCCGATCGCGTGATGGTGATCACCCGCCCGCGCAGCCGCGCCGGCCAGGTTTCGGCCACCAGCATTGAGCCGAGCGACCATTCGCCGTTGAGCGCGAAGAACAGGAACGAGCGCGCGATGACAAAGACTGTAAAGGTCGGCGACAGTGCCGCGACCGGCATCAACAGCGAGAACAGCGCGATGTTGACGGCGAGCAGCGTGCGCCGGCCAAACCGGTCCGCCAGCCATGGCCAGAAATAGAGGCCGGCGATGCCGACGAACAGCGCGATCTGCATGCCGGAGCGATATTCCGGCAGGCTTAGCGAAAATTCCTTGATCACCATCGGCGAGACCAGCGCGAAGATCACGCCGTCCATGCCGTCAAAACCCCAGCCGAGTGCGTTGGCGGTGGCGATGTGCCAATGCGTTTTCGTCACCTCGGTGCCGCCGGCGACCGCGCGGTAATTGGCAAATTGCAGGTGCTTCTGCTCGAGCGGGCCGATGTCGCTGCTGGCCTCGTTCGCCGCAGGCGCGGCGTGGCCATCAGCCGTGATGCTGCTCATGATCGTCCTCCCCACACCCGCCTGGCTAGCGAAGCTGCGCTGCAATCTCAGGCTGAACCAATCGGGCAATGGCGGCAAGCAAATTGCTCGCGGTAGCGCACCCGTCCATTCCGCTGAATGGAATGGTCGACAAGTTGTGGGCTGCGCTGCGCGTACGAAGCGCGCCGCAGCCGGTTTCAGGAATCACAAAGAATTATTTCCGGAAACCGCCGGGAAAACCTGCCGTAGCTCGGCCAACGACGACGCAGACACCGAACAACACGCGCCGTTGTCCATCATCGCCGGCGATGCCTCGCCGGTTGGATATCTCATCGGGAGACGAAACCATGTCGAAGCGTATTGCCTATCTCGCTGCCGCCGCCTTCAGCGCGCTTGCGATCACCGCCACTGTCGTGGCCCCGGTCCGCGCCGAGGAAAAGACCGTGATGGTCGGCGGCGCCGCGATGTTCCCGTCCAAGAACATCGTCCAGAACGCCGTCAATTCGAAGGACCACACCACCCTCGTCGCCGCGGTGAAGGCCGCGGGCCTGGTCAGCACGCTGGAAAGCAAGGGCCCGTTCACGGTGTTCGCGCCGACCAACGCCGCGTTCGGCAAGCTGCCGGCCGGAACCGTCGACAACCTCGTCAAGCCCGAGAACAAGGCGACGCTGACCAAGATCCTCACCTACCATGTGGTGCCCGGCAAGCTCGAGGCCTCCGACCTCACCGACGGCAAGAAGCTGAAGACCGCGGAGGGCGAGGAACTCACCGTGAAGAAGCAGGACGGCAAGGTCTGGATCGTCGATGCCAAGGGCGGCACCTCGATGGTGACGATTTCCAACGTCAACCAGTCGAACGGCGTCATCCATGTGGTCGACACCGTGCTGATGCCGGCGACGTAACACCCGGCGGCCCGATTTAGTCCCTGAGCGCTTTACGAAACAGCGAGCCGGAGCCTCGCCCCGGCTCGCATTTTTGTGACCAGATGGGGGCGCCTATATCAAACTGAGTAGGCGCGACCCTGTAACGGAACCCCGGTTCCCGGCGTATAAGCTGGTAACGACCACGAGCAGAGATATGCCATGACGAGCCTTGCCGTCAGCGACCACCAGGCAGAGACCGCAACGCCGGCGAAGGTGATCCAGCCGGTCTGGGTGCGGATGGTGCACTGGATCAACGCATTCGCGATGATCCTGATGATCATGTCCGGCTGGCAGATCTACAACGCCTCGCCGCTGTTTGGCTTCACCTTCTCGCGGAGCATCACGCTCGGCGGCTGGCTCGGCGGCGCGCTGCTCTGGCACTTCGCCGCGATGTGGCTGTTGATGGTCAACGGCCTGATCTATCTGGCGCTCGGGTTCGCCACCGGCCGCTTCCGCAAGAAGCTGCTGCCGATCACCCCCGGCGGCGTGATCTCCGATACCAAGGCGGCGCTGACCTTCAAACTGTCGCATGACGATCTCAGCAAGTACAATTCGGTGCAGAAGCTGCTCTATACCGGCATCATCATCGTCGGCGTCGTGATCGTGCTGTCCGGCCTGTCGATGTGGAAGCCGGTGCAATTGCATTGGCTGGTGACGCTGTTCGGCGGCTACGACTTCGCCCGTTATGTTCATTTCACCTGCATGGCGCTGATCGTCGCCTTCCTGGTGATCCATGTCGCGCTCGCACTGCTGGTGCCGAAGAGCCTGCGCGCCATGATCATCGGGCGCTAGAGCATGATCCCGAAAAGTGGGAACCGGTTTTCGGAGTTGATCATGCCCAAAAATGAGACTCTTGAGAGGATGCTATGGGTCGCCTGCGCAAACTCCTGATCCCCGGTGTCGACAAGAAGCTGCTGGTCCGCGACGCGGTGAAGACGATGCCGGAACTGACGCGCCGCCGTTTCATCACGGCGGGCACCAGCCTCGGCGCGCTGACGCTGTTGACCGGCTGCGACGTGGTCGATTCGTCACCGGCGGAAGAGCTGCTGAAGAGGGTCTCGAAGTTCAACGACGCGGTACAGGCCTGGATGTTCAATCCGGATGCGCTGGCGCCGACGTATCCCGAGAGCATGATCACCAAGCCGTTCCCGTTCAATGCCTATTACGATCTCGACGATGCGCCCGAGGTCGCGGGCGCGGACTGGAAGCTCGAGGTGCGCGGGCTGGTCGACAACAAGAAGTCGTGGACGCTGGACGAGTTGTACAAGCTGCCGCAGGTCAAGCAGGTGACGCGCCATATCTGCGTCGAGGGCTGGAGCGCGATCGGCAGCTGGACCGGCACGCCGCTGCGCGATTTCCTCAAGATCATCGGCGCCGATACGCGCGCCAAATATGTCTGGTTCCAGTGCGCCGACAAGGACGGCTACAATTCACCTTTGGACATGCGCACGGCGCTGCATCCGCAGACCCAGATGACCTTCAAGTTCGGCGACGAGATCCTGCCGCGCGCCTACGGTTTCCCGATGAAGATCCGGGTGCCAACCAAGCTCGGCTTCAAGAACCCGAAATACGTGCTCTCGATGGAAGTCACCAACGACTACAAGGGCGGCTACTGGGAAGACCAAGGCTACAATTCATTCAGCGGGAGCTAGCTTGCCGTCGTCCCGGCGTTCGCCGGGACGACAGCAAGGTTACGGCCCCACCTTCCGCTGAAACGCCGACAGCAGTGCGCCGAGCGCGAGCATCGCGGCCGAGACGTTCAGCGCAAATGACAGGCTGCCGACGGCATCCGTGATCGCGCCGACCACGATCGGCCCGAGCGTCTGCCCGATGCCGAAGGCGATGGTCATCGCCGCGATCGCAGTCGGCCAGGCTTGCGGCGGGTAGTTGAAGCGTACGAAGGCGGTGGTCGACCCCACCACCGCGAAGAAGGCGACGCCGAACACCAGCGCGGAAATCGTAAGCAGCAGCGGCGAATGCCCGAAGATCGGCAGGCTCGCGCCGAGCGCGTTGACGCCGAGGATGATGGTGGTGGCGATCCCGCCGCGGTCGAGCGCCAGCACCCGCCGCCAGAACCAGGGCGTCACGAATGCGCTGACGCCGATCAGGCTCCAGAACGCGCTCTGTGCGACCGCGCCGCCGCCGCCGTCGCGGACATAGGCGATCATGAAGGTCATGTAGGCGATGTAGCCGGCCCCGAACAGGAAATAGGCGGCGAGGTAGATCAGGACCGGCATGATTTCGAATTTGGTCCGCACGATACCGGCGGCGGCCGCACCGGCGTGGAAGGGCGCAAGCAGCAGCGGCACGGTCATGATCGCGGAGAGCAAGGTCATCGCCCACCACACGATCCACCAGGAGCCCGCGCCAAAGCCCTGCAGCACGAAGGGCGCGATCAGGCCGGATGCCAGGATGCCGACGCCCGGCCCGGCATAGAACAGGCTAAGCAGGAAGTTCGCGCGCTCCGGCCGCGACTGCGCAATGGTCGCCGCGAGTGCGCCGCCGCCGACGAAGCCGATTGCGGCGGCGAAGCCGACCAGCAGGCGGGCAAAGCTCAGCACGGCAAAATTGCCCGAGATGGCGCAGAGCGCCAGCGACAGCGCGCAGGCCAGCGTCGACCAGCGCACCGATGTGGCAAGCCCGAAGCGCTGGATCAGACGCGAGGCGAACAGCGCGCCTACCAGATAGCCGGCGGCATTGATCGTGTTCATGAAGCCGGCGGCCGAATACGACCAGGCCAGCGAGTCGCGCATGTCGGGCAGCACCAGCGAATAGGCGAAGCGGCCGATGCCGAGACCGACCGTCGGTGCGAGCGACAGAATCAGGATCAGCCGCGCGGGATGCGGATAGGACGGGGCGGGGGCTCTCACAATTCACTCCGGCAATGCCGCCATTGTGGCAGGCCGCAGCGGCGCTGCCCAGCGCCGGAGGCCGCAACACTGTCTTGCGTATCAGACAATCAAGCGATCAGGACCAGCGCGACACCGATCACGGTCAGCAGGGTTCCGGCGACGATCCGCGCCGTGATCTCGACATGTTTCAGCAGCATTGCGCTCAGCGCCACGGTGACCAGCGGATAGATCGCGGCCAGCGGCGCCACCAGCGTGATCGGGCCGTTGCGGACCGCGGCGAACAGGCTGAGTGCACTGAGCCCGTTGCTGATGCCGGTCAATGCGAACCAGAACCGGCCCTCGCGCGGGGCCTGCACCGTGAAGCTGCCCTTGCGGATCCGCTGCACGGTCAGCACCACCAGCGAGGACATGATGTAGCCGATCAGACAGGCCCAGAGCGGGCTCGGCCAGATCGCAAGCCCGAGCTTGGCAATCGGGGGCACGATGCCGCGCACCAGCGCGCTGGCGAGCGGCAGCAGCAGCGCCCAGCTGCGCCAATGGCCGAGGTCGCGCGGCCGGGTCACGGTGATGACAGCCGCGCCCGCCACCGCGACGACGAGGCCGGCGAGCTGCTGCGGCTCGAGCGGCTCGTGCAGCAGCACCACGGCGGCGGTGACCGCAAACAGCGGCGCCAGATTGCCCAATGTCGAGGTGATGACGGGTCCCAGCGACCGGTTCGACGCGAAAGTCAAAAGCGTCAGCGAGGCCGGGAAGAACAGGCCGATCGCCATGAAGATCGGCAGGCCGCGCCACACCACCGGCTCGCCATGCAGGATCAGCGGCGACAACAGCAGGAACAGCAGAGTGAAGGACGGCACGCTGATTGCGGCGCCCGACAGCGGCTCGACAGTGCGCAAGCCAAGCTGCGCCAGCACGACGCCTGCGCCGAGGAAAATGGCCGAGGCGAAGGCGTAGACGATGGCTCCGGTCATGAGGTCCGTCTTGTTGGCTTCTTGGGGCGCGGTTGGCTCTGTGGGGCCATTTTGGCCCTGTCCGAGGCGCCTTGCCAATCCGCCCGGGGCGTTTTAGCACTCGCGCCTGACGATGACGGGCATGCCCGATTGAGTGAGGAACGAACCATGGCGACCCACAAACTGCTGCTTCTCCCCGGCGACGGCATCGGCCCCGAAGTGATGGCCGAGGTACAGCGCCTGATCGACTGGCTGAATGCGCAGGGCATCGCCAGGTTCGAGACCGAGCAGGGGCTGGTCGGCGGCTCCGCCTATGACGCCCACAAGGTGTCGATCTCGGAGGGCGACATGGCCAAGGCCACGGCGGCCGACGCCGTGATCTTCGGCGCGGTCGGCGGTCCGAAGTGGGACAGCGTGCCCTACGAAGTCCGCCCCGAGGCCGGCCTGCTGCGGCTGCGCAAGGATCTCGGCCTGTTCGCCAATCTGCGTCCGGCGGTGTGCTACCCGGCGCTGGCGGACGCCTCGAGCCTGAAGCGCGAGGTGGTCGAGGGCCTCGACATCATGATCGTGCGCGAGCTCACCGGCGGCGTCTATTTCGGCGAGCCGAAGACCATCACCGATATCGGCAACGGCCAGAAGCGCGCGGTCGACACCCAAGTCTACGACACCTTTGAAATCGAGCGGATCGGCCGTGTCGCCTTCGACCTGGCGCGCAAGCGCCGTAACAAGGTGACGTCGATGGAAAAGCGCAACGTCATGAAGTCGGGCGTGCTCTGGAACGAGGTCATGACCCAGGTCCATGCGCGCGAATACAAGGACGTCACGCTCGAGCATCAGCTCGCCGATTCTGGCGGCATGAATCTCGTCAAGACGCCGAAGCAATTCGACGTCATCGTCACAGACAATCTGTTCGGCGACATGCTGTCGGACATTGCGGCGATGCTGACGGGGTCGCTCGGCCTGCTGCCGTCGGCTTCGCTCGGCAAGGCGGACGCCAAGACCAACGAGCGCAAGGCATTGTATGAGCCGGTGCACGGCTCGGCGCCGGATATCGCAGGCCGAGGCCTCGCCAATCCGATCGCGATGATCGCCTCGTTCGGCATGGCACTGCGCTATTCCTTCGCCATGGGCGATCTCGCCGACAAGGTCGATGCCGCGATCGCGGCCGTGCTCGCCAACGGCTTGCGCACCGCCGACATCAAGTCCGAAGGCACCACGCCGGTCAGCACGACGCAGATGGGCGAAGCGATCCTGAAGGAATTGCAGGAGCTGCACGCGTAAGGCTGGCTCTGACATTCCGGGGCGATGCGACAAGCATCCGTCCCGGTGTGGCAACACCAAACAAAATGCCGGGCCAATCCCGGCATTTTTCTTGAAATTGCCGCGGCCCTTGATAGGCGTGTGAGTGCCTGCGCAAAGTGAACATGCGGTGTCGGGCAACCCTGGAGGGCGACGCGTGCGCACCGTTGGTATTGCTCTTGCATCGGTCCTTTTCGCGCATCCAGCCCTCGCGATCGACTGCACGGCGGCAAACAGCACCGCGGAAAAGGCGATCTGCTCAGATCCCGAAGCACGCAGCGCCGACGAGGCGCTTGGCAAGACATATCGTCAGCTGCGCAACTCGTTGCCCGCCAACGCAGCGGCTGTATTGCGGCGTTCTCAGATGGAATGGATACAGTCACGAGACGCGATCTGCGCCAGTCCCAACGCAATCAGGCCCTTGCCCGCGTGTCTTGCTGTGCAATCCCGGGAGAGACAGGGGTATCTGGATGGAAGGCCGCGCACCGGGAGTCTTTCGGACCGCTTGTTTCGACGGGTTTTCATCTCCCGGCCGGCGAAGAACGGTTCGGCGGACCTTGCTATCAGCGCTATCGAATTCGTCGGCGCCGGCGATTGGCAATCGCGACTGAACGCGGCGATCGACAGCGCAGTGAAGAGGGCAATGTTCGACGCCGAGGCGGGAAAGGAGAATCCGGGGCCTCATGACAACTATGAGGTCAGCCTTGAGATCGATCTTCCCTACGCGTCCTCGCGGCTGGTTTCGGTGCACGTGACGAGGGGAAGCTATCTCGGGCAGGCGCATCCTGATTCGGGCAGCTACAACATCAACTTCGACAGGACGCTGAACCGGCAACTGAGGTTCGACGATCTTCTCGACGAAGTCAGCGCGAAGCCGATTTTCGAATTCTGCCGATCGGAAGTCGCGAAGCAGAAAAAGGAGCGATCGGATGACGCTGATCACTGGAGGGATGACGTCGAACTGACGGAAGTCAGCGAGAATTCAAAAGACCTGAAGTCCTGGAGTTTCGACGCCACAGCAGCCGTCATCGACTATGGCTCCTATGGCTTCGGAGGATACGGACAATGCAACTGTACCTGCACAATTCCGTATTCGATGCTGCGTCCGATCGTGAAGAAGGATTTTCCGCTTCCCTAGCGGAAGCGCACGTCGCCGGAGTTGCTTCATCAACAAAAATGCCCGGCCGGAGCCGGGCATTTTCGTATCGGCTGCTTGCCGAAATTCTCAGTACAGCGGGAAGTTCCGCGGATAGCCGCCGAGATCGGCCGGCGGGCTGAGCGGCTGGCGATCGATCGGACGGTTGTTGTTCTCGCGCCCGAACGAGGGGTAGCCGATCTCCGGCGGATAGGCGTAGTCGTTGAACTTGCGGTCGCCGGGCAGCACTTCGGTGCCGGCGTCCAGCCACGAGCGCGTGGTGACGTAAACGCGGGTGCGCGGACCCTGCTGATAGACCCGGTTCGGACCCTGCTGGCCGTAATAGCGGCGGCCGTCGCGGTCATACTGCTCTTGCTGCTTGCGCGGGCTCTGCGCGCTGGCTGCGGTCACACTGAGCGCGGTTGCGGTGACGGCAGCCGCGGCAAGCAATACCACGAGCTTGTTCGCGGCAGGGAATTTCAAGGTCATCGCATCCTCGTCATTACGGCCCCCTCGGGGGGCTGGCGCGTCCGCCAAAATCACTCGGAACATATTGTAGCCTTGGTGGGAAGCCCGTCACTAGGTCAATTGCGCCACACCGGCCCAGATAATGCGGCCGGTAGAGCAAAAGTTTCATGTAAACCAGTGTCTTGCCACGGTCTTGCCATCAAAGGGCGCCGCGCAGAAGCGGGTTCTCGCTGCCCATCACCCAGTCGGCCGACAGGGCCGGCGGGCCGGTGGTAACGCAGTCGGTGCGCCGCAGCTCGGCATGCGCGAACAGCGCAGCGAGCCGCAGGTCATTGCCCGCGGCCAGCAGGGTCAGCCGGTTCAGCATGCAGACGATCGCGGCGCGCTGGGCCGGCAGGCTGGCGCCTTGGCAGGTCCAGCCGGAGATGCGCAGATCAGGCGCGTCGGCCTGCTTGAGGAAGCCGGGGCAACTGCGGCTGCCGTCCTGCCGCGCCGGGCGCAGCAACGTGACGCTGCCGAACTTGCTGTCGACGATGCCGGCGGCCTCGAGCTCGCGCACGCCGCCCGGGTCGAGCCGCCCGGCGATCTCGGTGACTGCGGGTCCCATGGCCTCGCCGCCGGGGCGGTAGATTTCGAGCTCCGCTACCGGCGCACCATTGGCGTCGGCCCAGCGGAAGACGTCCTTGCGGCCGCCCTCGGGGTGCCGGAAGATTTCGTAAGTCTCTGTTTTATCTCGCGGATCGAGTCGGCTGATGGCAAAAGCCGGCGTCGAGCGGCCGGCCAGGCTCCAGCCCGCGACGGTGGGGGCCGCCATCGCCGTTGCGTCCGGCAGTTGCTTCCATAGATGGTTGCCGAGGACGGCGAACAGCGCGAGCATGGCGACATAGGCGAACAGCCGGGAGAGCGTGGCGTATATTTCGTCGACGAAACTCGTCAGCGCTGACGGAGTTCTCGTATGATGGGGGGCGGCCGGACCGGCCTCAAAGAAACGCATCAAAACGCTCAAAAGCTACGCAACGTTGTCTTGACGGGGTTTCTCGCATAGAAGCGCTGCCTCTTCCCTTTCCGCTGCCAGCGGGGGAACGGGCATTTTTCGTCGGAGAGTGAACGATGGGTTACAAAGTCGCGGTGGTCGGAGCGACCGGCAATGTCGGGCGCGAAATGCTCAACATTCTCGACGAGCGCAAATTCCCCGCCGACGAGGTCGTCGTGCTGGCCTCGCGCCGCAGCGTCGGCGTCGAGGTCTCCTATGGCGACCGCACGCTGAAGGTGAAGGCGCTCGAGCATTATGATTTCTCCGACGTCGACATCTGCCTGATGTCGGCCGGCGGCTCGGTCTCCAAGGAATGGTCGCCCAGGATCGGCGCCGCCGGCGCGGTCGTGATCGACAATTCCTCGGCCTGGCGCATGGACCCGGACGTGCCGCTGATCGTGCCGGAGGTGAACGCGGATGCGGCCGCCGGCTTCACCAAGAAGAACATCATCGCCAATCCGAACTGCTCGACCGCGCAGCTCGTCGTCGCGCTGAAGCCGCTGCACGACAAGGCGACGATCACGCGCGTCGTGGTCTCGACCTATCAATCGGTGTCGGGCGCCGGCAAGGACGCGATGGACGAGTTGTTCACGCAGACCAAGGCCGTCTACACCAATGACGAGCTGATCAATAAGAAGTTTCCGAAGCGCATCGCCTTCAACGTCATTCCCCAGATCGACGTCTTCATGGAAGACGGCTTCACCAAGGAAGAGTGGAAGATGATGATGGAGACCAAGAAGATCCTTGATCCCAAGATCAAGCTGACCGCGACCTGCGTGCGCGTGCCGGTCTTCGTCGGTCACTCCGAGGCCGTCAATGTCGAGTTCGCCAACCCGATCACGGCGGACGAGGCGCGCAACATCCTGCGCAATGCGCCGGGGTGCCTGGTGATCGACAAGCACGAGCCGGGCGGCTACGTCACGCCGTATGAGGCGGCCGGCGAGGACGCGACCTATATCAGCCGCATCCGCGAGGACGCGACGGTGGAGAACGGCCTGTCGTTCTGGTGCGTCTCGGACAATCTGCGCAAGGGTGCCGCGCTGAACGCGATCCAGATCGCCGAGGTCCTGATCAACCGCAAGCTGATCACCGCCAAGAAGAAGGCGGCGTAACAGCGAAACGCGGGATACGGGTCAGGAAGCGCGTGTCATGGCGGAACAACCGGGGACCTATCGGCCCAATCCGACGCTGAAGCGCGTTGAACGTCGTTTCGAGAACCTGCTCTTCAACAGCCGCTGGCTGATGGCGCCGTTCTATTTCGGCCTCGTCATCAGCCTCGCGGCATTGCTGCTCAAGTTCTGCATGGAGCTGTGGCACTTCATCCTGCATGTGCCGGATGCCAAGGAATCCGACATCATCCTCGGCGTGCTCTCGCTGATCGACATCTCGCTGACCGGCAATCTGATCCTGATCGTGGTGTTTTCCGGTTACGAGAATTTCGTCTCGAAGATCGATCCGGAAGGGCACCCGGATTGGCCGGACTGGATGACCAAGGTCGATTTCGGCGGCTTGAAACAGAAATTGCTGGCGTCGATTGTCGCGATCTCAGCCATTCAGGTGCTGAAGGCGTTCATGAACCTCGATACCGCCTTCGATCCCAGCAAGCTCGCCTGGCTGGTCGGTGTGCACCTGGTGTTCGTGGTGTCGTCCTTCATGCTCGCGATCTCCGACCGCTGGGGCAGCGGCCATCACGGCGGCGAATAGATTTCTGTTGGCCTGATTTCGGCGCGTCAGCGAACGCTGACGAATTCCTTCGCGACCTTATCAAGCACGAACAGCGAGCCTTCGGCGACGCCGAAATAGGCGCCGTGCAGTTGCATGTCACCGCTCTCCACGCGTTCGCGCACGAACGGGAAGGTCATCAGGTTCTCCAGCGAACGGAACACCGCGGCCTTCTCGATGCGGGTGACGAAGTCCTGCATGCTTTCATGCTCGCGCTGCTCGACGACCTCGCCCGGCTTGATGAACATCTGCATCCATTTGCCGATGAAGTCGCCCGGCGTCAGCGGCTTGATCTTGTCGATGAAGGCGCGGATGCCGCCGCACTGGGCATGGCCCAGCACCACGAGATTCTTCACCTTCAGTACGGTCACGGCATACTCCAGCGCGGCCGAGACGCCGTGGGCGTTGCTGTCGGGCTGGTAGACCGGAACCAAATTGGCGATGTTGCGGACGACGAACAACTCGCCAGGGCCGGCATCGAAGATCACTTCCGGCGAGACGCGGGAGTCGCAACAGCCGATCACCATGGTCTCGGGGAACTGGCCGCGCTCGGACAGGTCCCGGTAGCGGGACTGCTCGGTCGGCAGCCGCTGCGTGGCAAAGGCGTGGTAGCCGTCGATCAATTGCTTCGGAAAGGACTGCATGCCACTGCCTAACCACAAGCGCATGTCCGGAACAAGACTTTCGGCGTCGGGGCTGAAATGATAGCGCCGGGGCTTGAAAAGCCGCGGCCGATCAGTGCCTAAACAATGGACTTTCGCTAGAGCATGATCCGAAAAAGTGCGAAGCGGTTTTCCGAAAAGATCATGCTTAAACAACAATCTGCCAGAGGCCTTGAGGAGATCACCATGACCCGTCCGCGCCGCAGCCTGTTGTTCATGCCGGGATCGAATGCACGGGCGCTGGAAAAGGCCCGGACGCTGCCGGCGGACGGCATCATCCTCGATCTCGAGGATTCCGTGGCCCCCGACGCCAAGGCGGTGGCCCGTGAGCAGATCGCCAAGGCGGTCGCCGCCAAGGGCTTCGGCAAGCGCGAGGTCCTGATCCGGATCAACGCCCTCGACACGCCCTGGTGGGTCGACGACATCGGCATGGCCGGCAAGGCGCAGCCGGACGGCATCCTGGTTCCCAAGATCTCCACCGTCGATGATCTCAATGCGGTTGCCGACCGCCTCAGCGACATCAATGCGCCCGCCTCGATCCGGGTCTGGGCCATGATCGAGACCGCGCGCGCGGTGCTCGACGCCGACAAGCTCGCCGCGGCGTCAAAAGATTCCGAAACCCGGCTCGCCGGCTTCGTGTTCGGGCCGAACGACATTGCGCGCGAAACCCGGATCCGGATGAAGCCCGGCCGCGCGGCGATGATCCCGATGATCACGCATTGCATCCTGGCGACCCGCGCGCACGGGCTCGAAATCCTCGACGGTCCCTATTGCGACATCAGCAATGTCGACGGCTTTGCCGAGGAATGCGCGCAGGGCCGCGATCTCGGCTTCGACGGCAAGACGCTGATCCACCCGAGCCACATCGACGCCTGCAACGCGATCTTCACACCGCCCGAGGCCGAGGTCACTGAGGCGCGCAAGATCATCGCCGCCTTCGAACAGCCGGAGAACGCCTCGCGCGGTGCGATCCAGCTCGACGGCCGCATGGTGGAGCGCCTGCACGCCGAGATGGCGAGGCGTACGATCGCGATCGCCGACGCGATCGCTGCGATGGGGCATTAGGCGCGATCGAAGACCTTCCCTTCTCCCCTTGTGGGAGAAGGTGGCGCGGACGCAGTCCGCGACGGATGAGGGGTTCTCTCCGCCCGCGAGATTAATCCGTGCGGAGAGAACCCCTCACCCGCACTCGCTTCGCGAGCGCACCCTCTCCCACAAGGGGAGAGGGTAAGACCGCGCCTGCGTCAGCTCCCGAACCTCTCCGCCGCCCACGCATAAAGACTGCCAGGGATCGGCGCGTCCTTGCCGCGGCCCTTTGGCGAGATGTGCAGGCCGACGATGGCGGGGTCGTTCAGGTAGTTCGAAAAATCCGTCGGCTCGAAGAACAGCTTTGGCTCGGCATGCACCGCGTAGAACGAACGCTTCGGCAGCGCGTGCTGCAATTCGCCTTCGCGGCGCGCCAGCGCGGTGAGCGCCGCAGGGCCGAAGATCGCGACGCGGATGTCGGCGAGGCGATTGGATTTGCCGCGCAGCCGGCGCATCGCAAAGGTCACGCGGTGACGCAGCGCCAGCCAGTCCGGGGTCAGTTCGTCCTGCTGCATCAGCGCTTCGAAAGCGCGCACGATCGGATCATCCGGCGGCAAATACAGCACCGAGTTGCCGAGCTGGCGCGGCCGTTCCCAGGCAAAATAGGGCTTTGCCGGATCGATCTCGACGCTCTTCAGCAGCAGCACATCGGCATCGAGCCAGAGGCCGGCGCGCTGCCGCATCAGCCGCATACGGAAGAAGTCGCTGAACTGCAGGATGGTCCAGTCGCGCCACGAACCGTCCGGCTCGGCCGGACGTAGCCTCTCCGAGAACGAATGCGGCAGCACCGCCTCTGCCTCGGCATTGCCGATGCCGTTGGGCAGGCCGGGAATGGGATCGAAGCTGTAGACGGTGACCTTGTGCCCCGCCGCCACCTGCGAGCGCAGGCAGGTCTGGCGCAGCGCGTCCATCGAGCCGTGCCAGAAGGTGACGATGTCAGGCAACATGCGCGTCAGGTATCAGCAAGTCTGCGGTGAGGCAATTCGGCAAACAAAAGCCCCGGCGCCGCAAGGCACCGGGGCTCGATGACACGCTGCCGCTCAAGCCCAGGCGCGCTCCTTGAGCTTGGCCTCAAAGGTGTCGATCGACGTCTTCTTCTCCATCGTCAGGCCGATGTCGTCGAGGCCGTTGATCAGGCAATGCTTGCGGAACGGATCGATCTCGAACTTGACCTTGCCGCCGTCCGGACCGCGGATCTCCTGGTTGGGCAGATCGATGGTCAGCGTCGCATTGGCGCCGCGCTCGGCATCGTCGAACAGCTTGTCGAGGTCCTCCTGCGACACGCGGATCGGCAGGATGCCGTTCTTGAAGCAGTTGTTGTAGAAGATGTCGCCGAACGAGGTCGAGATCACGCAGCGGATGCCGAAGTCGAGCAGCGCCCAGGGCGCGTGCTCGCGGCTCGAGCCGCAGCCGAAATTGTCGCCGGCGACCAGCACCTTCGTATTGCGATAGGCAGGCTGGTTGAGGACGAAATCCGGGTTCTCGCTGCCGTCATCCTTGTAGCGCTGCTCGGAGAAAAGCCCCTTGCCAAGGCCGGTGCGCTTGATGGTCTTGAGGTACTGCTTCGGAATGATCATGTCGGTGTCGACATTGATGATCTTCAGCGGCGCCGCGACGCCTTCCAGCGTGGTGAACTTGTCCATCGTTGCACTTCCCGGTCAAAATGAGGGATAGGGGCGGTTATTTATCGCGAATGTGACAGCGGTAAAAGGGCCATTTCTGCAGGGCTAGCCCGCAGCGGCCTCAATCGCCTCCATATCGGCGTCCGAGAGGCCGAAATGGTGGCCGATTTCATGGATCAGCACGTGGCGGACGATGTGGCCGAGGGTCTCATCGTGCTCCGCCCAGTAGTCCAGGATCGGCCGGCGGTAGAGCCAGACCAGGTTGGGCAGCCGGGCGACGTCGCCATAGCTCTGCTGCGGCAGGCCGATGCCGTGGAACAGGCCCAGCAGGTCGAACTCGCTCTGGGCCTGCATGTCGTCGAGCACCTCGTCGGTCGGGAAGTCGTCGACGCGGATGATCAGGCCCTCGCAGAGGGCCCGGAACGTCTCCGGCAGGCGCTCGAAAATCTCGTGCGCCATGGCCTCCATCTCGGCGAGCGAGGGGGCTTTGGCTGTGGTCCACATGACACTCCTTTAGCGCGAGTGCCTCAGGCGGCGCCAGCGCAGTTGACCTTGGCGGTGCAATGGGAGACCGTGCGGCCCAACAGTGGGGCTCAAGGATGGGGCTTGGGTGGGCGTGATGAAACGGATCGTGGCGGCAGTGTTGTTGGCTGGTGCAGTCGGGCTCTCGCTTCCGGCGGGAGAGGCGCAGGCACAGAGCGCGGCGGCTGAAGCGCGCATCGGTCAGGCGGACCCGGTGGCGCGCGAGCGGGTCGTCGAGCGCCGCCGGCTGAAGCGCGTGCCGATCTACCGGTCCCGGCCCGATCATTGGGAACCGGATGTCATCCCGCGCTACAATCCCGGTCCGAACGCCGTGCGCGACTGCACCGCGACCTATGTCCAGGAGCACCGGCCGAGCGGCACCGTGATCACCCCGCGCATGAACTGCTTCTGGCGGCCCGGCTAGAGCATTTTCGGTTCTGATGAATCAGAACCGAAGCTCTAGCTCACTATTTTTACGCGTTTTCTTCACGCGAACCGGTATCCACTTCGCTCGAAAACGCTCTAGCTGCGCATCCGCCGTCGTGCCGCGCTGATCACAGCAGTAGCGGCGATCACCCCCGTCGTTCCATAGACCACAACGGCCATCAGCATTTGCGTGAGATGGCTCGCCGTTCCCATGCCGCCGCCCGGTCCCTGCGAGGCGAGCGCGACATCGGCGAGCATAATGGAACCACTGAGCGTCGCAAGCGCGGTTCGAAGCAATCGCCTGCGTGTGCCTGTGTGTGTCACGGCAACCTCCTGCAACAGAGAGCACGCGAGATACGACCATAGTCTGTGCCGGGTTTTGCGTGTGAGCGCGAAAATTCGCGCGACGCATCGGAACTTGAGCGCGCCAGCAGCATTCACAATCGTGGCGCAGTCATTCACATCCCATTCACGTCATCCGCACTCTGCTTGCGATCTGCGTCGCGGCAACGGCGGTCGATTCGCGCGCTAACGCGAGGCGTCGTTGCTAGACGTGACATCAAGGGATCAAGGAGAAGACTCATGAAGGTGATGAAGGTTCTGGGGCTCGCGGCTGTCGGTGCCGTGCTGGTCTTGGCGGCGCCAACCGAGCGCGCAAATGCGATGTCGCTGGCGACGCCAGGCACGGCCGCAAAGGTTCAGGACAACGCGAATCAGACAACCACGCAAGTGGGCTGGCATCGCGGCTGGGGTCGCGGACATCACCGTGGCTGGGGGCATCGTCGCCACTGGCACCGCTGATCGCGCGGCGTATCAGCGCAGTTGAGACACAGGCCCGTGAGCAACGGGCCTGTTGTCGTTTGCAGCCATCAAACCGGCAGATTCGCGCGCGCGAGATGGTATCAATCGCAATCTGCAGGAGTTGATCATGATGAGATGGATCGGTGTTGCCGCGGTCGCTTGTGCCTTCGCATTGACGGCGCCGGCATCGGCAACCGCTGCGGCATCAGCCAAGCCGCCGGCCGCCGCGCAACAGCGGCACGCAGGCAAGGCGACTGACTTCAGCGCGCAGCGCCATCATCACTATTACCATCGGCATCATTATCACCACAGCTACCGGCCGTACTATCGCTCCTACTCCTATTACCGTCCGTACGGCTCCTATTATTACGCGCGGCCCTATTATTACCGGCCATATCCGTATGCTGCGCCGGCGCCGTTCACCTTCGGCTTCGGATTCGGCCCATTCTGGTGAGCCGCGGTTCGCGCGCGACTGCGCAGAGCCAACAGAAAGGGCGGCTCCGATCGCCCGGCGCCGCCCTTTGCAGTGAGAGGCTGCCTGATCCGGTCAGGCCGCGCGGATCTTGTCCAGGAATGCGTTGACGTTGCCGCGCAGCGTTGCGGATTGCTGACTGAGATCGTCGGCGGCCGTCAGCACCTGCGTGGCCGCCGATCCGGTCTCGGTGGCGGCTTCGTTGACGCTGCCGACATTCGCCGACACCTCGCTGGTGCCGCGCGAAACTTCCTGAATGTTCTTCGAGATGTCGCGGGTAGCAGCGCTCTGCTGCTCGACAGCGGCGGAGATCGCCGCCGCGATTTCGCTCATCCGCCCGATGGTGCCGCCGATCGCCCGGATCGCGGCGACGGCCTGACCGGTCTCCTGCTGGATGGCCGCGATCTGCGAGGAGATGTCCTCGGTCGCCTTGGCGGTCTGGGTGGCAAGCGCCTTCACTTCATTGGCGACCACCGCAAAACCCTTGCCGGACTCGCCGGCGCGCGCAGCCTCGATCGTTGCGTTCAATGCCAAGAGATTGGTCTGCGACGCGATGTTCTGGATCAGCGAGATCACCTCGCCGATCCGCTGCGCAGCCGCGGCCAGGCTCTCGATGGTCGCGTTGGTGCGATCGGTCTCGTCCACCGCCGCTCTTGCGGTCTGGGCCGCCTGCGTCACCTGGCGGGTGATCTCGCTGATCGAGGCGTGCAGTTCCTCGGTTGCGACCGCGACGGTCTGGACGTTCGCCGAGGCCTCGTTGGATGCGGTGGCAACGAACGTCGCCTGCCGGCTGGTTTCCTCCGCGGTCGCCGACATGCTTCCGGCGGTCGCGTGCATTTCGGTCGAGGCCGCGGTCAGGGCGTTCAGCGCTTCCGAGACCTGATTGTCGAAGGTCGCGATGTGGCCCTCGACAGCGCGCTGCCGGGCCTCCTTGCGCAGCTGCTCCTCGCGCTGTTCGGCTTCGAGGCGGCGCGCCGTGATCGCATTCTCCTTGAACACGCGCAGCGACTTGGCGAGGCCGCCGACCTCGTCGTTCCTGTCATCGCCGACCACCGCGATGTCGAGATCGCCCTCGGCGAGCTTCGTCATCTCCTCCGTCATGCGCGACAGCGGCCGCGCGATCTGGCTGAACGCGATCCAGGCGAGGATATTGAAGGCACAGAGCAGCCCGGCGGCGGCGCCGAACAGCAGCACGAGGCGGGTCTGGTCGGCGGTGGCGATGCCCTGGTCACGCGCGGCCTGCATGCCCTTCACATTGGCGGCGATCAGGCTGGCGACCGCCTCCATCGCGGTCTGGCGATGCTTGGCCGCGACATTGCGCGAGTAGGCGAAGGCGTCCTCCAGCTTGCCCGCGGTGACCAGCTCGAACACCTTTGCGCTGGCCTCGCGGCGGTCCTTGACCGCGCGGCGCAGCGTGTCGATCAGCTGCTGCTGTCCGGCGTCCGATGTGACGGACGCCAGGCGGTCGACGGCGGCAAGCGTCGCATCGGTTGCCTTGTTGTAGGCTTCGATGTTGGAGGCGATCGCCTTGGTGTCGGCGGCGCTGAGGATGACATTCTTCTCGCTGACGGCCGCGCTGTTGAAGTTACTCTCGGCTTCGAGGCTGTACTGCACGCGGCGGGCGTTGCCATCCACCAGGTCGGACGCGGTCGCCGACAAATGGCTCAGCGCGAGCGAGGCCTGGACGACGATGCCGATCGCGACCAGGGCGATAATGGCCGCGGGCACCGCGATCTTGGCAATGATGGGCAAATTCTGAAACTTGATGGTCATTTCCGGTCCCACGATAATGCTGCTGCTTCCATCGGCTCACCCGGCCGATGAGGCACGTGTGAGGGCGCGATGCCACGGCTTGTCCTGCTGTCCGCGCCATGGAAACCGAAGTCGTCCTGAATTTTCTGATTGATTGTCCGTTAACCCTAGCCACCAACCCTTAGCAAAGGGTTCACGCCGGTAGCGGGTAACGGCATCAGGGCGCAAAGCCCTTGGCGAGAAGCACGGTGCCTTGCGCGCCCGCTTTGCGGTCCCTGGAGATCTCGACATATTCGGGCGATTCCGACCAGGCGCGGAATGCGGCTTCGTCAGGGAACGACATCAGCACCAGCTTGTCGCGATCCCAGGTGCCTTCGAGCACCGCGGGCTGTTCGTCGGCCGACAGCAGCCGCCCGTTGAACTTCCTGAACACGTCGAAGAAGCGCGCCTGATACCGATCATAGGCGGCACGATCGGTCATCTTGAGTTGCACGATCACATAGACGGTCACTTGCGTTGCTCCCGGACTTTTCGTCGCGCCGTTTTGCGCGTTCATGACGCATTCACTCAGGGATTTCTAGCGTTGCGGCGGGAGCGACCGCAATGAACGCAATGCAACCGGCTGCCATGCAGCGTGGGTGTGATTGCTGTTGTCAGGGAGGTTCTGAAGATGAGGGAAGGGTATTTGCGGCGTGGCTTGGTGCGCCGTCTCGGTGTGGCGGCGGCCGCGGTCTTCGCGCTGTCGATTTCAGCGCAGCAACGCGCCGAAGCGCTGTCGCTGGCGAGCCCGGGCACCGTGCCCGCGGCGAAGTCTGCGGCCGATGCCATGACGACCCAGGTCCGGCATGGCGGTGGCGGCGGCCACGGTGGCGGCGGTCACGGCGGCGGAGGTTTTCATGGCGGCGGCTTCCGCGCCGCGCCGGCGTTCCATGGCGGCCTCCATCGCCACTACGGTGGCTACCACCGCTTCTATGGCGGCGGGTACCGCTACGGCTACCGCCGGCACTTCCATCCCCGGCGCTACTTCTATGGATCGTCCTACTACTATCCGGCCTACTATCATCACCGCCGTTGCCGGGTGGTCTGGACCTATTACGGGCCGCGCCGGATCTGCCGGCCGTATTGGCATCACCGTCACCATTGGCGGCCGTATGGCTATTGGTGAAGGCTGAAATGACAGCGGGCGCCAAACGGCGGCCGTTTTGTCAGGACACTTTTCGCGCGAAGGCACCTAGAGCGTTTTCGAGCGAAGTGGAGGCCGGTTCGCGTGAAGAAGACGCAAGAATCTAGAGCTTCAGTTCTGATCCAATCAGAACTGAAAATGCTCTAGTCCCAATTCTTCAGCCTCCAGGGCTTGATCTTCCACGGCGTCAGGTTTTCGATCCGCCATTGCGTCCAGCGCTCCGGCGGCCAGTGGCTGAGGCGCGAGGTCTCCTTCACTTCGGGAGGCGGATCGATGATGCGTGGCGCGGCGCGGCGGCGCTTCTGCCGCGTCGCCTCGCTGATCATGTCGACGAATTCGCGCTTGTCGTCAGCCACGTCCGACTCCCCGCGAAGCTTGTCCTCGCAAGGAGCCAGTGTGCGTGCGCCCCGTTAACGAGCCGTTTCCACAACGGCTCGAGCTTGAGACGAAAACTTCGTTTACCGCCAGTCGCGGACGTCGACGAAGTGGCCGGCGATCGCGGCAGCGGCGGCCATCGCGGGCGACACCAGATGGGTGCGGCCCTTGAAGCCCTGGCGGCCCTCGAAGTTGCGGTTCGAGGTCGAGGCGCAGCGCTCTTCCGGCTTCAGCTTGTCCGGATTCATCGCAAGGCACATCGAGCAGCCCGGCTCGCGCCATTCGAAGCCGGCCGCAACGAAGATCTTGTCGAGGCCTTCGGCCTCCGCCTGCTCCTTCACGATGCCCGAGCCCGGCACAATCATCGCGTTGACATGGGCGTTGACGGTCTTGCCCTCGGCGATCTTCGCCGCGGCACGCAGGTCCTCGATGCGGCCGTTGGTGCAAGAGCCGATGAAGACGCGGTCGAGCTTGATGTCGGTGATCTTGGTGCCGGCGGTCAGGCCCATATATTTCAGCGCGCGATGCTTGGAGAGCCGCTTGGCCTCGTCCGCGATCTTGTCGGGATCGGGCACGAAGCCGGTCACCGAGATGACGTCCTCGGGCGAGGTGCCCCAGGTGACGATCGGCGGCAGCTTGGCGGCGTCGAGCCGCAGTTCATGGTCGAAATGCGCGCCCTCGTCGGAGCGCAGCGTCTCCCAGTAGCGCATCGCGGCATCCCAGGCCGCGCCCTTCGGCGCCTTCGGACGGTCGCGCAGGAAGTCGAACGCCTTCTGGTCGGGCGCCACCAGGCCGGCGCGCGCGCCGCCTTCGATCGACATGTTGCAGACCGTCATACGGCCTTCCATCGAGAGCGCACGGATCGCCTCGCCGGCATATTCCAGCACATAGCCGGTGCCGCCGGCGGTGCCGATCTCGCCGATGATCGCCAGGATGATGTCCTTGCCGGTCACGCCGTCGGGCAATTTGCCGTCGACGACCGCGCGCATGTTCTTGGCCTTCTTCTGGATCAGCGTCTGGGTCGCCAGCACGTGCTCGACCTCGGAGGTGCCGATGCCGTGCGCGAGCGCGCCGAACGCGCCATGCGTCGAAGTGTGGCTGTCACCGCAGACGATGGTGGTGCCGGGCAGCGTAAAGCCCTGCTCCGGGCCGATGACGTGGACGATGCCCTGACGCTTGTCGAACTCGTTGTAATACTCGATGCCGAATTCCTTGGCGTTCTCCGCCATCACCCGCATCTGCTCGATGCTCTCGGGGTCGGGATTGGGCTTCGACCGATCGGTGGTCGGGATGTTGTGGTCGACCACGGCGAGCGTCTTCTCCGGTGCGTGCACCTTGCGGCCGGCGGCGCGCAGGCCTTCGAACGCCTGCGGCGAGGTCACCTCGTGCACCAGATGGCGATCGATATAGAGCAGGCAGGTGCCGTCGTCGGCCTCGTTGACCAGATGGTCGTTCCAGATCTTGTCGTACAGCGTGGTCGGTTTGGACATGAGCTTGTGCTCCAGAAGAAATTCAGTGGTGAATGGCGTGAGCGCGCCGCGGCGCGCGAGCAGGCGAAAGCGTCCAGGCAGCGTTACGCTGCGCGCGTAAGCTCTGACGTTGCCGACGTCGCAAAGCGCCCGAAGAAGCGACCGGGCAGCCGCGAGCGATCGTCGATCACGACGCGCTGGCAGGGCTGGCTTGCTTGATCCGGAACCATTCTAAATTTCTAACACAGGGCTTGCGCCCGCGACAATCGATCGATGCGCGGGCCTGTCCATTAGATAGGTATGCCGCAACAAAAAAGCGCGGGGCAGGCCCCGCGCTTTCGGTCACACAACCCTTTCGGGGTGAATTACTCGCCGACGGCAGTCGGGCGGTCCTGCTTCTCGACGATGCGGGCCGACTTGCCGCGCAGGTTGCGCAGGTAATAAAGCTTGGCGCGACGAACCTTGCCGCGGCGCACGACCTTGATCGAGTCGATCATCGGCGACATCACCGGGAAGACGCGCTCGACGCCCTCGCCGTAGGAGATCTTGCGCACGGTGAAGCTCTCGTTGAGGCCCTGGCCGGAACGGCCGATGCAGACGCCTTCATAGGCCTGCACGCGGGTGCGTTCGCCTTCGACCACCTTCACATTGACGATAACGGTATCGCCGGGTCCGAATTCCGGGATGACCTTGGTGGCGGCGAGCTTGTCGAACTGCTCTTTTTCGAGCTGCTGAATCAGATTCATCGAAATCTCCATCGGCGGCGCGCCCAGCCTATGCGGGCTGCGCAAACGTCCATCTATCCTGCGCGTGTGCGGATTAGGCCGTGCCTATAAGGCAAAGCGCAGGGTTTGTCACCCGTCTGTCGTGTTTTTTGTCCGTGGCGGAGCGGCTTTTTGGCCGGCCTTTCGGGCCCAGAGGTCCGGCCGGCGGTCCGCCGTGAGGGCCTCGGATTGGGCCAGCCGCCAGGCCGCGACCTTGGCGTGATCACCGGAAATGAGGATTTCCGGGATCTGGCGGCCCTCGAACTCCTGCGGGCGGGTGTATTGGGGGTATTCCAGTAGTCCCTCGGAGAAGCTCTCCTCGGTTCCCGAGGCCTGCTTGCCCATCACTCCGGGCAGCAGGCGGACGCAGGCGTCGATCAGCGCCATCGCGGCGATTTCGCCGCCGGACAGCACGTAATCGCCGATCGAGACCTCCTCGAGCCCCCGGGCCTCGATCACCCGCTGGTCGATGCCTTCGAAACGGCCACAGACGATCAGGGGGCCGGACCCGGCCGCCAGCTCCGCGACCCGCTCCTGGGTCAATGGCCGACCCCGCGGGCTCATCAGGAGGCGCGGGCGGTCAGGCGCAATGGCAGCGGCGTCGATCGCCGCCGCCAGCACGTCGGCCCGCAGCACCATGCCCGGACCGCCGCCGGCCGGCGTGTCGTCGACGCTGCGGTGCTTGTCGGTCGCCGACGCGCGGATGTCGCGCGCCTCCAGCGCCCACAGCCCGCCGGCCAGCGCCTTGCCGGCCAGGCTGACGCCGAGCGGTCCCGGAAACATGTCCGGGAACAGGGTCAGCACGGTCGCGCGCCATGGTGTCGCTTGGAATGTCATGGCCTCTGGTTACGGCACCACGGCCGTGAGGTCGAGGCTCTGCATCATGGCGGCGGCGTCGACTGCGCGGCGGAAGTCGGCGAGCCCGAAGGTCGCGACGTTGATCCTGCCGAGATCCAGCAGGCCTTCGGCGGCGAGGCCGGCGAGCTGGACCGGCGCGGTGCGGTCATACATGAACTGCCCCACCACCTCCCAGTCGTTGGCGAGCATCTCGCGGAACGAGAGTTCGAGCGGCACGTCAGCGCTACCCATCAGCACCATCCGGCCGCCGCGCTTCAGCGCACGCAGAGAGGACAGCGTGGTCGAGGTGCTCCTGGCGGCGCCGAGCAAATCAAGCGCGACATCGGCGCTGCCGCCGGCGGCGCGGCGGATGATCGAAAGATCGCCTGCGGCATCGCCGGTGACGACAGCGGGAATGACGCGAGGACCAAACGCGTCGCGCAACTGCTCGAGCGCGGCCTGCTTGCGTCCGACCGCGACGACGCGGCCCGCGCCCATCGCGACCGCGAGCATCACGCCGCCCGAGCCGAAATAGCCGGTCGCGCCGTTGACGATGATGGTTTGCCCGCCGCGCAGGCCGGAGCGCTGCAATCCGCCGAACGGCACGATCAGTTTTGCCAACCCGATCAGCTCGGTCGCCGGTCTGTCATCGAGATTGACAAGCGGCGTGACGCAGGCGGCCGGCCAGTGCGCGATCTCGGCAAACACGCCGTCGCGCCAGCGTGCCTGCAATGCGAGCGCCTCCGGCGTCGTCACCGTCGCGGTGAGGCCGATCAGGATCTGCGGCGGATCGCGATCCGGCACGTCGCCGCGCAGATGTGGGCTCAGGAACACACGGTCGCCGCTCTGCACATGCGTGACGTTCTCGCCGGTGGCGACGACACGCGCGATCGCGTTGGTGCCGGGCACGAACGGCATCGGCGGCAGGCTGTAAGGCAATGCGCCCGACAGCAGCCTGTTGGTATACGACAGCACCATGCCGGCTTCGATCCGCACCACGACGCCATCGGGCGCGGGGCTGGGCGTTGCGACATCCTCGAAGCGAAGATCATTGTGGGCGTGCAACCGCCAGGCCTTGTGCATGGTTGTCATTGGGATGCTCCGTGAGACCATTGCTTAGGTAGCCCGGATGGAGCGAAGCGCAATCCGGGAATCACGCAAGCAACGACTCTCCTCGGAAGACGGCCCAGATTGCGCGGAGCCTGTCATCGGGCGCGCGTTCGCGCGACCCGTTGGCTCCATCCGGGCGATAGCTCCAACCTCCCCTTGAAAAGGGGAGGTCGCTTTGCTCGCAAGAGCAGAGCGGGTGGGGATCAGCTCTGTCAGCTTGCACCGTCGCCCGCGGCTGACCCCCATCCCGACCTTCCCCCTTTCAGGGGGAAGGAGAAGACAGACGGTAGCCCGGGCTTAAGCGCGTTATGCGTCACGCCGTCGTTGGTTCGTCGCGAAGATGCCGCGCCAGCGCGATGGTGAGCGGACAGATCGCCAGCGCCGTGATCGCGGTAGCTGCGGTTGCGAGCGTCGGGCCGAGCGCATCACCGAGCAGGCCGTAGAGCACCGGCGCGATCGCGCCGGATCCGATGGTCCCGGTGTAGAACAGCGCGAAGGCGCGTTCGGTCTGATGTGCCGGCGTGAGTTCGGGCACCGTGCCATA
This sequence comes from Bradyrhizobium sp. 26S5, assembly GCF_036923295.1. NCBI lineage: Bacteria > Pseudomonadati > Pseudomonadota > Alphaproteobacteria > Hyphomicrobiales > Nitrobacteraceae > Bradyrhizobium > Bradyrhizobium sp. 26S5. The sequence goes on along the minus strand of NZ_CP145948.1, from coordinate 9,470,690 downwards.
GAGCACGGATGAGGTGCCGTTGAGCATCACGCCGAGCAGCGGCAGCAGCATCATGGTCGGCGCCAGCGGCAGCATCAGCACCGCCGCGATCAGCGCCGCCGTGCCGCCTTCGGTGATCAGCACGGTGCGCAGCGTGCCGACCCGCTCGCCGAGCCAGCCGCAGGTGAATTTTCCCGCGGCGCCGCCGATGAAGACCAGTGCCAGCGCGAGGCCGTTGGTCGGCAGCGCGGCGCCCTTGTCGCGCAACAGAAACGGCAGGAAGGTGAGAAAGCCCATCCGAACCGCGGTGTCGAGGATTCCAATCGCGAGCAGCCAGATGAAGCCGCCGCCGGCGCTTGCGCGGCGCGATGCAGCGGCCGCCTTGCGCTCGGCGCCCTTGCCGACCGACGGCATCCACAGCGCGATGCAGATCGCGACGAGCAGGCCGGCCACGGCGAGCACGAGCAGCGTGTGCCGCCACGACATGATCACCAGCAGGATCGAGGTCGCTGCCGGGATCGCCGCCTTGCCGAGATCGCCGGAGAAATTGTAGATGCCGAGTGGCCCGCGTGCCGCCGAACCATAGGCGCGCGACACCGCGGCCGATGCGATCGGATGCTGCGTGCTCGAGCCTGCGCCGGAGAGCGCGAGCGCGAGACCAAGTCCGATGACGCCGCCGGAGAGCCCGGCAAACACGTAGCCAAGCGCCGACAGCGCCGTGCCCGCGATTAGAATGATCTTGCCGTCGATCCGCTGTGCGATGCGCCCGACCGGAATCTGCAGCCCGGCCATGGCGCCGGCGTAGAGCCCGCGCAGCAGTGCCAATAGTCCGTAGCTAAGCGCGAATTCGGCCTGCCAGACCGGCAGCAGCACGTAGATCAGGTCGGTGTAGCCGTCGTGGAGGGCGTGGTTGAGCCCGGTCACGGACAGCGTTCGCGTCGCCCGGACGTGCTCGGGGCGGGATGCGTCGAGTTCGGCGGAGGCGCTCATTGTCGCCATCCGGAGCGAAAAAATCTAAAGATAGAACGGGGGTGCATTGGAGCACAGTCTCAGAAAATGAAGATGTGTGAGTAGCTTGCTGCGCAATATGCGCTCGATCGGCCGCTGTCACAAATCAGTAATAATCGGATCATACGTTAGAAAATCTAGTAATGAGGGAGCATGTTCGTCCCACGCCGCAGCCTGCCGCCGCTCAATGCGGTCCGCGCCTTCGAGGCCGCCGCACGCCTCGGCAGCTTCAAGGAAGCCGCCGCCGAGCTCAGCGTGACCCATGGCGCGGTCAGCCAGCAGATCCGGCTGCTCGAGGAATGGCTGGGCGCGCCGGCGCTGTTCCGGCGATCGGTCCGCCGTGTGGTGCTGACGCCGGCCGGCGCGGCCTTGCTGGCGGAATTCGCGCCCGCGCTCGACCGGATTTCCGCAGCCGTGCAGCAGCATCGCGAGCGGCGCGGCGATGCGGCTGTCGCGGTGCTGCGCGTCAATGCGCTCGCGACCTTCAGCCTGCGCTGGCTGTTGCCGCGGATGAGCCGGTTTCGCGCCGAGCATCCTGATATCGAGGTGCGCCTCGCCACATCGAACGATCCGGTGGATGCGCTGCCCGAACCATTCGATGTCGTGATCCGCGGTGGGCCCGACACCTTCCACGGCTTTTCGTCGCGCTTCCTGGTGTCGGAGCGGCGGCTGCCGGTGTGCAGTCCGGCGCTATCAGCGCAATTGCCGCTGCATGAGATCGCAGATCTCTCCCGGCATACGCTGCTGCACGTCACGTCGATGCCGCGGCTGTGGCGCGACTGGCTCACCGAGGCCGGCCAATCCGCGCTGGAGCCGGCGGCCTCGCTGACCTTCGATCATTTCTATCTGACGATCCAGGCCGCGCTCGACGGACTCGGCGTTGCGATGGGACCGACCGCGCTGATTGCGGATGATCTTGCGGCCGGGCGTCTGGTGACGCCGTTTCCGGCGATCAGCCTGCCGGCGCGGAGCTATTTTGCGTATTTTCCGGCGGGGCGCAGCAACGATCCGCACAGCGCGGTGTTCTGCGACTGGCTCGAGCAGCAGGGCCGGATGACGGGTTGAAAATGTCTCTTGATCATGCCGCCGACGGATCGTCGCCGTCGATTTCCTGCGGCAGCTCGATCACGACGCGGCCGCCGGCGAGATCGACTGATGGCACCACGGCGTTGGTGAAAGGCAGCAGCATTGTCGCGCCCTGCGGCGGGGCGATCTCGATGATGTCGCCGGCGCCGAAATTATGGATCGCGATCACCTTGCCGAGCGGCTGCTCCGATGTCGTCACCGCGGCGAGCCCGATCAGGTCGGTGTGGTAGTATTCACCGTCGTCGGTTTCCGGCAGCCGGTCGCGCGGAATGTAGAGCTCGAGGCCGTTGAGCCGTTCGGCATCGTCGCGCGAGGCGACGCCCTTCAGCGTCACCACCAGATGATCCTTGGCCTCGCGCGCATGCGTGACCTCGAACTGGCGCGTGCCGTCCTTGGTCATCAGCGGGCCGTAATCCTTCACGGCCAGCGGGTCTTCGGTGAAGGTCCATAGCCGGACGGCGCCGCGCACACCATGCGCAGCGCCGATACGGGCGACACAGACCGGTGCAGTCACCGCAGCAGCCGTTCAGCTTACGCCTTGGCGGCGGCTTCGGCCTGCGCCTTGCGCTCCTTGCGCGGCACGGCCTTTTCCGGGTTGTTGCGCGCGGTGCGCTTGACGACGCCGGCGGCGTCGAGGAAGCGGGTGACGCGATCCGACGGCTGCGCGCCCTTGGCGAGCCAGGCCTTCACCTTGTCCATGTCGAGCTTCAGCCGCGCCTCGTTGTCCTTCGGCAGCAGCGGATTGAAGTGGCCGAGACGCTCGATGAAGCGGCCATCGCGCGGAAAGCGCGAGTCGGCGACGACGACGTGATAGACCGGACGCTTCTTGGTGCCTGCGCGAGCGAGGCGGATAACAACGGACATTTAGTTCTCCTTCAAAGGTCGATGTGTTCGGTTGATTGGCATTCCGCGTTGCGCCGGCCGCATTTGAGCCGTCGCGACGAATTCCTCATTTCTTCTTGCCCGGGAAGCCGCCGAGGCCCGGCAGCGTCGGCTTGCCGGAAAGCCCGGTCAGGCCCGGCACGTTCGGCAGGCCGCCGCGCAGCCCGACCGGCAAATCCTTCGGCAAATTGGGCAGGCCACCGCCGGCGCCGCCCTGCATCTTCTCGGCGAGCGCCTTCATCTCCTCGGCCGAGGGCGGCTTCATGCCGCCGCCAAAGCCCATCGCCTGCGCGATGCCGGCGAGCGGGCCGCGCTTGCCGCTTCCCATGGCCTTCATCATGTCGGCCATGTTCCGGTGCATCTTCAGGAGCTTGTTGACCTGCTCGACGCTCTGGCCGGCGCCGGCCGCGATGCGCTTCTTGCGGCTGGCCTTCAGGATGTCCGGATTCTTGCGCTCCTGCCGCGTCATCGAGTCGATCACCGCGACCTGGCGCTTGATGATCTTGTCGTCGATGCCGGCCGCCGCGATCTGGTTCTTCATCTTGGCGATGCCGGGCATCATGCCCATCAGGCCGCCGATGCCGCCCATGTTCGCCATCTGCTGCAGCTGCTCGCGCATGTCGTTGAGGTCGAACTGGCCCTTGCGCATGCGCTCGGCGGTGCGCGCGGCCTTCTCGGCGTCGATATTGGCGGCGGCTTTCTCGACCAGCGAGACGACGTCGCCCATGCCGAGGATGCGGCCGGCGATGCGGTTCGGATGGAAGTCTTCCAGCGCGTCGGTCTTCTCGCCGGTGCCGAGCAGCTTGATCGGCTTGCCGGTGACGGCGCGCATCGACAGCGCGGCGCCGCCGCGGCCGTCGCCATCCACTCTTGTCAGCACAATGCCGGTGAGGCCGACGCGCTCGTCGAACGCGCGGGCGAGGTTAACCGCGTCCTGGCCGGTGAGGGAGTCCGCGACCAGCAGCACTTCATGCGGGTTGGCGGCGGCTTTGATCTCGGCCGCCTCCTTCATCATGTCTTCGTCGAGCGTGGTGCGGCCGGCGGTGTCGAGCAACACGACGTCATAGCCGCCGAGCTTGCCGGCCTCTAACGCGCGCTTCGCGATCTGTGGCGGCATCTGGCCGGCGACGATCGGCAGCGTCGGAATGTCGAGGTCGCGGCCGAGCACCGCGAGCTGCTCCATCGCCGCCGGGCGATAGACGTCGAGCGAGGCCATCAGCACCTTGCGCTTGTCGCGCTGGACCATGCGCCGCGCGAGTTTTGCGGTGGTGGTGGTTTTACCGGAGCCCTGCAGACCGACCATCATGATCGGGACGGGCGGCACGGAGTTGATATCGATGGTCTGGCCGTCGGAGCCGAGCGTGGCGACGAGCTCGTCATGGACGATCTTCACCACCATCTGGCCGGGCGTGACCGACTTGACGACGGTGGCGCCGATCGCCTGCTCGCGGACCCGGTCGATGAAGCTGCGGACGACCTCGAGCGCGACGTCGGCTTCGAGCAGCGCGCGGCGCACCTCGCGCATCGCGGCATCGACGTCCTTTTCGGTCAGCGCACCGCGCCCCGTCAGACGATCGAGAATGCCACCAAGCCGTTCCGACAGATTGTCGAACAATGCCGTTGTCCTTCGTTGCGCTCGTAAGCGCGCGTCACCCGTTTCTCGTCATACCCCGCGAAAGCGGGGTATCCGGTACGCCACGGCCGCCCGGTTCAATCCGAGCTGCTCTGGAATACTGGATCACCCGCTTTCGCGGGTGATGACCACATAGTCCGCCTTGGCAACCTGCTAAGACGAAGGTCCAAACACTTTTCGCGCCCGAGGGCGCATCGCGCTGTCGGGCGTTGGCCTCTGGTCTCCAGGACCAGTCGGCGGGTCGAAAAGACGGATCTTTCCGAGAAAGTAGCGGCGTTAAACGCTGCCGGGGGCGCAAAGTCAAGGAAAGTTTCGCCGCGATCGGCGCGGCATCGACAGTAAGGCGCTGAAATCACATCATTTTGTCGGGTTGGTTCCGAATTCGTCGATGCCACCCATATAAGCCGCGCCCGCCTCCTATTTGGGAACCCGCTTGCCCATCATCACCCGCCGCCGCCTTCTCGCAACCTTGACCGGAGCTGCCGCGGCGATCGGCGTGCCCTCGATCTGGATGTCCTATATGAAAACCTATGACGGCCCCGTCTCCGATCACTTCGACGGACTGCACTTCTTCGATCCGGATGGCTCGCCGCCGAAATCGCTCGGCGAGGTGTTGCGCTGGCAGTTCGGGGGCAGGCGGCAGCGCGCGGTCTGGCCGGAATGGGCGCCGAGCCCCTATGCCGATACGCCGCCGCCGCGCGTCGATGGCGGTGGGGTGCGGTTATGTTTCGTCGGCCATGCGAGCTGGCTGATCCAGGCCGGCGGTCTCAACATCCTGGTCGATCCGGTGTGGTCGATGCGCGCCTCACCGTTCAGCTTCGCAGGTCCCATGCGGCACAACGATCCCGGCATCGCCTTCGAGAAGCTGCCCAAGATCGACGTCGTGCTGGTGTCGCACGGCCATTACGACCATCTCGATGTCGCGACGCTGTCGAAGCTCACGGCGACGTTTGCGCCGCGCGTGATCACGCCGCTCGGCAACGACGTCACGATGTGCGCATCCGATGCTGCGATCAAAGCCGAGGCGTTCGACTGGCATCAGCGCGTCGAGCTCGGCAATGGCCTTGCCGCGACGCTGGTGCCGACGCGGCACTGGTCGGCGCGTGGCCTGTTCGATCGCAACAAGGCGCTGTGGGCGAGCTTCGTGCTGGAGACGCCGGCCGGCAAACTCTACATCGTCTGCGATTCCGGCTATGGCGACGGGCGGCATTTCCGCAGGGTTGCCGACGCGCATGGACCCTTAAGGCTCGCGATCCTGCCGATCGGCGCCTATGAGCCGCGCTGGTTCATGCGCGACCAGCACATGAATCCGGAGGACGCGGTGAAGGCGCTGGCCGATTGCGGCGCCGCGCAGGCGCTGGCGCATCACCACGGCACGTTCCAGTTGACCGACGAGGCGATCGACGCACCGGCGACCGCCCTCGGCGAAGCGCTCGACGCGGCAAAAGTGCCGCGCGAGAAGTTTTTGACGTTGAAGCCCGGGCAGGTGTTCGAGATCTAGCCTCGTCCCGGGCAAGCGAAGCGCGACCCGGGACCCATAACCACAAATGCGAAATATTGGGCGATGCTGCGGTCCCAGCTTGCCTCCACAATTCGCATTTGTGGTTATGGGTCCCTGCTTTCGCAGGGACGACGGGAACTTATTACTTCCCCTTGATCGCCCAGGACACGCTGACGCTCACGGACAGGGTTTCCTCGCCCTGCGCGACCGGCGCGCTGGAGGCTGCCATCGGCGCGGCCATCTTGCGGTACATCGGCACGGGCGCGTTGCCCTCCTCGGAAATGCTGATCGGTTCGCCGAGCGTGACGCCGGCGGCCTTGGCGTAGATTTCCGCCTTGCGGCGCGCGTCGGCGATCGCCTTGTCGCGCGCTTCGTCGAGCACTTTCGAGGCCTGCGACACCACGAAGTTGATGCCGCCGATCTCGTTGGCGCCAGCGCCGACCAGCACGTCGACCACGCCGGCGACCTTGGCGACGTCGCGCACCTTGATGGTGACGCGGTTGCTGGCGCGGTAGCCGACGATGCTGGGCGGTGCAGTCGGGGACGACGAGGTGCGGTTGGCGAATTGCGGCTGCAGCGACAGCCGCGAGGTCTGGTAGTCCTTCTCGTCGATGCCCGCGCCCTTCAGCGCGCCGAGCACTTTCGCCATCGCAATGTTGTTGGCGTCGGCGGCCTCGCGCGCGGTCTTCGCATCGGTCGTCACGCCGCCGTCGATCACAGCCTGGTCCGGCGCCACCGAGACGGTGGCTTCGCCGGTGACCGAGATCGCCGGCGGAAAGTCGTCGTTGGCGAGTGCGGGCGCGGCCAGCAGCGTGGTCGCGACGAGGATGGCAGCGAAGGGCAGGCGATGGGGCATGGGTCTCACTTCAATGGCACGTAAACATTGATCACCAGCTTGTCCTCCGCGGTCTTCAGCGGATCGGTGATGTATTCTTCGATAAAGGTGTCCTTGGCTTCGAGCTTCTTGTCGTCGAGGTGATTGGTGATCGCCTCATAGGTGTTGTCCATGTTGTCGTAGGAACCGCGATGGACGAACTTCAGCGCCTTGCCGTCGGGCGAATTGCCCATGCTCATGTTCTTGCCGAGGTTCTTGACGTCCTGATCGACCGGGATTTCGGCGATGAAGGTGAAGCCGGTGTCGTCGGTCGAGGTGTAGACGATCATGGGATTGCCCGATGCCTTGATGCCGCCCTTGTCGAGCAGCGCGGTGAGCTGCTTGAACGCCTCGATCAGCGCGTCGAAGGCCGAATCCCAGTTGGCGGTGCCCTTCAGCATCACGACCTTCTTCGGCTCCAGCGTGAACGGTTCGCCGAACGGATCGGCGGTCTGCACCGGGGCGGTCGGTGGCGGCGCCGGGGTCTGCGATGCGGCGGGGCTGTCGGCCGGCGACTTGGTCTCGGCCGGAGGCGGGACGGGCGTGGCCGAGGGCGCCGGGGCGGGGGTCGGGCTCGGGCTGGCTGCCGGAGCGGGCGAGGCGGCCGGCGACTGGGCGGGCGCCGGGCTTGCCAGTGCGATCGCGGCCAAGGGCAGCAGCGCGACCAGGGCCGCGCGGAGCGTGCTGATACGGTTCATTCGGTATTCTCCATCCCCATCCTCAAACGGCCGCTCGATCTGTCCCGGCGCGCGCGGCCCGCGAGGTGAGATATTCCTAACACGCAAGTTCTGCATTCGTCCCATGACAGATGTGTCACGGAGCCATTCCGACTGGCCAATGGACCACCAGTCGCCATATAACCGGGCAGAATTTGGGAAAATCGATGAGCGCGCTCGCCAATCACGCATTTGCCAAGATGAACGGCATCGGCAACGAGATCGTCGTCGTCGACCTGCGCGATTCCAAGGCACAGGTTTCGGCGGAGGAGGCGCGCGCCGTGGCCTCGCCGGCCGGCGTTCCCTATGACCAGCTGATGGTGCTGCAGCCGCCGCGGCTCGACGGCACCGAAGCGTTCATCTCGATCTACAACAACGACGGCTCGGAGGCCGGCGCCTGCGGCAATGGCATGCGCTGCGTGGTGCGTCAGATCTTTGAGAAGACCGGCCAGACCGCGGCGACGTTCCAGACCCGCGCCGGCCTGCTCAATTGCTGGCAGGGTCCGGCGCCCGATCTCTACACCGTCGACATGGGCGCGCCGAGGTTCGGCTGGCAGGACATTCCGCTGGCGGAGGAATTTCGCGACACCCGCTACATCGAGCTGCAGGTCGGGCCGATCGACAAGCCGGTGCTGCATTCGCCATCGGCGGTCTCGATGGGCAATCCGCATGCGATCTTCTGGGTCGACGACGTCAATGCCTACGACCTCGAGCGTTTCGGGCCGCTGCTGGAGAGCCATCCGATCTTCCCGGAGCGCGCCAACATCACGCTCGCCCATATCGTCGATCGCGACCACATCACGATCCGCACCTGGGAACGCGGCGCCGGCATGACCAGGGCCTGCGGCTCGGCGGCCTGCGCGACGGCGGTGGCGGCGGCGCGGCTGAAGCGCGCCAACCGCATCGTCGAGATCACGCTGCCCGGCGGCAAGCTCGGCATCGAATGGCGCGAGCGCGACGATCACGTGCTGATGACCGGCACCGCCGATTTCGAATATGAGGGCCGCTTCGATCCGGCGCTGTTCGCCAGCGTCGCCTGACCGGGCGTGGGATCGATCATGAGATCGGGCATGGGCGTCGATGTCGTCACCTTTGGCTGCCGCCTCAACGCATTCGAATCCGAAGTGATTCGCCGCGAGGCCGAGCAGGCCGGGCTCACCGAGACCATCGTCATCAACAGCTGCGCCGTCACCAATGAGGCGGTGGCGCAGGCCCGCCAGTCGATCCGCAAGCTGAAGCGCGAGCGCCCTGCGGCGCGCATCGTGGTCACCGGTTGCGCGGCGCAGACGCAGGCCGACATGTTCGCCGAGATGGCCGAGGTCGATCGCGTCGTCGGCAATGACGAGAAGATGCGCGGCGCTGCCTGGCAGGCGACCCGCGCTGCGTTCGATCTCGGCGGAAGCGAGAAAGTCGCGGTCGCCGACATCATGGCGGTGATCGAGATGGCACCGCATCTGCTCGATGGATTCGAACGCGGCCTGCCGCGGGTGTTCGTGCAGGTGCAGAACGGCTGCGATCATCGCTGCACCTTTTGCATCATCCCCTACGGCCGCGGCAATTCCCGCTCGGTGCCGATGGGCGCCGTGGTCGATCAGGTCCGCACGCTGGTCGAGCGCGGCCATGCCGAGATCGTGCTGACCGGCGTCGATCTCACGAGCTACGGCGCCGATCTCCCGGGCACGCCGAAGCTAGGCCAGTTGACCCGGCAGATCCTGCGCCATGTGCCCGAGCTGAAGCGGCTGCGGATCTCGTCGATCGATTCGATCGAGGCCGACCGCGACCTGCTCGATGTCGTCGCCGCCGACGCGCGGCTGATGCCGCATCTGCATCTGTCGCTGCAATCCGGCGACGACATGATCCTGAAGCGGATGAAACGCCGGCATTCGCGGCAGGACGCGATCGATTTCTGTGCGCAACTGCGCCGGCTGCGGCCGGATATCGCGCTCGGCGCCGACATCATCGCGGGCTTCCCGACCGAGACCGAGGAGATGTTCGCGCGCTCGCTCGATCTGGTCGAGCAATGCGATCTCACCTTCCTGCACGTGTTTCCCTATTCGAAACGCCCGGGCACGCCGGCCGCGCGGATGCCGCAGGTCGCAGGCGGGGCGATCAAAGAGCGCGCCAAGCGGCTGCGCGCGGCCGGCGAAGCCGCGCTGCGGCGGCGGCTGGCCGCGGAGATCGGCGCGACGCGCAAGGTGCTGATCGAAAGCAACAGGCAGGGCCGCACCGAGCACTTCCTGCCGGTCGCGATCAATGATGATGTGCCGGGCACGGTGCGACGGCTCGCCGTGACGGGTCATGACGGTGCGCGCCTCGTTGGGTCGTGCGGCGACGCTATCTAGCGCGTCGTCTTCCTAAAACCGCCATGTCCGCCTTACCTTCGAAGGAGGGCGTGGAGCCGACGTGAGTTCATGCCGGCTTTGGGCCAAAAGCAGTCGTTGGCACTTTAGTCCTTGTCGAGCTCTCCGATATGACGCTGGGCATATAGCTCGAGGCCGATCCTCGCGACGAGTTCGATCTGGGTTTCCAGAAAATCGATATGCTCTTCCTCATCGTGCATGAGTTGCTCAAACAGATCCCGTGTCACGTAGTCTTTGACCTGATGGCAATGGCTCGCAGCTTCAGCGTAGAGGGAGTGCGCCGACAATTCGGCTTGCAAGTCGCTATCGAGCACGGCCTTCACGGTCTTCCCAATATGAAGGGATTCCAGCGTCTGCATATTGGGAGATCCATCGAGGAAGATGATGCGTTCGATGAGCTTGTCTGCATGTTGCATCTCTTCAATCGATTCCTTGCGCCACGCCTTGGCCAGCACCTAGTAGCCCCAATTGTCGAGCAGGCGGTAGTGCAGCCAGTACTGGTTCACCGCGGTGAGCTCGTGTCGCAGCGCTTTGTTGAGGTATTCGATAACGTCTTTATCGCCCTTCATGCTCCGCTCCTTTTCGCGGGTGCCGCTGGGATCGATTGGTTGTGTGGGCGCCTGGACTTGATGTTTGGCCGACGCGATGGAGAGTTTAGAGCGTCAGCGCTTTCGGTTCGAGCAGTTTGGGGCATCTACCGCTCGCCGTAAGCGGCGACGCAAGGAAAGGGGCGCTCGGCGTTGACTTGCTCACCGTTCGACACACATGAGAGGTTAATCTCTGCGCCGCGACTTCAAAGGCGTAGGGAGATGGAACAGGGGAGTTTTGGCCATGATCGAGGGGATCAGCGCGCTCACGCTGGGCACCCATGACATGCCACGAGCTGTCCGATTCTACCGAGCCCTGGGATTTGAGGTCCTGCATGGCGGCGAATGGTCGTCGTTCACTAGCTTTCGAGCCGGTCTGAGCTACCTCAACCTCACTGACCAACCTGCCGAACGACGCTGGTCCTGGTGGGGTCGGGTCATCTTCTACGTCACCGATGTTGACGCACTTTACGAACGCGCGCTCGCGGCGGGTTACCAGCCCGCGACTGTGCCCCGCGATGCCGAATGGGGTGAGCGTTTCTTCCACCTGGCTGACCCCGACGGCCACGAACTCAGTTTCGCTCGACCTTTGCTCCCGGCTTCCGTCCAATAGCGGATCGAAGCGGCCTGCATTCCAACCGTCGCTGCGAGAGGGTATTGTTCCGACAGACGGCCATCGCCCTGACGTCAGCTTCGGCTCGGGCTATGGCGCGGTCTCTCGGGCAAAGATCAAAGGATGGCAACGAACGGTCGCACCGTCACCGTATTCGGCGGAACCGGTTTTCTCGGCCGCCGCATCGTTCAGCATCTGCGCGATCACGAGTTTCCCGTCCGGATCGCGTCAAGGCATCCAGATCGCGGGCGCAGTCAGTTTGGCCCGCATGATTCCCAACTTCTGTTCGTCCAGGCCGATATTCACGACGAACGGTCTGTCGCAAATGCGCTTGCCGGCGCTTACGCCGCTGTCAACACCGTCAGCCTATACGTCGAGCACGGACGTGAGACGTTTCATTCCGTTCATGTCGAGTCCGCCCAACGGGTAGCGGCCCAAGCGCACCGGGCCGGAGTCAAAAGACTCGTTCACTTGTCAGGCATCGGCGCCGATGCCGCGTCTCAATCGCGGTACATCCGAGCGCGCGGCGAAGGTGAACTGGTGGTCAGGGCTACGTTTGCCGGCGCACATATCATTCGGCCCGCCGTCATGTTCGGACCGGACGATGCGTTTCTTACGACCATCCTCAACCTTCTCCGCCGGCTGCCGATCTATCCGATGTTCGGCCGCGCTCGATGAAACTGCAGCCGGCCTATGTGGAAGATGTGGCAGAGGCGACTGTCCGGATCATCCAGCGAGCCGAGACGCAACCGACGATCTTCGAGTGTGGCGGCCCTCGCGCTTATTCCTACGAAGAATTGGTCGGAATCATCGCGCGTCAGGCTGGCCTTGCGCCCATCCTGGTCCCGATCCCGCTCGCCGTTTGGCACGCCCTGGCATGGGCTTCCGAAATACTCCCGGACCCGATTCTCACGCGCAATCAGGTGGAGCTGATGCAGATCGATACCGTGTCGTCGCCGGAGATGCCTGGCCTTGTCGAACTTGGGATTTCGCCGCAGCCGGTTGAGGCAATACTCCAGAAGATGCTGTCAAAGTGCGGATGAAGAGGGCTCATCGGTTAAATCCGCTTCAGATGGCGGGTTCGCGCGCTACTGTTACAGGACGCGATGGCGTATCCGCCGTTCGACAGCGGCAATATGGCTGTGCGCCGTCGGCAGCTGCAGGTAGTTCGGGGTCGACTGACCTTGGACGCGTACCTCTAAATCCGGATTGGTGAGCGTGGCTCTGTATCCGCTTCAGTCCGAAAGCGATTGTAGTGCGGCGTCGCCGCGAAATGACGCGATGGGTCAAAAGCCGTCGATGACGGCCGAGTCCGGCGAGCTTCCGCGCATGAACTTCGCATCGCGACGGTTCCCAGCAAAATGACAGCATGCCTCAGACCGAAACCCATCGCGCAGGGAAAGCCGGATTGCTCCGGTTACACCTGTGGCCCTACCCCTGTGCTTTTTGTTGCACAGGGCCCATGGGTGCGATCGGCACCCGGCTTTCCCTGCGCCCCCTGTTCGAGGGAGGGCGGAAAGAAATGCAAAGCTCGGGCAAATCATGTCGCGAGAATGCGGAAGTATCACTCACAGACCGTGCAACAAATTCGGTGTTGTCCTGGCGAAAGCCAGGATCCATTACCCCAAATCATAATTGTTGCGCGACGCTGGGAGCGACGATCCCGTTGATCGTCAAATGCGGTGGCTATGGGTCCTGGCTTTCGCCAGGACGACGATCGTGTGTGTGGCACCCGCGCTGTCATCGCCCGGCTCGACCGGGCGATCCAGTACGCCGCGGCCTCTCGGCTCAACAACGGGCGTCTCTGGAATACTGGATCACCCGCATGCGCGGGTGATGACACTGAATTCGCTGTTTGACAGGTCGAATCTGAATCAGTCCCGGCGCTGTGCGCGAGAATGTCAACGGCTGCGTTCGCCGGGCTTTGGCGGCTGCGATGCGCGGACCTGCCAGAACCGCAGCATGCGGTCGGCGTTGGCGTGCGTTATTCGCGTGAACTGGCTCTTCGCGTTGGCGAGCTCGACCGGCCCCATCGATCCGGTCGAATAGCGGCATTCCATCACCGCGGCCGTCGTCTCCCAGCTCAACCCCGCGGCCCGGCAGGGCACCAGCAGACCCTCGCTGCGGAGGCTTTGCATCAGGGGGCGGATCACCTCGATGCTGGCCTGCGCAAGCTCCGCCAGGGCAGCGATGGTTTCTTCATACATTCGCTGCCTGGCGAAGCCGAGCAGGGCGGCCTCGTTGAGCTCGCCGGAATCCTTCAGCCTTGCGACGTGACGCTTGGCTGCGGTGAAGTCCCGGGCCCGCGACATCTCGCGCTCGACGCCGGCGGCGACCGCGGCGATCGCGTGGCGGATCTCCTCGAACAGATGCGAGGGCGCGCGTTGCAGCAAACGGCTGCGCACCTCTTCCGTTGCATCGTGCAGCAGCTGAACACGGAGCTCCGGGGGCAGATCCGCGCGGATACCGGTCTGGACCGCAAGCACCGGGTCGTGCTCGGCCTGCGCGAGAATGATTGCGAACCCGTCCGCCGACACCTTGGCGCCGGGATTGCTGACCAGGCGGTGACTGACGCTCGCGAAGCGACGGGCCAACAGCGCGTCGGTGACGACTTCCTTCAGCCACCAGCGGCCGGCGACCGCGAGCAGATGCAGCTCGCTCTTGGTCTTCGCGATCTCGACCAGATCTTCCGTGTTGAGACGCGACGATTCCTGCAGGATCGGCCGGGCGATCCTGATCTCGTCATTGCTCGCGAGACGGCGAATGATCGCGGGCGGTGCCTGGGTGACCGGTGCGAGCTGCTCGCTGATGTGGGTGAGCGCCATCCGGGCGCTGATGTCGGCAAGCGCCCGCAACTCGATGGTCTTCACCAGACGCTCGAGCACATTGTCGAACAGCTCGACCTGTTCGCTGTTGAAGCTGCCGGCGGAGGCGAGGAAAAGGCCGGTGACGCGCTTCGCCGCTTCTATGCATTTTTCGGCGGAGCCGGCGCGTATCGCGGCCTCGACCTCGTCGACAATCCCTTGCCCAGCATTCAGCATTGCTCGTCCTGAGCCGTGGTGGCGCGCTTTTTCTAAGCCGCCTGCAGGACTACCGGATGGGCCTGAATGTTCCGTAAAGGATACTTGTCCGTAAAATCACGGAGGTCACTGCCCGTTCCAGCCGCAGCTCTTGAGCCGCTCGTGCATGTGGTCCGGCGCGGGCGCGACGACATGCACCGGCTCCTTGTTGCGCGAGATCGGGATGCCGATTTCGCGGGAGTGCAGGTGCAGGATCGGCTCGCCGAAGCGCGGGCCGTTGCCGTAGATGTTGTCGCCGACGATCGGCCAGCCCATCGCCGCTGAATGCACCCGCAGCTGATGGGTGCGGCCGGTGACCGGCTCCATCGCGAGCCAGGCGAGGCCCTGACCGCGTCCCAGCACCTTCCAGTTGGTGATCGCCTTCTGCCCGTCCGGATCCGGCTTCTGCCACCAGCCGCGCTCGGCGTTGAGCCGGCCGAGCGGCATGTCGATGGTGCCTTCGTCCTCGGCGGGCCCGCCCTCGACCACGGTCCAGTAGGTCTTCGCGATCTTGCCGTGCTTGAACAACAGCCCGAGCGAGGCGGTCGCCTTGCGGTGGCGTCCCAGCACGAGGCAGCCGGAGGTGTCCTTGTCCAGCCGATGTGCCAGCACCGGCGGCCGCGGCAGGCCGAACCGCAGCGCGTCGAACGAGGCCTCCAGATTGGCCCCGCCCTTGGGGCCGCGATGCACCGGCAGGCCCGCCGGCTTGTCGATCACCAGCATCAGTCCGTCGCGGTGGAGCACGCGGCCCAAGATTTCTTCCGCGGTCAATTGGGGAACATCAATCAATTCGTCGAGACTTTCGTTTATGGGCCGAAACGGCTAACACGTCCGCGCCATGAACGATACCACTGCGGGAACTCCAAAACAGAGCTGGTGGCAGCGCCTGAAAGGCGGCCTGAAGCGCACCTCCGGTGCGCTGGGGACGGCGGTCGCCGATCTCGTCACCAAGCGCAAGCTCGATCGCGCCATGCTCGATGACATCGAGGATGTGCTGCTGCGCGCCGATCTCGGCACCGAGGTCTCGGTGCGGATCGCGGAGGCGGTCGGCAAGGGCCGCTACGACAAGGCGATCTCGGCCGATGAGGTCAAGGCGGTTGTCGCGACCGAGGTCGAGAAGGTGCTGGCACCGGTGGCCAGGCCGCTCGAGATCGATGCCGGGAAGAAGCCATTCGTCGTCCTGGTCGTCGGCGTCAACGGCTCCGGCAAGACCACGACGATCGGCAAGCTCGCCGCGAAATTTTCCGCCGAGGGCCGCAAGGTCATGCTCGCGGCCGGCGACACGTTCCGCGCCGCGGCGATCGAGCAGCTCAAGGTCTGGGGCGAGCGCACCAAGTCGCCGGTCATCGCCGGCGCCCAGGGCTCGGATTCGGCAAGCCTCGCCTTCAGCGCGCTGACTGCGGCGAAAGAGCAGCAGCGCGACGTGCTGCTGATCGACACCGCCGGCCGGCTGCAGAACAAGTCCGAGCTGATGAACGAGCTCGAAAAGGTCGTGCGCGTCATCAAGAAGGTCGATGCGTCGGCGCCGCACGCCGTGTTGCTCGTGCTCGACGCCACGGTGGGACAAAATGCGCTGTCGCAGGTCGAGGCGTTTCATCGTACGGCAGGCGTCACCGGCCTCGTGATGACCAAGCTCGACGGCACCGCGCGCGGCGGCATCCTTGTCGCGCTGTCGGAGAAGCACAAGCTGCCGGTGCATTTCATCGGCGTCGGCGAAGGCGTCGAGGATCTTGCCCCCTTCACGGCGAAGGATTTTGCCAAGGCAATTGCTGGAATCGAGTAATTCATCCTTCGAGACGCGCGCAAGTGCGCGCTCCTCCAGCAACAACGGCAAAGCCGTTGTGCGGGGATGACGGTGGGATACGAAAGGTCGTCATCCTGAGGAGGCGCGGAGCGCCGTCTCGAAGGATGGCCAAGACACGAGTTCAATGGACTGAATTGATGGACAAGACCCAACCACATCCGCTGTTCAAGCTCGCGACCGAACTCGGGCCGCTGCTCGTGTTCTTTGTCGCGAACGCCAAGTACCATCTGTTCGTCGCAACCGGCGCGTTCATGGTGGCGATTGTCGCGGCGATGATCGCGTCCTATGTGGTGACCAAACACGTGCCGATCATGGCGCTGGTGACCGGCGCGGTCGTGCTGGTGTTCGGCACCCTGACACTGGTGCTGCACGACGAGACCTTCATCAAGGTAAAGCCGACCATCATCTACGGCCTGTTTGCGGCCGTGCTCGGCGGCGGGCTGCTGTTCGGGCGTTCCTTCATCGCCGTGATGTTCGACCAGATGTTCAATCTGACGCCGCAGGGCTGGCGCATCCTCACCATGCGCTGGGCGCTGTTCTTCGCGGGCATGGCAATCCTCAACGAGATCGTCTGGCGGACGCAGACCACCGATTTCTGGGTGAATTTCAAGGTGTTCGGCGTCACGCCGCTGACCATGATATTCGCCATCGCGCAGATGCCGCTGACCAAGCGCTATCATCTGGAGCCGGTCTCGCTGGAGACCAGCGAAGCGGACGCGGGCGATCTGCGGAAGTAACTCCGAACGCAGCGCGGGCGATTGCGCCGCGCTGCGTCCGAGGCCTTAGAGATCAGCTCCTCAGAAATCAGCTCTTCTGCTTGGCGATGATCTTGTCCTTGATCTTGTCGTAGGTCGCCTGCGGCAGGATGTTCTTCTGCACCAGTTCATCCTTGCCCTTGTAGGGGCGGCCCTTGATGATCGCGGCCGAGTAGGCCTTGCCGACGCCGGGCAGCGCGTCGAGCTGGTCGGTGCTGGCGCTGTTGATGTCGAGCAGGTCGTCCTTCGCCATGCCCGTCGTCTTCAATTCGGGGGCGGCCGCCTTTGGCGCGGGAGCCATCCTGGTCTCGGACTTTGCGGCGGGCGCGGCCGGCTGCGGGGTTTGAGCGAACGACGGCGTGGCCGTCATCATGCCGAGCGTGAGCGCGGTGGCGAGCAGTGAAGCGAGCGTGGTCTTGCGCATATGTCCCCTCCAGAGGAACGTTGATGTCAACGCCAGTGAGTTGGGGCTGCGTTCATGGCGTTGCCATGGCCGCGAAATGAACCGCAGATAAACGTGTCGAATTATTTTGTCGCAGCTTTTCGCGCGCAATCTGTTCGCGCATCCACCGAATGACGACGCGATTATTTGTTCGCGCGCAGCGCCTTCTCGATCTCGGCCTTGAGCACGGTGTTGACGTTGTCAGGCGTCACCGGACCGACCAGCTTGTAGACGATCGTGCCTTCGCGTCCGACCACGAAGGTCTCGGGCACACCATAGACGCCCCATTCGATCGAGGCGCGGCCGTTGCCGTCGACGCCGACGATGCCGAACGGATTGCCGTAGCGGCCGAGGAAGCGCCGCGCATTCTCCGGCGAGTCCTTGTAGTTGATGCCGATGATCTGGAAGCGCTTGTCCTTGCCGAGCTCGGTCAGCAGCGGCGCTTCATCATGACAGGGCACGCACCACGACGCCCAGACATTGACGATGCTGACCTTGCCCTTGAAGGCGGCGGGATCGAGACCTGGCACGGCCGCGCCGTCCCGCACTAGGCCGTCGAGCGCGGGCAGGGCCGTCTGCGGCGCGGGCCGTCCGATCAGTGCCGACGGGATCTTCGAGGGATCCCCCCCATAGAGCCGCAGCAGGAACAGCCCCGCGAGCCCGAGGAAAAAGATGAGCGGCAGCACCACCAGCAGGCGGCGGGTTTGCGGCGGGCCGTTTGTCGCCTGCTCGCTCATCGGATGTCCGCCGCGCTGCGGCCGGAGCGGCGCGTGACGCCGCTGGCCTCGATCTCCCTGAGGCGGGCCTGCTGCAGGCGATAATCGGCGCTGATCCAGACGATCAAAAGCAGTACGACCGCCGCGACCAGCGCATAGGACGTCACGATGAAGGAGGCGTAGGGACCAAGCGACATCGTGTCACGCCGCCCGTTGATTAGCTTGCATCATCTGCAAGCTGCGCACGCGCCGGCGCAGGATCTCGTTGCGCATCGCCGCCAGATGCAGCGTGATGAAGAGCAGCGAAAACGCGATCGCCATCACCAGCAATGGCCAGAGGAACGCCTTGTCGAGCGTCGGCCCGCCCGCGCGAAACACCGAGGCCGGCTGATGCAGCGTGTTCCACCAGTCGACCGAGAATTTGATGATCGGGATGTTGATCGCGCCGACCAGGGTCAGGACGGCTGCGGCCCGCGCCGCGCGCGACGGGTCCTCGACCGCACGCCACAGCGCCATCAGGCCGAGATACATCAGGAACAGGATCAGCACCGAGGTCAGGCGGGCATCCCATTCCCAGTAGGTGCCCCACATCGGCCGGCCCCATAGCGAGCCGGTGACCAGCGCGAGGAAGGTGAAGGCGGCGCCGATCGGAGCAGCGGCCTTCGCCGCGACGTCGGCAAGCGGATGCCGCCACACCAGCGTGCCGAGCGCGGCCACGCTCATCACGCCCCAGACGAACATCGACAGCCACGCATTCGGCACGTGGATGAACATGATCTTCACGGTGGCGCCCTGCTGATAGTCGTCGGGCGCCATGGCCGACCCGTACAGCCCGACCGCGAGCAGGATCGCGGTCACGCCCACGAGCCACGGCAGGATCCGTGCGGTCAGCGCCAGGAACTTGGTCGGGTTGGCGAGGTCGGTGAGCGTCATGGCACCCTGATAGTCGTCCGATGTGTCGCAGGCAATCGGCCGAACTGCTCTCGTCGAGATTTGATCTGGCCCAATTTGATCTTGCCCATTTCAGTCCAGCCCGTGCCGCAGGCTCGCGGCGGCGGCAAACGGGCCGATCACCAGGCTGGCAAGCGACAGCGCGCAGAGGATCGAGAACGGTGTTCCAAAGGGCAGCGGCCCCGATATCGCGGCCTGGGAGGCCGCAACACCGAAGATCAGCACCGGGATCGACAGCGGCAGCACCAGCACCGCGAGCAGCAGGCCGCCGCGATGCAGCGTCACCGCCAATGCCGCGCCGATCATGCCGGTGAAGGTCAGCGCCGGTGTTCCCGCCAGCAGGGTCGCCGCGACGGCAAGTGTCGCCGTGCCGTCGAGATTGAGCAGCAGGCCGAGCACCGGCGTCGCGATGATCAGCGGCAGGCCGGCGGCGATCCAATGCGCCAGCGCCTTGGCCGCGCAGGCGAGTTCCAGCGGCGTCCGGCTCATCACGATGAGGTCGAGCGAGCCGTCCTCGTGGTCGGCCGTGAACAGCCGGTCGAGGGTGAGCAGGCTCGCCAGCAACGCACCGAGCCAGAGAATGGCAGGTCCGAGCCGCGACAGCAGCGCGAGATCCGGCCCGACCGCGAACGGCATCAGCACCGTGACGGTGAGGAAGAACAAGACCCCGATCAGCGCGCCGCCGCCAACGCGCAGCGCTATACGGATGTCGCGCCGGATCAATGCGGCAAGCGCACTCATGCCGCGCCTCCGCGGTGGTCGCCGCGTGAATCCACATCGTGCGGCGTGCTCGCTGCGCTCCCTCCCCCCTTGCGGGGGAGGGCTGGGGAGAGGGGTGGCCCCGGGCGAGATCGTTGATAGACACCTCGCTCGTGCAATCTCGGTCCAGCGTCGTTTAGGGATAGGCGGAAAGAGCGCGTCGTGTGGCACCCCGCTCCCTGACCCTCCCCCGCAAGGGGGGAGGGGACGGAGAGACCTGTGCTTAGTGACAAGAGGCGTCGCGCGCTCATGCCGCGCCTCCCATCCGCAGGTCGCGCGCGGCGATGCCGAGGGGCAGATGGGTCGCTGCGACGATCAGGCCGCCGCTGGCGAGGTGATCGCGCATCAGGCCGACGAACAGCTCCTGTCCGGCCGCATCGAGCGCCGATGTCGGCTCGTCCAACAGCCAGACCGGCCGCCGCACCGAGAGCAGGCGCGCGATCGACAGGCGGCGGCGCTGGCCGGCGGAGAGGTAGGCCGCCGGCAGATGCGCGGCGTGATCGAGCGCCACGGCGGCAAGGCAGCCCCCGGCGTCCCGGATCTCGCCACCGAGGAAATCCCGCCAGAAGGAAAGATTTTCCGCCACGCTCAGCGCCGGCTTCAGGGCGTCGCGGTGACCGAGATAGTGGGCCTGTTCGGGCAGGCTGAGCTCGGCGTCGCCGCCTTCAAGCGCGATCGAACCCTCGGCGGGAACCAGCAGCCCGGCGATCACGCGCAGCAGCGAGGTCTTGCCCGCGCCGTTGGGGCCGGTGATGGCGAGCGCCTCGCCGGCTGTGGCCGACAGATCGAGGCCGGAAAACACCTCGCGTCCGCCGCGCACGCATTTCAGATTTCGTCCGGAGAGCTGCATGGTTCGTCTTGTCACAGCCCTCTGAAATCTTTCGCTACCGCGTGAGAATTTTTGGGTCGCGCAACGCTGTCGCACGCTTGTCGGTGTGGCGGTGCTTCTAGAAAGGTTCTATAAGCCCGGAACTTGATGCAGCACACACAATCGGCGGCCGCAAGCCATCCAGGCCATCCCTCGGCCAGTGTCGTTCGCCGGTGTTTAGTTACCCTTGCCGGGTATAACTGAAAATTGGGATTCCTCGCATGACCTCGCTCGACAGCTTCAAATGCCGCAAGACCATGAAGGTCGGCGGCAAGTCCTACGTCTATTACAGCCTGCCCCAGGCAGAGAAGAACGGACTGAAGGGAATTTCGAAGCTGCCCTATTCGATGAAGGTTCTGCTCGAGAACCTGCTGCGCAACGAGGATGGCCGCACCGTCAAGAAGGAAGACATTGTTGCGGTGTCGAAGTGGCTGAAGAAGCGCCAGCTCGAGCACGAAATCGCCTTCCGCCCGGCGCGCGTGCTGATGCAGGATTTCACCGGCGTCCCGGCCGTAGTCGATCTCGCGGCGATGCGCAACGCGATGCAGAACCTCGGCGGCGATGCCGAGAAGATCAACCCGCTGGTGCCGGTCGATCTCGTCATCGACCACTCGGTGATCGTCAACTTCTTCGGTGACAACAAGGCGTTCGCGAAGAACGTCACCGAGGAATACAAGCAGAACCAGGAGCGCTACGAGTTCCTGAAGTGGGGCCAGAAGGCGTTCTCGAACTTCTCGGTGGTGCCGCCCGGCACCGGCATCTGCCACCAGGTCAATCTCGAATATCTCGCGCAGACGGTGTGGACCAAGAAGGAGAAGATGACGGTCGGCAAGAAGACCGGCACCTTCGAGGTCGCCTATCCGGACTCGCTGGTCGGCACCGATTCGCACACCACGATGGTCAACGGCCTCGCCGTGCTCGGCTGGGGCGTCGGCGGCATCGAGGCGGAGGCCTGCATGCTCGGCCAGCCGCTGTCGATGCTGCTGCCTGAGGTGGTCGGCTTCAAGCTCAAGGGCCAGCTCAAGGAAGGCGTCACCGCGACCGACCTGGTGCTGACCGTCACCCAGATGCTGCGCAAGCTCGGCGTGGTCGGCAAGTTCGTGGAGTTCTTCGGCCCGGGCCTCGATTTCCTGTCGGTCGCTGACAAGGCGACCATCGGCAACATGGCGCCCGAATACGGCGCGACCTGCGGCTTCTTCCCGGTCGATGCCGCGACCATCGATTACCTGAAGACCTCGGGCCGCAAGGCCGACCGCGTCAAGCTGGTTCAGGCCTATGCCAAGGCGCAGGGTCTGTTCCGCACCGCCAAGTCGGCCGATCCGGTGTTCACCACCACGCTGACGCTCGACCTCGCCGACGTCGTGCCGTCGATGGCCGGACCGAAGCGCCCGGAAGGCCGCATCGCGCTGCCGGCAGTGTCGACCGGTTTCGCCACCGCGCTGGTCAACGAGTACAAGAAGCCCGAAGGTGAATCCAAGCGCTTCGCCGTCGAGGGCCGCGACTTCGATCTCGGCCATGGCGACGTCGTGATCGCGGCGATCACCTCCTGCACCAACACCTCGAATCCGAGCGTGCTGATCGGCGCTGGCCTCTTGGCGCGCAAGGCGGCCGCCAAGGGCCTGAAGGCCAAGCCGTGGGTGAAGACCTCGCTCGCGCCGGGCAGCCAGGTGGTGGCGGAATATCTCGCCAATTCCGGCCTGCAGACCGATCTCGACAAGGTCGGCTTCAACCTGGTCGGCTTCGGCTGCACGACCTGCATCGGCAATTCCGGCCCGCTGCCGGAAGACATCTCGAAGTCGATCAACGAGAACGGCATCGTTGCCGCCGCCGTGCTGTCGGGCAACCGCAACTTCGAAGGCCGCGTCTCACCGGACGTGCAGGCGAACTACCTCGCCTCGCCGCCGCTGGTGGTCGCGCATGCACTTGCCGGCACCGTGACGAAGGATCTGGCGGTCGAGCCGATCGGCATCGGCAAGGATGGCAAGCCGGTGTTCCTGAAGGACATCTGGCCGACCACCAAGGAGATCAACACCTTCATGAAGAAGTACGTCACCGCGACGATCTTCAAGAAGAAGTACGCCGACGTGTTCAAGGGCGATACCAACTGGCGCAAGATCAAGACCACGGAAAGCGAGACCTATCGCTGGAACATGAGCTCGACCTATGTGCAGAACCCGCCCTATTTCGAAGGCATGAAGAAGCAGCCGGACCCGGTCATCGACGTGGTCGACGCGCGGATCCTGGCGATGTTCGGCGACAAGATCACCACCGACCACATCTCCCCGGCCGGTTCGATCAAGCTGACCTCGCCCGCCGGCAAGTTCCTCAGCGAGCACCAGGTGCGTCCCGCCGAC
Organism: Bradyrhizobium sp. 26S5; assembly: GCF_036923295.1. NCBI lineage: Bacteria > Pseudomonadati > Pseudomonadota > Alphaproteobacteria > Hyphomicrobiales > Nitrobacteraceae > Bradyrhizobium > Bradyrhizobium sp. 26S5. Next base: position 9,447,743 of record NZ_CP145948.1, on the reverse strand, counting down.
TTCAACCAGTATGGCACCCGGCGCGGCAACCACGAAGTGATGATGCGCGGCACTTTCGCCAACATCCGCATCAAGAACTTCATGCTGAAGGGCGCCGACGGCAATATTCCGGAGGGCGGTCTGACCAAGCACTGGCCCGACGGCGAGCAGATGTCGATCTACGACGCGGCGATGAAGTACCAGCAGGAGGAAGTGCCGCTGGTGGTGTTCGCCGGCGCCGAATACGGCAACGGCTCGTCGCGCGACTGGGCCGCCAAGGGCACGCGCCTGCTCGGCGTGCGCGCGGTGATCTGCCAGAGCTTCGAGCGCATCCATCGCTCCAACCTGGTCGGCATGGGCGTGCTCCCGCTCACCTTCCAGGACGGCACGTCGTGGTCCTCGCTCGGCCTGAAGGGCGACGAGAAGGTCACGATCCGCGGGCTGCAGGGCGACCTGAAGCCGCGCCAGATCCTGACCGCGGAGATCGTCTCCGGCGACGCAGCCAAGCGGGACGTCCCGCTGCTCTGCCGCATCGATACGCTGGACGAGCTCGATTACTATCGCAACGGCGGCATCCTGCACTATGTGCTGCGCAAACTCGCGGCCTAGGTGGTGTGGACTCTAAGGATTCCCTTTTAGGAGCAAATCAGATTCAAGGCTGCTTTTGGGGAGGCCGCCTTGGGTGTGATGGACCGTTTGGTATTGAGCGACGCGGCGTGGGAGCGGATAGCGCCGCTGATCATAGGGCGCCCCGATCAGAAGGGCTCCACCGGGCGCGACAACCGGATGTTCGTGGAAGGTGTGCTGTGGATCGTGCGTACGGGGTCTCCCTGGCGCGATCTTCCGGAGGTGTTTGGGGACTGGAACAGCGTGTTCCGGCGCTTCAGTCGATGGAGCATCAAGGGTGTTTGGTGGCGGATCTTCGAGGCGATGTCCGATGATCCGGACTTCGAATATCTGATCGTCGATTCCACCATTGTTCGGGCGCATCAGCACGCCGCCGGCGCCAAAAAGGGGGGTCTGAAGATCAAGCGGAAGATCAAGCGATCGGCCGCTCGCGCGGCGGCCTGAGCACCAAGATACATATGGCCGTTCGAGGCTTGGGATGTCCGGTGCGGTTCACGCTTACCGCAGGTCAGAAGGGCGATGCACCGCAAGCCGCCGCATTGATCGAAGGCTTATCCGCCGAGGTCGTCATGGCCGATACGGCCTATGACGCCGATCACTTGCGCCAAGCCATCGCCGCCAAAGGCGCGCTCGCCGTGATCCCCAACAACCCGTCACGCGCGCTCAAATATCCACTCGACAAGCATTTCTATGCCCAGCGTCATCTCGTCGAATGCTGCTTCTCAAAGCTCAAGCAGTTCCGCCGCGTCGCAACCCGCTTCGAAAAAACGGCCCGGAACTACCGGGCCGTCGTCACTCTCGCAGCCATCGTTCTATGGATGCGCTAGTGTCCACACCACCTAGGCCCTTTGTTTGAGCATGATCTGTTCGGAAAACCGCTTCACACTTTTCCGGATCATGCTCTAACGCGGATTTGTGATCGGTGCCTCACCGCTTAGTGAGTGGCGACTAAAAAGAAGGCGGCCTATGACAAGGCCGCTTTCTCGCGTTTTGGGGCACGCAAGTTCAGGGACAGGCTTCATGCTCCGTACAATTACGGATGGAAATCATCACGACTGGTTCGCAGTATGACAGCGATGATGGCCTATAATTCGATCTCGCGATGGTCCAGCGCTCTTGGTATTTGCGCGATCGTTGCGGTCATCCGCCCCGCTCACGCCGATCCGCGTGCTGTCGTCGAACTCTTCACCTCGCAGGGGTGCTCTTCCTGTCCGCCCGCGGACAAGATCATCGGCGATCTCGCCAAGGACCCCAACGTCATCGCGCTGAGCATGCCGATCGACTATTGGGACTATCTCGGCTGGAAGGACACGCTGGCCGATTCCCGTTTCAGCGCGCGCCAGAAGGCCTATTCGCACATGCGCGGCGATCGCGACGTCTACACGCCGCAGGCCGTGATCAACGGCTCCGCGCACGTGATCGGCAGCGATCGGGCGAGCATCGAGAGCGCCATCAAGGACACCGAGATGAGCGGCAGCGTGATGTCGGTGCCGGTGACGCTGACGCTGACCGGCAAGCAGATCAACGTTTCGGTGGCCGCGTCGAAGTCGCCCGCAGTGTCGCGCGGCGAAGTCTGGATCTGCTCGATCTCGAAGTCGGTGCCGATCTCGATCGCGCGCGGCGAGAACCGCGGCCAGGAGATCACCTACCACAACGTGGTGCGCAATCTCCTGAAGGTCGGTGACTGGAACGGTTCGTCCGGGAGCTGGACCGTGCCGCTGGAGAACATTACGCGCGATGGCGTCGATGCCGCGGCGGTGTACGTCCAGGACGGCAATCGCGACAAGCCGGGCCCGATGCTCGGCGCCGCTTTCACCTCGCTTCGCTAGCGCCTTGCGGCGCCAGCTTCCGTCGGTCGCGCCATTGGGGGACACGCAGCTTGTCATGCAGCCCACGCGGGAGGCGGCCGACCTGCAATCCAGAGATATTCTGATGCGAACGCGGTGAGCCTCTGGGCCCGTCTCGATCGCGCGTGCCTCGAGCAGGCTCCCAAAAACAAAAAGGACCAACTTTCGTTGGCCCAGTGTTGGGATTAACTCCCCTGCGAACAGGCCCGATCCCGACGGCCCCGGGGGGCTGGGGGCTGAGGAATCCGGAACCGAAAGGACCGGGCCAACGCAGGATTTTCTTTTCGCAGGGCAGCGGGGCGGGCGATGGGCGGAAGTGGGGCAGCAATATGATTCCGCTAACGTTCCCGTGACTCTCTGGTTTTCCGGATAATCCGCCGCGTCAGACCGTGGTTAAGACCCGGTTGCATCGCGAATGGCCCCTTGCAGGCCCCCTCGCTTAGCGCAATCATGTCAGCGTTGTGACGATCCCGAAAAGGGGGGACCGGCTTTCGGACCATGATCGTCACTGGGATGACAGGAGGCGCTCGATGAGTCTGATCTCGGAGGACACTGATCCGAGCGGGAACCGCGCCGCGGCGCGCCCCGCCGCCGCGATCCCGCAGCCCAACCGCGTGACCTTCAATCGACTAGAGCTCAACCGCATTCTCAATCTCTACGGCCGCATGGTCGCCGACGGCGAGTGGCGCGACTATGCGATCGACTTCCTGAAGGACCGTGCCGTGTTCTCGGTGTTTCGGCGCGCGTCCGAAATGCCGATCTACCGGATCGAGAAGGATCCCCGGCTTGCGCGCAAGCAGGGCATGTACAGCGTGATTTCGGCGACGGGCCTGATCCTGCGCCGCGGCCATGAACTCGAACGCGTGCTGTTCGTGATCGACCGCAAGCTGTCGCTGGTCTAGCCCCACCTCCCCTTGAAAAGGGGAGGTCGCTTTGCTCGTCAGAGCAAAGCGGGTGGGGATTTGCTCTCTCCGCACACAGCGTCGCCCGTGGCTGACCCCCATCCCGACCTTCCCCCTTTCAGGGGGAAGGGGAAGATAGATTATCCCGGATTGCGCTGCGCTCCATCCTGGCTACGGATTGTCGCTCAATCCGCCGGCACCGTCGCACCGCCTTCGCCGAGCGGGCGCTGCATCATCACGGTGTCGAGCCAGCGGCCGAATTTCAGGCCGACGCCCGGGTGTGTCCCGATCATCTCAAAGCCGCAGCGGCGGTGCAGTCCGATCGAGCCGGCATTGGCCGAATCCCCGATCACCGCGATCATCTGCCGGAAGCCGCGTGCGTCGCATTCGGCGATCAGGCGCTCCATCAGCTTGAGGCCGACGCCGCGGCGATGGAGCGCAGGATCCAGATAGACCGAGTTCTCGACCGTGAAGCGATAGGCCGGCCGCGGCCGGTAGGGGCCGGCATAGGCATAGCCGGCGACGCGGCCGTCGAGCACGGCTGTAAAATAGGGGTAGCCGCCATCGATCAGCGCTTTGTAGCGGCGGGTCATCTCGGCGAGGTCGGGCGGGATCAGCTCGAAGGTCGCGGTGCCAAAGCGCACCGCCTGCTCATAGATCGCGGTGATCGAGGGCAGGTCCGCCTCGGCGGTCGGCCTGATTTCCGGATTGGACATGGTGCGGAGAGTATTTTTGCCGCGCTCAAAAGAAAAGCCCCGGCCGCATGGCCGGGGCTTCTACTACAAGGCTTGGATCAATCGGCTCGATCGAGGCGCTTAGTCGCGCTGGCCGAGCAGCTGCAGCAGCAGCGTGAACAGGTTGATGAAGTTCAGGTAGAGCGACAGCGCACCAGTGATTGCCGCGCGCTCTGCCATCACGCCACCCTGCGAGGCGTAGCCGTAGATGTAGTCGTTCTTCAGCCGCTGGGTGTCCCAGGCGGTGAGGCCCGCGAACACCAGCACGCCGACCACCGAGACGATGAACTGCAGCGCCGAGCTCGCCAGGAACAGGTTGACCAAGCTCGCGATGATGATGCCGATCAGGCCCATGAACAGGAACGAGCCCATGCCGCTCATGTCACGCTTGGTGGTGTAGCCGTAAAGGCTCAGCGCACCGAACGTCGCCGCGGTGATGAAGAACACGCGCACGATCGAGGTGTGCGTGTACACCAGGAAGATCGACGACAGCGACAGGCCCATCAGTGCCGAGAACACCCAGAACAGGAGTTGGGCGGTCGCGGGCTGCAGACGGTTGATGCCTGCCGAGATGACGAACACCATCGCAAGAGGGGCGAGGATGAACAGCCACTTCAGCGGGCTCACGAACATCGCGTAGCCGAACTGCGTCAGATAGGCGTTGCCGAACTTGGCAACGGCGGCGGACTGGTCGCTGGTCACCGCACCCATGTAGACGCCGAGCGCGGCCAGGCCGGTGATGGCGAGGCCGATGCTCATGTAGTTGTAGATGCGCAGCATGTAGGCGCGCAGACCGGCGTCGACGGCCGCAGCGTCAATGCGCCCGGCGGCCCGGCCGAAAGGAGAAGCGTAATTGCGGTCTAGGTCCGACATGGTCGAATTCCCGTGGTTGGTCCCGGTGGAGCGCAAGGGATTTGCGGCGCCGGTCGTAAATCTATCTCAGATGGCTCGGTTTGCGGAACATTAATTCCGTGTCATTCAGACGACCATCCGGCTCGATTGGTATGTGGGAAATTAACACATCCGACGCAAGCTTCCACGCGCGGCCGAATGTCGCTCTGAGCGAACAGTATAGGGAAAAACGGCCTCGGTGCCGCTACAAATTGTCACAAATTCCGCAGCACCGAGGCCGGCTTCTGGTTCAGCGCGAGCAGCGTTCCGGCCAGCCCCAACCCAACCGTGACGATCAGCGCGGCGACCACGACCAGCGCGGCGCTACCGGCCTGCCAGATGAAACTCAGCGTCATCAGTCGCGTCACGATCAGCCAGGCCGCGATCGAACCGGCGATCACCCCGAACAAAGCGGTTGCAAAACCGATCATCAGATACTCTAGCGCGTAGGCCCCGAGCAGCCGCACCCGCGTGGCGCCGAGCGTCTTGAGAATCACGGCGTCGTAGACGCGGTGGCGGTGACCTGCGGCGAGCGCGCCGCCCAGCACCAGGATCGCCGAGATCAGCGTCACCGCGCTGGCGCCGCGGATCGCCAGCACCAGATTGCTGACCACGCTGCCGACCGTCTCCAGCGCCTCGCGGACCCGCACGCTGGTCACCATCGGGAACGCGTCGGCGACCTGCTTGATGATGCGCGCATCGTCTCCGTTGTCGGCATGCGGCTCCGTCAGGGTCGCGACGTGGCTGTGCGGCGCGCCCCTGAAGGCGTTCGGCGAGAACACCAGCACGAAGTTGATGCCGAGCCCCTGCCAGTCGATGTTGCGCAGGTTGGCGATCTTCGCCGCCACGTCGCGGCCGAGCACGTTGACCACGATCTCGTCGCCGATCTTCAGGTCCAGGCCGTCGGCGATCTTCTTCTCCATCGAGACCAGCGGTGGTCCGCTGTAGTCCGGCCCCCACCATTCGCCCTCGACGATCTTCGAGCCCTTGGGAATCTCGCCGGTGTAGGTCAGGCCGCGGTCGCTCTGCAGCACCCATTCCGAATCGACTGACGGCTTGAGCTGGTCGCCCTTGACGCCGCGGGCGGCGACGATGCGCCCGCGCAGCATCGGCACGTCCTCGACGGTCGAGCCAGGCGCGATCTGCGCCAGGAAGGCGGCAAAGCGGTCGGCCTCGGTGGAGGGGATGTCGATGAAGAAGAACGACGGCGCCCGGTCCGGCAGCGCGGCCAAAAATTGCCGGCGCAGATTGCCGTCGATCTGGGTGATGGTGACGAGCACGGCGAGCCCGAGCCCCAGCGACAGCACGACCGACGGCGTCAGCGCGCCCGGCCGGTGGATGTTGGCGATTGCAAGCCGCAGCATGGTGATGCGGCTGCGCGGCAGCCGGCGCGCCACCGCCATCAGGATTTCGGCGATCCCGCGCAACAGCAGGAACACCGCGATCGAGGCGACGACGAAGACGGTCGCGACCCGCTTGTCATAGGCAAGTCCGATCGCAACCCCGACCAGGAGCGCGATCACCACGGCCATCAGCGCCAGATAGCTCCAGCGCGGGCGGTGCCACTCGCTGGTGATGGTCTCGCGGAACAGCGCCGCGACCGGCACGTCATGCACCCGGCCGAGCGGCCACAGCCCGAACGCCAGCGCGGTGAGCTGGCCGTAGAGGAAGGAAAGCGCAAGCTCGTCGGGATGCAGCGCGGGCACCACCGGCAGCGGCAGCAGCTTGCCGAACAGGCCGACGATGACGAAGGGCAGCGTGGCGCCGAGCACGAGCCCGATCACCGAACCGATCCCGGCCAGCACCACCACCTGCGTGCAGTAGATCGTGAAGACGTCGCGGCCGGTGGCGCCGAGCGCCTTGAACGAGGCGATGACGTCGCGGCGCCGGTCGATATGGCTCTTCACGGCATTGGCCACGCCGACGCCGCCGACCAGCAGCGCGGCAAGGCCGACCAGGGTCAGGAACTGGGTGAAGCGGTTGATGGTGCGCTCAAGCTGCGGCGAGGCGTTGTTGCGGCTGCGGACCTCCCAGCCGGCCTCCGGCGCCGCAGCCCGCGCGCCGTCGATCAGCGCGGTGGTGGCGCGATCGTCGTTGGCGCCGTCGGGCAGCTTCACCCGGTAGATCCAGCGCACCAGGCTGCCCGGTTGCAGCAGGTCGGTGGCGCGCAGGCTCGCTTCGCTGATCAGGAAGCGCGGGCCGAGGCCGACACCGCCGGCGAGCTTGTCCGGCTCGGCCGCCACCACGCTGCGGATCTGGTAGGTCGCGCTGCCGATCGTGACGCGGTCGCCGAGCTTGAGGTCGAGCCGCGCCAGCAGCGTTGAATCGGCAGCCGCGCCATAGACGCCGTCGCGCTCGGCAAGCAGATCGGCGACCGGCATGTTCGGCTCGAGCGTCAGTTCGCCGAGCAACGGATATTTGCCGTCGACCGCCTTGAGCTCGACCAGCGCCAGCTTGCCTTCGCCGCTGCGCGCCATCGCGCGGAGCGTAGCTGCGACCGAAACCTCGCCGCGCGTGCGCAGATAGGCGACCTCGTCGGGCTTGGCCTCGCGCGAGATCAGCGAGAACGCGACATCGCCGCCGAGCAGCGTGCGCCCCTCGCGCGACAGGCCGTCGCCGAGGCTCGCGGCGACCGAGCCGACGCCGGCAATCGCCATCACGCCGAGCGCAATGCAGGCGATGAACACGTAGAAGCCGCGCAGGCCGCCGCGCAATTCGCGCAGCGCATATCGGAAGGCAAGCGACGACGCGCGACCCTGGATCGCGACTTCGGACGCAATGCTCATGTCGTGGATTGTCCGTCGATGCGGCCGGAGCGCAGCCGCACGACGCGGTCGCAGCGCTGCGCCAGCGCGAGGTCGTGCGTCACCAGCACCAACGTCATGCCGCGCTCGGCGTGCTTGGTGAACAGCAAATCGACGATCTGCTTTCCCGTCGTCTCGTCGAGATTTCCGGTCGGCTCGTCGGCGACGAGGATCGCGGGATCGGGCGCCAGCGCGCGCGCGATGGCAACGCGCTGCTGCTCGCCGCCGGACAGTTGGGTCGGATAGTGATGCAGGCGTTCGCCGAGCCCGACCGATTGCAGCTCCTGCGCGGCGCGTGCGGCGGCATCGGGATTGCCGGCGAGCTCGAGCGGCACGGCGACGTTCTCCAGCGCCGTCATGGTCGGGATCAGATGGAACGACTGGAAGACGATGCCGACCTGGCGGCCGCGGAAGCGCGCCAGCGCATCTTCATCGAGGGCATTGAACGAGGTGCCGTTGACGACCACTTCTCCACTGTCAGGACGTTCAAGCCCCGCCATCACCATCAGCAAGGTCGACTTGCCCGAGCCCGACGGGCCAATCAGGCCGATGGCCTCACCCGCTGCCACACGAAGGCTGATATCTTTGAGGATATGAACCCGTGCCGCGCCGGTGCCGAGCGAGAGATTGACGTTCCTGACGGCAATGGTGTCCGGCTCGACGTCGGTCAGTGAAGAGGATTCGATGAGACTGTCCATGGTTCGGTCATATGGCACTTCCGCGGCTGCGGTCGAGGGCCGGTTGAGAATCTTCGTGCACATACTCGTGTTGCTTATGGGCTTGATGACGGCGGCAAACGCGCAGACGGGGGGGCCGGAGAAGGGCCCCGCGGCAGGTTCGGCAAAACCGGTCAAAATGGTGGTCCTGGGCGATTCCCTGAGCGCCGGTTACGGCCTTCCGGGCCCGGCGGCGTTCCCGGTCCGGCTGCAAAAGGCCTTGGAAGCCAAGGGGATAAAGGTCGAGATGACCAATGCCGGGGTGTCCGGCGACACCGCCTCAGGCGGCCGCGAGCGGCTCGACTGGTCGGTGCCTGACGGAACCGATGCGGTGATCGTCGAACTCGGCGCCAACGATGCGCTGCGCGGCATCGATCCCGCGGTCACGCGTGCAGCGCTCTCCGACATCATCACAAAGTTGCAGGCGCGCAAGATCGCCGTGCTCTTGTGCGGCATGCTGGCGCCGCCGAACTATGGCAGCGACTATGCAGCGAAGTTCAATGCGATCTATCCGGAGCTCTCTAAATCCCTCGGCGTGCCGCTCTATCCATTCTTCCTCGATGGGGTTGCTGCCGATGCCAAGCTCAACCAGGCCGACGGCATGCATCCAACGGCAGCGGGCGTGGACATCGTCGTGAACAACATGCTGCCCACGGTGGAGGCATTTCTCGGCGCATTATCAGGGCAACGCAGCTGAATCGCTGGCAGTGAGCCGTGGCGTGTCCGTAGGTTTACGAGCTGTTAACCGGTCATGCTTCGCAGAGTCACATATCTCGGGTACAAATAGGCATCGGTGATTCGTCACCGGGGTCTGTTACAGGGTGCGGGCTCCCAAAACTCGCGCCAAGCATCGAGGATTATTGCGATGCCGCGTCTGTTCACTGGACTGGAAATTCCGGCCGAAATCGGCCAAACCCTCTCCGGCTTGCGTGGCGGCCTTCCCGGCGCACGCTGGATTGATCCCGAAAATTATCACGTCACTCTGCGCTTCATCGGCGACATCGATGGCATGTGGGCCAACGAGATCGCAACGATGCTGTTCCGGGTGAACCGCAAGCCGTTCGAGGTCAAACTGCAAGGCCTGTCGAGCTTCGGCGGACGCAAGCCGCGCGCGGTGGTTGCCGCCGTCGAGCCGAGCCGTCCGCTGATCGAACTGCAGGCCGAGCTCGAGCGGATGATGCAGCGGATGGGGCTCGATCCCGAGGGCAGGAAATTCACGCCACATGTCACGCTCGCGCGTTTGCATGACGCGTCGAGCCAGGACGTCGCGGATTATCTGTCCGTGCGCGGCTACTTCCCGAGCCGCAGCTTCATGGCGGACCGCTTCGTGCTGTTCTCGTCGCGGGCGTCGACAGGCGGCGGCCCCTACGTGGTCGAGGATTCCTACGCGCTCTGCGCGTAAGGCATCGCAGACCGCGGCTTGAGGTGTCAGGCAGCGGCCCGTGCGGTCGGCCGTGGTATGCAAGGGCTTGCGCTTGCATACCCGTTGCCTGCATGGCCGTTGGCACAATTCCCGACTTGCATTTTTCCGCGCACTAGGGCCGTAAGGTGGGCCCATGCTGTCCACCTCGCCGAGTACCTTTCTCGAACACTACAACGCCCTGGTCGCCTCCGGCGCGATCGAGGCCGATCCTGCGCAGGCACGCGCCGCTGAAGCGTTCGGCGCGCTGGACGAGCGGCTCGCGAGCTACAAGCCGCAGCGCAAGCAGGGCCTGTTCGGACGGCTGTTCGGCGGCGACAAGGACGACAAGCCGCCGCGCGGCCTCTACGTCCATGGCGAGGTCGGCCGCGGCAAGACCATGCTGATGGATCTGTTCTTCCAGCAGAGCCCGGTCGAGCACAAGCGCCGCGCGCATTTCCACGAATTCATGGCCGAGGCACATGAGCGGATCTACGGCTATCGTCAGCAGATCGCACGCGGCGAGATCGCGGACGGCGACGTGATCGGGCTCACCGCGCAGGCGATCTTCGACGAGGCCTGGCTGCTGTGCTTCGACGAATTCCACGTCACCGATATTGCGGACGCGATGATCCTCGGGCGGCTGTTCGCAAAGCTGTTCGATCTCGGCACCGTCGTGGTCGCGACGTCGAACGTTGCGCCAGACGACCTCTACAAGGGCGGGCTCAATCGCGCGCTGTTCCTGCCGTTCATCGCGCAGATATCAGACCACATGGATGTGCTGAGGCTCGATGCGCGCACCGACTTCCGGCTCGAGAAGCTCGTCGGCGTGAAGATGTGGCTGGTGCCCGCGGATGACGCGGCTCGCGAGGCGCTCAATGCGGCGTGGCGCAAGATGACCGGCAACGCGCCGTGCAAGGCGCGCCTTATCGAGATCAAGAAGCGTCTGCTGACTGTGCCGTGCTCGTCGCACGGCGTCGCACGCTTTGCCTTCGCAGATATCTGCGAGAAGCCGCTTGCCGCGTCCGATTACCTCAGGCTCGCGCACGACTACCACACGATCCTGATCGACCACATTCCGGTGATGGACTACGCCGAGCGCAATGCCGCCAAGCGCTTCATCTCGCTGATCGACACGCTCTATGACAATGCCGTGAAGTTGATGGCCTCGGCCGAGGCCGATCCGGTGTCGCTGTACCTTGCGGAAGACGGCATCGAGGCGATGGAATTCAAGCGCACCTCCTCGCGCCTGATCGAAATGAGCTCGGAATCCTATCTGGCGCTGCCGCATGGCCGGAAGGACTCCTCCGCAAGCGGCTCGTCGACCGGCCTGGTCGAGACCTGACACTCAGCCTCGAAATTCAGCCTCGAAATTCGGTCTTGCGCGCGGTGCGGTTCGGAGCAACTTTCCGTGTCACCGGGACGGATGTTGCTGGCATGCCTGATCGAATTCCAGGCAGGGCCCGCAATCGGGCAGGCCGCGACTTGAATGGATCATTCGAAAGGGATAACCACCCTTGCAACCGACTTCCCTCCCTCCTGCACCCAGTTCAAAGGACTGATTTCCCATGGCACGCGACAAGATTGCTCTGATTGGCTCCGGACAGATCGGCGGAACGCTGGCGCACCTCGTTGGCCTCAAGGAACTCGGAGACGTCGTGCTGTTCGATATTGCCGAGGGCGTGCCGCAGGGCAAGGCGCTCGACATCGCGCAGTCGTCGCCGGTCGACGGTTTCGACTCCAATCTGGTCGGCGCCAACTCCTATGACGCGCTCGACGGCGCCAAGGTCTGCATTGTTACCGCGGGCGTGCCGCGCAAGCCGGGCATGAGCCGCGACGATCTCCTGTCGATCAACCTCAAGGTCATGGAGCAGGTCGGCGCCGGCATCAAGAAGTACGCCCCCGACGCCTTCGTCATCTGCATCACCAACCCGCTGGATGCGATGGTGTGGGCGCTGCAGAAGGCTTCGGGCCTGCCGCACAAGAAGGTGGTCGGCATGGCCGGCGTGCTCGACTCCGCGCGTTTCCGCTACTTCCTGGCCGACGAATTCAACGTCTCGGTCGAAGACGTCACCGCCTTCGTGCTCGGCGGCCACGGCGACACCATGGTGCCGCTGACCCGCTACTCGACCGTTGCCGGCATTCCGCTGCCCGACCTCGTCAAGATGGGCTGGACCTCGCAGGCGCGGATCGACGAGATCGTTGATCGCACCCGCAATGGCGGCGCCGAGATCGTCAATCTGCTCAAGACCGGCTCCGCCTTCTACGCGCCGGCGGCGTCGGCGATCCAGATGGCCGAGAGCTATCTGAAGGACAAGAAGCGCGTGCTGCCCTGCGCCGCCTATCTCAACGGCGAGTACGGCGTGAAGGACATGTATGTCGGCGTACCTACGGTGATCGGCTCCAAGGGTGTCGAGCGCATCGTCGAGATCGAGCTGGCCGGCAAGGATCGCGAAGCCTTCGACAAGTCGGTCGGCGCGGTGCAGGGCCTGGTCGATGCCTGCAAGAAGATCGCGCCCGATCTGCTCGGCAAGTAATCTGAGTTAGCAATGGCCCGATAGGCGATTTCGATTGCCTGTCGGGTGCAAGGTGATGAAATTCCGGCGAATTTTCTAGTTGCACGAGCCTTGGTATATGGTATGCCAGATTAAGGCTGACGTGAAGTTCGCCGCACGAGGGTTTGGGAGCGACGATCCATGAATATCCATGAATACCAGGCCAAGGCTCTGCTGCATGAATTCGGCGTGCCGATCTCGCGCGGCGTGCCGGTGCTGAAGGCTGACGAAGCCGACGCGGCGGCCAAGCAGCTTCCCGGCCCGATCTGGGTGGTGAAGAGCCAGATCCATGCCGGCGGCCGCGGCAAGGGCAAGTTCAAGGAAGCATCCGCGGGCGACAAGGGCGGTGTCCGGATCGCCAAATCGGTCGCCGAGGTCGACGCGTTCGCCAAGCAGATGCTCGGCGCGACGCTGGTCACGGTGCAGACCGGCCCGCACGGCAAGCAGGTCAACCGCCTCTACATCGAGGAAGGCTCCGAGATCGACAAGGAGTTCTATCTCTCGATCCTGGTCAATCGCGAGACCTCCGAAATCTCCTTCGTGGTGTCGACCGAAGGCGGCGTCAACATCGAAGAGGTCGCGCATTCGACCCCGGAAAAGATCGTCTCGTTCTCGGTCGATCCCGCCACCGGCATCATGCCGCACCACGGTCGCACCGTCGCCGATGCGCTGAAGCTGAAGGGCGATCTTGCCAAGCAGGCCGAGAAGCTGACCGGTCAGCTCTACACAGCGTTCGCCGCCAAGGACATGGCGATGCTCGAGATCAACCCGCTCGTCGTCACCAAGCAGGGCCAGCTCCGCGTGCTCGACGCCAAGGTGTCGTTCGACAGCAACGCGCTCTATCGTCACCCGGACGTGGTCGCGCTGCGCGACGAGACCGAGGAGGACGCCAAGGAAATCGAGGCGTCGAAATTCGACCTCAACTATGTCGCGCTCGACGGCACGATCGGCTGCATGGTCAACGGCGCCGGCCTCGCCATGGCGACCATGGATATCATCAAGCTCTACGGCATGGAGCCGGCGAACTTCCTCGACGTCGGCGGCGGCGCCAGCGTTGAGAAGGTCGCGGCCGCGTTCAAGATCATCACCGCCGATCCGAACGTGAAGGGCATCCTGGTCAACATCTTCGGCGGCATCATGAAGTGCGACGTGATCGCCGAGGGCGTGGTCGCCGCGGTGAAGCAGGTCGGCCTCAAGGTGCCGTTGGTGGTGCGCCTCGAAGGCACCAATGTCGAGCAGGGCAAGAAGATCATCCGCGAGAGCGGCCTCAACGTCCTGCCCGCCGACAATCTCGATGACGCTGCACAGAAAATCGTGAAAGCCGTCAAGGGAGGCTAACGATGGCCGGTCATCTCGACGCTCCGACACCGCTTGATGAACACCGCAAGCTCGCGGTTTTCGCGGGCGAGTGGAATGGCGAAGAGATGGTCTATCCGTCGCGCTGGACCGCGGGCGGTCCGGCGAGCTCGCATGTCGTCGCGCGCATCGCGCTCAACGGTTTCTACCTGATCCAGGACAGCGTGCAGACCCGCGACGGCAAGGAGAGCTTCGCCACCCACGGCGTCTTCACCTACGACCGCGACGATCGGGCCTACAAATTGTTCTGGCACGATTCGCTCGGCTACTACCCGCCGTCGCCGGCGTCCGGCGGCTGGGCGGGCAAGTCGTTGATCCTGGTGCGTGGTTCGTTGCGCGGCAACGCCCGTCATGTCTACGAGGTCGTCGACGACAACACCTACAACATGAAAATCCAATTCTCGCCTGACGCGGAAGGGTGGGCCGACGTGCTCACCGGCGTCTACCGGCGTGTTCACTGAAACCCTTCACCGCTCGTCTCGCGAAAGCATCCCATGTCCATTCTGATCGACAAGAACACCAAGGTCATCTGCCAGGGCTTCACCGGCAAGAACGGTACATTCCATTCGGAAGCGGCGATCGCTTACGGCACCAAGATGGTCGGCGGCGTGGCGCCGGGCAAAGGCGGCTCGACCCATCTCAGCCTGCCGGTGTTCGACACCGTCGCGGAAGCGCGCGCGAAGACCGGTGCCGATGCCAGCGTGGTCTATGTGCCGCCGCCGGGCGCGGCGGATGCGATCTGCGAGGCGATCGATGCGGAGATCCCGCTGATCGTCTGCATCACCGAGGGCATTCCGGTGCTCGACATGGTGCGTGTCAAGCGCTCGCTGTCGGGCTCCAAGTCGCGGCTGATCGGGCCGAACTGCCCGGGCGTGATGACCGCCGGCGAATGCAAGATCGGCATCATGCCGGCCAATATCTTCAAGCCCGGCTCCGTCGGCATTGTCTCCCGCTCCGGCACCCTGACCTATGAGGCGGTGTTCCAGACCACCCAGGAGGGCCTCGGCCAGACCACTGCGGTCGGCATCGGCGGCGATCCGGTCAAGGGCACCGAGTTCATCGATGTGCTGGAGATGTTCCTGGCCGACGAGAAGACCAAGTCGATTGTCATGATCGGCGAGATCGGCGGCTCCGCCGAGGAAGACGCCGCCCAGTTCCTCAAGGACGAGGCCAAGCGCGGCCGCAAGAAGCCGATGGTTGGCTTCATCGCTGGTGTCACGGCACCTCCCGGCCGCCGCATGGGCCATGCCGGTGCGATCATCTCAGGCGGCAAGGGCGACGCCGGCTCCAAGACCGCGGCGATGGAAGCGGCCGGCATCAGGGTGTCGCCGTCGCCGGCGCGGCTCGGGCACACGCTCGCAGAGATGCTGAAGTAACCGCCTTCCGGCGAGGTTCCCTTCGGGTTATGGCGCGGTTTCCGGCGGGTTCCCTTCCGGGAACCGCGCTTTTTTGCGCGTCTTACCGCCGATTGGGCGGATCAATAAAATATGAAAATATATTCATTTCTTGGTTCTTTTAGGCAGGAATATCTGTCTTAGATAGGGTAAAGGGTAACGACCCAGCCGGCGCTCTTCTCAGACCGGCACTTGCGCCGTCTTCCACGCGCGAACCGAAAAAAATCACCAGGACTGCCCCATGTCTCGCCAAGACGCGAACGCCGCTTTTGCTCTCTCATCCTTCCTGCAGGGTACCAACGCCGCCTACATCGACGACCTCTACGCCCGCTACGAGCAGGACCCGTCGTCGGTCGACGCCGAATGGCAGGATTTCTTCAAGAGCCTGAAGGACGCCCCGACCGACGTCCAGAAGAACGCCGAGGGCGCCTCGTGGGGCCGCGACAACTGGCCGGTGACGCCGCGCGATGAGCTGACCTCGGCGCTCGACGGCAACTGGGCCCAGGTCGAGAAGGCGGTCGGCACCAAGCTCGCCGCCAAGGCGCAGGCCAAGGGCGCCGCGCTCTCCGACACCGACGTGAATCAGGCCACCCGCGATTCGGTTCGCGCCCTGATGCTGATCCGCGCCTACCGCATGCGCGGCCATTTCCACGCCAAGCTCGACCCGCTGGGCATCGAAGCGCCGCGCGACCGCGAGGAACTCGACCCGCGCTCCTACGGCTTCACCGAGGCGGACTTCGATCGCAAGATCTTCCTCGACCACGTGCTCGGCCTCGAATACGGCACGCTGCGCGAGATCGTGCAGATCTGCGAGCGCACCTATTGCCAGACGCTCGGCGTCGAGTTCATGCACATTTCCAACGCCGCGCAGAAGGCGTGGATCCAGGAGCGCATCGAGGGACCGGACAAGGAGATCAGCTTCACGCCGGAGGGACGCCGGGCGATTCTCAACAAGTTGATCGAGGCGGATGGCTTCGAGAAATTCTGCGACACCAAGTTCACCGGCACCAAGCGTTTTGGTCTCGACGGCGGCGAATCGCTGATCCCGGCGCTTGAGCAGATCATCAAGCGCGGCGGCAATCTCGGCGTGAAGGAGATCGTGGTCGGCATGCCGCATCGCGGCCGTCTCAACGTGCTGACCCAGGTGATGGGCAAATCGCACCGCGCGCTGTTCCATGAATTCAAGGGCGGTTCGGCCAACCCGGACTCGGTCGAAGGCTCCGGCGACGTCAAGTATCACCTTGGCGCCTCCTCGGACCGCGAGTTCGACGGCAACAACATCCATCTGTCGCTGACCGCCAATCCGTCGCATCTCGAGATCGTCGATCCCGTCGTGATGGGCAAGGTGCGCGCCAAGCAGGATCAGCACGGCGATCCGCCCGACATGCGCATCTCGGTGCTGCCGCTCCTGATGCACGGCGACGCGGCGTTCGCGGGCCAGGGCGTGGTGGCGGAATGCTTCAGCCTGTCCGACCTGAAGGGCTACCGCACCGGCGGCTCGCTGCACTTCATCGTCAACAATCAGATCGGCTTCACCACCTATCCGCGCTACTCGCGTTCGTCGCCCTATCCGTCCGACGTGGCGAAGATGATCGACGCGCCGATCTTCCACGTGAATGGCGACGATCCGGAGGCCGTGGTGTTCGCGGCCAAGGTCGCGATCGAGTTCCGGCAGAAATTCCACAAGCCGGTCGTGATCGACATGTTCTGCTACCGTCGCCACGGCCACAACGAGGGCGACGAGCCGGCGTTCACCCAGCCGGTGATGTACAAGCGGATCGCCTCGCATCCGTCGACGCTGGAGATCTACGCCAAGCGGCTGGTCGCCGACGGCGTGCTGACCGAGGGCGAGGTCGAGAAGGCCAAGGCCGACTGGCGCGCACGGCTCGACGCCGAGCTCGAAGCCGGTGCCGGCTACAAGCCGAACAAGGCCGACTGGCTCGACGGCAAATGGGCCGGGTTCAAGTCGGCCGATCAGGAAGAAGACGCGCGCCGTGGCGTCACCGGGGTCGATGTCGCCGTGCTCAAGGACATCGGCCGCAAGATCACCAAGGTGCCGGACGGCTTCCGCGCCCACCGCACCATCCAGCGCTTCCTCGACAATCGCGCCAAGGCGATCGACACCGGCGTCGGCATCGACTGGGCGACCGGCGAGGCGCTGGCGTTCTGCACATTGCTGCAGGAAGGCCATCATGTGCGCCTGTCCGGCCAGGATTCCGAACGCGGCACCTTCTCGCAGCGCCATTCGGTCCTGATCGACCAGGAGGACGAGAGCCGCTACACGCCGTTCAACCATCTCGGCGGCGAGGATACCGGCCACTACGAGGTCATCAACTCGCTGCTGTCGGAAGAGGCGGTGCTCGGCTTCGAGTACGGCTACTCGCTCGCCGAGCCGAATGCACTGACGCTCTGGGAAGCGCAGTTCGGCGATTTCGCCAATGGTGCGCAGGTGGTGTTTGACCAGTTCATCTCCTCGGGCGAACGCAAATGGCTGCGCATGTCAGGCCTCGTCTGCCTGCTGCCGCACGGCTACGAAGGGCAGGGACCGGAGCACTCCTCCGCGCGCCTCGAGCGTTACCTGCAGATGTGCGCCGAGGACAACATGCAGGTGGTCTATCCGACCACGCCGGCGAACTACTTCCACGCGCTGCGGCGCCAGCTGCATCGCGAAATCCGCAAGCCGCTGATCCTGATGACGCCGAAATCGCTGCTGCGTCACAAGCGCGCCGTGTCGCGGCTCGACGAACTCGGCGAGAACGCCACGTTCCACCGCATCCTGTACGATGACGCGCAGATGCTGCCGGACGAGAAGATCAAGCTGGTGCCCGACGACAAGATCCGTCGCGTCGTGCTGTGCTCCGGCAAGGTCTATTACGATCTGTACGAGGAGCGCGAGAAGCGCGGCATCGACGACATCTACCTGATGCGTATCGAGCAGCTGTATCCGGTGCCGCTGAAGGCGCTGGTGCAGGAGCTCGGCCGCTTCAAGAATGCCGAGGTGGTCTGGTGCCAGGAAGAGCCGCGCAACATGGGCTCCTGGCACTTCATCGAGCCTTACCTGGAATGGGTACTGAACCAGATCCACGCAGCCAACAAGCGGCCGCGCTATGCCGGCCGTCCGGCGTCGGCGGCGACCGCCACCGGCCTGATGTCGAAACATCTGGCGCAGCTCAAGGCGCTGCTCGACGACGCACTGAACTAACGATCTTCACGAACACCATGCCCCGCGAAAGCGGGGCATCCGGTATCCCGTCATCCAGCACAAGCGCTGTCGTCACGGAGTGCCGGATCGTTCGCTTTGGCGGCGGTGGCGAGACAAGTTTTACGACCGCAAGGTTATCGGGGAAAAGACCATGACTGAAATTCGCGTTCCAACGCTCGGGGAATCCGTGACCGAGGCCACGATCGGCCGCTGGTTCAAGAAGGCCGGTGAGGCCGTCGCGGTGGACGAACCGTTGGTGGAGCTGGAAACCGACAAGGTCACCATCGAGGTGCCCGCGCCGGTCGCCGGCACGCTCGGCGAGATCATCGCCAAGGATGGCGAGACCGTCGCCGTCGGTGCGCTGCTCGGCCAGATCAATGACGGCGCTGTTGCGGCCAAGCCTGCTGCCGCTGCGCCCGCCAAGGCCGCCGCACCGGCTGCGGCGGCCGCTGCCGCCGCTCCCGCACCGGCTGCGCCCAAGGTGCCGCCGTCGGATGCGCCGCTCGCGCCTTCGGTGCGTAAGCTGTCCGCCGAGAGCGGCGTCGATGCCTCCACGGTCCCCGGTTCGGGCAAGGACGGCCGCGTCACCAAGGGCGACATGCTGGCCGCGATCGAGAAGGCCGCCTCGGCGCCGACCCCGGTCAATCAGCCGGCTGCCGCGGTGCAGGTCCGTGCGCCCTCGCCGGCCGACGACGCCGCGCGCGAGGAACGGGTGAAGATGACCCGGCTGCGCCAGACTATCGCGCGCCGCCTGAAGGACGTGCAGAACACCGCCGCGATGCTGACGACCTTCAACGAGGTCGACATGACCGAGGTGATGAAGCTGCGCGCCCTCTACAAGGACACGTTCGAGAAGAAGCACGGCTCGAAGCTCGGCTTCATGGGCTTCTTCACCAAGGCGGTCGTGCAGGGCTTGAAGGACATTCCCGCCGTCAACGCCGAGATCGACGGCTCCGACCTGATCTACAAGAACTACTATCACATCGGCGTTGCGGTCGGCACCGACCGCGGCCTGGTGGTGCCGGTGGTGCGCGACTGCGACCACAAGTCGATCGCCGAGATCGAGAAGGGAATCGCCGATTTCGGCCGCCGCGCCCGCGACGGTCAGCTCAAGATCGACGAGATGCAGGGCGGCACCTTCACCATCACCAATGGCGGCATCTACGGCTCGCTGATGTCGACGCCGATCCTCAACGCGCCGCAGTCCGGCATCCTCGGCATGCACAAGATTCAGGAGCGGCCGATGGTGGTCGGCGGCAAGATCGAGGTGCGGCCGATGATGTATCTGGCGCTGTCCTACGATCACCGCGTGATCGACGGCAAGGAAGCGGTCACCTTCCTGGTGCGCGTCAAGGAGAGCCTGGAGGATCCGGCCCGCCTGGTGCTGGACCTGTAAGGTCATTCGCGCGCGACACCCGATTACCTCGGGCGTCGCGTTCTGTTGGGTGCTTACATTTGGGGATCAATGTGACGGATAAGGTCGTTGTCATCACCGGCGGTAGCCGCGGCATCGGCCGCGCCACCGCGCTCGCTGCTGCCGCGCGCGGCTATCGCATCGTGGTCGGCTATGCGTCCAATCAGGCGGCGGCCAATGAGGTCGTCGCGGCGATCGAGGCCAAGAACGGCAAGGCGATCGCAGTGAAATGCGACGTCGGCAGCGAGCAGGACATCCTGGCGCTGTTCAAGGCCGCAGACAGCTTCGGAACGCTCGGCGCGCTCGTCAACAATGCCGGCATCGTCGGCAAGAGCGGTGTGCGTGTCGACGAGATGTCGGCCGAGCGCATCCAGCAGATGATGGCGGTCAACGTCACCGGCAGCATTCTGTGCGCGCGCGAGGCGGTGAAGCGGATGTCGACCAAGCACGGCGGCGAGGGCGGCGTCATCGTCAACCTCTCCTCGGTCGCGGCGCGGCTCGGCGCGCCCAACACCTATGTCGACTATGCCGCCTCCAAGGGGGCGATCGATTCCTTCACGGTCGGCCTCGGCTACGAGGTCGCGGGTGAAGGCATCCGCGTCGCCGGAATCCGGCCCGGGCTGATCGATACCGACATCCACGCCGCGGGCGGCGAGCCCGATCGCGCCCATCGGCTTGCCCATATGGTGCCGATGAAGCGCGTCGGCACCGCCGACGAGATCGCCAACGCCATCGTCTGGCTGATCTCGGACGAGGCCTCCTACGTCACCAGCGCGATCCTCGACGTGTCGGGCGGTCGCTAGAGCGTTTTCGCGCGAAGTGGCTACCGGTTCGCGTGAAGAAAACGCGTCAAGACAAGCGCCTGGAGCCCCGTTCCGATTCAATCGGAACGGGGCTCTAGAACACGATCAAGAAGCGGGAAGCGGTCTTCCGATCGAATCGCGCCCGCCCAACTGTCACAGAGTTTAGCTACAGGACCTCAATCATGGCTTCTTACGATCTCGTCGTCATCGGCACTGGCCCCGGCGGTTACGTCTGCGCGATCCGCGCGGCGCAGCTCGGCATGAAGGTTGCCGTCGTCGAGAAGAATGCGACGCTGGGCGGCACCTGCCTCAATGTCGGCTGCATGCCGTCGAAGGCGCTGCTGCACGCCTCCGAGATGTTCGAGGAGGCCGCGCACTCCTTCGCCAAGATGGGCGTCAGCGTTCCGGCGCCGAAGCTCGATCTGCCGGCGATGATGAATTTCAAGCAGCAGGGCATCGACGGCAACGTCAAGGGCGTCGAGTTCTTGATGAAGAAGAACAAGATCGACGTGCTCAAGGGCACCGGCAAGATCCTCGGCGCCGGCAAGGTCGAGGTCTCCGGCGACGGCAAGTCCGAGACCGTCGAGACCAAGAACATCGTGATCGCCACCGGCTCCGATATTGCGCGGCTGAAGGGCATCGAGATCGACGAGAAGCGCGTCGTGTCCTCGACCGGCGCGCTGTCGCTGGAGAAGGTGCCGTCAAGTCTCCTGATCGTCGGCGCCGGCGTGATCGGGCTCGAACTCGGCTCGGTCTGGCATCGCCTCGGTGCCAAGGTCACCGTCGTGGAATTCCTCGACCGCATCCTGCCCGGCATGGACGGCGAAGTGGCCAAGCAATTCCAGCGCATGCTGGAAAAGCAGGGTTTTGTCTTCAAGCTCGGTGCCAAGGTCACCTCGGTCGACACCTCGGGCAAGACGCTGCAGGCCAAGATTGAGCCGGCCGCGGGCGGTGCCGCCGAAACCATCGAGGCCGACGTCGTGCTCGTCTGTATCGGCCGCGTGCCCTACACCGAGGGCCTCGGGCTGAAGGAAGCCGGCGTTGCGCTCGACAATCGCGGCCGGGTCGAGATCGACGCGCACTTCTCGACCAATGTGAAGGGCATCTACGCCATCGGCGACGTCGTGGCCGGGCCGATGCTTGCGCACAAGGCGGAAGACGAAGGCGTAGCCTGTGCCGAGATCATCGCGGGCCAGGCCGGCCACGTGAACTACGACGTCATCCCAGGTGTTGTGTATACCACGCCGGAAGTGTCGTCGGTCGGCAAGACCGAGGAAGACCTCAAGCAGGCCGGCGTCGCGTATACCGTCGGCAAATTCCCGTTCACCGCAAACGGCCGCTCCAAGGTCAACCAGACCACCGACGGCTTCGTGAAGGTTCTCGCAGATGCGAAGACGGATCGGGTGCTCGGCGTGCACATCGTCGGCCGGGAAGCCGGCGAAATGATCCATGAAGCCTGCGTTCTGATGGAATTCGGCGGATCGGCGGAAGATCTGGCCCGCACCTGCCACGCGCATCCGACCCGCTCCGAGGCGATCAAGGAAGCCGCGCTTGCGGTCGGCAAGCGCGCCATCCATATGTGATCGAACATCCGGCATGCGAGCCGGGTAGAGATCATAGCGATGCTGCGCCGCCTGCTTCAGCCGTTCTGGGTCCTGCTTGCGATCATCTTCCTGATCGAGGCCTGGCTATGGGACCACGTCGAACCGATCGTGGCGCGGGTGGTCGCGTGGATTCCGCTGCGCGCGCTCAAGCAATGGCTTGCCGACCGGGTCGATTCGCTGTCGCCGGCGATGACGCTGATCGTCTTCGTCGTGCCGGTCATCCCGCTGTTTCCGCTGAAGCTGGTCGGGCTCTGGCTGTTGGCGAACCAATACTGGCTCAGCGCAGTCTCGCTGATCCTGTTCGCCAAGATCGTCGGCGTTGGCGTGACGGCGTTCCTGTTCGACGTGACGCGGCCGAAGCTGCTGGAGATGCCCTGGTTCGAGGCACTCTATAATTTCGTCATGGGGCTGCGGGCCAAGGCCACCGCGCTGGTCGAACCGATCAAGCGGCGCATCCTCGAGATGATCCGCGGCGACGGCGACGGCTGGTCGGCGCGCACGCTACGCCTGATCGCGCGCTTCCGCAAAAGCGTGCACGAGACCAGCAAGGTTCTCTAAGCAACGCTTTTACCCCGTCATCCTGAGGAGGCCGCAGCGCGGCCGTCTCGAAGGATGCACGGCCCGGCCGGCGGCCGTCGATCCTTCGAGACGCGCGCAAGGGCGCGCTCCTCAGGATGACGGTCACAGAGCGTAGCCCAGCCCTTCAATGCAGATGCAGCAAATGCGGTTGGAACAGGCCGAGCAGCGTCATCACGATGCCGGCCAGCGTCACCAGACCCGACACCCAGGCCAGCGCGATGATGCCCGTGATGATCGTCGCTGACGCCAGCACGATAGCGATCTGGAAGGCGGCGGAGGCCAGCTCGAAGTGATGATACTTCGCGGTGGCCTCGTCGCGCTCATGCTCGGCGTGCTTGGCGCGTTCGGCGAGTTGCTCTGAACCCTCGCCGGTCTCCGGCTCCGAACGATAGCGCGCCGCGGTCTTCTGCCAGTCGTCGATCTGCTTCTGCAACGCAGCCTTCGTCGCCTCGTCGGTGGTGGTCGCGAGGTTCAGCTTGCCCTGTTCGGCCGCGATCTGCACGGTGGTGCGACGGATGCTCTTGGCCTGGAAGAAGGCCCAGAGGTTGGACGCCTCGACGTTCTTGCTGATAGATTCGGTCTGGGCGCCCTTGCCGAGCGTCTCCGACAGCGCCAGGCAGAGCGCGATCACGGCGATCAGGAGTGCGATCTTCTTGTTCTCACCCGACGCATGCTCGGCATGCTCCGCGTGCTCCATACTTTCATGTGCGCTCATGATTCCCCTCCGGATGAGACCGCGCCACGATTGCCGAATGCGGCGCACAAGGCAAGGGGCGGGCGGTTTGTAGCAGTCCTAAGAATATGAACGGCGCATGATGAACGGCGCATTGATGGGAGCGAAGCCCGCGCCGTGTTCTGAACTCAGATCCGGGCGTTCAGCCGCGCGGGTGCGCGGAGCGATAGACTTCGAGCAGGCGCTCGCTGTCGATGCCGGTGTAGATCTGCGTGGTCGACAGCGATGCGTGGCCGAGCAATTCCTGGATCGCACGCAAATCGCCGCCGCGGCTGAGCAGATGGGTGGCAAAGGAGTGCCGCAACCCATGCGGCGTCGCGCTGTCGGGCAGGCCGAGCGCGCCGCGCAGCCGCTCCATGGTGAGCTGGATGATGCGCGGGCTGAGGGGGCCGCCGCGGGCGCCTACGAACATCGGCCCGGTCGGGCTGAGCTGGTGCGGGCAGATCGCCGCATAGTCCGCGATCAATTGCAGCACGTTCTGCAGCACCGGCACCATGCGGGTCTTGTTGCCCTTGCCGGTTACGACAAGCACGTCGCCTTCGCCCGGCTTCGGCACGTCGCGGCGCTTCAGGCCGAGCGCCTCGGAGATGCGCAGGCCCGAACCGTAGAGCAGCGCCATCACAGCGGCGTCACGCACCAGAATCCAGGTCTCGCGGGTTTCATCAGCGCGCTCGTCGGCGTCGGCAAGGCGCTTCGCCGCCTCGATATGGATCGGCTTCGGCAGGCTCTTCGCCACCTTGGGCGCGCGAATCGCCGAGAGCGCGCCGACCTTGCCCTTGCCTTCGCGTTCCAGGAAACGTCCGAACGAGCGCAGGCCCGCCAGCGCCCGCATCAGCGATCGCCCCCCGATCTCGTCTGCGCGGCGCATCGCCATGAAGGCGCGGACATCGCTCGCCTCGAGCGCGGAAAATGCCTTGAGCGTCACGCGCGCGCCCCAGTGCCCGGCCAGGAAGGTCAGGCATTGGCGCACATCGCGGGCGTAGGCCTCGAGCGTCTTCGGCGATAGCCGCCGCTCCGCGCGCAGATGCGACAGCCAGCGCGTCATCTCCTGCGTGACTGATGCGTCGGCGCAGTCGAGCTCGAGCGGCTGGATGGGCTGGTCGGTTCGGGCCATGTCTTGAGCGGCCATGTCTTGAACGGCCATGTCCTGAGGGCTATTGGCGCTGCGATTCTCCTGATTATATCGCACTGCCTTCGTTTACCGTTCGCTAAAGCGGCGCAGCGGTGATAGAGCGTTTTCGAGCGAAGTGGGCACCGGTTCGCGTGGAGAAAACGCGTCAAAACAAGAAGCTAGAGCTTCGGTTCTGATTCAATCAGAACCGAAAATGCTCTAGCCCGATCGGGTTTTCAAAGTTCTGATTCAATGGACCACACCACGCGCCCCGGCCCAGCCTCTGCATCGACGACAGGCGTCGTCGACGTGCTGGTGCCTGTCGCGCTGAACCAGACCTATTCCTACCGCGTGCCGCGCGGCATGGAGCTTGCGCCCGGCGACGTGATCTGCGTTCCGCTCGGGCCGCGCGAGGTCGTCGCGGTGGTGTGGGCCGAGAACGCCAGGCCCGATCCTCGGCTGCACAACCGGCTCAAGGACGTCAGCGAGAAGCTCGATGTTCCGTCGCTGAAGGCGGAGCTGCGCCAGCTCGTCGACTGGGTCTCCAATTACACACTGTCGGCGCGCGGCATGGTGCTGCGGATGACGCTGCGGATGGGCGAAAATCTCGGGCCCGAGCGGATGCGCCTCGGGGTGCGCCTGGTCGGCGAGCCGCCGCGGCGCCTGACACCGGCGCGCCGGCGGGTGATCGAGGTGCTGTCGGACCGGTTGCTGCACGGCAAGTCGGAGGCGGCGCGGGAGGCCGGCGTCAGTTCCGGAGTGATCGACGGCCTGGTCGACGAAGGCACGCTGACGGTCGAGGCCATGCCGCCGCCGGCAGCGCCACCTGTTCCGGATCCCTTTTATGCGCAGCCGGATTTTTCGCGCGAGCAGCGCAGCGCGGTCGACGTGATGCGGACGCTGGCTGCGAGCGGCAGCTTTCACGTCGCGCTGCTCGACGGCGTCACCGGTTCCGGCAAGACCGAGGTCTATTTCGAGGCGATCGCCGAGAACATCCGCCGCGGCAAGCAGACCTTGATCCTGATGCCGGAAATCGCGCTGACCGGCCAGTTCCTCGACCGCTTTGCGCAGCGCTTCGGCGTGCGGCCGCTGGAATGGCATTCGGAGCTCACGCCGCGCACGCGGGCGCGCAACTGGGCTGCGATCTCCGAGGGCAAGGCGCCGGTCGTGGTCGGCGCCCGCTCCGCGCTGTTCCTGCCCTATGCCGATCTCGGCCTCATCATCGTCGATGAGGAGCACGACCAGGCCTACAAGCAGGACGAGGGCGCGCATTATCACGCGCGCGACATGGCGGTGGTCCGCGCCCATATCGCCAAGATCCCGATCGTGCTGGCGTCGGCGACGCCCTCGGTCGAGAGCGAGGTCAATGCGCGCAAGGGGCGTTATCAGCGCGTCGCGCTGCCGTCGCGGTTCGGCGGCCAGCACATGCCGCATATCGAGGCGATCGACATGCGCCGCGCGCCGCCGCCGCGCGGGCGTTTCATCTCGCCGGTGCTGGCCGAGCAGATTCGCCATGCGATCGAGCGCCGCGAGCAGGCGCTATTGTTCCTCAACCGCCGCGGCTATGCGCCGCTGACGCTATGCCGCGCCTGCGGTCACCGCTTCGCCTGCACGATCTGTGATGCATGGTTGGTCGATCACAGATTCCGCCAGCGGCTGGTCTGCCATCACTGCGGCTTCTCGATGCCGCGCCCGAACATCTGTCCGCATTGCGCGGCCGAGGAATCGCTGGTCGCGGTCGGCCCCGGCGTCGAGCGCCTGCAGGAAGAGGCCGCAAGTATCTTCCCCGAGGCCCGCACCATGGTGCTCTCGAGCGATCTCATCACCTCGATCGAAACCATGCGCAGCGAGCTGAATGAGATCGCCGAGGGCCGCGTCGACATCATCATCGGAACACAGCTGGTGGCGAAGGGGCACAATTTCCCCCGGCTCAATCTGGTCGGCGTCATCGACGCCGATCTCGGCTTGAGCAATGGCGATCCGCGCGCCGCCGAGCGGACGTTCCAGCTGTTAAACCAGGTGGTCGGCCGTGCCGGCCGCGACCAGGGCCGTGGCGTCGGCTATCTGCAGACGCACCAGCCCGAGCATCCCGTCATCAAGGCCTTGATCGCCAATGACCGCGAGGCGTTCTACGCCAGTGAGATCGAGATTCGCGAGCGCACCGGCTATCCGCCGTTCGGCCGGCTGGCGAGCCTGATCGTCTCCGCCGGGGATCGTCCGACGGCGGAAGGCTTTGCGCGCAAGCTCGCCGCGGTCGCGCCGCTCGATGAGCGGATCCAGGTGCTCGGCCCCGCCGAGGCGCCGCTGGCGGTCATCAAGGGCCGCTACCGCTTCCGCCTGCTGGTGAAGTCGCTGCGCAATGTCGACCTGTCGCAATATCTGCGCGAGTGGCTTGAGGCGGGTCCGAAGACCAAGGGCAATCTGAAGCTCGAGGTCGACGTCGATCCGCAGAGTTTCCTGTAAAGCTGCCTGCAAAGAAAAAGCCTGCCGTCATTCGCGACGGCAGGCCTTTGGCGCGAAGCAGGCCTCGCGGCCGTTACGCAACGCAACGCTTACTGAACGCGTTACGAGACGACCTCGGCAGTGACGCGGCCGACGCCGGCACCGGTCAGGCCAATGGCGCGCGCTGCGCCGGTCGAGAGGTCGAGCACGCGGCCGCGGATGAACGGGCCACGATCGTTGATGGTGACGACGACGCTGCGGCCGCCATGGGTGACGCGGAGCTTGGTGCCGAACGGCAGCGAGCGGTGGGCCGCGGTCATGGCGTTCTGATTGAAGCGCTGGCCGGAAGCGGTGCGGCTGCCGGATTCATTGCCGTAGAAGGAAGCCATCCCCGAGAACGAGTGGCCGCCGGACGGCTGGATCGATGCATTGGCGTCGCGCCAGGACGAGCCTTCGGCGCGGGCGTGGTGATGATGGTGGTGGCGATGATGGTGGTGCCTGGACTTCGCGGACGCCTCCGTCACGCTGCCCCCGACCAGTAGAGTTGCGGCTACAAAAGCAAGCGCCGTACGCGAGCGGGTACTATTGCCCGCCGCCTTCTTGATATTCAGCATTGATAAGACCCTCAGACAGTATTGCCGCTAACACGGCAAGTGGAACCCCCGTCCCTTCGTTGACCAATGCCGTTTGGTTTCGCAATGAGGCACGAATTGGGCAGTAAATCCTGATTGTCTCGTGTTGAAATATCTTGTTACCGCTTCGGGGTATTCGAACGAGGTTCCGTAATCTTTGCCCGTTAACCAATTTTTAACGCTAACTATACTCATGAATACTGATTAGAGGGGCGCTGGTAAGTTTTCGGTAAGTAATCGCCAAATGAAGCGGACGCCCGTTTTGGGTTCCCTGCGCTAGGAACCATGGGCCCATGCAGATTTTCGATGGAACAAATCTGCGGTGACCTGAATCGGTGTCGGCGGGACGGATTTCCGCGCGCCGAATTTTCATGATTCGGCGGCTCGCTGCGGTCGTCAAAAAGCGCATGCGACAAGGCGGCTCGCGCGATGCCGTCATGTTGCACCTGCGCGATTGCTATGTTAGCAAAGCCGCGATTTTAACGGTCCCGGCACGTCCTGTGCCGGTCGAAAATCGAAGTCCCGCTTGAATTCCAAGGGCTTGGATCGCTAGGCGCTGCTTTGGTGGCGACGGTTTTTCCCTTGCGAATTTGACAGCAAAAAAGAGCGAGCTCGTGGCTGCTGAAGATCCGTCCGTTTCGGGAGTGTCCGGTCGTTACGCAACGGCCCTGTTCGAGTTGGCGCGCGACGAGCAATCCGTCGATCAAGTCAGGGCCGACCTCGATAAATTCGAGGCCATGCTCAGCGAGAGCGCCGATCTCAAGCGTCTCGTTCGCAGCCCGGTGTTTTCCGCGGATGCCCAGCTGAAGGCGCTGACCGCGGTGCTCGACAAGGCCGGTATCTCCGGCACGTCGGCCAAATTCCTCAAGGTGCTCACCGCCAATCGCCGGCTGTTCGCAATTGCCGATGTGATCCGCGCCTATCGCGCGCTGGTGGCGAAGTTCAAGGGCGAGGCGACTGCGGAAGTCACCGTCGCCGAGCAGCTCAATGACAAGAATCTCGACGCGCTGAAGGCCGCACTGAAATCAGTGACGGGCAAGGACGTCGCGCTTAACGTGAAGGTCGATCCCTCCATTATCGGTGGCCTCGTGGTCAAGCTTGGCAGCCGCATGGTGGATAGTTCGCTTCGCACCAAACTCAATTCGATCAAGAACGCGATGAAAGAGGCAGGCTGATGGACATCCGCGCCGCAGAAATTTCTGCGATCCTCAAGGACCAGATCAAGAATTTCGGCCAGGAAGCCGAAGTCACCGAAGTGGGCCAGGTGCTGTCGGTCGGTGACGGTATTGCCCGCGTCTACGGTCTCGACAACGTTCAGGCCGGTGAAATGGTCGAGTTCGAGAACGGCACGCGCGGCATGGCGCTCAACCTCGAAACCGACAACGTTGGTATCGTGATCTTCGGCGCCGACCGCGAAATCAAGGAAGGCCAGACCGTCAAGCGCACCCGCGCGATCGTGGACGCGCCGATCGGCAAGGGCCTGCTCGGCCGCGTCGTCGATGCGCTCGGCAACCCGATCGACGGCAAGGGTCCGATCCAGGCGACCGAACGCAAGCGCGTCGACGTCAAGGCGCCCGGCATCATTCCGCGCAAGTCGGTGAACGAGCCGATGGCCACCGGCCTGAAGGCGATCGATGCGCTGATTCCGATCGGCCGCGGCCAGCGCGAGCTGATCATCGGTGACCGTCAGACCGGCAAGACCGCGATCGCGCTCGACACCATCCTGAACCAGAAGCCGCTCAACGCCCAGCCGGACGAGAGCCTCAAGCTGTATTGCGTCTACGTCGCGATCGGCCAGAAGCGCTCCACCGTCGCGCAGTTCGTCAAGGTGCTCGAAGAGCAGGGCGCGCTGGAATACTCGATCATCGTCGCGGCCACCGCGTCCGATCCGGCCCCGATGCAGTACATCGCGCCGTTCACCGCCTGCACCATGGGCGAATACTTCCGCGACAACGGCATGCACGCCGTGATCATCTATGACGACTTGTCCAAGCAGGCCGTCGCCTATCGCCAGATGTCGCTGCTGCTGCGCCGTCCGCCGGGCCGCGAGGCCTATCCGGGCGACGTGTTCTATCTGCATTCCCGCCTGCTCGAGCGCGCCGCCAAGCTCAACAAGGAGCATGGCTTGGGCTCGCTGACGGCGCTGCCGGTCATCGAAACTCAGGCCAACGACGTGTCGGCCTACATTCCGACCAACGTGATTTCGATCACCGACGGCCAGATCTTCCTGGAAACCGACCTGTTCTTCCAGGGCATCCGCCCTGCCGTGAACGTCGGTCTGTCGGTGTCGCGCGTCGGTTCGTCGGCGCAAACCAAGGCGACCAAGAAGGTCGCCGGCAAGATCAAGGGCGAACTCGCGCAGTACCGCGAAATGGCGGCGTTCGCGCAGTTCGGCTCGGACCTCGACGCCTCGACGCAGCGCCTGCTCAACCGTGGCTCGCGCCTGACCGAACTCCTGAAGCAGCCGCAGTTCTCGCCGCTGAAGATGGAAGAGCAGGTCTGCGTGATCTGGGCCGGCACCAACGGCTATCTCGATCCGCTGCCGCTCAACAAGGTGAAGGCGTTCGAGGACGGCCTGCTGTCGCTGCTGCGCGGCAAGAATGCCGACATCCTCGATGCGATCCGCACCAGCCGCGATCTGTCCGACGACACCGCCGCCAAGCTCAAGACGGCCGTCGAAGGCTTCGCCAAGACGTTTGCATAACGAATGGGACGTCGCCCGGCTCGCCGCCGGGCGTGACGAACGGAGGCTTGCGGTCTGACCGTTGTGGTCGGATCGCCGGGGTGAACGAAGAATGGCGTCACTAAAAGACATGCGGGTCCGCATCGCCTCGACCAAGGCGACGCAGAAGATCACCAAGGCCATGCAGATGGTCGCAGCCTCGAAGCTGCGCCGCGCGCAGAACGCTGCCGAAGCGGCGCGGCCTTATGCCACCAAGATGGATGCGGTGATTTCCAACATCGCCGCCGCGGCCAATGGCTCGCCCGGCGCCCCGGCGCTGCTCGCGGGCACCGGCAAGAACGACGTGCACCTGCTGCTGGTCTGCACCGGCGAGCGCGGCCTGTCCGGCGCATTCAACTCCGCCATCGTGCGGCTGGCGCGCGAGCGGGCACAGTCGCTGCTCGCGCAGGGCAAGGAAGTCAAATTCTTCTGCGTCGGCCGGAAAGGCTACGAGCAACTGCGGCGGACCTTCGAGAAGCGCATCGTCGAGCATCTCGACCTGCGTTCGGTGCGCCAGATCGGCTTCGTCAATGCCGAGGACATTGCCCAGAAGGTGCTGGCGCGGTTCGACGCCGGCGAGTTCGATGTCTGCACGCTGTTCTACTCGCGCTTCCAGTCGGTGATCGCGCAGATCCCGACCGCGCAGCAGATCATCCCGCTCGAGGTGGCTGCGCCCGCGGCCAGCGCGGCCCCCGCCACGTCCTACGAATACGAGCCTGAAGAAGACGAGATTCTCGGCAGCCTGTTGCCGCGCAACCTCGCGGTGCAGATCTTCCGCGCGCTGCTGGAGAACAACGCCTCGTTCTACGGCGCGCAGATGAGCGCGATGGACAGCGCGACGCGCAACGCAGGCGAAATGATCCGCAAGCAAACCCTGATTTACAACCGGACCCGCCAGGCCCAGATCACGAAGGAGCTGATTGAAATCATCTCCGGCGCTGAGGCGGTCTAAGGCAGATTTCGAAGGAGAACAGTCCATGGCTACAGCAGCCAACCAGAACGGTCGCGTCACCCAGGTCACGGGCGCCGTGGTCGACGTGCAGTTCGAAGGCCACCTTCCGGCGATTCTGAATGCGCTTGAGACCAAGAATGGCGGCAATCGCCTGGTGCTCGAAGTCGCGCAGCATCTCGGCGAGTCGACGGTGCGCACCATCGCGATGGATATCACCGAGGGTCTGGTCCGCGGTCAGGAAGTGACCGACACCGGCGAGCCGATCCGGGTGCCGGTCGGCGAAGGCACGCTCGGCCGCATCATCAACGTGATCGGCGAGCCGATCGACGAAGCCGGTCCGATCAAGTCCGAAGGCCTGCGCGCCATCCATCAGGAAGCGCCGACCTACACCGACCAGTCGACCGAAGCCGAAATCCTCGTCACCGGCATCAAGGTCGTCGATCTTCTTGCTCCGTACGCGAAGGGTGGCAAGATCGGCCTGTTCGGCGGCGCCGGCGTCGGCAAGACCGTGCTGATTCAGGAACTGATCAACAACGTCGCGAAGGCGCACGGTGGTTATTCCGTGTTCGCCGGCGTCGGCGAGCGGACCCGTGAAGGCAACGACCTCTATCACGAGTTCATCGAATCGAAGGTCAACGCCGATCCGCACAATCCGGATCCGAGCGTGAAGTCGAAGTGCGCGCTGGTGTTCGGCCAGATGAACGAGCCGCCGGGCGCCCGCGCCCGCGTCGGCCTGACCGGTCTGACGGTTGCCGAGCACTTCCGCGACCAGGGCCAGGACGTGCTGTTTTTCGTCGACAACATCTTCCGCTTCACCCAGGCGGGCTCGGAAGTGTCGGCGCTGCTCGGCCGTATTCCTTCGGCGGTGGGCTATCAGCCGACGCTCGCGACCGACATGGGCGCGCTGCAGGAGCGCATCACCACCACCCAGAAGGGCTCGATCACTTCGGTGCAGGCGATCTACGTGCCGGCCGACGACTTGACCGACCCGGCGCCCGCCACCTCGTTCGCGCACTTGGACGCCACCACGGTGCTGTCGCGCGCGATCTCGGAAAAGGGCATCTATCCGGCGGTGGATCCGCTCGACTCGACCTCGCGCATGCTGTCGGCGCTCGTCGTCGGCGACGAGCACTACAACACCGCGCGCATGGTCCAGCAGATCCTCCAGCGCTACAAGTCGCTGCAGGACATCATCGCCATTCTCGGCATGGACGAACTGTCGGAAGAGGACAAGCTGACGGTCGCCCGCGCCCGCAAGGTCGAGCGCTTCCTGTCGCAGCCGTTCCACGTCGCCGAAGTCTTCACCGGCTCGCCGGGCAAGTTCGTCGACCTCGCCGACACCATCAAGGGTTTCCGCGATCTCTGCCAGGGCAAGTACGACCATCTGCCGGAAGCGGCGTTCTACATGGTCGGCACCATCGAAGAAGCCGTCGAGAAGGGCAAGAAGCTCGCCGCCGAAGCAGCCTAAGCTTTGGGATGTCGTCATCGCCGGACGTGATCCGGCGATCCATCGCACCAGAAGCATTTTGACTGATGGACCCGCGGGTCGAGCCCGCGGGTGACAGCGCAAAGAACGGAAAGACCATGGCCACCTTCCACTTCGATCTCGTCTCTCCCGAAAAGCTCGCCTTCTCCGGCGAGGTCGATCAGGTCGACGTCCCCGGCGTGGAGGGTGATTTCGGTGTGCTCGCCGGCCATGCGCCGGTCGTCGCCACGGTTCGTCCGGGGATCCTGACGATCACGGCCGCCGGCAAGCGCGAGAAGGTGATCGTGCTCGGCGGCCTTGCCGAGGTGTCGGACAAGGGCCTCACCGTGCTCGCCGACGTCGCGACCGCGATTGCGGATCTCGATCGTGCGAAGTTTGCCGAGACGATCGCCGAGATGGAGGAAAAGCTCTCCGAGCACGAGGGGACCGAACTCGACCACGCGATCGAGCGGCTCGATCACTTCAAGGGCATCCAGCACGAGCTCAACGCGACGGCTATGCACTAAGGCGCGATTGCCTAGTCGCGATCGCGCCGTTGCGTCCGGGTGAGCCGGACCTCCTTGTGAAATCGCTCACATTTCCAGTCATCGGCCACGAAACTTGAACAATTCAACGCTCGCCGCATCCTGGCGGGCGCCGAATGCTTATTGCGCCTGCGAGCGTCTGGCGGCATTCTGCCCGCTATATTTGGGTTCCGGGGCTGGTGCTCATGAAGCGCAAGATCGCGGCGATCTTTGCGGCCGATATTGCAGGCTATAGTCGATTGGTTGCCGAGGATGAGGAAGAGACGCTGCGGCGGCTCGCCTCCTACCGGCAGGTCACCGACGATTTCATTGCGAAATGCGGCGGCCGCATCTTCAACACCGCGGGCGATGCGGTGCTTGCGGAATTTCCCAGCGCCGTTGAAGCCGTGCGCTGCGCGATCGACATCCAGGAAAGCCTGCGCACGCGCAACATGGCGTATCCGCCAAGCCGGCAGATGGCGTTTCGAATCGGCATCACCATCGGCGACGTCGTCGAGCGCGATGGCGATCTGCTCGGCGATGGCGTCAATATCGCCGCGCGGCTCGAAGGCCTCGCCGAGGTCGGCGGCATCTGCATATCGCGCGCGGTGCACGAACAGGTCGCCAACAAGCTGTCGGTACAGTTCGCCGACATCGGCGCGCAGGAAGTGAAGAACATCCCGACCCCAGTGCACGCCTATATGGTGGCGATGCGGCGCGAGGACGGCAGCTACGCGACGCCGCAGGTCAAGAAGCCGGTCAAGGCCGCCCCTGCGGGTGCGCCGGCCTGGATGTGGCCCGCCGCCATCACCCTGGTGCTCTTGGCGGCGATCGGCGTCGGCGGCTTCCTCACCTACGCCAAGCTGGTAACGTCGGCGACGAAGCCCGCTTCCGTGGCGAGCTCCACTCCGACATCCGCGCCCGCGGCATCCGCATCACCGGCGCCGTCGGCCGCACCGTCGCCATCAGCATCGACGGCGCCGCCTGCCCCGGCGAAACCTGCGCCTGCGCCGAATCTGGCCGCGCCGGCCTCTCCGGTGCCGCCGTCACCGCCACCTTCGATTTCATCGGGCGATAGGTTCGTCGCCGACAGCACGCCCTTCGTCAGCGACCGCACCCGTAGCGCGCTCGTGGCCGAATATTTGCCCGCAGGCGATTCCAAGGCGGTGGCCCTCAACATCAACGGCTTCGTCGGATGGAGCGTGGCGCAGCCGAGCGAGGACGCGGCGAAGACGGCGGCACTCGAGCTGTGCCAGAAGCGCGCCGACAATGCCAACTCGCCGCGCAAGTGCGAACTGTATGCCGTCGGCAACACCGTCGTGTATGCCCATGGCCAGCCTCCGCTGCCGCCCTTGCCATGGGTGAAGCGCGATGCGCTGGTCGAGAAGCCGTACGCCACCAAGGACGTTCCGCTGTTGCGCGACCCGGCCAGGGCCCGGCTCGACAACCTGTTCGTGCCGGGGCGGAAGACGCGGACCATCGCGCTCGGTCCGGGCGGGCATTTCTTCTTCAATTCAGG
The DNA here is from genome assembly GCF_036923295.1 of Bradyrhizobium sp. 26S5. Lineage (NCBI taxonomy): Bacteria > Pseudomonadati > Pseudomonadota > Alphaproteobacteria > Hyphomicrobiales > Nitrobacteraceae > Bradyrhizobium > Bradyrhizobium sp. 26S5. The sequence continues at coordinate 9,412,837 of NZ_CP145948.1, read as the reverse complement.
CATCGATTCGCTGGAGGAATCGGCGCGCCGCAACCTGCAAGCCTGCGGCGCGGTCGCGGGCGTGCCCTGCACGATCGTCGTGGTCGACGATGTCTTCGTGGTGCCGATTCCGACCACGTTGCGTGTCACGGGCTTCTTCAAGGCCGCGGACAGCTCGGTCATCGCGCCGGGCGAACGCAATGAAGTTGCACGGAAGCTCGCCGATGCGACGGCGGGTTGGAATGCGATCGCGGTCGGCGCGCAGGGACGGCCGGGGCTCGGATTGAAGGCTGCCAACGAACAGACCGCGGTGAATTCGGCGCTCGGCGAGTGCGTCAAGCGCGACAGCGACTGTCGTGTCATCGCAATCAGTCCGTTCGCGGTCGGCCCGAACTAAAGCATGATCCGGAAACTGTGAAGCAGTTTACAGCGAGAATCGTGCACAAATGACAAGTTGCGGCGCGATGACGAATTGGCCCGATCGCATCGCGATTTCATCCCTGATGTAACGGACAAGATGCAGTGCTGACTTTCTCCACCGATGCTCTCCGCCCGCAAGACCGTTTCGAGCACTGGTGCGACGTACGCGGCAAAAGCCTGTTCGGGGTCACGATCGAGCTCGACCGTGACAAGCGGCCCGATTTCCGTGGACGGTTCTCCGCAACGCCGGTGGGCGGCGCCGTGCTGGCGGAAATGTTCGCGTCCTCCTATCGCGTCAGCCGGACCTCGTCCGACATCGCACGCGTCCCGAGCAACAGCCTGCATCTCGCGTGGCAGGTGCGCGGGCCCGGTCACATGGATATTGGCCGCGATCGCGTCCAGTACGTGCGCAATGGAGATCTGGTGTTCGGCCACTCCAATCTTCCGTTTGCCTCGAAGCCCGAACGCACCGACGGCTTTCATTTCTACAGCCTCAAGATTCCCGTCACCAGCGAGCTTGTGCTCGATGCGCGGATCGAGGACGTGCCGCCGGTGATGCTGTCGCGGGATGCCGGGCTGACCCGGCTTGTCGGCGCCATGTTCCGCGCAATGACGCGTGATCCCACGCAGGCCGGGGAGTTCGCCGGCGACGTCACGCATATGGTGCGCCTGGCGCTGCTTGCGCGCGGGCGCGTGCGGCCGCGCCAGGATGAAATCCGTGCCGCGCTGCATGCGGGTTACCTCCACGCCGCGCGCGAGATCCTGCTCCGCGACCTGCATCGGCAGTCGCTCACGCCGGCCGCGGTGGCCACTGAGCTTTGCATTTCACTGCGGCAATTGCATGCGCTGTTCGAGCCGACCGGCCTGTCGTTTGCGCGGACGCTGACGGCGGCAAGGCTGAAGGAGGCGAGGCGGTCTCTCTACCTCATGCAGGAGCGGGGCATTGACGAGATCGCGTTCTCATGCGGCTTCGACAGCATCGCGACCTTCTATCGCGTGTTCCGCGCGACCTATGGCATGACGCCGGGCGACGCACGGCGCGTTGGGCCTGCAGATCAGCCGGCGAATTCCGTAAACCGGGTCGCGACCGCGCGATAGACGTCGCGCCGGAACGGCACCACGAGATCGGCGACGCGTTCGAGGCGCTCCCAGCGCCATTGATCGAATTCCGCGGGCTGGTTGTTGCGCGGCGTCAACGGATCGATCTCGTCGTCGCGCCCGGTGAAGCGCAGCGCGAACCACTTTTGCCGCTGGCCACGAAATCGTGCCAGACGGTGTGTTTCCGGCACATGATGGGACGGAAATTCGTAGGTCATCCAGTCGGTCTCGCCGAGATAGTCGGCGTTGACGGCCCCGGTCTCTTCCCACAATTCGCGCATCACGGCTTGGCGCGGATCCTCGCCCGCGTCGATGCCGCCTTGCGGCATCTGCCATTCGAGGCCGGGCAATACGATCTCCGGACCATCGTCCTTGATCCGGTGGCCGATCAGCACGCGTCCAGCGGCGTTGAACAGCGCAATGCCCACATTGGGGCGATAGGGCTTATCTGATGACATCTCGGTTGCGTACGTCGTGGGTCTATTTGGCCGCCAAACCGGCGAATTCCTTCACGACGCGCTCATAGACCGGGCGCTTGAACGGCACAATCAGCTCCGGCAGATTCTTCATCGGCTCCCAGCGCCAGGACATGAACTCGGCCTTGTGGCCACCGCCACCGGGATTGGAGACGTTGATCTCCTTCTCCTCGCCGGTGAAGCGCAAGGCGAACCATTTTTGCCGCTGGCCGCGATAGCGGCCTTTCCAGGCGCGCCCCGCGACGGTGCGCGGGATGTCATAGATCAGCCAGTCCGGGACCTCGCCGAGCTTTTCCACTGATTTGACGCTGGTCTCTTCATAGAGTTCGCGCCTCGCGGCTTGAAACGTATCCTCGCCGGGATCGACGCCGCCTTGCGGCATCTGCCAGACATGAGCGTCATCGACATGCTCGATGCCGCCGGCGCGGCGTCCGATGAAGACCAGCCCCGCGGTGTTCAGCAGCATGATGCCGACGCAGGTTCGATAGGGCAGGTCTTCATAACGTGCCATGCTGCCGCTACCTCGTACAGTTTCCGGAGCCGCCGACCCGGCCCCCCGCCAAGGTCTCAAGCTGCACCAACGGATTGATCTTTAGCCCGATTTTGATTTCAGCATCGCCGTTGTCAATGGCACAAGCATGATGCCCTTGGAGTCCAGTGTCTTGAGCCAGGCGCCGAGCCGTTCGATCGAGACCGGCAGCGCCGAGGCGACGCCCACGGCGGTGCCGCGTTCCTTGGCGATCGTCTCCAGCTTGACCAGCGCGCGGTCGATTTCCGCCGACGTCGGCACCGCGTCGATGGCGAAATCGGCCCTGGCGAACGGCAGCGCCTGACCGGCGGCGAGGCTCTGCGCGACGCTGCGCGGGGTGGAACCGTCATCGAAATAGCTCAGGCCGCGCTTGGCCGCTTCGCGGACGATGGGCTGCATCACGAGATCGGTTGCGACGAACCGGGCACCCATGAAATTGGCGATCCCGGCATAGCCCTGCAGGCGGCTCAGGTGCCAATAAAAGCGGTCGAGATTCTGCTCGCTGCCGAGCGTCGTCAGCAAGGTCTGCGGCCCCGGATCGTTGTCGGGATAGTCGAACGGCTCCATCGGAATCTGCAGCAGGATCTCGTGGCGCTGGGTCCGGGCCCGTTCCGCAAGCTTGCCGGGATCGGCGCCATAGGGCGTGAAGGCCAGCGTCACGGCCGGCGGCAGCTTCATGATGGCATCAGTGGTCTTGGCGGCACCGACGCCGAGGCCGGCGACCACAATGGCGACCACCGGCATCCGGCCCGCCTTGGCGCGGTCGGCGTCGGCCGCATAGACCGTGAACGGCTTCAGGCCGTCGGCGACCACCGGGATCATGCCATAGCGCGACTTTTCCAAAAGGCGGGGGTCGATGCCGGTCATCGCGAGCGCCGGCGCGTCGCCATCGCCCTTGTCGGCGGGATCGGCGGCGCCGATCACCACGTCCTGGCGCTTGCCGCTGGAACCGTCGATGATGGTGACGGTCTTCGCGTCTTTGGCGTCGCTGGCTGCGGCCGGTGTCTTGGCGGGGGATTTGGCCACCGGTTCGGCCTGGCCGGCCGGGGCGTGCTTGTCGTCGGCAACTGCGGGCGGGGGCGTGCGAAGCGCGATACGGGCCATCGGTTCGCCGCCGAGCGGATTGTCGTTGAACAGCGCGACGCCGCCGAAACCGACCAGCACGAGCCCCAGCAGCACGGCAAGCGCCTGCATCGCCGTGAATGGCAGGCGGACGCGGCGCCTCCTGCCCTTGGTCGTCTGCCCAAGCGGCGTGCTCAGTTCGTCGGCCGCCTCTGCCATGACCCTCCCCGAATCAACAGGGCGAACGATAGCACGATGCGGTGCATTCCCGCGCCCCGGCCTCCCGTCCAAGCACAGGTGCAGAAAGCAGAAAGGGCGGCCCGAGGGCCGCCCTTTGCGCCAGATCGATTGGATGGATCAGTTCGCGGCCTTGTTGCCGGGCTTGTCGACCGCGGCCTTGTCGCGCGCGGCCTCAGGCGCCGGCGTCGTCGCGCTGGAGGTCGACTTGATGCCGTGCAGCAGGTCGTCGGCCATCTTCAGCGCCTTGTCGTCCTTGGCATCCGGCGGCACATAGGACTGCGAGCCGGTCTTCTCGTCGCCATCGTTCTTCAGGTGGCCGCGCAGCGAAGCCTCGCCCTTGGTGTCGGTGCGCGCCTTCAGCTCTTCCGGCACGTCCTGCAGCACCTCGATGTCGGGCACGATGCCCTTGGCCTGGATCGACTTGCCCGACGGCGTGTAGTAGCGCGCGGTGGTCAGGCGCAGCGCGCCGTTGCCCGAGCCGAGCGGGATGATGGTCTGCACCGAGCCCTTGCCGAACGAGCGGGTGCCGACCAGCGTCGCCCGCTTGTGGTCCTGCAGCGCGCCGGCAACGATTTCGGAGGCCGAAGCCGAGCCGCCGTTGATCAGCACGATCACCGGCTTGCCCTTGGTCAGGTCGCCCGGATGGGCGGCGCGGCGCTGGGTTTCCTCGGCATTGCGGCCGCGGGTCGAGACGATCTCGCCACGCTCCAGGAAGGAATCGGACACCGTGACCGCTTCCTCGAGCAGGCCGCCGGGGTTGTTTCTGAGGTCGATGATGTAGCCCTTCAGCTTGTCACCGATCTGGCCCTGCAGATTGGCGACCTCCTTCTTCAGGCCTTCGGTGGTCTGCTCGTTGAAGGTGGTGATGCGGATATAGGCGATGTCGTCGGCCTCGACGCGCGCGCGCACCGAGCGGACGCGGATGTTGTCGCGCACCAGCGTGACGTCGATCGGATTGTCCTGGCCCTTGCGGATGATCTTGAGCTTGATCTTGGTGTTGACCGGACCGCGCATCTTCTCGACGGCCTGGTTCAGCGTCAGGCCCTGCACGGCCTCGTCGTCGAGATTGGTGATGATGTCGTTGGCCATGATGCCGGCCTTCGAGGCCGGGGTGTCGTCGATCGGCGAGACGACCTTGATCAACCCGTCTTCCATCGTGACTTCGATGCCGAGGCCGCCGAACTCGCCGCGGGTCTGCACCTGCATGTCGCGGAAGCTCTTGGCATCCATGTAGCTCGAGTGCGGATCGAGGCCGGACAGCATGCCAGAGATCGCGGATTCGACCAGCTTGGAGTCATCGGGCTTCTCGACATAGTCGCTGCGCACCCGCTCGAACACGTCGCCGAACAAATTGAGCTGGCGGTAGGTGTCCGACGTCGCGGCGCGCGCGCTCGATCCCATCAGCACCGCGCGGGGCTGCGTGACGAAAAGCGTCAGGGCCGCGCCGGTGGCGGCGCTAAGGAGAATTACCGAAGTCTTGCGCATCATCCGCGAACCTTTTCGCCTTCATTTGCGGCCCACCATGGACCTGGATCGATTGGAGTGCCGTCTTTCCGGAACTCGACATAGAGCACTGGCTGGCTCGCATTGGTCGCGAGAATGGATGCAACTTGGGACGTCGACCCCATGGTCGCAACCGGCTCCCCCGTAAGTACAAACTGGCCGATGTTTACCGAAATACGCTCCATCCCGGCGATCAGGACATGATACCCGCCCCCGGCATTGAGGATCAAGAGTTGTCCATAGCTGCGGAAGGGACCCGCGTAAACAACCCAGCCGTCACACGGGGTTGTGACCTGCGCGCCCGGCTTGGCTGCCAAAGAAATGCCTTTTTGTACGCCGCCAGCGCCGTCGGAACCGCCAAATTCGCGAATCTTGGTGCCATTCACGGGATAGGAGAACAGGCCTTTGGCCGAGGCAAAGGCGACCGCCGGGCTGAGGCGGGCGGGGTCCTTCAGGGCCCCCAGATTGGGCTTGCCGTTAACCGTGGCGGGCGCCCCCTGGAGGCTGGCCGTGGCCGCCGCCTTGGCCGCGCTCTTGAGATCCTGCTCCATCTTGGCGATCAGGCTCTGCAAATTGTCGGCCTGCTTGGACAGCGTAATGGCGCGGGCGCCTTCCGCCTCCATGTCCTTTTCGGCCGCGCTCTGCTGCCGCTGCCGTTCGTCGACCAGCGCCGCAAGGTGGGTCTGATCTTCCCTGAGCTTGTCGCGGTCGCCCGCCAGCGCGTCGCGCTCGGTCGAGATCGTCTTGCGCAGCGCCACCAGTTCGCCGAGGTCGGCGGCAAGCTTCTCCGCGCGAACGCGCAACTCCGGCACCACGGCGCCGAGCAGCATCGCGGTGCGCAGCGATTGCAGCGCATCCTCGGGCCGCACCAGCAGCGCCGGCGGCGTGCGCCGCCCGGCGCGCTGCAGCGCGGCCAGCACCTCGATCACCTCGGACCGGCGTGAATCCAGCGAGCCGCGGATTTCACGCTCTCGGCCGTCGAGCGCCTGCAAGCGTGCCTCGGCGTCCGCGATCCGCGTCTCGACGCCGCGCACCTGACCGGCAATGTCGATCAGCTGCTGGTTCAGCTTGCTGCGGTCCTGGCCGATCGCGGCGATGTCGGCTTTCAGCTTCTCCTGCAGCTCGGTCGCCTTGCGCTGCTGTTCGCGTGCGGCCTCGAGCTCCTGCTCGCGCTGTTTGATGGCATCGGGCGATGTCTCCGCCGCGGTGGCCTGCTGCGCCGGCGGCGCGGATTGTTGCGCTGGAGGTGTCGCTTGCGCGTGCGCCGCTGTCAGCGGATACGCAGCGAACATGGCGATCGACAACGGCAGCGACGCCGGCAACCAGAAGCGGCGCGCGGTGCCGAGATACGAAGCCAAATACGAAGCTCTGTCCCGCTTGTGCTGCATCCGAGTGCGTTCAGCGCTTTCGACTGTCCGTCGCCGCGCCTCAGGCGCGGTGATAGGGGTGGCCGGCCAAAATGGTTGCGGCCCGATAAATCTGTTCCAGAAGCATGACGCGGACCATTTGGTGCGGCCAGGTCGCGGAGCCGAATGCAATACGCAACGAAGCCTTGCGCTGCAATTCGGGCGAAAGTCCGTCCGCGCCGCCGATCACGAAGACAGTATGCGCCAATCCCTCGTCGCGCCAGCGGCCGAGCTGCTGGGCAAAGCCTGCGCTGTCGATGCTCTTGCCGCGTTCATCGAGCGCCACCAGCGCGTGCTTGTCGGGCAGCAAAGCCGAGATCGCCGTGGCCTCTTCGGCGATGCGCGCACCGGTGTCGCGCGCGCGGCTCTCCGCGATCTCATGAATGTCGAGGCCGCGAAAGCCGAGCTTGCGGCCGATATCCTCGAAGCGCTCGCGATAACGCTCGGCGAGCTCCCGTTCCGGGCCCTGTTTCAGGCGGCCGATGCAGATGACGACGAGGCGCATCAACGCAGACTAGCTGCGCTGCAGCCGATTCGCATCGGCTTCGATACCCCTTAGACCGCCGCGACCGCCGGGTTTTGAGTCCACAACCGCTCGAGATTGTAGAACTCACGTACCTCGGGTCTGAACACGTGCACGATCACGTCGCCGGAATCGATCAGCACCCAGTCGCAATTGGGCATGCCCTCGACATGGATGCTCTTGACCCCGTTTTCCTTCAGGCCCTTCGTCACATTTTCCGCGATCGCACCGACGTGCCGGTTCACCCGGCCGGTGGTGACGATCATGTAGTCGGAATATGCGGATTTGCCGCGAAGGTCGATGGTGACCGTCTCTTCCGCCTTCATATCCTCGAGGCGGGAGAGGATCAGGCTCAGCGTCTTGTTGGCATCCGGTTTGTCGGCATCCGGTTGCGCCTGCAAGGCCGCGGTTTTCGTCGATGTTTTACGCGCAGTCTTTGGAACCTTGGGTAAAACAGACTTGGACAATACAGATGTGGCCAGGGACCATTCCTTTCACTGTATCGCGGGTGCCGAATCCTCGGCCCCACGCACCATATTACGCATGTGGGGTTAATGGTTTCAATATTCCAGTAACCCTTTTGCGCTTCACGCCGTTCTCCAGCTCCCGTCCGGGTTCCGCAGTCCGGTCGAAGACAGATTGGATTTCATTCCTGTCAGGAACACCCAGGCCGGGGCCTGCTGATCGGCCAGCCGGGTCGCCTGATTTTCGGGCAAGCGATAGCGCATGAGCGCCTGCGCCGCCGGTGCGGCAAGGGCGCGGAAGCTCTGGGGCGGTCGGTCGATCACGGCAATCGGCACGTCGGAGGCGATGCGCCGCCAATCTTTCCAGCGATGAAATTGCGCGAGATTGTCAGCGCCCATGATCCAGACGAAGTGCACGCCGGAGACGCGGCGGCGCAAGTGGATGATCGTGTCGACAGTGTAGCGGACACCGATGACAGCTTCGAGACAGCTGATGTCGATGCGCGGATCGTCGGCGACGCGGCGTGCGGCCGCGGCTCGCTCGGCGAGCGCGTGCAATCCATCATGGTTCTTCAGCGGATTGCCCGGTGTCAGCAGCCACCACACGCGGTCGAGCTGCAATCGCTTGAGCGCGAACTGACTGATGGCGCGATGCGCGGCGTGCGGCGGATTGAACGAGCCGCCGAGCAGCCCGATGCGCATGCCGTTGGTATAGAACGGAAGCGCCTGGGCTGCGGAGTGCGGCACGGTCGAGGGTTGCTGCAATGGTCTACCGTGCGCGTGCGACAATGGTCACGGCCGTGTCTGCCCGGTGCCGTGGACACGATACTTGAAGCTCGTCAACTGCTCGGCGCCGACCGGGCCGCGGGCGTGGAATTTGCCGGTGGCAATTCCGATCTCCGCGCCGAAGCCGAACTCGCCGCCGTCGGCGAACTGGGTCGAGGCGTTGTGCAGCACGATCGCCGAATCGACTTCGTTGAGAAATTTTTGCGCGGCAGCGGTATCCTCCGTCACGATCGCATCGGTGTGATGCGAGCCGTGATTCTGAATATGCGCAATCGCTTCATCGAGGCCGTCGACGATCTTCGCAGAGATGATCGCGTCCTCATATTCGGTGTCCCAGTCCTCCTCGGATGCGGGTTTCACCCTGGCATCGGCGCTTTGCACGGAGGCGTCGCCGCGCACCTCGCAACCGGCATCGATCAACAACTCGACCAGCGGCTTCAGCTTCGTCGCGGCAGCCTTGCGATCGACCAGCAGGGTTTCGACGGCGCCGCAGACGCCCGGACGCCGCATCTTGGCGTTCAGGACGACCGCCTTGGCCATATCGAGCCTGGCGCTGGCATCGACATAAATGTGGTTGACGCCCTCGAGATGCGCGAACACCGGAACGCGTGCTTCCGCCTCGACGCGTGCGACCAGGCTCTTGCCGCCGCGCGGCACGATCACGTCGATGCCACCGTTCAATCCCGTCAGCATCAGGCCGACGGCCGCACGGTCACGGGTCGGCACCAAGGTAATCGCGGCCTCAGGCAGGCCGGCTTCACGCAGGCCCTGCACCAGACAATCATGGATCGCGCGGCAGGAGCGGAAACTGTCGGAGCCGCCGCGCAGGATCACGGCGTTACCGGACTTCAGGCAAAGCACGCCGGCGTCGGCGGCGACGTTGGGGCGGCTCTCGAAGATCACGCCGATCACGCCGATCGGCACGCGGACGCGCTCGATGGTCATGCCGTTCGGACGCTGCCAGCTTTCGGTGACGGCGCCGACCGGATCAACAATCTCGCGCACGGTGGCTACGCCGTCGGCCATGCCGGCGACGCGCGCCTGCGTCAGTGTCAGCCGGTCAACGAAGGCAGAGGTCATGCCGGCAGCCCGCGCCTCGGCGACGTCCTCGGCGTTGGCGGCGAGAATTGCCGGCGCGTTGGCGCGGATCGCGCGTTCGATCGCGGCGAGCGCCCGGTCCTTCTGCTCCGGCGGCGCCAGTGCCAGCACACGCGCGGCAGCGCGCGCCTTGGCAGCGAGGTCGGTCATCAGGGCGGAGAGATCGGCGTTGCCGTCGATCGCCTTCAGGGGCGCGCTCATGGAAGTCCCAGCTTTGGATTAAGGCCATGTTCTAGCATGGCAATTGATGTGTTGGCGAGGCGCGGAACCGGCATGGCAGGTGGGCGGCAGGCCGGGCTTGTCGTCCAATGGCCTACTTGGCCGGGATCGCCCCGGCCGGGCCGATCACCAGATCGTCGCGATGGATCATCTCGGACCGGCCACTGATGCCCAGAATGGCCATCACGTCCGGCGAGGAGCGGCCCTTGATCTTCTCGGCGTTCTCGGCGTCGTAGGCGACCAGGCCGCGGCCGATCTCATGGGTGTCGGGCCCGCGCACCACCACGGCATCGCCGCGGGCAAACTGGCCGTCGACCCTGATCACGCCGGCCGGCAGCAGGCTCTTGCCGGCGCGCAGCGCTGCGACCGCGCCGGCATCGATGGTCAGCGTGCCCTTCGGCTCGAGCGAGCCCGCGATCCAGCGCTTGCGCGCGGTGACCGGATTGGCCGGGGTCAGAAACCAGGTGCAGCGACCGCCATCGGCGATCGCCTGCAACGGGTGCTCGATCTTGCCGGAGGCGATCAGCATATGGGTGCCGGCAGTGGTCGCGATCTTCGCGGCTTCGATCTTGGTGGTCATGCCGCCGCGCGACAGTTCCGACCCGGCCGAGCCGGCCATCGCCTCGATCTCCGAGGTGATGCTCTCGACCACCGGGATCAGCTTCGCGTCGGGATCGACCGCCGGCGGCGCGGTGTAGAGGCCGTCGATGTCGGACAGCAGGATCAACAGATCGGCGCTGGTCATGGTGGCGACGCGGGCGGCAAGCCGGTCATTGTCGCCGTAGCGGATTTCGGTGGTCGCGACCGTGTCGTTCTCGTTGATCACGGGCACCGCGCGCCATTCGAGCAGCTTTGCGATGGTCGAGCGCGCATTGAGATAACGGCGGCGCTCCTCGGTGTCCTGCAGCGTCACGAGAATCTGCCCGGCGCCGATATCGTGATGGCCGAGCACCTCCGACCAGATCCGCGCCAGCGCGATCTGGCCGACCGCCGCGGCAGCCTGGCTCTCCTCGAGCTTCAGCGGTCCGCGTGGCAGCTTCAGGCGGCTGCGGCCGAGCGCGATCGAGCCCGACGACACCACCATGATTTCGCGGCCGCCCTTGTGCAGCTTGGCGATGTCGTCGACCAGCGCGGCGAGCCAGGACGCGCGCACCTCACCGGCCTGCGAGTCGACCAGCAGCGAGGAGCCGACCTTGACGACGATGCGGCGAAAGTTCTTGAGCGCGGGGCGTTTCATGGGTTCGGTCTGGCAGGAAGGTGGAAGCAATACGCGCCACAAGGTGGCTTGGGAAGTACAGGTGTTGTTCGGCGTTGCCGTTCAACCCTGCGGCAGCGGCGTCGCCCACGGCTCCGCCTGAGCCTTGGCCTTGTTGGATACCGGCGCCTCGCCGATCACCTCGACCAGCGTGCGCAGGGCGTCCTGCACGCCTTCGCCGGTCACGCCTGAGAGCAACAACGGCGTCTTCTTCGCCGCCCGCTTGAGGCGGTCCTTCTGCTTCTTCAGCTCGTCGGGCGCGACCGCATCGATCTTGTTGAGCGCGACGATCTCGATCTTGTCGGCGAGCTGGCCATCATAGGCTTCGAGCTCGGTGCGTACCGTCTTGTAGGCCTTGCCGGCATGCTCGCAGGTTGCATCGACCAGATGCAACAGCACGCGGCAGCGCTCGACATGGCCGAGGAAGCGGTCGCCGAGGCCCGCGCCCTCGTGCGCGCCTTCGATCAGGCCAGGGATGTCGGCGAGCACGAATTCACGGCCGCCATAGTTCACCACACCGAGCTGCGGATGCAGTGTGGTGAAGGGATAGTCGGCGATCTTCGGCCGCGCCGCGCTTACCACCGACAGGAAGGTCGATTTGCCGGCGTTGGGCAGGCCGACCAGGCCGGCATCGGCGATCAGTTTCAGCCGCAGCCAGATCCAGCGTTCCTCGCCCGGCGCACCGGGATTGGCGTTGCGCGGCGTGCGGTTGGTGGACGACTTGAAATGCGCGTTGCCGAAGCCGCCATTGCCACCTTCAGCCAGCACGAATTTTTCGCCGAGCTCGGTGAAGTCGTGCAGCAGCGTTTCGCGGTCTTCGTCGAACACCTGGGTGCCGACAGGCACTTTCAGCACGATCGACTTGCCGTTGGCGCCATGGCGGTCCTTGCCCATGCCATTGATGCCTTTTGGCGCCTTGAAGTGCTGCTGGTAGCGGTAGTCGATCAGCGTGTTCAGCCCGTCGACGGCCTCGATGATGACGTCGCCGCCGCGGCCGCCATTGCCGCCGGAGGGACCGCCGAACTCGATGAACTTCTCGCGCCGGAACGCGACGCAGCCGTTGCCGCCGTCGCCCGAGCGAATATAGACTTTTGCTTCATCGAGGAATTTCATGATGTTCAACTATAGCGTTTTCAAGCGAAGTGGTCGCCGGTTCGCGTGAAGAAAACGCGTCAAAACGAGAATCGAGAGCGCACCGGTTCTGATTTCATCAGGACCGGTGTGCTCTAGTTAGGGCAGGGTGGCCGCTGCGGCAACCCGGAAAGGCCCTGACTTCGGCGAAAAGCCTTAATTGTCGGGCCTTTTTGCGGCCCCTGTTGGCCGGCGCCGGACCAGGAATTTCTGCATTCCTTCAAGCACCAGCTCGCGGCGCTGGTTATGCACGGTCGAGCGCAGCGTCACGACGCCCGTAGTCCGGCCCGGAACAAGCTCGATCACCTCCAGCGCGGGGTAAATGGTATCGCCGGCGTAGACCGGCTTCAGGAACTTGCTCGACTGTTCCAGGAAGCCGATCAGCGACTCCTCGACGACATAGGGGAACAGCCCCGCGCCGGGCGCGGTGTGCACCAGGGTCTGGAAGCCATGGGCGAGCAGGTCGGGCATGCCGCGCGTGCGGCAATATTCGACGTCGTAATGGATCGGATGGGTGTCGCCGCTCGCGGTCTGGAACGCCGCGAACACCGCCGAGGTCTGGGTCCGGCTCGGAATCACGAAGCGCTCGCCGAGCACGAAATCCTCGAACCAGCGCTGCGCGGGGACCATGCGATGCTGGGTGGGGTCGAATTCGCTCATGCGGCGTTTCCTGCTCTCGTTCTTGAAGGGCTGGCCTAGCGGTAGCGCAGCCGCCGCACTGCGACAATTGGTTCGATATGCCCTCGGTGGGGTTGTCCTGCATCGCCACGTCGGTAAAACCGGCAGCAAGACCGGCCCGATTCACGCGCGGCGGCAACAAGACAACAATGAGCCTGTTCGCAAAACTGTCCTCCTATGACGATCGATCGGCGCGGCTCGCCGGCATCGGATTGATGCTGCTGTCGATCTTCATGTTTTCGTTCGGCGATGCGATGGGCAAATTCATCGTCGCCACCTATTCGGTCGGGCAATTGCTGTGGCTGCGCGCCTGCGCGGCGCTGCTCGTGCTGCTGCCGATCGTCTGGCAGCGGCGGGCTGATTTCCTGCATCTGGAGCGGCCGTGGCTGCAATTGCTGCGGGTCACGCTGTCGACGCTTGAGGTCGCCGCCTTCTTCCTGGCGACCGTCTATCTGCCGCTCGCCGACGTCATCACCTACTATCTGGCCGGGCCGATCTTCGTCACCGCGATGTCCGGCCTCGTGCTCGGCGAGCATATCGGCTGGCGGCGCTGGACCGCGATCCTGGTCGGCTTTTGCGGGGTGTTGATCGCGCTGCGGCCGTCGGCGCAGACGATCAGCTGGCCGGCGATGATCGCGCTTGGCGGCAGCCTGTCGTTTGCGGTGCTGATGCTGATCACGCGCTCGCTGCGGGCAACGCCCGATATCGTGCTGGCGACATCGCAATTCGGCGGCACGTTCATCCTGGGCCTTGTGCTCTCGCCGTTCGGCTGGGTGACGCCGAGCGCCGGCAGTCTCGTGCTGTTCTTCACCGCCGGCATCATTTCGGTTGCGGCGCTATTGTGCGTCAATCGTTCGCTAAAACTCGCGCCGGCGAGCGTGGTGGTGCCTTACCAATATTCGATGATCGTCTGGGCGGTGATCTTCGGCTTCGTGGTGTTCGGCGACGTGCCGTCCTGGGCCACCATCGTTGGCGCCGCGATTATCATCGCGGCCGGCCTCTACATCTTCGTGCGCGAGCAGCAGCTCGGACGCGGAGACTCCTCGGTGAATCCGCCGGCGTGATGTTCACCCTCCCCATGGGGGAGGGTGAAGAATCAGCTCTGCCGCCGGGTCGAGTTGTTCCAGCTCTTCAGCGAAGCCCAGACGCCGCGCGACAGCCGGAAGGCATCCACCGGGCTCGATGAGCCCAGCGCCTCGAAGCGGTGCAGCTCGACGCCGCTCCACTGGAAGCCGCACTTCTCGAGGATGTTGCGCGACGACGGGTTGACGACGCGGGCGCCCGCGATCAGCTGGTCGAGATCGAATTCCTCGAAGAAGTAGTCGATCACCGCGCGCGCGGCCTCGGTGCCAAAGCCCTGGCCCCAATGGTCGACGCCGAGCCAGTAGCCGAGTTCGGCCGCGGTCTCCTCGCGCCAGTCGATGCCGACCATGCCGATCGGCGTGTGATTGTTCTCGATCAGAAAGACGGTCTCACGTCCGCCCGCGCCGAGTGCGCGCACGAAGTCGATGGCGTCGTCCTGCGTATAGGGATGCGGCAGGCGGCGGGTGTTCTCCGCGATGCGGCGGTCATCGGCGAGCCGCGCAATGGCTTTTACGTCCGCGAGCGTCGGCTTGCGCAATGTCAGCCGTTCGGTCTCGAGGACGCAAGCTCTTGCCTCGCGCAAGATCGGCGTCGGGATGTCCTGCAACATGTCGAGCTCCTGTGATGCGACAATCGGTACGCAACGCTTGGAACGTCACGCGCGGTCGAACCGGAACGCGCGCAACGAAAAGGGGAGGCCGGTCATCCCGCCTCCCCTTGGAGCCCTTTGCGACTCCGCCGGTTCAACAGGACCCGGCGGACTCATGTGTGTCCACCGTCTACTCGGCCGCCTCCGCCATCGGAATAACCGATACGAATGTGCGGCCGTTGGCTTTGGCACGGAACTCGACATGACCCTCGACCTTGGCGAAGAGAGTATGGTCGGTGCCCATGCCGACATTAAGGCCAGGATGCCAGGTGGTGCCGCGCTGACGCGCGATGATGTTTCCGGGGATCACGCGCTCGCCACCGAACGCCTTGACGCCAAGGCGCTTGCCCTTGGAATCACGTCCGTTACGCGATGAACCGCCTGCTTTTTTATGAGCCATAGCTCGTCTCCGACTTCGCTTTGATCTCTAGATCAATTCCTTGACGGAATCATTTCACGTTTTGTCACGCTTCAAATCCGAAAGCGCGACGATCACTTCTTGTTAGCTCTTGGCCGCGGCCTTCTTGGCCGGAGCCTTCTTTGCGGCCGGCGCCTTTGCGGGCGCCTTCTTCTTGGCCGCCTTCGGTGCTGCGTCCTCGCCATCATCGGCGGGCGCTGCGACCTTTTCCTTCTTCGGCCGCGGGCCGACGGTCGGCTGGGCGTTATCGGCGAGGATCTCGGTGATGCGAAGCACCGTGAGCTCGTCGCGATAGCCGCGCTTGCGGCGTGAATTCTTGCGGCGACGCTTCTTGAACGCGATCACCTTGGCGCCGCGCTTGTGCTGCAGCACTTCGGCCGCAACGGTGGCGCCTGCCACGGTGGGCGTTCCCAGCACCGGCGTGTCACCGCCGAGCACCAGAACTTCGCCTAGCTGCACGATCGTGCCGACATCGCCGGCGATCTTGCCAATCTCGAGTACATCATTCGGAACGACACGGTACTGCCGGCCGCCGGTTTTGATGACTGCGAACATCGTTTGATTCCTTCGTGTTCGGTTCCGGCCTCGGACGGTTAGCCCGGGTCGGCTTTTTGTTCAGTCGCTATGGGTTATGTGTTTCGCGCGAAGGGAATGAATTCCCAAACTGGATCGCACAAAAACGATCGGCGCGAGAAAATCCCCGCGCCGGATGGGCCGACTTATAGCCGCAAACGACGGGGAGTCAAGGTAAAGCGGGGCAAAAACCGGCCAAAAATGAAGGGTTTGGCGTGACTTTCGCCCGGATTTCCCCTCAAGCTGCGGCCTGCGCGGCGGCCCGTGCGTGCCGGCGGATGGTTTGCGGCGGCTGGCCCAGCACCCGCAGGAATGCCCGCCGCATCCGTTCGCGGTCGGCAAAGCCGGTCTCGCCGGCAATCTCGTCCATCGAATGGCGGCCGTCGCCGATCAATTCTCTGGCAGCCTCGACCCGGAGCTGCTCGATCGCCTTGGCCGGCGACTGGCCGGTCTCGGCGCGGAAGGCGCGGCTGAACTGGCGCGGGCTGAGCCGCGCGATCTCGGCGAGCTCCTCCACCGACAGTTCGTTACGCAGGTGAGCCTTGGCATAGTTCAGCGCGTTCTGGATGCGGTCGGATTTCGGCTCGAGCTCGAGCAGCGCTGAAAACTGCGACTGGCCGCCGGTGCGGCGGTGATAGACCACAAGCTTGCGCGCCACCGAACGGGCGACCTCGATGCCGAGG
Source organism: Bradyrhizobium sp. 26S5 (assembly GCF_036923295.1). Lineage (NCBI taxonomy): Bacteria > Pseudomonadati > Pseudomonadota > Alphaproteobacteria > Hyphomicrobiales > Nitrobacteraceae > Bradyrhizobium > Bradyrhizobium sp. 26S5. The sequence goes on along the minus strand of NZ_CP145948.1, from coordinate 9,396,564 downwards.
TCATGCTCGACCATCGCGAGCGCCAGATCGATCGTCGCGGTCATGCCGGCCGAGGTCCAGATCGGTCCGTCGACGATGTAGATGCGGTCCTGCTCGACCTTGAGCCTGGGAAATCGCGCCTGCAATTCCGCGGCAAATTGCCAGTGCGTGGAAACGCGCCGGCCATCGAGCAGGCCTGCCTCAGCCAGCGAAAAAGCGCCGATGCAGGGCGCGGCGATACGCTGCGATGTCGTCATGGCGTGGCGAATGTAGTCGGTCAATTTTGGCGACGCCGGATGAAGCTCGTGGCCGGCGCCAATGAACAGCGTGTCGAAGCTGCGATCGCCAAAGGCTTCGGTTTCGACATTGAAGCCGGCGGAGGATCGCACCGGCCCACCGTGCTCCGACAGCAGCGTGACCTCATAGAAGCGCTCGCCTGCGATCAAATTGGCAACCTCGAAGGCGGTGACGGCGGCAAAGCCCATCACCTGAAACTCCGGGAAGACGACGAAGCCGATCTCCTGCATGGAACCCTCCGACGAGAATCTATGTCCTAAAAAGGTGTATATATGACATTTGAGACATGCAAGGGGGCCTGTAGAACCTGACCAGCGGCCAAGTCCGGCCGTCCAGGTCAAACAGGAGACCAACATGACCAAGTCAGCCAAGGGAACGGCGCTCGTTACCGGTGCGTCGTCCGGAATCGGTGCCATCTATGCGGACCGGCTCGCACGGCGTGGCTACGATCTGATCCTCGTCGCACGCAACCGTGAGCGCCTCGATGGGCTCGCCAGGCGTCTGTCGGCGGAGACAGGCCGATCGATCGAGATCGTTGCCGCCGACCTCGCCAAGCGCGGCGACGTTGCACGGATTGAATCCATCCTGCGCGATAACGCCGGCATCAGCGTGCTGGTGAACAATGCCGGCGTCGGTGCGACGGCGCCGCTGCTCGCATCCGATGTCGACAAGATGAGCGACATGATCGCGCTCAATGTCGACGCGCTGATGCGCCTGACCTATGCGGCGGTGCCGGGACTTGTCGCGCGCGGCGGCGGCACCATCGTCAACATCGCCTCGGTCGTCGGCGTCGCGCCGGAAATGCTCAACGGCGTCTACGGCGGCAGCAAGGCCTTTGTGCTCGCGCTGACCCAGTCGCTGCAGCATGAGCTGAAGGACAAGAACATCCGGGTCCAGGCGGTGCTGCCGGGCGCCACGGCAACCGAGTTCTGGGGTCTGGCCGGCACGCCGGTCGAGCACCTGCCCAGCCAGATTGTGATGAAGGCGGAGGACATGGTCGATGCCGCGCTTGCCGGGCTCGATCAAGGCGAAGTCATAACCGTGCCGTCATTGCCGGATGCCGCCGATTGGCAGGCTTATGAGAGCGCCCGCCAGAAGCTGATGCCGAACCTGTCCCGCAGCGCGCCTGCGGCGCGCTACGGCGTGAAGGCCGCCTGACGCCTTGCGAATTGCCTCCCGCGCCGGCCAAAGCGACGCGCGGGAAGCAACCATTTGGGTTCCCCGCTGTTAGTGGTGGGAACCTCAAGCGGGCAAGGGCGAATGGCCGAAGACACGGGATTGACCACGGGCATCGCGCACCACGGTGCCGCGCGGCTACCATCTGTCGACATCGACAGCTTCAACATCGAGCTGAAGGACGACGAGGGCTTCATTGGCGATCGCGCCTCCAAGGGCGCATTCCGCAAGATTCTGGACCGCTGGCGCAAGCCGCTGCGCAAGTCGGACGAAGATCCGTTCGGCGACGAGCCGTCGGACAAGATCAGCAAGAAGAAGCTCGATGAGTTGCTGGTCGGCGACGACACCGAGGCCTCCGCGGTTGTGCACAGCGCCATCGAGGAGTTCGCGCAGGAGCTCGCCTATGTGACGCGGCGCTTCCTCAACACCAAGGCCTGGGCCAGGACCGAGCGCATCGTGGTCGGCGGCGGTTTTCGCGACAGCCGGCTCGGCGAGCTCGCCATCGCGCGCACCGACATCATCCTGAAGTCGGAAGGTCTCAAGGTCGATCTGGTTCCGATCCGCTTTCACCCCGATGACGCCGGCCTGATCGGCACGCTGCATCTGGCACCATCGTGGATCTTCGAGGCCCATGACGGCATGCTCGCGGTCGATATCGGCGGCACCAATATTCGCTGCGGCGTCGTCGAGACGCGGTGGAAGAAGGCGCCGGATCTCTCCAAGGCGACGGTCTGGAAATCGGAGCTGTGGCGCCATGCCGACGACGAGCCGACGCGCGAAGGCGCGGTGAAGCGGCTGGTGAAGATGCTGAAGGATCTGATCGCCGAGGCCGAGAAGGAGAATCTCAAGCTCGCGCCGTTCATCGGCATCTCCTGCCCCGGCGTCATCAAGGAGGACGGCTCTATTGAGAAAGGCGCGCAGAATCTGCCGGGCAATTGGGAAAGCAGCAAGTTCAACCTGCCGGCGAGCCTGGTCGAGGCGATCCCGCAGATCGGCGATCATGACACCGCGATCGTGATGCATAATGACGGCGTGGCGCAGGGGCTGGCCGAGGTCCCGTTCATGCAGGATGTCGCGCGCTGGGGCGTGCTGACGATCGGAACCGGGCTCGGCAACGCCCGCTACACCAATCGCAAGAAAGACAACGGCAAGGACGACAAGAAGGCCGAGAAAAAGGACAAGGACGACGAGGGCGACAAGAGCGAGAAAAAGGCCAAGAAAGCCAAAAAGGCCGACGCCTGAGCCTCGGACGCCTGAGCCTCGCCTGTGTGAGCCGATCGCGCGGTAAGGTTGATCGGTTAGGTTAAGATCGGGTTCGCGTTGCCGTTTCGGCGTCGGCCGCTACCGTGACCCGTGTCACTCCCGCCGACCGGCGAAGCCGCACTTCCCGGCCAGCATTTTTGAGAAGCGGCACGGGACCGCCAGTTTTTGTCGCGTCCTGGCGGTCCCACCACTTTCTACCTCCAATTGATCCGCTCGAAGAAGCCGGCGATCTCGGCGGCCGCGCGGTCGGGGTCCTCGCGATGCGGGAAATGCCCGACATCGTGAAACATCTTCAGGTCCAGATTTGTGAAGGTCTCGCCGAGCCGGTCGGTCCAGCCATAGGGAAACAGCGGATCGTGCTCGGCCCAGCGGATGCAGCTCGGCACGGCGATCGGCGGCAGTGCGGGGGCTTCGCCCTGCATCATCTTCACGCGCCCCGCGTGCGAAGCGCGATAATGCGCAAAGCCGCCGGCGAGGTTGCCGGGCTTGAAGAAGTTGTCGGCGAAATCCTCGATCACATCGTCGAATGCAGCCTTGCGATGCGCCCAGTCGTGCAGGAAATGGCCGATGTAGGTGCGGCAGCTCTCGCGGCTGGCGCCGACCAGCGCGGGCGCCATCTCCATCTGGTGGAACGACTGGTACCAGATGTGGTTCAGCCGGTCGGGCGCCGCCATCCGCGGGCCGATGCCGGGATAGACGAAATCGAAGAAAAACAGCCCGGCGATTCGCTCGGGCGCCTTGCGGGCCAGCGGCTGCATCACCGCGCCGCCGACGTCGTGACCGACCACGCCGGCCTTTTCAATCTGAAGCGCGTCCAGCAGCGCCAGCATGTCGTCGGTATGCTGATCGGGGCCAAACGAGCCTTGCGGCTTGTCGCTGTCGCCGAAGCCGCGCAGGTCGGGGGCGATCAGGGTGTAGCGGTCGGCCAGGCGGGCCATCACCGGCTTCCAGGTCAGCCAGAATTCCGGCCAGCCGTGCAACAGCAGCAGCGGCCTGCCGCTCCCGGTCCGTGCGACGTGGAACGCCGCGCCATTGGCCCGAATCGTCACATGCTCCATCGTCGGCTCCTGCTTCTTTTGCTTCGCCCGCGCGCCGATCGAACCACAACCGTCCCGCTAGCGCTTTGTTTCCGTGCGCTTTCTTGCATCACCCCCGGTGCTTCGCCGAGGCGGGGCACGGGCGACGGAAATATTATTGCAGCGCCTTGTCTGGCCCGCCATCCTCGCCTAGAACACGCCCCGACCGCGGGTGACGCAAATCACCCGGGCCATCGGAGAGGTGGCAGAGTGGTTGAATGCACCGCACTCGAAATGCGGCATAGGTGCAAGCCTATCGGGGGTTCGAATCCCTCCCTCTCCGCCATTCTTCGTTCTGTCTGGCTTTGGGTTGCAGGCCACCCCTGCCGGACCAGGGCCAAGAGTGTCTCCCGAAACTTCGCGCCGACTCACCGGCTCCTCAACATGACACGGATGGATTTGAGCGCGCGACCCGCGCAACCGTTGTCGCGGGCTACCGGGCGCGCACAGCTCAGACGCGGCGGCCGTTGCGCGGCCTCGATCGGATAAAAGCCCGCGGCATTGCCGGCGCGGGTATGCCGACTTCGAACGCAGCGTGTTGGTGCGGCCGTGCCTCGGTAACCTTAATTTTTCCTTTCGATTGTCGATAAAGTTTTATCGATTATCCTGGTGACAGTTGAGCGGCGTGACGAGCCGCGCGATGAGAGGCAGCGAAGAGCCGAGTGGCTTGACAACCTCTCTGAAATCGAAGGGTGGGCAGAGCGCAGTGCCAGCCACCTTTCGGGCTGTGCGGCGGCGGCCGGCAGGGCAAATCAATTCCTGAAGTGCATTTGATTGCCAGGCTGCGGTGCATCTCGCGCCGCATAACGTAACGCTTATCAATCGGGATTTTCCAAGATGGCCTTCGCGCATTTCTTGATCGCGGTCGGTGCCGTTTCTTTGTTGCTGGCCAGCTTCATCGCATTTGCCCTTTGGAGAAACGCGCTCCATTCGAGGGCGCGGATCTAGCAACAGGCGAGATTGAACTCCGACGGCCTCGTTCATGGGGATGAGCGAGGCTGGCGGAATGGCCGCACCGCCGCGCGGCCTGACAGCCGAGCACCGCGCCTTCCACCTACCCCAAGGCGACGCGTGCTCGGCTGTTCACTCTCTGATCAGCCGCATCGTTCGAATTATTGATTGCGTGAAAGCAATTGCCGCTGGCTACTTTGCATGGGGTTGTTTTCGATATTTTGGTGGGAGCCGTGGCCACCAGGCTGCAATCAGATCCGTGCCGAGGGAGGACCCGGACAATCCCCTCTATCGCTAGCGGGTATATGCAGCGAGGTCCAACCTGCGCCCGATCGCGATCGCCTCGAGGAAAGCCTCGTCGTGGCTGACGACCAGCAGCGCGCCGTCATAGGCACGCAGTCCGGCCTCGACCGCTTCCATGGAAGAGATGTCGAGATGGTTGGTCGGCTCGTCGAGGATCAGGAGCGGTGGCGGCGTCACGCCGCCCAGGACACAGGCGAGGCCGGCGCGGAGTAACTGGCCGCCGCTCAGGCTGGAGACGATCTGTAAGGCTGCATCGGCGCGAAACATGAAGCGAGCCAGCGCCGCGCGACAGGCGTTCTCGCCGGCATTCGGATTGATACGCCGGAAATTATCCAAGATGGAGGCGGACGCATCGAGCAGGCTGACCGTCTGATCGAACATCGCAAAACGGGTCATCACCTCGACAGTGCCGCGCGACGGCGACAGCTCGCCGCTGACGAGCTTGAGCAACGTCGTCTTGCCGGCGCCGTTGGGGCCTGTGATCGCGACGCGCTCCGGCCCCGAGATCGAGAAGGTCAGACCGCGCAGGATCGGCGCTTCCGGTGTGTAGCCGACATCCGCGGCTTCGATCCGCAGCACCATCCTGCTCGCCGGCAGCTGCGTCGACGGCAATTGCACCGAGAACGGTTGCAGCACCTCGATGCGCTGCCGTGCCGTGGATGCAAGTTCGAGCGCGTGCGTCCGCCTGCGCTCGGCGAGGCGGGCGTTCTCGCCGCCGCTATCTTCGGCGCGATCCTTGCGCAGTCCGGCGGCGATGCGCGGCATGTCACTCTTGGCGCGCTTCTTCGCGCCGGCGCCGTCCTTGCGGGCCTTGCGCTCGGACGTTTCCCTCGCCTTGCGGTCGATCTCGGCGACGCGCTTCTCGGCATCGGCCAGATCGTGTCTTGCTGCCGAAAGCTCGACGGCCCTGCGCGCGCGGTACGCGCTCCAATTGCCGCCATAGCGTCTGGCCTCCAGCGAGGTCAGTTCGACGATCGCATCCATGCTCTCCAAGAGCTCACGGTCGTGGCTGACGATGATGGCGCCATGGCGCCAGTCGGCGAGCAGGTCGATCACCGCCTTGCGCCCCGCGCGATCGAGATTGTTGGTGGGCTCGTCGAGCAGCAGAAAGTCGGGCTCTGCAAAAGTCAGCGCGGCGAGGCGCGCCCTGGTGGCCTGTCCGCCGGACAGCGTTGTCAGCAGTGCGTCGAGCACATCGTTCAGTCCGACGCGCTCGAGTGCAGACGCGATGCGAGTGTCGAGCGTCCAGTCGACATCCGCAAGCTCGTCAGCGCTCGCATGGCCCTGTTCGGCCCGGCGCAGAGTGGCCAGTGTATGGCGCGCGCCGAACAGATCGATAACGCATTGGTCCGGTGTCAGCTGAACCGTCTGACGCAGCATGGCGACGCGTCCCTGAACCGAGACCGTGCCGGATTGCGGCGTGCGCCGGCCCGCGATCAGGTCGAGTAGCGTCGTCTTGCCGACGCCGTTCCTGCCGACAAGGCCGGTGCGTTCAGGGCCGAAACTGAGATCGATATTGGAAAGGAGAACCCGGCCGTCAGGCGCGGACAGGGTCAGATGCGAGAGCGTGATCGATGCAGGCATGGTGATGGATATCCCCGTGGGCAAGGCTGATGGGCGTTGCGGTCAGGGTGAAATCCATGGCTGTCGGCATCCTCTCGGATTGATGATTGCGGTGATGTAGTCGCGTATTAAGCCGGGATCAAGGCGCGACGCGCGTTGTCACGCCGCCACGGCGAAGGTCCAGCGATCGGGATCGGGCGTGTGGCCGATCAAGGCGAGGCCATAGGCGATCGATTCGAACTGGTCTGCCGAGGTCAGCCGCGCCGCGCCAAAGCGCTCGGCGAACAGGCGCTGCACAGCCGGCACGAACGAGGTGCCGCCGGTCAAAAACACCTTCTCGACGTCGCGCGCGGTGATGCCGGACTTTGCCAGCGCCTCGTCGACCGTCGCACCCAGCCGTTCGATGTCGTCGGCGATCCAGGATTCAAAATCGTCGCGCGTCACGGTCGCGCCGATATCGATGCCTTCGCGGGCAAACCGGAACTCGACGCGGTCGCGGCTCGACAGCGCGACCTTGGTGTCGGATACGGCGCGGTAGAGCGCAAAGCCGAGATCGTGGTCGACGATGGTGATGAAGTCGTGCAGCGGCGCCGGATCGAGCGCGGTGCGCGCGAGCTGCTGCAATTCGCGCAAATCGCCATTGCCCCTCATCATCGCGAGCTGATGCCAGCGGGCGAGGCTCGAATAATAATGGTTGGGGATCGGCAGCACCTTGTCGAACGAGCGGTAGTTGGTGCCCTTGCCGAGCCGCGGCGAGACGATGTGGTCGACGATGCGGTAGTCGAAAGTGTCGCCGGCAATGCCGATGCCGGCATGTCCGAGCGGCTCGGCGCGCAGCGCGCCGCCCTTGCGCGAGAATCGCATCACCGAGAAGTCGCTGGTGCCGCCGCCGAAATCGGCGACCAGCACCGTGGCATCGTGGTCGAGGCTGCGGGCAAAGGAGAACGCGGCGCCGACCGGCTCGTAGACATAGCGCGCGTGGCCGGCGCCAAGCCGCTCGAACGCGGCGCGGTAGCGCTGCATCGCGAGCTCGTCATTGGGATTGCCGCCGGCAAAGCGCACCGGGCGGCCGACCATGATGGTCGGCGCGCCGAGGTCGAAACCGTCGCCGGCATGCCGCGTCAGCGTGCGCAGGAACGCCGCAAGCAGGTCCTCGAACTTGTAGCGCTGCCGGAAGATCTGGGTGGTGTTGAAGGCCGAGCTCGCCGCAAACGATTTGAACGACTGGATGAAGCGATGGATCGTACGGCCCTCGAGGAACTGCTCGATCGCCCATGGGCCGCCCTCGGCGCGCGGATGCAGCCCGGCGCCGGGCCGATCCTCCCAGAAGCACAGCGCGGACACATAGACACTATGCGTGCGGCCGCCATGGTCGAATCTGACAGCCTCGACCCGGCCGTCGGCATCGGACAGCGCGACCACGGTGTTGCTGGTGCCAAAATCGACGCCAATCGAGACGGCGGGCGGAGCGCTCGTCATTTTATGCTCGGATCTGTGATGTGAAGGGGGCGGACCTTTAGCGGCTTTGGCCGGACTTGCCAACCCTTTCTGGCGCGCGTGCGCGCACGCCGCCAGGGCATGACGCAGCCCAGGGAACAGGCTGTGACGCCAAGATGACGATGTTCAGCGAAACGTGAATCGATCCGCACTTCCCGTCCTGCGCGCCCGCTGCTCTATACCGCCGGACAGGGTTCACGGCACACGGCATGGCGCGCAGGAGAAGCGGATGACACTCAACCCCACGGCAAAAAATTATCGTGTCGCGGTCGCTGCTTACGAGGCCGGCCGTCCCAGCTATCCCGCCGATATTGTCGCCGCGCTGCCGCTTCAGGCCGCGCGCTGTGTCGTCGATCTCGGCGCCGGAACCGGCAAGTTCACCCGGCTGCTGCTTCCGCATTTGTCCCCGACCGCCCGTCTCGTCGCGGTCGAGCCCGTTGCGGAGATGTCGGCCAGGCTGGCGAACGAAGCCAGGATCGAGGTGATCAACACGCGCGCCGATGCGATCGATCTTGCAACCGGCAGTGTCGATCTCGTCACCTGCGCCCAGGCGTTCCATTGGTTCGACAACGAACCGTCCGTCGCCGAGATCGCGCGACTGTTGCGCCCCGGCGGGACGCTGGCGCTGGTCTGGAACAACAGGGATGACCGCGCGCCGTGGGTCGACGCGTTGTCCGTCATGATTGAGCAGTATGCGGGAGATACGCCACGGCAACGCTCGGGGCGTTGGCGCTGGATCCTGAACGATCCCCGCTTCGTGCTCGAGAGGGAAATCGTGCAGGACCATCCGCATCGGATGCCGCGACAGGGCGTCTATGAGCGCGTCGTGTCGACGAGCTATGTCGCCAACCTTCCCGACGCCGAAAAGGCGGTCCTTCATGACAAGGTCGACGACGTCCTGCGTGAGGCTGGTCTCGGCCAAGCTGACGAGGTGGTGTTTCCCTATGTCACGCAGCTCTATTTGCTGAAGCGGGTCTAGGTCCGTTCACGACATCGCCGCGCGATGCCTCACTTGCCGGTCACGATCTTCCATTGTCCATCGGCACCACGGCGTAGCGCCGGGTCGCCGATGCGGATGTGTTGTGCGAGAAAATCGATGAAGGCGCGCACCCGCGCCGGCAGCGGACCGGCATGGCCGACATAGACCGCGTGGATGTCCTCGCGGTCGCCGGGATTGAGGTTTTGCAACACCGGCACCAGACGGCCGGCCTCGATATCAGGACCGATGTGGAACAGCGCCAGCCGTCCCAGCCCGATCCCGCCGAGCGTGAGTTGGCGTGCCGCCTCGCCGTCGCTGACGCGGGCGACCGGCGGCGGCAGTGCTTCCTCGATCCGCTCGGCCCGGCGGAACGGCCAGCCGCGGATGCTGCGTGGAAAGGTCCAGCCGATGCCGCGATGCGCGGCGAGGTCGGCCGGCGTCTTCGGCGTGCCGAAGCGGGCGAGATAGGACGGCGCGGCGACCACCACCATGCGGCTGGTGCCGAGCTTGCGCGCAATCAGCCGCGAGGCGCCGAGCGGGCCGACGCGGATCGCGACGTCGGCGCGCTCCTGCATCAGATCGACCAGCGTATCGGTCAGCACGATGTCGAGCGTGATGTCGGTATGCTCGCGCATGAAGCGCGGCAGCAGCGGCATCACATGCAGCATGCCGAACGGGATATTGCTGTTCACGGTGAGATGGCCGCGCGGCACGTAGGAGGCGGCCTCGCGTTCGGCCTCATCGATGTCGGCGAGGATGCGCTGGGCGCGCTGATAGAAGGCCTGCCCCTCCTCGGTGAGCTGCAGCTTGCGCGTGGTGCGGTTGACCAGCCGCGTGCCGAGCCGCGTCTCGAGCCGGGAGACCAGCTTGCTGACGCCCGACGGCGTCTGGCGCAGGCTGTTCGCGGCAGCCGTGAAGCCGCCGAGATCGACGACACGGACGAACACGTCCATCTCGCCGGAGCGATTGGTGTCTGATCGGGCCATCTTGAATTCACGTCACAAATGATTGGATTGACGCCATTCTAATCCTTCTGGCGCGGCCTCGCTATGTCGCATTGCGGAATCCTCATCCGGAGCGACACATGCCTGCTGCAGTCCTTGCCTTGACCGCCGGTGCCTTTGGCATCGGCACCACCGAATTCCTCATCATGGGACTGCTGCTGCAGGTCGCCGCGGACATGCAGGTATCCGTGTCCGCAGCGGGGCTGTTGATCTCCGGCTACGCACTCGGCGTATTCGTCGGCGCTCCGATCCTGACGCTGGCAACGCGACGGATGCCGCGCAAGGCGGTGCTGCTGGCACTGATGGCGATCTTCACGCTCGGCAATGCCGCCTGCGCGCTGGCGCCGAACTACGAACTGCTGATGGCCGCGCGCATTCTGACCTCGCTGGCGCACGGCACCTTCTTCGGCGTCGGCTCGGTCGTGGCGACAAGTCTCGTTCCGGAAGACAAGCGCGCCTCGGCGATCGCCACGATGTTCATCGGTCTCACGGTCGCGACCCTGCTCGGCGTGCCGTTCGGCGCCTGGTTCGGCCTGATGCTCGGCTGGCGCGCGGCGTTCTGGGCGGTGGCTGCGATCGGCGTGGTCGCCTTCATCGTGCTGGCGGTGCTGGTGCCCGGCCATGTCGGCGCCAAGGACAAGCCGGCGCTGCTGCGCGATGAACTCGCCGTGCTCGGCCGCCCGCAGGTGCTGCTCGGGCTTGCGATGACGGTGTTCGGCTTCGGTGGGTTGTTCGCGGTCTTTACCTACGTGCAGCCGATCCTGACCCGGCTGACCGGATTCTCCGACGCCGCGGTGTCGCCGATCCTGCTGGTGTTCGGCGCTGGACTCGCGATCGGCAATGTCGCGGGCGGAAGGCTCGCCGACAAGGGACTTGCGCGGGCCCTGCTCGTGTCGCTCGGTGGCCTCGCTGCCGTCCTCGTGGCGCTTGCTGCCGTGGTCTCGATCAAGGCACTGGCGGTGGCGCTGCTGTTCATTCTCGGCATCGCGGCGTTCGCAACGGTCGCGCCGCTGCAGCTTCGCGTGCTCGAAGCCGCCGGTGTCGAAGGGCGGACGCTGGCGTCGAGCCTGAACATCGCCGCCTTCAATCTCGGCAATGCGCTCGGCGCCTGGGCCGGCGGCGTCACCATCGATCGCGGCCTCGGCGCGCTGCCGCTGGTGGCGGCGCTGATCACCGCGATCGGGCTGTTGCTCGCACTGTGGAGCCTGCGTCTCGATCGACCGGTCGTCCTCGCCACGCAGTGCCCGGCCGAGTGAATCGCATCGACACCGCCAACGTCTATTGCAACGGCGCGTCGGAGGAGATTCTCGGCGCCGCGATCAAGGGCCGCCGCGACAAGGTGTGAGTCCGTCGCAGGTTCGCCGGCGTCGCTCTCTCACGCCTCGGCGCTGTGCTCGCAGACTTGCCTGCGGTATTCCGCCGGCGTCACGTTCATGTGCTGCCGGAACACGCGATTGAGGTGGCTTTGGTCGGCGAAGCCGGCCAGCAGCGCGATCTCCTTCAGCGCGACGCGGTCCTTGCGCAGATGCTGGCAGGCATGCTCCACCTTGCGCCGCAGGACATAGGCATGTGGCCGCGTGCCGTAATGCACGCGGAATTTGCGGGCGAACTGGATCGGCGTGCAATTGCAGATGTTCGCCAGCTCCTCCAGCGTGATGTTCCGGAAGATGTTCTGCTCGATATAGTCCTCGATCAGCCTTGCATGCGCCGGCCTGAAACGTCCCTGCGCGCACGGCATCTTGAATTCGATCGCCGCATATTTCCGCAGGATGTGCACGCTCGCCTGCAGCGCCAGCGCGTCATAGCACAGGCGTCCGCCCGGACCACCTGCGGCAACCTCCTGAACCATCTGGTCGTTGATCCAGGTCAGCATCGGATCTTCGGCCTTGAGCAAATCGTGCAGTTCGATCGTCTCGGCATCGCGGTCGAAGGCATCGCTCGCGGTCTTCATCATGAGGGCGGGAGCGATATAGAAATGCGTGACCTCGATGTCATTCTTCCAATGCCAGCTCGATGGCTCCGCGCGGGTCAGCAATGACGTGACGCCGCGACCGACGTGATCCTGCTTCCACGCGCCGGTGACGCGGCGGTTCATCGACGTCACGCCGTCGCGATAGAGCACGAGGAGGAAGTTGGCCGACGGCGGAACCCAGATGTCCGACGGCGCATAACGGAAAATCCGCAGCCGGAAATCGTTCCGCCCGACCGCCGCACTATCCAGCTTCAGCTCACCGGGAGCGTAGCGCGGCAGCTCCTCGACCGTGATCAACTGGCCCATCGCGCGAGCCTCCTCCTTGGAGTCTGTCCCTGGAATCCCTGGCGCAGTTGACCGCTGCTTCTTGGCCGGATGGCTTGGCGCAGAATAGGCCACTTTCGCCGGTTGCCAAGCCGACCAATGGCCGGTGGTTCGATTGAACGGCGGCGTTCAAGAGATTGTCGGTTTCATCCAAGCCGTCAGGTCGAACGGCCCGTAGCCTGCCCTTCGTTTCGGCACAGTGCGTGCGGCCGAGACCCAATTGGCGCAACGCACCATCATCCGGCGACAGGCGGGGTGGGAGCGTGTGTGAAGCAAAACACAGGAGGAAACGATGACCGAGGCCGTCACAAGGTCCAATGGAAGCAATGGTGCGCGTGCCACGACCAAGCTCGACGCCGTTGTCGTCGGCGCCGGCGTCGCCGGTCTCTATCAGCTGTTCCGCCTGCGGGAGCAGGGACTGAACGTCCGGGCGATCGATGCCGGATCAAGCGTCGGCGGCACCTGGTACTGGAACCGCTATCCCGGCGCGCGCTTCGATTCCGAAGGCCACACCTATCAGTACCTGTTTTCCGAGGATCTCTACAAAGGCTGGAGCTGGAGCGAGCGGTTCCCGGGGCAGCCGGAAATCGAGCGCTGGCTGAACTACGTCGCCGACCGCCTCGACCTCAAGAAGGACATCCAGTTCGGCACCACGGTCAAGAGCGCGCACTTCAACGAGGCGACGCAACGCTGGCTGGTGACGACCGACCAGGGCGATGTGATCGACACCCAGTTCCTGGTCACCTGCTGCGGCATGCTCTCGGCCCCGCACGTGTCCTTCCCGGGACAGGAGACATTCAAGGGCAAGCTGTTCCACACTGCGCGCTGGCCCAAGGGGCCGATCGAGCTCGCCGGCAAACGCGTCGGCGTGGTCGGCAACGGCGCGACCGGAATCCAGGTGATCCAGACGATCGCGGCAGAGTCCGGTCATCTCAAGGTGTTCATCCGAACGCCGCAATACAGCATCCCGATGAAGAACCCAAAATGGGATGCGTCGGATGCCGAAGCATACAAGTCGAAATTCAAGTTCCTTACCGAACGGCTGCCGAAGACGTTCACCGGATTCGAATTCGACTTCGAGCACGTCTGGGCCGACCTGACGCCGCAGCAGCGTCGCCAGGTGATCGAGGATTGCTGGAACGACGGATCCCTGAAATTGTGGGTGGCATCCTTCGCCGAACTGTTCTTCGACGAATCCATCAACGCCGAGATCACCGAATTCGTGCGCGAGAAGATGCGCGAGCGGATCAAGGATCCCAAGCTGTGCGAGTTGCTGATTCCGTCGGATTACGGCTTTGGCACGCACCGCGTGCCGCTGGAGAGCAATTTCCTCGAAGCCTTCCTCCGGCCCAATGTCGAGATCGTCAGCGTCAAGGACAATCCGATCGCGCGCATCACGCCTGAGGGCATCCAGACCGCCGACGGCACTGTTCACGAGCTCGACGTCATCATCCTGGCGACTGGGTTCGACGCCGGCACGGGTGCATTGACGCGCATCGACATCCGCGGTCGCGACGGCCGGTCGTTGAAGGAGGATTGGGGTCGGGACATCCGCACCACGATGGGGCTGCAGGTCCACGGCTATCCGAACCTGTTCACGACCGCGGTGCCGCTCGCGCCCTCGGCCGCGCTCTGCAACATGACCACCTGCCTGCAGCAGCAGGTCGAGTGGATCAACGATTGCATCAAGTATTTGCGCGGCAAGAACCTCAACGTCATCGAGCCGACCAGGGACACCGAGGATCAGTGGGTGGCGCATCACGACGAGACCGCCAACGCAACGCTGATCGCGAAGACCAACTCCTGGTACCTCGGCTCGAACGTCGAGGGCAAGCCGCGCCGGGTGCTGTCCTACTGCGGCGGCGTCGGCACCTACCGCCAGAAATGCGACGAGGTCGCCGCAAGCGGCTATCTCGGATTTGTCATGCAGTAGAGCCGCGATCGCGATCCGGCGCCGCGGTCGTTGCTGACCGGCGGCACCGCTCCTGATCGACCACATCAGACAAATATGGGAGGAAGACAATGAGCACGAATTTCAGTGCGGCAGCAGATGCGATTCTCGACGGCGTCGTGACATCCAGCCCGCGCGTTCCCGGCGTCGTTGCCATGGTGACCGACCGCCATCGCAACATCTATGAGGGCGCCGCCGGCAAGCGCCGCCTCGACCAGGCGGCGGACATGACGACCGACAGCGTGTTCGCGATCTTCTCGACCACCAAGGCGATCACGGGGACGGCCGTGCTGCAACTCGTCGAGGAGGGCAAGCTCGATCTTGACGCGCCGGCCAGGACCTACGCGCCCGACATCGGCAAGCTCCAGGTCGTCGAAGGTTTTGACGACAAGGGCGAGCCAAAGCTCCGTGCGCCGAAGCGCGACATCACCACCCGCATGCTGATGGTCCATAGCGCAGGCCTGAGCTACGACTTCATCAACCACACCTATAACCGGCTCGCGCAGGAGAAGGGGCAGCCCAGCGTCATCACCGCGTCGAAAGCGTCGCTGATGACCCCGCTGCTGTTCGATCCGGGTGAGCGATGGGAATACGGCACCAACATGGATTGGTGCGGCCAGATCGTCGAAGCGATCACCGGCCGCCGGCTCGGCGAGGTTTTCAGGACGCGGATCTTCGAGCCGCTTGGAATCCAGGATACGACGTTCGAGCTCACCGACGCGATGCGCCGCCGGCTCGCCGGCATTCACGCCCGCAATGCCGACGGTTCGCTCACGCCGATGGATTTCGAGCTGCCGGCCAATCCGGAAATCCACATGGGCGGCCACGGGCTTTACGGCACCATCGGCGACTACATGCGCTTCATCCGGGTGTGGCTGAATGACGGGGCAGGCGAACATGGCCGAGTCCTGAAGGCGGAGACCGTGCGGATGGCGGAAAAGAACCATCTCGGCAACAACAAGGTCACCGCCATTACCGGCGTGATCACCGCGCTCGCCAACGACGCCGAGTTCTTCCCCGGCCAATCGAAGTCCTGGGCGCTGAGCTTCATGATCAATGACGAGCAGGCCCCGACCGGCCGCCCCGCCGGCGCGCTCGGCTGGGCCGGTCTCGCCAACCTGTTCTACTGGATCGACCGGCAGAACGGCTTCGGCGGATTCTGGGCGACGCAGATCCTGCCGTTCGGCGACCCGACATCCTTCATCGGCTACATGAATTTCGAGACGGCGTTCTACGAAGCCCTGAAGATGCGCAAGGCGGGTTAGAGAAACCCGCAGCCTCTCACGCGCACGGCTGAGGACGTTTCAGCCGTTTGCGAGCAACTCCGTGATCAGCGACGCCGCCTTGATGCCGGTGCCGCTGATGATGACGACGGTGCGCTCCGCCGGACGGATCGCGCCGCGTTGCTTCAGGACGTCGAGCGCGGCGGCGGCCGAGGCCGAGGTCGGCTCGACGAACAGGTCGGTGTGCGCGAGCCGCTTCAAGGCGGCGACGATGCCGTCTTCGGGGATCGCGACGGTGCCGCCGCCGCTCTCCTTCAGCGCCGCGATCATCTGCTTGAGCCGCAGCGGATGCTTGATCGCGGTGCCCTCGGCGATGGTCTTGCGGACCGCGCGATCGACCGGCGTGTCGAGGCCGGCGGCAAAACTGGCATCGACCGGCGAGCAGTTCAGCGGCTGCGCGGCAAACAGGCGCGGCAGCCGCGCGATCTGTCCGGCCGCCAGCAGCTCCTTGAAGCCGATGTAGCAGCCGAGCAGGCTGCTGCCGGCGCCGACCGGCATGATGACGTTGTCGGGCGCGGTGAAGCCGAAATCCTCCCAGATCTCGTAGGCCAAGGACTTGGTGCCCTGCAGGAAGAACGGCTGCCAGTTGTGGCTGGAATAGAAAATCTGCTTCGACTGGCGGATCGCCTCGGCCTCGGATTCCTCGCGCGGTCCTTCCACAAGCTGCACCTCGGCGCCGAAGGCGTGCATCTGCGCGACCTTCATCGGCGATGTCGTGGCCGGCGCGAGAATTCGGACCCGCATGCCGCCGGCCGCGCCATAGGCCGAAACGGAGGCGCCGCCATTGCCGGAGGAGTCCTCCAGCACCGCATCGACGCCGAGCTGGCGCAGCAAGGAGAGCATCACCGTGGTGCCGCGATCCTTGAAGCTCGAGGTCGGATTGAACCATTCGAGCTTGAAGTGCGGCCGTAGCTCATCCCACGGCTTCTCGACGACAGGCGTGCAGCCTTCACCCATCGTGATCGGCTGCCTGATCTCGACCGGCAGCGCCGCGCGATAGCGCCACAGCGACCGCGTCCCGCGATCGATGTCGTCGCGGGAAATGCCCGGCAGCGGTGTGACCAGCAGTGGCTTGCCCTCGTCGGAGCACCAGCGCGGGACATCCAGCGGATAAAGCTTTCCGTTGAGCGGGTCGATGTAGCTGGGTGATGGCATCAATTCAGTCCTCAAGTCGCGGGCTGGCCGGACACGTCGCGACCGAGCACGAAAGCCGGCAGGGTCGCAAGCCTGTCATGAGCCATGATCGGGGCGGGCGCCCCGTCCGGCAGGTTCATTCGGGCCCGATTATGCCACCAGGTCGGCAAGTGCACACGTGCCGTGCCGAACAGATCATACGCCGATCCCGCGACAAACAGGCATCGGTTGGCCGGGACCGGCAGTTCGTCGAGCGCGAGCTGGTAGGGTTGTGGCTGCGGCTTGTAATAGCCGGCGCGCTCGGCCGTCACGAAGACAGCGAGAGGAACGCCGATGCGCTCGGCTGCGATGCGGCCGAGCCGCTCCGAGCAGTTGGTCACGACGCCGAGCGCGACGCCGGCCTCGTGCAGCGTCTGCAGCACCTCGCGAACCTCGGGCCAGGGATCGAGTTCCGCGTAGCGCGCGCCAAGCTCCTCGGCAAGTTCGAAGGGGAGCCCGACATTGCGCGCGGCCTCGCCCACCAGATCCTCATAGGGCCGATAGCGTCCGGTCGCATAGGTGTTCTTGAGGTACTCGGCCCGCCAGCGCAGCCCGGCTTCTTCGGATCCCGCGACCTTGTTCCAGAGCGTCCAGCTGTCAAGCAGTGCCGTCAGCAGATCGAACAGAACGGCGTCATAGGCTCGAATCATGGGCTGAGCTCCGTCTCCTACCATCCGCGAAACCGTTCCCATTGCCTGACGGCGTCGGAGCCGGCGGCAATGACGTGATAGCGGTCGTGCTGGGCGCCGGTCGCGCAGGCATGGTTCGGCAGGATCCGCACCCTGGTGCCGACCGGCAGCGTAACCTGCGGCGCGGTGCTGCCGGGGCGGACGGCGATGATGCCGTGCTCCTGATTGGTTTCGGTCACGATCAAATCGGGATAGGGCCGTCCATCGATGTCGCAGACGATGCCGTAGCCTTGGTCGATTGGCTGTTTCGCGGTGCCGCGATCGCGCGACAGTGCCATCCAGCCCGCGTCGATGAAGGTCCAGCGGCGATCGGCGCGATGGCCGATCACCGTCGCGAGCACCGACAGCGCAATATCCGCGACCGCGCAGACCCCGATTCCGGCCATCACCAGATCGAACATCACGAAGACGCCGGCGCGCACTTCGGTGACGCCATCGAGCCGGCGTGCGAAATGCGCTGTCGGTGTCGAGCCGACGCTGACCACGGGGCACGGCAGTCCGGCCGAACGCAGCACCTCGGCGCAGGCCACCGCGGCGGCGCGCTCCTCTTCGGCGGCTTGCTCGAGCGCCGCCACGCTGCGGCAGGAATAGGATTCGCCGGCGTGGGCCATGACGCCGCGCAGTTCGGCATCGCCTTGATGCAGTGCGCGGCCGATCTCGACCAGCAGCGGGTCGCTCGCGCCGACCCCGGCGCGGTGGCCGTCGCAGTCGATCTCGATCAGCACGGGAATACGGTCGTTGGTCATGCGCGCCATTGCGGTGACGGCGGCCGCCTGCTCCAGGCTGTCGAGCACCACGGACAGGTTCACGCCCTGCCGGCGCAGCGCGGCCACGCGATCGAGCTTCTGTGGCGCGACGCCGACGGCATAGAGGATGTCCTTCACGCCCGCCGCGGCAAACACCTCGGCCTCCTGCAGGGTCGAGACCGCGGCCGGGCCGCCTGGGCCGTCCATCACGGCACGCGCCGCCAGAATTGATTTCGCGGTCTTCAGATGCGGGCGCAGCGGCACCCCGAGCCGCGCCAGCCGCGTCTTCAGGCGCGCGATGTTGTGCAGCATCCGATCTTCGTCGAGGACCAGGCAGGGCGTCTCGATCCCGGCGAGGGGATGCGTTGTCGTCGAAACAGGAGCGGATGACATGCGGCGAGACTAGCCGTTTCCATGCTAAGCGCAATTTACCGAATGTCATTCCTATATTAAGTTTGGACTTAATGATCTCGACCGACGACATCCGCTTTTTCACAGCGATCGCCACGGCTCGGTCGCTGGCGGCTGCCGCGCGGGCGCTCGACGTGACAGCATCGGCGGTCTCGCAGCGGCTGCAGAGCCTCGAGCAGCGGCTGGGCGTTCAACTGGTCAGCCGTTCGGCCCGGCGGCTGACGCTGACCGATGAGGGCGAGCTTTTGGTGCTGCGCGGCGGCGCGCTGCTCGACGAGGCGACCGAGTTGACCGAAGCGCTGCAGGCGCGTCGCGGAACCATCTCGGGCCATCTGAAGATCCTCGCGCCGCTCGGCTTCGGGCGGCGTTACATCGCTCCGGTCGTTGCTGCCTTCCGGTCCCGCCACCCCGACGTATCGGTCGAGCTCGAACTGTCCGATCGGCCGGCGCGTGCCGCTGCCGGTGCGTGGGACGTCATGATCCACATCGGCGCCTTGACGGATTCCACGCTTCGCTTGCTGCGTCTCGCGCCGAACGAGCGCTATCTCTGCGCCTCGCCGGCCTATCTGAAGCGCCGTGGAACGCCGGCGAGCCCGCAGGATCTGCGTGGGCATGATTGCATCGCGCTGCGCGAGAACGAGGAGGACGTGACGCTCTGGCGGTTCTCGCGCCGGCGCGCCGCGGCGGCGCCTGATGTCATCAGGATCGAGCCGATGCTGTCGAGCAATGACGGTGAGGTGGTGAAGGCCTGGGCGCTGGCCGATCACGGCCTGATCGTCAGGTCGGAATGGGATGTCGCCGAGGACCTCGCCTGCGGCCGGCTGGTGCGTGTCCTGCCGAACCACCGTCTGCCGCCGGCCGACATCGTTGCGCTGCTCAACCCCGGCCGCAGTGGCCGGGCCCGGCGCACGCAGGCCTTCGTGGAGCACCTGCGCGCCGGCCTCTCGCCGCCGCCGTGGCGCGGCAGGCAGCGATGACTGCGATCGCCTACGCCGCGCCGGCCTGCTTGTTCAGATAGCCTTTTGCAAAGTCGAGATACCAGTCGAGGCAGCCGGGATTGGCCATCGCATCGCGGTTGATGACCTTCTCGACGGGATGGCCGAGCAACAGCTTCTTGACCGGCAGTTCCTGCTTCTTGCCGGACAGCGTGCGCGGAATTTCCGCGACGACGAAGATGTCGTTGGGCAGGAAGCGGCGCGACAGCCCGGCCTCGACCGCCTTGTTGATCTTCGCCTTCATCGCGGCATCGAGGGCAACGCCCTCGCGCAGCACCACGAACAGCGGCATGTAGCTGTCACGTCCGAGATATTCGAGGTCGACGACCATCGAATCCAGCACCTCGGGCAGCGCCTCAATCGCCGAATAGAGCTCGCTGGTGCCCATCCGCAAGCCGTGGCGATTGATGGTGGCGTCGCTGCGGCCGTAGATCACGCAGGAGCCGTCGGGGTTGATCTTGAGCCAGTCGCCATGCCGCCACACCGGGCCGCGGCCGGAGCCGTCGAAATTGTCGGGGTAGGTCTCGAAATAGCTCGCCAGATAGCGCGCGTCGCCGGGATCGTTCCAGAACCGCAGCGGCATCGAGGGCAGCGGCTCGGTGCAGACGAGCTCGCCGACCTCGTCGATCACGGCGCGGCCCTGCTCGTCGAAGGCCTCCACCGCGCAGCCGAGCAGGCGGCATTGCATGATGCCCGGCGTCTGCGGCAGTTCGCGATTGCCGCCGATGAAGGCGCCGGCGAAATCGGTGCCGCCGGAAATATTGGCCCACCACATATCGGCCTGCGCGGCGTTGCCGTTGCGCTTCGAAAGCGCGGCGAAGCGCTGGTTGAACCAGGCTTGCGTATCGGCGCTGAGCGGTGAGCCGGTCGAGCCGAGCGTACGCAGGCCAGAGAGGTCGCCGACAGCGGCGAGATCAATCTCTGCCTTGGTGCAATTGGCGAAGAATGCCGCGCCCGCGCCGAAGAAGGTCGCCTTGGCATCGGCGACGAAGCGCCATAGCGTGGTCCAGTCCGGCTTGTCCTTGCTGCCGCCGGGACTGCCGTCGAAGATGCAGCAGGTCGTGCCGTTGAGCAGGCCATTGGCCTGGCAATTCCACATGATCCAGCCGGTCGACGAGTACCAATGAAAGCGTTCGCCGAACGAGTTCGGCTGATAGCTGCAGCCGATGTCGTTGTGCAGCGTCGAGAGCGGCAGCGCCACCACGATGATGCCGCCATGGCTGTGCAGGATCGGCTTCGGCAATCCCGTGGTGCCTGAGGAATAGACGATCCAGAGCGGGTGATCGAACGGCAGCCATTCCGGCTCGAAGGCGTCGATCTCCGCACTCTCGCCCGCGAGGATGGACGACAGCCGCGTCTCGGCGGGCGCGGCGTCGCTGTGCAGGATGACGTGCTGCACCGTCGGCAGCGCGCGCCGCAGCTCCTCGATCACGCCTTGCCGGTCATGGCGCCGGCCGGCATAGGTCACGGCGTCGCAGGCGATCAGTACCTTCGGCTCGATCTGCTTGAAGCGGTCGATCACCGCGGGCGCCGCCATGTCGGGCGCGCAGACGCTCCAGATCGCACCCAGGTTCGCGGTCGCGAGAAACGCGATGATGGTCTCGGGGATGTTCGGCAGATAGGCGGCGACGCGATCGCCCCGGCGTACGCCGTTGGCCTTCAGATGCAGCGCCAGCGCCGCCGATTTGCGCCGCAGTTCGGGCCAGCTCGTTTCCGAAAGCCTGCCGTCCTCGCCGCTCGCGATCAGCGCCGGCAGGCCTGCCGCGTGCGCCGGCGCGACATGACGGAAGACCTGGTGCGCATAGTTCACCGAAGCGCCGGGAAACCACACCGCGCCCGGCATCTTGCGCTCGGCCAGCACCGCCGAATGCGGCGTCGGCGAGCGCAGATCGAAATAATCCCAGACGCTCTGCCAGAAGGCGTCGATATCGGTGACCGACCACCGCCGCATCGCCTCGAAGTCAGCAAACGCGAGGCCGCGCGTCTGCTTCAGCCATTGGCGGTAAAGGGCCATTTGCGGGACGTAAGGTGCAGTCATGGGCGGTTTCCGGATTTTCTTGTCGTGGCGTGCGCGCAGATCGCGTGCGGGCGCTGTCTTAACATGGTGACGCAGGCACGGGGAACGCAGTCGAGCCACGGCTTGCGTCATATTCTTACCGCCGCCGCAGCGTGCTATGCCGTCGGGCGCAAGGTTGATTCCGTGCGCATCCGATAGAGAGCTGCGATGTCCATCGGCGAACTCTTCATCCTAGGCTTCTACGGCAAGGTCGTCCCGCCCTGGCTGAGCGAATTTGCCGCGCAATTCGGGCTCGGCGGGGTGATCCTGTTCGATTATTCCTGCCAGACCCGGCAATACGACAACAACGTCGCGTCGCCCGCACAGGTGCAGTCGCTCTGCGCCGAGATCGCGGCGCTGCCGTCGCGGCCGCTGGTCTTCATCGACCAGGAGGGCGGTCTGGTGCGCCGGCTCAAGGATGGCCTTGGCTTTCAGCCGCTGCCGAGCGCGAAGGACTTCAATCTGCTCGCCACCCCCGAGAAGCAGGCCATCCTGCGAGCAAGCTATCGCGAGCTGCGCCGGCTCGGCATCCGCTACAATTTCGCGCCTGTCATCGACGTCGACTATAACCCTGACAATCCCAATATCGGCAGGGTCAAGCGGTCCTATTCGGCCGATATCGGCGAGGTCGAGGCCAATGCCCGTCTGGTCGACGCCGCGGCGCGCCAGGCAGGCGTCGGGCTTTGCCTCAAGCATTTTCCGGGCATCGGCGGCGCGCACGTCGATTCACATCTGGAGTTCATGGACATTTCCGATGCGTTGCGGCCGGAGCAGGAGGAGTTGTTCTATGCACTGGCGCCGCACACCTTCGGCGATGCGGTGCTGGTCAGCCACGCCATTGTCCGCCAGTGGGACGCGCAGCATCCGATGACGTTGTCATCGAAAGGGAGCGGCCGGCTCCGCGGCCGCTTGCCGAAGACGCTGCTGATCACCGACGACATGCAGATGCAGGGGCTGCAGAAGGCGCTGGGCACCGGCGCGGCCAGCCTGCAGGCGATCGCCGCCGGCATGGATATGATCTGCATCGGCAACAATCTGTTCGACCAGGAGCAGGAGATGGCCGGCATCGCCGCGGCGGTCGCGCGTGCGGTGCAGGACGGGGCGCTGGATCAAGCCGCGGTGCAGCGATCCATTGCGCGCGTGCAAAAGCGCAAGGCATTGCTCTCCTGATGGCGTTGAACCAAATTTTGCGCCGAGCGACCACAAGGGGCGGAACCAAATTTCATGACCGCGATTTAACACTGACGCTCATCGGGGCTAACAACCATGAAGATGCTCAAGCGTCTCTTCCGATTGACCTGGCTGCGCCGCGCCGCCCGCAACCCCGCCGATCTTCCGCCTGCCTCTATCGATCCAGACGAATTCACCCGCCTGCTTTGCAGCGGGCGCAGCGAAGATCTGCGGATCCTGGCAAAGCGGCTGAGCCAACGCTCGCGGGCCCACGCGTAGATAGCGGGACAAATCCAGTCGTGGGCCGATTTTCAGCAGAACCGGCAAGCCCGGCGCGCGGCCGCGGCTCCAACGCCTGATGCGATCAGCTACTGCTTTGCCTTTTCGTGATTGCCGATCCCGATCGCCTTGTAGTCATAGGTCGGGTAGAACTCGGTGTGATAGGCGCCCCACGCGCTGTTCTCGATGATGCGGTTGATCTCGCGCAACCGCGATGCCGGCAGCCGCAGCGTCACCACCTGGCCGACACCCATCATCACGTACCAGCTGACGACCTCGACACCTTCGGGCGGAAACGCCTTGTAGAAGCCCTGCCGCTCCAGCTGCGCATTCAGCTCGCTGAGCGGCCGCGACTGATCATGCTTGAAGAAGATCGTGAGCATTACGGCGTTGTCCGCCGTCGGCGCTGCATCGCTGGTCGGCGGGGTCTGGGCCCGCGCGGCGGCGCCGACCAGCAGTGCTACGGCCAGCGCCGCCATTGTCATCCAGGATCCGTTCCGCCCTCGCTGCATTGCCGCGCCCTTGTTGTTGTTTGAGAGGCGACGATCATCGCGGCGCCTGCCGGGGCTGTAAATTGACATTCGCCTGACCGGTCGCGTCGGGCCGATGTGAACTGCCTCACACGCGTACGCGCCGACGTGCTGTATGCCGATGCCATTCCAATGCCCAGAGGGATGATCGATGTCGACCCAGCGGATGGCGTATTGGTGGTTCAGGTTCGTTCTTTCGGGACGATTCCTGCGGAAGTTCCTTCGGTCCCGGCGCCCCTGAGGGCCGAGCCAGCGGCGCTGGTGTAGCCCAGTGCAACCCAAAGCGGGGGTTGAGAGGCGAGCGGCTGAACCGCCGAAGGTAGACGCCTGACCGTGAAGCGGCCGGGACGAAGCCGGCCCGGTATTCCCGTAAGAATACTGTCATTCGACTCGAATATGCGACTTTCGTTGCCAAATCAGCGGTAATCTGCGCCTGCTTGGCGGGTCGGGGCCCGAGGTCACAGTTGCGTCACCCGTAGTTTTACGGAGTCCCGCGTTAACGCGGCCACAAGTTCACCTTTGGTAAACCATACTTATGACGCAACATGACAATCGGGCCGAGGCGCGCCTTCCGACCTGGGTGGGTGGAACCGCAACGCTCGAAACGCCGCCGCTTGAGCTTCCGGAGGCCGCCGCCCCGCGGGCGCAGGTAACCACGGACGCCGGCGCCGCGATCGTCCGCCAGTTCAACGGACCCGTGACGGCGCTGCTGCTCTATATGAATGAGCTCAAGCAGCACAGCCATCAGTTCGCGCACGCCCCCGGCAACGGCGTCTATCTGCGCCAGGTGATCGAGAACGCGCTCGAGCAGACCGAGCGGGTGTCCGCGATGCTGAAGCAGATTTCCGATCTCTATCCGAGCGCCATTCCGGCCGCCGATCTCAAGCCGCCGGGGGACGACAAGCCGGCGGGTTCAAGGTCGCCCGAAATCATGTTCGCGCCGGAGGCCGGCCGCAAGCCGTTGACCAAGCGCGAGCGTGAGGTGCTCAGCCTGATCAGCGACGGCTACTCCAACAAGCAGGGCGCGCTGCGAATGAACATCAGCCCGCGCACGTTCGAGAGCCATCGCGCCGAGGCCATGCGCAAACTCGGTGCGCGCAACACCGCCGATCTCGTCCGCAAGGCTCTGCTGCACTCCGCCTGAGCGGGGGGC
Source organism: Bradyrhizobium sp. 26S5 (assembly GCF_036923295.1). NCBI lineage: Bacteria > Pseudomonadati > Pseudomonadota > Alphaproteobacteria > Hyphomicrobiales > Nitrobacteraceae > Bradyrhizobium > Bradyrhizobium sp. 26S5. Next base: position 9,371,744 of record NZ_CP145948.1, on the reverse strand, counting down.
AGCTCTCAGAAATCCTCTTCCGCGGCAAAGCACAGACGCGGCGCGGGCCGCGCTGCCGGGGCAGCGGCCTTCGGTTCGTCCGGAACGATCGTGACCACCCAGGCTGCCGTCGTGCCGGACCTGCTTTCGACAATCGCGCGCACGCGTCCCGTCACGGTCGCGCCGGCGGACCGGACCGTGGCGGGCCGGCCGTTGAACTGGGCCATGCGGAAGCGGCGGGCCTCCTTGCGATCGGTCGTCTGGTACGTGAACATCAGCTCCCCCGTGCGTCCACGCAATTCTGGGGATTCAGCGTTATCCGACGGTGAAAATCGTAAACCGTAGAAGTACGGCTTGGCGCTCTGGAGCGTTTTCGAGCGAAGTGGGTACCGGTTCGCGTAGAGAAAACGCGTCAAAACAAGAATCTAGAGCCCCGTTCCGATTCCATCGGAACGGAAAGGCTCTAGCTGCCGGTCTCCTGGCAACTCAGCAGTCGCGCATACTGCGCCTTGACCGTGGCGTAGCATTCGCACGCGGTCCTGATCAGTCCATCCGCATTGGTGATCTCGATGTGACCACGGCTGTAGTGGATGAAGTTCGCCTGTTGCAGGGTGTGCGCGACCAGCGAAACGCTGTTGCGGCGCGCGCCGATCATCTGCGCCATCGCCTCCTGGGTCAGGATGATCTTGTTGCTGCCGGAGAGATCGCGCATCTGCAGCAGGCATCGTGCCAGCCGCGACTCCACGGTGTGGGCGGCGTTGCAGCCGGCCGTCTGCTGGATCTGGGCATAGACGGCGAGCCCATGCCGGATCAACATCGCGCGAAGCGTCGGGCTCTGGCCGGCAGCTGCCCGCAACGGCTCGAGCTCGATCGTCGATGCGACGCCCGGCACCAGCACCATCGCGTTGTTCAACGTCTGTCCTTCGACGAGCGGGGCGAAAGCGCCATAGATGCTGTCGCGACCGACCATCGCGACCTGGACGCGCTCGCCTCTTGCCAGCTTGACCACCAGCGAGATCACGCCCTTGTGCGGCATGTATGTCCGCTTGAGCATCTCGTCGGTCTCGATCAGGACCGAATCGGCGGTGAGGTCGACCGTCCGCAGATGCGGCCGGATCAGCTCAAAATCGCTCTCCGAGAGCGACGACAGGAATCCGTTGGGCGATCGCGGAACCGTATCCAAAGCAACCTCCTGCCTTCTGGCAAGCTTTGTCTCTGGGCACCAGGGCTGACGCGTGCAGCTGGACGTTCTTGCAACCTATTCTGGCGCGTGTTGGTTCCAATGGGAACACGTCTTGGTTCCAATAGGAATAGACCTATCGCCGCATGATGCGGTTTGCGTGCTCCGGCCGGCCGGCGCCAGTCAATCTTCCGGCCCAATCAATTGTTCGGCGTGCGCCTTGACGGTCGCATAACATTCACACGCCGCCTTCCGCAGGCCGTCGATGTCGGTGATTTCGATATGACCGCGGCTGTAGCGGAGGATGCCGGCCTGCTGAAACCCGTGCGCGACGATCGAAACCGCGTTGCGGCGGACACCGATCATCTGCGCCAGCATCTCCTGGGTCAGCGGCAATGCTTCGCTGCCGCACAGATCGCGCGCCCGCAGCAGCCATCGTGACAGCCGTGCCTCCACCGGATGCGAAACGTTGCAGGCGACGGATTGCTGCGTCTGCGCCATCAGCGCCTGCTCATAGAGCGCGACCAGGGTCCGGAAATCCGCGCTGCGATTTGCTGCCTCGCGGAACTCCTCCGCCCGCAGCATCGAAGCCGTACCCGGCACCACGACGATCGCGTCGGCAAGCGGCGGCCGCTCGTGCAGCGCGGCTGACGCACCAACGATGCCGTCGCGACCAACGGTTGCAATCTCGACTGATTGCCCGTCGGACAGATTGACCATCATCGAGACCACGCCGCTGTGCGGAAAGTAGACCCGCTGCACCGGTGCGCCGGCATCGGCGAGCACCGTTTCCTTGGTCAGGTCGACGGTTTCCAGAAGCGGATGGAGCTGCGCGTACTCCGTGGAGGGAAGTGCTTGCAACAGACGATTGGGCGGGCGCGATAGCGCGGACATTGGAGCTCCTGCCGAGGGCGGGAGCACTACGGTCTCGCATCACCTACTCTTGGCGTGTGGAATGAACGCGAACATAGCTTGCCTGTCCAATTGCACAAGGGTTGTGGTGCGAACTCTATACCCTCTAGGGGGCAGACGGTCCGCGCCGCATCGGCCTGCGCGGCCATCGGGATCGATTCGAGCGACAAGCATTGCGCGACCAAAGGTTGCGGCTTTGGCGCGCATTTATTGATTTCCATTAACTCTGATCAGTGCAGACCGCGCGTCGATGTAGCCGTGATTCCGGCTGTCAGGTCGGCAGCGCCAGGATGCGGCAAGTCCTGCAAATGCGGGACGAATTCGCCGCCGCGACAACCGCGCGTTGCCGGCCTTGCGCGGCCGCGCCGAACGGCTGCGCCGCGTGGCCCGTAAACCACCGGCGATGCCATTCTGGGTATTTGTACGGACCAGCCCTTTAACGAACGGGTAGCGCGGACAGACCAGTGTGGCACGGGTCGCCGTGTGAAACTTGCGGCGTCGCGTCAATCGTGTTCATCCAGAAGGGTATCAGTATGTCCGGCATCGTTCTTTCGGCATCGGTCCGTCAAAATCTGCTTTCGCTGCAGTCCACGGCCGACCTGCTCGCCACCACGCAGAACCGCTTGTCCACCGGCAAGAAGGTCAACACTGCGCTCGACAATCCGACCAACTTCTTCACGGCGCAGTCGCTCGACAACCGCGCCAGCGACATCAACAATCTGCTGGACGGCATCGGCAACGGCGTGCAGGTGCTGCAGGCCGCCAACACCGGCATCACCTCGCTGCAGAAGCTCGTCGACAGCGCCAAGTCGGTCGCCAACCAGGCCCTGCAGGCTGCAGTCGGCTATTCTCAGAAATCGCAGGTGACGACCGCAGTTGTCACCGGCGCGACCACCGACGATATCCGCGGCACCGCCACCTACAGCAATACGGTGCTCGCTGGTTCGGTCGTCAACAACAATCTCACGACGCCCGCTGCGATCACGGCCGCCACCAAGCTCGTCAGCGCGACCAACGCTGATACCCTGGCGACGACCCCGTCTGGCACGATCAGCGTCAACGGCAAGACGATCACGTTCTCGACCGCGCAGACCACTTCGACGACCGATTCGGCCGGCAACGTGACCCTCGGCACCGGCGCGGGCAGCACGCTGACGGTCGGCGACCTGCTCACGGCGATCGACGGCATCACCGGCGCAACCACCGCCTCCACCGTGTCGGCTGGCGCGCTCCAGATCAGCACCGGCATCAACCAGGATCTCAACCTCTCCGGCTCGGCGCTGGCCGCTTTCGGCCTTACGACCGGAACCACGGCACGCACCGTGGCAACGCCTTCACCGCTGGATGGTCTGACGCTGACGATCGGCGCGACCGGCAACGGCACAGCCACCAACATCACCTTCGGCAGCGGCACGGGCAAGGTGAAGTCGCTCAACGACCTGAACGCCGCACTGTCGGCCAACAACCTGCAGGCGTCGCTCAGCGCGACCGGTGCACTCACCATCAGCACCACCAACGATGCTGCATCCGCGACCATCGGTACGATCGGTGGCACCGCAGCCGCTTCCGGCAAGCTGTTCAACGGCCTGGCGGGCAGCGCCCCGGTACAGGATCCGAACGGGCTGGCGAACCGCTCCAACCTGGTTAACCAGTACAACAACATCCTGGATCAGATCACCACGACGGCCCAGGACGCGTCGTACAACGGCATCAACCTGCTCAATGGCGATCAGCTCAAGCTGACCTTCAACGAGACGGGCTCCTCGACCTTGAAGATCCAGGGCGTGACCTTCGATGCCTCCGGCCTCAACCTCACCAAGCTGGTGGCCGGCACGGACTTCATCGACAACGCCTCGGCCAACGCGACGCTGAAGACGCTCAACTCGGCGAGCGGTCTGCTGCGGACTCAGGCGTCGACCCTCGGTTCGAACCTGTCGATCGTGCAGATCCGCCAGGACTTCTCGAAGAACCTGATCAACGTGTTGCAGACCGGCTCGTCCAACCTGACGCTGGCCGACACCAACGAGGAAGCGGCCAACAGCCAGGCGCTGTCGACCCGCCAGTCGATCGCGGTGTCCGCGCTGGCTCTGGCCAACCAGTCGCAGCAGAGCGTTCTGCAGCTGCTCCGCTAAGCGTAGCCGCGACAGACATCGAATAGCGAGGCGGCGGAGGAAACTCCGCCGCCTTTGCTTTTGCGTGCGTTGATCACCCCGCCGGCTTCAACCAATGGGCGATCGCGCCCTGATGCAGGCCGACGTCATGACCGCGAATGTTTCGCAGGGCTTAACGGTCCTTCGCGCTCATTTGGTTCAAATTGCGATGACCGTTGGAACGGCCTCTTTCCCGTCCGGGTGGTAAGGGCCTGTCCTGGTGAGACTGTCCGTGATGTCGTGATGCATCGTTCGACGGCTTGAAGAGCTTCATCGTCCGTAGTTGCACGGACGGCAAAATTAACGTCGCCGTGAAGCCGGCCAGTTATCGATGCGAGGCGAGCGTTCTGTAGCACCTTGAGGGGACCGATTCATGGACGATCTGTTGCGTGAGTTCCTGACGGAGAGCAGCGAGAGCCTGGATACGGTCGACAACCAGCTGGTGCAGTTCGAGCAGGACCCGAACAACGCGAAGATCCTGGATAATGTTTTCCGCCTGGTGCACACGATCAAGGGCACCTGCGGCTTCCTCGGGCTGCCGCGGCTGGAAGCGCTGGCGCATGCCGGCGAGACCTTGATGGGCAAATTCCGCGACGGCATGCCGGTGAAGGCGGAAGCCGTGACGCTGATCCTGTCCTCGATCGACCGCATCAAGGAGATTCTTGCAGGGTTGGAAGCCACCGAGGCCGAGCCTGAGGGCAACGACCGCGATCTGATCGATCAGCTGGAAGCGATGGTCGAGCGCGGCATGGCCGCAATGGCCGCTGGTGAGAATGTTGCTGACGACGCCATGCCTATCGTCGAAGCGCCGTCCGTGCAGGCTGACATGACCCAAGCGATGACTGAGGGCACGCTGGTGGTGCAGACGCTGGAGCGTCCGCTGCGCCCGGGCGAGGTCTCGCTCGACGAGCTCGAGCGCGCCTTCCGCGAGACCGCGACCGAAGTGGCCGCACCCGCACCTGTCGTGAAGCTCGTCGCCACTGCTCCCGCAGCGCCTGCGGCCGAAGCCGCCGAGCCCGCGAAGAAGCCGGCCCGCAAGGCCGCCGGTGAGGACGTCCAGGAAGGCGACAAGATCGCCAACCAGTCGATCCGGGTCAATGTCGACACCCTCGAACACCTCATGACCATGGTCTCCGAGCTGGTGCTGACCCGCAACCAGCTCCTCGAGATTAGCAGGCGCAACGAGGACACCGAGTTCAAGGTGCCGCTGCAGCGGCTCTCCAACGTCACCGCCGAGCTGCAGGAAGGCGTCATGAAGACGCGCATGCAGCCGATCGGCAATGCCTGGCAGAAGCTGCCCCGCATCGTCCGCGACCTCTCCGGCGAACTCGGCAAGCAGATCGAGCTCGAGATGCACGGCGCCGACACCGAGCTCGACCGCCAGGTGCTCGACCTGATCAAGGATCCGTTGACGCACATGGTGCGCAACTCCGCCGACCACGGGCTGGAGACCACCGCTGAGCGCGTCGCAGCCGGTAAGCCGGAGCAGGGCACCATCCGCCTGTCCGCCTATCACGAGGGCGGCCACATCATCATCTGCATCGCCGACAATGGCCGCGGGCTCAACACCGAGCGGATCAAGGCCAAGGCGCTCCAGAACGGCCTCGTCACCGAGGCTGAACTGGAGAAGATGACCGAATCCCAGATCCACAAGTTCATCTTCGCGCCGGGCTTCTCGACCGCGGCGCAGGTGACCTCGGTGTCCGGCCGCGGCGTCGGCATGGACGTGGTGCGCACCAATATCGACCAGATCGGCGGTACCATCGACATCAAGAGCGTGGCCGGCGAGGGCGCTTCCGTCACCATCAAGATCCCGCTGACCCTGGCGATCGTCTCCGCCCTGATCGTCGAAGCCGGCGGCGACCGCTTTGCGATCCCGCAATTGTCCGTCGTCGAGCTGGTGCGGGCCCGCGCCAACTCCGAGCACCGCATCGAGCGGATCAAGGACACCGCGGTCTTGCGGCTGCGCAACAAGCTGCTGCCGCTGATCCATCTCAAGAAGCTGCTGAAGATCGACGACGGCGCGACCACCACCGACGCCGAGAACGGTTTTATTGTGGTGACGCAAGTCGGCAGCCAGACCTTTGGCATCGTGGTCGACGGCGTGTTCCACACCGAGGAGATCGTGGTCAAGCCGATGTCCACGAAACTGCGTCACATCGACATGTTCTCCGGCAACACCATCCTGGGCGATGGCGCGGTGATCATGATCATCGATCCCAACGGCATCGCCAAGGCGCTCGGCGCCTCCGGCTCCTCGGCCCATGACATGGCCGAAGACAATGCCGCGGCGCACGCCTCGAGCGGCGAGCAGCTGACCTCGCTGCTGGTGTTCCGCGCCGGCTCGAGCCAGCCCAAGGCGGTGCCGCTCGGCCTCGTCACCCGGCTGGAAGAGATCGCAACCGACAAGATCGAGCTCAGTAACGGCCGCTACATGGTGCAGTACCGTGAGCAGCTGATGCCGCTGGTGCAGATGGCCGGCGTCGAGGTGCAGACGCAAGGCGCGCAGCCGATCCTGGTGTTCGCCGACGACGGCCGCTCGATGGGGCTCGTGGTCGACGAGATCATCGACATCGTCGAGGAGCGGCTCAACATCGAGGTCGCAGGCAGCCAGGACGGCATCCTCGGCTCGGCCGTGATCAAGGGCCAGGCCACCGAGGTGATCGACGTCGGCCACTTCCTGCCGATGGCGTTTGCCGACTGGTTCTCGCGCAAGGAGATGCGGCCGTCGGCGTCAGCGCAGTCGGTGCTGCTGGTCGATGATAGCGCGTTCTTTCGCAACATGCTGGCGCCGGTCTTGAAAGCCGCCGGCTACAAGGTGCGGACCGCGCCGAACGCCCAGGAAGGGCTCGCCGCGCTGCGCTCGGGGCAGGCCTTCGACGTGGTGCTGACCGACATCGAGATGCCCGAGATGAACGGCTTCGAGTTCGCCGAGAACATCCGGAGCGACCACAATCTGATCGGGCTGCCGATCATCGCGCTGTCGGCGATGGTGTCGCCGGCGGCGATCGAGCGCGGCCGGCAGGCCGGCTTCCACGACTATGTCGCCAAGTTTGACCGTCCCGGACTGATCGCGGCGCTGAAAGAGCAGACCGCCGAACTGCGCCGGGCCGCTTAAGGGATGGGATCGATGACCAGCAAGACCGAGACCAGTGAAGGCGCGATGGCCGAATACGTCACGGCGGTGATCGGCGGGCAGCTGTTCGGGCTGCCGATCTCGCGGGTGCAGGACGTGTTCATGCCGGAGCGGTTGACGCGGGTGCCGCTGTCGTCGACGGAGATCGCCGGCGTGCTCAATTTGCGCGGCCGCATCGTCACCGTGGTCGACATGCGCGCCCGGCTCGGGCTGCCGAAGGCCGCTGACGGCCAGCCGCCGATGGCGGTCGGGGTCGACCAGCGCGGCGAATCCTATGGCCTCCTGATCGACCAGATCGGCGAGGTCTTGCGGCTGCCCGACGACAGCCGCCAGGACAACCCGGTCAACCTCGATCCCCGCATGGCCAAGCTCGCCGGCGGCGTCTACCGCCTCGACGGCCAGCTCATGGTCGTCCTCGATATCGATCGCGTGCTCGAACTGGTGCCAAAGATAGCTGCTGCAGCGTAACGCTCCGTCGCGTAGACGGCGGATTCTACAAGGAGGCCAACACATGAAGACATGTCTCGTCGTCGACGATTCCGGTGTGGTGCGAAAGATCGCGCGCCGCATCCTCGAAGGAATGCAGTTCACCGTCATCGAGGCCGAGGACGGCGCCGTGGCGCTCGAAGCCTGCAAGCGGGCGATGCCCGACGCGGTGCTGCTCGACTGGAATATGCCGGTCATGGACGGCTTCGAATTCCTCGTGCAGCTCCGCCGCATGCCCGGCGGCGATCAGCCCAAGGTCGTGTTCTGCACCACCGAAAACGGCATCGACCACATCTCGCGGGCCCTGCATGCCGGCGCCAACGAGTACATCATGAAGCCGTTCGACAAGGACATCGTGATCGCGAAATTCCAAGAAGTGGGCCTGCTGGCGCTCGATGCGTCGGCCGAAGCCTGACACCCAATTTCACCCTTTTGTCCTTGCGAGGCTCCCGTGACGCCCCCCGACTACGAGTATCTGCGTAAGCTCCTGAAGGACCATTCCGGTCTCGATCTGTCTGCGGACAAGCAGTATCTGATCGAGAGCCGCCTGTTGCCGCTGGCGCGCAAAAGCGGCCTGTCCGGCATCCCCGACCTGGTGGCGAAGATCAGGGCCGGCTCGTCCGCGCACACCGTCCAGGTGGTCGAGGCCATGACCACCAACGAGACCTTCTTCTTCCGCGACAAGGTGCCGTTCGAGCATTTCCGCGACACCATCATGCCGGAGGTGCTGAAGGCGCGGGCCGCGCGCCGCAGCGTCCGGATCTGGTGCGCCGCCGGCTCGACCGGGCAGGAGCCCTATTCGCTGGCGATGAGCCTGAAGGAAATGGGCGCGGCGCTTGCGGGATGGCGAGTCGAGATCATCGCGACCGATCTGTCGCAGGAGGTGCTGGAGAAGGCGAAGGCCGGCATCTACAGCCAGTTCGAAGTGCAGCGCGGGCTGCCGATCCAGATGCTGGTCAAGTACTTCAAGCAGTCGGGTGAACTCTGGCAGATCAATCCCGAGTTGCGCTCGATGGTGCAGCACCGCCAGCTCAACCTGCTGCACGATTTCTCCGCGCTCGGCGCTTTCGATGTGGTGTTCTGCCGCAACGTGCTGATCTATTTCGATCAGGACACCAAGATCAACATCTTCAACCGCCTCGCCCGCTCGATGGAGACCGACGGCTTCCTGGTGCTGGGCGCCGCCGAGACCGTGGTCGGTCTGACCGACACGTTCAAGCCACTTCCCGACCGCCGTGGCCTGTACCGGCCGAGCGGGGTGCGGCCAGCGCTCGCCATGCCGAGGGCCGCCATGGCGGTCGGATATTGAGCGATGACCGAAGATGGCAAATCCGTTGAGCGGGTCACGTTCAGCCGGGGCGTCGATGTCTGCATCATGGCCATCGACGGCACCTGGCGGCGCGACTGCCAGCTCAACGCCATCTCGGACAATGATGCGTCGCTGACGGTCGAGGGTTCCATTCAGGGGCTCAACCTGAAGGAGTTTTTCCTGCTATTGTCCTCGACCGGGCTCGCCTATCGTCGTTGCGAGCTGGTCCGCGTCAACGGCACCGAAATGGACATCAGCTTCCTGAAGGGCAAGCCGAGCAAGCGCCGGGCGGCCGCCGACGAAGAGCGGGCCAGAGCCTGACCTGATCTGACTTGGCCTGACCCGGCCAATCCGAATGCGTGGAACGGATGGTTGCCCCAAGGGTTGGGGCGTGTCGGGCGTCGTCGGACGATCTGCGTGATGGCGCCCACCCGGGGCTGCCGGCCCAGTGGGTCAATTCAGGAGGCGCGCCGGTGCCTCAGAATCGCGTATCCGATCGAGTGCCGCGCCGAGGCCGGCGTCGCAGGCTCTCAGGGCCGTGGACGCGGCCTCGTAGCGTGGGGTGACGTCGTCAAGCACGGCGATGTTGGCGGCGGCGTCCTGCTCGGCCAGCAATGCCTCGCGCGCAATCGCCGCTTCGATCAGTCGCAGGCTCGCCCGGACATGGCCGATCAGCGCGACGAGGTCCGTCACGATCAGGTTGTAGGGATCGTTGCCCTCGTCCAAACGCCCTGCAACGCCGTCCGCCGCTGCATTTACCATGCATGTTTTCTCCACCGTCCCCGCTTTTAGGGAACGCGGTGCTACTTGTGCGTTAAGCGGACGTCCCGTACAAATACGGGTCCATTGATCGAGATGGTCGAGTTACTTCTTGTGCGGTCAGGTCAGCACGCTTCACCACTGATGGACGATGCAAATGGTTGAGAATGGCGCTCCTCGCGGAGAAATTTTCGTGGTCGACGACGAGCCCGCCGTCCGCGAGACGCTTTCCGTGGTCCTGTCGACCGCTGGTTACAAGGTGATCTGCTTTGCGGATGGTGCGGCGCTGCTCTCGGTGGCGCGCAGCAGGACGCCGGCCTGCATCCTGCTCGACGTGCATATTCCAGGCAAATCCGGCCTCGATATCCTGCGCGAGCTTCACGGCGAGGATTATCCGGCGCCGATCTTCATGATCTCCGGTCAGGGCGACATCCAGATGGCGGTCAGCGCCATCAAGAACGGTGCGCTCGATTTCATCGAGAAGCCGTTCCGCGGCAACGAGATCGTCAGCCGCCTCAATGAAGCGATCGACGCCTACACGCGGCGCCAGGCCGAGACCTCGGCGTCGCGCATCGCCGCGCTGCACTTCCCGGGGCGCGAGCCGTTGACCCGCCGCGAGCGCGAGGTGCTCGAGCAATTCACCGCGGGAGCCTCCAACAAGGAGGCCGGGCGTCATCTCGGCATCAGCCCGCGCACGATCGAGGATCACCGCGCCAACATCATGAAGAAGCTCGGCGCGCGCAACGCCGCCGATCTCGTCCGCATCGTGATGACGGCGCAGCGCCAGAGCTAGTAAAGGCTGGTTTCCGCGCTGATTTCCAGATTGCGGAGTTTGTGCGCCGCACGCCCGGCACACCAACGGCGAACGGCACGTCTGCGCCGTGCGCGGGACGACACGCCTGGAAATCGAGTATATGCGTTGCGCAGGGCATGCGCCGAGACGACGCGCGTGCAGGCAATCTCGAGACACGCAATATCGAAGCACGCAATATCGAGCACATGGCGCATCGAAGATGACGAAGAAGAACAAGACCCCCGATCAATTGCGCAGCGCGCGCTGGTTTGCGCCCGACGATCTCAGAGCATTCGGCCATCGCTCACGCGCGATGCAGATGGGCTACGCGCCGGAGGAGTGGCGCGACCGGCCGGTGATCGCGATCATCAACACCTGGTCGGACGCACAGCCCTGCCACATGCACTTCAAGAGCCGGGTCGACGACGTCAAGCGCGGCGTGCTGATGGCTGGCGGCTTTCCGCTCGAGCTGCCGGCGCTGTCGCTGTCGGAATCGCTCTTGAAGCCGACCACGATGCTCTACCGCAACATGCTGGCGATGGATGCCGAGGAGCTGTTGCGCGGCCATCCGGTCGACGGCGTGGTGCTGATGGGCGGCTGCGACAAGACCACGCCCGGGCTGCTGCTCGGCGCCACCAGCATGAATCTGCCGGCGATCTATCTGCCGGCGGGGCCGATGCTGCGCGGCAACTGGAAGGGCAGGACGCTGGGCTCCGGCTCGGACGCCTGGAAATACTGGGACGAGCGGCGTGCGGGGAAGATCTCCGACAAGGACTGGGTCGACATGGAGGCCGGCATCGCCCGCAGCTACGGCACCTGCATGACCATGGGCACGGCCTCGACGATGACCGCAATCGCGGAGGCGATCGGCATGACCTTGCCCGGCGCCTCGTCGATCCCCGCGGCCGACGCCAACCACATCCGCATGAGCTCGGAGGCCGGCCGCCGCATCGTCGAGATGGTGTGGGAGGATCTCACGCCGCAGAAGATCCAGACCCGCAAGGCGTTCGAGAACGCGATCACGGTCGCGATGGCGATGGGCTGCTCGACCAACGCGATCATCCATCTGATCGCGCAGGCGCGCCGCGCCGGCCAGGACATTTCACTTGATGATTTCGAGACGGCGAGCCGCAAGGTGCCTGTGATCGCCAATGTGCGGCCGAGCGGCGACCACTATCTGATGGAGGATTTCTTCTATGCCGGCGGGCTGCCCGGCCTGATGAACCGGATCAAGCAGCATCTGCATCTCGATTGCATGACCGTGTCAGGCAAGACGCTGGGCGAGAACATTGCAGGCGCCGAAGTCCATAATGACGACGTCATCCGCACCGTCGACGACCCGATCTACAAGGAGGGCGCGCTTGCGGTGTTGAAGGGTAATCTCGCGCCCGACGGCTGCGTCATCAAGCCGAGTGCCTGCGATCCGCGCTTCCTCAAGCACACCGGACCTGCGCTGGTGTTCGACGATTATCCGTCGATGAAGAAGGCGGTCGACGATCCCGATCTCGATGTCACGGCCGATCACGTGCTGATCCTGCGCAATGCCGGGCCGCAGGGCGGGCCGGGCATGCCGGAATGGGGCATGCTGCCGATCCCGACCAAGCTCGTGAAGCAGGGCGTGCGCGACATGGTGCGGCTGTCGGACGCGCGGATGAGCGGCACCAGCTACGGCGCCTGCATCCTGCATGTCTCGCCGGAATCCTATATCGGCGGTCCGCTGGCGCTGGTGAGGAACGGCGACCGTATTACGCTCGATGTCGCCGCGCGCACCATCAATCTCGATGTGCCGGAGGCGGAGCTGGCCAGGCGCCGCGCCGAATGGAAGCAGCCCGAGAAGCGCTTCGAGCGCGGCTATGGCTGGATGTTCTCGAAACACATCAAGCAGGCCAATGAAGGCTGCGATTTCGATTTCCTCGAGACCGGTTTTGGCAAGCCGGTGGGAGAGCCTTCGATTTATTGACCCCTGTCGTTCCGGGGCGCGAAGCGAACCCGGAACCTCGAGATTCCCCGGGGCGCAATTGCGCCCCTGAGGTTCGATGCTGACGCATCGCCCCGGAATGACAATCGGAAAAACCACATGTCAAAACTCAGCGACGCCACCCGCAACAAACTGAAATCCGTTTCCACCGCAACCGTCGCGACCGCACTGTTCAAACGCGGCTTCCGCATCCAGATGATCCAGGATGTTCACCCCCTAAGCCCCGATCAGCCGACCATGGTCGGTGAGGCCTTCACGCTGCGCTACATGCCGGCGCGCGAGGACCTCAACACGATCGAGGTATTCCGCGATCGCGCCCATCCACAGCGCAAGGCGATCGAGGAATGTCCCGCAGGCAGCGTGCTGGTGATGGACAGCCGCAAGGACGCGCGCGCCGCGTCTGCCGGCGCCATCCTGGTGACGCGGCTGATGAAGCGCGGCTGCGCCGGCGTCGTCACCGATGGCGGCTTCCGCGATTCTATCGAGATCGCGCGGCTCGGCTTCCCGGCCTTCCATCACCGCCCGAGCGCGCCGACCAATCTGACGCTGCATCAGGCGATCGAGATCAACGTTCCGATCGGCTGTGGCGACGCGCCGGTGTTTCCTGGCGACGTGATCCTCGGCGACAGCGACGGCGTCATCGTGATCCCGGCGCATCTCGCTGACGAGATCGCCAATGAGACCTTCGAGATGACCGCGTTCGAGGATTTCGTCACCGAGCAGGTTCAGAACGGCCGCGGCATCTTCGGCCTCTATCCCGCGACCGACGAGCAGACGCTGAAGGATTTTGCAGCGTGGCGGACGGCGAAGGGGCGGTGACGCCTCACTCTCCGCCGTCGTCCCGGCCTAGTGCGCAATTGCGCACGGGAGCCGGGACCCATAACCACAGGGAGGAGTTTGGCGAAGGCTGGCAGTTGCGTTGCACGCCTTGGTACAGCTACTTCCGCGACGGATAGATCACGCGGTATGGGTCCCGGCCTTCGCCGGGACGACGGCGCGGTGAGATCAGCGCAAGATAAATGGCATCTCGTAGCCCGGATGGAGCGAAGCGCAATCCGGGGCTCTTGCAGGTGGAGGGACTGCCCGGATTTCGCTGCGCTTCATCCGGGCTACGAAAGCTCCACCTCCGCCCTCTCCGCCATCCCGACTGCCCACAGCGCGAACGCGTAGACGATCGCGACTTCGTCGAGCCGGTTGAAGCGGCCGGAGGCGCCGCCGTGGCCGGCGCCCATGTTGGTGCGCAACAGTACCGGGCCGCCGCCGCGCATGGTGGCGCGCAGCCGCGCGATCCATTTCGCCGGCTCCCAATAGGTGACGCGCGGGTCGGTCAGCCCACCCATTGCGAGGATCGCCGGATAGTCCTTCGCCGCGACATTGTCGTAGGGCGAATAGGACAGGATGGTGCGAAAATCCTTCTCGCTTTCGATCGGGTTGCCCCATTCCGGCCATTCCGGCGGCGTCAGCGGCAAGGTGTCGTCGAGCATGGTGTTGAGCACGTCGACGAATGGCACTTCGGCGACGATGCTGGCGAACAGCTCGCCGGCGCGGTTGGCGACCGCGCCCATCAGCATGCCGCCCGCCGAGCCGCCATGGCCGACGATGCGTTTTGCACCCGTGTACTTGGCGTCGATCAGCGCTCGGCCGGCAGCGGCGAAATCGTCAAAGGTGTTGGTCTTCTTCTCGCGCTTGCCGTCGAGATACCAGCCCCAGCCCTTGTCGGCGCCGCCGCGGATATGCGCGATCGCATAGACGAAGCCGCGGTCGACCAGCGACAGCCGGTTCGCCGCAAACGACGCCGGCATTGCCATGCCGTAGGAGCCGTAACCATAGAGCAGCAGCGGCGCCTTGCCGTCGCGGACAAAGTCCTTGCGATGCAGGATCGACACCGGCACCTGCGCGCCGTCATGCGACGTCGCCATGATGCGCGTGGTGACGTAATCGGCCGGGTTGTGGCTGGACGGAATCTCCTGGCGTTTGCGCAACACCCGCGTCCGCTTCGCCATGTCGTAGTCATAGACTTCCGACGGCGTCGTCATCGACGAATAGGCAAAACGTAGATTGGTGGTCTCGAACTCGTAACCGCCCATGGTGTCGAGCGAATAGGCGGCCTCGTCGAAGGCGATCGCGTGCTCCTCGCCCGTCTTGAGGTCGCGGATGACGATCGCCGGCAGCGCGTTGGCGCGCTCCAGCCGCACCATGTGGCCGGCATAGAGCTCGACGTCGAGCACATAGACGCCCTCGCGATACGGAATCAAATCGCGCCAGTAGGCGCGCTCGGGCGACGCAAGGGGCGCGGTCGCGACCTTGAAGTCGATGGCGTCGTCGGCATTGGTCAGGATGAAGAGCTCGTCGCCGCGGTCGGCGATCGAGTATTGCACGCCTTCCTCGCGCGCCGCGACCAGCCGCGGCGGTGCGTCGGGATTGGCGAGATCGATCAGCCGCTGTTCGGAGGTCTCGTGGTCGCCGCCGGCGATCACACAGAAGCGGCCGCTGGCGCTCTCGTGCAGATGGGTGAACCAGCCGGGATCCTGCTCTTCATAGATCAGGATGTCGTCGGCCTGCTTGGTGCCGAGCTTGTGCCGCCACACCTGCATCGGGCGGTGATTGTCGTCGAGCTTGACGTAGAAGAAGCTCTTCGAATCCGCGGCCCAGACCACGCCGCCATCGGTCTCCTCGACGAGATCCTCGAGATCGCCGCCATCGGCCCAGTCGCGCACCCGAATGGAAAAGTATTCCGAGCCCTTGGTGTCGGCGCTCCAGGCGTGCAGTCGGTGATCGTTGGAATGCCGGCTACCGCCGAACTTGAAATATTTGTGGTCCTTGGCCAGCGCATCGCCATCGAGCACGACATGCGCATCGCCGCCGTCGCGCGGCGTGCGGCAGAACAGCTCGTGCTGGCCGCCCTCGCGGAACTTGCGGAAATAGGCGAACGGGCCGTCCGGCGACGGCACGCTGGAATCGTCCTCCTTGATCCGCCCGCGCATCTCCTTGACGAGCTGCTTCTGCAAGCCGTCGGTGTGGCCGAGCAGGCTGTCGGTGTAGCCGTTTTCGGCTTCGAGATAGGTCCGGATATCGGGATCGAGGATCGAGGGATCGCGCAGCACCTCCTGCCAGTTCGGATCCTTGATCCAGGCATAGTCGTCCGTCACCGTGATGCCATGGGTGGTGAACGAATGCGGCCGGCGCGGCGCGACAGGGGGCGAATTCTTGGTGGTGGATTTGGTCACACGATCCTCATATGCGGGGTTCCGCCTTATATCGGGATGAATGTGGCGATTGCCAGATGATCTGATGCATGAGGTGCGCCGGCTCGCATGTCCTGCCCCGGACGCAGTGCAGCGCGCAGCGATGCACTGCTGAGCCGGGGCCCATGTTTGCCGGGTCCCGGCTCCGCGCAGCAGCGTTGTCACGCTGCAGCGCGTCCGGGACAGGAGATCGAACTACCCGTTCCGCAGCTTCGCGCCGGCATTGCCGCCGGACATCGGGATCTGGTTCACCGCCAGTACCACGGCAAATGTAATCACCAGCATCGCGATGCCGAGCACCGCGATCGCGGCGAGGTCGCCGCCTTCGTTGAGATCGTAGATCAGGACCGACAGCACCTTGGTCTGCGAGGTGAACAGCACAATCGCGGCCGACAGTTCCCGCATCACGCCGATGAAGATGAAGCACCATGTCGCGATCACCCCGGTGCGCAGCAGCGGCGCGGTGATCTGGCGCAGCGCCTGCAGCCGCGTCGCACCGAGGATGCGGCTGGCTTCCTCGAGCTCGGGATGGATGGTCGCGAATGCCGCCTGCAATTGCTGATAGGCCGACGGCAAATTGATGGTGAGGAAGGCCAGCAGCAGGATCCACAGCGTGCCGTAGAGCACGAAGGGTGGCCGCGTATAGCTCAGGAACAGGCCGACGCCGAGCACGATGCGGGAACGGCGACCGGCGCAGTGGCAAGGAAGCCGAGCACGCGATGGCCCGCGATCACCTTCCGTGTCGTCACATAGGCGATGACGAGCGCCAGGATGGTACCGATGGTGGCGGTCGCGGCGCCCAGGATCACGGTGTTCTTCAGCGCCAGTTGCGTCGACGACAGCTCGGTGAACACGAAGACGATGTTGTGCAGCGTTGCCGTCGACGGCGTCACCAGCGTGGTCGCATTCGGCGAGAACGCGGCGTTGAGCAGCGCGAAGTAGGGCAGGAACACCGGGTTGAGCAGCACCAGCAGGCAGAAACCCAGCGCGGCCCAGCGCCATGCTTTCAGCTCCACCCGGCGCGGCGCGCCATACTTGCCGCCGATCACCGAATAGCCGCGCCTGCCGAGCAGCGCCTTCTGGCCCTGCAGCAGCAGGATGGTCAGCACCAGCAGCGGCACGGCGGCGGCGGCCGCCAGTTCGAGCTTCGGCGGATACTGGAACAGGCTCCAGATTTTCGTCGTCATGGTGTGGAAGCCGGCCGGCAGCGCCAGGATCGCGGGCGAGCCGAACAGCGTCATCGCCTGCAGGAAGGCGATCAGGGCGCCCGCGACCAGCGCGGGCATGGCGAGCGGGATCGTCACCCGACGCGCCGTGGTCCAGGCATTGCCGCCAAGGATCGCGGAGGCGTCCTCGAGCTCGCCCGGCATGGTGTCGAGCGCATTCGCCACCAGCACGAACACGAACGGGAAAGTGTAGCAGGAGATCACGAAGATGATCCCGGTCATCGAATAGATGTTGAACAGCGCGTCGGCGTCCTCGCCCGCGAACAGCCGGTAGAACTGGTTCAACAGCCCAGAATTCGGCGCCGCCAGCAATTCCCAGGCGACCGCGCCGAGGAACGGCGGTGTCACGAACGACGCCGTCACCAACGCACGGATGGTCTGGCGGCCTGGCATGTCGGTGCGCGACACCAGCCAGCTGAGCGGCGCCGCGACGATGCAGCAGATCACCGCCGACGTCGTCGCGATGATCGCCGTTGTCAGCAGCGGATCGAGGAAATCGGGATTGCTGAACAGCGTGACGAAGTTCTGCAGCGTCGGATGGCGATTCTTGTCGGTGAAGGCAAACACCGCAAGCCACGACAGCGGCAGCAGGATCAGCAGGATGAGCACGGCCGCGAACAGCCAGAGCACCGGTCGCGTCCAGTCGATGCGGGGGCGGGGTGCTGGGGAGCTGGTGATTGTTGTCATGTTGACCCGCGGTGAACTGTCTCGGCTCCCTCGCCCCGCTCTTGCGGAGAGAGGGTTGGGGTGAGGGGCTGTTTCAGCGAGCACGGCGCGTGGAGGGCCCCCTCACCCGTCGCGCATCTTGCGATGCGCGTTGGCCTCTCCCCGCAAGCGGGGCGAGGCCAGGGAGCGCGCGCCGCAGCTTTCATCGGTTACACCCGAAACAACCGCGCATAGCGCGTCTTGATCTCTTCGGTCATCGCTTCCACCCCCGCCGGATCCTCCTTCATCAGCTTGATGTCGGCGAGCCTGTGCCGGCCGGCCCTCGGCTGCACCTGGGCGTGCACCGAATATTGGCCGGTGAAGTCGACGAAGAATTGCTGGGTCTCGCGGGTGTGCAGCCAGGCCTGGAACAGCTTTGCGGCGTTCGGATGCGGCGCGCCGGCGAAGATGGCCGTCGGTCCCGAGATTGTCGGCGTGCCCTCGGTCGGATAGACCGGCTCGACCGGCTGTCCGGCCTCCTTCAACAGCACGATGCCGTATTCATTGCCGTCGGCCATCACGGCGCGTTCGCCGAGCGAGAGCTTTTTCGGCGGATCGGTCGAGGACTGCACCTGCATCACGCGCTGTTTGGCAAGCTTCTCGAGGTAAGGCCAGCCGAGCTCGCGCACGATCTGGAACGTCGTGGTCATGATGGTGCCGCTATAGGCCGGATGGCCCTTCACCATCTTGCCGGCCCATTTCGGGTCGAGCAGGTCGGCCAAGCTTTTCGGCGCGTCCTCCGCCTTCACCAGATTGGTGTTGTAGGCGATCGAGGACAGCCACAGCCGCGTCGTCACGGCCATCCCGCCCGGGTCGCGATAATTGCCGGGAAAATACTTCGCGACGTCCTCGGGCACGAATGGCATCAGCCAGCCGCTCTTCTTCCAGGGAATGAAATGCGAGGCGTCGGCGCTGTTGACGACGTCGGCGGCGTGGATGTTGGCGTCGAATTCCTGCGCCACGCGCTGGAACAGGCGCTCCGAGCCGGAGCGCTCGATCTGCACCGTGATGCCGGGATACGCGGCCTCGAACGCCTTTCCGAGCTTCTCGCCGACCGGCAGGTCCATCGAAGAGTAGAACACGAGCCTGCCTTCCTTCTTCGCGGCGGCGACGAGGTCGGGCGTGATCGCGGTCGGCTCGGGCGCCGCGGCGCGCGCGGGCGATGCGAACACCGTGCCGGCTGCAAGCGCCGCAGCGCCTTGCAGGACATCGCGTCTGGAAATTGGTTTCCGCATCGCGTGCTTCCGTTTCTTGTTGGTCAGCGGCTGAGTGCCCGGCAGCGTTCCGCCGGCAAGGTCAGCCAGACCTCGCTGCCTTTCTCGACCGCAGTTTCCGTCGGCGTGGTCACCCGCAATGAGGTGCCGTCGGAGGTTTCCACCATGTAGTCGCGATTCATGCCGAGATAGACCTGCCGCGTCACGATGGCCTTGAGCGTGTTCTGCGCTGTGGCGGGTGCCTGTGTCGAGAGCTGGATCTCGTGCTGGCGGATCGCGACCGGTGCGCTCTGGCCGGCTGTGAGTTTCGCGCCGACCACCTCGAGCGTCGCGCCGGCGAATTCCACGTGGTTCGGATCGCGCGCGGTGCCCTTGATGATGTTGGCGGCGCCGATGAAGCGCGCGACGAATTCGGATTCCGGCCGCGCATAGATGTCCTCGGGCGCGCCGAGCTGGTCGATCTTGCCGGCGTTCATCACCGCGATCAGATCGGCCGTCGTCATCGCCTCGGACTGATCGTGGGTGACGTAGACCGTGGTGTAGCGATATTCATCGTGCAGCCGGCGGATTTCGAACCGCATCTCCTCGCGCAGATTGGCGTCGAGGTTGGACAGCGGCTCGTCGAGCAGCAGCGTCTCGGGGCCGACGATCAGCGCCCGCGCCAGCGCGACGCGCTGCTGCTGGCCGCCGGACAGCTCGCCCGGATAGCGCTGCGCCAGCGGCTCCAGCTTGGTCGTCGCCAGGATCGCGCCGAGCTTCTTGGCGATGGTGTCGCGATCCAT
This sequence comes from Bradyrhizobium sp. 26S5, assembly GCF_036923295.1. NCBI lineage: Bacteria > Pseudomonadati > Pseudomonadota > Alphaproteobacteria > Hyphomicrobiales > Nitrobacteraceae > Bradyrhizobium > Bradyrhizobium sp. 26S5. The sequence goes on along the minus strand of NZ_CP145948.1, from coordinate 9,351,890 downwards.
TTTGCGCAAGCGCAGGCCGTAGACGATGTTCTCGGCCACCGTCATGTGCGGCCACAGCGCGTAGCTCTGGAAGATCATCGACATGTTGCGCTGCTCGGGCGGCAGCGTGCGGGCTTTCGACGACACCACGCGGTCGCCGACGCGGATCTCGCCGTCGGATGGTTCGAGGAAGCCGGCAATCAGCCGCAGCGTCGTGGTCTTGCCGCAGCCGGACGGCCCAAGCAGGCAGACCAGCTGGCCGTGGTCGATCGTCAGCGAGACATCATCAACCGCGACGAACGATCCAAACCGCTTGACCAGGCCGCGCAATTCCACCGATGCCAAGCGATCCCCTCCATTTTGTTGTCTCGCAGGGATCCGTGCCCGGCTGTTGCCGGCAGTAAAGCGGAAAATGATGACGACGGAAAGTGCCGCTGCTCGCTCAGTAATGCGTCGCGCGCAATCCCTTCCCCGTCATCCTGAGGAGCGCGCTCTTGCGCGCGTCTCGAAGGATGCACGGCCCGGATATTTCCGCGCGCTCCGATTCACCCGCGGCGGCAGCGTGGCCGTCGATCCTTCGAGGCTCGCAAGAGCTCGCACCTCAGGATGACGGGGAGGGATCATCGGCCACGGATCTAGCTCGCGGTGCGCCACCGCGACGACGCGCCAATCGGCTGACGGTTTTCCAATCCGATTTGATGAGTGCCTCTTTCTTCGCCCGGCCCCAGCCCTTGATCTGCCGTTCCGCAGCGATACCGTCAGTGACGCGATCGAAATACTCCGACCAGACGAGGACGACGGGTCGGCGATTGTAGGTGTAGCCGGGGAAGGTACCTGCATTGTGCTGTTCGATGCGCGGCCGGAGATCGTCGCCGGTAGCGCTGCCGACATAGTACGAGTTGTCTGCGCAGCGAAGCATGTAGATGTAGATGCCCATGTCGCCAGACCCGTGCGCGTAGCGCACGGCCCGATCATGAAGCAAACTTAGTCACGGTCAACGCGCAAGTGCTAGTGCATCATCCCCCAAACACTCGGTCCCGTCATCCTGAGGTGCGAGCGGAGCGAGCCTCGAAGGATGCACGGCCCCGATATCTCAGCGGTCTGGTGCACCGTCGGAGACTGCGCGGCCGTCGATCCTTCGAGACGCCGCGCAAAGCGCGGCTCCTCAGGATGACGGGTCAAGCATGTGCGTCCGGGACGTAGGACGCGCTGGGAAAGCCTACGCCTTCACGTTCTCGCCGAGCCACTGGATCGCGGCGTCGGCGCCGGCCTTGCCGTGTGGAATCTTCAGCGCGGTGAGCGCGACCTCGACGACGCCGAGCGTGCCGAGGATCATCGGCGCGTTGACGTGGCCCATATGCGCGATACGGAACGCCTGGCCCTGCAAATCGCCGATGCCGGTGCCGAGCACGACGCCGCATTTCTCCTTGGCGTAGCGCTGGATCGCGGCGGGATCGGCGCCCTTCACGGTCACGGTTGTCACCGTGTTGGAGCGCTCGGCGGCTTCAGTGATGTTGAAGCCGAGCACCTGGCCCTCGGCCCAGGTGGCAACCGCGCGGCGCACGGCTTCGCCGAGCAGCCGGTGCCGTTCGAAGGCATTCTCCAGGCCTTCGGCATGCAGCATGTTGATCGCCTCGCGCAAAGCGAACAACAGATGCACCGGCGCGGTGCCGGCATATTTGCGGTAGTGCTCGCTGCCTTCGCGCTCGGTCCAGTCCCAATAGGGCGTGCGCAGGTCGGCCTTCTTGTGCGCGTCCCAGGCGCGGTCATTGGCGGCGACGAAGCCGAGGCCGGGCGGCGTCATCAGGCCCTTCTGCGAACCGGACATCGCAACGTCGACATACCATTTGTCCATCTCGAACGGCATGCAGCCGAGCGAGGCGACAGTGTCGACCATGAACAGCGCGGGATGGCCGGCGGCCTTGATCGCCCTGCCGATCGCCTCGATGTCGTTGTAGGCGCCCGACGCGGTGTCGACCTGCACGGCGAGGATCGCCTTGATCTTGTGCTCCTTGTCGCGGCGCAGCCGCTCTTCGACCTCCGCGGGGCGGATCGCGCGGCGCCAGTCGCCCTTCAGCACCTCGACCTCGGCGCCCATCGCGGCCGCCGCCTGGCCCCAGCCGATCGCAAAGCGCCCGCTCTCCAGCACCAGCACCTTGTCGCCGCGCGACAGCACGTTGGAGAGCGTCGCCTCCCAGGCGCCGTGGCCATTGGCGATGTAGATGTAGGATTTGCCCGTGGTGGCGAACAGCTTCGAGAGATCGCGCAGCAGGCTTTCGGTCAGTTCGACCATCTCGGCGGAGTAGATGTCGAGCGCCGGGCGATGCATCGCCTGCAGCACCTGATCGGGCATCGTGGTGGGCCCGGGGATGGCCAGAAATTCCCGGCCCGCGCGAACGGTCATCGTCCTGTTCCTTATGGGTAAAGCAACGCAAATCATGCGTGTGAGGGGTCAAGTGCCGAGGATATTCCATCGTGGCTCCGATTGCGAGCCACACGAAGCAATCCAGCGTTTCCAAAAGCGCGGGACACAGCCCTCATTTGCCGATTGATTCGACCACCGCGCGCCAGACCTGGTCCTTGAATTCGGTCGCGGCGGGGCTTGGGATCTGCTCGACCGTGCCGTGGTTCTTGCGGCAGGCCTCGACCAACCGCAGCACCCAGATTTCGCCGTCGGTGTAATAGAGGTCGCCGCCGCCGTTGCGGCCGGCGAGGGTCGGGCCGATCCCGGTCACCTGATATTTCGCGGTGACCATGCCGGCGGACTCGAGATCGGTGGCGAGCAGCGCACGTTCGGCGTCGAGATCGGCCGCGATATGATGGGTCACCGCGCCGGTGTAGTGGCTGACGCCGACGCCGCGGTCGAGCGTCGCAGCGCCAAGCCACACCGGGCGCTTCTCCTCGCCCTGATCGAGCACCTTCCAGAAGCGGACATGGTTGCGGCGGTCCGCGCTCGTTCCAACCGGTTTCTCGAAGGCAAGGTCTTCGCGGCGATCGAGATAGAACAGGTTGCTCACCGGCGCATCCTTGTAGGGACGATCGAGCAGCACGGAGCCTACGATTTCGATCGAGGATTTCAGCGTGACCGGATCGGCCGGATACCAGCCGGCTTCGTGCATCGCGCAGACCACGTCCCTGGTGTCGCCGATCAGCCCGACATTCATCGGATCGCCGGGAATGCCCTGCGCGGTGCGCGTCACCATCGGCAGGTTGGCAAGGCCCTTCTGGTGTTCGTAATGGGTCCACAGTGCGGGCAGCAGCAGATAGGCCGCGATCAGGTAGATGAAGAGGGCGAACAGAAACAGCTGCAGATAGCGCAGGCGTTTGCGCCGGCGCGCCACGGGCGGATTGATCTCGACGTTGGTCACAGCGGCCTCCTTACCTCTCCCGCTTGCGGGGGAGGTCGGATTGCATCGAAGATGCAATCCGGGTGGGGGCTATTTCCGCAATATGACTCGTGGAGAGAGCCCCCACCCCGACCCTCCCCCGCAAGCGGGAGAGGGGGTGCACTGACGATGCGGAACGATTCAATCTCACCTCTGCCTAACGCCGCGTCTCGCGGCAGCCGGCGGCCTCGGCTTCCTCGACCGAGCAGAACCAGCGCGTGCCCTTGCTGATCTTCATCTCGATCTTGGCGTACCAGCGGCTGGTCGGCTGATGAAAGATGCATTCGCCGGAGCGGTTGACGTTGCCCTTGATGGTGCAGTCGGGCGAGGGCGCGACGGGGCCCGAGGCCGAGGCGAGCAGGATCGAGCTGGCGCCATCCGGCGGCTTCACCGCGCCGAGCACATTTGTCTTCTTGTTGCGCACGCGCCAGTCCCACGGCGCGATGAACGCGCCTTGCCACATCCCGGCCTTGGCCTCGCGCGCCGCCTTTTCGTCCGGCTCGTAATCATGCGAGACGCGGGTGTAGGCCAGCGCCCAGCCATTGCTGACCAGCCATTTCTGGATGTCCTCGCCGTCGACCTCGCAGCGCGCGATGGTGCGGCCGCGGCGATCGACCGAGCGGGGATGGCAGGTCCAGCTCTTGTTGCCGGCATGCTTGATCAGCTCGTCGCGCGCGGCGACGCCGCAGGTCCAGCGTTCGCCCTTGGTGTTGAGGCAGAGCTGGTCGGTCGATGGCGCGTCGACACCGCCGAGCCGGATGCGGGCGCTGCCGATCTGGATCTGGTCGCCATCGCGGATCTTCGGCACGCCGGTGATGTCGGCGGCGACAGCCAAGGTCGGCAGCGCGAGCAGCAGGCCAGCAGTGAGCAGCGTCTTGAACATCGGCATTCCCGGCCAGATTCTTGTCGTTCAAAGGGCTTGAGCGTCTCGACGTCAGTGCCCAAGGATTGTGCGGGCAATTGGGCAACCGTGCCAGTGCTGGAGTGTTTCCGCCAGTTTCAACTTCGCGTCATCCGCTTCTTCGCCAGCGCGAGGCCCATCAGCACGAAGGCCGACGTCACCTCGGGCCCGCCGACCAGGATGCGGGACGGGGTCTTCATCTTATTCCATTCATAGGCCTTGTAGGGCCCCTTGCGGCCGCCCTCGCCGAGGCCCTGCACGATGCAGTGCAGCGCCGGCGTGAAGGTCGAGACCGCGGCGCCAAGATGCGCCAGCGCCATCAGCGCCAGTGCGGCGTCGAACGGGTTCATCTCGTGGGCGATCAGCTCGTTCGTGACGTAGCCGAGCACCCGGGCGCGGATCAGCGCGAACACGTTGCCCGGATCGATGACGCGCTGCGCTGCCAGCGGCAGCGCGACGAAGGCGGCGTAGCAGCGGCCGAAATAGGCCGAATAGAGCTCCGGCAGATAATAGATATGCGAGCGCGGATTCTTGAACGCGCCGCTTTCGACCAGAGTCCTCTGGAAGGCGATGATGCGATGCACCGTCTCCAGCCGCTGCGGCGTCTCGATGATCTTCCAGCGGGTGAGGTTGCGGAACGAGACCTCGAGAATGTCAAGGTTCAGCGTCGGATCGAGGTCGTTGCCGTAGGGCCGCTCGCCCGCGAGATTGTCGATCCAGGTGACGACGCCGCCTTCATAATCGATGTTGTCGTTGAGCGGCACCGTGACGCGCGGCTCGTTGGCGCCCGCGCGCACCTGGTAGCCGCGGTAGAAGTCGAGCAGCGGCTGCGCGAGGATCGGATCGTCGGAGCCGGCCTGTGTCGCGGCAGAGAACGAGCAGGCGGTGGTGTCGCAGTCGGGCACATAGATGCCGAAGCCGAGGTCCTGCTTGATCTGGGCGAAGAACCGCGAGAAGCGCGGATGCCGGCCCGGCGCCAGCGCGGTGACGACTTTCACGATGGAGCCGTCATACGACGGCACCTCCTCGGCGCTGGTCTTCAGGCAGAACTCGACCATGTCAGAGATCGCGCGCCGCGCCGCGCTTGTCTCATCCGGCGATGCCAGCCCGGTCTCGACAAAGCCGAGCAGTGCCTCGATGAAGAACGCGTCGTAATAGGCCGAGCGGTGGCGGATCTGCACCGGTTCCCACATCGGCTCGGCGATGCCGCGCCAGGCCGGATTGATCAGCACCCGCGCCGGCGAATGGGCGATGAAGATACGTGCCAGGCTGAACAGCAGGGTCGAGTTCTTGTAGCCGCGCGCGTTGAGCCCGGTCAGCGCCATCAGCATCTCGCGGCCGCCGACGTCGGGGTCGCCGATCAGATTGAAGGCGGCATAGGTCGGGATGAAGCCGTTTTTGCCGAACGCGCGCAGCAGATGCGCGCCGGTCAGGCGGATCACGCGGTCGATCTCTGCCATCTCGGGCATCCGCCCCGGCGCCGGCGCTGCCGGCGGGGCCGGGTGGCGGACGCCGATATCGTCCATCAGCGCGGCGACGGGCGCGCCGATCGCGGCCCAGTCCGGCGCCTCGGCGTCGCGCGCCTGCGTCAGCGCGGCGCGCAGGCCGCCGAGCCGGTCGGGGTCGTTCAGCGCGGGCAGGCCGGTGCGGCGGAGCAGCGCGCGCAGCGGCGGATTGCCGAGCGCGGTCCGGTAGAACTTCCCGAGATGGGCATCGCCGCCGCGATAGGACTGCAGCACGGGGTCGCATACGTCGTACAGCGACGGGCCGTCCTTGGCTGCGGTCAGTGACCGGCACACGGCGCCTGCGATCTCGTGAAAGCCCATGAAACTCTTTCTGTTGGAACCGGTTAACGCTGCCATCAGGCAGTATTTCCCGCGCTCCGCCCCGGATTCCCGCAAGTCGTTGGAAAGCTATATGAATCCCTGCAAAATACAAATGTGACCGAGGTCACGTAACGGGATCTTAACGGCGTCAATGGCCTCTGCCGGGCGGCAGCATGCGGCAAACCGGGTTGCTCCGGCCGCCCGGTCGGGTTAATGGAATGTTTGTTGCAGCGCCGCAAATTGAGCTCAATCGACGGCACACAGGCTTCAACCCCATTAAACCTGAATGTCTCTGACGCGACTAACTGGCGCGATCTCGTGTGAGCGCGATCGGGATAAAGATTGGGACTAGGAACGCTATGAACCTTAGGCAGCCTCATATTTCCCGCCGCACCATCGCCTTTGCTGTGGCGGTGGCCGGCACGGTGTCGCTGGCGATCGGCGCCCATGCCGCGCTCAACAAGCGGACGATGGATGTCGCCAAAGGGACCGTCGGGGCTGTCGCCACCGACACCACCGGCAGCATCCCGGCCGGCACGTCTCGCCTCGCGCTGATCATCGGCAACGGCCATTACCCGGATGCAGCGGCCCCGCTCGCCCAGCCGATCAACGATGCCCGCACTTTGTCGTCGGCGCTGCGCCGCGAGGGCTTTGACGTCGATGTGGTCGAGGACGCGACGCGCGACGACATGGTCCGCGCGGTCGAGCGCATGAAGGCCAAGATCCGCCCCGACACCGTCGTGATGCTGTTCTTCGGCGGCTACGGCGTGCAGGTCGGCCGCGAGAGCTACATGATCCCGGTCGATGCCACGATCTGGAAGGAAGCCGACGTCAAGCGCACCGGTGTCAGCGTCGAGTCCGTGCTCGATGCGATGAAGGAGCGCGGCGCGAAAGCCAAGCTCGTGGTGCTCGATGCCTCGCGCCGCAATCCCTATGAGCGCCGTTTCCGCGCCTTCTCGCACGGCCTGGCGCCGATCTCGCCGCCGGAGAACACGCTGGTGCTGACCTCGGCGACGCCGGGCAAGGTCGCCGACGATTCCAGGGCGCCGAACAGCGTGCTGGTCTCCGAGCTGATCAACAACCTCAACGCCCAGGCCGGCGCCGAAACCGCCTTCAACAAGACCCGCGTCGCGATCTCGCGCGCGAGCGAAGGCGAGCAGGTGCCGAGCGTGTCGTCCTCGCTGCTGGAAGACATCAAGCTCGGCGGCTGAGCCCAAGTCTTCCCGCACGTCGTCCCGGCGAAAGCCGGGACCCATAACCACGAATGTGCGTTGTGGTGCGATGCTGGGGCCGCAGCCGCGTTCATCGCAAAGATCGGTGGTTATGGGTCCCGGGTCGCGCTTCGCTTGCCCTGGACGACGCTGTGGGTGCAGCGCCGTCTACTTCGCGTCCGCGCTCGCGCCCACCGGCCGCACCGGATCGCCTTCGCGCAGCAGCGCGCCGGCGCGGGCGACGACGATGTCGCCTTCCTGGATGCCGTCGCGGATCTCGACCTGGCCGGCCGACATCAACCCGGTCTCAACCCGCCGCGTCTCGACCCGGCCGCCGCGGATCACCTGCACCACGGTGCCGGCGGTGGAATAGAGGATCGCGGTCAGCGGCACCGCGACGCCGCAGCTCTGCCCGGTCTTGATCTGCGCCCGTCCGCTCGAATTCACCAGCAGCCGCTTGTTGGCGCTGATGGCGATGAACACCTGGCCGAGCTGGCTGTTCGGCTCGATGGTCGGCGCGATCCGCCGCACCTTGCCGTCGACATCGCCGGCGCCGATGATCTTCAGCCGCGCGGTCTGCTCGGCCTTCAGCTTGGCGATATCGCGGGTCGGCACCATGCCGACCAGATCGTATTCGCTCTTGGCGATGATCGAGAACAGCGCGTCCTTGCCGGAGGCCGGCGCGCCGACGATCGCCGACGACGCCGAGATCGTGCCCGCCACCGGGGCCGTGATGTTGGTCGAGTTGGTGCCGTCGGTCAGCTTCGCCAGCACCTGGCCCGCGGTGACGGTGTCGCCGGGATCGGCATTCACTTCCGCCACCTTCAGCCCGAACCGTTCGGGGCGGACCTGCTGTTCGTCGCGCGGCAGCACGATGCCGGACACCTCGACGATATTGCCGAAGCAGAATTTTGAGGCCTTCAGCACCGTCACCGCCGCGCCCTTCGGTGCCGCGTCCGTTTCGCCCGCTGCAGACGCAGGCGAGACGGCGAGCAGGACCAGCGCGGCGAGGGCCGTCATCGCTGCGTAGGATGGGTAGAGCGGCTTGTCCGCCGTAGCTCGAAGAGCGAAGGCGGAAGCGAAACCCATCAATTGCTTGAGGCGCAAAATCATCGGCAATTCATTCCCAAAATGAGGGCCTCCTGAATACCAGATGCGGCCTGGCCGGGCCAGCCGGCTGCACCGTGCCGGCCGCCGCGTTGGCGGCGCCGGCATCCGCGGCCAGCTGCAGCTTCGCCAATTCCTCGGCGCGCCAGATGTGGCGCAGAATCTCCGGGTTGACCCGTTCGGCATGCGTCACCGGCAGCATGTGGCCGGCGGCCGGCAGATGCCGCAGCTCGGCGCCATCAATCAGCAGGGCCAGCTTTGCGACAATGCGCTGCGTCACATAGGGCGACAGCCCGCCCGACAGCAGCAGCGTCGGCACCCCCAGACCGCGGGCGGCGGCCGCCACCCCGTCCAGATCGAGCGCGGCGTTGAAATCGTAAGGCAGCTTGTCGGCCTGCTCGATCATCCGCAGCCGCCCGCTCGGCGAGAACTGCTCGCGCGGGCCGGAGCCGGCCCAGAACGCAGTGAACGCCTCGACCGCCTCCATGACCGCGCCGTCGAAAATATCCTGCGACACGATGTGCGCCGTGCGCGCGAAGCGCTCGTAGAGCCGCGCGTCGGCCGGCGAGTCGAGCAGCGTATGATCCGGAAAAGGGCGCGGCGGTTGTCCCTCGCGACAAGCGCGGGGCGCGTTTGCGCGGGGATCATGCTCAAACAAAGAATTGCTGCGTGACGACGCTTCACGCACAGCATGATCCGGAAAAGTGTGCAGCGGTTTTCCGACCGGATCATGCTCAAACAAAGAGCTCTTGCGTGACGACTCGTCACGCAACAGCGTCGGCAATACCGGCTCGATCAGCGTCAGGCTGCGGATCCGCTGCGCATGCGGCGATGCCGTCGCCATCCGGAACGCGATCGCCCCGCCATAGGAATGCCCGATCAGATGGATCGGCCCCTCGGCCTTTGCGAGCCAGGGCTCGAGCAGCGCGATCTCGCCATCCAGCGTCCGCGGCCAGTCGCGCCCAATGGCAGCAACGCCATAGCCGGAAATATCCGGCGCCATGAACCTGTAACCGCCGAGCGCCGCCGCAAGCTTCGTCCATTGCCGTCCCGATCCCAGCGAGCAGTGCAGCGCCACCACCGACGCCGCCTCAGGCATCCCGTCCAAACCCGTCATCAAACCCATCCTGCTTGTTCTTGTTCTCAGCGACGCGCGCGTCGCGTCATGACGCGAACGACGCGGGGGATGGGTTATTCCTGGGACGGGCGGGAAGGGTCGTGATCGTGATCACGGACGCAGTCAGATTCACTGGATGTTGATCAGCGCGCGAATGATCGGACACAACGACTGAAGAGGAGGCGTTTTGCTTTCCACGGTCAATTCTGGTATTCGGAATTTGTCTTGGCTCTACCCCCAACTCAGCTCTACAACTTCCCCCGTCCCGCCCGGCAAGAGGGGCGTATCGCGATCGTCACGAACGTGCGGCGGGATGCGATGGACGTTGGCGGCGGGCGAGACGAAGCGCGTTAGCCGGCGGACGGTGAAGTCGTGTGGTTCTGGCGCCCCAGTGGCAGGTGCCCCCTAGCAAAACGCGCAAGCGTTTTTGCGACGGCGGTGACAAGCAAGCCCGGTCTCACCGGGAAGAGCACGAAGTAAGCCGTAACCCATTGCGCAGGGAAGGCCGGATGTTCCGGTTTCACCTGTGGTCCTACCTCCCGTGCTTTTTGTTGCACGGGACCCGCGGGTGCAATCGGCGCCCGGCCCTCCCTGCGCCCTCTCCTTAAGAATGAGGGTGGGTTGATCGCATGACTCGGGCGCAACGCGCCGCGAGACCGCGAACGCATCAGCTGTTTGACAATGTTGATCCGGGACTAAACTCGGCGCGCCGTCACCCTGATGAGCGCGCTTTTGCGCGCGTCTCGAAGGGTCGACGGCCCGGCTGGTGGCCGTGCATCCTTCGAGGCTCGCTCCGCTCGCACCTCAGGATGACGGGATTGAGACTGTCATTGCGAGGAGCGTAAGCGACGAAGCAATCCATAGCTCCGCGTATGCTGAACTAATGGATTGCTTCGCTTCGCTCGCAATGACGGGAAGATGCTGGCGGCTCATTCGGTTGTCGCCACGTTCAAGACTGAGCAGCCACAGCGCAGCGTCAGCGCACGATGCGTTTCACGCGCGCCTTCTTCTTGGCGATGGGGGCTGGCGCCAGTTCGGCCTCGGCGGCGGCCTGGGCCTCGCGCGCTTCGCGTAGCGCGCGCAGCCGCTCCATGTTCTTGCGGATCGCGGCGGCGTCGCGCTCGACCTCGGCGATGGCGCGGGCGCCTTCCTCGGCCGCCATCCGCTGGCGGTCGGCTCTCGCAAGGCTTGCGGGCGATGGAGCGGGCTTCCTGGCGTTCATCGGCATCCTCTCTCAAGGGCATGATTCCCCCGCGCAAGCGCGTCGCGTCTGTGTCCTGCGGCGCTTCTGTCTCGCCAAACGGCGCGACGTCGCGTTCTCAGGGATCACGCGCAAAAGCACATGCTAAAACCCGCCCAATCCGGGTGGATCGAGCGGGCAGCAACGTCATTCCAGTACATCCGTGGAATGACGAACCGGCATGTTCGCGGAAAGCGCGTCGCGCTTTCCGCTGAAACCATGCCCAAGCAGGAATCTCAGACGATCTGAAGATTCTCGGCGCTGGTCTTGCCGCGCATCTTGTCGGTCTTCAGTTCGAACGAGACCTTCTGTCCTTCAGCGAGGCCAGTCAGACCGGCACGCTCGACCGCGCTGATGTGAACGAACACATCCTTGCTGCCGTCGCTCGGCTCGATGAAACCAAAGCCCTTCTGGCCGTTGAACCACTTCACAGTACCTGTCGCCATCTTCTCTTCTCCAAAGCGCGTAAGCGCGTTTTTGCGCAATACTGCGCGTCACATCCATTCAACTGGCGATGTCTTTGGAGGAGGGCCGTTCTGGCCATTCAACAAGGCACAACGGCTAATCGAATGGCCCTAATATACACACTTTCCCCGCGAATGCAAGGTTTCGGCGGTAGCGGGTTCCCGCTGGCGGATGCGGCCGACGGGTCTCTCCTCGCAATTAGGACGGCGCGGTAGCGGCACGAACTCTCAAACCGTCACCCTGAGGAGCGCGAAGCGCGTCTCGAAGGGTCGACGGGCACGAGCGGGGCCGTGCATGCTTCGAGGCTCGCTCCGCTCGCACCTCAGCATGACGGGATTGGGTGGATGCGTCCGGTGAGGAGTGATGTGCGCGCCGGCTACTCCGCCGCCGCTTCCGCTGACGGCTCGCCCTTCCAGCTCAAAATCTCCGCGGCGAGGATCGGGTGATTGAATCCCTTCAGCACGAGGTCATCGATGGCGCGGCCTTCGACATTGGGTTCGACGATGCCGTAGACGCGGCGGCTCACCACGATCTGGCCGGCCTTGGCCTCGCCGCACAGGCGGGAGGCGAGGTTGGTGACGCTGCCGATCGCGGCATATTCCAGCCGTTGCTCGAAGCCGACCTGGCCGAGCGTGGCGTAGCCGACGGCGATGCCGATGCCGAACCCCAGGCTATGCCCGCGGTTGCGCCAGCGCTCGGTCAGCGGGCCGATGGTGTCGCGCATCTCTATCGCCATCTTCACCGCGCGCAGCGTGTGGTCTGCGAGCAGGATCGGCGCGTTGAACAGGATCATCACGCCGTCGCCGGCATATTTGTCGAGCGTGCCTTCGTACTTGAAGATCAGCGTGCCGAGCGCCGCGTGATACTCGCGCAGTACGTTCATCGCCTCTTCCGGCTCGGTCGCTTCGGTGAAGGCGGTGAAGCCGCGCAGATCGCAGAACACCACGGTGACTTCGCGGCGGTGGCTGGCGAGCAGCCCCTCGGGACTCTCGGAGGAGGCGATCAGCTGCGCCACCTGCGGCGCCAGGAAACGTTCGAGCTTGCGGATGCGCTCGATCTCGGAAAGCTGGGTCTCGACGCGGGCCTCCAGCGACTTGTTCCAGTCCTTGAGCTCCTCGGTCTGCTCGCGGAGCTTGTCTGCCTGCTCGCGCACGGTGGAATGGGCCTGCTCCAGCGCGTGGCTCTTCTGGTCCACTTCAGTGAACAGCCGCGCGTTGCGCATCGCCAGCACCGCTTGGTGCGCAAAGGTCTTCATCAGGCCGATCAGGCTCGCGGGGAAATCGCCGGCCGCCTTGCGCAGCACCACCAGCGAGCCGAGCACGCCCTGCTGGTCGACCAGCGGTACCACCAGCACGGAGTGGAAGCCGGCGCCGACCACGACGTCGCGCAGCGGATGATCGCCCTCGCCTGTGAGATCGGGGAAAGCCAGCGGCTCGCCATTGGCCGCGGCTTCAGCAAGGGGGCTGTTCGCCGCATCGATGGCGCGATGGCGCCCCTCGGCCTCAGCGTCGATGCCGATCGATTGCGTCAGGTTGAAGCTGCGGTGCGCGGCGTCATGGCCATAGATCAGCACGGCGTCGGCATGGGTGATCTCGAGCGCGCGGGCGGCGACCGTCGGCAGCACCGCGTTGAGATCGAGCGAGGACGCCACCGCGCGGCCGACCTCCTCGAGCACCTTCAGCTCGTTGATCGATTGCGCGAGGTCGCGGGTGCGCTCCTTCACCTTCCATTCGAGGTCGGAATAGGTTTCCGCAAGCTGCGAGGCCATGCTGTTGAACTGCCCGGCGAGCTCCTCCAGTTCGTCCGCGGTCTTGACCTCGATGCGATGGCCGAAGTCGCCGGCGCCGAGCCGCCGCGCGCCGGCACGAAGGGCTGTGATCGGCACCAGCATGCGGCGCGCCAAAATCGTGCCGGCGATGATTGCGACCAGGAGGCCGAGCGCGATCAGCAGCGCGATGCGCACCAGCTGGTCGCGGATCGGGGAGAGCGCCTGCGACGTCGGCTGCTCGACAAACACGTGCCAGCCGAGATTCGGTGCGGCGCTCGCCGTGGTCAGCACCGCGTTGCCGTTGATGTCCGTGCCGGAGGCGAGCCGCTTGCCGGCGGGCGACAGCACCGCGGCGACCTGCGGCAGCGCGGCGAGATCCTTGCCGACCTCCGGGCCCTTCGACGAGCTCGCCAGCACGCGGCCCTTGGCGTCGACGACATAGGCGAAGGCCAGGCGGCCGACCTGGGAATCGCCGAAATAGTCGTTGAGGAAGCGCAAATCGATCTCGGCCACTGTGACGCCGGCATTGAAGCCGGAATGCTGCTCGCCGATCGACATGAAGGGCCGCCCGTCGCGGAAAGTGGCTGGCGCGTAGGCGGTGCCGCGGCTCACTGCCTCGATGAAGCGGAGGTCGCGGGACAAGTCGGCGTTGGAGTTCACCGTGACGGTCTGGCGCGACAGCCGCAGCAGCTCGCGGCCCTGGCCGTTGATCAGCGTGAGCTGGCTCACCGCCGGCACCTGGCCGAGCAGCTGGGCATAGTCGGCGCGGCGCAGCTCGATGGTGTTGGAGGAGGCGCGGGTCACCCAGGAGATCTGGCGCTCGAGGTCGGAGATCGCCTGCTCGATGCGCTTGGCGGTGGCGTCCGCCTTCTCGCTCATGGCATCGGTGAGCGTGCTCCTGATGCCGCGGTAGCTGATCCAGGTCTCGAGCGCGCCGTTGACCGCCAGCACGAACACGACGAGCCCGACCAGCGCGAGGACGTATTTGGCGAACAGGCCGCCGCGCAGGAACCAGATCTTGCCCTTGTCCGTCACCCCGTTCATCCAGCCTCGTCCGCCCCCTCGCAATCGGGTGCGCCGCATCATCCGGCGCTGTTTAGCACGGATCGGCGGGGCAGGGCGGAGCCTCCCGCCGCATGGTTAGCCCCGGATATTGGCAGGGGATATCCGGGAATAATCAGCGATTGAACAGCTGGCGCAGCACGTCGTTCATCGCCGGATTGTCGTGCTGCTCGGCGGTCGCGCCGGGCGGGGGATTGGGTGGCGGGGGTTGGTCGGCGGCCGGCGGTGCGTCGGGCGCGGATGGGGCCAAGTTGCGGCTCGGGCGGGAGGCGTTGCCCTGGTTCATTGTGGAGAGGCCCTGCTGCAGCAGGTTGCCGATGGTCTCGCCAAGCTGGCCGCCGAGCGGGTTGCTCTGGCCGGCGCCGCCTGGAGGTTGGCTGGTGCCGGGCTGTGCGCCGGTTCCGCCGCCCTGCGCGCCGTTGAGGAGATTGCTCAGCCCGCTGAGGCCCTCGGTCAGACCTTGGCCATTCGCGCCGAACAGGCCCTTGCCCATCTCCTTGAGCTTGGCATAGGCGGCCTCAGGGTTGTCGAGGATGCCCTGCATCTCCGGATAGATCCGCGGGCTGACCCAGGGGCCCTCGACCATCACGGGAATGCCGAGGCCGACCGGATTGCCGGCGCGGCCCTGGCCTTCGGTGGTCATCACGAGCTGCGGCTCGACGCGGAACCCGATCTGCCTTGTGTTGAGGTCGATGGTGCCGACCCCGGTCATCTTCACCAGCGGGCCGATCAGATTGAGATCGGTGGTGACGGCCTGGCCCTTGTCGATCTTGAACGACGCCGAGAGCTGGCTGAGGTCGGTCGAAAGCTCCTGGCTTTCCTGCCAGCCCGACAAGGTGCTGGCGGTGAGGCTGCGGATCATCTGCGCGATGTTGAGGCCGAGGATCTTGCCGTCCTGGAATACGACGAAGGCCGTGCCGCCGAGATTGCCGACGATGGCGCGCTCGCTTCCGCCCTGCGAGGTGAGCGCGATCTTGGCCTGCATGCGTCCGTCGAGCTTGTCGAACTCGGCGAGGCTCTTCAGCACCGGCAGTGCGCGCACCCCGGCGAGATCGAGCCGCAGCGCGTAGCTTGGATTCTCGCCCCTCGCGTCGATGGTGAGATCGCCATTGGCGGTGCCCTCATAGGCGCCGAGATTGGTGAGCCGCCCCTTCAGCACGCCGCTGTCGACCGACGCATCGATCGCCGCCGGCGCGAAGCGGCCGTCGCCGATCATGAGCTCGCCCGCCGAGATGCGCGCCTGCGCGTCGACATAGTTGAGCCCGCCAAGGTCGATCGAGGCGTTGCTCCAGCTGTTCGTGCCCAATGGCTGCGATGTGCCGGACTGGCTCGGCGTCAGCGCAATCGCAATGCGCTGGAAGTCGAGATCGAGCTTCACCAGCGGCTTGTTGCTGGCGAAGTCGACCGAGGCCCAGCCGGTGAAGCCGCCGTCGCCGAGCGTGCCGGACACGCCGTTGAACATCACGACCGTGCCGTTCAACCTCAGCTCGGCATTCGCCTTGATCGCCGCGGGCAACAGGCCCGGCGCATCGATGTTGAACTCGGCCGGCACGTTCTGACGCTCGAGCGGCGCTTGCGGTGTGGTCGCGCGGATCTCGAACTTCAGCGGCTTGTCGCTCGCGCGCGCGTCACCCGTGACCACGATCTTGCGGTCGGCGCCGATGGTCGCGTCGGCGTTGAGCATCTCGATCCGGTTCTCGATCCGATCGCGCACATTGGAAAACACGATGGTGGCGCCGCTGACGCTGACATGCCGGATCGTGATGCCGCCATTGTCGGACGCAGCAGACTTCGCCGGCGGATTATGGTCGCGGGTGCGCTCGCGCTGCAGCGGCAGGTTGATCACGGGCTTGGCGATGACGAGGTCGGTGATATCGGGCTGGCCCGACCACAGGCTCGACAGCGTCATCTCGACTTCGACGCTGGCAGCGGCGAACCGGTTATTGACCTCGCGCTCCCGCGGGTCCTGCAACACGACGTCGCTCAGCGTCACATTGACGGTCGGCCAGAGGCCAATCTTGGCGCCGCCATTGATCGCGAGCTTGTAGCCGGTCTCGCGCTCGACCCGCTCGGTGATACCAGAGGTGAGGAAGGTGGTCGGAATCCCGACCGCCGCCACCAGCGCGATGATCACAATCACGGCAGCAATGGCGGCCCCGGCAAATCTCAGTGCTCTCATGTCGTCGTTCCAGGCCGGGCAAGCGGGGTTCCGCCGCGGAAAAGCACGGCCGATCGCATGAGATTATCCCGCAAACGGGACCTCGCTCCAATGAGGCGAAAAATAATCCGTTACCAGCATGAACTTATGTGACCTCTCACACACTCCCATGAGGGTGATTTTTGCTAACCGAGCGTCGGGGACTGCTTGGATCGATTTGGAAGGCAGTACAATGAACAAACAGGCCGAATTTGCGGTCATTCTAAAGATGAACCCGATGTTCGCCGATCTCGGTGCGGACGAGTTGCAGCGGCTTTCGGGCCTCTGCCACACCCAGCAGCTCTCGGCCGGCGAGGTGTTGTTCCAGAAAGGCGATCCCGGCGACGCCCTGTTTGGGGTCCGCCGCGGCCAGATCCGGATCGAGACCGGGGCCTCCGACGGCAGCCGGCTCACGCTGAACTTCATGGGATCCGGCGATCTGTTCGGCGAAGTCGCCGTGCTCGATGGTCAGGACCGCACCGCGGACGCCACCGCGGGCGAAGCCAGCGAATTGTTCGTGCTTCGGCGCGAGGATTTCCTCAGCTTCCTCGAGCGCGAGCCGAAGGTCGCGGTCAGGCTGATCGAATTGCTGTGCCAGCGCATCCGCTGGCAGAGCGAGCGGATGGAAGAATCCGTGCTGCAGCCGTTGCCGGTCCGCCTCGCACGCCGGCTGTGCGCACTTGCCGAGGATTTCGGCTCCGAGGTACACATCTCGCAGGAACAGCTCGGCATCTTCGTCGGCGCCGCGCGCGAAAGCGTCAACCGGCAGCTGCAGACCTGGCGCAAGGACGGGATCGTCGACCTGCAGCGCGGCCGGATCATGCTGCACAACATGACCAAGCTGACGGCGGTCGCGCGCAACGACTAAGCGGATGCCTGCAATGTGCGCGCGAGGACCGCGAATGTCTCGCGCGCGCTGCTTCTCCTGCCCAAAAGACTTGCTTGCGGGAACAGGCCGGAGTCGCTTTCATTGCAGCCGGTCCTTGGGGTGACACCCAGCCTTGCTGGCCTCACGCCATCCACCAGCAACCCCTGCGGTCTCTTCCCGTGACCGCAGGGGTTTTGCGTTCCTGGCCATCGGCGCGACCGCGTCATCGTCCTGCAGAACGGCAGATCGTCGAGAAAAGCGCTGCGGCGGAAGCCCGCATGCGCCGCAGCGGGCATCAATTCAGGCATCGACGTGGTATAGACCGACCAGAGGGAGTCGGTCATGGACAGCCAGAACACGGACGGCAAGCCGCCGGTCAAGTCGCAGGAGGATCTGCGCGCGCATTTCGGGCAAGTGAGCCCGCTCGCGGAGAAGAAGGTCCTCAATCATCTCGACAAGTTCTGCCGCGACTTCATCGCACTGTCGCCGTTCCTCGTCATCGCCACCAGCGACGGCAAGGGCCATGCCGACGCCAGCCCGCGCGGTGATGCGCCGGGCTTCGTCTCCGTGCTCGACGACAAGACGCTGCTGATCCCGGACCGGCGCGGCAACAACCGGGTCGATACGTTCGGCAACATCATCGCTTCGCCCGGGGTCGGGCTGATCTTCCTGGTGCCCGGCATCAACGAGACGCTGCGCGTCAACGGGCGGGCGGAGATCTCGCAGGAGCCGGATCTGCTGACCCCGCTGACGGTGCAGAACGTCACGCCGATCATCGGCGTGAAGGTGCATGTCGATGAGACCTACTTCCATTGCGGCAAGGCGCTGATGCGCTCAAAGCTTTGGAATCCCACCACGCAGGTCGAGCGTCACAGCTTCCCGACGCTGGGCCGGATCATCGCCGAGCAGACCGCCGCCGTCGAGGTCGAGGCCGCCGAGAAGGCGATGGAAGAAGCCTATCGCACAAGGCTCTACTAGACCGCGATGAAGTTGGGTTAGAACGTCAGCGCGCTCACTCCGCGGCGGGTGAGATCATGCTCGGCGGGCCGGGCTTCTTGGCCTCGTCGGCCGGATGCTCGCTCGGGGTCAGCTCGTGGTCGGCGTGGGAGACGACGAGCCGCTTGCCGAAGCGCCAGATCAGGCTGCCGATATCGTCCATCACCATGAACATCGCCGGCACGAACACCAGCGACAGCACGGTCGAGAAGATCAGGCCGCCGATCACCGCGAGCGCCATCGGCGAGCGAAATTCGCCGCCGGCGCCGAACGCAAGGGCCGACGGCATCATGCCGGCGGCCATCGCGATCGTGGTCATCACGATCGGGCGGGCGCGCTTCATGCCGGCGTCGATCATGGCGTCTTCGCGCACCTTGCCGTCGCGGATCGCCTCCACCGCGAACTCCACCAGCATGATGGCGTTCTTGGTGACGATGCCCATCAGCATCAGGATGCCGATCCACACCGGTGTGGTGAGCTGCTTGCCGGTCAGCAGCAGCGCGCCGATCGCGCCGCCGATCGAGAGCGGCAGCGAGAACAGGATGGTGATCGGCTGCAGGAAGGTGCCGAACAGCAGCACCAGCACGGCATAGACCATCATCAGGCCGGCGGTGATCGCGGTGGCGAAGCCGTCGGACAGCTCGGCGAGGCTCTCGGCGTCGCCGGACGGGCTGACCTTCACGCCCTTCGGCAGGCTCTTCATGACCGGCAGGTCGTAGATCAGCTTGGTAGCATCGCCGAGTGCGGCGTTGCCGACCAGGTCGGCGGCGACGGTGGCCTGCCGCTCGCGGTCGTAGCGGTTGATGCTGGTCGGGCCCTGGTCGAGCTGGATGTCGGCGACGACGGAGAGCGGCACGCCGCCGCGTTCGCCGCGCTGGCCGAGCGGCACGCGCAGCTGCTCCAGCATCTGCAGGTCGCTGCGCGCATTGTCCTCGAGCTGGACGCGGATCGGCACCTGGCGGTCGCCGGCGTCGAACTTGGCCAGCGCCGGGCCGACATCGCCGATGGTGGCGACGCGGATGGTCTGCGACAGGCTCTCGGTCGAGACGCCGAGCCGCGCGGCGAGCTCGGCGCGCGGACGGATGCGCAGCTCGGGCCGGTCGAGCGCGGTCTCCGAGATAACGTTGGCGATGATCGGGATCCGCTTCATCTGCGTCGCCAGTTCGCTCGCGACATTGTTGACGATGTTGCTGTCGGTGCCGGTGACGACGAGCGAGATGGCGCGCAGGCCGTTCTCGTCGAGGAACCAGAACCTGATGTCAGGAACGTTCTCGAGCTCCTTGCCGATCGCAAGCTCGAGCTCGCGCTGGGTGATCTTGCGGTCCGCCTTCGGCGTGTAGTTGATGATCAGCGCGGCGCGACGCACTTCTTGCGTGCCCGGTGGCACGCGGCCGCCGTCGACGAAGATGCTCCTCACCTCGGGCCGCTTGCGCAAGCGCGCCACGATCTCCTCGGTCACCTTCTCGGTGTAGGCGAGCTGCGAGCCGGGCGGCAGCTCCATCGCGAGCAGCGAGCGCGCGGTGTCCTGCGCCGGCAGGAAGCCCTGCGGCAATAGCGTGATGCTCCAGATCGACGCGGCAAAGACCGCAAAGCCGATCAGCACGGTGATGTAATGGTGCTTCACCGACCAGGCGACGAGGCTGTGATAGCCGCGCAGGATGGGGCCGGGCGGCGGGTCGTCGTGGTCATGGTGCTTGAGGAAATAGGCGGCCAGCACCGGCGTCACGAAGCGCGCGGCGAGCAGCGAGAAGAACACCTGCACCGATACGGTGATGCCGAACTGCTTGAAGAACTGTCCGGCGATCCCCGACATGAAGCTCGCCGGCGCGAAGATCGCGATGATGGTGAGCGAGATCGCGATCACCGCAAGGCCGATCTCGTCGGCCGCTTCAAGCGCGGCACGATAGGGCGACTTGCCCATTCGCATGTGGCGGACGATGTTCTCGATCTCGACGATGGCGTCGTCGACCAGAATACCGGTCGACAACGTGATGGCGAGGAAGGAGACCAGGTTGAGCGAGAAGCCGAGCAGGTCCATCGCCCAGAATGCCGGGAAGATCGACAGCGGCAGCGAGACCGCCGCGATGATGGTGGCCCTGATATCACGCAGGAACAGCAGCACGATGATGACGGCGAGGATCGCGCCCTCGAACAAGGTCGAGATCGCGGCTTCGTAATTGCCCTTGGTGAACTCGACCGAGGTGTCGATCAGCTTGAGGTCGACGTCGGGATAGGCAACCTTGAGCGCGTCGATCCGCTTCTGCACCGCGGCCGCGACCACCACGTCGCTGGCGCCCTTGGAGCGCTTGATGCCGAGCGCGACCACCGGCTCGCCGTTGAAGCGGGCGAAGGTGCGCCGGTCGGCGATGGTGTCGGTGACGGTGCCGAGGTCGTCGAGCCGGATCTCGCCACCGCCGAACAGCGGAATCATCGTGCCGGCAAGCTCGTTCAGCGTCTTGGCACCGGCCAGCGTCCGGATCGCCTGGTCGTTCTTGCCGATCTCGGCGCGGCCGCCGGCGACGTCGACATTGGTGCCGCGCAGGATCTGGCTGACATTGACCGCGGTGAGCCCCACCGCCTGCAGCTTGTCGGGATCGAGCGAGACCAGGATCTCGCGCTCGACACCGCCGATGCGCTCGACCTGGGCGACGCCGCGGACGCCCTGCAGCGCGCGCTTGACCACGTCGTCGACGAAATAGGAGAGCTGCTCCGGCGTCTTGCCGGGTGAGATCGCGGCATAGGTCACGATCGGCAGGCCGATCACGTCGACGCGCTGGATCAAGGGCTCGGTGACGTTCTGCGGCAGGTTGGCGCGGACCCGCGTCACCGCGTCCTTGACGTCGTTCAGCGCGCGGTCGGTGTTGGTCTCCAGCGCGAACTGGATCGTGGTCACCGACAGGCCGTCGGTGATCGATGAGGAGATGTGGCGCACGCCCTCGACGCCGGAGACGCCGTCTTCGATCGTCTTGGTGACCTGCGACTCAAGTTCGGACGGCGCGGCGCCGAATTGCGAGACCGCGACCGAGATCACCGGAATGTCGGCGCTCGGCAGCCGCGTCACCGCGAGCTTGGTGAAGGAGACATAGCCCAGCACGAGCAGGATGATCGAGAAGACGATCGAGGGAAGCGGGTTCCGGATCGACCATGCCGAGATGTTCAAAGCCATTAGCGTGCCCGATTACCGTGTCCGAGTGCGATCGAGTTCGTCGGCGAACATGGTCTTGATCTGGTCGCCGTCATGCAGCGAGGTGCCAGCATCGGCCACGACGATTTCGCCGACGTCGAGGCCTTCAAGAATTTCGGTCGAGGTGTCCGAGGTCAGCCCGACGCGCACCCTGCGGGTCTCGACCGTGTTGCCCTTGACGACCTGCAGGGTCAGGCGGTCGATCGCGGTGCGCGGCACCGCGACGCCGCAGGAGCGCTTGGCGTCGATATTGGCGCGCGCGAACATGCCGACCTTCAGCGTCGGATTGTTGTTGATGGTGATGCGGACGTGCCCGAGCTGGGTGGTGCGGTCGATCTGCGGCGAGATCAGTCGGACCTTGCCGACCATGTCGGGCGCATCGTCGCGGCTGATCCGCACATTGGCGCCGGGATTGAGCTTCAGCAGCTGGAAGCCCGGCACCTCGGCGTCGAGCTCGATCTCGTTGTTGATCGAGATCTTGAACATCGGCGGCGCCTGCGGCGAGGCCGGCGCGCCGGGCGCGGTCCGCACCTCGGTGACGAGGCCGGCCGCCGGCGCGCGCAACACGATCGGCTTGGCGTTGCCCTGAGCGGTCTGCTGCGGCGGCGGGGTCAGCCGCGCCAGTTCCTGGTTCTCGGTCACGGTATCGCCCTCGCGGACCAGCACGTCGGTGACCTTGGAGCCTTCCTGGTCGACATTCACCTGCGCCTCGCGGCGCGGCACGATGAAGCCGGTGACGCGGACCATGTCGGAGAAGCAGGCATTGGTCGACTTCGTCACCACCACCAGCGCCTGGCCCGGCGTCTCCTTCTCCTCCGGATGGGAGCGGTGCTCGAACGCGTAATAGGCGACAGCGAGGATGATGACAAACAGCGTGCCGAGCGCGGGCTTGAGGTACTGGGAAAAATTCATCACCGGATCAATCCAGAACTTGTCGCGCCAGAACGTGTCGCGCCATGGGTATTCGTCGAAGTCTCATCCCGCTCGCCATCATATTGCCTGAGCCTGCGAAAGGCCGGTGTCCATTGTTGGGGATCATGCCCTGACGTCATGTGAGGCGGGTCACGTGTGGGCCGCTTTGGACCTCGGTCCAAAGCATTGACCCAAAAGCAAATGCGCCCCGCCGGGGTGCGGGACGCATTGTAACCGCAAAAAGGCGGTCCGCCACGCCCATCGCTTCCAGATCACTTGGAGGTCACTTGGAGGCGGTGGCCTTGTTTTCCATATTCACGACCTGCACGCGCCGGTTCACGTCCGCCATCGGGTGGCCTGGGTCCTTCAGCTTGCTCTTGCCATAGCCGACGGTGACGAGATCGGTGCCGTTGATGCCGTATTTGTCGACGAGATAGCGCTTGATGGCGTCGGCGCGGCGCTCCGAGAGGCCCTGATTGTACTCCTCGCCGCCGGCGGCGTCGGTGTGGCCGGCGACCACGAAGGTCGAGCCCTTCAGATCCTGATTGGTCAGGGCGCGGCCGAGTGCCTGCACCGACGTCAGCGATTTCGCGCTGATGTCGGCGGAGTTGTAGTCGAAGTTGATCTCGAGATCGATCTTGGGCTTGTCCTGGACGATGGTCGCGATTTCCTCGCGTTCGGCCGAGGACAGCGAGCGGGTGGCGCGGCCGCGGACGCTCTGCACGAATTTGGCCTGGTCGGCGTTCAGCTCGGGCGAGGTGGTCTGCGGGCCGGCCGACAGGCCGGGGTCAGCGATTTCTTCTCGGGCGTCAGCGCCTTGATGATCTGGTCCTCGGTGACGTTGTCACCGGCGCGGACGGCGGTCATGCCGAACGACAGCACGACGCCGGCGGTCATGATTGAAAGGATCGCGGCCTTTGCCGACGGCTTGAACATTTCGGTCCCCCCCTGCGCGAGTTGGCGCGGTTCCAGGCAATTATCGATTGCCGGCAGCGGTGGCCGGCACGCACCCTCTGATTAGTCGTGCAATTCCATCAGCGGTTCGAGTCGCGGGCAGGCCTCGTTCGATTGGTCATTGCACGCCGTAGTCGGCGAATTCCTTGACGATATTCGGATCCATCGCCCTGGCGTTGGCGATGTCGAGATCGCCTTCCGCGACCGCGCCGTTGCGCTTTTTGGCAAGGCCGCGCCCGTACAGCGACGAGGTCAGCCGCGGGTTGATCTTCAGCGCAGCGTCGAAATCGGCGATCGCGTTCTTGTTCTGGCCGCCCTTCAGGTTCATCAGCCCGCGGCTGTCGAGCGCATCGACGAAATTCGGGCGCAGCCGCAGCGCCTCGTTGCAGTCCTTCAGCGCCGCCTGCAGGTCGCCGATGACGGTGCGAACCCAGCAGCGGTTGTTATAGGCCTCGACGTCCTTCGGGTTCAGCCGCAGCGAATTGGTGAAATCCTTCACCGCGAGGTCGTAGGCACCCTTGCTGGCATAGACCTGGCCGCGGCGGTACAGCGCGGCCGCATCATCGGGGTTCTTGTCCAGTTTTTCGCTGAGGCTCTTGATCGTCGGATCGTCGGCAAGCACAGGCGAACTGCTCGGCGCCGGCGTCGGCTGGATCACCACCGGCGGGGGAGGCGCAGGCGGCGGCAGGGCGATCTCGGGCGCCTTTGGCGGGGGCGGCGTCGACGTCGGCGCGGTCGCGACGGGCGGCTTCGGCGGCGCTGGCGTCGGCGCGGCTGCCACGGGTGGCGTCGGCGTGGTCGCCGGAGGCGGCGCAGGCGGAGGTGAAACCGGCGGTGCGGCTGCCACCTCGGGCGACGGCGATGCGGCAGGCGCGGGAGCCGGTGCAGCGGTCGACGGCCCCGCCGCGCCGCTCGGGCTGGCTGCGCCGCCTGGGATGGCTGCGCCGCCTGGAATGAAAGAGAAATCCTCGGCGAGTGACGACGAGATCCACGGCACCTGTTCCTGGCGCGAGGCCCGGGTGACGCCGACGCGGGTGCGGTTCAGCGTTTCCTCCGCCATCAGGTCCGGGGTGCGGATCTCCTTCAAGAGTTCCCGCACGAACAGGCTGTGGTCGCTGCCATTGTCCGAGATGACGGACGACAGTGCCGCCGAATACATCACCAGCGTACCGTTGGGCGCGATCACCGGGGCGAGCCCCGCCGAGAAGCTGCGGAAGCGGCGCTCGAACGGGTTGCGCCTCGAGGCGTCGACCAGGGCGATCTTCACCCCGGCGCCGCGGCTGTTGATCTCGCCGAGCACGGTCTCGAGGCTGAAACCGTCGCGGCGAACGTCGGCTTCGGCCCAGATCTGGGCATCGACCGGGATCATGTAGCTCTGCCGGTTCGACTGGATGCCGTAGCCCGAGAAGAAGATCAGGGCGACCGAGCCCGGCTTGATCCTGCCATAGAGCCTTTCGAAGGCGCGGCGCATGCCGTCGCCGGTCAGGTTCTCGCCGACCTCGACGGTGAAGCCGTCGCGCTTGAGCTCGTCGGCGACGTCACGCGCGTCGTTGATCGGCTCCTTCAGCGGCGCGTCGGCGTCGGGATATTTGGCGTTGCCGATTACCAGCGCGAAGCGGTCGCCGGCGGCGAAGGACAGGGTCGGCGACGCGATTGAAAAAATCAGCGTGGCGAGCAAGGCAAGGCGGATTCTCATAATCGCGGCAAATCCAGATCGCGGCTTCCAATGAAATGGCGCCGCTTCGAGCCTGCGCCTCGGGGACCTTACTCTAGAGCCATTTCCGTTCCGATGGAAATCGGAACGGGGCTCTAGATTCTTGTTTTGACGCGTTTTCTTCACGCGAACCGGTGGCCATCCCGCATCAAGTGCGGGACAGGCTTCGCTCGAAAACGCACTGGCGAAAACCCATTATCAAGCCACGGCTAAACTCCCGTCAACGGCTTGCGGCGCCATCGCTAATCGCGGCGGTGATGGCGAGGCCGCAGTGCAACAGCCGCAGTCATGGCCGCCATCGCCGTCGTGGCATGGTGCGGGTTCCTGCGACCGGATAATGTGATTGCACTCACAGAGGTGCTCGCCCCCTGTCATGCGCTCGTCGCACTTCGCGCGGTTTGACCTTTGCGCGAGGCGATGGCTTTGTGTCCGGGACGGCAAGCCGTGCATAACAAGCCACGCAAACAAGAGCGAAACCGATGGGAAACGCCTACGAAATCTACGCCCTGCGCTATGCGACGATGTCGCCGCGCACCCCTCACCTCAACTTCCTGGTGCACGATCCGCACGACACCACCGCGCAGGATCTTGATTATTTCGTCTGGCTGATCCGCGGCCACGGCCGCGACATTCTGGTCGACACCGGCTTCAATGCAGAGGAGGCCAAGGCGCGCGCCCGCAAGCTGACGCTCAATCCGGTCGATGCGCTGGCCGGCTTCGGCGTCAGTGCCGACGCAATCCGCGACGTCATCGTCACTCATCTGCATTATGACCACGCCGGCAATCTCGACCGCTTCCCTAACGCCAGATTCCATCTGCAGGAACGCGAGATGAGCTACGCAACCGGCCGCTGCATGTGCAACGGCATGCTGCGTCATCCGTTCTCCATTGAACATGTCACGCAGATGGTGCGCCATGTCTATGGCGAGCGCGTCACCTTCCATTCCGGCGACGGCGAGATCGCGCCCGGCGTCACTGTGCATCGTGTCGGCGGCCATTCCGACGGCCTGCAGGTGGTGCGGGTCGAGACCGCGCGCGGCCCGGTCGTGCTGGCATCCGACGCCGCGCATTACTATGCCAACCTGCCCAAGCGCAGCCCGTTCCCGATCGTCTACAATGTCGGCGATATGGCGCAGGGCTGGGAGACCGTCGAGCGGCTCGCCGGGCATCCGGACCGCTTCATCCCCGGCCACGATCCGATCGTCAGCGAGATCTATCCGCGCGCCAGCGACAAGGTCGATGCGTTCGCGCTGCACCTGGCGCCGTCGCGATCGTTCGCGAAATAGCCCCGCCGGTTTGGGCGGGGTGCATCCACATCACCTCAAGAAACGTCAAAAAGAAGAAGCGATATGACTGACTATAAGACTCTCGGGTTCATCGGCCTCGGCGTGATGGGTGAGCCGATTTGCCGCAACCTGGTCAGGAAGAGCGGCAAGCGCGTCGTCGTGTTCGACCTGTCGGCCGAACCACTGCAGCGGCTGCGCGCTGACGGCGCCGAGGTGGCTGAAACGGTCGCTGATGTCATCAGGCAGAGTGAGGTGCTGTTCCTCTGCCTGCCGAGCGCCAAACATGTGCGCGCGGTGTTCGAGGGCGACGGCATCCTGAAGAATGCGAGGAGCGGCCAGGTGGTGGTCGATCTCGGCACGTCGTCGGTCAGCCAAACCCGCGATTTTGCCGGGCAGTTGCGGGCCAAAGGCGCGGCCTGGGCGGACGCGCCGATCGCGCGCACGCGGCAGGCGGCGCAGGACGGCACGCTCAGCGTGATGGTCGGCGCGGTGCCCGCGCTCTATGCGGCGATCGAGCCGCTGATCCGCTGTTTCGCCACCGACGTCACCCATTGCGGCGAGGTCGGCGCCGGGCAGGTGACAAAAATCCTCAACAACATGGTGCTGTTCGAGACCGTGAACGCGCTGGCCGAGGCCGTCGCGGTGGCGAAGCACAATGGCGTCGATCCGAAGCTGCTGCTCGATACCCTGTCGAAGGGCTCGGCGGACAGCTTCGCGCTGCGTAACCACGGCATGAAGGCGATCGTGCCGGGCGTGTTTCCCGAGCGCGCGTTCTCGACCGAATATGCGCTGAAGGATTTGTCCTACGCGCTGGAGCTGGCGGCCGACGCCGGCATCAATATCCGTGGCGCGGAGCTGATCGGCACGGTGTTGCAAGAGGCGATCGACAAGGGATCGAAGGACAATTACTTCCCTGTGATCGCCAAGCATATCGACAGGGCGTGACGGCTCCGTCATTGCGAGGAGCGTAGCGACGAAGCAATCCATCGTCCCGCATGCTCGGATGTATGGATTGCTTCGCTTCGCTTGCAATGACGCTGGAGGGAGCCGCGCACAGACATTCCATCACCGTCACCCTGAGGAGCGCGCTCTTGCGCGCGTCTCGAAGGGTCGACGGCCGCCAGCTGGGCCGATTCATCCTTCGAGGCTCGCTCCGCTCGCACCTCAGGATGACGGGTTTGTAGGCGTGCGCGTCGCGCCGGCCTAATACACATCCTTCGCGTCGGCCTCTTCGCTGGTCTGCACCAGCTCGAGGCTGGTCTCGATCTTGCCGAGCAGGCGTCCGAGATCACGGCGTTCCTGCGCGGACAGGCAGGAGATGATCTCCTGCTCCTTGCGCAGCAGGCGCGGGATCAGCTCTTCGTACAGCGCCTGGCCCTTTTTGGTCAGCTGCAGGCGGAATTCGCGGCGATCGTCGGCGTTCTCGACGCGCTCGACGATCTCGCGCTCCATCAGCGCCGACACCGCGCGGCTGATGGTGGACTTATGCGTGCGGGTGCAATGCGCGATGTATTGCGCGCTGCAGGGATCGCTGCGGAAGCCCAGCGTGGCGAGCACGCGCCATTCCGGAATGTCGAGGCCGTAGCGCGCCTGATATTCGCTCGATAGCGCCGAGTTCACCTCGGCCGCCAGCCGGTTGAGGCGGAACGGCATGAAGTGGAAGAGGTCGAGGCGCTTCTTTCCTGGCGCGGCATTGTCGCGCACGTCCCCGTCCACGGCGCTGCGCGGCCGGGCTGGAGGCTGGCTTGCAGAGGTCCTGGCCAAAAATCCCTCCAATTTGGGTTGACGGCGGCCCCGACTGGGGGTTTAAGATAGTTGCAAGTGAGACTAATTTAGCAAGGTCGCGGCCGACCCGCAAGGTCCTGGTCGCAAGCCAGTCACACAGAACCGCAGCCAAGGGCCGCGGCGCAAGGGAACATCCAGGGTCATACAATGGCAAACGCCAATACGGCACAGGCCAAAACCCAGTTCGGCTATCGCCGCCACCCCGACCAGGAGCGGTCGGGCGCCAACATCGCAGAGCATCCCGTCGTCGTGGTCGGTGCCGGACCGGTGGGGCTGTCGCTCGCGATCGACCTCGCGCAGCGCGGCCAGCGCGTGGTGCTGCTCGACGATGCCGACCGGATCGGCGAAGGCTCGCGCGCGATCTGCTTCTCGAAGCGCTCGCTGGAGTTCTGGGACCGCCTCGGCGTCGGCGACCGCATGGTCGCGAAGGGCGTGGTGTGGAGCGTCGGCAAGATCTTTCACGGCGCCTCGCAGCTTTATCAATTCAACCTGCTTCCCGAAGAGGGGCACAAGCGGCCCGCCTTCATCAACCTGCAGCAGTTCTACGCCGAGGCCTATCTGGTCGACCGGGTCGAGCAGCTGCCTGGGATCGATCTGCGCTGGCGCAACAAGGTGATCGCGCTGGAGAGCCGCAATGATGGCGTCGCGCTGACCATCGCCACTCCTGAAGGCTCGTACCAGGTTCATGCTTCCTTCGTCGTCGCCTGCGACGGCGCCCGCTCCGCGCTGCGGCAGATGGTCGGTGCGGACTTTACGGGGCAGGTGTTCGAGGACCAGTTCCTGATCGCCGACGTCAAGATGACCGCGGCGTTCCCGACCGAGCGCTGGTTCTGGTTCGATCCGCCGTTCCATGCCGGACGTTCGGCGCTGCTGCACAAGCAGCCCGACGACATCTGGCGGATCGATCTCCAGCTCAATCCGGATGCCGATCCGGTGGCCGAGAAGCAGCCCGAGAATGTCCGGCCGCGGATCGAGCGCATGCTGGGGCATGACAAGTTCGAGTTCGAATGGATCTCGCTCTACAAGTTCCAGTGCCGTCGGATGGCAAAATTCATCCACGGGCGGGTGATCTTCGCCGGCGATTCCGCACACCAGGTCTCGCCGTTCGGCGCGCGCGGCGCCAATTCCGGGCTCGAGGACGCCGAGAATCTGGCGTGGAAGCTCGACCGCGTGCTGCGCCGGCTTTCGTCGGAACGCTTGCTGGAGAGCTATCATATCGAGCGCAGCGCGGCGGCGGACGAGAACATCCGTGAGTCGACCCGCTCGACCGATTTCATGGCGCCGGCGACGAAACAGGAGGCGCGGCTGCGCCAGGCGGTGCTGTCGCTCGCAGAGGATACCGAGTTCGGCAAGCGCATGGTCAATGGCGGCCGGCTGTCGGTGCCGTCGGTCTATGACACGCCGCTGTCGAGCGGCGATCGCGACGACTGGCGCGGCGGTCCGCGGCCGGGCGCCTCGATGCTGGACGCGCCGGTGACCGAGCAGGGCGGCGGTTCCACCTATCTGACCGACGTTTTCATCAGGCAGGGAACGCGTTTCACGCTGCTGGAGTTTGGCAATGGCGCGGCAGCCGATGTCCCCGATGGCGTCGGCAGCATCCGGATCGGCGGTGAGGGCGGCCTTGTCGACACGCAGGGCCTCGCCGGCAAGCGCTACGATGCCGAGCCCGGCACCGCCTATCTGCTGCGCCCGGACGGCTACGTCGCGGCGCGCTTCCGCAACGCGGCGCGGCCGGCGCTCGATGCGGCGCTGGCGCGCGCCGCCGGCCTGAACTGAGGAGCGGTCATGGCGCTGTCGACCAGTTCGAATTTCACAAAGCCCGATGACGCCTTTCGCGCCATCGTCGAGGCGCATCGCGGCCTCACCGAGGCGCAGAGCGCCGATCTCGATGCCGCGCTGGTTCTGGTGCTCGCCAACCATATCGGCGATCTCGACGTGCTGCATGAAGCGATCGCGCTGGCGAAGCGGCGGATGCTGGACGCGAGCCAGCAGCAACAACAGCAACAACAATAGACTGATCAAACGGACAGGATTGAACTGATGGCCAAAGGTTTTGCATCGACCACGGATCTCGCGGAAAAGAAGGTCACCTTCTCGGAGATCGGCACCGATCTCTACGCTTTCACCGCCGAGGGCGATCCCAACACCGCCGTCATTGTTGGCGAGGACGGCTGCCTGGTGTTCGACGCGCAGGCAACGCCGGCGATGGCCAACAAGGTGATCGAGCGGGTCAAGACCGTGACCGACAAGCCGATCAAATATGTCGTGCTGTCGCATTATCACGCGGTGCGCGTGCTCGGCGCGTCGGCCTATCACGCGCAGGGCATCGTGGCCTCGCAGGAGACCTACCGGCTGATCCAGGAGCGCGGCCAGCAGGATTGGGATTCCGAATACGGCCGCTTTCCGCGGCTGTTCCAGGATGCCGCGAGCATTCCCGGCCTGACCTGGCCGACGCTGACCTTCGAAGGCGAGATGTCGATCTATCTCGGCAAGCGCGAGGTGCGGCTGATGCAGCTCGGCGCCGGCCACACTTCGGGGGACATCGTCGCCTGGGTGCCGGACGCCGAGGTGATGTTCTCCGGCGACCTGATCGAATACCACTCGGCCTGCTATTGCGGCGATGCGCATCTGCGCGAATGGCCGATGACCTTGAACGAGATCCGCGCCTTCAATCCGAAGGCGATCGCGCCGGGCCGCGGCGACGCGCTGAAGGGCCTTGAGACCGGACGCGATGCGATTGCGATGACCCGCGATTTCGTCACCACGCTGTATGGCGCCGCCGAATCGTCCGTCGCCAAGGGCCGCACGCTGAAGGAATCCATGGCCGCGACGCGCGAGGTGATGGATCCGAAATTCTCGAAGTTTGCGATCTATGAGCACTGCCTGCCGTTCAACGTTTCGCGCGCCTATGACGAGGCATCCGGGATCGACGATCCCGTGATCTGGACCGACAAACGCGACCAGGAAATGTGGGCCGCCCTGCAAGGAGGAGGATAGAAATGAACATCAATACCTCGCCTGATCAGATCGTTCGCAGCTCGGGGCAAGTGACGCCGGGCTACATGTCCGGCTTCGGCAACAGTTTTGAGACCGAGGCATTGCCCGGCGCGCTGCCGATGGGGCGCAACTCGCCGCAGCGCTGCGCCTACGGGCTCTATGCCGAGCAACTGTCCGGCTCGCCGTTCACGGCGCCGCGCGGCACCAATGAGCGCTCCTGGCTGTACCGTATCCGCCCGTCGGTGCGGCATTCCGGCCGCTTCGCCAAGGCTGATGCCGGGCTGTGGCGCACCGCGCCGTGCCACGAATACGACATGCCGATCGCGCAACTGCGTTGGGATCCGGCGCCGATCCCGAAGGAGGACATGACCTTCCTGCAAGGCGTGCAGACCATGACCACGGCAGGCGATGCCAACACCCAGGCCGGCATGGCGGCGCACATCTACCTCATCACCAAATCGATGGTCGATCAGCATTTCTACAATGCCGATGGCGAGATGATGTTCGTGCTGCAGCAGGGCAATCTGCGCCTCGTCACCGAATTCGGCCGCATCGATGCCGAGCCGGGCGAGATCGTGGTGATCCCGCGCGGCGTGAAATTCCGCGTCGAGATTCCCAATGGCCCGGCACGCGGCTATCTCTGCGAGAATTACGGCGGCGCGTTCACGCTGCCGGAGCGCGGCCCGATCGGCGCCAACTGCCTGGCCAATTCACGCGACTTCCTGACGCCGGTCGCGAGCTACGAGGACAAGGACACGCCGACCGAGCTCTACGTGAAGTGGGGCGGCGCGCTGTTCAAGACCACGCTGCCGCATTCGCCGATCGACGTGGTCGCCTGGCACGGCAATTACGCGCCCTACAAATACGACCTGCGCACCTTCTCGCCGGTCGGCGCGATCGCGTTCGATCATCCCGATCCCTCGATCTTCACGGTGCTGACCTCGCCGTCGGAGACTGCGGGCACCGCGAATATCGACTTCGTGATCTTCCCGGAGCGCTGGATGGTGGCCGACAACACCTTCCGCCCGCCGTGGTACCACATGAACATCATGTCCGAGTTCATGGGCCTGATCTACGGCGTCTACGACGCCAAGCCGCAAGGCTTCGTGCCCGGCGGCATTAGCCTGCATAACATGATGCTGCCGCACGGCCCCGACCGCGAAGCCTTCGAACACGCCAGCAACGGCGAGTTGAAGCCGGTGAAGCTGACCGGCACGATGGCCTTCATGTTCGAAACCCGCTTCCCGCAGCGCGTGACGCAGCACGCCGCGACGTCGGCGACGCTGCAGGATGATTACTCGGATTGCTGGAAGGGGTTGGAGAAGAAGTTCGACCCGAACAAGCCGTGATGCTTGCCCTCTCCCCTTGTGGGAGAGGGTGGCTCGAATGAGCGCAGCGAATTCGAGACGGGTGAGGGGTCTGTCTCCGCGGATACAAACCCCTCATCCGGCGCAATCTCCCTCCGGTCGATTTCGCCACCTTCTCCCACAAGGGGAGAAGGAAGAAAGGACGAGCCTAAGCGATGCCCCACCCCAACGACCCAAAACTCCGCTCCTTCATCGACGTCGCACCCACCTCGGACTTCCCGATCCAGAACCTGCCTTACGGCGTGTTCTCGTCGAAGGACGGCCTCGCGCCGCGCGTCGGTGTCGCGATCGGCGACTTCGTGCTCGACCTCTGGGAGCTCGAGCAGGATTCCCGGCTCGATGTCGGGCCGCTCGGCGTGTTCTCGCAGCCCTCGCTCAACGCCTTCATGGCGCTCGGGCCAAAGGTGTGGTCGGCGACCCGGGCGCGGATCAGCGAGCTGTTGCGCTCGGACCATCCGGAGCTGCGCGACAACAGGGAGTTGCGGGCGCGGGCGCTGGTGCCGATGGCCGACGTCAGGCTGTACATGCCGTTTGCCGTCTCGGGCTACACCGATTTCTATTCGTCGAAGGAGCACGCCACCAATGTCGGCGTCATGTTCCGCGGCAAGGACAATGCGCTGCAGCCCAACTGGCTGCACATACCGATCGGCTACAACGGCCGCGCCTCGACGGTGGTGGTGAGTGGCACGAAGGTCCGGCGCCCTCGCGGCCAGCTGAAGCCGCCGACCGCTGAGGTGCCGAGCTTCGGCGCGTGCAAGCGGCTCGACTTCGAGCTGGAGATGGGCGTGGTGGTCGGGCAGGCATCGCCGATGGGCGAGATGCTGACCGAGAAGCAGGCCGAGGAGATGATCTTCGGCTTCGTCATCCTCAACGACTGGAGCGCGCGCGACATTCAGCAATGGGAGTATGTGCCGCTCGGGCCGTTCCAGGCCAAGGCGTTCGCGACCTCGATCAGCCCGTGGGTGGTGACGCGCGAGGCGCTGGAGCCGTTCCGCATGCAGGGCCCGGCACAGCAGCCGGAGCCGCTGGCTTACCTGAAGCAGACCCAGCCGAATAACTACGACATGCAGCTCGACGTCGCGCTGCGCGCCGGCGCCATGAACGAGGCGAAGACGATCTGCAG
Source organism: Bradyrhizobium sp. 26S5 (assembly GCF_036923295.1). NCBI lineage: Bacteria > Pseudomonadati > Pseudomonadota > Alphaproteobacteria > Hyphomicrobiales > Nitrobacteraceae > Bradyrhizobium > Bradyrhizobium sp. 26S5. The sequence continues at coordinate 9,318,445 of NZ_CP145948.1, read as the reverse complement.
CACCAACTTCAAATACATGTACTGGTCGTCGGTGCAGCAGCTGGTGCATCATGCCTCCAGCGGCTGCGCGATGAATGTCGGCGATCTCCTAGGCAGCGGCACGATCTCCGGCCCCGAAAAGCATCAGCGCGGCAGTCTCTTGGAAATCAGCTGGAACGGCACCGAGCCGGTCGAACTCGCCAGCGGCGTCACGCGCTCGTTCCTCGAAAACGGCGATTCGCTTGTCATGCGCGGCTGGTGCCAGGGCGACGGCTATCGCGTCGGCTTTGGCGAGGTCGAGGGAACGATCGTCGCGGCGGAGTAACTCGCGCGGGCGCTTCTTCACCTCCCCTTGAAAAGGGGAGGTCGGTTTGCGCAGCAAACCGGGTGGGGATCCGCTCTCTCCACTAATGCCAGCGCCCGCGGCTTGACCCCCACCCCGCCCTCCCCCTTTTAGGGGGAGGGAGCCAGGCAGCGGAGTAAGCCTTACCGCTCCTCGGGCCTGATATCCCTCAACCGTGAAGTATTCTCCGCGACATCCTCGAGGCTGTATTTCAGGTGCACCCGCTTGTCCGACGGCGGCTGGTTCACCGTGCAAACGCCTGGCCGCCACGGCTTGGCGGGGCGGATCGGCCGCGGCGCAAAAAACCGCCGCCGCAGTTCGGGCAGACATTGCCGAGCTTGGTCTCGGCACAGTCCGCACAGAACGTGCATTCATAGGAGCAGATCCGCGCGTCCACAGCGCTCGGCGGCAAGTCCTTGTCGCAATATTCGCAGTTCGGTCGCAGCTGCAGCGCCATGATCGTCTCTCTTGCTCAATTTTGAAGGAATAATCGCAAGTCGCGCCACAGAAGCGAACGGCGTATTTCCCTCGATTTGCGCCATCACGTCTGTAGCGATTTGAGCGGCAGCTTCGTGCTCTCCTTCAACCGGTCGAGCACGATCGAGGAGCGCACATGCGCGACGCTCTGGTGCGGCATCAGCACGTTGTTGACGATGTCGGACAGGCTCTTCAGGTCGCGCAGCATCACCTTGAGCACGTAGTCGGCATCGCCGGTCAGCGCGTAGGCCTCCTGGATGTCGTCGACGCGGTTGACCAGCTCGCGAAACCGCTTGGCATTGTCGGGCGAATGGGTCGCGAGCGTGATGTGGATGAAGGCGATCAGGCCGAAGCCGAGCGCCTCGCCGGCGAGGTCGGCATGGTAGCCAGCGATGACCTTCTCCTCCTCCAGCCGCATCCGGCGCCGCGAGCATTGCGAGGCTGAGAGCCCGACCAGGTCGGCGAGCTGCTGGTTGGTCAGCCGGCCGTCATCTTGCAGCGCGGCGAGCATTTTGAGGTCGAAGGCGTCGACTTCAGGCATGCGTGAAATGTCCAATTCATGCACAGATCGTGCGCGATCCTAGCAAAACGAAGGTCATTTTGCACGCACGTTGCACAGCAGATGACGGAAACTGATCTCCAGAAAAATCAGGGAGTACCGTCATGGGTCCGTTTCCGCACGATGCGCCGCCGGCCGAGATCAGCGCCGACAATCCGATGGGCACCGACGGCTTCGAGTTCGTCGAATATGCCCACCCCATTCCCGGCGAGCTGCACGCCCTGTTCAAGCTGATGGGCTTTGTCGCGGTGGCTCGCCACCGGACCAAGAGGATCACGGTCTATCGCCAGGGCGACATCAACTATCTCGTCAATGAGGAGCCGGGCACCCACGGCTTCAACTTCGTCGCCGCGCACGGCCCCTGCGCGCCGTCGATGGCGTTCCGCGTGGTCGATGCGAAGCAGGCCTATGAGCGCGCGATTACGCTCGGCGCGGAGCCGGCGGATGTTTCATCCGCAGAGAAGACGCTCGATGTGCCCGCGATCAAGGGCATCGGTGGCAGCCTGCTCTATTTCGTCGATCGCTACGGCGCCAAGGGCTCGGCCTATGATGCCGAGTTCGAATGGTTAGGGGCCGCCAACCCGCGCCCCGCGGGCTCCGGTCTCTATTATGTCGATCATCTCACCCACAACGTCCATCGCGGCCGCATGGATGTCTGGACCGGCTTCTATGCCAAGCTGTTCAACTTCCGCCAGATCCGCTTCTTCGACATCGAGGGCCGCGCGTCCGGCCTGTTCTCCCGCGCGCTGACCAGCCCGGACGGCAAGATCCGGATTCCGATCAACGAGGACGCCGGCGATTCCGGGCAGATCGAGGAGTATCTCAACGTCTACCGCGGCGAGGGCATCCAGCACATCGCCTGCGGCGCGCGCGATATCCATGCGACGGTCGAGACGCTGCGTTCGTCCGGCTTGCCGTTCATGCCGTCGCCGCCCGAGACCTATTTCGAGCGGATCGACGCCCGCCTGCCGAAACATGGCGAGGACCTCGCGCGGCTAAAGACCAACGGCATCCTGATCGACGGCGAGGGCGTGGTCGAAGGCGGCCAGACCAAGGTGCTGCTGCAGATCTTCTCGGCGAACGCGATTGGGCCGATCTTCTTCGAATTCATCCAGCGCAAGGGCGACGACGGATTCGGCGAAGGCAACTTCAAGGCGCTGTTCGAGTCGATCGAGGAAGACCAGATCCGCCGCGGCGTGCTGAAGGTCGATCACGCCGCGTAGGTACAGCGTTAGCGTGCCACGCTAGCGCACAGCCAACAGGTGTCGTCCCGGCGCATGCCGGGACCCATGCCGCGGAATTGATCGCGTATGCCGGATGGCAGTCCCGCGGAGCGGTCGTGCGCCACAACGACGTTCCGGGGTTATGGGTCCCGGATCCGCGCTCGCTACGCTCGCTTGTCCGGGACGACAGCGAGATTATTTCCCCGCCTTCCAGGCCGCCGTCACATCCCCAATGCTCGCCAATTCCGGCTCGCGGATTGCGGACGGCGTGCGCGAGAAGCGCGGCGCGGGGGCGGGCTGGGTGACGCCGTGGCGCTCGACGAAAACCTGGCGCGCCGCCATGTGCGGATGCTTCGGGGCTTCCTCCATGGTCAGGATCGGCGCGAAGCAGATGTCGGTGCCTTCCATGATCGTGCACCAGTCGGCGCGCGATTTGCTCTTGAACACCTTTTCCAGCTTCTCCTTTAGCGCCGGCCAGGCCTTGCGGTCCATCTGGGCGTCGAAGTCGGCGTCGGAGAGATCGGCATGCTTGCGCAGCAGCGCGTAGAACTGCGGCTCGATCGAGCCGATCGAGATGAAGTTGCCGCAGGAGCATTCGTAGACGCCGTAGAAATGCGCGCCGCCGTCGAGGAAATTCTGGTCGCGGCCGCCGCTCCAGCGGCCCTGCGCGGCCATGTCGTAGAACATCGACATCAGCGACGCCGCGCCGTCGCACATCGCGGTATCGACCACCTGGCCCTTGCCGGACTTCTGCGCTTCCAGCAGTGCCGCGAGCACGCCGACCACGAGGTAGAGCGCGCCGCCGCCGAAATCGCCGACCAGGTTGAGCGGCGGCACCGGCTTCTCCTTGGTGCCGATCGCAGCCAGCGCGCCTGTTATCGAGATGTAGTTGATGTCGTGGCCGGCGGCGTTCGCCAGCGGGCCTTCCTGGCCCCAGCCGGTCATGCGGCCATAGACCAGCTTTGGATTGCGCGCGAGCACGACATCGGGACCGAGGCCGAGGCGCTCCATCACGCCGGGGCGGAAGCCTTCGATCAGCGCGTCGGCATGGCCGAGCAGGTCGAGCGCTTCGGCGATGGCGGCCTTGTTCTTCAGATCGAGCTCGATCACCTTGCGGCCGCGGGTGGCCACCGCCTTCAAATTCTTGCCCGCGCCGACCCGGTCGAGCGTGATGACCTCGGCGCCCATGTCGGCGAGCAGCATGCAGGCAAACGGGCCGGGGCCGATGCCGGCGAATTCGACGATTCGGAAGCCGGCGAGCGGGCCCGAGGCGCGAGCGGCGGTCTGGGAGGCAGGTTTATCGAGCACGTTGCTGTTCCGTTGGTTGTGGGGCGTTAAGCGGCTGAGCTGTTGCGGCGGGCTTGGTGCCGCAGTTCATGCATTCTCCCAGCCGTCCGTGGGACGGTATTTTTAATTAGCTGATTAGCTAAATTGTCTCGCCTAATGCGGGATGTGGCAAGCGTCTTTTGCCGCCGGGCGCCGGTAAAACGGAGCGCCGGCAAACGCGAACGGCGCGCATCGCTGCGCGCCGTTGCAGACTTGTGTTTAGGCGCTATCAACCGGCCGCGGTCACTGCCCGCTGTCCCATCACCTTGATCAGGTTCGCGCGATAGTCTGCCGACCCGTGGATGTCGGCGAGCAGTCCGTTCGCCGGGATCTTGACGCTGTCGAGCGCCGAGGCCGCCCAGTTCGCCTTCAGCGCCTGCTCGATCGGCGCCACACGCATGACGCCGCTTTGCGACGCACCGGTTGCCGTGGCCCGGACGTCACCCGACTTGGTCTTGGCGACGAACACGCCGGTCAGCGCAAAGCGCGAGGCCGGGTTCGGAAACTTGGCATAGCCGGCCTTGGCCGGGACCGGGAACGACACCGCGGTAATGATCTCGCCATCCTCGAGCGCCGTCGTGAACAGGCCCTTGAAGAAGTCTTCCGCCGATATCGACCGCTTGTTGGTCTTGACCGTCGCGCCGAGCGCCAGCACCGCCGCCGGATAATCCGCCGCCGGGTCGTTGTTGGCGAGCGAGCCGCCGATCGTGCCGCGATAGCGCACGGCGGGATCGCCGATCATCGACGCCAGATTGGCGAGCGCGGGGATCGCCTTCTGCACGGCGTCGCTCTGCGCCACGTCGTAATGCGGCGTCGCGGCCTTAATGGTGACAGTGTCGCCCGAAACCTCGATGCCGATCATCTCCTGCACCTTGGAGAGGTCGATCACGTCGGAAGGGGCGGCGAGACGCTGCTTCATCACGGGGAGCAGGGTTTGTCCGCCGGCAAGGAATTTTGATTCCGTGCCCTTGGCGAACGTGGCTGCGGCGTCAGCGACCGAGGAAGCGCGGTGATAATTTGTCTCGTACATGGCTCTTCCTCCCTCAACCGTGGATGGCGTGCCAGACGCGATCGGGCGTCGCCGGCATTTCAAGCTTGTTGTTGCCGATGGCGTCCGTGATCGCGTTGATCACGGCAGCCGAGGCGCCGATCGCGCCGGCTTCGCCGCAGCCCTTGACGCCGAGCGGGTTGCCCGGACACAGCGTCGTGGTGTGGGAGAGCTGGAACGACGGCAGGTCGTCGGCGCGCGGCATGGTGTAATCCATGAACGACGCGGTCACGAGCTGACCGGTGTCGTCATAGACCGCGCCTTCGAGCAGCGCCTGGCCGATGCCCTGTGCGAGGCCGCCATGGACCTGGCCTTCGACGATCATCGGGTTGATCAGCCGGCCGAAGTCGTCGGCTGCGACGAAGTCGACGAAGGAGGTCTTGCCGGTGCCCGGATCGACCTCGAGCTCGCAGATATAGGCGCCGGCCGGGAAGGTGAAGTTGGTCGGGTCGTAGAACGCCGTCTCCTTCAGGCCGGGCTCCATGCCGTCAGGCAGATTGTGCGCGGTGTAGGCGGCGAGTGCGACCATCGGCAGCGCGATCGACTTGTCGGTGCCGGTGACCTTGAACTCGCCATTCTCGATCACGATGTCGCTCTCGGACGCCTCGAGCGCATGCGCCGCGATCTTCTTGGCTTTGGCCTCGACCTTCTCCATCGCCTTCACGATCGCCGTACCGCCGACCGCGAGCGAGCGCGAGCCGTAGGTGCCCATGCCGAACTGCACCTTGTCGGTGTCGCCATGGACGATCGAGACCTGGCTGATCGGAACGCCCAGGCGTTCTGAAATCAACTGCGCGAACGTCGTTTCGTGGCCCTGGCCGTGGCTGTGCGAGCCGGTGAGCACCTCGATGGTGCCGACCGGATTGACGCGGATTTCCGCCGATTCCCAGAGACCGACGCCGGCGCCGAGACTGCCGACCGCCTTTGACGGCGCGATGCCGCAGGCCTCGATGTAGCAGGAGACGCCGATGCCGCGCAGCTTGCCACTGGCTTTCGCCTTGGCCTTGCGGGCCGGGAAGCCGGCATAGTCGATCGCCTTCATTGCGGCATCGATCGAGGCGTGGAAGTCGCCGATGTCATACGCCATGATGACGGGCGTCTGATACGGGAACGTGGTGATGAAGTTCTTCTTGCGCAACTCGGTCGGATCGACCTTCAACTGCCGCGCCGCAGTCTCCATCATCCGCTCGACCAGAAAGCTCGCCTCGGGGCGGCCTGCGCCGCGATAGGCGTCGACCGGTGTGGTATTGGTGTAGACGGCGATCACCTCAGCGTAAATCGCCGGAATCACATACTGGCCCGACAGCAGCGTCGCGTAGAGATAGGTCGGGACCGCCGAAGAGAACAGCGACATATAGGCGCCGAAATTGGCATGGGTCTTCACCCGCAGGCCAAGGATCTTGTTGTCCTTGTCGAACGCCATCTCTGCCTTCGAGACATGGTCGCGGCCATGCGCGTCGGTGAGGAAGGCTTCGGAGCGGTCGCCGGTCCACTTCACCGGGCGGTTGACCTTCTTCGAGGCCCACAGCGCCACCATTTCTTCCGGATAGATGTAGATCTTGGAGCCGAAGCCGCCGCCGACGTCGGGGGCGATCACGCGCAGCTTGTGTTCCGGTGCGATGTTGTAGAACGCCGACAGCACGAGGCGGGCGACGTGCGGGTTCTGGGACGTGGTGTAGAGCGTGTAGTGCTCTTCGGCCTGATCGTAATGCGCGACCGCCGCGCGGGGCTCCATCGCGTTCGGCACCAGGCGGTTGTTGGTGAGTTCCAGCGTCACCACATTGGCCGCCTTGCTGAAGGCGTCGCCGACCGCGGCTTCGTCACCGATGTGCCAGTCATAGATGATATTGCCGGGGGCTTCGGGATGCAGTTGGGGTGCGCCCGGCTTGATCGCGGCCTTGATGTCGGCTGCGGCGGGAAGCTCTTCATAATTGACGACGACAGCTTCGGCGGCGTCTTTGGCCTGGTTCTTGGTCTCGGCGATCACGACCGCGACCGCCTGTCCGACAAAGCGCACGGTCTCCGGCGCCATCGCCGGCCACGCGCCCATTTTCATCGGCGAACCGTCCTTCGAGGTGATTGCCCAGCCGCAGATCAGATTGCCGACCTTGTCGTCGACGATCTGTTGCCCGGTCAGCACCGCGATCACGCCGGGCATCTTCATGGCCTCGGTTGAATCGATGCCCTTGACCTTGGCATGTGCATGCGGGCTGCGGATGAAGTGAGCGTAGCTCATGCCCACCATCTTGACGTCGTCGACGTAACGACCCTGGCCGGTAATGAACCGGCGATCTTCCTTGCGCACGACGCGTGCGCCAATACCTTCAACACCCATGGTCTGGTCCTCCCGACCGGAGATTCGTTTTGCCGCCGTTTCCATCGAGACTGGCGGTGATGAGCTTGATCGTGTGTGCTGCGTGGGCCGGCTATTCGGCGGCCTGCGCGACCTTCATGCGGCCGGCTGCATCGAGCACCGACTTGACGATGTTGTGGTAGCCGGTGCAGCGGCAGATGTTGCCTTCTAGCTCGTGGCGAACCGTTTCCTCGTCGAGCTTGCCACCATGGCGGTGCACGATATCGACCGCGGACATGATCATGCCGGGGGTGCAATAGCCGCACTGCAGGCCGTGATTGTCGCGGAACGCCGCCTGCATCGGGTGCAGTTCGTCGCCCTTGGCGAGGCCTTCGATCGTGGTGACGTTGGAGCCCGCGGCCTGGCCGGCCAGCATGGTGCAGGATTTGACCGCCCGTCCATCGACATGGACGACGCAGGCGCCGCACTGGCTGGTATCGCAGCCGACATGGGTGCCGGTGAGGTTCAGATTTTCGCGCAAGAGGTGCACGAGGAGGGTTCGGTCCTCAACGTCGACCGAGACCGCCTTGCCGTTTACCGTCAATTTGACTGTAGACACGCGTTTCTCCCAATAGCTTCGTTATGGGCCCAGTAGATCACGCTTCATGTGGGGCGTAACCGCGATCAAAGTCGTAGTCGCGGCCCTGTCATGAAGGCGCCGGGCTGTGTTTCCGATCCTAGCAGGCGGCCGTTCAATGAGCAATTTGCAAGCTGGCAGCGACGTGCTCCGGCGCGATCAAATTGCGCTGCGGCGCAAGCGATTCTCGGCAGGCTGACGGTGCTCGCAACGTGCCGAAAATCGTCGCCGTGATTGCTACTACCTTCCGCCTATAACGGCGCAAAAGCGTTGCTGTCATTTTCATCGCCGACGCAGCGACAGAGATCGCTGGTTCATGAAATTGGGTAGCGATCCGCGCGCGCGATGCATCCATCGCGGCAACGAAACCATATTGGAGGAAGCCAATGAAGCTGAGGAGCGGGATTTTCTTTGCCGGTGTGTCACTGGTCGCCATGGTGATGGCAGGCATTGGTGCGTCGAGAGCCAATGATTCCGTCGTGAAGGCGGCGTCCGATCCCAACGGATGGGCGATCGCAGGCCACGACTACGGCAATACGCGCTTCAGCCCGCTGAAGCAGATCAATTCCGAGAATGCCGGCAAGCTGCAGCTGGTCTACTCGCTGTCGCTGGCTTCGCTGCGATCCAACGAGTCTTCGCCGGTCGTGATCGGCAGGACACTGTACGTGTCGACCTCGTGGGGTCCGAAATACGTCTATGCGATCGATGCAGCGACCGGCGCGCGCAAATGGACCTGGCAGCCCGATATTCCCGATGACGTGCTTCAATACGCCTGCTGCGACGTCAACAGCCGCGGCGTGTCCTACGCCGACGGCAAGATTTTTGTCGGCCGGCTCGACGGCAAGCTGACCGCGCTCGACGCCGAGACCGGCAAGGAGCTCTGGACCTCGACGGTGGTCGACTACAAGCAGGGCTCGGTCATCACCTCGCCGCCGCTCGTGGTTCGCGACAAGGTGATCACCGGATTCGGCGGCGGCGAATACGGCGTCCGCGGCTCGTTGCAGGCGTTCTCGCTCAAGGACGGCAAGCTGCTCTGGCAGACCTACACGGTGCCGGCGCCCGGCGAACCCGGCAGCGACACCTGGAAGGGCGACACCGGGCTGCATGGCGGCGGCGCCGCCTGGCTGGTCGGCTCCTACGACGCCAAGTCCGACACGGTCTACTGGGGTACCAGCAATCCGGGACCGTGGAATACCGCGGTGCGCTCCACCGGCGACGGCAATTTCGGCAAGCTGACCAACCTCTACACCGCCTCGACGCTGGCGATCGATCCCAACACCGGCAAGATCAAGTGGCACATCCAGGGCACGCCGGCCGACGCCTGGGACTATGACGGCGTCAACGAGCTGCTGCTCGCCGACCTGAAGATCAAGGGCAGTGAAACGCCCGTTCTGATGAAGGCGGACCGCAACGGCTTCTTCTTCGTGGCCAACCGCGAAACCGGCAAGATGATCTCGGCCGAGAAGTATGTCTTCGCCAACTGGGCCAAGAAGTGGGACATCAACACGATGCGGGCGGAAGAGGATCCGGACAAGCGTCCGGGCCCCGGCCATCCCGCCAAGGACATCTGCCCGAACCTGATCGGCGGCAAGAACTGGCAGCCGATGTCGTTCAACCCGGAGACTGGCTTGGTCTATATCCCGACCAACAATGTCTGCATGGACTGGTCGGTCAGCGACGTGAACTACAAGCGTGGCGTGTTCTATCTCGGCGCCGAATTCCCGACCAAGGAAGGCCCCGGCGGCTTCCTCGGCGAGCTGGTGGCCTGGGATCCCGTCGCCAACAAGAAGGTGTGGGGCATCAAGGAAGACCTGCCCTTCAACGGCGGCACGCTGACGACGGGCGGCAATCTCGTCTTCTCCGGCAATCTGCACGGTGACTTCCGCGCTATCGATGCCAAGAACGGCAAGGTCGTGTGGAGCAAGAACCTCGGCAGCGGCATCGGCGCCGGTCCGGTGACCTATTCGGTCGACGGCAAGCAGTATGTCGCGATCGTGGTCGGACGCACCGCGGCGCTGCCGGCCTTCCTCGGTGACATCGGCAAGAAGATGGTTGCCGCGGCGCCCGAAGGCGGCTCGCTGTTCGTGTTCGCCCTGCAGTAATGCATCGTCCAAGGAGGCAGCATTGTCCGTGTCCTGCATCAACCGGAACGAAGTGTCCAAATGTGCGCGCGGCGCCCAGTTGGGAAGGGCGATCCGGGCCGTGCTGCTCTCCACCGCGCTGCTCGCGCCGGCCCTGTCGGCCGGCGCGGACGAGGCCAAGCCGCCGCTGCGGCTCTGCGCCGACCCGACCAACCTGCCGTTCTCGAGCGACGATCCGGGCAAGCCCGGCCTCTATCTCGAGATCGGCCAGGCGGTGGCGCAAAGGCTCGGCCGCACGGTGAGCACCAATTGGTACAAGTCCTATTTCGGCAAGCGCACCGTGCGGGAGACGCTGCTCAGCAAGCAGTGCGACGCCATGGTCGGCCTGCCGCTGATCGACGATTTCATGGGTCCGGCCGTGATCTTCTCGAAGCCGATCGCCCATGAAGGCTATGCGCTGGTCGGCGCCAAAGATCGCAAGCTTGCCGGCGTCGACGACCTCAAGGGATTGCGGGTTGCGGTGCAGTATCAGTCGACGCCGCAGAACCTGCTGGCGCTGCGTGACGAGATCCAGAAGGTCACCGTGCTGAGCCCCGAGGAGGGCATGGCGGCGCTCGATCAGGGCAAGGTGGACATCGCCTTCATCTGGGCGCCGGTGGCGGGCTGGCTGAACAAGACCAACTATGGTGACAAGTATCAGATCGTGTCGACCGAGGGCGACGGCTTGCTGTGGGCGACCGCGATCGGCTTCGCCAAGGCGTCCGGCGCCCTGCGCGATGAAGTCGACGCCGTGCTTCCGTCGCTGCGGGCGGACATTTCCGCCCTGTTCGCCAAATATGGTGTGCCGAACGGCGCGCCGGTGAAGTTCGGCCAGGCGGCCCCGGCGACGACGTCGTCCGTCGGGGCAGGCGAACCCGTCACGGTCGGGCAGGCGGTCGCGCCCGAGAAACCGGTTCAGACCGCGGCGGCGACCGGGGATGCCAAGGGGGATGCCATGGCGGGGCGGGAGGTCTTCAACGGCACCTGCGCCCATTGCCATGGCCCGGACGCGGTGCAGGCCGAGCGGAAGATCGATCTCAGGCTGCTGAAGAAGCGCTATGCTGACGACATGGAATCGACCTACTGGAAGACGGTCCATGACGGGCGGCCAGCCAAGGGCATGCCGGCCTGGAAGGATGTCTTCAGCGACGACGAGCTCAGAAACGTATATGCCTATCTGCAGAGCGTGCAGGATACCGGCGGATCGAACTAGCCGCGGCCATCGGCGATTGGAGCGTTTTCGAGCGAAGTGGATACCGGTTCGCGTGAAGAAAACGCGTCAGAACATGAATCGAGAGCCCCGTTCCGATGTAATCGGAACGGAAATGGCTCTAGCAGTGCGAGGGTCCTCATGATGGGGTTCCTGATCATCGACGATCACCCTCTGTTTGGCGAGGCGCTTGGCAATGCCATCCGCATCTCGCACCCGGATGCCCGAATCTATGAGGCGACCTCGATCAAGGGGGCGCTCGGCATCCTCGCCAGCGAGCCGAATATCGATCTGGCGCTGCTCGATCTGCTGTTGCCCGATGTGGTCGGCTTCTCGGGCTTCCAGAAGATTCGGGATCGCTATCCGCGGCTGCCGATCGCCATCGTCTCGAGCGAGGAGGACAAGCACACCATCCGCGAGGCCCTGGAGATGGGCGCGGTCGGCTATCTGCCGAAGTCGACCTCGCTCGGCGAGCTCTCGCAGGCGATCGCGCGGGTGCTGAGCGGGTCGGTCTCGGCGCCGCGGGATTTCGTCGCGGTCGGCGCGCTGGACCAATCCGAGACGGCGCGGACGCTGCGCGAGCGGATCCAGAAGCTGACGCCGCAGCAAATCCGTGTGCTGCATCTGATCATCCGCGGCCTGCAGAACCGCGAGATCGCCTCCGAGCTCAAGCTCGCGGAATCCACCGTGAAGGCGCATGTGACCGAGATCCTGCGCAAGCTGAAGCTGTTCAGCCGCAACAAGGCGATCATCGAGCTCGGCAAGATCCCGCTTCCCGTCCCCGACACCTGCGTGGGCACGAAGGCGGAGAAGGCGCCCTAGGCTTGCTGCACTGCGAGGCACGCGCATTGAAGGTCGCCCCTATAGGCTGCCGGTCGGCTTTGGGATAACCTCGTGCGCACAATGGCTGTCATCAGCGATCCGAGGGAGGACGGCGCAGCATTGACCACGACCGCGCCCCTAGCGGACGAGCCGCCGCTCGGCAAGGCGGGTGCCCCTCGACTGCTGATCGTCGAGGATCACCCGCTGTTCCGTGCCGCCCTGATCGGCGTGATCGGGGCCGAGTTTCCCGATGCCGAGGTGCTGCAGGCGACCTCGATCGACGGTGCGCTGGATGTGATTGCCGCGCGCGACGGCCTCGATTTGATCCTGCTCGATCTGTCGATGCCCGGGACCACGGGCCTGCTCGGCGCCTACCGGGTGCGTGCCGCAGCGCCGCGCAGTGCGCTGGTGATCGTGTCGGCGCATGACGATTCCCGGATCATCGGCGGGGCGATCTCGCTCGGCATTTCCGGCTTCATCCCGAAGTCGACGCCGAAGGTCGAGCTGGCGCGGCTGTTGCGCGGCATCCTCGAAGGCGCGGTGTGCCTGCCAACCCGCTTCCGCGACACCGCCGCCGCGCGGAAGGGCCAGGCCGAGACGCGCGAACTGATGCAGCATCTCGGCCAGTTCACCGCGCAGCAGCTTCGCGTGCTGGACATGATCTGCCGCGGGCTGCAGAACAAGCACATTGCCTATGAGCTCGATATCTCGGTGACCACCGTGAAGGTGCATGTCTCGGAGATCCTGCGGAAGCTCGGCGTGCGAAGCCGGACCGAGGCGATCATCGCGATGTCGAAGCTCGACTTCGGCAAGCACGACCACGCGCCGGTGACGGCGTCGCCGTCACGCGGCGCCTCCTCATAGCCGCGCGGCTGACTGTTCCGCCGCCAGCAGGAACGACAGCAGCGAGCGCATCTCGGCGGGCTTGATCGGCTTCTTCAACAGCTCATGGCCGTAGGCCGACACGTCGGAGGCGGCCTTGGCCGAGTAGTCGGCGGTCACGATGATCGCCGGAACCTTGGCGTTGATCTCGCCGCGGATCACGTCGACGGCCTGGATGCCGGTCTCGCCATTGTCGAGGTGCAGATCGGCGATGATGGCGTCGGGAATGCCGTCGAGCGCGTGGATGCGCTCCAGCGCCTCGGTCTTGGAGATCGTCACCGCGACGTCGCAGCCCCATTTCTCCAGCAGGTGGGCGAGACCCTCGGCGCTCGAGAGGTCGTTCTCGATCAGCAGGATTTTTGCGCCCTCCATGCCGCCATAGCGATAGTCGACGCTGGCCTGCTCGCGCACCGGGATCGCAACCGGATCGAGGGTGCGCGGCACGGTGACCGAGAACACCGAGCCCTTGCCGGCGCGCGAGTTCAGCCTGATGTCATGGCCGAGCAGGTCGGCAAACCGCCGCACGATCGAAAGGCCGAGCCCGATACCCGCCTTGTCGCCGGCACTGGCTTCGCCGCGCTGAAACTCGACGAAGATGGCCTCGCGCTGGGCTTCCGGGATGCCCGGCCCGGTGTCGTGCACCTCGATGCAGATATCCTCGCCCTTGAGACGGCATCCCATCAGCACGGTGCCGCGCTGGGTGTAGCGCAGCGCGTTGGCCACAAGGTTCTGCAGGATCCGGCGCAGCATCAGCGGATCGGAGCGCACCACCGCGGATGACGGCATGATCTTGAAGCCGAGGTTGCGCTTGGCGGCGGTCGCCACGAATTCCTGCTCCAGCGGCTCGAACAGCGAGGCGATCGCGACCGGGCCGAACTCGGGCCGGAGCACGCCCGCATCGAGCTTCGAGATGTCGAGCAGCGTCCGCAGCATGTCCTCGAGCGTCGCCAGCGAACGGTCGATCTGGTCGGTCAGCGCGACGCTCTTGGGCTCGGGCGCCATTTCGGTCAGCGCAGACAGCGTCAGCCTTGCCGCGTTCAGCGGCTGCAGCAGGTCGTGCGTCACCGAAATCAGCACCGATGATTTCAGCGAGCTTGCCGCCTCGGCCTGCTGCTTGGCCTGCAGCAGGCGTCCATTGGTCTTTTCCAGCGATTGCAGCGCCTGCTTGAGCTGCTTGGTGCGGTCGCGGACCTGCTGATCGAGCGCAATCGCGGTCTCGAACAGCGAGAACGCGTTGAGCTGCTGATCGGTCGAGCGTTCGACGCGCGACATCAGCGCCGCGTTGATCTTGCGCAGCTTCTCGGCCTCGCGTTCGAGCGTCGCAATTCGCGTGGTCTTGGTGTCGGTCATTGCGGCGCGACAGCCCGCTTGCCGATGGCGATGCCGGTCAGCGTCTGGTTGACATGCATGGAGCGATACTGCTCGCCATAGGTCTGAAAGCCAATCACTTTGTTGCGGCGATAGAGCTCCGACATCTCTCGCGACAGCTGGCGCTGCTCGACATCGAGCCGGCGCAGCACGCATTCGAAGCCGATGAACATCGAAACCTCGCCAAGATCCTCGGTCAGCTCCTCGAGCAGGCGGCTGGTCACGTCGATCGGATCGCGCTCGCGCGCCACCGTCAGCACCATGCCCTCGTCGATGGCGCAGAAGAATTGCAGCGATCCGTCCGGATTGGTGCGCTGGATCGACCGCGCGTAATAGGCGCCGCCGACGCGGACCAGGACCGGATGCGCGGCGAAGGAGAACAATTCGAGCTTGCTGTCGCTGAGGCCGACGGCGCGGGAATATTCCAGCGCGGCCGGCTCGGCATTCAATTCCTTGACGATACGGTGCTCGGTATCAGCCTCGGTCACCACCATCTTGGTCGAGGTCGGCTCGAAATGGTCGCACTTGAACAGGCGGAACGGCAGCCGGGTCCGGATCAGGATCAGGACGGCGGCGTCGGTATGGGCCTCGCCGCCATGGAATACCCAGGACTTCTCGAAGCGCAGACCGTCGCCGGCCGAGCCGCCGACCACCGGAATGTCGCCGAGCGCTGCATAGATCGCCGACATAATGGTCTCTTCGCGCTGGCACATGCCGTCGATGAAGAGCAGCCCGAAGGAATCCTCGGTGTGGTCGCAGTGCTCGGTGCGCTGCGCGAATTCGTTCTGCAACTCGGTGCAGATCGAGCGGCCATGATCGACCCTGAAGGTCGCGAGGTCGAACAGCGGCCGCGCCGCGATGACGAAATCGGCTGCGTTGAAGCCCATCGCGACGACGCTGTCCTCGTCCCAGCCACCGGGCGACAATTCGCCGGCTGTGGTGCAGCCGAAGATCGGAACGTCGGGCATCCGGCGGGACAGTTCGGCAATGAATTCCTGAGGGTCATAGAACGGCGACACGAACACCACGAGCATCGCGAGATCAGCTGACGCCAATTGGCGCGCGATCTCGTCGGCTGCTTGCAGCGGCCCGTCGGTCTTTGCCTGCACCACGACAATGCTGTCGGTGGCGCTGCCGTTCTCCTTCGCCAAAGGCGTTCTCCCTGAGCAGAATTTTTTGTTTTTCTTGGCGCGGCCGGTTGAGGCAGCGCGGGTCGTAAGGGCATACGGGCCATGCCGCGATTGGTTGCGGTCAGGCCCGCCGATAAATTCTAGGTCGTGAGGGGGAATGTCATTGGCCGGACTTTGCCGGCAGCTTCGCTCGCCGCAAGCGCCAACGGCGCCGGTCGACGCGATGACATGGGACACCTCCCGATGTGTTCTCCTGGCCCGGGCAGGGACAGGTTTGATCGGTTCTAAACTATCGGGCCGGTCCCGCGCGTCAATCACCAAGCCCACCCTCCTGGCCCGACCAAGGTAGTAGCGTGCCGATTCAGGCGAACTTGTTGCCCATTTACCGGGCCTTATCGATTCTGCCTTAGTTTTGCCCTCCGGGGTCTGGGGCGGGTTGCTGCCGGACCCCGCGTGGTTTTCAGAATGAAGACGGGGGGTGGAATGCCGGGACTCAAGCGATCGCTCTCGATCAGGTTCCCAACCCTCAGATTCCGCGCCAAGATCATGCTCGGCTTTGCCGTCACGCTGGCGCTCTCGGCCGCCACCATGGGCTTCGCCTATATGGGCTTCGAGCGGGTCTCCGCCGGCGTCGGCTCCTATCGCCAGAGCGTCGCGGAAGCCGATCTCGCCCGCAACATCGACCGCGAACTGATCTCCTACCGCTCGCTGGCACGCTACTACGTCGCGACCGGCAAGGAGGACGACGCCAAAGCGGCGCTCGCCGCCGAAGCCAGCCTGAAGGACGCCATCATGGCGTCGATGAAGGGCACCACCAACCCGGCCCGGCTCGACCAGATCACCAAGCTGGAGCGTGAATTCCGCGCCTTCACCAAGATCTTTGCCGAGATCGTCCGGATCAAGGACGAGAGCGCGCAGACCGCGCAGAACAGGCTGGTCCGCAGCGCCACCTCGATGCGCTACAAGCTCGACGACCTCCCGAGCAATGCCGATGATTCCGAGCTGCAGTCGATCCAGTTCGGCGCCAAGAAGGTGGCCGACCAACTGCAGTCGATCACCGGGGCGGTCAACACCTTCGTCGTCAACGGCGACAAGACCGTCGCCTCCAGCGCGCTGGCCCGGCTGAAATTCGCCGACAATCTGGTGAAGGGGATCACCTCGCAGAACGAGCGGATCACCCAAGGGGTGAAGGAAATCACTGCGCTGCTCGAAGAATATCGCGAGGCGCTCGCCAAGCTGATCGCCAATGCGAAGGCGATCGACGAATTGACCGTCGAGATGACGGAATCCGCGGCCGCGATCAGCCAGGGCGCGGCGGCGATGAAGTCCGATCTATTTGCCGACCAGAAGCGGCTTGAAAGTGAATCGCACACGATGATCGGCGACACCGAGCAGCTGATCCTGATGCTCGCCGCCGGCAGCTTCGTGCTCGGGCTGGTCTGGGCGTTCCTGCTCGGCAAGGGCATTTCGCGGCCGATCGCGGCGATGTGTGCGGCGATGCGCGAACTTGCGGCGGGCAATTTCGATGTCGTGCTGCCCGGCCTCGGCCGCCGTGACGAGCTCGGCGAGATGGCCGGCGCCGTGGAGGAATTCAAGGTTCAGGCGGTCGCCAAGGCCGAGCGCGATGCCGCGACCCAGGAAGCGCAGAACAAGGCGAGCGCCGCGGCGCGGCGCACCGAGCTGATTCGTTTTGCCGACGAATTCGAATCCGCCGTCGGCGCGATCGTTTCCAACGTGTCGGCTTCCGCCGTGCAGCTCGAGTCGGCCGCTGGCACGCTGACCCGGACTGCGGAGACCACGCAGAACCTGTCCAGCCAGGTCGCCGGCTCCTCCGAGGAGGCCTCCAGCAACATGCAGTCGGTGGCTTCGGCGACCGAGGAATTGTCCGCATCCGTCGACGAGATCGGCCGCCGCGCCAAGGAATCCAGCCAGATCGCCGATTCCGCCGTGCGTCAGGCCGAGCAGACCGATGCGCGGATAGGCAAGCTCTCGCGTGCCGCGCAGGAGATCGGCGACGTGGTCAAGCTGATCACGGCGATCGCCGAGCAGACCAATTTGCTGGCGCTGAACGCCACCATCGAGGCCGCCCGCGCGGGCGATGCGGGCCGCGGCTTCGCGGTGGTCGCCTCCGAGGTGAAATCGCTGGCGAGCCAGACCGCCAGGGCCACCGACGAGATCTCCAGCCACATCGCGGGCATGCAGGCCGCGACGCAGGAATCCGTCGTCGCGATCAAGGAGATCGGCGGCACCATCGGGCAGATCTCCGGGATCGCGACCAACATCGCGAGCTCGGTCGAGCAGCAGAGCGCGGCAACGCAGGAGATCGCGCGCAGCGTGCAGAACGTCGCACAGGGCACCCAGGAAACCGCATCGAGCGTCACCCAGGTCAACCGCGGCGCCACCGAGACGGGAGCGGCCTCCGAAGAGGTGCTGAACTCGGCACGCTCGCTGTCGGTCGAAAGCTCGCGGCTGCGCGAGGAGCTCGACCGTTTCATGGCGAATATCCGCGCGGCGTAAGCGCGCTGGCCTATCAATTATCGTCGTCCCGGCGCAGGCCGGGACCCATAACCACCACTCATTATTGTTGTACGTGCAATTCGCCGCGCGCCCATTGCCATGGCCGCGGGTCCCGGCCTTCGCCGGGACGACAAAACCGATCCCGCTCCAACTGTTCTCTGTGATACGGCTGTTTTCCTTGCTTTTCCGCATTGCGGGAACCCTGGCCGGCCTGCGGCGTTGACGTCGCGTGGCGGGCACACCGTTTGCCGCAATCCTGGGAGAGTGAACCTTGGAACACATCGTTCCGGGGTTTTTCTCATTGGTCCAATCTGATGAACTTGCAGCGGACACAATTGAGCTCTGCGAAAACGACGGACGGGACTGCGTCGCCAGTTGCACAGAGCGACGATCGCGTCATCGAGACCTCGATCCCGCTTCGGCTCGACAATCTCAGCTGGAGCGGCTTCCACACCCGCGTCGTGCTGGCGCTCGGCATCACCTGGATTCTCGACGGGCTCGAAGTGACACTGGCCGGTGCGCTGTCGGGCGCGCTGAAGGACAGCCCGGCGATGCACTTCACCAACGCCGATGTCGGCCTTGCCAGCAGCGCCTATCTCGCCGGCGCCGTGCTCGGCGCGCTCGGCTTCGGCTGGCTCACCGACCGGATCGGGCGCAAGAAGCTGTTCTTCATCACGCTCGCGGTTTACCTCTCGGCGACCGCTGCAACCGCGCTGTCGTGGAACGTCGCGAGCTACGCACTGTTTCGCTTCCTCACCGGTGCCGGCATCGGCGGTGAATACACCGCGATCAACTCGACCATCCAGGAACTGGTGCCGGCGCGCTATCGCGGCTGGACCGATCTCGTCATCAACGGCAGCTTCTGGATCGGCGCCGCGATCGGCGCGCTGAGCGCGATCGTCCTGCTCGATCCCGCATTGCTTGCGCCGGACCACGGCTGGCGGATCGCCTATTTCACCGGCGCGGTGCTTGGCCTCTTCGTGCTGCTGATGCGGATGTGGATTCCAGAAAGCCCGCGCTGGCTGATGATCCATGGCCGCCCGGAAGAAGCTCACAGGATCGTGGCCGATATCGAGACCTCCGTGCTCGGTCACGAGCAGCCGAGCGAAGGCTTCGAGAAAATCAAGCTTCGGATGCGCGATCACACGCCGTTGCGCGAGGTCGCGGTGACGCTGTTCTATACCTATCGGCAGCGCTCGCTGGTCGGGCTGACGCTGATGGCCGCGCAGGCCTTCTTCTACAATGCGATCTTCTTCACTTTCGCACTGATCCTGACCGATTTCTTCGGAATCGCCGCCAGCCATGTCGGCTGGTACATCCTGCCCTTCGCTGCCGGCAACTTCCTCGGCCCGCTGCTGCTCGGCCGCCTGTTCGATACGGTGGGCCGCCGCACCATGATCACGCTGACCTATGGCATCTCCGGCGTGCTGCTTGCGTTGTCCGGCTATCTGTTCTCGATCGGCGTGTTGAGCGCGCAGACCCAGACCATCGCCTGGATGGTGATCTTCTTCTTTGCGTCGCCGGCGGCGAGCGCCGCCTATCTCACCGTCAGCGAGACGTTTCCGCTGGAGGTCCGCGCGCTCGCGATCGCCGTCTTCTATGCCGTTGGCACCGGCATCGGCGGCGTGATCGGGCCGGCGCTGTTCGGCGCGCTGATCGACACCGGATCGCGCAGCAGCGTGTTCGCCGGCTACCTCCTGGGGTCGGCACTCATGATGGTCGCCGCAGCCGTCGCGTGGCGCTATGCCGTCGCGGCCGAGCGAAAATCGCTCGAATCTGTCGCGCGACCACTGGCATTTGTGGAGTAGACTAGGATGAAGCATGATTTGGCCGAAATGCCTGTGGATGATGATATCACCCCTGACCACGCGACCGACAGCGTGCCGGCGCCGGCGCCGGCGTCGCTGATCCCGCCGCTGCGACAGACCGCGGTGCTGCTCGATATCGACGGCACGCTGCTCGATTTCGCGCCGACGCCGCGCGAGGTCTGGGTACCGCCGGAGTTGTCGACGACGCTGAAGCGATTGCATGAGCGCACCAACGGCGCGCTGGCGCTGGTCAGCGGCCGCTCGCTCAACGACATCGACCTGATCTTCGCGCCCGACCAGTTTCCCGCGATCGGCGGCCATGGCGCCGAGATGCGGTTGCAGCCAGACAGCGAGGCGGTCGCCGCGCACGCGCCGCCGCTGGACAAGGAATTGAAGCGCCGTCTCGCCGCGATCGCCAAGCTCAGCCCCGGCATTCTGCTCGAGGACAAGGGCTATTCGCTGGCGCTGCACTATCGGCTGGCGCCGCATGCGGAGAAGGCGATCTATGAAGCGGTGTCGCTGATCCGCGCCGAGCTGCCGAATGCGCCGATCGAGGTGCTGCCGGGCAACAGTGTCTGCGAGATCAAGAATTCCGGCTTCACCAAGGCGACCGGTGTGCTCGAGCTGATGACGCATGAGCCGTTCAGGGGACGCCGCCCGTTCTTTATCGGCGACGACGTTACCGATGAGACCGTGTTCGGCATCATGCCCGATTTCAATGGTCTCGCATTCTCCGTCGGCCGCCGCGCAACCGGCGTCGCCGGACATTTCGACCGGCCGAGCGATGTGCGTGAATTCCTCGCGCGTCTGCTCGACGACGATAGGGACGTCAGCCTGTCCTAACCAAATCATCTGCATCGCACGTCGCGTCGCGCACTCCTGAATGCGGTTGTTTTGCGTCGTGACGTGCATCTCGCATTGATTTTTCTTTTCGCGAGTTCCCGCGAGTTCCGTGCGCGTTCGCCAGAATTTGGTTTCAATTGGGAGATTCCTTGATCAGGAACCATCTTGATGAATGGTTGTTAATACGCGAGTTGACCAACAGGAGGGGACCTGGTGAACCTCGTCGTCGTATCGAACCGCGTCTCGCGCGGAAAACCCAATGAACCCATGACGGGGGGGCTGGCTGCGGCATTGTTGCCGGTGGTGGAAAAGACAGGGGCAATATGGGTCGGTTCCAGCGGACGTGTCCGCGACGGGAACCACAAGGAACCTTTCGCAGAAGTCGAAGCTCTCGGTGCGGGCGCGCTGGCGATGCTCGATCTGCCGGCCGCGCACTATGGCGGCTATTACGAAGGCTTTGCCAATTCGGCGCTGTGGCCCGCGATGCATTCGCGCGCCGATCTGATTCGCGCCTCGCACGAGGACTACACGAGCTATCGCGAAGTGAACGCGTTCATGGCGCGCGCGCTGTTGCGCTTCCGCAAGCCCGATTCCGTGTTCTGGATCCAGGACTATCATTTCCTCACGCTCGGCGCCGAGCTGCGCGATCTCGGTGTCACGCAGCCGATCGGCTTCTTCCTGCACACGCCATGGCCGGCGCGCGCGGTGATCGCAGGCGTGCCCAACCATCGCGCGCTGATCGAAGCGATGCTGTCCTACGATTTGATCGGCTTCCAGACCGACGAGGACTGCGAGAACTTCCTGAGCTACGTGCAGCACGAGCTTGCGTTCGAGGTGCGTGACGGCGTCATCAACTCGTCGTTCGGCCACACCCGCGCCGCGGTGTTTCCGATCGGCATCGATCCCGGCAAATTCGCGCAGCAGGCGACCAAGGCGATGATGCATCCCGACGTGACGCGGCTGCGGCGCAGCCTCAACGGCGAGAAGCTCGCGATCGGCGTCGACCGGCTCGACTATTCCAAGGGTCTCGTCAACCGCATCAAGGCGTTCGACAAGATGTGGACGCTGCACCCGGCGCTGAAGCGCTCGGTGTCGCTGCTGCAGATCGCAACGCCCTCGCGCGGCGCGATCGAGGCTTACGGCAATCTGCAGAGCGAGGTGGCGAAGCTCGTCACCGACGTCAATGGCGAGCATGGTGAGGTCGACTGGACCCCGATCCGCTACCTCAACAAGGGCTTTGGCCAGGGCGTGCTCGCAGGCCTCTACCGCACCGCGCAGGTCGGTGTGGTGACGCCGCTGCAGGACGGCATGAACCTCGTCGCCAAGGAATATGTCGCAGCCCAAAATCCGGCGGATCCCGGCGTGCTGGTGCTGTCGAAATTCGCCGGCGCGGCGAACGAACTCGACGCTGCGCTGCTGGTCAATCCGCACGACATCGACGGCATGGCGCGCACCTTGGCGACGGCGCTCGCGATGCCGCTGACCGAGCGGCGGATGCGCTGGGAAGCCATGATGGAGAAGCTCAACAGCGGCACCATCCAGCAATGGTTCGCGGATTTCATCGAGGCGCTGCAGGATACGCACAGTGCGGGAAACGCGGCGCTGCCTGAGCCACCAAGCCTGTGGCCGCGCCGCACGGCGGATCTTGCCGCGCGATATCACTAGTCGCATCGCATAGCAGGATGGGCACGTTTGCGCTTGCCCGTCCTCGTGCATCGTCGTCGTCCGATTCAACTGTCAAACAGCATGTTCGGTGTCATCACCCGCGCATGCGGATGATCCAGTATTCCAGAGACAGGGGTGCTTGAACCGAGAGGTCGCGGCGTACTGGATCGCCCGGTCAAGCCGGGCGATGACAGCTGTGGTGGGGACGCAGCTTCACGTTCTCGCGACATGATCCGCCCGAGCTTTGCATTTCGTTCCGCCCTCTCGTTGAGCAGAGGGCGCAGGGAAAGCCGGGTGCCGATTGCACCCATGGGCCCTGTGCAACAAAAAAGCACAGGGGTAGGACCACAGGTGTAACCGGAGCAATCCGGCTTTCCCTGCGCGATGGGTTACGGCTTATTTCGCGCTCTCCCCGGCGAGACTGGGCTTGTTTGTCACCGCCTCGCGAAGATGCTTCGCATCTCGCGGGGGACACCGGCCGCTAGGGCGTCAGGACCACACGACTTCACCGTCCGCTTCACGCGCATTCGTCGACTGCGCGCTCGGCGTCCACCGCATCTCACCGCAACACCCGTGACGATGCGCAGCGCCCCTCGATCGGGTGAGACGGGAGATTCATACACTGAGTTACAGTTCTGATAAAGCGAAATATTTTTACGCGAAGGGTTTGCGCCGTCGGGCAACTCAGTGGCAGGGGGCTGCGGCTCTATCGACCCGTCATTCCCGGGCGCGCAATTGCGCATCTGAGGGCAGCCCGCAGGGTTGAGCCCGGAATCCATCGGAGCACGGAACAAGCGGCGAAATAGATTCCAGTCTCATGCTTCGCATGCCCCGGAATGACGGAGGACGGATCGGTCGGCTGTATCAATTGATTTGCGCCGGTCTTTGACCCGCAGCCGGCCAAAATCTCTCGCAGAGGCAAGCGAGGTCGCGGCTCGCGGCTGCCGTCACCGCAAATTTACCCAATCTTTTCAATCCATTGGGGAAATTTCGCGCTCCGGCCCCGCGCTCCCTTGCAAAATCCGCCCCGGCCCTTCAAGAGAGGGCCTCCCGGAGAGATGGCCGAGTGGCTTAAGGCGCACGCTTGGAAAGCGTGTGTGCGGGAAACCGTACCGTGGGTTCGAATCCCACTCTCTCCGCCACTGATTTGTAGCAGCGAGAAAGTCCTTCAAAATCAGGTGTTTCCTGAACCGCCGGTTTGGAGCGGTGTAGCACTACAGTGTAGCACTTTTAACCTCTTGTTTACCACGTTTGGACGACGATCTCGATTCAAAAAGTCGCTGTCCGTGGTCTGCTTGGCGAAGCGATGTGTCAGTCGCTCGGTCCGCCATCTCGTCAGCGTTACGCAGCTGCCTTTCTTCTTTTGCGCTCCGGCATTCCTTACGGTGCCTCCATCACGCACGCCGCGATAGCGGCGCGGAATCGCCGGTCGCATCCCATGACAAGGTCCTGCCAGGCCTTGCCGTCTGCGAGATCGTCGGCCAGGTGCCCGAAGTCGACGAGCGTGCAGATCGCGAGCAGTAACCTGAATTCGCCGCCCGAACACGTCCCCGCGTAACGTCGCGCCGCCATGACGAACAGTCCGATGTCCTTGGTGTTGCGGATGACGACCGCGCGGCGGAGATCTTCGAAGCAACCGGTGCTTTGCAGCAGGTCGGCCCATTCCTTGCCCAAGCCGGCGAACACGCTGCCGGCGGGGCCATTCTTGAATTCAGTGAAGTTCATTCTCTTCTCCCTTGTTGGGTTTGTCAGAGCGGATGTCCGGCTTACGATCGCCGTGCGTCTCCGCGGAAAGTGCCGTGGGCACTACAGGTCGGCGGCGGTGTCCTTAACGCCCTCGCGGAGGAGCTCGCTAAATCCCAGCAGCGGCAGCGGCGAAACGGACGTGCCGCCCACCGCCGGCAACTGGATGTAGTCCCATTCGCCGCCAGGTGCGGAGGGAAAGCGAAGCGTCTCCGAAGAGTAGATCTTCTTCGGCCGCCGCTTGCCCCGGTGCCATTCGTCGATCGTGCCGAACAGCACGCGACCCTGCGGGTCGCTCCACAACACGCTCACGCCGACCGTGGGGATCGCGGCGCCGGTGCGCCCCACTTCCCAGAAGTTCTGGAGCAGCCTTGCTACGTCGGCTGCGAAAAAGCCCGCCGTGGACCACTTCTTCCTCGGCGTACCCAGCTCGGTCTGCAACGTCATGGCGCCGATGCGCTCGGCGACCATTGCCATCGCGGACGACTTGCGCACCTGGCTGCAGATCGAGAGCAGGATCTTCGTCCCTTCCACGGCAAGCGCTTCCGTATGATCGTCAAGGTCACTCGGAATGACGTTGGCCTGGAGCAACGCGTCGAGAGGCAATGTGACCCGGTCGGTTCCGAAATTCAGCCGTTCCACCATCTCGGCGCGAAACTCCGCCGTCTGGTACATCCGACGCCTCACTTCACTCGCTTCGGTAGGCATTTTTCTGTTCCTTTCACTGGAAGGGGCTTGATCGCATCCTTCCCGTGTTCTACTGAACGAAATTAAGTTCGGTAGAGTCAATTGGCTTGGCGATGAATGGTTAATTCCCGTCAACTTTCGGAGGTTGTCGCCAGTTCGCTGGGCCGTCCCTATACGGCCACCCTGCAGCACGCACGCAATCTGCGGGAAACAAAAGGCTCGAAGGATGGGCCGCTATTGAGCGCCGGCGGGCGGGGTCGGAACGCTCCGGCCATGACGCACGAAGACGCCGCCGCATTGCTCTGCGCGATCCTCGGCTCCGAGAACGTGCAGGACAGCGTCAAGACGGTCGAAGCGATGCGAGAGCTCGAGGCGAATTTCCAGGGGCAGCGTGGAAGCATGCTGCGGAACGGGATCGTCCCCTTCGATACCGGCATTCGGCGAGAGCACAACGTGATCGAAGCGCTTGCCGCCGTGCTGCGCTTCTTCGACGGCGAACAGGAGATCGTCAGGAGATTTCACCCGTACGATGAGGAACTCCACGTTCTGTTCGAGGTGGAGTATCCGCTGCACTACGCATTCATCACGGTCGGCGTGCGCAAAAAGTTCTGGGAGACGTGGACCTATGGACGCAAGAAAGAGGTTCGTAACGAACAGCTTCGCCGCTGCCGGCAAGACGCGATGCGCGAAATCTCGCATGCGCTGCGATCGACGGGAGCAGACGGCGCCAAGTTGGAGGGGGATCGATGAGGGGTAAATCGAAACGCTGAGTGAATTCGAATGCGTCAGCGCCTACGTTTGGACCGGCGCGCAGCTGACGGACGCGTCGGCCCTCAGCCGAATCCTCATTTTGCAGTGCTGTTTTGAATCTTCAAACGGGAAGAGAATCCCTCCCTCTCCGCCATAATAAAACGGCTTCGAGAAAGCCCCGTAAAACAAGGCCTTAATGCACGCCAGAGCTCTCTGGTGTAGCCCCAGGGTGTAGCCCCACGGCACTCCCTATTTGGCATGCAGAGGTCCCTCTCGCAACCTTCGTTCGCCTAGCCGGACGACGCTTCATGGCATGGCGTCGCACGCCTTGGTCAGCCAATCTTCCGAGTCCGGAAGCGTTCAGTTGAAGCTGGGCCGACTGCGCCGTTCACCAGATCAGGATTGCGTCGGCCCACGCCGCCGTGAGGAAAAAGGAGGCCGGGGATTAGCCGCAGCGCGAAGGAGCGCCCGCCGCTGATCCAGCCAACGACGATCTTACGGAGAGTATTTGTCGAAAGCGCCGCCAGAACCGGACCGACCACGTCGGCGGAGTTGATCTTGCATGTGGCTGCGAGCGTGCCTGCGGCCACGGCGGCCGAATGCGTGTAGACGAGAACCGGCTACGGCCGCGCTCACCAAACGCCTTCCGCAAGCTGGCGGAGATCGGGAGAACTCCAGTGAGCGTCAAAGCCAGCAATAAGGCCGACGGGAGGCTGAAAGCACGTCCGAGCTGCAGGGCGGCTGTGCCCGTCTCCCCGCATGCCCTTGACCGTGAAGATAGCGCCATAGATCGTCGTCGTCGCACCAGTGCAAAGTAAGGGAATCAACTAGCTCACATTGAGCGATGGCCCTGCGATTCTATCTCAATCGTGGGTCTGAAGCCGTGACCTCTGCACCAAAAGCACAGTGAACAACGGCGCCAGTACCCCGATCAACGATACTGTGATTAACAGCCAGCCGAGCTGGCTGTAGTCGGCGGGTGATTGAACTGCGCCGGTCGCTGGGTCTTTAACCTCGCGAGTCACCAGAAAGATCTGGTTCAGATATTTCGTAAGCAAACTGCTGGCCGTCAGTGCCATATTGGTGAATGAGGCCATCACCGCAAAGAACGTTGCCTTGAGGTCGGCCGGTGCATTGCGCGCGATCCAGGTCAACAGAGGAATCATCGCGACCTGGCCGAGGGGAGACTCGAGCGTGGTTTCGATAATCGCGATGAAATGCGCATCCACGACGCCGCCAGTGAGGCGCGCAGTCCACTCTTGAATACCATAGTAAAGCCCGATGTTCGGCAGCGCCAGAACACCCGAGGCGAGTGTCAACAGAACAACAATATACGCGATGGACCGGCTTGCCATCAGCGGTCGCAGCAGCACCATGCCTATGAGCGTAAGGCAAGATGAAATCAGCGAAAGCACGGACAGGAACTGCTGGTCGAAGTGGAGTTGATCAATCATGAACCACGTAGCCCCTGCGCCTGGCAGCGGAACCGCACGAAACACGAATATGATGAGCGCGGTGCCGATCAACGCCCGCGCCTTCGCGCGGGGCAATTTCTGGACCAGCTGGTAAATAAGCACGGTGATGATCGCCATCGATCCGCAGAACACGATCTCCTGTGCCATCGGTATATCGCTGATGCCGATTGCCAGCGTTAGAACCACGAACGCGGCGCCGCCAACGAACATCCAGTAGTTGGGCTCCGTTGTTTGACCTGGCGAATAGACCAGTTGGTCGGCCTCGTCCGGCTTTAAGCCCTGCTTCCGAAGTTGCCTAGCCCGTGCGGCAAGTATTGCCTGCGACAGCATCACCCCGCTGACTGATACTAGAGGGATAGCAAGCGCCATCATGTAGATGCGGGCGTAGACGTTCGCTTTCTGGCTTTGTTCCAGGCTCTCCACACCGGCAAACATCACGATATTGAGCAGCGCGACGAACACCAGTCCGCTTATAAGCGCGATGCGCCCAAGGGTCTGCATCGTGGTATGGAGCGACTTGGTCTCCTCTTCGAACAGCGGTTTGCCGTCCGCGCGGACGCGCGGCACGGCTTCAACCGACATGGCATCGGCAACCGTGTCCTGGATTACATAGCCGGCTGGCGCCAGTAGGCTGCTCACCACGAACCAGGTTTCCACACTGAGGAATTGACGCATTCCGTCCATGTGCATGATGAGTGCGTACATGATGACGAGGCTCGCGGCGATCAGCGCGGCGCCCAGATAGACCAAGAGCGCCTTCCAGCGCCAAACCAGATCGACTAGGTGGCCAAGTGGCATTTTCAACGCCCAGGGCAGCCCAGCCCAAAAGGCGAGCGCGGCCAAAAATGCAGCCGAAAGCCCGAGGTACTCCTTGACAAAAAATGTGCCGACGATGGCGGTCAATCCGGAAATCCCCGCCGCGAAATAGATCATCAGCGGAGGCAGAAACGACCAGCGCAGTTGCCGAAAGATATCAACGAAAGTTCGCTTGAGCCACTCTTCCGCCGATGGAAGCATGCTTTACGGGCCTTCTGCCGAAGTATCAGGTGCCCGATTGAACACGCTGCAATCTACTTCGTCCTGTTCATGATACGATCAGGTCGACCAGGAGAAGCAGGACGCTTGAAACAAGGCCTGCAAATGGTACCCATCGCGGACAAATAAACGTTCCCAACGGCGGAGCTTCATTTCTGCTTTTAATCCGGATTAGCGCAACATTTATAATTGCGAAAATCACAAGCGTGAAGCCCGCGGTCAGATCGGCGAGGCCCGCGAGTGGAACGGCCAGCGCCAGCACGAGGATCGCGCTGACCCCGATAGCGGTTGCCAGAAGAGGCGTGTGCGTCACCGGATTCAGCCGTGTAAGAGCCTTCGGCAGGTTGCCTTGATCGGCCAGCCCATAGATCACCCGGGCAATCATGATCATGTGCACGATGACGCCGTTAAGCGTCGCTACAATGGCGATTGCACTCATGGTGATGAGCGGCAGGCCCGTGAGCCGCTCGAAGACAAGCGCAAGGGGTGCCGAAGACCGGGCGAGCTCTTGCGGAGGCACCGCCGTGACCGCGACCCACACAACCACCCCGTATATAAGCGCGGTGAGTCCGAGCGTCAGGAACAACGCGCGCGGCAGGGTACGACTTGGTTCCTTCATCTCTTCGGCAACGTTTACGAGATGCTCGAAGCCAATGAAGGCAAAGACCGCTGTGAGCGCCGTCCCGGCAATGCCGATCCAGGCCGTTGTATCGCCGGCAGAAGGCCAAATCTCTGGAAGGCGGGTGACAACGTCGGTCCCGTGACCTAGGCCGGCAACAATGATCAGCACAAGGCCGCCCACTTCGATGAGCGTCATGACACCGGCGAAGGTGACGGACTGAACCGTCGCGAGACATGCCACGACCCCCATGGCAAGAACTACCATGGAAATTATCCACGGGGCGGGGAGGGGTAGAAACACCGCAACATAGCCTGCACTGCCGACGCTGATCGTCGCGGCCGAGACTGTTGCCGTCGTGACCACGAGAAGGCCGACACCGAGACTGAGCCAATCAAACCCGAACGCGGCTTGGACATAGGCCGCTTCGCTGGCGCTTACCGGCATCCGAGTTCCCAACTCAGCAAACGATGCCGCACTGAAAGCCATGACGAGAGCCGCACCCACGAAGGCAAGCGGCGCATGCATGCCGCTGCGCCCCGCGGCGAGACCAACAAGAACATAGATGCCGGCTCCGATGGTTACGCCAAGTCCATAGAGCACGGCGTGTGTCAGCGTGAGCGAGCGAACAAGGCGCGGGGAGGCGTCCTGCGTTGCACCAGACTGGACAGACATCAAGGTTCTCCGCGGTGGGTCCAGCCGGTGCTGCCTCATGGATGATAGCAGCTAAAGTATCGCATGGTTCAGGGCAAGACCGACGCTGCGCGTCAAGAAGTCCACTCCGGCATCTGCACTTCCTTCAAGTTGATCCAGCTCAAACTCACTTTCATTTGACGCAATAAGCTTGTTGCCGAGGCGGAAGGTGCTAGGGCGCAATTGACCGATGGGCGGGCGCAACTCGAGTTCGAGGAAACCATTCTACGACCGCGTATAGTGTGCCAATGAGCTTGGCTTCGAATTCCTGAACAAGCGGACATAACTAATCACAACCTGGTGGAAGCATTATCTCGGCCATGTTTACCGGGACCAAGCTCCTCAATCGCCCGCCGGAAGACAGGTGATGCGAGAAAATTCAGAGAACAGAGATTTGGATAAATGAGCCGCCTCCACACCGAGAGCCACCTTGTCGAGCGGATCGGGTGGTTGAGAGCGGCCGTGCTCGGCGCGAACGATGGGATCATATCCACGGCGAGCCTGATCCTGGGTGTAGCCTCCGCCGCCGCGTCGCAAACCGATATCTTGCTCACAGGCGTTGCCGGCCTTGTGGCTGGCGCAATGTCGATGGCGGCTGGCGAATATGTGTCGGTGAGTTCGCAGGCCGATACCGAGCACGCGGACCTTGCGCGGGAGAAGCGCGAATTGGCGGATGATCCGGCCTTTGAAAGGGAAGAACTGACGCAGCTCTATCTGGCCAGAGGCGTGGAGGTTGGTCTTGCCCGCGAGGTTGCGAAGCAGTTGATGGCGAAGGATGCACTAGCCGCCCACGCCCGTGACGAACTTGGCATCTCATCCATCAGCACCGCCCGTCCGGTTCAAGCGGCACTCGCATCGGCCGCGACATTCTCGGTCGGGGCCGCCGCTCCTCTTGTGCTTGTTCTTGTCTCGCCATCTGGCGTGTTGATCCCGGGTGTCGCTGTGGGATCGCTGTTTTTCCTGGCCATTCTCGGTGCGGTGGGCGCAAGAGCCGGAGGCGCTGGTTTATTGAAGCCGACGGTCCGAGTGACGTTTTGGGGTGCGTTTGCGATGGGCTTGACGGCCGGTATCGGCGCTGTCTTCGGAAAGGTGGTCTAGCCCTCCAAGAAAGTATCAAGTGAAGGGTTGAGGGAAGGGAAATAGGCTCGTTGAGTACATGTCGGTGGCCTTGATGATTATCGGCGCCAATACGGCGCGGGCCGCGGATCCAAACAACGGCCATGACGTCGTAAACCGTTGGTGTTCGAACTGCCACTTGGTCGAGCGTGGTCAGAAAGGCTCTATCACCGAAGCAACCCCCTTTGCGACGATCGCAAAACGAACCGGTTTCGACGAAGCAAAGTTGGCTTTCTTCCTGCTTGATCCGCATCCGAAGATGCCGAACTTGCAGCTTACTCGCAGGGAGGCGGCAGATATCGCGGCCTATATTTCAACACTGCGGTCAGGCCGCACCCGGTAGAGCCACCGCAACCAGTTTCGCCCGAACCTGGGCCCGCGAGCGCCGCAACGGCATCTCCTGCCATCCGGCTGAACGAGGCGAACGCCTGAAATGTCGCGAGACGGTTGCACAGGGTTTCGTTAAAGACGGTCGTGGCTTCCTCGTGCCGGCCGCCGGAATGCAGCGCGACGGCGTAAACGTACGTCATTCGGCTCCGGCGTCGTTTCTCTTAGCTTTCTCCACCCGAACCATAAGCCTCCAGCCTGATGCAGAGCGTCGACGAGGCCGGTCACAAGCCCGCCGCTGCGCTACGCCGGTTCTTCCGACAAGGCGACACGGTTGGAGACGACCACCAAGCGGCTCAAGCGGATTCCCTCTGTGCTTTCGAGGTTACCTCAAGCCGAGCCGCCTGGCCAACGTTGCCTATTCATAGCGCAGCGCTTCGATCGGATCGAGGCGGGCGGCCTTTCGCGCGGGGTAGTAGCCGAAGAAGATGCCGACGGCTGCCGAGAACAGGAACCCGCCGGCGATCGCGGCCAGGGATATCGGCGCCGGCCAGCCGGTGAGGGCGGAGATGGCGACGGAAAACACCGCGCCGATGACAATTCCCACGATGCCGCCGCTGACGCTGATGAAGATCGCTTCGGCAAGAAACTGCAGCAGCACGTGTAGTCTTCGGGCGCCAATCGCCATCCGGAGTCCGATCTCCCGCGTTCGCTCCGTCACCGAGACGAGCAGGATGTTCATGATGCCGATGCCGCCGACCACAAGCGAAATGGACGCCACCGCGGCCAGGAGGAGCGCCATGATGCGGCTGCTGCCTTCTGCGGTCTCTGCGATCTGACTGAGGTTTCGCACGGAAAAATCGTTGGTCGTGCCTGGCCTGATGTGGTGACGCCGCGCCAGGATTTCGGTGGCCTGACCAATCGCCGCCTGGATGCCGGTCTGATCCACCGCCTGCACGTAGATCTGATTCACATATCCGGTCATCCGCGGCTGAAGCCCATACGGATTCGGCGGCGTCGGATAGATCCAGTTGATGGCCGTTTGCTGCTGGCTTGGCGCCGCGACGCCGATGATCTTGCGCTCGGCCGTCGTGAACGGAACCATGATCAGATCGTCCTGGTCCTGTCCAAAGGACGTCTGTCCCTTCTGGTCAAGAATTCCGACGACCCGCAACGACACACCCTTGGCCTGCACCGTCGCCCCGATCGGATTCTGGGAGGAGCCGAAGAGTTGCCGGCGCACGGTCTCGCCGAGGACCGCGACCAGCGCCGAGCTTCGCTCGTCCTCCGGAGTGATCGCCCGCCCTGCGGCGATCTGCCAGTTTGTCATCGGAGGATAGTTGGCGCTTACGCCCTGAATGCCGGTGGTCCAGTTCTGGTTCGCAAAGCGGATCAGTCCCGGCTGGCGGATCAGATAGCTCACGGCTCCGGCGGCAGGCGCCTCCTGCCGGATTGCCCGGACGTCGGCCACGGTCAGCGTCGATGCGCTTCCGGAGCCGCCGCGCGCGCCGCCGCTCGTGGCTGCACCCGGCAGGATGACCACGAGGTTCGTTCCGAGCCTTGCGATCTCCTTTCGGACAGCCTCGTTGGCGCCCTGGCCGACCGACACCATGACGATCAATGCGGCGACGCCGATGAAGACCCCGAGCATCGTCAGCGCCGAACGCATCTTGTTGCGCCAGATCGCCTCGGCGGCTGCCGTCATCACCATCCAGGCAAAGGGCCATGATGCGCCCGACATGGCGACGTAGGCCGACCGTTCCCGGGGCTGGACCAATTTGTCCGCCGCGCCGCCTGCCGGCCGGGGCGCCTTGGCGCGCTGCGTCTTCTTCACATCCGTGATGATCTGGCCGTCGCGCATGGTCAGCACGCGATCCGCAAAGGCCGCGACATCCGGCTCGTGGGTCACCACGATGATGGTGACGCCTTGCTCGCGATTGAGCGAGCTGAGCGTCTGCATGATCTCGTTGGAGTTGCGGGTATCGAGATTGCCGGTCGGCTCATCCGCCAGCAGCAGGCTCGGTTGATTGATCAGGGCCCGCGCGATCGCAACCCGCTGCTGCTGCCCGCCTGACAGTTGGCCCGGCGTGTTGCGCTCCCGGTCGCGCAGCCCGAGCTTGTCCAGAACCGCGCGCGCCCGCTCGAAGCGCGCGCTCGCATGGCTCTGGCCGGACATCGCGTACAGAAGCGGCAGGGCGACATTGTCGATGGCGCTGGTACGCGGCAACAGATTGAAGCTCTGGAATACGAATCCAAGCCGCTCGCTGCGAAGGCCGGCAAGATCCGGCTCCGCAAGCTGCGCGACGTCGATGCCGTCGAACCAGTAATGACCGGCGGTCGGCCGGTCGAGGCAACCAAGGATCGACATCAGCGTCGACTTGCCCGATCCGGATGCGCCCATGATGGCGATGAACTCGCCGTGTTCGACGACCAGGCTGACGTCCGAAAGCGCGCGAACGTCGATGTCGCCGACATGATATGTCCGCGACACTCCCTCGATCCTGATGACCGGCTCCGCCATGTGCCTTCAATCGTTGCGGCTGTTGCGATCAGAGTCGTGGCGGCGGCACGCCGGAACGTGCCTTCGCTGAATTCCGCGCCTCCGCGACGATCACCCTGTCGTTGACTTTCAGGTCGCCTTGTACGATCTCCGTAAACTCGTCGTCATCGAGCCCGACCGCAACCTGAACCGGCACCGGCGATCCGTCCCGCAACACCCAAACGCGCGCTTGTTTCGTGTTGCCAAGGGCGGTCCCGGTCGGGACATAACGCAACGCCTGGTTCGGAACGCGGAGCACGCCGCTGCGCCGATCGATGATGATCCTTGTCGCCGCCGTCAGGCCGGGTTTGAGCGCCAGATCGGGGTTGTTGACGCTGACGACGACATCGTAAGTGATGACGTTCTGCACGGTTTGCGGGGACTGGCGGACCTGGGTCACCGTTCCCTCGAACAGACGTTTCGGATATGCGTCGACCGTGAACGTCGCCTTGTCGCCATTCTTGATGCCGCCGATATCGCTCTCGCTGACATTGGCGTCCACCTGCATCCTGGTGAGGTCGGTCGCGATCAGGAACAGCGTGGGAGTTTGGAAACTCGCCGCCACCGTCTGTCCCATGGTGACGGCGCGCGAAACGACCGTGCCATCGACCGGCGAGATGATGTTGGTATAGTCGAGATTGACCTGCGCCGCGGCGAGCACGGCTTCGCGGTGCTGGATGGTGGCTTCGTCAAACGTGATTTGCGCCAGAGCCTGATCGTACACGTTCTTCGCATTGTCATAGGCGTCCTCCGACACGGCGCTTGTCTTGACGAGCGTGGCGAGGCGCTCGAGGTTGGCCTTGGCATAGATGAGCGACGCCTTGTCCTTATCCAGCTGCGCTTTCGCGATGGCGAGACTGGCCTTCGCCTGATCGACGATGCTCTGATAGGGGCGGGGATCAATCCTGGCGCAGGTTTGTCCGCGCTTGACCTGCGTGTTGTAGTCGCAACTCAATTCCTGGATCACGCCGGATACATAGGTCCCGACAATGATCGTCAATTCCGGATTGACAGAGCCCGTGGCATTTACGTCGCGCGCGACGTCACCGATCGCAACAGGCGCCGTCTCATATCGGACCGACGCGTCGCCGCTGAGAGACCACCAGATGCCCAGAGATGCAGCGGAGAGCAGCAGGGCGATCGTCGCGGCAATCCGGTACTTCGTCGCAAATCGCGGCTGCGCGAGCGGCTCTCTGACCGGGCGCCCGGCCGGCGGCGGCACGTAAGGCAGAGCGTCCCTGTTTTCGGCCGCGGCACCAATGCCGAGATGCGGGTTCATTTCGCCTTGGCTCCAGGCGTCGGATGATGGCTGTTGCCACCATAGGCTACCGCTGGGCCGAATGGTTGATTGGGATCAAGGTCTGGGAGCCTGGCAAGCCATTCACGCGCTCGCCCGACGGGCGGTGACCACTAACGAATGGTGCCGTCCTTCTCGGCGACTTGCCTCGATGCCGAGAAGATATCCCAGGCAGCGATGAACATGGCCGCGATCACCGGACCGATGACAAATCCGTTGAGACCGAAAGTGGCGATTCCGCCCAGCGTGGAGATGAGAACGACATAGTCGGGCATCTTCGTGTCGTTGCCCACCAGGATAGGGCGCAAGAAATTATCCACGAGTCCGATGATGAGCGCGCCGAAGGCGATCAAGACAATGCCCTGCCACATTGCACCGGTCACGAGAAGATAGACCGCGACCGGGATCCAGATGAGGCCGGCGCCTATCGCCGGCAACAATGAAAAGACGGCCATCACAACAGCCCAGAGCAGTGGGGCGTTGATCCCAAGTAACCAGAATATTAGGCCGCCGAGCGCTCCCTGCAGCAGGGCCACAAGCATGTCGCCCTTGACCGTGGCGCGGATGACGATTGCGAATTTGAGGACGAAGGCGCTCTGCTGTTCGGCGCGTAGCGGAATAGCATCTCTGATCCGTTTGGACAGCGCGTCCTCGTCACGGAGCAGGAAGAACAATAGATACAGCATGACGAACAGGTTCGCGATGAAGTCGAACGTGCTCTGACCAATGTTGAGAGCCTGTGCGGCGATGTACTGGCTGCCGGCCATGAGGGCGGCGGAAAGCTTTTGCTGCACCGCGCCGAGGCTCGCCAGGCCGAAGCGGTCCAGGAGATTGATTGTCCATGCGGGCAAGATGTCATGGACCTGCTGAAAGAATCGACCGAGATCTAGCTCGCCCGACTGGACTTTTCCATAGAAGCCCAACGCTTCCTGCGTCAATGCCGCGGCGATCAGCGTCATTGGCAGGATCACGATCGCTATGATGATCATGACAGTAGACAGGGCGGCAAGGGAGCGCCGCTGCCCCATTGATTTCAACAGCCATCGATGCAATGGCGCAAACAATACGGCTGTGACGGTTCCCCAGAGAACCGCTCCGTAAAACGGCAGCAAGATCCACGCGAACGCCAGCGATATCCCAATCGTCAGCAGCAAAAACGAGTTGTTTTCAATGGTACGCATGCCGCCATTCCATCGGGTAAGCGGAGCCGTCCAAGCCAGTCCCGTGCTCCGCCATGCGGCTGCCCTGAAAAACTCCAACCACACATGAGGACAGTGGACGGAGCGCCACGACCAGATGTCTGGTCGGGGCTGACCGGGACCCGTTACGCTGATGACAGGATGTTCGGGGATCGGGCGCGGTCGACGCAGTCGACATCGACAGGATCAGAGCCGGCCCAGTAGCAGCAATACGAGCAGGATGACCAAGATGATACCAATGACACCCATTCCACCGTGGCCGAAGCCGTAACCGTAGCCGCCAAAGCGGCCGCTGAAGCCACCGAGCAGGAAGACGATGAGGATGATCACGAGGATAAGTCCGATCGACATTGTCCGACTCCTATGGTGGGACCTTCTGGATATTGGGTCTTTTGGCAGCCCGACTTGTGTGCCCGATCTTCAAGCTGCGACGACGGCTGTCGACGGCATTGTTGGGGAACCAGTGCTACTTCTTTTCGATTGAAATGCCACGCTCGCCGATGGTGATGTCGACGCCAGTAGTCTTCTGTCGATCCCGGTAGACCTGATAGCCGAGTATTGCCGCGACCACGGCCAGCCCGCCGATGACGAGGTAAAGAATATTGCGAGACATTGTCCGGGAATCCTGATTTGTCTGCGTCGCTCCCGAAACCACGATGTGGCCGATCGAAGCTTATTAGGCCGTCACCAGATCATTTTGATGCAAATCAACGGACTCAAGCGAGAGTTCGGCTGGGATCAATCAAGAAGAGGTGCCGCTCAATCAGTTTTGATCGGGGTCCTTCAGTTGACGGAAAGTGCACACAGGAGCTGAGAATGTTCGGGCTGAAACGGCCAACTCGCATTGAACTCCGGTCCAACGACGCGGCTATCGTCGTTCGTGAAAATGGTGAGATGGAAATGTTCATCCGGCAGGCGAAGAGTGACGAGGAACTGCCGCCCGGCCAGGTCGTTCTGGCCCTTTTCGGAATGGCGTTTCACGATGAGCGGGTACGCAAGCTGTTGGCGCAAATTGTAAAAGAGAAGCAAAGCCTGACATGACGCCGCCACACGTCGCCGTGCGCGCGCCGCCGGGTCAGTCAGTTGGATACGCAGTTCGTCAGATGATGGTCGTGAAGAGGCGCGGCGAAGTCATGTGTCACGAGAGGAGCCGGTAACGTCGCTGTCCTCCTTGAAGAGCGCTCTCAGCAAACGCCAAAGTTCGCGGTGACCAGTGGTTTGGCCGCCCAGCGTCAGATAATCCGCAATATCCATTGTCGCCGTTTGGAATTCGACTGTGCCCCCAATGCCAGTCTCCAGATGCGCCACCTCTCGCTCGACATACAAGCTCTTGGTGTCAGTATCGAAGGCAAGGAAAGAACGATCCTCGTGCGTGATTTCGGGGCCTCTCACCTGACGATATAGCTCTCTTTTCAGGAAGGCCATTTTCCGCTCCCGATGAGGACTGTGCGACAGTTACGCTTCCGAGCTCAATAAAGTTCGGACTCTCGTGGCGGCGTCGTAGATCTCGATCTTGAGCATCGGATAGGTCGATTTCAGCTCGTGACCCGCCGATTCAGCCGCTTCGGCCGTCTCGAACTCCGACTTGAAGTGCCCGTCGACAACCACCACGAATCCTTCAGACGGCGGCCTGTCGGCACGTGGCGTCTTCGGCTCAGGCTCTTCAGTTGCGCGAACTGGCTTTTTCGTCGGAGTTCTCATCGTATCGCAGGAGCTTAACCTCTATCTCATTCGATCACATCCGAACAGGCGACGACGAAATCTGGAGACCGCAACCAGCATATCTGGCTGGGGCCCCCGGATTTCTACGACGAACTGCACGCGACTAGGCAGCTTTACCAGGTGCGGCGGCCTTGTTCGGTACGGGGCTCGCGCTTGGAGGAGCGCCCGTCTTGATATCGATTGTCTTGGTGGTCTTCACGGCCTTGGCGGGCTTCTTGATGGCGAGATGCAGCACGCCCTTGTCGAAATGAGCTTCGACGGCTCCCTCTTCCGGCTCGAAAGGCAGTGACATCGATCGATAGAACGAGCCGTAGCTGCGCTCCTCGACGTGCCAGTCCTTTTCATCTTTCGTGCTCTCCGCCTTTTTCTCGCCGGAGATCACCAACTGGTTGCCGTCGAGGCTGACGTTGATATCCTTCTCGTTCACGCCGGGAAGCTCGGCTGACACTTCGAAAGCATCCTTGGTTTCCGCCACACTGATTGCCGGTGCGCCCGCCCCAATACTTGGAGAAGTCGAACTCTGATCGAAAGCGCGCAGCGCGCTTTCCATTTCACGTCGCATGGCCCTAAGAGGGTCGAATGCAAGCTCCGGGCTAGTAGTCCACAATCTCGGAAGGCTCATCTCACTCTCCACTGGCAGAAGAAGACATAAAATAGCCTGCTCTTCGCGGTCATAGCGGCGTTGATGTAGCGCAAATTGGCCAGGTATTTTGAAGCGGAAACAGCGGCCATGATGAGAGTGGGTCAACCAAGTTGACCTTGTGTCGCCCAACGAGATTGCATCGTTGCATCGAAAGCCGGCAGACAGGCCGAATAGATGTGGGTTCCGCATCCCGATCATGGCCGGATAGTCAGCAGCCAGTCGTCGAGCCGCTGCAGCCAGCGCCGAGGTGGAGGTGGGGCAGGGGGCGGCTTGAGCTTGAGGCGATCTCCGTCATGGCCATGAACAAGCTGAAGCGTTCGCGTGTGATAGACGGCCAGATCCGGCCGATGACCGATGCTCAACACGGTGGTCTGCTTCAGCTCATCGTCGAATAGAGCCATGACGCGGTGCTGGCTGTCTTCGTCGAGCGCGGCCGTCGCTTCGTCCAGAAAGACCCATGCCGGCTTGTGCAGGAGAAGGCGCGCAAAAGCGAGGCGCTCCTGCTCGCCGAGCGAAAGCTCCTTGTCCCAGCGCTCGATCGTGTCGAGCTTGGGAACGAGAACGCCGAGATCGCAGCGGGCAAGTGCTTGGCGAACATTCGCTTCGGGGAAGGCGTCGACGGGGCTCGGATAGCTGAGGGCGTTGCGCAACGTACCCAGCGGCAGATAAGGGCGTTGCGGCAGGAATGCCATCGACTCGAGCGGAGGCGTGAGGATTATCCCGGAACCCCATGGCCAAAGACCTGCCACGGCGCGAAACAGTGTCGATTTTCCTCTTCCGGTGTCGCCGACAATCAGGACCCGCTCGCCAGGGGTGATATGCACCGTCGCGTCATCGATGACGATATGTCCGTCCGGCAAGAGGATGCGGACGGCCTCGAAAGCGAGATGTCCCTCCGGATGCAGAGCGCGTTTGATCTCCTCCGCGCCCTGTTCGACCGCAGGGAGATTGTCGAGCGCTTCGCGAAAGCGCGCGACCCGATGGACCGCCGCGCGCCAATCGGCAAGGCGCGAGAAATTGTCGACGAACCATCGCAACGCGAGCTGTACCTGGGTGAACGCTCCCGCCACCATGATCAGGCCGCCAAGCGTCAGGCTGCCGCCGAAATAGGCCGGTGCTGCCACCAGTATCGGAACGACCAACGACAGCCAGCCGATGCCCGATGTGATCCACGTCAGGTGAGCGAGCGAGGAGGATATCCGTCGCATCGTGTCCACGACGGCCGCGAGCGCGGCCTCGAGATGCCGTCGTTCGTCCGTTTCCCCGCCATGCAACGCAATGCTCTCGCCGGATTCGTTGACCCGAACGAGCGCGAAGCGGAATTCTGCCTCACGCGCATATCGCTCGCCGTTCAGGACAATCAGCGGCCGCCCTACGATCCAGGTCAGTGCGGACCCGGTCAAGGCGTAAGCGAGCGCACACCAGACCATGTAACCGGGAATGGCGATGTCGTAGCCCGCGACCTGAAACGTGACTTGCGCCGATAGGGTCCAAAGCATGCCGACGAATGCGATGAGCTGAAGCAGGGAATAGACGATGCCGCATCCGAGGTCGGCGGTGTAGTCGCCCAAGAGGCGCGTATCCTCCTGGATGCGCTG
Organism: Bradyrhizobium sp. 26S5; assembly: GCF_036923295.1. Taxonomy (NCBI): domain Bacteria; kingdom Pseudomonadati; phylum Pseudomonadota; class Alphaproteobacteria; order Hyphomicrobiales; family Nitrobacteraceae; genus Bradyrhizobium; species Bradyrhizobium sp. 26S5. Next base: position 9,278,752 of record NZ_CP145948.1, on the reverse strand, counting down.
GTCCGGGTTGTATCCATATTCGCCGGCGAAGCCGAGCTGATAGACGCGCAACGGCTTGAGCCACTCGGCCAGGAGGTGACGGGTAATCCATTCCCGCAGCCGAAACTTCAGGCGTTCCTGGAGAAAGGTGTTTGCGACCGTGAGCGCCAGCAAAATCACGACGATGATAGCGAACGTCCAGAGGTCATGGAGGAAGCCCGACAGGTCCTTGCGGCCGACGGCGTCGAAGAACCGGCCGTTCCAGTCATTGAGCTGGACTTGTCCAAACACATTGGCAATGGTGATGACAGTCGAAGCAATGAAGATGGCCACAACCCGTCGCCCACCTTCAGCCTGCCGAAGCACGCGCGCGAACAAGCTCAGGTCCCGGGCAAGATTGAAATCGTGTACTGGCGCAGCTTTGATGAGCGCGTTTGCGAGAGAAGGTCTGGCGCCCGCGTCCGGCATGGTCGGCAGCAGAGGATGTGCGGGCTGCGGCAGCTTCGCAATTGCCTCGAGCGGAGGGGGGACGGCCTGGGGAGCCGCAGGTGATGCAACGTCAGCCTTCATACGTCCGCATCAACCCTGTTTCATCAGCAGGAATCACCGCATTATCTAAGCAGGACCGGGCGATCGGGATATTGACGCATCGCAATGACGGTCCCCCGGCGTCACAATCAAAATGCTATCATGGAAGCGCTTGTTTCAGGAAGAAGCGTGCAGAACCGTGATCACCTCCGCCGCGAGGGTCGATAAGGCGCTCGTGCCGATTGAGTGACAAAGCCGCCTATGGTGGACTTTCCGAAGTCGACAGGATCTTGAGGCACACCTTCGACAAATCGGCGAAGCCAAGCTCATGTGCGGCGATTTGTGATAGATCGATTATTCTTCCGCTGACGAAAGGGCCGCGATCGGTGACTCGTACCAGCACCGATTTCCCGTTTTCCTGATTGTTGACGCGGACGAGCGTCCCAAACGGCAGTGACCGATGCGCGGCGGTTCGATCGTTGACGCTGGTGTCCTGTCCGCTTGCCGTCTCTTCGCTCAGGGTTGAATAGACCGAGGCAATACCGCACTCGTCCGGTTTTGCATCGTCTGCACGCGTTGGTTCGAAAGCAGCCATTTGCAGAAACGCAGCCGCAATCACGCGCGACCTTGCAACGGTTGCTCGCTTCGCGAAGGGCTCGCGAAGCGAACAAATTTGGGCTCCCGGCCTATTTTCCTTTGAGCGTGTCCCTGAGACCGCCCACGGCATTCTGAACCTGCCCTTCGATCTTGTCCGCACTGCCTTCTGCCTCCAGCTTGGCGTCGCCGACGGCCTTGCCTACCGCCTGCTTGACGGTGCCCTTGATTTGCTTCGCCGATCCGATGACCCGATCCTTGTCCATGGGGCGTCCTCCGATGCTTGGTTGCGGGACGTAAGCTGCGGTGCGAACGATCGTTGTTGATTTGGGTCAACAATACGTCGCCGATAACCTTCGGATGGACATGAATGACAGCGCAGTTTCATCGCTAGACCAGTTGTCGAGATGCAGAGGATCTGAGCCGTGTGCGATGCCCACCGGAGTCCGGGTTGGTCAGAATGGCTGCCGGGGGGCCGCAGTTGCCCTCACATTGGCTCTGGATGAAGCGCAGCCAGTGATGTTGCTGCCGGAGGCCAGAAGCACGACCCCGGAGGCGGCGGCAATTGGCCCATAAGTTTATCATTCGACTCCAGAATGGGTGTATATGTCTGAAACCGGACACAACGGCGCTCGTCGACGATCCGTTTACAGTCCGGTTTGAGGACTTATGAAAGAACCGAAGCACTCGCTATCGGGCTTCGAGGCGTACTTTGCGACACCTGGCGCAGGGAAAGCGATCCTTAGCTTTAAAAAGAACGCCCTCATTTTTTCGCAAGGCGATCCCGCTGAAACAATTTTCTATATTCAGAGGGGACGGGTAAAGCTCCATGTCGTGTCCGACCAGGGCAAGGAAGCCGTGGTGGCTCTCATGGAAGCTGGCCAGTTTTTTGGCGAGGGATGCCTCAACGGCGATACTGCTCGGGTTGCGACCGCGGTATCGCTAGGAGACAGCAAAATAGTCGGGATATCGAAACATGCCATGCGTCAAGCGCTCAAGGATGAGCCGAACTTCGCGCAGCGTTTCGTCACTTATCTGATACATCGTACCAGTCGCGTGGAAGAGGATCTGATCGATCAGTTGTTCAATTCCAGCGAGCGACGGCTTGCGCGACTTCTGTTGCTTCTTGCCCATTTCGGCAAGGAAGGCGTTCCCCAACCCATCGATATTGAAATCAGTCAGGCGACGCTGGCGGAGATGATCGGGACGACCCGCTCTCGCGTCAGCTTTTTCATGAACAAGTTTCGAAAATTGGGTTTCATCAGCTACAATGGCAAGATACATGTCCACAACTCGCTGCTGAATGCGGTTCTGCACGACAAGCCAGCATTGCGAACTGACGAGTGACGGGCAAAATCCCGCCTCTCTAAATTTTCATGAATGTGAGCTATTTTGACCGTTAGCTCGCGTTTTGCTGCGGCAGAATACTGCCATCACCGCGTTATTCTGGGCATCCATCGGTGACAGAGAGTGTCCTGCTCCCGCCTGACTAAAGCGGGGATACATCACGTGCCCGAAATTCAGCCTGTCCAGCATCAGCCCTGCAGTTTGCGGTGCCGATTCGCGTTGACCGCAGCAGCCGCGCATCCGGGCGATGATTTATGCGCGTTCGAGTTGCCCGGGTGCAACGGATGCCCCAATGCGATGCACTCCTTCGGGACGGCAGGAAGCTCGCAAGATCCCATGAAGTCGTTGGTTTGGAATGGTTGGATTGCAGGCGTTCCCCGCCCGCAAAAATAGCCTTTGCACAATCGGGGATCTACTCATGGAAAAGTACATTCACGAACAAAACCTGGCACTGTTCAAGAAGTGTCTCGAGGAGCCGCACTCAGATGCGGAGCGGGAAGTCCTCTTAAAGCTGCTGATAGACGAGGAGGCGAGAGTCTTTCCGCCGAAAGACATTCGTAAGCCGCTCTGCTTGCATCAGCAACCGCCGCTCAAGGAGCAATGAATACGTACAGGCTCGATCTCCAAGCCGATTACATTGGGCGATGCCCCCGGAGCCCCTCCGAAGCTCAGTGTAAGCGCCCCGCTCAGTATCCCCCTTACTGGGCGGGGTCACTTATTGGCAGCTGCGGTCGGCGGCGACTTTCATTGCAAGCAGTCGAGTGATGTCGCCTCTTCCTCACAAGCCTACCCAGGTGCCGGCCAATTTGCGCCAGCGATGAGAAGGTTTCCGTCCCATCACCGCTGTGACGGGTAGCGGACTGACAAGATATCCCGATCAAGCCTATATAAGGGGTACCGTTGGACGCCCACTCGGAGCGTCATACCACCCCCTGCGGAAAGCGGCCCGACCGACCGGGCAGGAAAACCGCAGTGAAAATTCCGCATCAGAATCGTTCGTTGGATAACAAGCTGTTGGCGGCGCTGCCGCGTGCCCATTTTGAGCTTCTCGTGCCGCATTTGGAAGCCCTGTCCTTACCGCAGGGCGCTACGCTTTCGGAGCCTGGTGACGAAATTTCGGAAGTGCTTTTCCCACATGACGGGATGCTCTCGCTCCTCGCGGTGATGCGAGACGGGAAAGCGGTTGAAACGGCCACCGTGGGACGCGAAGGCGTAGTAGGCGCAATGGCCGGATTGGGGCTGTACATCTCAATGGTACGAGTCGTCGTTCAGCTTCCGATGAGCGCGACCAAGATAGCCGCGGCCAGATTTAGAAGAGCCGTGCAAAGAAGCGACGTCATTCGGGATCTTTGCGTCAACTACAATGAGGTGTTGCTATCGCAGGCACGGGTAACGGCGGCCTGCAATGCGTTACACCCCATAGAGGCGCGTTTTTGTCGATGGCTGTTGCAGTCTGCCGACAGAGCCGGTGGCGAGAAGATTGGGCTGACGCAGGAGTTCCTGGCCGAAATGCTCGGCGTGCGGCGCACTTCAGTAACTGAAATTGCCAGCAAGATTCAGGCTCTGGGCCTCATTTCGTACACCCGAGGCATAATCACGATACTGGATCGCAAAGGTCTGGAGAAACGATCGTGCGAGTGTTTCCAAACACTGTTGGATCAGTCCGCAATGTTGCCGCCTATCCGCTAGGGCCGGCGCCCTTCTTCCTGGTCATGGCGGTTTAGAGTCCCACGGACGTCAACTGTCCGGGGCGGTGAGGGCGTCTAAACCCTTGACCCGGTCGGCGCAGAAAACAGCACGGTGAATCGCGCGCCCTTGCCGTCAGCGCCGGGGCCGATCCGCAATTCACCGCCAATCTGGTCGGTAAAGGATCGCACAATTCTCATCCCAAGCCCTTTGCTGGCGCCGGGGTCGAACCCCTCGGGTAAAGCCGGGCCATCATTGGAAACCGACAGTGCGTAGCCATGTTTCGGATCCGGCTCCAGCCTGATGGCGATCCGGCCCTTGCCGTACTTTGCCGCGTTCGTGATCAACTCGTTGGCAATGAAGCCGAGCGGAATGGCGATGAGGGCAGGCAAGTTGATTTCACTGCCTTCGACGCTGATTTTCCCCGTGGAGGCGTCCGACGACGACATCGCGGAAAATTCTCGTCCAAAATCCTGAAGGAATTTTCTGAACTCGATTGTTGCCACACCCTCGTAGGAATGGAGCCGATGGTGGATGCGCGCAATCATGGAAACGCGATTGGCCGCCGCGATCAATTGTGAGGTCGCTTCGGGATTGGTCGAGTTACGGCTCTGCAGCGAAAGAAGGCTAATGGTCATCTGCAGATCGTTCAACAGGCGATGGTCGGATTCCGCCTTCAATAGTGCCTGTCTGTGGATCAGTTCATCCTTTTGAAGGAGGAGCGCATCGCTCTTCGCAAGCGCCTTTCGCAATCGAACCGCAATGAGCCGGTAATCCGTCGGTTCCGCGGCGGGCAGGCATTGATCCGGATTCTGAAAGATCACGCCCGAAGGCGGGTCGGACGCGCCTGACGATTCTTTATCAGTCATGCTATCGGCCCCCGTGTGACGCTCTCACTGCATTCAACCAGAGAATAAGGCTAGAGCCGCAAAAGGAGGCCTGATTGACGCAAATCAATTATGTCCGGCACCCGACATTATCTCTTTGCGCCTGCACAGTTCGATGCGGTCGCGCTCGGTATCCGGCTACTGGGTGGGCGAACGTTTATTGCCGCCTCGGCGACAGCTTTCGTTTCGGAGTTCCTGGATGAGCCCGGCCGCGATCGGAACCCTTGATCGAGGGGTTCGTTGAGCTACCGCGCATCTGCGCACGGAGTACTTCCAATGACAAATAAGCCATCAGCCTCTGCCCAAGCACAAGGGAATGATGGGAGACGGCACGGAAGAGCAAAACCTCAACCAACCAGGTACACCCCGCGCTCGCATCGATAAGGAAGAGGTGACTGCGGCCTTCGAAAAGAAGGCGCCCCCGAAATCGTGACGCGCGCATAGGGGCGCTCCGCCAATGATAAGGCCGCCTCAACGGGCGGCCTTATTTCAACGAGCTCAGCGAGCGCGATCCCTGCGAAAAAGTGCGTCCGTAAAGCGGCGCTTCTGCTGATCGTCGAGACTGCTGTAAAGCGGTTGGGCGGCGTCTGCGAGCTTCTTGCGGGCATTCGCCTCGTCGATCTGCTGGTCAGCATCGCTGCGCATCTGATCGATGAGATCGACGCTGCCCCGTTGCCTGGCGTGGGCATTTCGCCAGGCAATCTGTTGTTCGGTCTGCTTCTTCCACATATCCACCGCTGCGGTTTCGAAAGCAGACCAATTTTTCTCCTGCTCCGGTGTGAGACGCAGGTCAGCCTTCATCTGGGCAGCGCGCGCCGCCGCCTGATCTGTGATTTGGCCCGCGGTCAGCTCTATGGCGTCCGAACGGTTCCGCGCGACTGCCGATCCAGTCATTGCAGTGCCGGTCAGCAAGACCGCAGTCGTGACGAGCATAAGGGTCTTCCGCATGAATTCTCCTCCCGGGGATGTGTGAGTCGAGAATGGACCGGGTCGCGCTGCCGCATCATGCAACACCCCCGGAGATCAAGGACGACAACTTACTTGAGGGCAGAGAACCAACTGTCAATGTCCTTGCGAACCTGATCCTTTGCAAAGCCATATCGCTGTTGAAGCCGACCTTCGAGCTGGTCGCGCTTGCCGTTGATCGCGGTGAGATCGTCGTCAGTCAGCTTGCCCCACTGCTCCTTCACTTTGCCTCGGAGCTCTTTCCAGTTTCCTTCAATTTGATTCCAGTCCATCGTGTGTCTCCAGATTTCAGTGTGAACAAGCTACCGCGTTATCGCCGTTGCTGAGCCGTTGCGGCTCCGACAGAGATTGCCAGGCCCAGACAACGTCGAGCGTGCCCTCAGTACGGAGCGTAGTATTGACGGCGATAGGGATAGCGGCCGCCGCCGTAGTAGCCTGGTGCATAGTAGCCCGGGCCGTAGTAGGAGGGCCCGTAGGCCCCATAGGCGGCTACTCCGGCCGCGGCACCCAGAACTCCAAGACCGATGGCGGCGCCGGGAGCACCCCGATAGACGCGACCACGGTAGTGGCGCCGGTAGTAGACCTCCGTCATTCCGGACGAGGGCGCCGCTTGTGTCAGAAGAGCCGTGCTCGGCGAAATCGGAGCTGCCCCCGAAGGGAGTACTGAGCCGAGCATCGCTGCACCGAAGAGCGCGACGGCAATCGCCGATGTCCTTGTCTGCATATTCATCACTGTTTCCTCTCGAATTTGGAGCATCTCATGCGTCAGTGGCCTGCGTATCGCCAGGTGGGCCTGGTGGCTGCCCCTGTTGCAGCGGCTGACGAAGAGCCTCAACGCAGAGTGCTCTCAAGGTCCATGGCAGGTCTAAAGCCTGGGGGTTCTCGCGAAGCGATAGACCCGCCGCTGTACCCGCGCTGTGACTTGATCGATTACTTGGCGCAAGCCTTGTCGGCTTTCAAAGCCGCTTCCGCCGAAGCCTTTGTGGTGTGGGCGGCGCCGACAACCTTCATGTTGCTGCCGGTGGCAGGCTGGCTCTCGACGATCTGACACTTCATGGTCGCAGTATCCTGAGCCAAGTAGAACGACGAGGGCGATTGCCCAACGGTCTTGCCGGTTTCAGCCGCGAATAGCGGCGATGCGAATGCGAGGACTGCGACCGTCGCCAATAGGGTGCGTTTCATGGAATCCACCAATTCTTGTTCGTCCGGGATCGGACAAAGAACGAATAGAAGCGGCGGACAGGCGTTCCCGCCTATGGCGGATTTGTTTTTCGCGAACGAATTGACGTGGATCAACGACGGCTTCGAATGTCTGTGGGCAGCACGACTAGCATATCAGACTGCCCAGACCGAGGTTGCCGTCCTACGGGCAGGGATGCCGCAGGCCATCATAGCCGAGATAGGTTCCGGAATACGGGTCATAGGACCTGAAGCGTTGTGCGCAATAGCCGACCGCGCCGTCAACATAGGGAGGCGGAGCGACGTAGGCCGGCCCATAATAGCCGGGGCCATAGCCATAGTACCCGTAGGGTTGCGTTGCGCCAATGATCGCTCCGCCGATCAGAGCGCCGGCGATGCCCGCACCAATTCCAATTCCTGCACCGCCATGATAGCCGCCGCGCCAGCCGCGGCGATATTGCACCGTCTCGACCGATGGTGCCACTGCGCCGCGCAGCATCAGCGGCGAAGTGAGCGGCGCCGCAGCGACGGGCGCGACCAGCCACGGCGTGGTGGCGGCAATGAGCGCAACAAGCGTGGTTTTGGACGATTTGCTCATAACATCATCTCCAGATGCGTTTTCGGGTAGCGCGGCGGTCTGCAGCCCGCGTCTTCGGAAGGATGCGCGATAATGATCCAGGAAGCCTTACCTGAATTGATTTAGCGCAACGTGAGCGCGCATCGATTGGACAGACTTGGTCTTGCCAATCGGAGAAATTCGCGAAGCAGTGCCCTGCGCGCGAGCGAGGGGCGATCTTTCTTTCATCCGCAGTCGCGCACGCGCGTCACTGCCACGGCAGCACAGGGGGGCTTCCATGCTTTCGCTCATCATCGGGATCCTGATCATTTGCGTCGTCGGGGCACTTTGCTTCTGGGCCATCGACAGGTTCGTCAACGAATCCCGTCTGGCAAGTCTTCTCAAATTGTTGGTCGTGCTGATCTGCCTGGCGGCCATCCTTCAACGGCTGCTGCCGTTGGCGGGTATCAATTGGCTTTAGCCGGCCGGCAATCCGCCGAAGGTCGATCTAAGACGTGACAAACACTTCTACGGACATCCCGGCGAAGGCGCTGGTGCTGCCGACGAAGCTGCCGGACACCGGGATCGTTTGGCGGATATCGCACGCGACCGCGACCGGGATCAGATTGAAGCCGCCGAGGCTGCGATTTGTCGGGTCGAATGTGATCCAGCCGGCTCCAGGTACGAAGACCTCCGCCCACGCATGGGTTGATCCCGCACCGCTCGACCCGATGCTCCGTTGTTCGGGATTGTAAAGATAGCCGGAGACGATTCTGGCTCCGAACCCCAGCATGCGTGTTGCTTCCGTGAATAACACCGCGAAATCCCGGCATGACCCCCAGCCGCGATTTAGGGTTTCTACCGGCGTTTGGGTGCCCTCGTCCTCACGGCTCTGATACCGGACAGCTTCGGAAACGCCGACGCTGAGGTCCTTTAGCAGCGACAGCGTGTCAGTCTGGCTGCCTCGAACGAACATTCGTGCCCAATTTCGCAGGACCCCCGCCGTGTCCGAGAACTGGGGGAAGGCCAGGGCGCCGAGATCGGTCCAATCGTCGTCAGAATAGTGGAATGGGTAAGACATGGCGGAAACGGCGATGTCGAACACCGGCCATGCAACCGCGTCGAGCTGAAGCTCCGCGACGCTGGTGATCATCAGGTTGGAGGCCGTCGTCTGAAACGTGGCCGTCGCGATCGCATTGCCAAACACATCGTGCGCCCAGGTCAAGGCCGCAGGGGGCGTCACCGTGACGTTGCACGAAATCAAGCGAAGCTCGCGGCTTTCCCGTGGGCGAAGCATCAAGCGGTGCGGCAACAGGCGCACATGTTCGTTGAATCGATACGTCGTCGTGTGAAGAACTTTCAGCGTAGTCGACGAAAGCTCCGATCGGGGCAGCCTCCGGCCAGGTATCTGGTGGTCCCCTTCGGGAAGTGTGGCCGAGTTGACGAGCCCATGCAAATGTCGCTCCAGATGATCGAAACCCGAGGCGACCAGGAGGAGCGCACCATGAAGAACCGGCCACCGCTTCCGAAACATTTGAGCCGCCCTAGGTATCACGCGCTGCTGGTCCGGCTGCAGATCGAGCTCGTGAAGCTGCAGCGCAGCGTGATTGAGCGTGGTCAGCGCATCCTTGTCATCGTCGAAGGTCGTGACGCCGCTGGCAAGGATGGCACCATCAAGTCGATTGTCGAACATCTAAGCCCGCGCGATACCCGCGTCGTAGCGCTGGGGCCGCCAAGCAATCGGGAACAGTGTTCATGGTACTTCCAGCGTCACGTTTCACACTTGCCCGCGGCGGGGGAGATCGTGCTGTTCAATCGCAGTTGGTACAACCGGGCCGGAGTCGAGCGTGTCATGGGCTTTTGCACCAAGGAGGAAACAGAGGAGTTCCTCGAGACCGTGCCCGCTTTCGAGGCAATGATTGAGCGTTCAGGTATCACCCTGCTCAAGTACTACCTTGATATTTCGAAACAGGAGCAGAAGGCACGGCTCGCCGACCGCCAAAGGGATCCCCTGAAGCAATGGAAGCTGAGCCCCATCGACGCCAAGGCGCAGAAGTATTGGAAGGCCTATTCCGAAGCACGGGACAAGATGCTGGAGCGGACGCACACCGTCACCTCGCCGTGGACCGTGGTCCGGGCCGGCGACAAGGAACATGCGCGGCTCAATGTTATTCGCGATATGCTGTGGCGGCTGAACTATTCGGGAAAGCACCGTCGCCTCCACAGGCCGGATCCGGCGGTCGTTTTTCCTTACGATAAGGCTTGGTATGAGCGCGGCCTGATCGAGGCTTAGACAGTGCTACCATCAGGGCAACTGCAGGTCTTATCTTAGCAGTTGGAAACTCGTCGACTCGGCGATGCCGCTCATAGGTTTGCGTTTCGCTGCCTCAAGAACGCTGCTGTAAATCGGCGCGGGGTCTCAACGCCGATTCGCACGCTAATGTATGATCCAACTAACGGCAGAGGGGTCAATGTTGGAGGCTTATTCACATTCAGGGATCTGGAAAGAACGCCCGGGGCTGGAGAACTGCCAATTCGTGCTCGGCGCTGGTCGCACTGCCACACAAATGGTCCGGCTTCCTTGCAGATTATGATATGCCAGCACAACAGCAACGAGGATCGCGAACCCGCAAGCCATTGCAGGCCCTTTTTCAAAGGGCGTGCAGCCCGGCGCTCTATAGACGACACTTCTTCAGCCCTTTTAATCCTTTGGCGGGCCCGATCTAATCATCTTCCTTCCTGCCCCTCTTACCTTCACCACCACCTTCATGCGCGCCTCGATGGCATGAGATGCAGTTGTTGATGTTTCGAATCCCTTCCCTCAGGTGTTTTTCACCCATCTTATCCGGCTGGTGCTCGTGACACCCGAAGCAGGTATACTTCTTGTATCTGCTGCCGCTGTGGCACGTGGTGCAGCTCGCATTGTGGTGTTCGTCCAGGACGAAGAACTTGCTGTGGTCGAAAGTTGCGGGTTTCCAGCGGTCCTGATTGTGGCATTGGGCGCAGGTGGACGTCTGAGCGCGGTGGAGCGCGTCCTCAGGCGCCGCATGGCATGCTGTGCATTCGTTGCGTACGGTGGAAGTCAATAGCGAATGATCGAATCGAGTCATTTCGGAAGCCCTGAAAAAGGGCTCGAGATGATCACGATGACAGGCCATACAGTTTTGCGAAGTCAAAGCCGCGTGGAATGGCGGCCTGCCGCTCGCTGAGGTAATCGGAAACCCTTTGGTTGTCCGTCGTCCTATGTCGGCCGGAGCGTGACAAACCATGCAGCGCTGGGCGGATGGCCCGCGGAACGGTGCATGGCAGGCGAAGCAGTCTGCCGTGAGCTCAGCATGAGCGGTCACCAGAGGGCCTGGGCTGATCATTGTGCTCGGGTAGACACCGACGAGCACCATGATCCCTGCCAATAGGGCGGTTGCTGCGATCATGATCCAGCGGGTCATCGCCAGGCCCAGAACAGGAAGATGCTCAAGATGTGAGCCGAGGCCAGAACGGCAAAAACGAGCGCGATCGGACGGTGAACCACGCGCCAGTTTGTGATCGCTGTGTAGGTCAGAATGTCCCAGTACATGAGATCGTCGATCTCGGCTGCTGACAAGCCCTGCTCACGGAAGTCTTGCCTGGATTCCTCAAGTTGCTTGCGCCCCCGCTGCAGCAGGAACTTGCCTGTCAGGCCACTTCCGACATTGACGAGCATCGCTATGGTGGCAAGCCACGCCAGGATCGCGGTGAAGTGGACGCCAGCATGGATCAGAACCAGAAGGGATCCGAACCAAGCCATGCGCTCGTGCACGCGCAACAGGACGAGCGGTTTACCGATCTTGATCAATTGGCGCTTGCGCAGGGAGTATCCGAAAGACGCGATGACCAGCAGGATGCCTGGAATACCGAGGTAGCGGCCGACCCACACGGCGCCCAGCAAATGCAGGAAGGCATCGAGCAGGAGTGCGGCAGCGACCAACGCAATAAAGGCAGCAAGAAACGGCAGGACTTCGCGTCCAAGCAATCTGCTCTTCATAATTCTTATGCCTGAGCTGAGGCTCGCTGGGAAAGATTTATATAAGACCGGACCTTGACGCGCCTTGATTTGACGCAAGGCGATCGGGCGTCGACCGCAACGGGGGCGTGCTACCAGGCGGTGTCGCCGATCCGGTTCTCATACCGGGCGCCATTGACTTGGTCCCAGTCTGGATCGGTGCAGCATTTAGTGACTGGCTCGGACGTGAAGCCTACTGCACGCCAGAGCTCTCTCGTGTAGCCCACGGCACTTCCTATTTGGCATGCAGAGTCCCTCTGGCAACCTTCGTTTGCCCAGCGGGAAGACGCTTATGGCATGGCGTTGCACGGCTCGGTCCGCCGAATCTTCCGAGTCCAGATGCGTTCAGTTGAAGCTGGCCGACTGCGCCGTTCACCAGGTCAGGATTGCGCCGGCCCACGCCGCCGCGATGACCAAAATGAGACCGGGGATCAGCCGCAGCGCGAAGGAGCGCCCGCCGCTGACCCAGCCAATGACGATCTTGCTGAGCGTATTTGTCGACAGCGCCGCCAGAACCGGAGCCACTGCATCCGCGGAGCTGATCTTGCCTGAGGCAGCGAGCGTGGCTGCGGCCACGGCGGGCGAATGCGTGTCGACGAGGCCGGCCGCAGCCGCGCTCACCACCAAGCCGATCTCTCCAAGCGCCTCCCGCAAGCTGGCGGAGAGCAGGAGAACTCCAGACAGCGTCAAGGCCAGCAACAACGCCGACGGTAAGCTGAAAGCGCGTCCGAGCTGCACCTCGGCTACGCCCGTCTCCCGCACGCCCTTTACCGTGAAGATCGCGCCATAGATCGCCGCCGCCGCACAAGCGCAAAGTAACGGAATCAGCAGACTTCGCAGCGTAGGCAGACTTGTTGCTGCGAGGACCGCGAAAAGCTGAAGGATCGTTGCGACGGTCGAGAGCGTTGCGCCGGCGGTCGCCGCTCCGAGCAGCTCCGGTGCTTTGCGAGCACGCGCACCCATTGCTCCGATGGTGGCTGTACTGGAGACAAAACCCGAGGCGAAGCCGGAGAAAGCGAGCCCGCCTCTTGCGCCGAGCAGCCGTATTGAAACATGCCCAGCGGCGCCAATCGCCATCACCAGGATGACGATGATCCAGATTGCGCGTGGATTGAGCGCGCCAAGGGGGCCGATGGCCTGATCAGGAAGCAGAGGTAAGACGACGAGCGTAGCAGCGGCAAAGATCAGGCCGTCCTTGACCTCGTTCTCTGTGAGCACGGAGCGGACGAAGTCGTGCAATGCCGCACGTCCTGCAAGCAGAATGGCCAGGACGACGGCAACGCCTGCGGCCAAAACGGGTCGTTGTGTGGCGAGTCCGCCTAGTAGAACCGTCAGGACGAGTGCGGTCTCCGAAGTCAAACCGGGGTCGTCGTTCCTGGACCGCAGATAGGCGATCGCAGTCAGGATTATGGTTCCAGCGGTTACGAGCGCCAGCAGGCCCTTGCCACCGACCATCACGCTGATGGCGCCAGCGAGCGATGCGGCGGCAAAGGTACGCAGCCCTGCAGGCGAGCGCTTCGGTCCCTCGCCCTTGCGGCGTTCTCGCTCGAGGCCGATCAGGAGCCCGATGCCGAGTGCAACGACGATGGCAATGACCTCGGGGCCCCAGCTCGGGTTCAAGAAATCCATCATGGACACTGCGCCGCGTCACGCTGTTGTGGCGGTGCGTCGATCGAGGCTGCTGCCCGATCCCGCCAGATTTGCACCAAGGTCAGGGTGACCGCGAGCAGCAATGGACCAAGCACCACGCCCGGCGCGCCCATCAAAACGAGGCCGCCGACAACAGCGATGAACGACAGCATCGTATGCATTCGAAGCCTGTTGCCGACCAGGATCGGATAGACCACGTTGTCCACTATGCCAACGACGAGAGTGCCCCAGATCGCCAGCACGACCGCCGACGTATAGGCGCCGCTTAGGGCGAGAAACGCAGCCGCCGGCGCCCAAACCACGAAAGCACCGAGAAACGGAACGACCGCGAGGAGAGCCATCAATACGCCCCAGAACACAGGGGCGGGCAACCCCAGCCACCAGAACATCAAGCCTCCGAGCCCACCCTGCAGCGCCGCAACTGCGACGGTCCCGAGGACAGTGGCGAAGATCGTATCGGTCACCCGACGGACGAGCTGCGAGAACTCCGGCTCCGACAGTGGCAGAGACATCCGCGCGGCCTCCGTTATCCTTTCCCGATCGCGCAGCAGGTAAAACAGGAAATAAAAGGTCAGCAGCAGATTAGCTACTCCGGAAAAGGAGGCGCGCAGGACGGAGCCGCTCCACGTCCCAAGAGCCGAAGTCGCCGTTCGCATCACATCCGGAAAATCCACCTTGTCATGGATCCATTGCAGCGCCGGGGCAAGCCAGGGATGCTCGCCCACAAAGCGCGTCCAGTCCTCCGCGTCGAACATCGGCACGACAACTGCCGCGCTCCGGACGGCTTCGTTGAGCAACGTCCCCGCTACCAGGATGGCAGGGACGACCACAATACAGGCGGTCATCACGGCGGTCGTCAGCGCCGAAAGACTACGAGACCCGAGACGCCTGCTCATGACCAAATCGAGCGGTGCGAACAAGACTGCGAGCGTCGTTGACCAAACGAGAGCGCCCAGGAATGGCTTCGCCATAAACGCGCAGATGGCGACGCCCAACACGATGACCGCGGCGAGAGCGGTCGGAGCCAGCCTTCGACCGGCAAGTAGAGGAGGTTGAAGCATTGGCTGAGGTGATTTCTTTTCCATCGGTCTTGCTATGGCGTGAAAAGCGCGGTGCCCATCATCAGCACGCATGTGACGAGACCAAGTAACGGTATCCATAGCGGCACGCGCACGATCGCGGCATCGGTTTGGGTGTTCGAGATCGAATTCGAAGCAGCGAGAGATTGGCGAAGACAAAGAGCGCCAGCGTCGCGAGAGACGTGCTTTCCGCCAACGGTTCCAGCGGGATCGTTAGCGCGAGAGCCGCGACCGCCAGCACGACCGACCCCGTGGTGATCGGCGGTGTCCCGGTTCGCGAGTGGACGCGTCCCGCTATTGCCGGCAGGTCACCTTGCTGTGCCATGCCGTAGGCGACGCGCGCCGTCATGGTCATCTGGGCGAGAATGGTGTTGAGCGTCGACACGATCGCGATCACGCTGAAGGTGGTCGGACTTATGCCCGCCACGGCGCCGAAAATCAGACTGAGCGGCGCCGTTGACGTCGCAAGCACGCTCGGCGGCACGGCGCTCACGGAAATCGCGGCGATCAGGACGTAGAGCACGGTCGTGATTAGCAGTGCAAGCGCCATAGCCCACGGGATATTCCGTTGCGGGCTCTTGGCCTCTTCCACCACGTTGGCAAGATCCTCGAAGCGGACGAAAGCAAAGAATGCGACCAGGCCGGCAAAGGTGATTCCGGAGAGGATGCTGGCGTCGAGTGGAGGCGGCGTAGATATCGCTGGGCTGAACGATATCCCGGAATGAGCGGCGGACACGATGATCCAAACCAGTCCGCCCGTCTCGATCAATGTCAGAAATCCCGCGAGCATGACCGATTCCAGATTCCCCAAGGCGGCGACGATGCCCAAGGTGGTGACGATCGCCACGGCAAGCGGTGGCATAGGCAGCGCGACCAACTGGCTTATGTAGCCGGCACCGCCAAGGGTCACCGCGGCAGCCGAGATGATGCCGATGGCGAGCCTTAATGAGCCAACGGCCCGGGATAGAGATCGGGAGTTGAATGCGGCTCCGACGTAGGCGGCTTCCCGTGCGCTAACGGGATAGCGGGTCGCGAGCTCAGCATACGAGGCGGCCGTGAAAGCCATGACAGCAGCCGCCTGGGCAAACGCCCACGAGGAATAGACTCCCGCATGGCTCGCGACGCGCCGATCAGGACATAGATCCCGGCACCCACCGTGACCCCCGTCCCATAGAGGACGAGAAGCGGCAGTCCAAGCCGCCGTCGCAAGCCTGCCTGAGGCACAATTTCGTCTCGCGACACTGCTTCCATTCTTCATCATTACAAGCGACGCCAATACCCTGGAGCTTATATCAGGAAGCCTGGCGCGCAGCCTCTTGATTTGGGTCAATCGGGCGCACGTCAGAGGTGCGAAAAAGGAAGGCATATCAACTGGCGGAGCAATGCCGATGACGATCGCGACCGTGATGGTCTACGTTGATCCCGAACAGCAGGCGGAAGGTCAGGTACGCATCGCGCGGGATGCTGCAAACAAGTTCGGGGCTTCGCTGATCGGCATTTCCGCCTTCGCGGTCGAGCCTCCCTTTGTGGCGGAGGGCGTCATAATTCAGGAAACGACTGCGGATGACCTGAAGCGGATGAAGTCGGCGCTCGCGGACAAGGAGCAATGGTTTCGCAGCGTCGCCGGACTGCCGAAAGAACGGGTTGAGTGGCGCTGCAGCGTAGACTACCCTACCGCCTTCCTGACCAACGAAGCACGATCAGCCGACTTGGTGGTGATCAGGCGCACTCAGGAAAAAATGGACCAATTCCATTTCATCGATCCGGCCGAGGCGATGATGCGGATGGGAAGGCCGACGTTGCTGGTGCCCGACCACGTTCCGGCGCTGAATGCCGATCACGTTCTGGTCGGATGGAAAGACACTCGCGAAGCAAGAATTGCTGTGCGAGATGCGCTGCCGTTCCTCTCGAAGGCTTCGCAGGTCACGGTCGTCGAGATCTGTACGTCGAATGAACAGGACGCGGCGCGGCGGCGTGTCCGCGATGTCGCGAAGTATCTGCAGGCCCATGCCGTTAAATGCCAGGTCGATGTGCGCGTGCACATGGCCGAGCCCGATGCGCACCAGCTTGTTCGCGTGGCCAAGGACGAGGGCGCTGATCTGATCGTAACCGGAGGCTATGGCCACAGTCGGCTCGGCGAGTGGATGTTCGGGGGTATGACTCGCGGTCTGCTGAACGAGGCGCCAGTCTGCGTGATGATGTCGCACTAGGATGCTACGTTGGGAGCGCGTTGCTCGCCAGTTTGTCGTCTGTTTCCGTCCGTAGGAGCGCTGGTGGCGGGGATATGAGCTAGATCAAGTGGTCCAGACCTCTCGCGGCTACCTTCGAGGAAGAAATCGCATCTCCGGAGGACTCCGATGGCCATCAGGGACGTTTTGCTCGCGCTCACCAGCTATCCGGATCCGACGCCGGTTTCAGTGATTGATAGCGCCGTCTCGCTGGCCTCAGCTTTCGGCGCCCACATTGCGGCGATCTCATGCGACGCTCATGTGCAGGTTCCCGGCAGCTTCCTGGGCGGCGCTGGTAATCTCGGGTCAATCGTGGCCAGCGAGGCGCACAAGAGCAGAAAGAACGCGCAGGACCTGCTGGCGGCGTTTGAGGCGGCCGCTCAGAAATTCGGCGTGCTGCACGAGATTGTTCTCGAGCGTTGTCTGACGTCTGAAGTGCCGGACCTGCTGGTGGAATATGCGCGGTTGCACGACCTCACCGTCGTGCCGGTGCCAGAATCCTACGATCAATGGTATGCCGAAGCCATCATCTTTGGGTCGGGGCGACCAACCTTGGTGGTCCCGGAAGCTCCGTCGTCCAAGGCGGTCGACCTGAATAAGGTGGTCGTCGCGTGGGACTTCAGCCGCGCGGCCGCACGCGCGGTTTCCGATGCCATTCCGATCATGGAGAAGGCGCGCGAGGTGTGCATCCTCACGGTGACCAACGAGAAAGCGATTCCAAGCAAGCGATCGTCATCCGAACTCGCCAAGAATCTTTCTCGGCATGGAATCGATGTGGTGATCGAGGAGGTAGATGCCGCCGGACGGGCCATCGGCGACGTTCTCGCAGCGCAGATCGAGTCCCGCAGAGCAGATCTTCTTGTCATGGGAGCCTATGGCCATTCGCGCCTCCGTGAGTTCATATTGGGAGGTGCAACCCGAAGCATCCTCACGAAGCCACCGATTCCCGTGTTGTTCTCCCACTGAACGGTGGGAGGCCGACAACGGCAGGCCGCAAGCGCCGCGTCATACTTCGCCCTTAAGCCCATGGACGCCAATCCACTGAAAGAGGATCGTACGAAAGCTCCGGTGTTTCACGCCCGGGGGCTTTCGAAGACCTATCGGATGGGAGAGATCGACGTGCATGCGCTTCGCGACGTCGATCTCGACATCTTCGAAGGCGAGTTCGTCGTCCTCCTCGGGCCGTCGGGGTCGGGCAAGTCGACCCTGCTGAACATTTTGGGAGGCCTGGATAGCCCGACTTCGGGCCAGGCTCATTGGCGGGACCATAACCTGGTCGGCGCGACAGACGCAGAACTGACCCGATACCGGCGCGAACACGTGGGCTTTGTCTTCCAGTTCTACAATCTCATCCCCAGCCTCACGGTTCTGGAGAACGTTGCGCTGGTGAACGAGATCGCCGAGAGGCCGCTCGACCCATTGGAGGTGCTCGCGCTCGTCGGGCTCGAAAAGCGGATCGACCACTTCCCCTCGCAACTATCCGGCGGCGAGCAGCAACGCGTCGCGGTCGCCCGCGCCATCGTCAAGTCGCCGGATGTGCTCTTGTGCGACGAGCCGACCGGGGCGCTGGATTACGAGACCGGCAAGGTGGTGCTGGAAGCGATCGCGCGAGCCAATGAGCGTCTCGGCACCACGACGATCATCATCACGCACAATGCTGCGATTGCGGGCATGGCAGACCGCGTGCTGCGGCTCGGTGGCGGACGGATCGTCAGCGAGGAGCGCAATGCACATCGGCTCTCGGCAGACGAGGTGCATTGGTGAGTTTGCTTGATCGCAAACTGTTGCGCGACATCAAGGCCATGCGAGGCCAAGTGCTCACGATCGCCTTGCTCGTTGCCGCCGGCGTCGCTGTCTTCGTCGGCTCGGTCTCGACCTACGATTCGCTCAACACGGCCGTGGAGCGCTTCTACGCGACTGCGCGATTTCCGCAGGTTTTCGTGGCGCTCAAACGTGCGCCGCTGTCGATCGTTCCGCAGCTCAACGCAATTCCCGGCGTTGCCACGGTCGAGCCGCGCATCGTTCGCGAGGTCATCGTGGACTGGCCGGCCGCTTCGCAGCCGGTCTCGGCCCGCATGGTGTCGCTGAACCAGGCGGGCGATGAAAGGCTCGCTCGCCTGCATCTGCGCCGCGGTAGGGCGCCCGAGCCGGGCTCGGCAAGGAGCGCGGCGATCAACGAGGCGTTTGCCGAGGCCAACGGCGTGAGCCCCGGTGACGACATCCGCGTGCTGCTCAACGGCAAGGTGGAAGCCTTTCACGTGTCCGGTGTCGCGCTCTCGCCGGAATATGTCTACGCCGTCAAGCCGGGCCTGCCCATTCCGGACGATCGGCTGTATGCCATTCTCTGGGTCGACCGCAGTGCGGCGGAAGCCGCCTTCGACATGAAAGCGGCTTTCAACGATGCCGTCATTTCGTTGGCGCCAGGCATCGATCCGAAACCGGTGATCAACGAGCTGGATCGTCTGCTTGAACCGTATGGATCGGTCGGCGCTGTCGAACGGCGGGATCAGCCATCCAATCGCTTTCTCGAGGATGAGCTGAACCAGCAAAAGGTAATGTCGACCACGATTCCGTTCATCTTCTTCGGCGTTGCGGCGTTCTTGCTCAATAGCGCATTGGCCAGGCTGGTAGCGGCCCAACGCGAGCAGATTGCTGCGTTGAAGGCGCTCGGCTTTCCAACCGCGGCTCTGATCCTGCACTATCTGAAGCTGATCCTCGTCATCGTGCTGATCGGGTCGGCGCTGGGAATTGCGGCCGGCTGGGGCTTTGGAGAAGCGATGATCGCAAGTTATCAAGGGTTCTTTCGTCTGCCCGACCTGCCGTTCCAACTCACGCCTTGGTCGGCGGCGCTGGGTATTGCGATCAGCCTCGTCGCGGCCTCCCTCGGCGTCTTAACCGCATTGCGGCAGGTCGTCCGCTTACCGCCTGCAGTCGCGATGCGGCCGGCCGCGCCGCTCGGCTTTCGACGCTCCTGGATCGAGGCGCTCCTGCCACACAATGCCGCGAGATCACGCCGGATGATGATCCTTCGGAATACCGCGGGACGTCCGTTTCGTTCGTTGCTGACCGTGGCCGGGGTAGCCTTCGCCGTCCCAATGATGGTGCTGGGGATCTTTTGGCGCGACGCCATCAACGAGATGATCGACCTGCAGTTCAACCTGGTGGAGCGTGGCAACACGACGGTGACGTTTCCGCACCCCATGGATCGTTCGATCATGCGCGATCTGGCGCGCGAGCCTGGCGTCCTGGTGGCGGAAGGGCAACGCATCGTGCCGGTGCGCCTTCGCGCCGGACAGCGCAGCTACTTGACGTCCGTGATCGGCCTCTCCGTCGGGGATGAGTTGCGCAGGCCGCATGATGCAAGGCTGCGCCCAATAGCGGCCGCGCCCGACGGGATCACGCTTAGCCGGCGCCTTGCCGAACGGCTCGAGGTGGAGGCCGGCGACGTCATTGCGGTCGAGGCGATGGAGGGTCGCCGGCGGAAGCGTGATCTCCCGGTCAGCGCCATCGTCGACGAGTCGATCGGAATGGCATCCTATATGGAGATCGAAACCCTGAACCGCTTCACCGACGAGGGAGCCGTAATTTCGGCTGCGAGCCTGTATGTCGAGCCGACAGCGATGCCGGCCTTGGGGCGAAAGTTCAAGAACCTCCCGACCATCGAGTCCGTGACGATGAAGGCGTATACGCTCTCGTCCTTCATGGAAAAGATCGCTGGTCTCGTCTTCGTAACGGCCGGCATCCTCGCCGCCTTCGCTACGATCATTACGGTCGGAGTCGTCTACAATAGTGCGCGCATCGGCCTGCAGGAGCGCGCATGGGAATTGGCCAGCCTGCGGGTGCTGGGCTTTACCCGCGGCGAGGTTGCGGGCATCCTGTTCGGCGAGTTCGCCATCGAGATCGCGTTGGGGATTCTAATTGGCCTGCCGTTGTCCCACGCGGTCATCGAGCTGATCGCTAGATTTCATTCGAACGAGAGCTTTCAGATACCTGCAGTGATCGCGCCGCAAACTTATTTCATCGCAGCCGGCGTGGTGCTGGCCGCTGCCGCAGCCAGTGCGTACATCGTCAAATGGCGTGTCGATGCACTCGATCTGGTCGCAGCTCTCAAGGCCAGGGAATGAGCATGCGAATCACGGGCCGCCACTTGGGAATTGCTGCGGGACTTTTGGCAGGCGCGGGAATCGTGGCCTGGCTCTTGATCCCGGCGCCGGTGGCGGTCGAGACTGCCGCGGTGACGAAGGGAAAGTTCGTCGCCAGCGTGGATGAGGACGGCAAGACCCGGGTGCGCGAGCGATACGTGGTCGCCTCGCCGCTTGCGGGCCGGCTGAGCCGAATCCGATCCAAGGTCGGCGATCAAGTCCAGGTCGACGATGCCGTCGCGACAATCACCCCATCCCCGGCTCCGCTGATGGACCTCCGGACCCGCCGCGAACTCGAGGAAAGCCTGGGAACGGCCGAAGCCAATCTGGAGCGCGCCAAGGCGGTCGTCGAGCGGGCGCGGGCTCAGAACGATCAGGCCAACACCGACTTGGCGCGGACTCGAACCTTGGCCCAGCAGGGGGCCGCAACGGCGCAGGCCCTTGAACGTGCGGAACTTGCGGCGCGCCTTGCCGACCGAGACCTGCGTGCGGCGGAGTTTCAGGATCACGCCGCCGAGCATGAGATCAGCCAACTGCGCGCACTGTTGGCGCGATACGGGAATGACAGCAGCGGGCAACCGGAAAGCTGGGGTGTCACAGCGCCGGTTGCAGGTGTGGTGCTGAAGGTCGCTCAGGAAAGCGAGACGATCGTCCAGCCGGGCACACCGCTACTGGATATTGGCGACGGCAGGGATCTCGAGATCGTAGTCGACGTCCTGAGCACTGACGCCGTTGAGATCCGTCCTGGAGCCGATGTCACGATCGACCATTGGGGCGGGGAGGGAAAGCTGAAGGGCCGGGTTCGCCGGGTCGAGCCGGCAGCTTTCACCAAGATCTCGACGCTCGGCGTCGAGGAGCAAAGGGTCAATGTTCTCGTCGACATCCTGTCGCCACCGGAGCAGTGGGCGCGACTTGGTGACGCTTATCAGGTGGACGTGCAGATCACGGTCTTCGCGCGCGACGAGACAAATATCATTCCCGCCGGCGCGCTGTTCCGTCGCGAAGAAAGCTGGAACGTCTATGCCGTTAAGGATGGACGTGCCGAATTGCGCCAGATCGAACTCCTACGCCGGTCCGGCCGCCTTGCAGCCATCACTTCCGGCCTCGCTCCCGGGGAACAGGTGATTATCTATCCCAGCGACCGAGTTGCGCCGGGTATACGGGTTGCGCAACGATCGCGTTGAGACCGCAAATATTTCGTCCAGTGCGCTATGCCGAAGAACCTAGGCGTTGCGGTCCTTTAGTGACCTAGATTCTCGCTGTTGCTCCGCATCCGCCAGTCGCGGCCTGCTTTGCGGTGATCCCAGTCCCGTTGGTCCATCATATGGTTTAGGCGATGAGTGTCCTTTCGCCGTTGGTTCGTCACCCTTGGCTGACCTTCGCCAGGCTCCTGCGATTGTGTGGTCAGAGCTGGCGAGGAGTGTTCGGTCTTCCCCTCGTCCTTGGCGAAGCATGGCATGAGGGATGACAGCAGAAAAATCGCTGTCAAGGCTTGAGCAAGAGCACGCATGACAGCCTCCTTCGGGTCAAGTATCCGCCCAATGGCCAGAAAGATATTGATCCAGGTCATAGCGGCTAGGGACCCCCTCTGGATCGGCGTCTTCGTCTCGGCCGTTGATTTTGCTCAAACAACAAGGCTGATTTCGGAGGACAGTGACGCCTAAGCAGCAGTGGAACCAAACATGTCGTTTGAGCGGGTCCTGCGATGGACGCTTATTCTAATTGCGATCGCCGGCTTGACGGCGGGCATTTTGGCGCGAGCCGCAGGCCGGCCTGATCTGGCCGATCTTGCTTGGGAGCTCGGCACGGCGCCCGTGATCGGAGGACTGGCGGTCTCGATCGTCAGGGATCTTCTGAGCGGCCGCCTGGGAGTGGACGCGATTGCGCTGCTGTCGATGAGCGCGGCGTTGGCGCTTGGCCAACCGCTTGCCGGGGCGGTGGTCGCGTTGATGTATTCCGGCGGCAATGTACTGGAGGACATCGCGATCGCTCGAGCTGAGCGTGACCTGCGATCGCTGGTTGATCGGGCACCGCGGCGGGCACATCGCAAGACTGGCGAGCGGATAGAAGAGATTCCGATCGAGGCAGTGTCAGTCGGCGAAGAGCTTCTGGTCAGGGCCGGCGAGATCGTGCCGGTCGATGGTATCGTTGGATCGGCCTCGGCCACCATCGACGAGTCCGCGGTGACCGGCGAACCCATTCCGGTCGAGAAGTCGCGCGGCAGCGCAGTTCTTTCCGGGTCGCTGAATGCCGGTGAGACCTTCGAGTTGACCGTGACCGCGCCGGCCGGCGAGAGCACCTATGCCGGTATCGTCCGCATGGTGACCGCGGCGCAAACAGCGAAGGCTCCCTTCGTGCGGCTGGCTGACCGCTTTGCGCTGATCCTTCTGCCGGTCACGCTCGTCGTCGCCTTCGTGGCGTGGCGGATCTCCGGTGATTTGACCCGTAGCCTCGCTGTGCTGGTGGCGGCGACGCCTTGTCCCCTGATCCTGGCCGCGCCCGTCGCGTTCATCGCCGGCGTGGCGCAGGCGGCCCGCCGCGGGATTCTGGCCAAAGGCGGAGGAGCTCTAGAGGCGTTGGCTCGGGCGCATACCGTGCTGTTCGACAAGACCGGCACCCTGACGGTGGGAGGGGCGCGGTTGCTTTCGGTTGAGGTCGCTCCAGGAGAGGACCCGGATGAGGTCCTCACGCTGGGGGCCTCTCTTGAGCAAGCTTCGCATCACGTGCTCGCGAAGGCAGTCGTCGCTGCAGCCATCGATCGCGGCCTCAAGCTGAAACCGCCGGAACATGTCAAAGAGGCCATGGGTTCTGGCCTGAGCGGTCTGATCGATGGCCGCCAGGTCACCGCCGGTTCGCGGGAGATGATTCTGTCTCGTGCCGAGCTGTCGTCGTGGGAGCTGCGGGCGATCCGGCGAGCCTCATGGCGCTCGGCGCTGATCGTGTTCATCGCCGTGGAACGCCGGCCTATCGGCGCCTTGTTGCTGGCCGACGAGTTGCGCGCCGATACGCCGCGAGCGATCCGGCTGCTGCGCGATGCCGGCATCGCCCGAATGGTGATGGTCACAGGCGATCGCGCCGCAGCGGCGCAGGCGATCGGAGCGGCGCTCGACCTCGACGCCGTGCTGGCCGACCGCGTCCCTTCGGACAAGGTCGAGGCCGTGCGCACCGAACAGCGGCTGCATCCCACCATCATGGTCGGCGACGGCATCAATGACGCTCCGGCGTTGGCCGTCGCCGATATCGGAGTTGCGCTGGGCGCGCGCGGCGCCAGCGCCTCGTCCGAAGCGGCCGATGTGGTGATCCTGACCGATCGGCTTGATCGCGTCGGCGAAGCGATCATAATTGCGCAGCGCGCGCGGCGTATTGCCCTTCAAAGCATCATTGTTGGCATGGGATTGTCGTTAGCCGCCATGGTGGCTGCCATGCTCGGTTGGCTTGATCCCGTGCCGGCGGCCATCGTGCAGGAGGTGATCGATGTCGCGGTCATCCTGAACTCGCTGCGGGCACTTACTCCGGCTCTCGTCAGGAGCGGATCGCGCATCACAGCAGAGCAGGGGCTGACATTGCATCACGATCATCAGGCCCTTTTCAAGGACCTCGACCGCTTGCGCAAGATCGTCGATGCGCTGGACGACGTGATGCCAGAATCCGCCGCAGGGTTGATTGGGGAAGCCCACAGCCTGGTCCAAAGTAGCGTCGTGATGCATGAGCGCGAGGATGAGGACAGCGTCTATCCGAAGCTTGCGGAGGTGCTGCGCGACCGCCACGGCCTTTCTGCGATGAGCCGTGCCCATCGGGAGATCCTGCACCTTGCTCGGCTGCTCGCCCGGATCGTGGAGGATCTGCCGTCAGAGAAGGTCGACCGCTATCTCATACGAGACGCCCAGCGCGTGATCGAAGCGATTGAAACGCTGGTGCGCATGCATACAGCCCAGGAGGAGGATATCTACGAAGCCGTGGCTGCATAGGCAGCAGCTCGGGCATTTTCGTCCGGCTATCTGTCTAGGCAGGCTCCTACGCCGGCTTCGCTCTGAACTACTGAATGTGGCCGAGTTTCGATGACGGCCTTTGAAAGGCGTCGATACAGATCTCGCCGGCGAACGAGCGGCCACCAATCATACAGAAAGATCTCCAAGGGGCGCCAGTTTGCAACCCACCCTAAGATCAAGAGGCTCTCCTCCAGGAGACGCCGCAAGGGGTCGGTGAATAGCGCGCCAACAACTATGTGCGCAAAGAGCAGACACGTGATCAGAATGGCGAGGCCGATGGCCAGCGACCAGCGACCGATCCTGAACAGCTCGTTGATATCTCTTTGAGTTGCGTTCGCTCGATCCGCAAAATAGTGACCAAAGGCTTCCCGGAGCACCAGTGCCGCCTTCGATTGCGCATCAGTATCGGGATGATGAACTCGAATCCGGATCGCTTGCCTGCCCGAGAGTTCTCGCGCCCAGCCGACAATGTATTCTTCCGCCTCTCTGTCGAGGTCACGCTCGCGAAACGGGAAAGGGTCGAGGGTGTGAAAGAGCTGGGCGATGTCGTCGACCCGAAGCTCAATCGTCTCTTCGGATGCTTGGGCAATCATCAACTTTCATTGCTCCGGAGTTTCGTGACCCTCGCTTGTTCCAAGTCAATACCCGTTATCGAGCCTCGTCTACCTTAAGAGTCTGTTTTCCGGCGTAAAGGAGGCTCGCCATCGAAAGGCACGCAGTCGCCAAACAGATAATCCTGCCGGAA
The DNA here is from genome assembly GCF_036923295.1 of Bradyrhizobium sp. 26S5. NCBI lineage: Bacteria > Pseudomonadati > Pseudomonadota > Alphaproteobacteria > Hyphomicrobiales > Nitrobacteraceae > Bradyrhizobium > Bradyrhizobium sp. 26S5. The sequence goes on along the minus strand of NZ_CP145948.1, from coordinate 9,253,158 downwards.
ACTCCGCATGGCCTGCCTGTTGCTGAGCTGCTTCAGCAGTTGCACGTGTCCGCTTTCGAGGGTCTCTCCGATGCTGAGGTCAATGCCCGCCGAAAGCGCTTCGGTGCGAACACGATTACCTCGCGCCGTGCCACCCGGGTGATGAGCCTGCTATTGCACCAGTTCAAGAGTTCGGTCGTCTATCTCTTGAGTTTTGCAGCGGGGCTGGCGTTCTATTTCGGCGAACTGGAGGAAGGCAGCGCCATCCTTGCGGTCCTCGCCATCAACGCGATGATCGGCTTCGTGACCGAGCTGAAGGCGGCGCGATCAATTGAGGCTTTGCGAGCGCTCGGAACGCGCAGCGCCCGCGTCCGACGCGAGGGTCGCGTTCGTGTCGTGCCGGCCGAGGAACTCGTTCCGGGCGATATCGTCATTCTGGACGCCGGCGACGCCGTATCGGCCGACCTCCGCCTCATCGAGACGTCCAGCCTGTCCGCAGACGAATCGACGCTGACCGGCGAATCGGTCGCTGTCGACAAGCAGACGCGCCCGGTCAGCGCAGACACGCGTCTCGGCGATCGCGCGTCCATGGCGTTCAAAGGCACCGCCATCACGCGGGGGACGGGCACCGGGGTCGTCGTGGCGACCGGCCTCGGCACGCAACTCGGCCGGGTGACGCGGCTCGTTCTCGAAGCCGACCCGGGCAGCTCGCCTCTCGAACGCAAGCTCGGGCGTCTGTCGACGCAGCTCGTCCTGGCGACCATCGCCGTCGCCGTTGCAATTGGCGTCGCCGGCCTCATCGGAGGTGAAGATCCCCTTGTGATGGTCGAGGCGGCTATCGCGCTCGCCGTGGCCGCGATTCCCGAGGGCCTTCCGGTCGTCGCGACGCTCGCACTCGCCCGTGGCATGTGGCGCATGGCGCGGCAGAATGCGCTGATCGAGCGTCTTTCCGCGGTCGAGACGCTCGGGGCCACCACTGTCATCCTCACCGATAAGACCGGGACCTTGACCGAAAACCGGATGACGGTGCGACGGCTCTGCACGGCCTTTGGTGAGATCGCGCTCGAGACGGAAGCTCCAAAGGAGGGTAAGCGTCTGCCGCTCGCCGGCGACCGACCGACAGCCGAATTGCTCCGCATTGCCGTTCTTTGCAACGACGCCCATCTCGACCGCGCGGACGAAGGCGGCAGCGGCGACCCGATGGAAGTCGCACTCTTGCGTGCCGGATTGCATGCGGGCTTGAGGCGGACGGCCTTGCTGGATGGGCACCGCATCGTTCGCAAGCACGCTTTCGATCCTGCCACCAAGATGATGGCGACGGTTCACGAATGGGGGGACGCCGTGCTGGTGGCGGTGAAGGGAGCGCCGGAGGCGGTCCTGGCGGTGGCGACGCTCGCAAAAACCGGGCTTGGCGAGATCGCCCTTGACGACCAGGTGCGAGCGGAGTGGCTGGGCCGGGCCAATCAGCTCGGCCATAGCGGACTGCGCGTGCTGGCCTGCGCGATGAAAATGGACGAGCTGGCCGATGCCCAGCCATACGAGGGATTGGTTCTGGTCGGTCTCATTGGCCTGGAAGACCCCGCGCGTGCCGACGTGCCGCAGGCGATTCAGGACTGCCAAAAGGCGGGAATTCGGGTCGTCATGGTTACGGGCGACCACGTCGTGACCGCTCGAAGCATCGGTCGCGCGGTCGGTCTCGGTCAGAACATTGCGAATGTCGTGGAGGGCAAGAGGATCGCGCAGGTGATCGAGACCGGGCAGCCTGCACTCCGCGACGTCGGAATTTTCGCAAGAGTGAACCCCGACGAGAAGCTTGCCCTCGTCAGGGCCTATCAGGCCGCCGGCGAGATCGTCGCCATGACGGGGGACGGGGTCAACGACGCGCCCGCCCTGCGGCAGGCCGATATCGGCGTGGCGATGGGCCTGCGGGGCACAGATGTCGCGCGCGAAGCGGCCGCCATGATCCTGCTTGACGACGCGTTTCCAACCATCGTTGGGGCGATACGCGAAGGCCGGATCATCTTCGCCAATATCCGCCGTTTCGTCGCCTACCTCTTGTCCTGCAATCTCAGCGAGGTGATGGTGGTTGGATTAGCCGTTTTGTCGGCGCTCCCCTTGCCGCTCCTGCCGCTACAAATTCTGTATCTCAATCTTGTGACAGACGTGTTTCCGGCCTTCGCACTAGCAATGGGCGAAGGTGAAGCCGGTATCCTCAAGCTTCCGCCACGCGATCCAAGAGAGCCCATTTTGGGCCGTTGGCAATGGATCACGATAATCCTGCATGCCGGTGCGTTGACCGCCGGCACGTTCGGAGCGCTGGCTGCGTCGTCTTGGCTCGGTCTCGACGCCAAGGCAACAGTGACTGTCACGTTCCTCACTCTTGGGTTCGCGCAGCTCTGGCACACGTTCAACATGCGCGATTCGCAATCACCGCTCATCGTCAACGAAATCACTCGAAATGGATGGCTTTGGAGCGCGCTATTGCTTTGTGCAACACTCCTCGCAGTGCCGCCTTATCTGCCGCCGGCAGCGCTTCTATTGAACCTTGCTCCCCCCACCGCGGACATGTGGTCAGTCGTCCTTCTCTTTAGTTTGGCGCCGATCATCGTCACGCAGGTAGTCAGCGCTGTCGTCAGAGTATGGCATGCGAGGGTGCGATGACGACGAGGGCAGCTATTGTCTTTCTTGTTCTCGGAGCTTCTTCTGCCGTTCGGAGGCGTTCAATTCCTCGCCGCATGCATCCCACTGAGGCGGGGCCGCACGGTCAAGGTTTAACCCTGATGCGGCCCCCCGTGCCAGTTGGCAGCCGAAGCGGCAAAAACAGAAACGGTCGGGGAGGTTGAGGTGATGATGTTACTAACATATATGCTGCCTTACATCATTGGCATCATCTGCATCGGCGCTATCCTCTGGCTCATAAGCCACTGATAAGGTGCAGAGGCGCAGCATGACTGACCTCCGAGAGGGGGGTATGGGCACACGCCTTATCCGAACAAATGCGCGAGCCAATACGCTGCCCCGGCTGCCAATCCGCCAACCAGCAACGTTTGCAGCGCTGACTTGATCTTGTTGACGCCTGTGAAGTGCCCTTTGACGGCTCCGAAGCAGATCAGGGCCATGCCGGTCGCAGCCACGGAGATCTGTAGGGCTGTCCCGATGTCTTTCGTGAACATGTAGGGCACGAGTGGGATCAGACCACCGATCACATAAGAGCCTCCGATCGTCGCGGCGCTGATCGGCGCCCGTTTCGGATCCGGACGCTCCAATCCCAGTTCGAAGCGCATCATGAAATCGACCCATCGCTGCCTATTCGAAGCGATCGCACCAACGACGGACTTCAGCACGTCTCCTTCGAGGCCGTACTCGCGGAAGATCTGCTCCACTTCTTCGACCTCCCTTTCGCGCAGGTGATCGATTTCGTGATGCTCGCGCTGCTCTTTGGCGGCGTAGTGCTCCGCATCCGTGCGCGCCGCGAGATATCCGCCGAGTCCCATCGCGATGGCGCCGGCGACGACCTCGGCGAGCCCGGCGGTGACGATCACGTCCGTGCTGGAGACGGCCGCGGAAAGACCGGCTGCCAGCGCGAACGGGACCGTCAAGCCGTCGGCCATCCCGATTACGACGTCCCGGACGCTTTCGGAGGAGGTGAAGTGCTTTTCGACGTGTGGGGTGGCGGGCACAGGACGCTCCTGTTTGCGGTTAAGGTTCGAAGAGGGCGGCCTAGTCAGCAGCCCTCTTGCGGCCGGAGATCATGGACGCGACCAGGTTCTCGCGATGCTCGAAGCTCGCGATCAACACGCCGAGGACATGCGCCACGACCAAGCCGACGGTCAGGTTGGCCAGGAATTCGTGGACGTGTTCGATCAGCTTGGAGCCCCAGTAGGCATTCGTGGTGATCATGTAGCCCGTAGCGCACGTGCCGGCCAGCGCGACGAGGAGCGCGATGATCATGGCACCGCCCGCCGGGTTGTGCCCGATGTAGCGCGGAGCTCTGAGCAGCGTGACGTCGCGGATATAGGCCAGCACCTCGCGCGGCGGCCGGACGAAGCTCGAAAAGCGCGCATGTCGCGGGCCGACGAAGCCCCAGACCATGCGGATCGCGAGGAGGCCGGCGATCGTGTAGCCGGCCGCGACGTGCACCCGTTCGATCTCGTCGCCGGTCGCGTAGGCGATCACGAAGGTGGCTACCAGCGACCAATGGAAGATCCGGACGAACGGATCCCAGACCTTGACCGTGGCCGGCGGCATCGCGCCGCCGGCTCCAATCGTGTTGCTCGAAGGTCTCATTTGCGCACCGTCACATCTGGCCGACGATCTGGCCGTTGGTCGGGTCCACGAACAGCTCGACCCGGTTGCCGTTCTTGTCGAGCGTGTAGAGCTCGCCGCAGGCGTTCTTGAGCTTGGCCTTCTGGACCTTGTAGCCCTGGGCCTCGACCTTGGCCTGCAACTGCGCCATCGGCAGCCACTGGGCCTCGGGGGCCGAGGTGCACGGCTTGCCGAGGCTGCCGGCCTGGGCGGACGCCGCTCCGAGAATGACGGCGGCGACGGTAAGAATGACGATCATGCGCATAGGTATCTCCTGACGGTGGCCGGCCGCACCACGCGCCGGCGATGCGGGGCAACCTGTCAGAAGTGGCCTGACTGACGCCTGTTGAGCCAGGTCAGCTATTTGTCAGGTGATATCTGGCATTCCATATCTTCCGGATGACGAGTTGTTTCATGAACTTACGCCCGCACCGATTTCGCGCCCTGATGCTTGCCGCCGCCCTACTGATCGCGGGCGGCGCGCCCGCGCTCGCCCGCGATCATGACGACGCGCGACGGGCCGTGGAGGCCGGCGAGATACGCCCGCTTGCCGACATTTTGAACACGGTCAAAGGCAAGCTTCCGGGCGAGGTCGTCGGCGTCAAGCTCGAACGAGAGGCCGGTGCCTGGCTGTACGAATTCCGGGTCGTCGACGAGAAGGGTCGTTTGTTCGAGATCCACATCGATGCCCGCAGCGGCGAAGTCGAACGGGCCAAGGAGAAGTAATGCGCTTGCTTGTTGTCGAGGACGACCAGCGGATTGCGTCGGATGTCTCCCGCGCGCTCGAAGCGTCCGGGTACGTGGTCGAAACCGTTGCGAACGGCGAGGACGCCTGGTTCCTTGGTGACACCGAGGACTACGGCGCCGTCATTCTCGACCTGGGTCTGCCGGGCATGGATGGTCTTGCGGTCCTAAAGCGCTGGCGCGCCAACGGCCGCCACATGCCCGTTCTCATCCTCACCGCAAGGGGAAGCTGGGCCGAGCGCGTGGACGGCATCGATGCCGGCGCGGACGACTACCTGCCGAAGCCGTTCCGGATCGAGGAGCTGCTGGCCCGGCTGCGATCCATCGTGCGGCGTTCGGCGGGCCACGGCTCCTCGCTCATCACAGCGGGTGAGATCACGGTTGACGAGCGGCAGATGAAAGTGACCCGCCGCGGCGTGCCGATCACGCTCACACCGCTAGAGTACAGGTTGGTCGCCCATCTCCTCCGGAACCGCGGGCGGGTCGTGTCCTCGCATGAGCTCGATGAGAACGTTTACGGCCACGGCGAAGAGCACGACTCGAACACCCTTGAGGTGCTGATCGGCCGCGTGCGCAAGAAGCTGGGCGCCGACGCAATCGAGACGCGGCGCGGGTTCGGCTATCTGATGCCGGAGGCCCCCGAATGAAACGGCATTCGCTCAGACTACGACTCGTCGCCGGCGGCATCGTCGCGATCCTGATCGCGCTTGGGATCGCCGGCGGCGCGCTCGTCGTCGTCTTCGAGCGCCATGTCTCGCGCACCCTGGCTCAAGATCTCGACGTCCATCTGAAGCAGCTTCTCGCGAATATCGACGTCGACCCTCATGGTAAATTGGTGTTGACGCAAATCCCCGTCGATCCGCGGTTCGCGGATCCTCTTTCCGGACTCTACTGGCAGGTCGGCGATGATCACGGGCAGTTGCTTCGCTCGCGCTCCCTTTGGGATTCCGCCATGGAGCTCCCGGCGGATCGGTTGAGCCCTGGTGAAACGCACCAGCACGAAGCTTCCGGCCCCGGTGGCCAGCGCGTGCTGGTAGCCGAGCGCGCGGTCATGCTTTCCGCGGACGGGAAGCCGGTGACCGTCCGCCTTGCTGTCGCCGAGGACCTGGCGAGGGTGTCGGAGGCGAGCTCGGCGTTCGCCAAGGATCTCTCGATCGCGCTCGTCCTTCTCGGCTGTGTATTGGCGCTTGCGACCTGGATCCAGGTCGGCGTCGGCTTGCGCCCGCTGGTCGCACTTCGCCGCGGAGTGGCCGATATCAGAGCGGGGCGAACAAGATATCTGCCGTCCTCGGTGCCGACCGAAGTCCACCCGCTCGTCGAGGAAGTCAACGCACTCATTGATGCGCAGGAACATGAAATCGAACGGTCTCGCGGTCGCGCTGCGGACTTAGCACATGGGCTGAAGACGCCGCTTGCTGCCCTTGCGGCCGATGCCTCGCGCCTCCGGGAGCGGGGCGAGCGCGACATCGCTCGGGACATTGAGGCCGTCGGCGAAGCCATGGGCCGCCACGTCGACCGCGAACTCGCGCGCGCCAGGGTTCGCGGGCGCGCCAGAGGCGGCGCAGCAACATCCGCTTCCGTGAAGCCGCTCGTGGGGTCTATCCTCGCGACTCTGTCGCGCACTCCCGAGGGCGCGCAAGTCAGCTTCGAGAACCTTGTGGCCGACGATCTCTGCGTTTCGCTCGACAGGAGCGACCTTGCGGAAGTCCTCGGTAATCTGATCGAAAACGCTGCGCGCCATGCCGCAGGATACGTCCGCATCACCGCCGATGAAAATCGGCCATCCCTTGTCGTCGAAGACGACGGCGAAGGCATCGAACCGACCCACCTGTTACGCGTGCTCGAGCGCGGCACCCGCTTGGACGAGCGGGGAGGAGCGGCCGGTCTGGGTCTTGCCATTGTCAAGGATGTTCTGGATGCGTACGAGTGGGAACTGGAACTCTCGAAGTCGGAACTCGGCGGGCTGAAGGCGACAATCGCTCCGAGATCTGCGGTCCCTAAGCTTCCGAGCCCTTCTGCAAAAGAATCGATCGCGTCTTCGACTTCGCCGCAGCGAGCCTGACGCCTCGCAGACCTCGGGCGTCAGCGGCGCGAGAGCGCTGCCGGAGAATCGGCTGCGCGTACGGTAGACGCAGCGGCGCAAAAGCGAGAGACCGGCAAGTAGCTTTTCGGTCAACTCCCTGGTCAAGATACGCACATACCGGCACCGGCGATTTGATCAAGTCCGAGAAAGCCACTCAGAAAGTCCTCGCTTAGATCCAATCACCTGTTTTGGCTGAACGGGATTTATTGTCCCAGCGGAAATACGAAGGGCACGATCGAGGATCATCCGCGCAAATGCCTTCGCTTCAGCTTCGTTAGGGAAGGTCTTCGTTTCGCGTCGATAAATGCGGTCTTTTCCTGGGCTGGCAGGTTCAAAGGAGATGTACCACTTCGGCTTCATAGCCACTTCACCGAGCATGGGTAATCGAGCTCACCGGTTCTCAGCCCCAGCCTGGGCTACGAAGCGCGACCCATTCCAGCGCAGGAGCCGTGGCACTCCACCCGAACGGTCCTGTATCTCCAGAAAGGCGGCGTCTTGCTCACGCACCAAGCGGACATCCTGAGCGCGCAGAGTAAGCACCTTCCGGTATCGTCCTCCCGCTTTGACGTACACCTCGTGCAGACATCCTGATGTGTCGCAAACGACACCTCTGTTGACGCACTGAAAATCGTCAAAGTGAAGAGCAGCGAATTGAGCGCTGGGAGTCGTGAGGTAGAGCGCAAATTGCTGCGCAGCGGCTACCGGGGCGCCACAGGCAGCCTCCCATTTTTCCGCCTGGGTTCGCATCTCCGGGGGTAGGTTGATTAGGTGCGCGGGATTCCACGGGTTGTGGGCTCTTCCTCCGTACGAGGACGCGGATTGAGGCAGACCCATGACGCAGAGAGCGATTGCGGCTGCTGCAAGAGCATAGTGCTTCGGCAGCATCGCGGTGCCTCCCTTGGCTTCTGGCCGGCAGCAGTGCAGGCGCGACTAACAGCATCGCAGATCTGACCTGACAAACGGCTGACATGGATCAACAGGTTCCGGTCAGCGAGGGTGCATCATTATTCCGTGCGGAGAAGCAGCGCTCTGCTCTGTGTCACCCGTCTGCGTCAGAGGGGTGAGGGATTGATTAGCTTCAACAACCTCTGACCTGCGGAGCGGCACTGATCGGCCACATCCGTCAAAATCCTCAGTTTCGGTCGCTGCAATGGGATCTTTGCCATGTATCTGAGTTCACCAGCGCCCGCATGGCTGAACTGGACGCGCATCCTGATCGCACTGGCGTTCCTGGCCCTGTCGTCCAAATCGATGGCCGAGGACCAATTAAAACTCAGCCCTGAGCAGGCAACGAGCATGGGAATCCGCGTCGTTCATCCCGTCGCCAGCCCGACCGACAAGACGCTGCCCTATCCCGCCCAGATCGTCATCCCAACTCCGCAATTGTGGGTCGTTAGCGCTCCCGTGGCCGGCATGGTGACCAATCTTTCGGTGGCGCGGGGTGACCGTGTCGTCGCTGGACAGCCGCTCGCCACGATGGAGAGCCCAAGTTTCGTGTCGCAGCAGCGCGAATATCTGCATGCCGTTGCGCAGGAAGTCCTGGCTGCCCAACAACTCAACCGCAACACCCAACTGTTCCAAGGCAATGCGGTGGCACAGCGCGTTCTCGAGGCAAGCCAGGCGGAGGCGCGGCAGGCAAACATTGCAGTCGCGGAGCGCCGGCAGGTGCTCCGCCTCAGTGGCCTTTCCGATGAGGCAATCTCAAAACTGAGCAGCGAGGCAGCGATTAGCGGGACCCTTACCGTTGCCACGCCGCGGCCGGCAACTGTCATCGATATTGCCGTTTCTCCCGGCCAACGCGTGGAGCAATCGGCACCACTGATCAAGGTCGCACAGCTTTCTCCGCTATGGGTCGAGATCGCAGTTCCGGCCTCGAACATCAGGGCGATTCGACAAGGCGCGAAGGTGGAGGTCGACGGTTACGAAACGCCAGGCCAGGTGGTGCTGGTGTCTGAAACAACAGATCCGGCTACACAGACCGTATTGATCCGGGCAGAGGTACCGAACTCCGGCGACCTGCGACCGGGCCAGACCGCTGCCGCTCGAATCTCCTTCGCATCCAAACGGGAAAGCGCTTGGGAAGTCCCTTACAGCGCGCTGATCCGGCGTGGTGAACAAGCGTCTGTATTCGTGTCAACTCAGGGCGGCTTCCGTCTGATGCCGGTCACGCTGCTTGAGGAGGACCAGGACCATGTCGTGGTCTCTGGCGCTCTCACGGATAAGGACGAAGTGGTGGTCAGCGGAATCTCCGCGCTTCGCGGAATCTTGCTGAAGCTGGGCGCAGGTTAGTCATGCTCGAACGCCTTGTCGCATTTGCACTTTCCCAGCGGCTGTTCGTTATTCTTGGCGTGCTTCTATTGATCGGCGCCGGACTGGTTGTGTTGCCTAGCCTACCGATCGACGCTTTCCCGGACGTCTCGCCCGTCCAAGTCAAGGTCATCATGAAGGCGCCGGGTCTCACGCCAGAGGAGGTGGAACAGCGAGTCACCGTGCCGATCGAGCTCGAACTTCTCGGGTTGCCAAACAAGAAAATCCTGCGCTCCACCACCAAATACGCGCTCGCCGACGTCACAGTCGATTTTGAGGATGGCACCGACATCTACTGGGCACGCAACCAAGTGTCCGAACGCCTGGCCAACATTAGTCGCGACCTGCCAGAAGGGGTTGCCGGCGGACTGGCGCCGATCACGAGTCCGCTCGGCGAAATGTTCATGTTCACCATCGAAAGTGCGGATCTCTCGCTGGCCGAGCGACGAAGTCTGCTTGATTGGGTGATCCGCCCGGCGCTGCGGACAGTGCCAGGAGTGGCCGACGTCAACGCGCTCGGGGGCCATGTTCGGGCGTTTGAGATCGTTCCGCTCAACGATGCGCTTGCAGCGCGCGGCATTTCCTATGAGATGTTTCGTCGCGCCATCGAGACGAACAGCCGCAATGACGGCGCCGGTCGTGTCAATCAGGGCGAGGACAGCGCTCTTGTGCGCATCGAAGGCAGCATTCGAACCATCGACGACATCAGGCAAATCGTCGTCGATACCAAGGACGGCGTTCCGATCCGGGTCAAGGATATTGCCCGTGTCCAGTTGGGCTCGCTGACGCGGTACGGCGCTGTCACCGCGGATGGTCACGGCGAAACCGTCGAAGGCCTTGTCCTTGGTTTGAGAGGTGCCAATGCGCGCCAACTCGTGGCCGACGTCCAAGCTCGCCTGGACGAGGTCAAGCAATCGCTCCCTCGAAGCGTCAGTATCCAAGTCTTTTACGACCGCGGCCGGCTGGTTGACCGCGCGGTCGGTACCGTTGTTCGCGCGCTAGGCGAAGCAACAGTCCTGGTGGTCGTGCTCCTCCTGCTGTTTCTCGGCAACTGGCGAGCCTCCCTGGTGATCGCCCTGAGCCTGCCACTCGCGATCGTCATCGCGCTGATCGTGATGCGCATCGTCGGCATGTCGGCAAACCTGATGAGCCTGGGCGGCCTTGCCATCGCTATTGGCATGCTGATCGACGCGCTGGTGGTAGTGGTCGAAAACGTCGTAGGAAATCTCAGCAAGGAAGAACAAGGGAAGGCTGCGCCGCTCGTTCATACCATCTACCGCTCGGTGTGCGAGGTGCTCCAGCCGGTCGCATCAGGCGTACTGATCATCATGATCGTATTCGTGCCGCTGTTGACGCTGGAGGGGCTTGAAGGGAAGTTATTCATCCCCGTGGCACTCGCGATCATATTCGCGCTCGGCGGCTCGCTGCTCTTGGCGCTCACGGTCATCCCCGCGGCAACTTCGTTTCTGCTCAAGAATACGCCGCACCACGAACCATGGTTGATCCGAATTGCGTCCCGGCTTTATGCACCGGCACTTGATTGGGCTCTGAACAACGAGCGTAAGGTGATCATCGCGGCAATTACGGCCCTCGTCGCTGCCGGCTATGCCTACACACAGCTCGGCAAGACTTTTATGCCGACCATGGACGAAGGCGACATCATCGTCAGCGTTGAGGCACTGCCATCAATCAACCTTGACGAAATGATCGCTATCAATGCCAGGCTCCAGTCGGCCATCCTCGCGAAGGTTCCCGACATCAAAAGCATCGTGGCCCGGACTGGCTCCGACGAGCTGGGGCTTGACCCAATGGGACCCAACCAGACCGATACGTTCCTGGTTCTGAAGCCCGCAGAGGAGCGGAAGACGGTCGACAAACCTGCCCTGATTGAAGAGCTGCGGCAGGTCCTCAGCAACTTCCCGGGACTATCGCTCAGCTTTACACAACCGATCGACATGCGCGTCCAGGAAATGATCAGCGGCGTACGCGGCGATGTCGCAGTGAAGATCTTTGGACCTGATATCGCCAAGCTCAATGACATTGCGAGCAAGCTCTCCGCCATTTTGTCGAGCATCGACGGCGCCGAGGACGTCTACACCACTCTCAACGAGGGCGCGCAATATTACACGGTTGCTGTGAACCGAATGGAGGCAGGACGCCTCGGCCTGACGGTGGACGCCATCTCCAATTCGTTACGCACCCAGATCGAGGGCCGCACGATCGGTACGGTGCTCGAAGAAGGGCGCCGCACGCCCATCCTCGTTCGCGCGGCGAAACGACCCGCGAGGCTCCTACACTGCTCGCGAGCTTGCCGCTGACTCTCGCCTCGGGGCAGCATGTGGCGCTCTCGCAAGTGGCCCGCATTCAACGGGTAGACGGTCCCGTTGTGGTCAATCGCGAGAACGGAAATCGGATGAGCGTGGTGCGCGCCAACGTCCGCGGCCGCGACATGGTCGGATACGTCGAGGCGGCTCGACAGAAGGTCGCCGCGGAGTTGCCTTTGCCGGAAGGCTACAGGCTAACCTGGGGCGGCCAATTCGAAAATCAGCAACGCGCGGCCGCGCGCCTCTCGATCGTGGTACCAGTGGCGATTGGACTCATCTTTGTGCTGCTGTTCACGACCTTCGGTTCGATCCGACAAGCGCTGTTGGTCCTGGTCAATATTCCGTTCGCCGTGATTGGCGGCGTCTTTGCTCTGGTTCTTACCGGGGAATACCTTTCGGTTCCGGCCTCCGTCGGATTCATTGCACTGCTCGGAATCGCGGTGCTCAATGGTGTCGTACTGGTCACCTACTTCAACCAGCTCCGCGCCCACGGCGTGCCGGAGGGGCGCATTGTCGTTGACGGCGCCCAGCGTAGGCTCAGACCGGTCCTGATGACGGCGAGCATCACAGCCTTGGGCTTGATCCCCCTCTTGTTTGCGACCGGTCCAGGATCAGAGATACAGCGTCCGCTCGCCATCGTGGTGATTGGCGGCCTGCTCTCCTCGACCGCTTTGACGCTGATCCTTCTGCCGATCCTCTATCGCCGCTTTGGCGGCGTAGTGAAGGGGGCCAAATGAGTGCCGAATTCGTCTGCCTCACGCTGATCGCCGGCCGATCGCTCCGCGACGAATTGTTTGACTATCTCAGCGAACAGCGCGATCTCGTTTCCGGGTTCACGGCCTCGGACGCCGCGGGACACGGTCCCGACGTCCGATTGCAGACATCGGCCGAGCGGGTCAAAGGACATGCCGACGAACTGATGGTGCGGACGATCCTTAGGGTGCAAGAGGCCGCGCAGTTGCTCGAACGGCTGAAGGCGACCTTCGCTGGATCCAGGATCGTCTATTGGATCATGCCTGTCTTGGAATTTGGCGTGATCGATGTCCCTAACGGATGAGGTTTCGCCAAGCCGGCATCTAAGCTGGGTTGCTTACTGCATCGGCGATAAATCGACCAATGCCCCGAGCATGAACTTCGGTATCCCTTTTGCCAATGGCGGGGGGCGAGAGTATCTGCTTATAAGTTGTTGGTATTAAACGTATTTAGTCAATTTTAGCGAGAATCCCTCCCTCTCCGCCATAATAAAACGGCTTTGAGAAAGCCCCGTAAAATAAGGACTTTTTGCACGGCCCGGTTGGCCGGTGTAGCCCCGAGGGCGCGTGTAATCTGCCACGGTGCTGATCCCAATGGCAACACTTCACCTCTGCAGATCGTCGAGGGCCGGGTTGAAGCAGGCCATGAAGCGTCGCGCTAGGCCCCTCCCCAAGAGCTAGTTTCCGAAGCTCGACGGGACGACTGCGGCTGAGGTCTCAGTTGCGCTGTGCACAGATTCTCGAAGGCAGCTTTTTGGCGCAAAGTAGCCGGTCGTGGTCTGGGGCCAACTGGCGTCCGATGCAACACATTTGCAACACGGGGGACTTAAGCTATTGACGTTGCTGAACTGAAAAAGGTTTCCTAATCCGTAGGTCGTCGTGGGTATCCACAGGCTCGGGGATCCGGCCGGAATAAACCGGCCGACACGCGGCGCAAAGCAGTCAATCAATGTGCATGTAGGGTAGCGAGCGCTCGCTGTCTGGGTGTTAGCGCACACGTCGGAACGTTCGAAGGAGGGTGCGAAGCCCACTCTCTCCGCCACCGTTGTCCGGTCGCGCAGAAGTCCTTCAAATATCAGCGTTTCTCGAACCGCGGCATTTGCGTGGTGGAGCACTCCGGTGGAGCACTCGCGAACCCCCTTTTATCATGTCTGTCCGCATTTCTCGACTGGAATATCGGCAAACGCTCTCGATGCTCGCAGCCGTGACGAAAGCCGTCATGGCTTCACCCGTGTAGGCGGGGCGGTAGGATCCGGCGCTCAAACGTCGAGATGGTCGTTCTTCATGCGGTCTTGCGCATCCGATCGTAGGCCGCCAGTTCGGCCATCAATGTCGCCTCCCGAACGTGATCGATCGCACCGGCGCAGATCCGAAGAGCGCCGGCACAGATAGAACAGCTGATCTAAGAACAGCCAGCAGCTGTCGTGAAGATACATCCGGACGAACCGATCCTTGGGCCCGCCTGAGAGCTCGCAGATCGCGTCGAGGCCCTGCAGGCTTCGCGGGGCTCATGGCCGGTCATAACCTTTCACGGACGTGCAAGGTGCACGTGCTCGAGGCGCGCGATCGGGTCGGCGGCAGAGTGTGGACGCAATTTCACGCGTCGTCGCACCGCGCGATATAAGCCGTCGCTGAACTGATCGGTTACAACCATCCCCGCGGTAGCAGCTTTGATCGCGATGTTTCGGCGTGCGGGCAGCTCGGAGTGGTCCGGTGGCCTCGCTCGCAGCACCGGGGTCCGGCCGGCTCGACGTGCTCATCGTCGCGGAGCGTGAGTGGCGCGTGCGCTTTCGTCGACGCGGCGGCGCCAGAACGCGCCTTCCTTCCACCTCGTCTCGGTGCCGTACCAGAAGGCGAGCCGTTCGGCGTAGGCGGTTCGGATCCCGGTGATCGACCGCTCGTAGTCCGACAGCCCGTCGATCGATTCCGATAGATATCTGTCGGCGGCTTCCGCTGCGGCGAGGCCGGTATACATGGCGTTGAACAACCCCTGGGACGACAGCGGATCGAAGTTTATCGCCGCGTCGCCGGCTGCGAGCCAACCGTCGCCCATGCAAGGGGCAAGGTGCGAACTGTGTGCGGCGGTGAAGCCGGAAACCTGGTCGGGCGCGAACGCTACCGACTCCAGCAGTTCGCTCAGATGGGCGGCGGAGGTCGCGCGACGAAGCATCTCTTGACGGTCGCGCGCGATATGCGCGCTCGCGAGATCCGCGTCGGTGTGAAAGGCGACGACGCGTCGCTCGTTCGGCAGCGGAGCGCTGTACCACCATCCGTCTTCGACCGCCTCGATGAACGTCAAGCCCTTGCTGCCGGACGCCGCACCGTGGATCCAGCCGCATACGAGACGGTCGTGCCTGCGCCGTCGTGCACCAAGACGACGCGCGATGGGTGCTGCTCGGCCTCCGGCATCGATCAGGAAGCGGGCGGTCATGCCGACCATTCCCGTCGGCGTCGTCACCGACACACGCCAGGTTTCGCCGGATCGTTCGATGTCGGCCAACTGCGCCGGTGCGAACAGTCGCGCTCCGCGGCTGACGGCGGCGACCCGCAGCCAGGCATCGAAGCGTCCGCGGTCGAGATGCCAGCCGTGACCGTCGAGATCGCGCAGGAAATCGTTGTCGACGGCTTCGTTGCTGCCCCAGACGGATCGATTGCCATAGCAAGGTGAATGAGGCTCCGCCTCGAACGAGCGCCACAAACCCATGTCGGCGAACAGCCGGCGGGCCGCTGGCACGAGCGATTCTCCGATCCGCGGCGGGATGTCGGGCAAGCGCTCGATCATGATCACGCGCCGGGTCGGTGCGAGATTGAGTGCCACCGTCGAACCGGCCGGCCCAGCGCCGACGACGATGACATCGGCCTCGATCACGTCAGTGTTTTCAGCCCGAACGGGAAGCGCCTTACCTTATCGATCCGGGCGAGCTCCATCCTCGTCGCCGGCGCTGTAGGACGTGCCGCCGCGACCGCAGCCGGCTGCGGCGGCACGTCCTGCACGCCGATCGTCGCCGGAAAGGCCGGGTCGCCTTTCGGTCCGTCCCTCATTTCCACGATGCCCATCTGGCTGATGTTGCCGATGAAGGAGTTGATCTGGTCGAGATACCCGCCGTGCATGATCGGCGCCAGCCAGTCCGACCGCGTGGCGAACGCCTTCAACCGCTCGTCCAGCGACTTGCCTTTCATCACGACGTCGTACTTCGCCGACTCGAGGACCTGGTTCGGGACACGCGCCGGCCAGAACGTGGGCAGGTGAGGCGCGTAGATCGGCGGATCGTACGGATAGCCGGAGCGGCAGCTGGCCGTGTCGGCCTGCCACGGCACCGCCATCCAACGCGTCACTCCACCCGGTAACTGTCCATAGAGTGGACCATCGGGGAGCGTCACCATGTCGGGCGTGAAGGCCGCGCCGTAGGATGGATCGGCGTTCATGTCGGCGGCGTGGCGGAGGCGGAAAGGCGCCATGTACATCGTCGGCTGCCGCATCGGCCACGTCATCTCGCAGCCGGGATGGAAGGCGTCGGCGAGGCAGAACTCCAGGGACGCCCGATCCAGCATGTCGGGCTGTTCTGCCAGCGGAACGTCTTCGATGACCCGTGGCGGCTTGCGTGCGGGATCGTAGTCCGAGTCGAAATCACCGCCGGCCCAATCGTCCAGCATCGAGAGTTGCAACGGCGTCAAGGTCGTGAACGCATTCGACGTCTTCGGCGTCGGGATGTTCATGGCGTCGCCGTACATCCACGGCCACGGCACGGGCGACCATGCGTCTCGATCCGTGCGTCGAAACTGGTTGGCGATGATCTGGCGGGATTGTATTTCCGCGTCGTCGCGGCTGTTGAGCCGAGCCAGGCCTTCCGGGGAGACGAGGTAGTTCGGCGAACGCCACCCGAAATAGGCGGCGAATCCTTCGTTGACCCATTGCAGCCCGGCGAGGCGCTCGAACAGCGGGCGGATGTCCCGCTCGAACGAGGCGCGCGGCGCGTCCTTAGGTTTCAGACGCGGAGTGGAATTCGCGACGTCGCGCATCAGATCCCACATGGTGCGCACGGATTTCTGCATCGGAGCGTAGTTCGGCGGCGCGACGACGACCCAGGCCGGATCGACCGGCAGCCTGACGCCGTCGACCGTCACCTCCGCGGTGACCGGTCCGTCGGACACGTCGTCGTACCAACCGTCGTTGTTGGCGAATGTGACCGCGCGAGCGCCCGTATGCGAGGCGGATTTGCCTCGGCCGCCGAGCACGACGAGACGGCCCTCCTCGTCGGTGCGTATCTCGCCCAGATAGACCGGAGTGCCCATGAAGTTGCCGGTATCGAAAGTATGTTTCGGCCCTCCCTCGACGTTCGGCCCGCGGATGCTGCGAGGACCCGGGTCGATCGACAGGCTCGCACGGTCGCCGACCGTGATGTTCCGCAGCATCTGCACCGGTGCCGACAGCGCTTCCGGGATGTCCTGCGCCAATTGGAATTCGTACCAGGAGGCCTTCTTGTTGGCGAGGTGGACGGTCCAGTCGATGGTCGCGTTGCCGGTCGTCAACTCGGCCAGCGGTTTGCCGTCCGCGTCGAGGCCGTAGACGCGGAAGCGCGCGGCTTGCCGCTTCAACGCTCCGGTCCCGTCGCGGTAGAAGCCTTTGGGATGCGGCTCGGGGTCCGTGACCTCCGGTCCGTAGAAGCTGCCGTCGTGGCTGTTGCCGACGCGCGCTATGCCGATCGACGGATGGATCGCCACGCGGACGATCCCGGCGGGCAGCTTGTCTGCTTTTGCCATGCGAAGCTTCTCCGTCCGCGAGGCGCCGTTGCGACGTCAGATCTTTTGAAGAGCGTTGCCGAGGATGTGGTCGGCGACGGAATTGCCCTGCTTGATGCCAGCGTCGGCGTCGAATTGCCAACCGAGCCAAATCCGGCTGCGGCCGTTTTCCTTTTCGGCGTCGGTGAAACTTTGGAAAGTGCGCTCGACGTGAGGTCTCGTGTCGCCGGTCGGTCCGCGATTGAGGCCGTTGTATTCGTGCGACAAGAAGGCGAATTTCAAATCGCCGCCGTGCAATTTGCGGAGGGCGCTGCCGAGCAGATAGTCTCGCCGGTTCAACATCGGGGGACTCCGTCAATCAACTCAGGGATGAAATAAAAAAATAATCGCGCGAAGGATGATCATTGAAGCCCGGCTTCTTGTCAATAGACCGGCTTGATTCGGTTAGCTGCTCGTCGAAACTTCAATTACCGACGACGATTGCACCCCGCTGGAATGACGCGAATATCCCGCGCCGGACATTTCGATATGAGCCGCCTCTGATCCGCGCTTAGTCGATCTTTGCCAAGCGCGCCTCGATCCCGAGCGCGTTGGCCAATTTGGTCAAGTGGACCGGGAGCTTGCGCTCAGTCACCAGGCAGGCTCGTACCCTGGAATTTATCTGCTCTACCTTATTCTCGGCCTCCAGCAGCGCATTGTATTTGATGCATTGGTAGATACCGCGTTCGATGTCCCCGTCGAGTGAAATCCTCGACTTGACTTCGATCGCCAGTTGCTCGCCGGGGGCGACGAACCAGACGTCGATTTCGTCGAGACTTCTCAACAGCCTCTCCACCACGCCCCGTTTACAACCTCTTGGCGCCCCGAAGAGTCTGGGATTGCGCGCGACGTAATTCTTCAGCCGGATATGTTGTTCGCTCTCGGCAGGGCCGCCGTATCCGCGCCGCCGCGCTTTGCCGTCGTTCTCGCCGCCGACGGGCGGAGCCGGCTTGGCGAGCGTGATTCCGAACACCTGCCGGGCCAAGCGAGGCCAGCCTTCGAACTTGAAGATATCCTCGTAGACGGGGAGGAGGACCTCCCGCTTTTCGGATGGAGTAAGATTCTTGTAGTCGATCGAGGGATCGTGCCATTTGATGTAGGCGTGCGCCCCGTCGCCGGGCAGCCTCGTCGCCTTGTTGACGCACAAGGCATTGAGCGGAGGAGCTTTGGGTTCGACCTCCAGGATCTCGTCCATCATGCTGCCGACGACGCTTCCGATATGCTCGGTGGCGATGGTGCACCTTAACCGGCCTTCGATTATCTCTCCGATGTCCTTGTAGTTTATGGGTGTGCGTCGACTGGCGGCATTGACCAACGCGATCATTGCTATCGGCATGCCGATTTCGCAGAGCTTTTCGAGATTGTATCCCATGTCCCATCTTCTTCGACGGAGAGAAGCGGCGCGCGCATGGCCGCGGGCGCAGATAGGCCTTCGAACGACCCCGACGCCTTCGCGCTTGGTACCACTTGTAGTAGTCCGTCATAAAGGGCATACTTGTCGTCAGTTTGAGAACTATTCATTTGGCGGGCCCCGTCCGCAATACATTCGTTGCGAGCATGTCTGTTGATCGGGCGCACTATCGAATTCGACTTCCGGAGGCGGACGTGAGGCCTGTCGCCAACGCGATCCTTCAGCGGCGCTGGGCAGAATCTCGTGATGGCCGCGTCAATTTTCACGGCGAACGCTGGACCGGTTGGTGCATCAACGGCTGCGAGCAGTTGGTCCGAGGGGGCTTCGTGCTCGGCTATAGGATGTCGATGGCATCGCTACCCAAGATCGATCTGCCTGAGGCAAATGCCATCATCGAGAAGATCCCCGGGAAGAAGCACGCGGTTCGTCTGTTTCGGCTGTCTCCTGGCCATGTCGTTCAGACGCATGTCGATGCGGGTGAGTTCTACGTCGAGCGGGATTGGCGAGAGGTCCGGAAGGTTCACGTCGCGATCATCACCAACGACGATTGCGTCAACTTCGAAGGCGAACCGGCCGAAGGACGATCGATCCATATGAGGCCCGGAGAATACTGGTATCTCGACGGCACGGTGCCTCACGGCGCTTCGAATCTCGGGACCAATCACCGTTGGCACCTTGTGATCGACGTCGATCCAAACCCAAAGTTGGATGCTCTTTTGGTTCACTGACTTTGCATCGCAGCGCGGAGGATAGAATGGCGAAAACATTCGACGAGAAGCAGGTTAAGGATATCGGTTCCAAGATCGGTCGAAGCGTCGGCGAGGAAATCGGCCGCCGCTTCGGGTTCTTCATCGGTAGCGAACTTGGCGACCGGATCGCGCGTGATCTTTTGGATCAGTTGGTTGGTGCTGCGGGGGATCCAAATGCAGCAGCGGCGACCCGCAGGTCCGGGGAGCCCGCTGAAATGTCGGTAGAGGCCGGGCGCTGTCCCCCCAGCGAGGAGGAAGAGGTATTTGCTTCGCTTGAATCCGGTCGATGCCCACCGAAGCCAGGCGCCGCCCTTGTCGAAGCGGGCCGATGCCCGCCGTCAGAGGAAGAGCTGGTCGCGGAAGTCGAGGCCGGCAGGTGTCCGCCGAAGCCGGGCGGATTGGTGGAAGCTGGTCGCTGTCCTCCGGGCGAAGAAGAGGAGTTTGTGGGAGAAGTTGAGTCAGGAAGGTGTCCCCCCAAGCCAGGGGCTTCGGTTGAGGCCGGACGTTGTCCACCCGGCGAGGAAGAGGAATCCGCTCCAGGTACGGGACCGAAGCCCGGGATTCTATCCGTCAGGCCTGTAAATAAGGACAAATGAAGCCGAAATCGTATCGGTGCTGATTCGGAGGTTCCGCTGGTCATCGATCGAGGGGTATATGAGACACCGAAGGCCTATGAGGCGGCATTTTCCTACCGTGATATCTCGCGTGAGGTCGATGTCCTGCTCTCATGGTACGGCCGCTGGAATGGACAACGCAGGGTTACGCCGAGAGCGGTACTGGAGTTGGCCGCAGGCCCAGCCGCGCACGCTCGCGAATTTGCTAAGCGGAACAAAATGGTTTGGGCGGTCGACCTATCACCCGAGATGTGCGCCTATGCGCAAGATCGCGCGATGCGACAGGGCGTCGACATCTCCACATCGGTCTCGGATATTCGGCAGTTCCGCCTCCGAACGAGGTTCGATCTCGCAATCTTGATGTTGGACTCCGGAAGTCATCTTTTGACGTCCGAAGATATGGACCGCCATCTCGAGAACGTGGCCTTTCACGTCAGACGAGGGGGGCTCTACATTTTGGAGTTCGCCTACCCTTCCAGTCCGAAATCGCAATCCAAAACTCAGGAACGTTGGAAGATCCATGGACGGGGTGTCGACCTTTCGGTCGCCTGGCGGTCGACGCGGCGTTCTGCCGTGGCGCCGCCGAGATATCTCAGCCAAGTGGAAATAAGCGGTACTCTGCGATCGCGCAAGGTCGTGGTGTTCGAAGAAATGCTTCTAAGATCGTGGTCGAAGCGCGCCATCCAGAACGCCGTGTCGCGGACGCAGGCGTTTGAAGTCGCTGCGGTCCTGGGTGACTTCAGCGAGCAGAGCGTTTTTGACAGGAGTTCTTGGAGGATGATCTTCGTGCTGCGAAGGATCGGTGATTACAGGCGACGGAGGACGAACCAATAGTTGCCCGCGATGTGGTCCGACGGAGTGACCGGAAAGAAGCTGGAATCGAAACACGCGGTGAGCCCCCAGTCGCCTGAATGGAGCGCGATCAGGTCACGCAAGTAGGATGCCGAATAGAAGCGCTGTGCCTGCTTTTCCGAATGCACGAGCCTGCCGTCGGCGATCCGCCGGATCGTCACTGTTTCGATTATCAGCTGTCTGACGTGACAATAGGCGGTCTGCGTCCACTGTATTTCGTGGGCGCTTCCGGACCATGGGAATTGCCAGGACCGTCGATAGCCGATTTCCGGATCGGGAGCGATTGTGATCTGGAACGCGTAAAGCCCCCCGGGCTCGACGTTGATGGCCATCGAACGAAGATGCTGATGCACCCCGACCTCGGTCTCGATGTATCGCATCGAGTTCATCGCAGCATAAGCGAATCCGTATCGACCCGGAGAACGAAAGCTCTCCATCGCTCCTTCGAAGAGCGCGCAATCGCTACGATCGATCTCCCGAGCCAAAGAGGAAAGCAATGCGCCGCTTTCGTCGAGGCCATCGAGCATGAATCCGTTCGCCAACATCGGAACGAACAACCTGCCGTAACCACAGCCCACATCCAACCCTCGGCGCATTCGGAATGGGCTTAGAAGATCGCTCAACCCTTCGATCTCCTTCGTCGCATCCCAGTTGAAGATGGCCTTGGCAAGGCGGGCGTCGCTGAAAATGCCCTCGCGATCGATCGTGCCATAGCCGAGGCGGACTAGTTCTGCGGCATCTGCATATGCAACGGAACCTTCGAAGTCGCTGGCCACCAGTACGTTTCCTGCCTCATTTCCGAGAAGATAGGCCGTCTCGTGCCACGAGGCGCTGGTGGTCGGACCCAGCAGAAAGGTCCTGCCATTGGCAACGGCTATGCGTCTGATCATGGTTGCGTCGATGTTTCGATCGAAAATCGGCTTGCGAGACACGCAACGACCCGGGACACGAACTGGCGTTCTGTCGCTCCAGCCCGGCTTCCGCACCACTCGACGATATCGAGGCCAATCACTTGTGCCGGCGAGATTTGCCGCAAGCTCTCGGAGAACGACTCGAGATCGCAGAAGGCCTGCTTGGTGCAAGCGACGGAATGCCCAACCGAAGGCACTAGAGACGGATCGAAATAGTCGACGTCGATGGAGAGGTACAAGAGGCCGTCTATAGGATGATCTAGCACGCTTGCGGCCTTCTCATCGACGTCATGGCGGTATCCCAGCCCGATCGTCCGAAGGCGAAGCCGCTCGCGCACGTGCCTCATGACGGTGTAGTGGTTCAGTTCGGCGCCGGGATAGGCGTCATGATGGGCATCGAAATGTACGACCGTAATCCGGGAGCCGTATCGCGAAGTTAGGGCCTTTAGTGCGTACCAGGTCAAACTGTGGTCGCCTCCGAGGGTCAAGGGGCGCCGTCCCCCGCTCAGTTGTCGCCTCACTTGGTCCTCAAGGAGGTGCGGAAGCAAGTTTCCCCTTTCTCTCCCGAATGTCCGCGCGCCTCGAAATACCTGCTTCCAGGCCGACGTGACGTCGGCCGGGCCGCCGTTCCGGGCGTTCGCATCGAACGGGAAGGTGGTTGCCTCCCAACTCGTGCCGGTGAGATCGCCCGGGTCAAGCATTGAAGGCGTGCGGTAGCGCGAAGTTGCCTGAAGCATATCGCTCGGCGAAGTCGATGAACTTCTGCGTGCCGTTCTTGTGCATGTTACACGCGACGTAGTCGGGAGAATCGATCTTCCCCGTCGCTACGTACGCATTCGAGCGGCAGCCGCCTCGGCACGATGTTCCGCTCGGGCACGTGGTGACGTTCGCGCAATTCGCGAAACGAAAACGTTTGAAATAAGCGCTTTCCAACCAGGCGGACCGCAGTCCCATTTGCGACAGATTTGGACCGCGAAAGTCGGGATGATCTCGCGAAGTCATCGTGGGGCACAATGCCATCTCTCCGTCCGCGGTGACGTAGACGAAGCTCTGCGCGACACCGCAGTGCGGCTCGATCGGGTTCAGCTTGCGCGCGACGTCCGGACTTTCGCATATGCGCCCTTGCTCGACTTGCCGAGACATGTGCGGCGCGACGGCTTCGAAGAATTCGCGTTCCGAAATTCCCATCCCAGCGAGCTTTTCGCCGCCGGCGAGAACGACGCGATCCAGATTGATCGGGCCGCCGATCTCCTTGCTGAACCAGCGCACCATGTCTCCGACGTCGTTCTTGTTGTCGCGATGCACCATCAGGCTGCAGCGCAGCTTGATACCCAACTCGCGGGCTCGACGAGCCGCTCGGACACTCTTGTCGAAGGCGCCGTCCAATCCGCGAATTCGATCATGTACCTCCGCGACGTGAGAATCGAAGGATATCTGCAAGCGTCTGACCCGACTGCGTTCGATACAAGCCAAGTTGGCTTCCGACAGCCCAGTGCCGTTGGAGTGGATGGTGACTGCCAATCCGAGGTCGGTCGCGTGGGACAAGGCTTCGCGCCAGTTGGGGTAAAGGACGAATTCTCCCCCTGTGAAGTCGACGTACAGGCAACCGAGCGAGTGCGCTTCGTCTAGTACGTCGATGACCTGTCGAAGCTCGAGTTTGCTGCTCTTGAGCGGGCCCGACTCCGAGTAGCAGTAGGCACAACGAAGATTGCATCTGGTCGTCAACTCGATTTGGACGCGCTTAAGGTGAGGCGTTCCCTGGATCACATGAATGGGACCCCGCGGCCGACCTTCCGCATCGAGCCAACCCAGCATCTGGCACCTGCTCATGAAGTCGGGCACTTCCGAGCGCATCTTGTTCGCGATGGATCTATCTTCCTGCACTGCGAGAAGCCATCTGGCAGCCACATCATCGACTGTGCCGTCGTTACCGGCGTCGCCCGAACACATGATGAAGCATACGCCCTCGTCCTTATTCCAGACGATTCGATGGGTGCCTGACATGGTTGCCCTGCCTAATGCGTATCGCCGAAGAGACCTCCGGCTCGGAAAATATGCGAAAACATTCTTGCGTCACTTAAAGGTTGCAATAGTCTAGCGAGCATCGCGTATCCACGCAAACGGTACGTGTCCGACGTCCGATACAAGTTGGGTCCGCGCAGAATGGTCGTTTGGCTGCCGGTCTGTAAAGCGCGTTGTGGTCATGATCGCGCATGACTCATGACGTCTCGAGGATTTGGGCGCCCGTTGATGAAAGCGGCGCACTCAGGTTAGAGTGTTGTCAGGTTCGTCCGACATCGGAGCCTTTCATCTTTCCCTTGCCGCTTGAGCAGCGACGTCGGTGTCGCGTGAGATCCTACCCGGGTGCGTCGCGTCGACGGCCTTGATGTCGTCGTTGGTCGCGTTCTCGGGCGAGTGCGCCATGACGGCGGCAGTTGTGCGAGGGCGGCGCCCAACGACGACCGTAGCGAGCGGCCGCGGCGCCACGATATGGTTGCGGAAGCCATTGACAGCACCCTTAGATTATCTTTCAGTTGGGCGAAGGAGAATTTCGGAGGAGGCTGCGATGTTCAGGTACCGCCCACCCGGCGATATCGACGATCTTGCTGGTCGCAAAAACCAAAAGGATTTCCTCGACGATTGGCACAATTGGATCGAAGGTCGCGTACGCGATGAGATTCAAGGAGTCGTGCATCCGCCCAAGGGTAAAGACGGAAGGCGAGACCACCCGGTACCGCACCCGCTCTTCTTCTGTGAAGTCGACCATCAATCGAGCGACACCGCGGGAGTCCCTTGGAACGGTTTTCCCTTGGCGGTAAGCCGCAAATACCGACAGAATCCGGACGCGGGCCTCGCTTGGGTCGACGAGTTGGACGCGATCTCCGACGATACCTACACGCCCGAGGGCGCCCCGTTGGTGACTCCCAAGTATCGCCGTCAGGACGAATACTGCGAATGGCATTTCTACAAGGACGGTCCGCTCGGTCCGCGTATCGTCTTCACGGCGGAAGGCCCGGAATACTGGATCAAACTGGCTGCATACGATTTCGACAAGGTAGTCGAGCTCTATCAGCACTGGGTGTCGCCCGACGTGAAGAAGGACGACCTGAGGCTTCAGCGGGACATGCGATATGATGGCATAGGCGTGCTGAAGGCCGGTTCGTACGATCCCTTCAACGTGTGGAACACCGATAAGGGAGTGATGCATCTCACTCACTACGCCAATACCTTGGGTGCGGAGATCAATCTCGCGGCGCGCGCAACCGTGCTTCGTCGCGATGGGACCGGCGCCAGGATCTCGGATTCGAGGCGCCTGATCGCCTCCTCCGGCTACGGCAGCGTAAATCGAAGCAGCGACCCCAATATCGGACACGGGGTGAACATCACCGCCGTGCCGGCGGGGTCCAATAAACCGCTTTCGATTACATTGGCCAATCCCGTCGGACTTTATATGGACGACTTGATCGCGCCAAACAGCATAGCCGACAAGGACGATCAGCCGCTGAACGGATGGTTCAACTTCGTCCGCGGCGCCAAGGGGCACGGCCTCATGGCCGTCTTTGAGCCGCCGGCCGGCGACGCTCGCACCTTGGAAGATGTCTTCGTCGACGGCAAGAAACTCACGAGCGGCGGTCAGATTGCCCGACACATCCAGATGATCGTATACGCCGCGACGGCCGACCTTGGTGCCCCGATGTCGCCGCTTCACCCGCCGTTCCTTCGCGCATGTGTCCCTGTCGGCACGGACGTGTCCGATCTGACGAATGTAAACATCTTGCCGGGCTTCAGCGCGGACCAGACTTGCAGGGCGCAAGGGCCCGTCGGAAACCCACCGTTCGATATCGATGAAGCGTATCCCGGCCTCTACCCTGCGCCGCAAGGGGCGCCGCTCGCGGCCGTGGAAGCTCTCCACGTTTCCTCCTTCGCTGGCGGCGTCGTCCGTAAGTCCATGACGCGCGATGGCTGACCCGAGGAATCCGCTGCTCGATGGCGACGATATCCAGGGCAACATCTTCCCGGGATTTCAACGTCAGGGTCGCATGCTCGTCGGCTACCGCGCGCCCTCCGAGCATGAGTTGCGAGCCGCATTGGCGGTTCTCGCGCCGCGCGTGACCCCGCTGCCGCCCGTCCTGGACCACCGTGATGGACGAAAGAACGCCTTTATTGCCGGCGGTCCGGCTCCTCAGATGCCCGAGTTATGGACCAACCTCGCCTTGGGCGCGAGCGCGTTGGACCGGCTGGGTGAGAAGGCCGTTCGAGCGCTCGACGAGGCTTTCGATGTCGGAATGCGGCCCATCAGGACCGGCGATCCGTGGAAGGTGACCGATGCGCACGGCAACCCGAATCCAGCTTGCCCGGCCAATTGGGTGATCGGCCGGCCATCGGATCCCCTCGACTTGCTGCTTATTCTCGGTTTCGATGACTGGGATGCTGCGGGAGGCGAGGATCTGCTGAGAAGCGTCGAGGCAGCGGGCCTCGTCGAGATCCGTCGGGATTCGGGCGTTCGGTTGGATAACGACTCGGAGCATTTCGGATTTGCAGACGGTATTTCCGAGGTAGGCGTCCGTGGGGTGGTCAGAATCAGGGACGAAGAACGTCTCTTGACGACCCGCTACGGCGTCCCTCCACGGGACGGTCTGGAGTTCGGCAGGCCGGGTCAGGTGCTGGTCTGGCCAGGCCAATTCTTCGTCGGCGCGCCCACGGGCGAAACCGAAGTCGATCCGGCCCCGGCGAAATACAAGAATGGTGCCTTTCTGGTGTTTCGACGCCTGGCGCAGGACGTGCGCGCGTTCGACGAGGAAACTCAACGACTTTCACAGTCCCTTTCCGCCGCCGGTACGCCCGTTGCCGCCGAGTCCTTGCGTGCGATGATCATCGGACGCTGGCGGTCCGGGGCGGCTCTGATGCGCCATGCGCACGACCCGGGATCCGGTGACCCACCCCTCGCCGCCAACTATTTCGATTTCGGCATCGCCTCGCCCGATCTGGACCTCGTGGACGGGCACGTCGACGGCGCGGTCGCCGATGCGGCTCCCGTGCGCGGGCTGAACTGTCCGGCGTTTGCGCACATCAGAAAGGTCAATCCCAGGGACCTGCCGACCGATAAGGGCGATGCGGCGCGGACGCGCAGCTTTCAGATGCTTCGGCGCGGCTTTCCTTTCGGTCCGCGGTACGATCGGGCGAATCCCGGCAACGCAGACAACGGCAAGCAGCGCGGGCTGCTTTTTCTGGCGTATCAGCGCTCTATCTCCTTGGGCTTCGATCAACTCAATCGCGACTGGATGAACACCGAGAAGGGTCCGGGCCCTGGCGGTTTCGACCTCCTTGTCGGGCAAAGGGTCGATCCGGAAACGGGCGTCTATCTCGCGAAGACGGCTACGCTATATAAGTCTCCCTCTCCGGCACCGGGGCGCGAGGTGACCGTACCCTCCACATGGGTTACCCCGACCGGAGGGGCCTATCTGTTCGCACCTTCTCTCAGCCTCATCCGGGCGCTTGCCGCCCCGCCTGTCGTCGCTTCGGCCTCCGAACTTCGCGCCATCGCGTTGGAAAGGCATGTCGCCAACACGCTGTCGGTAAGCTTTGACGCCGCGCGCGCCAGCATCGCGCCGCATGACGGAGTGACGACGAGACGTAGCGTCGGCGGACGAGAAGTGCTGATCGATGCGGCTTGGCGCACGACAGCCATGATGGCCGCGGCGGCGGACGGCCTCAGTGGCGCAGCCATCGAATCTCTCGACCTGTCCGGAGAACATTTTCCGGTCGATGCGTTGACCGCGCAGGACTCTGCGTCGTTGGCGGAACTGCCGGAGCTGCGTAGCCTTGCCGTCGACGGCATCACGCTCGACGGGGCGACGCTCGCGAGGTTGATCGGCAGCTTGGCCAGGCTCACCAGCCTCGATCTCGCAGGATGTGACATCGACGATGCCGACGTGGCGACCATCGCGCATGCGCGTCCTTCGATCCAAGAGATATCGGTCGGCCTCGCGCCGGCTCGGCTCGGCCACCGATTCGGCGCGCCACGCATCGGCGCGGGTCTCTTGAGAAGTCTGGAAACCTTTACCGCGCTCCGCAGCATCGGTCTCCGCGGAACGAAGATCTCGGACGCCGCAGCGGCCGGATCGGATCTCTGGGATCGGGTGGAACGGGTCGATCTCGGCGAGACCGAGATTTCCGATGCGACCGCCCTCAGGTTGGCGCGCTCGCCCACGTTGCGCAGAGTCGAGCTCGATCGCACGCTGCTCACCGATGTCGGCGCGAAGGCCTTGATCTCCGGTGCGATAGCAAGCATCTCGCTCGCGGAAACGCGGATTTCGACGGCTTGCTTCGGGGGTAGCCTGAACGAACGCATCGTCAGATTGGATCTGGCGGGGACGGCCGTGGACGACGGCTTCGGAAACGTGGTGAGGCGCCTCGGGGCGCTGAGGGATGTCGACCTTTCCCGAACTACGGTCGCCGACGAAACGGCGAGCGCCATCACCGCCGTGCGGTTCTTGGACCGCCTGAACGTCGCGCGAACGAGGATCTCCGTGGCGGGCGTCCGCCGGCTGGCGGCCTGCCGCGTTGCCGAACTCGATCTACGGGGGCTGCCGACCGACGGCGACGCGTTGAGGCGGTTGGCGGCTTCACCCGACCTAAGGGATCTGAAGCTCACCGTCGACAAATGGGACGGCCTGTCGCAGATCGCTGCTCTCGTCGATCTCGAGGCGCCGGCCGAAGTGGAAGGAATCGTTCCCGAACGGCTGCGTACCCTTTGGTGCCGCGGTCGGCTCGATGAATCGTCGGCGCGCAGACTCGCGGCCGGGCCGTCCCTGAACTCGATCGCGATCGACGGCGACGTGGTCGGCGCGCGCTTCGAAGGAAGTTTCCCGGCGTTGCGGGATTTCCGGGCCGAAAACGCGCAGCTGGACGACGCTGCACTCTCCGGACTACTCAAGACGGCGGGCATCGAGGCTCTTTACATAAGTGGCAATCCGGTCGGAGAAGCCGTGAACGGCATCGACGGCAAGTTCATCCACACGTTGGAACTGCGTCACACGCGGGTGGACGATCGGGCGATCGCCGCTCTGGGGCGATTGCCCCGTCTTCACTGTTTAGATCTGCCTTTTACGGGCGTCACTTCGATAGGCATCACCGGGCTGGTCGAGCATGCGAGAAATCTGCAATCGCTCGCGGTGGATGCGAGCCAGGTCGATGCCTCGAGCGCGGGCGCTCTCGCTCGCCATCCGCGGCTCCTGGAACTGTACCTTTATGGCGACCAAGTCGACAACACCACGCTCCGCCGTTTGGAGGGAGTTCCGATCCGTGACCTTTCGCTGGTAGACACGGGCATAAACGATGAATCGGTCCCCACGCTGGCTGGTATGTCGAGGCTGCGTGCCTTGCGGCTTGGCGACGAACTCTCGACTGCCGGATTGGAATCCTTGCGCGCGCTCCGTCCGGACGTCTCGATCGAGGCTGCGCCCGCGTTCCATCCTCGTCGTCGAATTGATCCGGTCCCCTAGCGCTTGATTCGGAGTTTTCTGAGGTCTCGTCATGGTTCGTTCTCTCTACGCGCGTCTGGACCAGCGGTTCGGCACCAAGCAGCCGGCCTTCCAACGACAGCGCGATCTCCAGAACCGTATCGCCAACTTCTCCCAGCGATTCGACGCGGACATCATGTTTGCCCCGGCAAGGGCGGAAAAGAAGACGCGCGTTGCCGTCGTCGGCGCGGGCCTCGCCGGCCTCATGGCCGGTCATAACCTTTCGCGGACATGCGAGGTTCACGTCTTCGAGGCGCGCGATCGCGTGGGCGGTAGAGTTTGGACCCAATTCCATGCTTCGACGCACCGCGCGATCGAAGCCGGCGCCGAATTGATCGGATACAACCATCCCACCTGGTTGATGCTCGCGAAGCAGTTCGATCTGGGGTTGACGGTGCTCACGACCGAGGACGCCTTCACGTCGATGGATATGGAGATGCCGTTGTCGCTGGACGGGAGGCTGCTGTCGCCCAGGGAGACGAAGCAAGTCTACGACGAGATGGAGCCGGCGATCGCGAATATCTGCGCGGAAGCGAGGAAGCTGTCGGATCCCTACAAATGCTGGGAGGCGCCCAACGCGCACCACCTCGATAACACGAGCTTGGCGGCCTGGATCAAAAGGCAGGATTGCAGCGATTTGGCGAAGCGGGCGCTGGAAGCTCAGTTCGCCAATACGAACGGCGCGCCCACCGACCGGCAGAGCTTGTTGGCCAATCTGGCGGCGATTCGCGGAGGTGGACTTCACGGCAAGCCGGACGACTACTTCACCCAATCGGAAACGGTGAAGTGCGAACAGGGCAATCAGACGCTTGCGATCAAATTGGCCGAGAGCATCGTCGCGGCCGGCGGCAAGGTTGCGACTGAAACGCCGATTTCGCTGGTGGACATCCGCGCGGACAAGGTCGTCCTCACGTCCGCCGTCGGCGGGGAAACAGACTTCGACTACGTCGTGCTCGCGATTCCGCCGAGCCTGTGGCCGAATGCGTCTTCTCCCGGAGAGATAAGGATCGATCCACCCATTTCGCCCGAATTTCGCGTCTCGATGGGCGTCGCCATCAAGTATCTGAGCGAACTCAAAAGCCGCTTCTGGTTCGGCGCCGGCCTATCTCCGAACGGCACCTCGGAGACGATCGGATTGACATGGGACGGGACGGACAACCAGATTCAACTGGCTGATCAGACCGTGGAGCTCAGTCTGTTCGCGGGCGGGCATGCCGCGCAAGCCGCGATCGAACTGCTGGAGAAGTCCGACGAGCGCCGACTGAATGCATACTACGCCGGCGAATTGGACAAGCTCTTCGCGGGATACTCGGGCAATGTGGTCGGCGACCCCAAGTTCGTC
This sequence comes from Bradyrhizobium sp. 26S5, assembly GCF_036923295.1. Lineage (NCBI taxonomy): Bacteria > Pseudomonadati > Pseudomonadota > Alphaproteobacteria > Hyphomicrobiales > Nitrobacteraceae > Bradyrhizobium > Bradyrhizobium sp. 26S5. Next base: position 9,222,483 of record NZ_CP145948.1, on the reverse strand, counting down.
TCCTGGCCCGACGAACAATGGACGAAGGCCGGCTATTCCTGTCCGGCTCCCGGCGAAGTCACGCGGATCGGGCCATTCCTGAATCGTCCCTTCAACGAGCGACTCGTGTTCGCGGGTGAACACTGCTGTCTTCCGTTCTTCGGCTACATGGAGGGCGCACTACAGTCGGGATTGGCTGCGGCGTCCGCCGTCGTCCGCAACGAGGGCCTCGTTTGATCGGGCGTCGGACTTTCGCAGCGTCCTACTCGGGAAGCAAGTAGCCGTCTGCGGTCTTGCAGCCGCTAAGGATGTCGGTTCCAGCAAGTGTCGCCCGGGGCGGACCGTCGACCTTCGTCGACGCTATCCACCTTGCGACAGCAATTCCCTCGCCAGGTTTCGTAGCATGTCGAACCGCCAGCGATCGTAGGACGTCACCACGATTTCCCGGCTTTGGAACAGTTCATCGACTTCCTGCAAGTTTTGCGGACGCCAGATGCGGGAGTCGCCGATCATCATGGCCGCTACGACCGCGTAGCGCATCATCAGCGGCGAACAAATGATTTCCGCGCTGGCGGTTGCCGGCCCGGTCGCTTCTTCGACGGAGACCCGCTCGAGTTCCGCTAAAAGACTCGTGCTGTCGATTAGAGTACCCAACTCGTCGGAAATCAGCGCTCTTCCGACGGGGGATGTTTCGTTGCCGCAATATTCCTTGCGATCGCGGAAGCAGGTGATCGCCGCGACCTGCAGGATATTCGTCGCGATACTCGCTCGCGTGCTTGCCGGAAGGTTGTCGAGCTTGTCGCCGGGCGGTACGTCGGTGCTTGCGTTGCGTCGAGCCATCGCCTCCCTTTCGTTCAGCACCGCCCGTGCTTGACGAAAGACGGCGTCCGCGAAGCGATCGGCTCGAGGCTCGCCCGACTGCGATCGCGCGTGATAGTAACGCGAAAGCGAGAGAGCGAGAGCCTCGCAATCGAAGCGGATGTAGGGTACGCCCTGGCCGGTTCGCTCTTTTCTGTCTTCCTGCAGGCGGATCCGCGCCTCGCGCAACCACCGCTCGGACTCGTCGAAGCCCCGTTCGTCCCGGGCTCGTACGCGGGTGGACACGGCCAGAAGATAGTAAGCCTCGCGTCCGCTCATGTGGGATCGAAGTTCGTCTCGCGGCGAGCGCGTACGTATCGGATCCCTTAGATCCTTTGCTCGTTCTATGATCCTCGCTGCGCTCTCGGCGTGTTGCTCGGCCACTAGCCAGCGATTCGCGCTGGCGAAGAGCGCGCCCAGCACGAGATACTTCAGATAGCATTCCTGCCGGTGATCGTCGTCGACGGTGCTGCCGAGCGGAGGCTGGTAGCAGTCGTCAACGATGCGCTCGAACCGACGAGCGAAATCGTCGGCATCGAGAAAGATCCGTCTAGGAAGCGCGAGATCCTTGAAGATCCTATGAGTCACCTTCAGGCTGTCGAACATCAGATCGGGAGGATTTCGGACTCCGTGCCTGTGCGCGTCCAATATCGAATTCGCGCCGATGCCCGAAAACTCCACGTTGGATCGGTCGCGAGCCCTGGCCATCGTCTCCTGCACGACTGCCCGAAGCTTCTCCAGGTTCCAGTTGGGGTCGCCGAACTTCAGCTTCTCGATGAGAATCTCGGATATTTCCTCCGTGTTACCGCTCAGGAAATAGCGGTGCAGATTGGCTGCGCCCTCGGAAAAATCGTCCCACCGGGCGTACGCTTGCTCGATGTCTTGATGAAGCAAGCGAAAGGTCAGCGCAGGCTCCGCTCTGATCGCGTATCTGGCCAGGCGATCGACCTCCGCCGCGGACTGTTCGTTTTCGTCGAATGCGAGGAAGCCCGAGAACAGCTCCGAGCGGCGACCGCCGTTGCGGGATGGGAGAGTGATATCCGCACCGATGCTGTCGACGAGCGACCAGAGATGATGGACGTGGTCGAAGGCGAAGCGGGATGCCATTTCGCCCTCCGAGCCTCGCAAGATGTCCCGGGCGGCCGCGAGAGCAAGTACCATTTTCCGGTCGCCGGTAACGAATACGATGCGCAGCGAGTCCTCGGTCTCCGACAGCCACTTGTTTGCGAGAGCGAGGTCCGTGAGCGTTTCAGTATCCACCTCCAATCTATCGCGGGAGCGCTGATATCGGTCTGGCGCAACGATAGCCTGAAAGACGGGGTACAGGTTGTTCCATTCAGGCGAGTTACGCTGCCGCTTAAGTCTCGAGCAGATCTTTGTCCATGCTTCCGCTTGGTGCTCCGTCATGGAGGCGTCCCTGGGACGGAATTCCGTCAGTTCGAAGATTCCTCCTCCGCGCCGGACCAGATCCAGAAAGCCGTCCCACTCTCTGACGAACGGGCTCGTCCTTTGAAGGTCGCGAACCTGCATTCGGCTTAGAACGTTGCTCAAAAAATGGCCCGGATTGATTTCCAATGGCCATTTCTCGGATTGCACGTTGATTCTTATGAACTGCAGAGTCTGATTCAGGATGTGATCCTGCCGCGCCTCGGCCGTCGAGCGTACGTAGGCAGGTTCGGACTTCGCGTCCAATTTAACGGCCTCGTAGACGCGTAGCGTCTCGGCGAAATGCGGACCCATCTGCAATATCGGTTGATGCTCAAGGGCGTTGCGCAGAGCCTTGTCGGCCAACAACCAGCACACTGCTTCGGCACGGCGGCGCTCTTCGAACAAAGCCGCTTGCCGTCGTCCGGGCGGGTAGCTTTCGTAGGGCTTTTGTGGAAGAACCTGTCCGTATCCTCGCCCAAGAAAGACGTCATCGGCGGGGCCGCTTCGCCAGGGAGCGCAATGCGCCACGATCACGTCGGTGTCGAAGACGTATAGGACGCGGCGCTTGTTGTCTGCGCCCAACCAATTCGAGAGCTCCTTTGCCTTGCGCCCCTCGTGGGCGACGAACGCGGCGTTTCGAACGAGTTCTGCTTTTAGCTCGTTCGTTCCGGAAGGCCGCGGTCGAGGGGTATACTCCATCTCAGCCGGGCTCTTCCGCGGCTATGAGGTTCGCCAGTTTGGGATCTAGCTTCTGTTTGAAGCGCCAGGTCGACGGTTTGGTCGTCGGTTCTTCGGGCGGCGAGACCAGCTCATCGGGAGCCTGAGGCAATCGAAAGTGATGCCAATCCAGGATATCCGTGATGGGAGCAACGGCGTAACGCGTCCCTTCGCCGTAGATCGCGACTATGACGCCGACGAGTGAGGAGTTGGCCGTGGTTACCATGGCGCCGTTGCGGATCGAACGGTTTTCGCGCATGTCCTGATCAAAACGCCGAAGTTGGATCAAAGGGTAGATGTTTCGACCGCCCCATCGCAGGTGAGTGAGCTCGTCGAGCAGCGTTCCCACGGCGCCTTCTCCCAGGACGTACGCAGTCTGTCCCGCACAGTCGTCCCATTCCACGACCTGCACGTTCGGTGAACCGACCGATGCATCGACCCTTACGTTGTCGGACACGGTGAAGGCGCACGTGAGTGCGCCCCCACACAGGACGTCCGGGCTTTCGAGATCGTCCGTGCCAAGATCGCGATAAGCGTCCAGTATGCCGACATCGGCCTCTTGGACGAAGACTTTTCGTCGTTCACGAAGCGGCCAGCCGGCGCTGAACGACAGTGGGTCTTTTGTCGAGACGAGTTGAGCCGTCGTCAACCCCTTTCTCGCCCCTCCGTAGTCCTCGAAGACATAGGAAAGCCGAACCGAATGGTTTGCGTCGTTGATCTTCAGTAGGGACGTCGAATTGAGCATCAGAAGCTCGTTCCTTTGTCTCGCAAAGCTGGCGAATTGAGGACGATCGGAGCACCGAAGAAGTTGCCGTCCAATCCTCCGAGGGGCAAGAGCCGTTGTCTGACCTCCTCGTCGGTGAGGGCGGTGAAGATGACCCACTTGGCGCTTTGTTTGTCGCTGCGCGGATGGAATGTTACGGTTTCGGCATCAAGGTTGTCTCGCGCGAAACTCATGAGAATAGGTTTGTTCTTCTCCATGGTGTCGCGGGTGACTTCGTCTTTATCTTCTCCGTAGCGAGCCAAAGTTAGACGATGTGGCATCGCGTCGAAGAGAACATACTCGCCGCCGGTGACCCCCGAGAGGGCGTCGATCAGATTGGCTTCGGTATCCGTCTCGGCGAAGATAATCTTCGGACCGATCGCTACTTCGATGCCCTTCGCCGGAAATGCGGCCTTGCTCTTCGTTTTGCGCCCTTTCCCGGGCTTCTTTGCGGGAAAGTTCTTGGCGGCCCCGAATCTGCAGATAGTGATCTTCTCCCGCTTAACGGTCGGATCTTCAGATTTCCATAGGTCGAGTTCGGAACTCTGCTGAGCTCTGTCTCGAGGGGAATAGATGATTCTCTTGGCGGCTATGAGATAGGCCAGCAGCAGCTTGTTGATCGGCGCCGAGGTCGGCTCGAAGGCGCTCTGAAGCGTACCGACCAGGACCGGTTTGAGATGGTCCGGCGCGATCGGCTTGAAACTGTCGTCCAGAAAACGGATGAGCGTACGCTTGTCCCTTTGCAGGTCGGAGACGCAGCTGAGATAGAAGCTCTCTTCATCTTCCGCGTAGGAGTTGGAAGTCTTTTCGCTGCTTCGCGACATCGCCCAGGCGACGCTGCGGATGCTTTCTTCATGAGCCTGTATCTTCTTTTCCATGGGCTCGAATATCGGTGGTCTGACTTTGACCTCGCGATTGTCCCGGAATAGGGTGGTCGCGTGCTGCGGTCGGAGCCTAGCGATCGTTCCCAAGGGAATCCGCCAGGCGTCGTCGGGCTTTTTGGCGCAGCAGCGGACGATGTCGATGAGCGCGCCGTCGCCGACTCCGTATACGGTGCAAGGGCGCGAGTGAGTGTCCTCGTCGAAGTCCTCTTCTTTCGTCCAATAATCCTTGAAACCCCAGGCCATGCCGTTCTCGTCCCCGAAGCCGGCGGCAATCACGACGATCTGGAAATCTTCCCGGACCTCGCTTCCTTCGACGTCGAAGGTTACATTCAGTCGATGTGCAAGAGAGGCGTCGCCTTGAGTGACTCGTTTTGCCTTGTGTTTCGTCTTTACGCTGTTCGATATCAGATCGTCGTAATCCGTCGCTATGCGCTCTTGAAGTTGTTTGACGACATGCTCGGCCGATTCGGCGTACCAGTTCAAAACAGGGAGGCTGGTGAAGACGTCCATGGATCCGAGCAGGGGCCATCGGTTGTAGTTCGGATGTACGAGCCTGTGTTTTGCGCGAGCCCCTCTCGTGACGATTTTTTTCCCGGCTTCGTACAACGACACGTTCTCTGCTCCCTCGTTGCTTATGGCAAGAAGGAACGTGAGGCCCGAGGCTCCCCCGCCGATTATGCAGATTTTGCGGGTCTTCAGAGCGTCGCGTCCGATGCGGTTTGTGATGGCGGCCGCGAGCAACGTCGCCCGACGCTGTTGGAAGTAGAAGGCAACTCGATGTCCGCGCGGCGCGAGCGAGTAGACCTCGCTACATCCCTTCACACGTGAAGTTCGCAGAATGAGTTCGACGATCTCCGGCGCGATTTCGATCGAGTCAACCATAAGGGGTGACCCTTTCGACCGCGGAGCCAATCGGCCGTTTTCGGTAATGGTCCATATGCGCTGGCAAATATAAACGAGGAGAAAGGGAGGTCATAATCAATGGTTGGAAATTCTAGGTTGAACGGCGCGCGCGTTGCAAGCATATTCTGAAGCCGGAACGAAATGCAACCCGATGCGTAGGGGGTGGTTGCTGGGCCCGGGGCCGGACGCGCGTCACCGCGCGCTTCTCGACAGAGAGCAGGTCGCCGACGATGCGCTCAGGTTCATGCTTTCGCGTGACAGCGGTCGCCATGATCTCGTCGAAGGCGGCCTTCATGCCGTAGAGCTTGGGTTAGCTCATGAGGTCGAAGATTTGAGTTCGTTCCATCAGTTGATCCTCCGGAGGCTGTCGTGACGGGCACAATCGGAGATCGACTAGGTAATGGCTGCCTATCTGCAAGAAGCGGCGATTGTAGAGGCGAACCTTACCAACGAAGATGGTATCAACCGCGGTCTTCGTGTTGTCCTAGATGCCGCGGCTGCAGGTGCCCTTGAACAGGGCGAACGCCCGGACGTGGGCGTCGAACACCATCTCCTGCGTCTCCCGCGGATAGGCCCGCGCGAACAGCATGCGGCTGTGACAGAGCCGGACGTGGGCGACTTTCACCATCACCGTGGTGCCGCTCTTAAAATCAGTGAAGTTCATTCTCTTCTCCCTTGTTGCGTTTGTCAGATCGGATGCCAGGCTTGCGATCGCCGCGCGTCTCGACGGAGAGTCCCATCGACGCTACAGGTCCGCGGCGGTGTCTTCGACACCCTCGCGGAGGAGTTCGCTGAATCCCAGAAGCGGCAGCGGCGAAACGGACGTGCCGCCCACGGCCGGCAACCGGATGTAGTCCCACTCGCCGCCAGGCGCGGACGGAAGGCGAAGCGTCTCCGAAGAGTAGATCTTCTTCTGCCGCCGCTTGCCCCGGTGCCATTCGTCGATCGTGCCGAACAGCACGCGACCCTGCGGGTCGCTCCAGAACACGCTCATGCCGACAGTGGGGATCGCGGCGCCGGTGCGCCCCACTTCCCAGAAGTTCTGGAGCAGCCTGGCCACGTCGGCCGCGAAGAAGCCGGCGGTGGACCATTGCTTCTTCGGCGTACCGAGCTCGGTCTGCAGCGTCATGGCGCCGATGCGCTCAGCGACCATTGCCATCGCGGACGACTTGCGCACCTGGCTGCAGATCGAGAGCAGGATCTTGGTCCCTTCCACGGCAAGCGCTTCCGTATGATCGTCAAGGTCACTCGGAATGACGTTGGCCTGGAGCAACGCGTCGAGAGGCAGCGTGACCCGGTTGGTTCCGAAATTCAGCCGTTCCACCATCTCGGCGCGAAACTCCGCCGTCTGGTACATCCGACGCCTCATCTCACTCGCTTCGGTAGGCATTTTTCCTGTTCCTTTTCACCGGAAAGGGCTTGATTGCTCCCTTCCTGTGTTCTACTGAACTAAATTAAGTTCGTTAGAGTCAACCGGGACGACGATAGGTGGTTAATTCCCGTCAACTTTCGGAGGTTGTCGCCCGCTCGCTGGGCCGTCCCTATACGGCAACCCTTCAGCACGCACGCAATCTACGGGAAACGAAAGGCTCGAAGGATGGGCCGCTATTGAGCGCCGGCGGGCGGGGTCGGAACGCTCCGACCATGACGCACGAAGACGCCGCCGCATTGCTCTGCGCGATACTGGGATCCGAGAACGTGCAGGACAGCGTCAAGACGGTCGAAGCGATGCGAAAGCTCGAGGCGAATTTCCAGGGGTTGCGTGGCAGCATGCTGCGCAACGGGATCGCCCCCTTCAATACCGGCATTCGACGAGAGCACAACGTGATCGAAGCGCTCGCCGTCGTGTTGAGATTCCTCGACGACGAACAGGAGATCATCAGGAGATTTCACCTGTACGATTCAGAACTCCATGTTCTGTTCGAGGTGGAGTACCCGCTGCATTACGCGTTCATCACGGTCGGCGTGCGCAACAAATTCTGGGAGACGTGGACCTATGGACGCAAAAACGAGGTTCGCAACGAACAGATTCGTCGCTGCCGGCAAGACGCGATGCGCGAAATATCGCAGGCCCTGCGATCGACGGGAGCGGGCGGCGGCAAGTCGGAGGTGATCGATGCGGGGTGAAGCGAAACGCTGATTTCACCCGACGAGCAGGATGGGCATCCGACGCTTGATCGTTCCGAAGGTGAGGAGATCGTAGCTGTTGCAGAAGCTCTTCAGCGTGAACTCCCAGCGGTCGCCGTTGGCGTCAATCAGGGGGTACGTGCCCTCGCCGCAAGGGCCTCGCTTCGCGAAGCTCATGTAGCCGCGGATGACCGCGTAGACGTCGTCGCCGGTTACGTGAGGGAAGAACCGCTTGAACGCCCGCGAGCGGATAAAGTGTTTGACGTTGCCGCCATCGGAACTTCCGCCGATCGTCGGATGCCGTGGGTGTCGACTGATGAGTCCGAGCACAGGAGCGTCTGAATCGCGTTCCTCCACTGCATGCCATAGCGTGGTCGTCAGGGTGTTCTTGTAGCGATCCTTCAATGCCTGGATGTTTTTCCAGGTCAGTTCGCAGTCCCTCGCATCACCGACGAAACGGCCTTGAAGGAATAGCAGCTGGCCGGCGCCGTAGTTCGCCTCGGCCTCGATGATCGCCTGGCAGTACGGTATAGTGAGCTCGTTGTCGCCGAGCAGAAAGGTCTTGTGCCAGGGAATGATGCTGTGGACGATCTCGTGTGCGCTGATGTGCCGCTGCTTCGGCGTCGGCACGCTCTCGTCCATCAATATCTTGCGCCCGTCGGGAAGCCAGAGCGCGTTCAGCTTGGCCTTTCGGATGACGTCGATGATCCGGCCGGGTTCGCGGATGATCAGCTTGCCGGCGACCTTGATCCGGTGCGCGATCTCGTCGAAGGTCGAGAGATCGGTGCTGCTGTAGTACTTGAAATCGAGCTTGAGCTGCTCGATCACGACATCCAGGTTCAGCGGCGGCTCTGGGTCGCCGAGGTCACGCAGAACGCGCTCGACCTGGGCGCGGATATCCGCCGCCTCCTGTTCTCCGACATCACCTTCATCGTTTCCCATCGGGGCCGCGCGCTCCATAATCGCTGAGGAACTTCACGAAGTCGTTCAGGCTCTTCCTCTCGTCCGGAGAGAGTTTGGAGATGTCGTCGGAGTCGGTGGCGAACCTCACCGCAGCCCGATCAAGTTCGGGATCGCGGCGCACGGCAGCGGGCGAGAGCGCGACGAGAGCTTGGGCCGGGATCTTGAAGAACGTTGCGAGTTGATGAAGCGTGCGCGGACGCAACGCCGTCACTGTGCCGTCTTCGATCTCACGAAGCTCCTGCTCGGGTACGCGAACCTCGGCCGAGAGACGCGCCAATTCGAGTCTGTCGCGGCGGCGCAACTGGCGCACGAGATGACCGAGTACGGCGGCCGACTGGCGCACCTGCGGAGCGGCGGCCGCCACGGGCGCGCGGACGGCCGGAGCCTCCGGTAGAAACGCCTTCAACACGTCGATCTTCGTGATGGGCAGACCCGCGTCGCTGTCGAGGTCGGCGTCCCGCTCGATCCTTCGTCTCAGCCATTCGTTTGTGAATCGCATCTTCATGTTACGCTCCGTCGCCTTCCTGTTGCGCAAAGAAGGCTCGTGCCTGTTCGGATGACATTTCGAAATAACGCATTCCGTAGTTGTCGTCGTCGGGACCGAAATCGGTCATTCCGATGATGTCGCGGTAGAAGGCGTCGGCGCCCGAAAGTGAATGCAGCCCGATGCGGCCGTCGAGATCTTCCTCGAGGCCGAGGTTCACTGCGGCGGAAAGCAGCAGCTGACCGACGCCTTTGTAGATCGGTTCGCCCACGAAACCACGCCTGTTCCAGGGCGCGGTCGCGAGTCGGTCGACGTAGATCAGGTCCGCCTTCGGGTGGTCGGGATGGCGGCTGAAGCTGCCGCCCTTCTTCACGAGCATGATGCCCTGGGTTCGGCCCGCGCATTCGACGGCGTACATCTGGTAGAGCAGCGGATTTCCGCGGATCTCCGCCAAACGGCGCCAATCCCAACGCGCGTCCTGCGCATTCGCGGCCAAGCGTTCGGCGGTCGTCGCGTCGCTCGGCAAGCGGGTCTCGAAGGCGATCTTCCAGTCCTGCTCGTACGAGCGCAAGTTCGACTCGTCGATCCCTTCGAACAGGCCCGCAGGCTCGAAGCGCCCCGTGAGCCTGTTCTGGAGATCGTACGTGCCGAGCAGCGCCTTCATAACACCATGAGCTCCGCCTTTTCCTTGCTACGCGGGTCTTCGAAATAGACCTTTTCACCGCGCTCAAGTCGCTCGTCCATCGACTGATAGAGCCGCAGCGCCTGACGAAGCAGCGTGGTCTTCGACATTCCCTTGCGCTCGCAAAGAGTTTCGAGGGCGGCCATTTCCGGCTCGCTCAAATTCAGCGTCATCGTCTTCTTATCGGCCACGGGATACTCCTGATCGGCTCCAAATCTAGCCACGATCCTCAAAATGTCAATGAAAAACGGCTAACCAACAGCTATTGACTAGCTAAAAAATAGCTATTAAATATGGAGCTGCGATGGGCGGACGGGCCGGTGCCCGATCCTTCGAACAGACGAGGTCTGAAAATGAACGAACAGGTTGAAGTTGTCGCCGAGCGGCTCGAGGTCGTCTTCGCGGTGGAGGGGCAGCCCGGACACCACGACGTCGACATCGGCTCCGGCACCACGGTGAAGGAATTCATCGACATCGCGGTGTCAAAGACGGGCATCGAGGGCTTGCTTGAGGTCTACGTCGAGGACGCCGAGGAGCCGCTGCGCCACGACCTGGTGCTGATCGAACAACTGTCGATCGAGTTCGCTCCGCTTCACGTCGCTAAGCCGGGCAAGATCGAGACGACGGTCCGCTATCAGGGCGACCGCCGCGTCGAGCGCGCGTTCCGTCCGGCGGCGAGCATCGCCAAGGTGACGAAGTGGGCCGTCAAGGAGCTCGCTCCGACCGAGGACCCGAGCGACTTCCAGCTCAAGCACGACGGAAAGGTGCTACCGCCGGATTCGCATCTGGGCCAGGCGGCCCACGGAGAGAAGTCGATCGTTCTCGATCTCGTCTTCAAGGTCAAACCGCAGGGCTGATCATGAAACCCGATGAGAACGCTCTTCTGCGCGATCTGGCGTCGCCGACCTTCAAGGTCGGCGAACGCCGTGGTCGCTGGGCTGCGCTCGGCGTCAGGTTTCCGCTCGCGATGTTCTTCATCGCAGCGCCGGTTCGGCTAGGCGGTCCGACCGGCTTCCTGCTGAGATCCGACTTCTCCGGATATCCGGCAGCGGCACCGAACTCGCAGCTTTGGCACGGCCGCAACAACCAGCCGCTCGCGGACGAACATCGTCCGAAAAACAAGCAGGGCGGCACGTTGGTCGCCTTCGCCATGTGGGGAGCGTGCCTCTACCACCCAATCGATCGCTTGGCTCGGGACCACTGGCCCGGTCAGCATCCGGACCTGTGCTGGACAGCGGACAAGACGATCGTTTTTCTTCTGGAGACCGTACATGCCATTCTCGATTCTACGGACTATGCGGGAGCTCGTCTTCCCGCCGAGGCACTTGAACTGCCGCCGGAGTTTGTGGCTCGACACGCTGGCGCTGCTGCGTGAGCGCGGCCGCGGCCATCGCGAAAGCGGTGGTTTTCTGCTCGGCCGCCGCGTTGACGGGGCGAGGACGGTCGAAGCGTTCCTGCCATACGATGACGTCGACCCGAACTCGTTGACGGGCGCGATCCTGTTCGATGGCTCGAGGATGGATACCGTGTGGGAGCGCTGCCGTCGGGACGGCCTGGAGGTGATCGCTGACATCCACACGCATCCCGGCGGTGCCGGACAGAGCCAGACAGACCGCGACAATCCCATGATCCCCGAGGTCGGTCACGTCGCGCTGATCGTGCCGAACTTCGCCGACCGGCCGTATTTTCCGGGAGACATCGGCATCTACGAATATCAAGGACGGCGCCGGTGGATCGACCACAGCCGCGATGGCGGGCGCTACTTCGCCGTGAGGAGATTCGCATGAACCCATCCATTGAGGACGATCGTCTCGCGCATTTGCTCATGAGGGGAGAGGCGCATGCCGGCTACGACGAAGCCCGGCGCCGCCTCGACCGCGCGGCTCTTCTGCTCACGACCGATGCGAACGCATCGCCTCCTTGGATCCAGGCCGCACTCCTGACCGCGGCCGAGTGCGCGGTGCGTATGTTCCCCGGCGGAGTATTTCTCGGTGCCGGCTTCGGCGCGCCGACCGTCGTCGGGCAGTTCGGGAGGTGGCCACTGCGTCGGCATCTCGAGCTGGTCGGCTGCAGATCGACCGCCGCGCCAGACCATGCCGCCGTACTGCACGTCGGCGTGGAAGGTGGTCAACTAGATCGCGGAGCGCGCTGCTGGGCGAACGGTTGGACCGGTTTCGTCGGCGTCGAGGCTCCAGCGACACCGTCCGCCGGAAACGAGATCGGAGGCGTGCTGGCCGGCGCGCTCGGCGTCGGTGAGGTCTTTCGAAGCACAGTCCTCGGCGACAAGCTCGCCTGCCGCAGGACGTCGAAACTCTCGGCCCTGGCCCCCGGGCTTGAAGAGCCGGCCGAGCTGGACCTCGGCTATCTCCCGGCCTCCTATTGGCTGCTCGGACTCGGGAATCTCGGACAGGCGGCGCTCTGGACGATCGGACTTCTTCCTTATGCCGACCCTCGCGCGGTATCCCTCTTCCTTCAGGACACCGATGTGTCGGAGGCCGGGAATCTGCCCATTCAGATTCTGACCAAGCCAAGCTGGCTTGACCGCAAGAAGGCCCGCAACGCGGCCGCTTGGATCGAGGGTCTCGGCTTCCGCACCAGCATCGTCGAGAGTCGCTTCGACGTCGGCAACAAGCGCTCGGCGGAAGAGCCCGGGTTGGCGCTGGTCGGCGTGGACAATCTCGAAGCGCGCCGCGCTGCGGCCGGCGCCAACTTCGATCTCGTGCTCGACGCCGGTCTCGGTGCCACTCCGACGGAGATATTCGATATCCGTCTCCACGGGTTTCCCGGCTCGCGCTCGCCGGATCAGGCGTGGCCCGAGCCGGAGCGTCAGGCGGAGGCGCCCCTGGATCCCATCCTTCGAGAGCTCGTGGAGGCGGGCCGCATCGACCGGTGCGGCGCCGTCACGATCGCGGGCCGCAGTCTCGGCGTGCCGTCGACCGCAGTGGCGGCGGCGGCCATTCAGGTCGCTCAGGCATGCCGCGCCGTTGTCGACGGTGGGTACATGGACATGGTCGACGTCACCCTCGTGAACTGTCGGCGCGTCAGCAGCCGGCTTCGGGTACTCGAGCGCCCCGGAATTCTGCCGTTTGTGCAGCCGAGGATGGAGCGCTGAACGAGACCGGAATCCGAAAGTCGGCGCGCATGCGGTTAGCCCTGGAGGTGCAGGCTGTTATCGACCGAACTTTTCAAAGAGGAATTTTCGGCATTCCGCTACGGTTTTGAAGATCATGTCTGGCTTCGACGCCTCGAGGCTGGCGGGGTCGTTGAGGCCCCATGCGGCTCCGATCGCCATCATTCCAGCCGCTCTCGATGCCTCGGTATCCTCTGGCTGATCTCCGATGTGGAAACAGCTGTTCGGCGTTTCTCCAGCCTGCGACATCGCCAGAAGCAGCCCCTCGGGATCCGGCTTGCGCTTCTTCACATGATGATATCCGACGACGATATCGATAGGCCATCGGTGAGCACGAATGAAAGATCTCGGGACCATGTCGGGACTCTTCGTCACGATGGCGAGCTTCTGTCCGCGCTCGTGCAACTCGCCGAGCAACCCGTGCACCCCATCGTAGACCTTCAGGTCGGACGCGCGCGCCATCACATCCTTCCAGCGCCGGGCGGCCCGCAACGCTTCTACGGGACTCGTGTCCACGAGCGTCTGGTCGAAATCGAAGATCAGCATGTCAAAGCGCCAGAGAGCCTTGCGAAGGCGGCTTCTGCCGGTCGGCGCTGTCCGGAGGAAGCGCGGCACCGCCCACATCGTTCAGGAATCGGAGGAGACCATCGCCGTCGGAAATGGGCGTCGCCCATTTCTCGGCTATCATCATCTGATTGCCCTTGGTCTTGTCTTCCATCAGCCACTTCTCCGGATGAGAAATGCAGGCGAGCGCCCGTCGCTGCTCGCGCGCGAACCGCACGGTATGCATCGTTCCGCCCTTCACGTCGGTCTCGATGACCAACACGCCGTCCGAAAGACCACTCTGGATCCGATCCCGCTCGGCGAAGGCGGCCCGTGCGGCTGCAGTGCCCACGGGATATTCGCTCACGAGAGCACCTCCGTGATCTAGCAGGCGCGCGGCAAGATCGCGGTTCGCGGCCGGATATACCTTGTCCAGCCCGTGCGCCATGACGGCCACGCCGACGCCGGCCGCATCGAGGCAGCCTTCGTGCGCAAACGTATCGCAGCCGTGAGCCAGACCGCTCACGACCGCAAAGCTCTCCTTCGCAGCGGTCTCGCCAGAGCGCCGAGCGACCTTTTCTCCGTAATTCGTAGGTTCGCGTGTGCCCACGATCGCGACAGCCTTCGTCCGATGCAGCGCCTGGATGCTTCCCTTCACGAAAAGGACGGCTGGGGGATCGGGAATCCGTCGGAGCCGAGCGGGGTAGTCTGTGTCATGAAGAGAGTATGCGCGGATGCCGGCCTCATCTCCCTTCCGTATCTCTTCCTCGGCGCTCTGCCAGGCATCCACCAATTGATTCTCGGGGAGCTTGGCTTTCGCCAGACGGGCGACGATGAAGTCGCGATACCGGCGCACGTCCGTTTCTTCGGAACGCGCGTCGACGATACGAAGTGCACCTCTTCTGCCTACTCCGCGCAGCTTCATCAGTGCCACCAGCGCCGTGGCCGTCGTGCTGGATTCGCTCATTTTTTCGCCTTCTGCCATTCTTGGAACTTCTGCTCGCCTCTCGACCATGCGTCGTTCCAGGTGCCCGCCACGTGATCATTCGTTAGCGTTCCCCAAAACGCACGCCGCTCCGTTTTTGCGAGCGCGACGCCGTACACCTTGGTGCCGGGGTTCGCGGCTTTGATGGCTCGCGCGATGCGGTTGATAGTGCTCCCTCGAGTTATCAGATCGTCGAAAACGAACACGGTCTTCGTGGAGATCTTGCCCGACACGTATTCGGCCTTGTCCAATTCCGCTTCACGTGCGCTGGCATCGAATATCCCGTGGATCGGCTGATGGACTTTCTTGCTGAGCGCATCGCAGGTGAACTGCGCTCCGGTCGCCTTGGCCGCTTCGCCAGCGAGAATGGCAAGCGGGCCACCCGCAGCCGCCTTGGTCTCTTTCGATCCAAGAGCCGGCACGAAGGTCGCATCGGCTGCCTTCACTCCGAGTGCTCCCAACAGTTCGGACATCGATCCCTTGATCGCGACGACGCCGCCGGCAATCGCCGCTCCATCCTTAGCCTTGAAACGGTTGAAACGTGCCGTCCAAGGATCGGACCCGTCGTCCGTGATACGATAGCCGAACGTGTACGCCCCATCCAGATCGTTGCCTCCATCGAGATGCGCGAAATGCATCCATTTTCCGCACGCGGTCCATCCTGGCATGTCTTCCCCCCATTTCGCGGCTGAACCCGCGCGCCTTGCCCGGCCCTACCTTCGGTTATAGTTAGGGGAACTCTCGTCCATTGGTAGATCGATTTCAATTAGCCGTTTCGTCTAAACCCGTCCGACCGCGTTAGGGCGCGTGCAGGCGCCCGACAGCTTCTCTTTCCCAGTCCAGATACCGAGCCGGTTCGCGCCACATTTCGACCCAGGCCTGGTTCAACGTGGCGCGCACGGTGCCGGCAGCTTCCGGAACGGCCAGACTGCAGCCGATCTCTCGGGTTGCTTCGAACGCCTCGGTCACGCACGCCTCGACCAACTGTTCCGGATAACACCGGTGGTATTCCGGTGGACACTGAGGGTCCGCCCCTCTGTTGACGAGCTCCGTCCAGCGCGCCTCCACCGCGACTGCATCTTGTTCGTGGCCGAGCTTCCGCAGCGTCAATGCGATCGCGGTCATCCGCGCGGAGTCGGCGGGGTGAGAGGTCGGCCCAAGTCCCGGGAATCCAAACGGCTGTCTTGGTCGTTTGGAGTGCAGGTGCAAGTGGGCCCACGCGAAGGCCGGCCCGAGCGTGGCGGCGGCGAATACGTCGCAGAAGAATTCAGTCGTCCAGGACTCTGCCCAACAGTATTCGGCCGTTACGGACAGCTTAGCAAGGTCGGGAGGAATTTTGCCGCGCATCACGGCGGATACATCGCCCGCGAAATGCCGCGTCGAAGCATCGATGACCCGCCTGAATCTCTTTCTGAACGGTTCGAGGGTCGGGTCATGCTCGTCGGCCAGAAGCGGGTGCGCGAGCTCATGATAGAGGTCCGGTAGGTGCAGCAGGAAATTTCCCTCCGTCAGCGGCACTCGCATGACGTGGAACATCGGATCGATGCCGAAGTAACTCATGGATAGTGCCGTCACGACCGGCGCTGGCAGCGGGTAGGATATCTCCCGGCAGATCCTCGCGACTAGGGATGTCAACCGTCGATCGTCCTCGGTCGCACGGTGCAGAGCAGGCAGGGCGATGTACTCGATCAGGTCCAGGTCGTCGACGTGGCGCCGGAACAGCCGCTGCCGCACCGAGGCCGAAAAATTTCTGGCCGATCCGCCAGCGAATTCCGAGAAGCGCGTGATGTTCGTTTTCAGGCGATCCCTGGTCGTTGCAACGAGGCCCTGATATTCGGATGAGAGCGAGCGCGGAATCTTGGACAGCAGGATGCGGCCGCGTTCCGCCATCTGCCCTGCGGTCACCTCCAGGAAATCATCGAGCGTCGATGCCATGAATTCTCGCGAGCGCCGCGGAACGGCGGGTGTCGAGCAGCCGAGCGAGCGCCTCCAGCCGATCGATGGTGTCTTGTGGTCGCGGGTCGGTCCGAAGCGCCTTCGCCAGCTCGGCCCAATTATGATGCGTGGCCGTCGGGCCGAGATATCGCATCACGAGGCCGCGGGAGTCCGCCGATCCCATGTCGTCGAGTCGGCCGACAAGCTTGTGCAGACATTGTGGCTCGCGCGTCCCCGACGCGATGTCGGAAATGACGGAGTCGACGAGTTCCGCGAATTCCCTGATCTCTCCGTAGAGTCCCGCGTGCAGCCCAATGTCGCTCATGCGCGTTCCCTTCCCGGCGAGGTGCCGTATTTGAGCGCGTCCTCGTCGTATTCGGTCGCTTCGTCGCCCAGTGCGCGATCCACCAGTTTGATCGTGATGGGAAGCCGGGAGCAGTCGTCCGGTCGGCCCCAGGCGAGAACGGACAGGCGGTAGACGTCTTCGAGGCAATCCTTGAAGGTAATTCCGCCAAGGACGTAGCCGACGTGCAGAGGCTTCGAAGTCCCAGGCCGCGCGAAAGGGAGACCTGTTGTCGAAAGGTAGGCATCCGAGCCGCTGATGTAGTATTGTCCGACCGGAGGATTGTCGATCCGTGCTGCGCGGCCGCCATGATCCTTGACGTCGAACATCCGCAGCATCGAACGTTCGGTCTTCGAGATGTTCAGGATCGTCAGCGTGGCGTCTGCCCGCAGCACGCCTTCGATGCGCAGTGCCTCGATGGCTTCCGCGGCGCCGGCGCACTCCTCGGGGAAGGCCCTGCCGTCGCGGTGGATCACGATTGATCCGATCGAGCGGCCCAGGTCGTTGAACTCGGCCCGGATGATTTGCTCCAGTTGGGACTTGATCTGGGAGCTCAACAGCTTCTCGCGCTGTCGCGAAGCTTCGCAATGCAGCCGAACGGTGCGGCCGCCTTCCGAAACGACAGCGTAACCTACGGTGTGGTTCTTCACGTCGATGCCGATGGTCAGATCCGCGTGAAGCGGGTCGGTAAGCACGAAAGGCCATTTCTCGTTCGTGAGCAGCACCTTGGAAAGAGCCACGTTGCGGATGTAGCCCGAGAACTTCGAGCGACGGTCGGCGCGGACGCGATATGCCGGGTCTCCCGAGCGGTCCGCGTACTGTTCGTAGGATGCCGTACCCGTCTTGGTGTGGAGCACCGAGGCGCGGATCGCCGGTGTAAGCTTCCAGAACTCGCGGAGCACCGCCGCTTCGAGCTCGTCATGGGCGCCGCGTCCATGGCGTTGCACGTCGTGGACCATGACCGTCGCGAAACCCGGCTGCAAGCATGCCGCCCTGGCCGCGGCGAGGATCGCGTTCGCCTGGTCGGGAAACGTCCGGCCAACACCGACGTCGTTGTAAATAACAGGGTCCGGCTCATAGCCGCCATGGGGATAGAGCGCCTCGACAGCGTTCACGAGGTCTCCGATGAACCGCGCGCCCCAGCTATCGGCGACGGTCTTCGGTAGGAATAGATATTGGCGATCGAGACGGGACTGCGAGAAGAAGCCCGCATTCGGATCGCTCAGGCTGTCCGCACGCGCCTTGCCGAAATCCTGGAGCGAGACGTTGCGTGCGCCCTTCGTGCCTGTCGCCGAGAGACGAACATCGTTGCCGAAAAGCAGGTCAGGCATCGGGAATACCTGACGCGGGATCTCGACCGGCGTCGGCGAGAGTCGGATTGCCGTGCTTCCCAACTTGATCGCTTGGAGGTGGCGCTTGCACATCTCCGTGATTTTCGCGTGCCGGATGTCCGGGCGCATGATGGTGCGCCGATGTGAATCGCGCACCTCCTTGGATTCCGTGTCGTGCGTGAGATAGCACAAGGCGGCGGGTACGCCGCGCTCATTGCTCTGCCTATCGAGATAGACCACCACTGCGCCTTCGGGATCCAACTGCGCCAACTCCGGCGGGATCGGCTTCCGCGACTTCGCTTCGATGTATTCGGCGAGCGAAACCATCTTCCCTTCGTCGGGAAAGCTGTATTCGTTCACCTTGAAGTCGTGCCGTTCGAACAGAGCGATGTCGTACCACTGGTGCCCGAACCGATAGACCGCGTGACGTCCCTTGTACTTGCGGAATTCCTGACGGCCGATGCGCGCGGGCAGCGGCTTCTCGTCCACGAAGCAGCTCGTCATGTCGACGCAGAGACCGATGCCGCCGTCGCCCATTATGAGGGCGCGGACCGTGAAGCCTTCGTACCTGCCGATTCCGTTTATCACCTCGGCAGGAGATTTTTCGAAGAATGCGCCGCCCGAGTGTGGCTGCCACAGCGACAGCTTGGAATGCAGCGGACCCTGCACGAGGAAATTGATGAAGCGGGTGCAGATCCGATCGGTGTCGGGATTGCGGTTCGTGTAATCAAGGATTTGGATGCCAGGGATCGGATCGAGGCGCACGCCGGCGCGTACCATCATGAGATCGGTCGGCAGATCCGGTGCGTCTTCGGGCACTACGAGAAACACATCGCCGCCCATCTCGTAGATGTCGACCGGCGCTTTGAGCGAGGACGAGAGCCGCCGGATGATGAAATCCCTGTTCTTGAAGAAGTCGGGTGACGACGGACTGAGGCCTCGTACCCGATAGCTGCGGTACCGTGTCGCCAAGTCCTTGAGATTGGCGATCGGAAAGATGTTGGCTTCCATGCGGTTCATTGAAACGTCTCCCAGCAGGCCTTCCTAAAGGAACACCGCTCGCAGACGCGGTCGTAGGAAGCGGTCGGAAAATCGGCGACATCGAGGTCGGTGCCCGTCCGTCCCCCCATCGCCATGAGCATGGAGTTCGAGCTTTCGGCGATATATGCCTCGATTGAGGCACGGTCGGCATCGTCGAGTTCGTGTCGCCGTGTCCTGTTCAGGAGCAGCTGAACCTCGACGAGCCGGATTTCGCCGGCGGGCCACTTTACGGAAGTGGGAAAGTCCTTGTGCGGTTCGGTGCCGGCGAGTGCGATCGAATAGATACCCAGTTGCGTCGATGCGTCCATCGTACCGACCGCGTGAGCCTTCCAGTCGATGATGGCCGGCGGCTCGTCGGGGTAGAAGGCGATGAGATCTGGCACCGCGACCACGTTGACGCCGTCGAAGCGCTCGAACGAGAGCGGGCGCTGGGCGATAAGCCGTCCCGCACCGCATAACCGCTTCAGAAGACCGCCCATGGAGCACAGGTTGCGCAGGGCCGCTTCTATCTCGCTCCAAGCCGCGTCGAGTTCGGTCTGGGAGGGAGGTTCGCCGTATTCGACGCAGTGGAAGGCGGCGTACGCTTCTCCAAAGGACTTCACGCTCCGGTCCGGTTGCTTGAGCGGATGTTCGAGCGCCGTCGCAAGCTGCATGTCGTAGAGTCGTCGGGCTCGTGCGACCAGCGCTTCAGGATCGGGATATCGGCGCCTCTGCAGCAGAGGAATGACGTCGGTCTCGATGACGCGATCGACGATCGAGCCTCGCCATCCCGCAATGGTCTGAAGTTTCCCAAGAAGGTAGACTTTCCGTCGCAGTGAATCCTTCGCGGTACCGCTGGCCACGCAGTTCGCGTAGAACCACTGCCTCTGGCAGCGGCGGAAAGTCTTCGATTTCGAATACGACCACTTCATCGTGGCGTCCTGGATGTTCTCTTTCTGATGAATTCCAGATAGTCCGCCAGCGCGTCTTCTTCTTCGGGGCTCGTGGGACCCAAGCGCGCTGCCAGTCGGATAGCGTCGGACGGCATGGCGCCCGACTCAGGCACAGGATAACCCGCCGCGATCATGAATGCCGAATATGGCACTCCATATAGTTGGGCGAGCGTGTGGAGAACATTCGGAGAAGGCGACTTGATTCGGTCATTTTCGAGCTGCGACAGATAGGCGTTGGAGACGCCGGTCGCACGTTCGACGTCGCGGAGTGTCAGGCCCTCCCGCTCCCTCGCCGATGTCAGCGCTTTGCCAAGTTTAGTCATGCGGAATACTCTCTGCAATGGATAGCAAGCGTCTGCTAAGTTTGTCAAGCAATAGTGGCTTTCGCGGGAATATTGTTGGCTACGGGCCTGGAACACTGGAGGCCGATGCCTATGTGCTAGTTGTCAGGGCCGTCGCGAGACATGCGACAAGAGCCGTCCGGGGTAACCCGGGCTGAATTGCTCGCCGAACGAGCAGCCGCTGGCCGAACTCACGGAGCGACGTATCCGTGGGCGAGGTCGTCGGCTATGCGGTCTCCGGCCCCTCGTCCCTCTCCCAACGACCGTGGAGATAGACGATGACGAAAATTCTCAAATTTCCAGACATGTTTCTTCGGCCGGTCCGAGTTCGCACGGGCCGGCGCCACGATGTGTCAATCCGTGTTCTCGATCACTTGCGGCCTGAGGATGCCCGCTGGAGGGCGCAATTCGCCGTCGCACGGGCCCCGCCTCCTTCCGTGCGCTTCTCGGCTTCACGGATGCCGCAGCGGCCGCAGGGCGGTGGCACACATTTGAGGTCGGCAGGACCTTCCGCATTCGCCGGTTCTTGCGCGACGTGGAAGAACTCGTGTCAGGCGGACGCTTGATGGTGAAGATAGACGGTCGGACGGTGCTGTCCGATCCCGAAAAGGAGAGAGCCAAGCTGGTGGTCTGAAGACCCGGCGCGCGGCCGCGTTGAGCGAGCCGCGCAAAGTCTTTCGGCGATGTTCCCAGTCGACGTATCCGCCCGAGCAACGGTCGTTCGATTCGAAGTACTACATAGGAACGAAGTTCGGACAGGGCATCCACGAGAAGGTTTGAACCTATTGACGCGTACGATACCGAGCAACTTCGATTTCTTCGCCGGCTGAAACTACACCAAGTTCGGCCACTACTTTGAGTGGAAATTGACCAACTGGACGGGCGCTTTCGATTGAGACGCTTCCTCCCGCCTTCGCGACCAGAGACTGCAGGCGTTCGAATTCGCTGCACCAAATAGTTTCCATGTCCCGATCCCGTCCGGCGTCACGAGCCTCGGTGGGATCTCCAATGCCGACCGCTCTCACCTGCATAATGTCCGCCTGCGATCCGGCAGAAAGTTCGACCCCATATCCTGGATTGGCTGGCTTTCGGAGAACGACCCGGCCGCCCGAGACCCAAGCCGTCATCATACCCTCGGAGACCTCATAACCGAGGCTCGCGAGCCCTTCCAAGACGGCGCGTCGCCGCTCCTCCGCAGCCATGGAGCGGACCTCGGCCTCGATCAATAAATCGGCACGTTTGACGAGTTCCTGATCATTGGCGCCGGACCTCGCGATGGCCTTCTCGATCTCGACGCGCAGCGCGGCCGCTTCGGCCGATTTCATTTCCGACAGTTCGGCATGCCGCTCAGCAAGATCCCGTTCAAGGCGCGCGCGCTCGCGTCCGCTCTTGATCGCAGAGGTGAGATCGAGTAGCAGGCTGTCAGCAACAAGCGCCTGCCGCGCGCGCGGCTCCGCCTCGAGAGCCGCGATGCGGGCGGAAAAGGGACTAGGATCGATCCCTAGGCCAGCAAGTTCGCCAAGGAGTTTATCCACCTTCAAAAGCGCCTGATCGTCGTTTGCGCCGGTTTGCCGGGAAGTCCACTCCTCAAGAGTGATACGGCGGTCGCCGGCACCGAGCCGGTCAGCGAGCGCCCGCTGACGCTCGGAGATGCCTTCGGCGCGGTCCGTTGGCTGAAGCAGCATCAGCCCCTTGCTGACAGCTTTGTTGAGGCTCTCGGCGGACGTCGCCGGGGTCGTAAGCTCGCGTCGAAGATCGACCGGAATCTCGATGCGAGAAGTTTCGAATTTCACGAGCAGTGCCTGGGCGGCAGACTTGGCACGTCTCAGATCGCCCTTGCGCTTCGCTTCAGATTCTGCGGCCTTTTCCGCGCGTAGCTCGGCATCGGCGTTCAAATATGAGATCTCGGCTATGACCTGCTTCTGAAGGTCTGTGAACCTGTCCGCGTCCAGCATACGGCGAATTTCGTCGCGTCGAGCGATGACCCGGTCGACATCGGATTGATCGACCGTCCCGTTGCGTTGGCAGGTCGAAGTCCAAAATTCGACGGCCGCATCCAAGCGCGCCAAGCTGCGGCGGCAAATTGAGATGATTTCCGCACGAGTGACTATTCGGAAGGCTTTCGGACCACTCATTGGTATCCTCCTCCGTTGTGAAGAGCATTCTCGACAGCTTCCTTGAGGCGTTGGCGCTCTTCGTCTCCGGCATGGGTCCAGGCGTAGGACGAGACGCGGTGAATGAACGGGACGGCTCCATTCAGAACTTTTGGACGCCAGACCTCGCGCGCTCGCGCTCTTTGGAGTAACAAATGCCGCGGAGCGTCGCACTCCACACCTAGCGCATATAGACCCGTGCGAGGATCGGTGATCGCGAAATCAAGGCTGAATGCGCCGGCGTCGCGCGCTTTGGCCGGCTTCCATCCGTTGGTCTCCAGGAATTTCTCGACGGATTTCGTGAAGCCATCGTCCACGCGGCTTTCATATTCGCGATCCGCGCCCTTTTCCGTCACGAGGCGTTCGAGCAAGGTCCTGCCGGAGTCTGCCGATCCCTCCGAAACGGTACGTGCGTATTCCAGGTAACCCTGAAGATAGTCCCGAGGTACACGCGGTCCGCTGCGTCGGGTCAGGAGGTCGGAAATCTCGGATACCGGCATGGACGTGACGATTACGACCTTTTCTCTTGCCCTGGTCACGGCCACGTTCAAGCGCCGCTCGCCGCCGGCCTGACCGAGTGCTCCGAAGCTCTTGCGGAACACGCCATGCTCATTGCGTCCGAAAGTGGTCGAGAATACGATGATGTCGCGTTCGTCGCCCTGAACGTTCTCCACGTTCTTGACGAAGAAGCCCATATCCTCGCCGCCTTCGACGCGCTCACGCTCCCGCATCAAGGCATCGCGAAACGCTTCGTCGTTTTCGGCACGCTCTTCCAGCGCATCCTCGATTGCGTCCGCCTGCTTGCGATTGAATGTCACGACACCGACTGATGGCGGCGAAGCGTCCTCCCAGAGGCTGCGGAGATACTCGACCACATCGGAGGCTTCCTTGGGATTGGTCTGGTTCTTGTAGATGCCGTCCGAGCGGAGAACCTCGATAGGCTTGATCCTCCGGATCGTTTCGTCGGGGTGGCGAACCGGCACACTGAGACCGTTCGCGTAGAACGAAGCGTTCGAAAACGAGATGAGCTCGCGGTATTTCGAACGATAGTGGACCTGCAGGGTTCGACTTTGGAGGGCAGAGCGCGCAAGCTGGAGTAGGTCGGGACAATCTTTGATCTCCCGCCGATTCCACGTTTCCGCGAAGGCTTCGCGTTCCTCTTCGGTCGCTTCTTCCTCCGGCTCCTCGCCATCGAAGATTGCCGCTTCGTCGTTCTCAACCTTGCTCGCGAAGAATGTCGTGGGCGGCATCTGCTTCTCGTCGCCGCTCACGATCACGATCTTGCTCCGGAATAGCGATGGCAGCGCATATTCCACCGGCATCTGGGAGGCTTCGTCGAAAATAACGGTATCGAACGTGCCGGGACGCGCCTGCAGCACGCGGCTCGCGATGTCGGGAGTCATCAGCCAAACCGGTCGCAGCGCGAAAAGGCCAAGCGGAGCGGCTTTCTCGATGAACTCTCGAAGTCGCAACGCCCTCGGTCCGCGAAGTCGAGTGATCGGTTCCCACTCTCGCGTTGGGTGGACGCGGCTGACGTCGATGCCGTGGATCAGAAGCTCCCTGTTGCAATCCCTGATCTGCGCGTCGGCTTCGGCAAGCGACGTCACCTTCGCTTCGACCGCTCCGCTATCGAGGAGGACCTCCGGATTGGCGGCTTCCATCGCGCTCTTCCAGGCCAGCCGCGCCTCCCGCCCGATGGTTGCACGGATGCAAGAATCAAGATCGCCGGTACCGATCGGCGAGAGTTCAGCTTCCTTCGAGCGAAGAGTGCGGAAGATAGCGCGTTCCTTGTCGCCGAGACGAACGGAGCGGAGCCGAAATTCCTGGTAGGGCACCAGCATCGGTAACGCTTGGAGTATTTCGGCGAGGGCGGCCTCGTTTGACCGGCCGCCGTCGATCGTCACGCGTCGCGATTCGATCCAACCCGCGTCAATATATCGGGCAAGATCATCCAGCGCCGCATGGCTTTGCTGCCGGACATCCTGTCTTTTGAGGGCACGATCCGCCCGCCCGAAGAACCAGTCGATCCCTTCGACCTTTCCGGTCATGGCTGCCCGGTCGAGCTCAGCCCGGTTGGGGCAGTCGTCGATGACGGTCACGAGGTTGTGGACGACCGCAAGTATCGAATGCAGGTTCCTGGAAAATTCGGCGAGTTGGCCGGGAGCAACGTCGTGATCGGGAGCCTTGCCGAAAAGCGCGGTGAGATATCCGGCCAACTGCGTTCTCAGCGGCCTGAGCGCCAACTCCAGTTCGGCCCCGCGATGGAAAAACGAGATGGCTCGGTCGTCGTTGGCAAAACTCATGGTCGTCAGCAGAGCGCGAAGACGACGTTTTCGAAACCAACGCATGGGATTGATCATTGCCAATCCCTTCGCTGGCTGGAGTACTGCTGCCGCCATTTCCGAAGTGGATCTTAGCTCATCGTCGTGGACTCCCACCAGTTTCCGAATCTGCTCCGGCAGGTGGGCCGATGGATCAAGCGAAGCGAGGCGTTCCTCAAGCCAAACGAGGCCGGCGAGCATATTCGTGCCCTTGGACCCGCCGCCCTCGGGACTCCTAAAAATAGGAAGCCAGCGTCCGAGATTGGCGCAGAGGCCCTCGCTGATCGACCGAAGCCTTTCGGCCGTCCGAAGCCATTGTCTGAAGGCGTCAAAATCTGAAATCTTCAACGAGTCCGCGGTCTCCGCTTCCGCGTTCTCGCGTCCTGCCTCTAAGTCCGAGAAGGCACGAAGGGATGTACGGAACTCCTCCGCCGTTCCGCGATCCGGGTTGAAGACCTTGAGAGAGGATAGGGGATTGCCCTCGAATTTGGCCGGAAGCCAATATCTCGCAAGCGGTCCGCAATTCTCCTCGACCGTTGCGATGTCTGACGGATGCAAATCCGATAGTAGCGAGCGAAGCGCCGGCGCATCGATTGGCTTCGGCTCGTTTTCCTCGATGGCCAGGAGTTCGCCGAGCAATGACCGATAGCTCAATCCCGTCCGATTTTCGACTTCGTGCAAGGCGGCCTGTTGACGATCGAGTTCCGCTTCGAGCACGTCGATGCGAGCCGCCAATCGTTCGCGATCGCGCTTCCAGGCGGGCGAGCCGCCCGCGGGACGACCATGCAGGGCTTCGACCTGGGAACGGATCGAGCTGACGATAGCCTCGCGATCTCGCGTCGCATCCGTGATCATGACGAAGCGGTCACCAAGCCGCTCTCTTTCGAGGCGCTTCCTGACGACGTCGATTGCCGGTTGCTTCTGGCAAATCACAAGCAGCGATTTGCCCCTGCCGATCGCGTCCGCCACCATATTGACGATGGTTTGGCTTTTGCCCGTCCCCGGTGGCCCCTCAATAACGAGGCCTGGTGCCTGTCGAGCTTCGATCACCGCCGCCTCCTGGGAGGGATCGCTGTCGGCCGTGAAGTAGCGATCGATCTCCCGTACCGGGGCTGGCGGCGCCGACTTTTGATCCGTGAGACGGAGTGCTGCCTCGAGCGCGGTCGCCGTGGGCGGCATTCCTCTCAAGAGCTGGAGATCCTTCATGACCGCCTGCCCCATAAAGGCGAGATGGAACAGCACGGCTGCCGGCACGACTTGTCGTTCGTGCGAGCCGACCTTCACGTCCTTCCCGGGAAGGGGTGTCAACTCGCTTCCCATCGGCGTGGCGAGCTGGCTGAACGCGTCCATCACATCCTGAGCCGTAAGGCTGCCGCGGGTGAGCAGCTCGTCCGCCGCTTCCTGCCATCGTCTTGCTTCGGGAATTCCCACCATGCCTTCGAGGGCTGGGTTGACGACGACGTGTTCGGCTTCCGTCTCGGCGTTCTTTTCGCGTCCGTACCCGATCGTAACATGACCGCGGTTTCCAACTTCGGGCGACACGCTGACTGGCCAGAGCAGGACGGGCGCGATCCTCGGCTTCGTGTTCGGCTTCCCGTCTCGCATGAGGAGGAACGGAAACCCCATGTATAGACCGTCGATCCCGGTATCTCGCTTGTAGAGCAGCGCATGCGAATGGAGAGACCGCAGTCTGCGTTCCAGTCCCTCGTTCTCGGAAAACGCGGCAGGATCGACGTTCACTGCTCGACCCGCTCTGGCCAAAAGAAGACTAAGGATTTCCGATCCCGGCAGTCGCGGCGTATTCAGCTCGGTCAGATCTATTCTCGCGGTTTTGCCGATGAGCATCCGCGTCAGCGGCCCGCGCAGTACGCCGCCTGATATTCTTTTTGCGAAAAAATCTAGAATGGTCGAAACGTATCCTTGTTTCGGAAGTGGTTTCCACGTGTCTTTGGGAATCGAGAGAAGTGCGAGCGCTCGACCGATCGGCATGCGTCGGTCAAGACGAAATTCGTCGGCCCACTCATCGATCGTCGAAATTCCGCACCTGGCGAAATTTTGTATACGCTCGTCGACGGCCTGGTAGATTTCACGACGAGGCCGCGCGAGTCGCGCCGCAGCCTCCTCCTTCGAAAAGGCGCTCAAGCCTGCCGATGAAGCCTGCTTGGCTGCCTCCTCGATCACCTCCTCCACCGAGCGGAATTGGCTCGGCGATGCGCTGAGGAGAATTATCAGATCCTCTTCGGCCGACTGTCGCCGCTCCACGAGCGAAACGATGCCCGCGTGGTCGGTGTCGGGAAGCAGCCTCCGCTTCTCCCCCCACAGAGCCGACAAACGGGCCATCGACGTCGAGAGGAGGTGCACGCGAAGCAGGTCCTCCTCGACTTCGATATCGAGTTGTTCCAGGCGCTTCCGGACAGTCTCGGCGCGCAGTTTCAGGCGCCAAAGCAAATCGTCCGCATCGACCTTTCGAAGAAGATCTGGAGCCGGGCCAGTGATGAGGCTGAAGCCGTCGCCGGGATGGTCGAGCAGCCAGCCTGGGGTAACAATGTTTCCCCGGACAATCAAAGGCATGGACGGGTTCAGTGTCTTCAACGAGATCGATAACTTCAGATCTTCGTTCAGTTCCTCGACCCGTGCGAACTGTCGCAGCGCCGCGGGCACTTTGGCATCGAAGCCCGCCTCCGTAGCCCAGGTTGCCACCGCTCCTCGCAGTAGAAGGCCTCTTGCCTCATCCCAGTTGGATGCTTCGGCAGCGGCAAGAGCGAACGAGCCGGCCGACCTGTACTGCTTGCCGCCGAGCGTGATGGATGCCCGACCCTCTGCTTCGCCGGCTTTTTGTCCTGCAGGCGCCGACACTGCTTCGCCCGCCAGCCAGGCCTGAACTTCCTTCCATTGCCACCGCTGACGGCGATCACTTGCGAGAAGGCCTCGAAGAAGCAGGTCCATGGAAGGATCCAGATTCTCCGGCAACGGCACGCCGTTGGTCAGCACGTGGATCAGGAAGGCATGCTCGTTGATGCCTTCGAAGCAGGCTCCTGCGGTGATCCGCTCCAGCAGGATCATCCCCAGGCTCCACCAGTCCGAAGCCGCCGCTACGCCGCCCGCAATCGCTTCAGGCGCCATGTAGCGGGTCGTTTCAAGCGGAGAGGCGATGTCGAGATCGAATTCCGAGAGTCGTGCGGAGCCAAAGCTGCCGATAGCGAGGTCGAGCGGATCCCGGGAGCGGACGAAAATGGTGGAAGGACGGAGGTCTCTGTGGCGCAGGCCTGCCTCGGTAAGCGAATGTACGGCTCGGGCAAGTTCGCTGATGAACCTCTCAAGCGCCGTCCGATCGCCGACATCCAGCGACAGATCCGCGATAGTGCCGCCCGGGAATTCTTCTACGACCTCATAAGCGCGCTCGCACCATCGACCGGTCGCGATTATTTCCGCGACGTGAGCGCGCGGAAGTTTTCGCAGCAGATCGTAGATCGCTCCGTCCGGTTCCGACGCGGTCGCATATAGCGTAAGCGCTCCGCGACGTCCGCTGGAGTCCTGCACCGCCGTATAGCGTTCACGGACCGTACTCGACGACTCGATCCTATCGAGAAGACGCCAGCCGTCGATGATTGTCTCGGTCGGCGATGGTTCGGTATCTGGCTCGGGTTGTGGAGCGGGCGGGGCCGGTTCGTCGAGAATTTCTCCGCAGGTGCTGCAGATGAGATCGCCCGGCGAATTGGCGTGCCCGTTGCGACAAGTCGGATTGGATGGCGTGGGCGCGGGAGGGACAGGCTCAGGTTGCGGAAGG
This sequence comes from Bradyrhizobium sp. 26S5, assembly GCF_036923295.1. Taxonomy (NCBI): domain Bacteria; kingdom Pseudomonadati; phylum Pseudomonadota; class Alphaproteobacteria; order Hyphomicrobiales; family Nitrobacteraceae; genus Bradyrhizobium; species Bradyrhizobium sp. 26S5. The sequence goes on along the minus strand of NZ_CP145948.1, from coordinate 9,193,853 downwards.
CCAGGTGGCGTCACATCGACCGACGACAGATCCCATCCGCAATTGTGACCATCGACAGTGCCTTCGCAGAAGTACTCAGTGACGGGACGTTCGGTTTGGCAGTTTGGGCAAAGTCTAATCATGCCGGGCGAGCCCGCATGGAAGGAATGCGCTTGTCCTCGGAGGTGTCGAGTGTCGATCCATGGCTTTCGAGTAATTCCTGCAGTCTGCGAAAATCATTGCGCGCGGGTATACCGGCAAACCAGACGTCGCCGTTTTCGTCGAACATGACGTCAACGGACAGATCCCGCTCGTCGGCCAGGCGCTCGAAGCTGGCGAACCGGGCGCGGCCTTTTTCCGTGATGAAGTGAAGTTCTTGATTGTCGCTTCCTCGCAGAGCAAGTGTCTGCTTTTCCTCGAAGTCGAAAGGCCCTGTAACGAGGGCATCGATCGTGCCAGGGCACGTGCCAACCGTGTCTCGGATGTATGCCCACGGGTATCCGGTGAACACGAGTATGTCAGTCTCGGTCTTCGACCTGATTCGTGCCGTTAGTTCCAACAGCGCGTCGGGTTGATCGAAAGGCTCGCCTCCGGAGATGGTGATGCCGTCGGCATTCGAGATCCATGGAATGATGGAATTCACGACTTCTTCGACCGTCGTGCTTCCCCGTCCTTCGGCCCACGTATCCATGGAAATGCAGCCCGGACAACGGATGGAGCAACCTTGAAACCAAATGCCGAGCCTTCGTCCGGGTCCTAAAGTCGTCACGGGAAAATGGATACGCGATACGGAGATGCGAGCCGTCATCTCTAAGGCTCGCTTTCGAGCCGAAGCGTCGATGATGCACTGGTTTGAACTTCCAAAACCCGAAATCGGCTTCCTGCTTCTGCGCCGCTATCGAACAGACCGCGCGAAAGCGGGTTGATGAGGTGGGCTTCGACCTGATTACGTATGCCGCGACCGCCGTTCGAAAGATCCGCCAGACACAAAGCACGCAGCGTCGCGCGGGCCTGCTCCGACAGTGTGACATCGTAGCCTAGCGATTTGACGTCGTTTAGCAGGTTGTCCACCATCTGATCGAAGATTTCGTTGGCGACATCTCCGCGAATGAAATCGAAGACGATCACGTTCTCGCCGATGCGATTCAGGATTTCCGGACGGTTGAGCACTTGCTTGAAGTGCTTTTCGATCTCGTTGCGGACCTTGCGCTTGACCGCATCGAACGTCTCCTCGGGCGTCACGTTCGCGATCCGCTCGCCCGTGGGGCCGGGAGTGTAGATACCGAGATTGGACGTGAAGACGATGAACGCTTCGGAGAAGTAGACGCGATCCCCTCGTCCCGAGGTGAGAACGCCGTCGTCCAGGATCTGAAGGAATTTATCGAGGATTCGCGGGTGTGCCTTCTCGATCTCGTCGAAAAGGACGACGCTGAATGGCTTTTCCCGGATCGCGTTCGTGAGCTCGCCGCCGACGTCGTAGCCAACGTAACCGGGCGGGGCTCCGATCAAGCGCTGATCGGAATGCTCGGCGCTGAACTCGGACATGTCGAAGCGGATGTATGCGCTGTCGTCGCCGAAGAGCAGGCTCGTGATTGTCTTCGCGAGTTCCGTCTTGCCGACTCCGGTGGGGCCGGCGAGGAAGGCGACGCCCCTCGGTCGGCCTCCCCTCGGCGATTGCCCGATGCCGGTGACGGCGCGTTTCACGATGTCGAGCATGTGAGTGACGGCGTGCGCCTGCCCCTTCACGCGGCGCCTCACGAACTCGTCCGCCGAGCTGATCTTGTCGTGGCTTATTTTGCGCCACGGGTCTTCGGTGACGCCGACCTTGAACCGCCGAACCGCATCGGAGATGCGATCGAACGGGACGTTTTCGCTTCGGGAGAGCTGTGCGATCGCGCTGAGGTCGAGAAGCAGGAGTCCTTCGGTTTCGTCGACGAATCCATTCGTCGACTTCTCCAAGTCGGCCGGCGCGGCATTTTGAGCGCCGGGCAGTCCCCGCATCAACGAACTGATCATGGTCCGCCTGGCCAGGTGATCGGGCCGACCGATCGGTATGTGCCGAATTCGTGGATTGCCGACCAGGAACCAGTCGGGAAGGTCTCCTTCCTTGTCCACGATCCAAATCACCGTGTTGAAAAATGGCTGACGACGATCGCCTGCCGGGCGCGCGCGCGCAGAATGGGAGAGGATCAATGCGCGCGAAAATAGCTGATGTTCGGCAGGAGAGAGGGCCTCGCTGCGAGTGATCAAGCGCGACGCGAAGTCGATGATGAGAGCCGAGGGTGGGCCGTCAGACGGAACATGCCTTTCGAGAGCCGAGGCCAATAGATCGATGCCGCCGGCGGCGACCCCGTTCGCAAGCGAAAGCCCAAGATGCGTCAGAAAGCTATCGTCGGCGGGTTCGAGGGCTCTAAAGCCGTTCAAAAGATCGAAGCTCGCGATCCGGCTATAGCCGGCGTCCTTCAGGGCGTCCGGCAATGCTCGGGCGAGGGATACCGATGTGACCTGGCCGGGTGCGGCCTCATGGATCTGGAGGTCTCTGGTATTGCCCGACAGGACGAATTGGCTTCGCAAGGGCAGAAACCGGAGCAAATCGCGCAGCCATCTCGCCTTCTCGACCGTACCTGCCCCCACCGAATTGACCCCCGTCCACACTCTTTGCGCGACTATAGTAGATTACTCGCCTCTTTCGAGCCCAATCGCCTAGGAAAATGGCATAATGGCCCGCACGCTGGACGACCGAGCCGGGTCGCCGGCGAACGGCATCGTGGTGGGAAATGCAGAACGTCGGTGGGAATTTGTACCTGAGTTCGACCGACCTGGTCGGACACCTGAATTGCAGGTATTTGACGGAACTCGATCTTAAGGTGGCCAAGGGTGAACTCCAAAGGCCGAAGATCTGGGATCCGGTGCTTGAGACCCTTGCCGAGCGAGGTTCCGCGCACGAACAGGCCTTCGTCGATCACTTGAAGTCGCGCGGCATGGCGGCGACGGTGGTCGGGGGAGTTGGACTCGATCCCAAATCCACTTCGGCGACACTGGAGGCCATGTCTCGCGGCGATGCGGTGATCGTTCAAGGCGCGTTACAATCGGCGAGTTGGAACGGCCGGGCTGACGTGCTTCTCCGCGTGGAAACGCCGAGCCGGTTCGGTACCTGGTCGTACGAAGTTACCGATACGAAGCTCGCGCGCGAAACGAAGGGGAACACGGTACTGCAGATATCACTGTATTCGGACATGCTTTCCGCGATGCAGGGTGTCGAGCCGACTGCGGCCCACGTCGTAACGCCGGGCACGAATTTTGAGCCGGAAACCTACCGTATCGCCGACTACTCAGCCTACTACCGGCATGTGAGATCCAGCCTCGAACGAGCGATCACCGATGGCGCCGGCGCCGCCTATCCCGAACCGATCGAACATTGCGACGTTTGCCGGTGGCGCCGTGATTGCGACGATCGAAGGCGGCGGGACGACCACTTGTCGCTGGTCGCCGGTATCAGCAAGTCGCAGATCGGAGAATTGACCAGATGCGGAATCGGCAGCACGGCCGCGCTCGCTGCAATGCCCATTCCTCTGAAATGGAGACCAGAACGCGGAGCTGCCAAAAGCTGTCAATCGGCCTGCAAATTTGACCCCTCATCGGCGTCCAATTTTGACCCCTTCGTGCGGCGGGGTTTGCTGGTAGCGCTCGTCTCGTCGGAGCTGGCCGGGATAGCGGAGGCGAGACGAGCGCGGGTGGCGTGATCGTCGTCTCGGCTCTTGAATCGCCAGCTGTCGTTGCCGGTCTCGACGATGTCGCAGTGATGGGTCAATCGGTCGAGCAGCGCGGTGGTCATTTTGGCGTCGCCGAACACGCTCGGCCATTCGCCGAAGGCGAGATTGGTGGTCACGATGATGGAGGCCCGCTCATAGAGCCGGCTGACGAGGTGGAAGAGAAGCTGTCCACCGGACTGGGCGAAGGGCAAATAGCCGAGTTCATCCAGCACGATGAAGTCCATCCGGGTCAGATGCTCGGCGAGCCGTCCTTGCCGTCCGTTGCGGGTCTCGGTCTCGAGGCGATTGACGAGGTCGACTACGTTGAAGAAGCGGCCGCGGGCACCGGATCGGATGCAGCTTCTGGCGATGGCAATGGCCAGGTGGGTCTTGCCTGTGCCGGTTCCGCCAACCAGCACGACGTTGCGTTGTTGGGCGATGAAGCCGCCGCCAGCGAGATCATTGACGAGCGTCTGATTGATCGGCGTGCCGTCGAACTGGAAGTCGGCGATGTCCTTGGCAAGCGGCAGCTTGGCAATGGTGAGCTGGTATTTGATCGACCTTGCTTGCTTCTCGTTGATCTCGGCGTTGAGCAGGTCGCCGACAATGCGCTGAGGTTCGTGCTGGCGCTTGACGGCGGTTGCCATGATCTCGTCGAAGGCGGCCTTCATGCCGTAGAGCTTCAGTTCGCCCATGAGGTCGAAGATTTGGGTTCGTTCCATCAGATGGTCCTCCGGAGGTTGTCGTAGCGGGCACAATCGGCGATCGGTGCATGACGGAGCGTCAGTGCGGCCGGCGTCATGATGTTGGCCGGTGGGGCGGGTTCACGTTGACGGGCCAGGATATTGAGCACGACATCGGCGGAATGGACGCCATGACCGAGCGCTTCGGCACAGGCCGCTTCCACCGCGGGCAGACCGTCAGTCAGCACCGCGTTGAGGATGTCGACCATCTGCCGATTGCCATCGTCGGTGCTGGCAAGCTTGCGCCGGATCCGCTCGATCGCGGCCGGCAGCACCCAGTCTTTGAAGGGAGCACCGTTGCGCAAGGCGCCGGGTTTGCGGGCGAGCACCGGCACATAATGCCAGGGGTCGTAGACGGTATCGCCGCGGCCAAAGGATCGCGGGTGCTCGGCAACGATGCATCCATCCTGACGGATCACGATGCGATCGGCATAGGCTTGAACCTCGACCGGTCGTCCGACTGCGCTGGCTGCGACCGAGTACTTGTTGTTGTCGAAGCGCACCAGGCAGGTCTTCGAGACCGATGCCGTCACCGCATGGAAGCCGTCGAAGCGGCCGGCATAGGGAACGAGTTTGGGGCGTTCGGCTTCGAACACTTCCCAGATCGTCTGATCGACCAGCTCCGGATGGCGATGAGCCTTGGCGTAGGCGATGCATTTGTCGAGCAGCCAGGCGTTTAACTCGTCGAGGTTTTTGAACCGCAGCCGCGGCGTGAAGAAGCGTTCCCTGACCAGCCCGACCTGGTTCTCGACCTGCCCCTTCTCCCAGCCCGACGCTGGCGTGCAGGCGACCGGATCGACCAGATAGTGGCTGCACATCTGCAGGAAGCGGCGATTGTAGAGACGCCCTTTACCGACGAAGATCGTCTCTACGGCAGTCTTCATGTTGTCGTAGATGCCGCGGGTGCAGGTACCTTTGAACAGGGCGAACGCCCGGTCGTGGGCGTCGAACACCATCTCCTGCGTCTCCCGCGGATAGGCCCGCACGAACAGCATGCGGCTGTGGCAGAGCCGGACATGGGCGGCCTTCACCATTACCGTGGTGCCGCTCAGCAAGACCACCTCGTGGCTCCAGTCGAACTGATAGGCTTCGCCTGGGGCAAAGCTCAGCGGGACATAAGCGGCCGCGGTCGATTGCCCGCGTTCTTTGCTCCACCGCCTGGCGTAACGCCGCACCGCATCGTAACCGCCGTCATAGCCGCGGCCGCGCAGCTCTTCGAAGATCCGGATCAACGTCAGCTGTTCACGAGCCGATTTGGCCGCGTTCGCCGCCAGCAATCCGTCAAGCTCTACTGCCCATCGTCCCAGCTTTGGCCGCGGCTGCACCTGCCGCTCGTACTCGAAGGAGGTCTCTCCCGACCTCAGCACCTTCCGGACCGTGTTCCGCGACACCTTCAGGTCACGGGCGATCTCCTTGATTGTCTTGCCCTTGATGAAGTGCTCGCGCCGGATCCGGGCAATCGTCTCCACGATCAGCATCCCCCACCACCTGCTTCGTTCCAAAGCAGGCAGCGCAACAGACCAATCTGTAGGGGGTCAATTTTGGACGCCGATCCCCCGGCTTAGGGGGTCAATATTGCAGGCCGAATGACACTCATCAACACCGGCGAACTGGAGAGCTACACCGAAGGCAAATCGCGACGCATCCTGGTCAAATCGATAAGCGACTACATCGAGCGTCGGCTGGCAGCGGAAGCAGTTCGGCGCGGCCGCGCCGCCCCCGATGGAGATAATCAATCGGGTCGGTAGAGGAAAAAGGGGCCGCGGCTCAAACCTGCAACCAGACCGTTATGAGCGCTAGAATATCGATCGGCTTCATTGATTTTGCTGCGTTTCAATCAGGCGGCTATTCTGGTGAGAAACTGGTGAAGATACCCGCTCGAAGGTCTGGGTAAGAGCGACCTCGTCTCGGCAGTTTCCCAAATTACCAATTCGCCGCTACCCAGCCTACACGACCAGCTTTCTCAACTGCTCGATCAAGCGGTAGACCGCAGCGAGTGCAGCGAGCGCCGTGGCCTTGTTACATGCTTCGCCCGAGCGCAAAGCTCTGCCAGGATGAATGAGGTTGCGCGCGTCTTTTGCGAGGCCGGCTTGCTGCTCCGTTCCGGCGTCGATCACCCCGTTCAGCGCCGCAAGGTTGATCAAATCGGCCAGATGAAGCTGGTCTAGCGGACGTTTGGGAGTGTCAGTGAGAGGCAACTGCTTCAGCGCCCATAGCAGGAGGGCTTCCAATGCCGCACCCGCGAATACTGTAGCGCCCATCCATTCTTGGGCATTGAAGTCCGTCCACGCAGCCCGAATGCGATCTTCTATACCAAAGCGTACGTCGCCATCGGCAATGAAAGGCAATTCCGGCTCGGGGGGAGGAAGCTCGTCATGGCATTGCTTCATCAGGCGTCGGATGCGTTCTACCGCATCTCTGCCACCGACGTCGCGTGCGGGCCGGGTATCACCGACATTCCAAAGTGCGAGCGAAGTAGCCAGGACCGCACGGCAACGCGAAAATTCAAGATAGTCCGCTGATGACAAGTCGACCAATTCGCTTGGAACCTCTTCGAGCAGACCCAACAGCGCATGAACTTCAGCGCGGTAGCTGTGCGCGACTGCGCGGTTATCAAGCTCGTTTCGATTCGACCCGAACATACTGTCGATTGCAGAAACTACTTGGCTTGGAAGGACTTTGGGCATCTTACAATCCGGGGCGATTGCCAAATTGACCGGGCATGGGGCGAATGAACAATGATAAATCTTGCGGACCGTGCAGAGAGCGAGGCTCTATGCTATTGGCTTTATGCAGGATTCGCGTTTTCTTGGCGCCGGGATACCCGCGGCGGCTCCTAGTTGTCGGATAGCACGTGCGCGACGATTTCACCAAACGAACCGTTACAGAGATCGCCAAGGGCGTTGGCTACCGTTGCTCGAATCCTGAATGCCGTCGGCCGACCGTCGGTGCCAACGCAGCGCAGGACGGGACGATCATCATCGGGGTGGCGGCCCATATTTGCGCAGCATCTCCGGGTGGCCCTCGTTACAACGCTGCCCAAACTCCAGAGGCGCGACGTAGCAAGGAAAACGGCCTATGGCTTTGCCAAAATTGCGGACGGCTGGTCGATGCCGACCCAAACAAGTTTACGGTTGAGCAACTGACGAGATGGAAGCGCGAGGCGCAAACACGCGCTTTTCGTGACCTTGTCGCGTTCGGCCCAGCACTCGCCGAAGAGCCTGCGCGCGTCGAAGCGTCAATCGCCGCAGATGATCGACCTGTCGATACTGAATTTGACGCCGTTTTCCAGAGGGTCCACGCGGCTGCTAAAGCGGATCTTGGAACGTACACGCGCGGACCGATGTGGTCCGGCGATTCAATAGAGCTCACGCTCAGAATAGACGGCGACAAAAATTCGCCTCCGTTCAGTATCGGCAAATTGCCCTTGGCTGTCGAAGTTGCGCCCGAAGTGACAATTGTAGCGCCGCCAGGAACTGGCAAGACGACCACACTTCTGCAGCTGGCAAGCCACGCGCTAACTTCAAATTCGATCCTACCATTGTATTTTAAACTGGGTGATTGGTCTGCAGGGTCAGCAGGCCTTCTCGCAAGCCTATATCAGCGTTCGGCCTTCAAGGCGATTAGCGCTGGCGAGATAAGCGCGCTTGCCGAGCGCGGACGGTTACTGCTTTTGCTTGATGGTTGGAATGAACTAACTTCCGATGCACACAAGCGTTTACGCGTCGAAATCGGACAAATCCGCCGTGATTGGCCCGACGTTCGCATCGTTGCTACAACACGGCGGCAAGCGCTCGACGTACCGATATCGGGACCGCGCGTCCATATCGAACCGCTCTCCGAAGATCAGCAGATGGCGATTGCGGATGAGCTATATGGTGCGCCGGGCAAGAAAATAGTTGACGATGCTTGGCGGACACCCAGCGTTCGAGCGCTGATTGCCACGCCATTGTACCTTTCGGCCCTGCTCGCGGGCGGGTCACAAGGCTTAGTTCCCGACACGAAGGAAGCTGTGCTCCGCTTGTTCGTCGAGCAGCATGAACGGGCATCTGAACATGTCGAAGTCCTGCAATCGGTTCTGCTCGGATGCCACGCGAAAATCTTGACCGAGTTAGCGAGCCATTTGAACGCGCTTGGTTCGACTACAATGACCGAGGCCGATGCGCGCCGGATCGTGACGACGACAGCCGAGGCACTACGCGAGCAGGGACAAATTGCCAGGCCGCTGGAGCCGATCAGCGTCCTGGAAGCGTTAACTAGCCATCATACCTTGATTCGCTCTGGGGGCGGTGTCGCGTTCCAGCATCAGCAATTCCAAGAATGGTACGGCAGTCACAAAGTCTCCGAATTGATACAGTTGAGCGCCGGAGGCAACACGAGCGCTCGTGTGCAGTTGCGTGCTGCCATCTTCGACAAACCCATGTGGGAAGAGTCGGTCTTGTTCGCAACGGAACGACTTTCACGCGACAGCGACGGAGCCCCACTCGTTGCGCATGCGATCGAACTCGCTTTGCCAATTGATCCTATGCTGGCCGCTGAGATCATTTATCGCGCTGCGCCTGTGGTTTGGGAAATTGTAAAAGTTGACATTGCCGCATTCGTAGAGCGCTGGCACAGGCCGGGGTTCGTGGACCGCGCGGTACGTTTCATGATTATCACGGGCCGCCCAGAATTTGCGGAGCAAATTTGGCCACTGGCATCTAGCAGTAACACGCAGATACAAATACCGACCCTGCGCATCGCGCCGCGTTTTCGCCCGCGGGTTCTCGGTCACGGTCTCCCGGCAAAGGTAGCAAAGCTTCCTGAGAACACGCGGGAGCACTTACTTTCATTGATCGCTGGCGAAAGTGGCGTGGATGGTATGGATTTGGCGGTAGTGCTCGCCAAGACTGATCCGAGCCCGAAGGTCCAGTCCGAAGTTGTTCAGAGCCTACAGTTTCGGCGGGCCGATCGTCATGTTGCCGATCTTCTTTCGCACGCGCACGAGCAGACGTGGGAGTTGATCGCAGCGCGCGGCTATGCAGATGAAATCCGGGATTTGGCTGTCGCGTCGAAGCTGCGCGCCTTGCAGCTAAAGGCGTTGGAGCAAACAACTGAGCCGGCTCAACGACTTCGCCTCCTTCTTGAGCAGCCGGCGGACTATCTCGGACGGGATGCAGCAATCGCCGCGTCGATTGCCGACCCTCGGTTTCCGATAAGGGATCAGCAAGGCGGTACGCTCTATTTTGCCCAGCAGCACGCGCCGAACGCAGTGTCACACGGACTGCGGCTGCGTCTCGAAGCGCGTCTCGAACTGCCCTTCCGCGTAAGAGAGCTTCTTGCGAAGCAAGAAGTGATCGATGAGGGGCCAATTGTAGAGGCCATTCTCGATGTCAATCATGACAATCGAGATATCAACGATGCAGCGATCATGGCAGGCCCGAAGACGGTCGATGCACTCATCGACAAGTTTCTTATGTGTGCCCAAGCCTTGCAGGCTGCACGGAATGATCGCTCGCTAGGCGATGAATACCATCGTCTCAAGGATCGAATTCGTGGCACTCGCCCTGCCATTTTCGCGGCGGCAATAGCGCGGCGAGCAAACTCAGACGATCCCCGCGTCATAGGATCCCTAGCATCCCTTGTATCCCAGCACGGGACCGAGGATGAGGACCGCAAACGGCCTCTCGCGATCGATCCTGCGACAAAGCCTGCTTGGATCGATCTCCTGCGCCGCTGGACTGAGGCAGTGATCGTGGCACCTGCCGGAAGACGATATGACATCAATGAAGTTTCGAACGCTATAGGCCGTCTGGGGTTTCGAGAACTCATACCGGAACTAAAGCGACTTCTTGATGAAGACCTCTCGCGTCTTAAGAGGGTGCGCGAAGGGTTCATGGATGCGCAAAAACGCGGCGACATAGAGGCGACGTCGGATGCTCGCATGCGTTACGACAATCAGTACCGAGAAGCTTTCATGCGGATCGGTGGTGGCGACGTGGCGGTAGTTGCCGCGCAGTATCTAGAAGATAGCGATTTTGGTGTTTCTGCTTCGCTTATACTGAAGTCTGTATCTGATAAAGAGCTGAATTTGCCCGCGCCCGACCTCTTCCGCCAGTGGCCGTGGTTCGATGAAGTCGCAGCTGCACGCAACAATCGCGCAGCGTCACCGCGACCCGAGCCATTGAATAAGCGCGCGGTGCCAATATTCACCGCCATTGAGCGGTTAGCAAAGCCAGATGCGGATAAGGATAGCCAGATGCTTGCGATCGCCTTGGCGCGCATCGCGCTCAGCATGCCGCACGCCGATCAAGATGGCCTTATCGCTCGCGTCATGAACTTGCCGCAGCCGTTGGCAGCAAAGCAGACGCTGTTTGCCGCCGTGGTGCTTGATGGCCAAATCGTCGATGCCGATCTTATAATGGGCGCGATCGATGAATGGTTGGCAGACGCAAATGACCCACAAAAAGCGTGGCACAAGCGGCAGAACACCTGGGAAATTGAGCCTTGGTTGGAACTGTTGCCGTTCTCGACGAGGCCGGAATCCGTGCTGGAGGGCTTGACTAAGGTGAAGGCGTTCTACGGAAGAGGTTGGGCGAAGCGATGGGAGCGCGTACTCAGTGCGGTCGCTGCTGTGCTAGGCACGCAAGGAGACACGTTGTTGGAGAGCCTAGCGCGTACGCACAAGGACATAGCTCATGACCACACGTGGATGCAGGCGATCCTGAATCGAGGCAACATTGAATCCGCGCTTTTGTACGTCGATCTGTACATCCAGCGAGTTTTGGGGACTGAACCCCACGGTGTCGATGCGTGGCATCTCGGTCGTCAGCTCGCGGGATATGTGGAGCGATTCCCTACGCTGAAACCCGAACTGAAGAAGCGGTACGAGACAGTTGGCAACGGTCCGGGCCGTAAAATGCTCGAACACTTCTTTGGAGAAGCGGCAAGCCAAGATGATCTCATCGCCATGGTGAGGAAATATGCGGCGAACGGTCAAGCTTATGATGGTCAGATGGCGTCAGTTATAGAGGCTGTGGCCCTTGACAAGGTGCCTGATGCAGAAGGATCGAATCTTTTTCACATCTATCCGGCCTCAGTGAGGGACTTACGAAAAGCGCTTTTCGATTTGTTCAGCGGCTCAACCGCAGAGTCGGCTCTTGCGAAGAAATGCCTAGAGGCTATTGATGAGCTTCGGGATGAACATGGCATCGCAGCCGATGATACTCGGCATCCGGATGTTATGTCTGGGCGACCGTGGCCACCCGAAGCGGTTCCGACCTAATTATCTCTATGGGTGCTCAGTTGCTTTCCAGGGGATCAGTTGGTCTCAAACGGTAGAACGGTCTACTTTCTTGAGTGGCTAACTTCCCAGCTTGATAGCCAGCAAAATCATCGTGCACGTAAGTAGCCACGCTCTTTTCAACACGGGGATTGACATAAAATCGGCCTGTGGTGGCGTCGTGGCCAACAGCAACGCGCGTTTCGCTCCCATCTGTTGGTATCGTTCCTTGACCTATGAGGTCGATCAAAGGTCGAGTGGCGTTCAATCGCACAATACCCATCTGCGCTCCGAACCTCAGTTGCATGAAGAGTAGTGGATAAAACAGGGAAATTATGCTTCCGGGCTGATTCAGGAATGTCGTTGCCCCAGCAGAGTTGATTCCCCTGATTACTCCATCGGAGGTTAGAACCGGCCCGCCGCTTTGCGCATGGGCAATCTCCGCATCAATCGTGAAGCATGGTCCTTCGACGAATCCATTTGCGAAACGTTGTGTGAAGATACGCTGAACGAAGCCCTCAACTACCACTAACTTGTGGCTATAATCGTGCTCCCAGTCGAAGGCGCCACTGCGTACCGCAGCCAGCGGTATACCGTGTTCGGGATATTTGAATTCGCAGTAGCCAACGCTCCAAACCTTCTCGCCTATGATAGGAAGATCAAAGCTAAGCCGATTGACCATGCTAGGCGCCTCGGTTTGAAACTGAGGATAGCCGATCACCACATCAGTAGGCGGCGCGCCCTGTACGTTTTCCATAGGCCAAATCAGGAACTTCAGGCTTCCATTATCATTCACGCTGTGGTGTATGACTGTCAATCGGCCTGCAAATTTGACCCCTCATCGGCGTCCAATTTTGACCCCTTCGTGCGGCGGGGTTTGCTGGTAGCGCTCGTCTCGTCGGAGCTGGCCGGGATAGCGGAGGCGAGACGAGCGCGGGTGGCGTGATCGTCGTCTCGGCTCTTGAATCGCCAGCTGTCGTTGCCGGTCTCGACGATGTCGCAGTGATGGGTCAATCGGTCGAGCAGCGCGGTGGTCATTTTGGCGTCGCCGAACACGCTCGGCCATTCGCCGAAGGCGAGATTGGTGGTCACGATGATGGAGGCCCGCTCATAGAGCCGGCTGACGAGGTGGAAGAGAAGCTGTCCACCGGACTGGGCGAAGGGCAAATAGCCGAGTTCATCCAGCACGATGAAGTCCATCCGGGTCAGATGCTCGGCGAGCCGTCCCTGCCGACCGTTGCGGGTCTCGGTCTCGAGCCGGTTGACGAGGTCGACTACGTTGTAGAAGCGTCCTCTGGCGCCATCGCGGATGCAACTTCTGGCGATGGCAATGGCCAGGTGGGTCTTGCCTGTGCCGGTTCCGCCAACCAGCACGACGTTGCGTTGTTGGGCGATGAAGCCGCCGCCAGCGAGATCATTGACGAGCGTCTGATTGATCGGCGTGCCGTCGAACTGGAAGTCGGCGATGTCCTTGGCAAGCGGCAGCTTGGCAATGGTGAGCTGGTATTTGATCGACCTTGCTTGCTTCTCGTTGATCTCGGCGTTGAGCAGGTCGCCGACAATGCGTTGAGGCTCGTGCTGGCGCTTGACGGCGGTTGCCATGATCTCGTCGAAGGCGGCCTTCATGCCGTAGAGCTTAAGTTCGCCCATGAGGTCGAAGATTTGGGTTCGTTCCATCAGATGGTCCTCCGGAGGTTGTCGTAGCGGGCACAATCGGCGATCGGTGCATGACGGAGCGTCAGTGCGGCCGGCGTCATGATGTTGGCCGGTGGGGCGGGTTCACGTTGACGGGCCAGGATATTGAGCACGACATCGGCGGAATGGACGCCATGACCGAGCGCTTCGGCACAGGCCGCTTCCACCGCGGGCAGACCGTCAGTCAGCACCGCGTTGAGGATGTCGACCATCTGCCGATTGCCATCGTCGGTGCTGGCAAGCTTGCGCCGGATCCGCTCGATCGCGGCCGGCAGCACCCAGTCTTTGAAGGGAGCACCGTTGCGCAAGGCGCCGGGTTTGCGGGCGAGCACCGGCACATAATGCCAGGGGTCGTAGACGGTATCGCCGCGGCCAAAGGATCGCGGGTGCTCGGCAACGATGCATCCATCCTGACGGATCACGATGCGATCGGCATAGGCTTGAACCTCGACCGGTCGTCCGACTGCGCTGGCTGCGACCGAGTACTTGTTGTTGTCGAAGCGCACCAGGCAGGTCTTCGAGACCGATGCCGTCACCGCATGGAAGCCGTCGAAGCGGCCGGCATAGGGAACGAGTTTGGGGCGTTCGGCTTCGAACACTTCCCAGATCGTCTGATCGACCAGCTCCGGATGGCGATGAGCCTTGGCGTAGGCGATGCATTTGTCGAGCAGCCAGGCGTTTAACTCGTCGAGGTTTTTGAACCGCAGCCGCGGCGTGAAGAAGCGTTCCCTGACCAGCCCGACCTGGTTCTCGACCTGCCCCTTCTCCCAGCCCGACGCTGGCGTGCAGGCGACCGGATCGACCAGATAGTGGCTGCACATCTGCAGGAAGCGGCGATTGTAGAGACGCCCTTTACCGACGAAGATCGTCTCTACGGCAGTCTTCATGTTGTCGTAGATGCCGCGGGTGCAGGTACCTTTGAACAGGGCGAACGCCCGGTCGTGGGCGTCGAACACCATCTCCTGCGTCTCCCGCGGATAGGCCCGCACGAACAGCATGCGGCTGTGGCAGAGCCGGACATGGGCGGCCTTCACCATTACCGTGGTGCCGCTCAGCAAGACCACCTCGTGGCTCCAGTCGAACTGATAGGCTTCGCCTGGGGCAAAGCTCAGCGGGACATAAGCGGCCGCGGTCGATTGCCCGCGTTCTTTGCTCCACCGCCTGGCGTAACGCCGCACCGCATCGTAACCGCCGTCATAGCCGCGGCCGCGCAGCTCTTCGAAGATCCGGATCAACGTCAGCTGTTCACGAGCCGATTTGGCCGCGTTCGCCGCCAGCAATCCGTCAAGCTCTACTGCCCATCGTCCCAGCTTTGGCCGCGGCTGCACCTGCCGCTCGTACTCGAAGGAGGTCTCTCCCGACCTCAGCACCTTCCGGACCGTGTTCCGCGACACCTTCAGGTCACGGGCGATCTCCTTGATTGTCTTGCCCTTGATGAAGTGCTCGCGCCGGATCCGGGCAATCGTCTCCACGATCAGCATCCCCCACCACCTGCTTCGTTCCAAAGCAGGCAGCGCAACAGACCAATCTGTAGGGGGTCAATTTTGGACGCCGATCCCCCGGCTTAGGGGGTCAATATTGCAGGCCGAATGACACTTGGTCCTCGTGTCGTTGGTTCGAAACAATCCTCGAACAGGAGTGCCGGCGCTCGGCTTTCTGCGCGATCGACGCCGTATGAACGTCTTGCTGAGCCGAGGCCGCCAGCAATTGGTTCTCGTCGGATCGCTGGAGTTCCTGCGAGAAAGTTCCCGGCATGCAACGAAGGATCCGAAAGACGAACTGTCGTTTGTCGTGACGTTCCTTGAAACGATCGAGGCGTTGCGCAAGCAGAAGGCCCAACGTGGCGGGCCGGCCGCGACGATCATCACTCCCGCGGAATTGCTTCGGAGGGCCCGATGAGCGTCGTTGTGGCGATACCGATCCGCCGGGTTTCGACGCGAGCGGTGATTGAAAAAGGCCGTGGCTGGAGCGCCCTTGACGAGTTCGTGTTGTGGTCTTTGTCACGCGAAGCCATGTCGGCGACCCGTTTGGCCGATGATCTTGATATCCCGCGGCGCGTCATCCTGGAGATCATCGTCCGGATGATGAGGTTTCGGCTGCTTGAAGCGGTCTTGATCGACGGCTTTCCGGCATTTCAGACGACGGCGTTTGGTGCTGCCGTGGTCGCGGGCGGATCGGAGATTCCAACGGACAAGCAACGGGTCACACGAAACGTCTCGTTCGTTTACGATACGATCACAGACACCGTGTTTTCGCGACGGGACGTTGCGGGCAAACGCGCCGGCGTCATTCTTTCGCTGCGGCAAAAGGGGATCGATGTTCGCGATATCGAAGTCCGTGGCGCGCTTCCCAAAACAACCCCTCAGGAAAATTTTGCCCGTATCCAGAAGGTTCTTCGTGAAGACGAGAAGCTGTTGTTCTTTGACGGCGACACGTTCGTCGAACGACAGAACGAATTCATGCTCATCGTCGTGGACGGAGCATCGATGCGGAACCTGCCGGACCGTGCGCCTGATTCTCTCAAGCAGGAAATCGCCCGGGTTGCGGCATCGGCGGACGGTGCGAGGCCGGTTGTCGTTGCTTCCCATATCCAGGACGAACCCGAAAAGGTTCTGCCCGATCCAATCACCGTCGCATTTGAAGCGGATGACCTCATTTTCGGCGGTGACGCGCATCGTGAACGGCTCAAGCGAATTCTGGGAAGAGCGAGGCGGCGGATATTCCTCCACTCGACATTCTTGCGGCTTGGAGGCTTCACCAGATGGCTCGACGAAATCCGCGACGCGGTCCGGCGGGGAGCCAAGATCGATCTGTTCTGGGGGGCAGGGGCGCCAGACAATCCGAATGAGAAGGCGTTCCTTCAGGCAGCGGAGATATCGAAACTCATCGCCGCCGACGAACTCCTTCGAGATCGGGTCCGCATCCACCTCCGGTCGACCGGCTCCCATTCCAAGCTGATTATTGCTGACGATGGCGACGAGGGATATGTCGCGGTCGTCGGATCCTGCAATTGGCTATACACGTCGTTCGATCGGTTTGAGCTGTCGTGTGAATTCAGAGACCCGCGGCTCCTCGCGGAAGTCGCCGAGGCCTTCGGCGCGATGGTGGCTAGGCCAGGGTTCAAGCCTGAAATCGGGACCGAACTCTATATTCTGGCGCGATCGCTGCGACGGCGGCCTGAGAGTACCGGGTATCATCGCGCTAGGGTGATTGCAGGACAAGCACATGAAGCGATACTGCGTGAAGCCAGCGGCAGCCGTCCGAGCCGGTTCCTGATCGCGAGCGACAAATTCGGAAACTCGGCCTTCGCCAATGCGATCATCCCGGCCGAAGTTGCTGCGGCCACCGCTCGCACGGAGCCGGTTGTCATCTATGGAAGCACGGCTGGACTGGTAAATGGTCCGATCGCCGCTGGAATGACGTTCGACGTGCGCGAACGCGGTGTTCGTCTGCTTCGAATTTCCGAAGGCTTCCATGCGAAGTTTCTTCTGTGGGGCGACGATGATGTCGTCGTCACCAGCATCAACTGGTGTTCGTGGACGTCGCCCCCGGATGGGCCCCTTGGTGAGATCGGCGTGCACATAACGCGACCAGGCTTGGCGCGGCAGCTCGCAGAGCGCCTGCCTCTGATCTGGTCACAGCTCTAACTCAATGAAGGGAAACTAGGTGGCATCCGTCGCACGATATGTCGTTGAGCGATCGCCGGACCAAGTCCGGCTCGCATTCCAAAGCGTCACCGAAATTTGCAAGGCGAACAATATCACCAGCGTAACGTTGGTGGTCCCGCAAAAGGGAGGCTTCGATCGAACCATTGTGGCCGAATTCCTCGGACCAAACATCGTAAAGGCGCTCGTCAAGGGGCAACCGGTCTTGGTCGCGCAGGGCGTCCAGATGAAATTGGAGAGTGCTCAAACCTTTCGGGGAAGTTGGTCAGATGAGCTTCTGATCGGCGCCCACATCTCGGACAAGGACATGAGTAAGCTAGACGATGCGATCGGAGCGCAAGCGATCGTTTATCTTCCCTGGAACGACACCGAGGGCAAGGGTTGGCAAGCGACCTGGGGAGCCCAGATTGTAGGAGTCAACGCTGCGCCGACACCGACCGTTAGTTTGCCGGAGGCCGTGGAGGAGGCGCTGCAGAGCCTAACTCGAGCCATCACCTTGAGTACGGGTCTCAATCATCCCTCAGATAAGAAACATGCACAGCGTACATTCGCGCGGCTTCGTCAGGAGAGCTATTCATTCGATCCTGTTGCAGTCCGCCGGTGGGCTCAACGGAACGGATGGTCATCAAGCGCGGCCGCTGACCTAGAAAAGGTAGCTCGGAAATCAACCTGACAACGTTGCAGTTGGAGGCAACGCTCTCGCCGCAAATTTCTAGTAAGCAGTTAGTCATTGGCGAGCACGGGTGGTTGAGGCCCGGCGAGCGCGCCCTGTCCGCTTACTCTGTCGTACGCTGTCCTTCGACGCCGCGCGACTTGTTTTCCAAGTCGGATGGGTCAGAAGTGGGTGGCTAAATTGGTAGGTTTGCGTCCCAAAAGGACGATTATGCCTTATTTTTCAGAGGGGGTTGACTGACACTCTCTCCGCCATTTGTACGATTTTGTGCGCTAACCTACGATTTTAAACGCTTGCGTGCTCCACTGCGATGCCGCTCGCGCAGTTCTATAGTCGTAGTCCTTTGGCCTGGGTCCTATTTGGATCGGGCAGTCCGCTTGAAATTTTGTTTTGATAACGAACATGATCGCCGACGGGCGGATCTAGCAAGCGAATCCTTGCCTCTCTTACGATCGCTCTACGCCATGTGCGTGGTGGTCACGACTCCTCATGCTGATAACTGTCTTGAGGAATGCTTTAATGAGCGGCGAATGGCCGCGATCTACGTGATGCGCAATGCTATATTTCGTCTCTACCGTGTGATCGCTGATTTCGAGAGCTCGCAAATTTGGATGCGGAACAAACTCGAAGTCGGCCACGACACTGATTCCAAGTCCTTGTTCAACCGACTTCCATACACCCTCGCGGCTTTCGATCTCAAAGACGGGTTTTATGGCCAGTCCTTTCGCCATAAGGCTTTCCTCGAAGGCGCGGCGAGTGGTGGAGCCGCGCTCACGCATCACGAACGGCTGATCCATGAGTTCGCGGAGCTTCACCGATCTTCGATTGAACCAGGGATGATCTCGATTGACGAAGACGATCACGCGATGCGTTCGATAGGGCAGCTTTTTGACGCGCGGATCGTCCGGGACCGCGGCGAGAATGGCGACGTCGGCTTCGAAATCAACGATGTGACGTTGCGTGCGCTCTGAGTTCGCTAGCAGCGTCGAGATTTGGACGTCGGGATGTGCGCGGCGGAAGGCCGCAATGATTTCGGTCGCGTGGAAGGGGCCGACGGTCGCAATCCGTAGATGACCCTTGGTCGCCTTGCCGTGGGCACCCAGTAGATCGTGCGCCTCGTCGCAGAACTTCATGATGCCCCGCGTGATCTCGAACAGCGCAGCGCCGGCTTCGGTCAATTCGGTCCGGCGCGACTTCCGGATCAGCAGTTCGACTCCATGCGTTTCCTCAAGCTCCTTGACTTGGATCGTGAGGGTCGGCTGACCGACGTGAAGAACGCGCGCGGCAGCGGTGAAGCCACCATGTTGGGCGACCGCGTGGAAAGCCCGAAGCTGGCTAAATACTATTGACATAATCAATAGAACACATCTGAACAATGAATTTGTCAATAGTTAGCCAGCCCGTACTGTCGCGCCAAACGGAGGAAGCGCGATGGCTTGGAAGTACACGAACCCGGTCCAGATCGAATTTGGCGTCGACGGCTTCGACAGGCTTGCGGCGCTGATCGGAACGAGAGCCTACGCGCTCGTTACTTACGGCGAGCCGGTTTTCCAGCAGCTCGAGCGCAGGCTGGCCGGGGCGGCGGGCGTTCCGGTTCTCGCCATTCGCGACGTCGCTCCGAACCCCGACTACCGGTTGCTCGCCAAGCAGACCGCGCGCTTTGCCGAACTGCAGAAGCAGCCCGACGTCATCGTTGCGGTCGGCGGCGGGTCCGTGATCGATTCGGCCAAGGTGTTTGCCGCCGCCGGCGGCGACTTTGCCCGCGTGAAAACCTATCTCGAAACGCAACAGGGGGCCGAGCGTCTCGCGGCCATTCCGATCATCGCCGTGCCGACGACGGCGGGCACCGGCAGCGAAGTCACCTGTTGGGGTACCGTTTGGGATGAGGCGAACGGCAAGAAATACTCGCTGGCCCGTCCTTCTCTCTATCCGACTCACGCGGTGATCGATCCGCGCCTGATGCTCGGCAAGCCGCAGCTTCTCACCATCAGCACCGGTCTCGACGCGCTGTCGCATGCGCTGGAAAGCCTTTGGAACGTGAACAACAATCCGGTGTCGGCGAACCACGCCGTTGCCGCCGCCCGCAGCATTCTCGACGTGCTGCCGCGCCTGGTCCGCGATCTCGGTAATCTGGAACTGCGCAGCCGGATGGCGACGGCAGCGCTGTTTGCCGGCCTGGCGTTTTCCAATACCAAGACCGCGATTGCCCACTCGCTGTCCTATCCGATCACGCTGCACCATGGCGTACAGCACGGCATCGCCTGCTCGTTTTCGCTGCCGATGGTGCTGCGCAGCGTGCGTGGCGCCGGCGGGCTCTGCGAGGACAGTCTGAAGCAGGTCTTCGGCGATGATCTCGCAAAGGGCGCCGACGACCTCGAGGACTTCCTCGGCCTGCTCGGAATCTCCTGCAATCCGGCGGCCTACGAGATCGATCGGCAGGAATGGCGCGCATTGATCGCGGATTCGCTCGAAGGCGAACGCGGCCGGAATTTCCTGGGTTCGAGGGAGCGACTGATCGAGGCGTCGCAGGTCGTGCGCATACCGAAAGCAAAGATCGCCTGAGCAAAGCATCCGCGCGGCATCGGCGCGAAAGGGAGAATGAAAATGACATCCAATGGAAAGATGATCTCGGTGAACGGTCGCGCCTACAAGGCACCCGAGCGGTCCACAGTCGTGATCTGCCTGGATGGATCGGAGCCGGGCTACATCGAGAAGGCGATCGAGGCGGACGTCGCGCCGACGTTTGCGCGGTTCATGAAGGAGGGAGCGCACGTCCACGCCAGCAGCGTCATTCCAAGCTTCACCAACCCGAACAATCTCTCGATCATCACCGGACGGCCGCCGGCGGTGCACGGTATCGCGGGCAATTATTTCTACGACCCAGCCAGCGGTGCCGAAGTGATGATGAACGACCCGCGTTTTCTGCGTGCGCCGACCATTCTCGCCGGCGTTCACGACGCAGGTTACAAGGTCGCCGCGATCACCGCAAAGGACAAGCTGCGTACGCTGCTCGCGAACGGGCTGGATTACGCCTCGGGCCGCGCGTTCGCGTTCTCCTCGGAAAAAGCCGACAAGGCCACGGTCAAAGACAACGGGATCGGCAACGTCCTCGAATTCGTCGGCCTGCCGCTGCCGGAGGTCTACTCTGCAGACTTGTCGCGGTTCGTGTTCGCCGCCGGCGTCAAGCTGGTGGAAGCGCACCGGCCCGACCTGATGTACCTGTCGACGACGGATTATATCCAGCACAAGACATCGCCGGGGACGAAGGTCTCGAACGATTTCTACGCGATGATCGACGGCTATCTGGCACAGCTCGATGCGCTCGGCTGCAACATCGTGGCGACCGCCGATCACGGGATGAACGACAAGCACCTCGCCAATGGCGAGCCGGATGTCATCTATCTACAGGATCTGATGGATCTCTGGGTCGGCAAGGGCAATGCGCGGGTCATCCTGCCGATCACCGATCCCTACGTCGCTCACCACGGCGCGCTCGGCTCGTTCGCGACGATCTACGCCGCCGAGACGGCGGTCGACGACCTGTTGCTGAAGTTGCGCGATGTCAACGGCGTCGAGCTCGCCCTGACCCGCAAGGAAGCCTGCACGCGCTTCGAGCTTCCCGCGGACCGGATCGGCGACGTCGTCGTGATCTCGTCGCGGCACAAGGTGCTCGGCACCAGCCGCGATCGCCATGATCTTTCCGGCCTGACAGAGCCCCTGCGGTCGCACGGCGGGCTGACCGAGGAGCGTGTTCCATTGATTGCCAACCGCAAGATCGCGCTGCCGCCCGGACATCTGTTGCGCAATTTCGACGCCTTCGACGTCGCGCTCAACCGCATCCAGTGAGGCGGGAGGACAAAGCCGTGAACATCCAATCGCAAGCCGTACGACATGAACAAATGCGCATCGCAGGTTCGCTCGTCGATGTCGACGAGCGGGTCGAGGTGTTCAATCCATACACCAACAAGGTCGTCGGTACCGTTCCGGCGGCGCGGCCCGAGCATGTTCGCCAGGCGTTTGCGAAAGCCAGCGCGTTCAAGCCGAAACTGTCGCGCTACGAGCGTCAGCAGATCCTGCTCAAGACCGCCGACATCCTGTCGCGACGCAAGGAGGATTTTGCCCGCCTGATCACCGCCGAATCCGGCTTGTGCTGGAAGGACTCGCTCTATGAGGCCGGCCGGGCCTACGACGTCTATTCCTTTGCCGGCCAGCTCACGATCAAGGACGACGGCGAAACATTCTCCTGCGACATCAGTCCGCAGGGCAAAGCGCGCAAGATATTCACGACGCGCACCCCGCTGCTCGGCGCGATCTCGGCCATCACGCCGTTCAATCATCCGCTCAACATGGTGAGCCACAAGATTGCGCCGGCGATCGCGACCAACAATCGTGTCGTGCTGAAGCCGACGGAGCTCACGCCCCTGACAGCGCTGGCTCTGGCCGACGTGCTCTACGAAGCCGGACTGCCACCCGCGATGCTCTCAGTGGTCACGGGCAATCCCCATTCGATGGGCGATGCGATGATCGCCGACCCGGATGCCGATCTCGTCACCTTCACAGGCTCGGTACGGGTCGGCAAGCACATTGCGGCAACGGCCGGCTACAAGCGGATCGTGCTCGAGCTTGGCGGCAACGACCCGCTCATCGTCATGGAAGACGCCGATCTCGAGAAGGCCGCTGAGCTGGCCGTCATGGGCGCCACGAAGAACTCCGGCCAGCGCTGCACCGCCGTCAAGCGCATCCTCTGCGTCGAAGCCGTCGCCGACGACTTCGCGGCGCTGGTGCTCAAGAAGGCCCGCACCCTGAAGTGCGGAGATCCGATGGACCCGGCCGTCGATGTCGGCACCGTCATCCACGAAGGTGCCGCCCGAGAGTTCGAACGCCGCGTGAACGCCGCGGTGCAGGACGGTGCCGAACTGCTCCATGGCAACGACCGCAAGGGTGCGCTCTATCCGCCGACGGTCGTCGACCGCATTCCCTATACCAGCGAACTCGTGATGCAGGAGACGTTCGGTCCGGTGATCCCGATCATCCGCGTCCCGAACGATATCGAGAGCGTCATCAGGATCTCCAATTCGACTGCGTTCGGATTATCGTCCGGCGTTTGCACCAACCGGCTCGATTACATCACGCGCTTCGTCAACGAGCTCGACGTCGGCACGGTGAACGTCTGGGAAGTGCCTGGCTATCGCATCGAGATGTCTCCGTTCGGCGGCATCAAGGATTCCGGCCTCGGTTACAAGGAAGGCGTTCAGGAGGCGATGAAAAGCTTCACCAACGTCAAGACCTACTCGCTTCCCTGGTCTGCCTAGCGGGGGCGGCCCATCGAAAGTCAGCGGCGCCGAATAATCAGAACAGCGGCGGCCGCGATGCACCAAGGCGATCAGCACCAAAGGGAGGTTCATCGATGTCGATTACGTTCAGTCCTGCGAGCGTCAGCTCGGCCGGGGTACAAAACCCGGAAATCGCGACCTCGTTCCGCCGTGCGCAGTGGCGGATGCTGCTTGCGGCGATGTTCTGCTACCTGTTCTTCTACACCGGCCGGCAGACCTTCGGCTTTGCGATCCCGGGTATCCAGGCCGAGTTCGGCGTCACCAAGGAGGCGCTGGGCTGGGCCAGCGCAGCACTGCTCTGGTGCTACGCGGTTGGGCAGGCGATCAACGGCAATCTCGGCGACAAGTTCGGAGGCCGCCGTGTGATGAGTGCCGGGGCTATCCTTTCGTTTATCATGAACTGGGCGACCAGCCTTTCGACGGGAATCGTCACGTTGTCGGTGTTCTGGGGTATCAACGGATACTTCCAGTCGATGGGCTGGGCGCCGGGCAGCCGGCTGCTGTCGAACTGGTGGGGGCGTCACGAGCGCGGAACGGTTTACGGCCTCTATACGTTCGCCGCCGGCCTGGCATCGGTGCTGTCGTTCGTAACTTCGCTCGTGGTCGTCGGCTATTTCCAACTCGATTGGCGCTGGATCTTCCGCATTCCCGTCGCGCTCCTTCTTGTCGGTGGCATCGCTTTCTACCTGATCGCGCGTGAACGTCCGGAAGATCTGGGATTCACGTCGCCTCATGATGAAGTCGACGAGGTGCAGGCGTCCGAAAACGCAGTCAGCGACGATGAAAGCTCGCTTTCACGCTACAAGGCGGTGTTGTCGACGTGGCGGCTGCTGGTGGCCGGTGTTGCGATCGGCTTCCAGAACGCCGCCCGCTACGGCCTGCTGGTGTGGGTGCCGGTGCATTTCCTCGGCAGCAACTGGGCCAAGTCAGGCGCTGCATCCGCGATCGATCCGCGCTGGATCAGCATTGCGCTGCCGGTCGGTATGGCGGTGGGCGCGTTCAGCAACGGCTGGATTTCGGACAAGGTGTTCGGCTCGCGCCGCTATCTCGCCATCGTCCTGTATATGGTTCTGGCGGCGGTCACCTCGCTCTACATGTACACCATTCCGACCTCGGAGATTTATCTCGGCATGGCCGTGCTGTTCCTGTGCGGCTTCTTCACGTATGGGCCGCAATCCTCGTTCTGGGCCTTGTGCCCCGATCTGGTCGGTCATAAGCGGGCGGGGACGGCGACAGGCGTCATGAACTTCTTCGCCTACCTGTTCGCGGGCCTTGGTGAGCCGATGATCGGTCACTTCATGGACACGCACAACCAGACCTCGCTGGTCTTCCTGGTGGTTGCCGCGTGTGCCGGCTCGAGTGCCGTGGTTGCCTCCTTCATTCGGCGCTAACCTCCGCATCGCGCTTCCTGGCTCGCTTTTCCAGGAAGCGCGATGCCGCGTTCGATGACGGGCCGTTGTCTGAACGGACCCTTGTTGGAGAAAGCCATTTTCGGCGTAGCTCATCTGGTAGGTTCTGACCTTAGGGATTCCAAAAGCGCTTTGTTTTCAATAAGGATTGACTGACACTCTCTCCGCCATTTGCACGATTTTCCACGCCAAACTGCGATATCCTGCGATTTCGCACCCTCAATGGTGGCGAACGCCGAGCTTTGTGAGCGCTTTGCTCCACCGCCGTAGGGCTTCGCTTTTCTCCAGCAGACTTCGCTGACCTTACGGCAGGTCCAAATGCTGACCGCGATTTGAACCCATCGATCGGATTGCGTTGTGCAATTGATCCCTTCTGCCGATCTCAGGCATTGCAATGGGCCCTTCGGGTGGACTGTGACGTAAGGCGTCGGTCGCTTGCTTCTTGATGGTGAACGACCCCAAGAGAGCTGGAGCCGTTCACCGTTGTGCGGCGCGGGTGATCAGGACATGGTGGGCATAACAAATTCCGCGCCAGCGCGAATGCCGGTGGGCCATCGCGTCGTGATGGTCTTCAGCCGGGTGTAGAACCGGACGCCCTCGGGGCCGTGCATGTGGTGGTCGCCGAACAGCGACGCCTTCCAACCGCCGAACGAATGGAACGCCATCGGGACCGGGATCGGCACGTTAATGCCCACCATGCCGACATGGATCTGATGCGCGAACTCCCGGGCCGCATCCCCATCCCTGGTGAAGATAGCGGTGCCGTTGCCGAACTCGTGCTTGTTGATCATGTCCGCGGCGTCGTCATAGGACTTGGCACGGGCAACGGCGAGTACGGGACCAAAGATTTCTTCGCGGTAGATCTTCATGTCGGTCGTCACGCGGTCAAAAAGTGTTCCTCCGATAAAGTATCCCTTCTCGTAACCCTGACGCCGGAAGTCACGTCCGTCGACGATCAAGTTCGCGCCTTCGTCGACGCCGGCATCGATGTAACCGCGCACTTTGTCGAGGTGTTGCTTCGTCACCAGCGGGCCCATCTCGGCATCCGGGTCGGTGCCCGGGCCAATGTTCAAGGCGCGCACCTTGGGCGCTAGCCTCTCGATTAGCTTGTCGGCGGTGGCGTCGCCGATCGGCACGGCCACCGAGATCGCCATGCAGCGCTCGCCGGCAGAGCCGTAGGCGGCGCCCATCAGTGCGTCGACCGCCTGGTCCATGTCCGCATCGGGCATCACGATCATGTGGTTCTTCGCGCCGCCCAGCGCCTGGCAGCGCTTGCCGTGGCTGGTTGCGGTTTCGTAGATATAGCGCGCGATCGGCGTCGAGCCGACGAAGCTCACGGCGACCACGTCGGGATCGGTCAAGATCGCATCGACTGCTTCCTTGTCGCCCTGGACAACGTTAAAGACCCCGTCGGGCAGGCCGGCTTCCTTGAGCCACTGTGCGAGAATAAGCGAGGCGGACGGATCGCGCTCGGACGGTTTGAGGATGAAGGTGTTGCCGCAGGCGAGCGCGACCGGAAACATCCACATCGGCACCATTGCCGGAAAGTTGAATGGCGTGATGCCGGCGACAACGCCGAGCGGCTGCCGCAGCGAATGGCTGTCGACGCGGGTGCCGACGTTCTCGGTGATCTCGCCCTTGAGCAGTTGCGGTGCGCCGACCGCAAACTCCACGACCTCCATGCCGCGCTGAATTTCACCCTTTGCATCCGAGAGAACCTTGCCGTGCTCAGCGGTGATCACCGCGGCGAGTTCGTCGATACGCTCCTCGAGAATGCGCAGGAAGCGGTTGAGAATGCGCGCGCGGCGCAGGGGAGGCGTGTTGGCCCACGCCGGGAAGGCTTTGCTCGCCGCCGCCACGGCTGCCTTAACGTCGTCGGCCGATGCCAGTCCCAGCGTCCCGGATTGCTCGCCGGTCGCCGGATTGAAGACAGCTGATGTTCGGTTGCCTCGGCCCGGCGTCAGCCGTCCATCGATGAAATTGTGAATGGTCGCAGTCATCAGCTTGCCTCCAGGAATGCTTGATCGGAAGGGTATGAGGCAGGTAAAATTGCGCATCAACGGCATAAAGCGCGGCTCCGTTGTGCAGAAAATAAAGTCAGAAATCGTCACTAGATGAGACGGGCGGGCTAGATTCCATGGATTGGGAACGCGTGAGAATTTTTCTGGAAGTCGCGCGTGCGGGCCAGATCCTGAAGGCGTCGCGGCATTTGCGGCTGAACCACGCGACGGTGGCGAGGCAACTTACAGCATTGGAACAAAGTCTGAAGACGCAGCTCCTGGAGCGGCATACATCCGGCTGCACGCTCACCGCGGCAGGGGAAGCGCTGGTGGCGGCGGCGGAACGCGCCGAAAGCGAATTTCTCAAGGTCGGCACCAGCATCGGCGGCGCGCCCGAGGCCATCACCGGCACCGTGCGGGTCGGTGCGCCGGATGGACTCGGCAACTACTTTCTTGCCGAACATCTTGGCGCGCTGGCGGCAAAGCACCCGGGACTCGTCATTCAACTGGTGCCGTTGCCTCGAACGTTTTCACTGTCGCGCCGCGAGGCGGATATTGTGATCACGCTCGATCGGCCGAAGCAGGGCAAACTGATCGTCTCGAAACTGACGGACTACACGCTCAGCGTCTACGCGGCCGAGAGCTATCTCGCGCGGGAAGGCGCGATCGATCGCCAGACGGATCTCGCCGGCCGTCTGTTCGTGACCCATGTCGAAGACTTCGTCTACAGCCGGGCGCTCGACTACGCCTCTGTGCTTGGGCAACTGATGTCGCGTCGCTATGAATGCGGCAGCGTGGTTGCGCAGATGGAGGCCGTGCGCGCCGGCCACGGCGTGGGAATCCTGCACGACTATGCTGCCCGGCGTTATCCCGATCTCCGGCGTTTGCTCCCTGACGTGCGGTTCGTCCGCAGCTACTGGATCACGTCCCATCCGGACACCCACGACACCCGTCGGGTGCGCGAGGTGCATGGCTTCGTCACGTCTGCCGTTAAGGCCGTAAAGTCCTCGTTCGAAATGAGGTGAGGACCGGCTGAAGAAGCAAGTGCCACGAGCCAGCATGCCAGCCTCCTGCACCGATCATAGGTCTCGGCTCACGTGAAGCTGCGGCCTTCGTACAGAGCGCTGGTGAGATGCGGATACACGGCGGCCGTGCGAGCCACGAGCATCAGCGGCGTCAGCGGTTGAAAATTGGCCGGGTTCTTGTCCAGGCCAATGTTGTAGGGGTTCCGCATGTCTCCTCCCGTTGCCCGGTCATTGGGCTGGCGTTCAGAACGTCCGGTCGCGGGCCAACCGGGCGCCGTCTTAGCATCGCGCCCGCACCCGCAGAATCGGTCAACTGACGTATTGTCGAATAGCGATGCGCGGAAGAAATTCCGGCCATCTGTCTACGAGCCAACTGGGCCGGACGTTCGTCCGATGAGAAGCGATTCGTCGAGATGTGATCTGCCTTCGGAATGCCCGGTTGCCGTCGTGTGTGGCCGGTGCCGCAGCGGTATTGCTCAATACGGATGCATGCGTGCGGGCTCATTCCGTCGCTCCGCTCGTCCGCGCCCAGTCGTCTATGCAAGGAGCTAACCTATGGACACAGTTACGGTCTCGTCGTCCTGCACGTGCGTCCCGGGCACACCTAACGCGGATGCCGTGAAGCATCCTCTCGATCCCTTGACGGCCGCCGAAATCGGCGCGGTGATCCGGATCGTCCGTAATGATCTACAGTACGGCGCCGACTTTCTCTTCGAGACGATCGAGCTTCTCGAGCCTGAGAAATCAGTCGTACGTCTGTACAAGCCGGGAGATCCCATAAGAAGGGCGGCGCGGGTCAATCTGTTCAAGGTCAGGGAGGATGGCATCTGGCGCCTGACGGTTTCTCTTGCGGAAGGGAAAGTTCTCACGTCGAAATATGTGCGAACCGCCAAGCCGATGATCCAGCTCGAGCAGTTTACGGCCATCGAAGACGCCGTTCGCGCAGCTCCCGAATTCATTGCGGCCTGCAAGAAGCGCGGCATCGAGGACATGTCGCTTGTCTGCATCGATCCGTGGTCGGCGGGCAACTTCGGCATTCCCGGCGAGGACGGCCGCTACCTAGCGCACGTCTTCGCCTGGCTGCGTCTGCGGGAGAACGACAACCTCTATGCGCACCCGATCGGCGGCCTGAACGCCGTGGTCGACATCAAGACCTACGAGATCATCCGCGTCGACGACCATGAGATCATCCCGATTCCCCAGGCAGAGGTGAACTACGAGGCGGAGTTCATCAAGGATCCACGCGCGCCCTACAAGCCCCTCGACATCGTTCAGCCTGACGGTGTCTCGTTCAGGCTCGATGGCCGCCGCCTGGAGTGGGATCGCTGGTCTGTGCTCGTCGGCTTCAATTCGCGCGAAGGTCTGACCCTGCATGACATCAGCTACGACGGGCGGCCGATCGCGCACCGCGCGTCGCTGGTGGAAATGGTCGTGCCGTACGGAACCACAGACAAGGGGCATTTCCGGAAGAATGTCTTCGACATCGGTGAGTACGGCATCGGCAAGCTCGCCAATTCGCTGAAGCTCGGCTGCGACTGCCTCGGTGCCATCGCCTATCTCGACGCACATCTCGCGACGATGGACGGCAACGTGGTCACCATCGAAAACGCCATCTGCATCCATGAGGAGGATGCCGGCCTGCTGTGGAAGCATTGGGACTTCCGCTCCAACAATGTCGAGTCGCGGCGTGCCCGCAGGCTGGTCATCTCCTGCATCGCGACGGTCGCCAACTACGAATATGGCCTGTTCTGGTACTTCCACACGGACGGCTCGATCCAGTTCGAGCTCAAGGCTACCGGCATCATCAACACCGCCGCGTGCCATCCGGGCCAGCCCGGCAAATACGGCAAGGAAGTCGCGCCCGGCGTCGTGGGCCACATTCACCAGCATATCTTCTGCGCGCGGCTGGACATGAACGTCGATGGCGACGACAACAGCGTCGTCGAGCTCAACACCCAGGCCGATCCCTGGGGACCCGACAATGTCTATGGCAACGGCTTCTACGAAGAGGAAACGGTTCTGAAGACCGAGTTGGGCGGTTGCCGCCAGGCTAACCCGGCGACGCATCGGGCCTGGAAGGTCATCAATGCCGGCCGCAAGAACTGGGTCGGCACGCCGACGGGTTACAAGCTCGAGGCAAGTCATCCGGTGACGCCGTTCATCCATCCCGAGTCGCCGTCGGGCAGGCGGTCGACCTTTATCAAGAACCAGCTCTGGGTCACCGCCTTCGATCCCGAAGAGCGCTATCCGGCCGGCGAACACATGAACCACTCGGATGGAACGGGAGGTGTTTCCGATTTCGTCAGGAACAACCGGAACATCGAGAACACCGACATTGTGCTCTGGCACGTCTTCGGTCTTCACCATCAGGTTCGTCCTGAGGACTTTCCGGTTCAGCCCTGCATCTTCACCGGCTTCAAGCTGATGCCGAGCGGCTTTTTCGATCGCAATCCCGGCATCGACCTCGCGCCGGACAGCAACGCGGCAAGCTGTCATGCGCAGGCCGCCGAATAGGGCACGGTTCACCGCCACATTTGTCGCATCGCAGCCCGTCCGGCCGGCAGCGTCGTCCGGTCGGCTTCCGTCCGTCGGAGGGGCAGCGTGGGCGAGGCCGGGGGCCTCTGCGGCCGTCGCCGTTGCGATCTTTGTGAGCTCCGCTGCGCGCGTCCTTCCCGCGCTGCTGGCCGTCCCGATCCAGCAGGACCTGGGCTGGCAAATCTCCGACGTCGCGTGGCCGATCACGCTCGGCATCGCCGTGTCTGCATCTGCATCGCCGCTCGCTGGGCGTGGTCTCGAACGATGGGGCGTTCGATCGCCGCTCGTCGTCAGCCTGGTTCTCCTCGCGGTATCGCTTGCATCGACGACGTTCGCGACGTCCCCCGGGCACCTCGTTCTGGCCTGGGGCCTCGGACTTGGCTGCAGTGGATCCTTGAGTGCATCCATCCTGGGCGCGATGGTCGGCAGTCGTGGCAGCGCGGCGCATTGCGGCCCACGCTTTGGCCTCCTGACGTCGATGCAGTTCCTCGGATCGGCGGCAGGACTGCTGCTTACATCGCGCGTGGTCGAGGCGCTCGGTTGGCGCATCGCGTTCCATGCCGCTGCAATCGTCGTACTGGCCACGGCCTTCGTGGTCGTCCTCCTTGTCCCGGCATCTGGACGCGAAGTTACGCCGCAGCAGTCGGCATCCAGCCGGCACGCGCCGTCGTATCCGGAGGGGAGGGGGTGGCGGTTCTGGGCGCTGGCTGCGATCTTCTGTATCTGCGGCGCATCGACATCCGGCTTGATCGACAGCCAGCTCGGTATCCTCTGCATGGGCGCGGGTCTCGGCCTCCCGTCGAGCGCCGACGTGATGGCCATCGTCCTGCTTGGCGGCGCGATCGGAAGTGTGGTGAGCGGGTATCTCGCGGATCGTTATCCAGCACGAATGCTGCTGGCGGGCTACTTTGTCGCCCGCGCGCTCATCCTGCTTTGGCTGCCGTTCACAGGCCTTAGCGTTGTCGAGCTTGCCCGGTTCGGCGCGCTCTATGGCCTCGATGCGGCGCTGACGTTTCCAGCGCTGGTGATACTGATGTCCGCAAATCTCGGCAGCCACGGCATCGGTGCGGCAATGGGCTGGATGATGGCGGCGCACGTGGCAGGAGCCACCATCGCTTCCGCCGGCGTCGTGGCTCTTGGCCTCGGAGGCTATGCGATCGGGTTCGCGAGCGTTGGCCTGATTTGCCTGGTGGCCGCGGGGCTTGCGGTGCTGCTTAAGGATTCGCCATCAAGTGAAGAGCCATTCCGTTGACACGATCGCGAAGTCGGTCAATGGCCGGCAAGCTTCCGGGACCGTCGGGAAGGGTTCTCCGCCAGCAGCAGTCCTTCGGATACCGCAAGTGCTGCGAGCCGTGTGCGCGAATCACAGCCCATCTTTGCGAGGATGTGCTCGATGTGTGTTGACACTGTGCGAGGCGACACGAAGAGCTGCTCGGCGATGTTGGGATTCGACGCGCCGCTGGTCACGAGGTGCAGGATCTGAATCTCGCGGAGCGAGAGATTGTACGGCCAGCGAATGCATTCTTCAGTGATCAGGAGGATGTTTCCGCGGCAGGGCGTGATCGTGACCTGGTGGCAGCGGCCGGCCTCGTCCGGCCAGACGAAGCGTTGCGGTTTCGAAGACTTCGCCTTCTCCAGCATGAGCCGGCGAAGCTCTCCGCCTTCGCCGAGATGCGGCCCCGGACTACGGTTGGGCAGGTGAAATGCAAAACCATTCGGCGAGACGGCGAGCGCGTAGGAGCCGGGCGCCAGCTCATCGGCCAGAAGCTGTGGTGTCCTGAGCTGATCGCAGATG
Organism: Bradyrhizobium sp. 26S5; assembly: GCF_036923295.1. Taxonomy (NCBI): domain Bacteria; kingdom Pseudomonadati; phylum Pseudomonadota; class Alphaproteobacteria; order Hyphomicrobiales; family Nitrobacteraceae; genus Bradyrhizobium; species Bradyrhizobium sp. 26S5. Next base: position 9,161,988 of record NZ_CP145948.1, on the reverse strand, counting down.
TTCAGCAGGATCGGGCGGAAGCGCTCCGTCATCTCGCGGTGCTCGTCCTTGGCGTGCGCCTCCTTGGACCAGCTCATGTGGATGGCCCCGATGTAACGGCCATCCGCGACGCGCAGGCACATTGTCGAGCCTTCCCTGAATCCATCCGGCATCAGGTATTCCTGAGCGGTGAATGTATCCGGCAAATGGAGATTCCAGTCACGCTTGTAGTCTCGCCAGCGCAGCGAGTGCGTGTCCTTCTCGCGCGCGATGGCGTAAGCCGGGCAGGCGTTAGGGAATCCGTCGAGCACGTAGGACATCGTTCTGTCCGTATACCCTTCGACGGCCAGAGAGCGGTGAATTCGGGATATCGGATCTATTGCGACCAGGGCGATCGCCTCGCTCCTCACGAACTCGCGTAACAGACGGGTGACCTGCGTCGCCTGATCAATGATCTGATCATTCAGGACCGCCGCCGGTGTATCGAGCCGGACCGTGGCTGACATTGTATGGTCGATCGCTGCCGATTTCACGGTGAGCCTCCAGCTCGTGAAAGATCTTGTCGACGGTTCGTGATCGAATCTTCTTCTTGGTCGCTGACGGTCGGTTTTCTGGTTCGGCCGGATCGAGGTGCTTTACGCAATCTCAGGGCAACAACCGTTCCAACCAACGCAAGGTGCCACGTCATTACTGTGGCCCTTCGCTCTGCTGACCCCGATGGTCCCGGATCGAAATCAGCACCGCCTGAAAGCTACACGAGTACCTTAGGGCTGCGCGCGTGGTGAGTCAAAGGAACGTCACAATTCATGCGGTTCAAAGTCAGCGTTTCTGACGTGGGCGTGCCGGCAGTGTCGTCGGTTGATGAAAATCCGGGCTGGGCTTGCTGAGCTAATTGTCACCCCGGTCGCTGTTCGTGCCCGCGGTGCTCGGGAGACTTCCCCGGTTGCTCCAACGCGTCCGCTAAAATCGGTCAGCTGACGTATTGCTGAAAATCGGCGGGAAACCGAAGCTTCGATCCTGCGGTGCAGGTCGAGGGCCGCAATCACCCGACGTCGCGTGGATGCGCCGTCGTCACCCAACACGAAATCCCGCCCGGTCTCGGTCGCGATGCCGAGAACTTGTGCGCGCGATTGCAGGAGGTCGCTCAGATGGTTTTGAGACTCACCAGACGTTCAGTGACCGCGGGCATCGGCGCGGCTGTCGCGGCGCCATTTGTTGGACGGTCGGCGTTTGCAGCACAGCCGATCATTCTCGGCATTCCCTACTGCCAGACGGCGGCCGCGGGGGTTGCGGATCATCAGGACTTTCTGAACGGCACGACACTCGCGATGGAGGAGATCAATGCCGCGGGCGGCATCCTTGGCAGGCCGCTGAAGCTGTTCACGACGGACATGAATGTTCTGTCGCCAGAATCCTCCAAGCAGGCGCTTGCAGCCTGCGTGGACGCCAAGGTCGACGCCATCTCCTTTGCTTTCACGCTTGTCCCGCTGCCGGCGATGGACGCGACCGTGAAGTACAAATGTCCGTACATCAACGGCAACGCTCAACGCGCCGGTACCTCTGCCGTCAAGGCGCATCCGGATAAGTACAACCACATCTTCCAGTTTTGCCCGTCGGAGGTGAACTACGGATGGAGCTATGCTTCCTGGCTGGAGGACGAGGAGCAGCGGGGCATCTGGAAGCCGAAGAACCGCAAGGTTCATATCATTCAGGAGCAGATTGGTTACTGCCAGACCATTTCGCGTGCCGCGCAGGAGGCGATCAAGCGGCGCGGCAAGTTCGAAGTCGCCCGCATTACGGATATCCAGTATCCCGTGCAGGACTGGGCGCCGGTCATTCGCGAGATGAAGGAAGTCGATGCCGCCGCGATCATGGTGGACCATTGGGTTGCCGCTGAGTACGCCGCGTTTTGCAAGCAGTTCGTTGCAAGCCCGGTGCGCGACTCGCTCGTCTATCTCCAGTACGGCCCGTCCCAGCCGGAATTCCTCGAGCTTGCCGGATCGGCTGCGAACGGCTTCGTCTGGGGCACGACCATGGGCATTTATGGCGACGAGAGAGGTCTCGCCTACAGGCAAAAGTACAAAAAACGTTTCCCCGGCATCGCGGGGCTCGCCTACACCGGCATTGCGTACGATCAGACCTACTACCTCAAGAAGGCCTGGGAGGCTGTTGGCGATCCCCGGAAGTTCAGCGAGGTCTGCGACTGGATCCGCGCCAATCCCCAGCGTGGCGTTTGCGGTCACGTCGACATGGGTAATCCCTACCAAGAGGCGCGGCATTTCCCCGACAATGGAGGAGACGAGCTGCAGGCGCAAAAGCTCGAGGCCGGTGTCGCGCAGCTCTACGTGCAGATCCAAGGAGGCGAGCACAAGATCACCTATCCCGGTCCGGTCTCGGAAACGAAACTGATCGCTGCGCCGTGGTGGAGCTGATGCTCAGACCACTGTCTCCGAGCAGCGGGGTTGAACAGGACGGAACAGCCACCCTGTTCTCCTGCAGCGGAATTTCGCTCGATCTCGGCGGGCGTGAGATTCTCCGCGATATCAACCTGCACGTCCAGGCCGGGGAAGTGCTTGGCATCATCGGCCCCAACGGCGCGGGCAAGACCAGCTTGTTTGAAATCCTCTCCGGACGGATGCCTCCGAAGAGCGGCATGGTGTGGTTCAAAGGGGAGAATGTCACGGGCTTGCCGTTGCATTCCCGTTCGCGTCTGGGAATTGGCCGCACCTTTCAGACGCCGGTCGTCCCCGACGAGTTGACGGTCGGTGAGACATTCAAGGCGGCGCGTCAGGCCTATCGACCTTTCCTCACCAAGTTCGACGCGGAATATGGCGCCGACCTTGTCGGTCTGAAGATCAGTGAGGACACACCGGCGACGCAGCTCGATACCTTCAACCGGCGCAAATTGTTGCTGGCCTGCCTGCTGATGCGCCGGCCGTCGTTGCTGCTGCTGGACGAGCCGGCGGCGGGCCTGATCAATTCGGAGGTCGACGAGATCGACAAGCTCCTGCGCATGCTCGCCAAGGAGATGGATGTCGCGATCCTGATTGTTGAGCACCGCATCGAGCTCCTCGGCATGATCGCCGACCGCATTCTGGTGATGGATGCCGGAGAGGTCATCTCCGAGGGCTTGATGGACGACGTCATGGCGGATCCTAAGGTTCACGCGGCCTATTTCGAGGACTTCAGCGAAGAGGCCGACGCATGAACATCTCCGTGAGCAATCATTTGCCGGGCGGTCCGGCGCGTCAGCCCCCGCGCGAGGTCTTGAACGTCCAAGGATTGTCCGCCGGCTACGGTCCGGTCCGCGTCATCCACGATCTAGATCTCGTCGTGCAGTCCGGGGAGCGGATCGGGATCGTCGGCCTGAACGGTCACGGCAAGTCGACGCTGTTCTATGCAATCGCCGGGCTCACCGGCTGGCAGCGCGGCTCGATCAAACTCAACGGCAGGGAGGTGGGTCGCACGCGAAGCCAGGGACCGGGGCGCTACACCCATGAAATCGTACGCGCGGGTTTGGCGCTGATTCCCCAGGGCGACGAGATCTTCCATGGCCTGACCGTCGAGGAGCATCTCGATTCCGGGGCCTACACCGCGGCGGCATGGCGCGATCGCGCCGCACGCAAGCTCCGCATCCTGGAGATCTTTTCACCATTGCGGAAGCTGATGGATGTACCCGTGGGGCGCCTGTCGGGGGGCGAGCGGCGCATGGTGTCGATCGGCCGCGGCCTGATGACCGATGCGTCGCTCTTCCTCGTCGACGAGCCATCGCTCGGGCTGGCGCCCAAGATCGGCAAGAGCGTGATCAACGCGCTGATGGCCGTCAAGCTCGGAGATGCCGCCATGATCATCGCGGAGCAGAACGTCGCATTGCTTGAGGGACGGGTCGATCGCGTCATCGGCATGCATGTCGGCAAGCTCAAGGGTGAGGCCTCGGCGGCCCTCGCGTTGAACGTTTATCGAAAGGCGTAAAACGTGGATATCTGGTTTATCGTCAGCAACACCATCGTCCTTGCGTGCATTTACGGCACGCTCGCGATCGGAATTTCGATCACGTGGTCGAGTCTTGGCCTGCTCAACCTGTCTTACGGATTCATTTTCGCATTCGCAGGGTATGGCGCCTGGCTGTTCGCCCAGAACGTCTCCGCATGGGGACCTGCAGTGCTGGCCGCGGGTATCCTCGCCGGCGCGCTCGGCGGTGTAATCATCTGTGCGATCGGATTCATACCGATCCACGACAAACCGAATTTCACCATCCGCGGTTTGATTGCGACGCTCGCGATCAATTTGATCGGCACGCAATTCCTGCTCTGGTGGTTCGGTCCGCGTTCGAAGAATCTGCCGGATATCTTCGGCAACTGGTCGCTATCCTTGCCGGGCGGCGCGGTCTTCACGGCCGACAAGGTCGGCAACGTGGTGACGTCCATCGTGATACTGGCGGTCGTTCTCAGGTGGATGCAGTCGAGCCGCCGTGGCCTCGAAATCCGCGCCATGATGATGAATCCTCATGCGGCCTCCATCGTCGGCATCGGTGTGCGGCGCACCTCCTTTTACGTCATGGGCATCACGGGCGGATTGGCGGGTCTCGCGGCCGTCCTGCTCTCCCAAACCTATTACATCTCGCCGTTCGGCGGACTGATGCCGATGATCAAGGGCGTCAGCATTGCGCTTTGCGGCGGACTCGGCAGCGTGCGCGGCGCTGTCATCGCCGCGATCGTGCTCGGCTTGAACGAGGCGCTGACAGGCATGTCGATCGGCGGTCGCTACGTTCTCATCACCCAGTTCGTCGTGATTATCGCCATTCTCTTGGTCCGTCCGCGCGGCATTGCCGGGCTGCTCGACAAGGCGAGGGAGGCCTGAGCAATGTCTCTTGATAGCGGCACCAAATGGCGCAACCCGCTCTTCGTCTGGGGTGGCAAACGCGACGTCGAAGAACTTCCAACCATTCCGTTTCGAAGCCATCAGGAGGTTTGGGAAGGGACTCGTCAATCGAAGACGAAGCTGAACCCGGTCGGCCGCCTACGCTACTATCACAAGTGGCCAGGCCACGGCAGGACGATGTGGAATCGTCTTCGCTACTGGCCGACGCGCCGCCGGGTGCTGCGCCTGCGCGGGGAATACAATCCCAAGACGTTGCGCGCGGAGAAGACGATTGTCGACAAGCGGCCGATCTGGTGGGTGCTGGGGCTACTCGCGCTGGCGATCGCTCCCCTGTTCACGCCCGGTGACCTGCAGAACACGCTGCTGACGGCCGGAGCCACGTTCGGCATCTATTCCGCCATCAGCCTGTGCTGGATGCTCATCATGGGCACGGCGGGCGTCTTCTCGCTCGCTACCTATGCAGTGGTCGGGACGGCCGCGTTCGTTGCGGCGCTGCTTGCGGTCAAGCTCGCGCTGCCCTGGTGGCTGTTGCCGCCGATCGGCGCGCTGGTGGGTCTGGTCTTCGGCGGGATCATCGCGCTGCCGGCCACGCGGCTGGATGGCTTCTACTACGCGCTTCTCACTCTCGGGCTCAACGAGCTCTGCCGGGTCTACTTCATCACCTCGAAGGAATTCGGGTCCGCCAACGGCGGCCTGTATGGCGCAACGACCTACGTGCCGGAAGATTGGTCGCAGTTGGGTCAGCTGCTCCTGGCGTATTACGCCTGCTTCGGCCTGATGCTGCTCGCATTGCTGCTCTACCGGTTCGTCAACGGCCGCAGGCTTGGACGAATCCTTCGCATGGCGCCCGAGAAGCGCGAAGCCTTCGCTGAGGCGACCGGGGTGAACTTTCGTCAGGCGCGTGTCTGGGTGTTCCTCATCTCGTCGACTGCGCTGGGCTTCATCGGCGGATTCTACACCTCGAACTTCGGCGGCGTGGCGTTCTCGATCTTCAACTTCGACACCGTCCTGCTCGGCCTCGCCATGCTGGTGATCGGCGGCGTCGGACGTGCGGAAGGCGCGGTGGTCGGTACCCTCATCGTCGTGTTCTTTGACCAGGTGCTGAACACATGGGGGCCCGCGCGCTTCATGATCATCGGCCTCATCATGCTGCTGGTCGTTCTCTACCTGCGCAACGGGCTATTTGGGATCAAGGCGCAGTTCCGTGCCTGGCGCGACAAGAAGAAGAGTGAGCGGAGGTCGACGCGGGCGGAGAAGGGCGGCGAGATGCTGCCTGAGGAGGCGACGGAGACCGACGACAAGAGCGTCATCTATCAACGTCGCTACGACAAGATGACCCGCAATCATCTTAAGACGCTGGTGTCGCCGGAAGTCATCGAGGAGCATCGCCAGTCCCTCAATGGACAGCACAGCGAGGCGCTCGAACGGCTGCTGATCTATTTCCGCACGCGTCCTCAGGTGGAGAAGTACGCCATCATGGCCGTGGAACGCTTCGAGGGTTACCGCATCGTGGCGCTGTCCGGACATCGGGGCGTCGCGCCGCGCGTGGTCGAGGACAGGATTTACTCGACACCGGATGAGGCCTGCCACGGCGTCTTCATGCGACGCGTTCAGGACCTGCTGGAGTCCTGATCGAACTTACGAATGAAGCTTTGTCCGACCCGCGCGGCGGACATCGGGACGATCGCAAAAGAGGGAGTTGGTGGTGACACCGGTCAGGCTATTTGGCTACACGGACAGGATCTCGGTCAAGCCGGGCGAGGCCATCCAGTTTCATGTCAGCTCCGAGGGGACGGACACGGCTGAGGCGCAACTGGTGCGCTTGATCCACGGCGATGAAAATCCGGCCGGACCTGGCTTCGTCGAGGAGGAGGTGGCATGCGCCGCCAACGGCACATGGCGAGTCGAACGACAGTTCACCCAGGTGGGATCGTTCCTCGGGGTCGATGATCCCGCAGGCCGGTTAGCGTTCGAAGGCAGTTTCACCCTGTTCGCCTTCATTCACCCGACCTGGCCGGCGTCCGGGAAACGCCAAAGCGTCATCGGCCGGTGGGACGGTGATCGGAAGCAGGGCTATGGGATCGGGCTCGACGAGAAGGGCTGTCTGAGGTTTTGGATCGGACGCGGCGAAGATGCCGTCGACTGCCTGGCTGCCGACACGCCGCTACAGGTTCAGATGTGGTATTTCGTGGCCGCGACTTTCGATGCCAAAACCCGGCGTGCGACTTTGTATCAGGTCGGTGTCGGCAACAGGTACAACGGCCTGTTGGGCAAGGTCGCACTGGTCGATTACGATTCTCATGCGTCCGCGATATTCCGGACCGGACCCGGCAACCTCGGCACAACGCCGTTCCTGATGGCAGGTTCGCGCGGGCGCGACGCGCAGCAGCGTGCATGTGTATCGGAGTTTTATTGGGGCAAGATCGACCGGTGCGGCGCGTTTGATCAGGCGCTGCAGCCCGGCGAGCTCGACACGATCAGAAGCGGCCTCGTCCCCGCGATGGAAAGCCTGGTCGCGTACTGGGACACGACCGCGGGATACACCGACCGCGGCATCGGCGATCTCGTGGTCGACGTCGGGCGGCACAAGCTGAATGCCGGAGGATACAACCGCCCGGTTCGCGGCCAGACCGGTTGGAACTGGGACGGCTTCACCGATTGCTTCCGCTTGGCTCCGCACGAGTTCGGAGGCATCGAGTTTCATGCCGACGCGCTGACCGACTGCAATTGGAAGGCAACCAGGGTCGTCACCCTGCCACGTGGTCTCAAAAGCGGCTGCTATGCCATGCGGCTGCGCTCTGGCAGGGGAAAGAGCTTGAGCGAGGAGCACGTCGTGTTCTTCGTGCGGCCGGAAAAACCGCAGGCGCGCATTGCCTTCCTGTTTCCGACGTTGACCTACCTTGCCCTTGCGAATGAGCGCTTGAGCTTCGATCATCCGGAGCGCGAGGCCTTGACGGGCCAACCGGCCGTGTTGTCCGACATCGATGTCGAGATGTACACGCGAGCCGATTTCGGGCTGTCGACCTACGACATGCACGCCGACGGCAGTGGCGTGTGCTACAGCTCTTATCACCGTCCGATCATGAACATGCGGCCGAGATACAGGATGCCGAGCCTGGACCTGGCGTCGGGATTGGCTGCCGATCTCTCGATCATCGCATGGCTCGACCACAGCGGCTTCGACTACGAGGTCCTGACCGACGAGGATCTGCACCGCGACGGACAGGCGGCATTGTCGCCGTATGCCTGCGTTATCAGCGGCGCGCGACCTGAATACTACACCGAGCGCATGCTGGACGCGACCGAGGACTATATCGCCGACGGTGGCCGCTACATCTATGCGGGCGGCAACGGATTCAACGCTACGGCAGGCGTTCGCGACGGCGAACCATGGATCGTAGAGTGCCGGCGCCGCGATGACGGATACAAGCCGTGGATATCGCGCTACGGCGAGCACTACATGGCCACAGACGGGATGCGCGGCGGCCCCTGGAAGGTGCTCGGGCGGGCAACGCAGAAGCTGGTCGGGATCGGCTTGAGCAGCTCGGGCGGAGGACGAAGCGAGCCATACCGGCGGATGCCGGACAGCTATCACCGCACCGTGTCCTGGATCACCAAAGACATCGATGGCGAGATTATCGGCGACTTCGGCCTTGCCAACAACGGCGCCGCGGGGCTGGCCCTCGACTATTACGATCGTGCCCTGGGCACACCGCCGCACACCAGGATCATTGCATCGTCGGGGGGGCACACCGATAGCTATGTCGTGAACCAGCAACTCGTTCTCTATTCCTACCTCGGCCTCTATGGGTCGTATGACTGGCGCGTTCATGCGGACATGACCTACTTCACGGCGCCCCATGGGGGAGCCGTGTTCGCATGCGGCTCGGTCGCGTTCGTGCAATCGCTGCCGGTCAACAATTTCAGGAACAGCTCATCCCGTGTGCTGGCCAACGTCGTCGAGGCGTTCGTCGGGACGGGCAGGTTGCCCGGGTTCGCTTGGGTCAACGAGGAAAAGCAGTGGGCTTGAAACATCCGTCACGGAATGCCGCGCCGGTACGTCCAGCCGGCACGGTTCACGTCGGACATTTGCAGATTCCGGAGAGCTGAGGATGCTGCCTCTCGATTACGAAAGGTCCCAGGACCGCGACATCATCGTCCGGGACCGGTTCGACGGCTTCCGCCGCGAGTTTCTGCGGACGCTCGTGACGCCCGAGGTGATCGAAGAACACCGCCGGTCGCCGCTGGGCCAGCACAGCGAACGGCTCGAGCGTCTGTTGATCTATTTCCGTCAACGGCCGCTAGACGAAAGATATGCGGTCAAGGCCGTAGAGCCGTTCCGCAAGTATCAGGTGGTCAGGCTGTCGGGGCATCGGGGGACTTCCCCGCGCGTGGTTGACGAGGCCATCTACGCGTCAGCGAACGACGCTTGGCATGGTCTGTTCCTGCACTGCATTCGCGACCTTCTCGAAACCTAGAGATAGCTGCAACACGCTGGGTGGGGCACGAGCCTCGTTCAGCTTCTCGATTGGAAACTCCGCATCATGGCGCAGATCAAGATATTCGGCTATGCAGACAAGATCTCGGTGAAGCCCGGCGACACCATACAGTTTCATGTCAGTGCCGACGGCGCGTCCACCGCTGAAGCCCATCTCGTGCGCTTGATCCATGGCGACGAGCATCCGCATGGTCCCGGATTCATCGAGGAGGAAATCGACTGCGTCGCCAACGGCACCTGGCGGGTCGAAAAGCAGTTCACGCAGGTCGGATCCTTCCTCGAGGTCGCGGACCCCGACCGCAAGCTCGCGCTGGATGGCAGCATCACGCTTTGTGCATTCATCTGGCCGACGTGGCCGGATGTCGGGCACCGTCAATGTCTGCTCGGTCGCTGGGACAATGACAAGAATCACGGCTACGGCCTCGGGATCAATCCGAGCGGCAGGCTGGAGTTCTGGGTCGGGAGCGGGAACGAGGTCGACTATCTGCAGGCGGAGCTGCCGCTGCAGAAACAGGCCTGGTATTTCGTTGCGGCCACATTCGATGCCCGAAGCGGTCGTGCCACCCTCTACCAGGAGGGGATCGTGAACCGTTACAACAGCCTGCTCAGCAAGGTCGCGCCGGTCGAATATCGCTCGCATGTGTCGGAGGTGTTTCGGTTCCGGCAGAACAACCTGGCCGGTACGCCGTTCCTCGTAGCCGGCTCGCGCGACTGGCACGCGCTCCGCGGCCATTTCGTGTCGCAGCTCTACTGCGGGAAAATCGATCGCTGCGGTGTTTTCGATCGCCCGTTGGGTCGCGAGGAGCTCGACGCGATCCGCTCGAGCGGGCAGCCTCCATCATACGGCATGGTGGCATATTGGGACACCACAAAGGGTTACACCGATCACGGCATCGGCGACGTCGTGGTCGACATCGGACCACACCGCCTCGATGCGAACGGCTACAACAGGCCGGTGCGCGCACAGACCGGCTACAACTGGAACGGCCGCAACGACTGCTTCCGTCTCGCCCCGCATGAATACGGCGGCATCGAATTCCATGCCGACGCGATGATCGACAGCAACTGGAAAGTCACAAAGACGCTCGAGCTGCCCGAAACGCTACGCAGCGGCGCCTACGCGATGAGGGTACGCGGCGGCGATGGCAAGGGCCTGGCCGAGGAATACATCGTCTTCTTCGTCCGGCCGCGCGTGCCGACCGGTCGCATCGCTCTGCTGTTCTCCACGGCAACCTATATCGCCTATGCCAACGAGCGCTTCGCGACCGACGGCCACATCGTGCAGCCGATGGCCGGTCAGCCGCCGACGATCTCCGAGGTCGACATCGAAATCTACGAAAATCCGGAATTCGGCGGCGGCTGCTACGACTCGCATGCAGATGGCGCCGGCATCTGCTACTCGAGCTACCATCGCCCGATGGTCAACATGCGACCGAAATACCGAATCTCCGCGTTCGACCTGCCCTGGAATTTTCCTGCTGATCTCTCGATCCTGGCGTGGCTTGAGCACAAGGGATACGACTACGACGTTTTGACCGATGAAGATGTTCATCTGGAGGGTGTCGCCGCAATGGCCCCCTATGCATGCATCCTCAATTCCACGCATCCGGAATATCATTCCGAGCGTATGCTCGATGCGCACGAGGACTATATCGCCGGTGGCGGACGATTCATCTGCATGGGTGCGAACAGCTTCTGCTGCAATGTGGCGTTTCGCGATGACGAACCGTGGATCATGGAGTGTCGCAAGACCGGAGGACACTGGATAGCCTGGGCGGCACGGCCGGGCGAATATTACCTCGCCACGACGGGGCAGATGGGCGGAATCTGGACGGGCTTCCAGCGCTGGGGGCAGAAGCTGGTCGGCAACACGTTTGCCGGCGAGGGCTTCGCTCATAGCCAGCCCTACCGGCGGATGCCGGATAGCTATGATCCCACGCTGGCCTGGATCACCGAGGGGATTGAGGGCGAGATCATCGGCGATTTCGGCCTGGGCAACGGCGGGGCGGCGGGCATCGAGATCGACTGCTACAAACTGGGATTCGGCACACCGCCCAACACCAAAATCATCGCATCCTCAGGCGGTCACCCCGACAACTACATCGCCCACGACGAGGAGGGGGCGCACGCGCATCAGGGTTTCAGCGGGACGCACAACTACATCCTGCGGGCCGATATGGTGTATTTCGAGGCGCCGAACAACGGTGCGGTGTTTGCAACCGGATCCATCGCATTCGGGAGTGCCCTTCCGATAAACGGATTCGAGAACAATGTCTCGCAGCTTCTGAGCAACGTTGTGAATGCGTTCGTCAAGCCGGGACCATTGCCGGGCTCGTCGAACAGACCCACGCAGAATACGGAAAGACTTGAACGAGTTGGTCTCTAGATCGAGCCCAATCCTGCTCACGTGGCGAGGTGTCGAGCCCAGGATCTCAGCAGTGTCCAGAGATGACCGACGCAGAGCGCGCGCAATTGGGTCGATTGTAATTTTCCAGGATTGGATATTGGGTCGAGCAAATCGGACAATCTACGAACAGCAGTCAATCCCCATGTTTCTGCGAGCCCCATAAGCAGACGTCGCGTTTCAGGTTCGCTGATCACTCTGAACAGAGTTCAGCGAGGGCTCAGGGCCGGGAGTGTTTTCAAGCGAATAGAATCACGCTGTCATTCGCTTGCTGATAGACCCAGCGGCTTCATTCAACTGTGGGAGAAAGCGTTCGATAATGACGGGCACAGTGGCGACCCTGGCGATCCACGTGAGATTGATGCATCCAACGACTTCGTCGCCGGCATAGACTGGAACAGCGATGGAATTCCGGCCGTCGTTTGCCTGACTTCTTGGAAGGTCATAGTGACCGCCAAAATCCCGATCGCGAGCGCCGTATCCGCGAGCACGTACGTCGGCGAGCACCTTGTCAAGCTTGGCCGTGTTGTGCGCGAGCGCATCACCCGGACGGCCACTTTTCCGCAAACGCGCAAGAATTGCCGCTCTTTCCTTTGGCGAACAAAACGCGAGGTAGCATCGCCCCGAGGCTGAGCGCAGCATGTTCACGTTGAACGAGCCAACCGGGTTTGGAGAGATAATATAATCAAAATCGGACATAGGTCGGTTGGATTCAATAGTCACCATATGATCGAGCCGCGGACTCAGCAAAGCTGATGGCCAGCGAACACGCTTGCAGAGGTCCGCCAAAATCGGTGCCGCGACTTCTGCAAGATGGGTTTCCTCGTCAAATACTCTTGCTCGCTTTGAAAATGTATAGCTCGGGACATAAGCGCCATCAGCGATCCGCTGCCAAATCAGTTCACTCCCGACCAGAGTTTTGAGAATTCGCAGCAATGTCGCCTTTGGCAGCCTCGTAGCCAGATGCAGATCATTCAGGCTTACAGCCTTCGACTCTTGAATAATCCGCAGGACGTCTAACCCTCGATCCAAGGCGCGTATTGTTTTTGTGCTCCTGCGGTAGGCCGAGATGTTTGCCCCAGTAAAAGCCGAATCTCCTGGTGGGGACCGCGCTGGTTGCCGCCGCGCGCTACCCGCCGCAAAGCCCGTGTTTGGACCGGAACCCTTTACCCCTGATAACACGATTTCACCTGGTGAAACAGAGGTAGAGTCAACCAAACAAACGTTCTGAAAGGTGTAAGAGTCGCTCTAACGAGACAAAAACGGCTGGAAGCGCATCAAGATGGGTGTCCAAGACAGCGACCAATACGTGATCGCATTCGAGCAGGCGTCAAACCGCGACGTTTCGCTCATCGGTGGAAAGTGCGCCGGGCTTGCTTCACTTATAGTAGCTGGCGCGACAGTACCGCCTGGTTTTGCAGTGACAACTCGGGCTTACCTTGAAACGCTGGCCGCGCGTAAGCTCGGGTACGAGATTCAAACGCGTGTCGAAGCGGTCCCCTCGAACGATGTCGGAGCGCAAGCCAAGATCGCGAGCGAAATCCGGGAACTGATCAGGTCGGAAGCAATTCCCGGCCGCATCGCCGACGCAATTCGATTTGGCTATGACAAGCTCTGCGCCCGGGGCGGCGGCGATTTGCCGGTGGCTGTGCGCTCTTCCGGCACCTCCGAAGACATGCCTGACGCCAGTTTCGCGGGCCAGGGCGACACGTATTTATGGACGGTTGGTGCAAACGCCGTCGTCGATCGGATTCGGGACTGTTGGGCGAGCTTGTTCACTGCGCGCGCGATGGCGTATCGCGGTAAACATAATCTCCTCCATCTCGATCAGGCCATGGCCGTTGGGGTTCAGCAAATGGTCGACGCCCGCGCTGCCGGCGTCGCCATGAGTCTCGATCCCTCGAATGGCGACCGGTCCAAGATTGTCATCGAATCCGTCTGGGGATTGGGCGAGCCACTGGTCTCCGGCTTAACGACGCCGGATTACTTCGTCGTGGACAAGGTCTTGCTGGAGCCCGTCAAGCGGGTCGTTGCCAGCAAGCCCACTGAACTCGTGGCCGATATCGCCAATCAAACGACCGTCTTACGTGAGGTGGAGGAAGCCCGGCGGAACGTGGCGAGCCTCACCGAAGCGCAAATCCGTGCCGTCGCACGTATCGTCAAAGCGCTCGATCGGTCCTTCGGTGCGCCGCAGGATGTCGAATGGGCAATCGATCCGCAAAGGACCGAAGATGAGGGCGTCGTCCTGCTTCAGTGCCGACCGGAGACGGTGTGGAGCCGAAAAGCATGTAGCCCGGTTCTGTCCAAAAGCTACGCGCCCGGAATTGAGGGCGTGCTGAGCACCTTGATGGCGCCTTTGGCATCGCGGCGACAATGATCATAAAAAACGGGGGAGACAACATGAACGCGCAGGCAAAATTCCCAAGTCCTTACGAGCTCAAGGCGCCAAAAGGCGCCGAGGGTTGGCGTGATCTCTATCCGTATTACGCGTTGTTTCAGGAGGAACGGAAGGACGGCGACGAAAAGCAGTTTTGGTTCTGCGACGCCCAGCACTGGCCGACACCATTCCGGCCGTTCGACACCATCATGGCGGACTATGCGGTCAAGTGCCTGGGTCAATACAACACGCGTCACCTCCTTGTGCCTCCGGCCAATGGCGTCGACTACCGGATACACAATGGTTATCTCTATTTGAGCCCGATCGCGGTCGCGCCCGAGAAGATTCCCGAACGCGTACCGCATTTTCTGGAACGCGCTGGCTTCTATTTTCAGAACTGGAACAAGCTGCTGGATAACTGGCACGTCAAGGTGCGCGGGGTCATCGATGCGTTGGAAGCGCTCCGATACGAACAATTGCCGGACATGGTCCCGAAAGAATGGGTGTTTGAAGGGCGTGGCCTCGACAACACGTACTACTTGATGGAAAATTACGAATCCGCGTTGCAGCTTTGTTACAAGGCCTGGCAGTATCATTTCGAGTTTCTCAATCTGGGTTACGCGGCTTATCTCGATTTCTTTGGTTTCTGCAAAGAGCAATTCCCCAGTATTCCGGATCAAGCCATCGCCCGGATGGTTCAGGGCATCGACGTCGATCTGTTTCGGCCCGACGACGAACTGAAGAAGCTTGCCCATTTGGCTATCGAAACCGGCGTTGACACTGCGCTGATGAGCGGCTCTGTTGAACAGGCTCTTGGTGCGGTCGCCGCACTCCCCAAGGGCAAACAGTGGTTTGAAGCCTGGACTGCTGCGCAGAATCCGTGGTTCAACTTCACCTCGGGGAACGGCTTCTACTCATCCGACAAATATTGGATCGAGCACCTTGATATTCCGCTCGGGTACTTACGGAACTACATCGTTCAACTCAGGAAAGGCGTCACGATCGAGCGACCGACGGCGCAAGTGGCCGCCGAGCGCGAGCGTATTACGAAGGAATATGCGGAGCTTTTGAACAATGAGGTGCGGCCGGTTTTCGAACAAAAGCTCGGACTTGCACGCACGGTTTTCCCTTACGTCGAAAATCACAACTTCTACATAGAGCATTGGTCGCTTGGCGTATTCTGGCGAAAGATGCGGGAACTGAACCGGCTCTTCATCACGGCCGGCTTTTGGTCGGACCCGGAAGGGATGTTCTTTCTAAGCCGCAACGAAGTCAGGGACGCGCTGTGGGACTACTGCTCCGCCTGGGCGGTGGGAGGCGCCCCGACTGGGCCCCATTTTTGGCCGCAGCGGATTGCGCAGCGGAGAAAGACCATGGATGCCCTGGCCCAACATCGGCCCGAACCGGCTCTCAACCAGCCGCCTGAGGTCGTGACCGAGCCTTTCACAATCATGCTGTGGGGCATCACCACCGACCGCATTTCCGTCTGGTTGAAAGGTCCGACCAATAGCTCGCGGCTCGAGGGAATGGGGGCGTCGCCTGGGGTCGTTGAAGGTCTGGCGCGCGTTATTCGCTCGCCTGACGAACTCGATCAGA
Source organism: Bradyrhizobium sp. 26S5 (assembly GCF_036923295.1). Lineage (NCBI taxonomy): Bacteria > Pseudomonadati > Pseudomonadota > Alphaproteobacteria > Hyphomicrobiales > Nitrobacteraceae > Bradyrhizobium > Bradyrhizobium sp. 26S5. Next base: position 9,146,253 of record NZ_CP145948.1, on the reverse strand, counting down.
TCCAGGACGGCGAGATTCTCGTCGCACCAGTCACGGCGCCCAGTTGGGCCCCGGTTTTCAGCAAGATCAGCGCCACCGTAACCGACATCGGCGGGATGATGTCGCATGCGGCCATCGTGTGCCGCGAATATGGACTTCCCGCCGTTACTGCGACCGGCTCGGCGAGCGCGGTGATCAAAACCGGCCAAAGACTGCGAGTCGATGGCACCGCCGGCACGGTCGAAGTGCTGGCGAACTGAGTAGAGAACCGTGATGAATGCCGCCGTCCCAGCGCTTGATTTTCACGGCCGTACGATCCTGATCACCGGCGCTGCGGGTGGGCTTGGGCTGGCGTTCGCGGAAGCATTTGCAGCGGCGGGCGCGGACCTTGTGCTCGGGGATATCGCCGCGGATGCGATGGAGGGTGTCGCTGACGGCCTAGCGAACCGCTATCGCGGGCAGCGCATCGTCGGCTTGCCGCTCGACGTGACGCAGGAGGAAAGCACCAAGCGATTTGCCCAGGAGGCCGCGCATGCGGTGTCCGGCCGCGAGCGTATCGACGTGCTCGTCAACAACGCGGCGATTTACGCCGGGTTAACCCGTGCCGGCTTCCACGAACTCGACCCGACGGAATGGGATCGCGTGATGACGGTGAACCTGAAGGGGCCTTTTCTAATGGCTCGCGCGGTGCGGCCATGGATGCTCAAGTCAGGCGGGCATATCGTCAACCTCGCGTCGGCCACGGTCTTTAGCGGCACGCAACTGTGGGCACATTACGTCGCCAGTAAGGGCGGCGTGATCGCCTTGACGCGCGTACTCGCCACCGAGCTCGGCCCCCACGGCATCACCGTCAACGCGATCGCGCCGGGAATTACGCTCACGGATGCCAGTCTTGGCTTGATCCCGGATGCGGCGAACTACGGCGCGCAGCGTGGCGCGATCCGGCGTGCGGCCATGCCCGGCGACGTGGTCGGCGCAGCACTGTACCTCGCTTCGCCCCTGGCCGCGTTCGTCACCGGGCAAACGCTTGTCGTCGACGGTGGCAAGCAATTCATCTAATAAGGAGGATTCTTCCATGATGCAGATCGAGACTCACGTCGACCGCTTCGTCCGCAATTGCTGGTATGTTGCCGGTTGGGCAGACGAGATTTCAGCCGACAATGTCCTTGAGCGAACGTTGCTCGGCGAGTCGATCGTTTTCTATCGCGCAGCGGATGGCCGGATCGTTGCGCTTGAGAATCGCTGTTGTCACCGTGGCGCGCCGTTGCACGCAGGTCGACGAGAGGGTGACAGCCTGCGCTGCCCTTATCACGGTATGCTCTTCAACGCGGAGGGCCAATGTACCGAAATCCCGGGACAGGAAATGATTCCGCAGCGCGCTTGCGTGCGCAGCTTTCAAGTGATCGAGCGTGACGAATTGATCTGGATTTGGATGGGCGAACCGGCGAAGGCCGACCCCGGCAGAATCATCCGCTTTGAGTGGCACACCGATCAGGCATGGCGCAAGAAGCGCTCCTACTTGCACTATCAAGCCCCGTATACGCTCATCGTCGACAATTTGCTCGACTTCTCGCACCTGACCTATGTCCACAGCACGACGATCGGAACGCCCAGCACGGCGTCGACGCGTGCGCAGGTCGAGCCGATCGAAGGCGGCCTCAAGATCACGCGCCGTTATTACAACGACCAGATCCAGGCAAACCGAAGCAGCATCGCCACGTTCCAGGGGCCGGCCGATCGTTGGCAAATCTACGAATGGTTCGCGCCGTCGTTTGTGCGCTTGTACACCGGCTCTGCGCCCGCCGGCACCGGCGCACATGAGGGGCGGCTGGTACCCGAGGCCATGCAGTACCGGCACTGCTCGGTCCAGACACCGGAAACGTCGACCAGCACCCATTACTGGTTCACGCATGCGGCGAACTTCAAGACGGAAACCTCGGAAGCGATCGACGTCGTGTTCGACGGCGTGAGCCGCGCCTTCAAGGAGGACAAGGACATCATCGAAGTGCAGCAGAAGGCGCTGCAGAGCGGCCGGCCCTTCCAGCCGATGAACATCGCGCATGACCAGGCATTGGTGCTGGCGCGGCGGCTGATCCAGCAGCTGCTCGATGAGGAGGCGCGCCCAGACGAGCAGAAACCCGCGCCAGCAGCATTCGAGCTTGCTCAGTAACCGTGCTCGCCCAGGATTGTGTCAATGACTTCGCCTGAAGTACCGATCGCGCTTGTACTGGACTACGGTGGCGTCATCTGCCGAACCACCTTCGAACGTCAGCCTCAAATCGAGCGCAAGCTCGGCCTCGCACCCGGCACCTTGCGCTGGCGCGGTCCGTTTGATCCCGACAATGACGAGCTATGGCGCGACATGCTCGCCGACCGGATTAGCGAGCGGGAATATTGGCACCGGCGCGCCGCTGAAGTCGGTCGCCTGGTCGGCGAGGAGTGGACCAGCCCGCGCATGATGATGGCCCCTGCGCCGAACGATCCGATCGACGCCACGACGCGGCCAGAGGCGCTCGCCACGGTGCGCGCCGTCCGTGACGCCGGGCGGAAAGTCGGCGTATTGTCGAACGAGCTTGACCTGTTCAACGGTCCCGGCTTCGGCGCCAAACTATTTATCTTGAAGCTTATGCACTCAATCGTAGATGCTACGTATACCGGCATCCTGAAGCCTGACCGGCGCGCATATCAGGCTGCGGCGGATGCGCTCGGTGCGCCAATTGAACGCTGCCTGATGGTCGATGACCAGCCGCGCAATATCGCTGGTGCACTCGCCGCCGGTATGCAAGCTGAGTGGTTCGATGTCACGCGGCCGGCGGAAATGTACGCGCGTGTGCTCGCGCGGCTGGGTATCGACGCGGCGGAGAGCGTTGGCTGAGCACAAGCGAACCCGGCAAAAATCGAAGAGCGCGCGGCGGAGATACTTTCTCGGCTTGCGCAGACAGATCGCATGAGGCCGCAACTCACGAAGCGGAACCGTGCCCCTGAAAGGGCGGACAAAAGAACACGATCTAAGCTTTGTTGCACCAGGTGCCGATGTTGCCGCCCTTCAGGAGCCACCCTCGCCGACCTCGTTGTGAACATGGTGACTGCGTGGATAGCTAGGCGTAAGCTTTTGCCGGAGGCGAAAACCCATTTTCGGCCGTAGTTCAAACGGTGAATTTTTGGCCCAGAAAGTCGAAAATGCTTATCTTTCAACGGGGGTTGACTGACACTCTCTCCGCCAGCCGGCTGGATGTCCTCCAAAATGGGCGCTTTCTACAGACCTGCTTGGACAAGCAGGATCGTTCTTTCCACGCTTCATCGCGAACGGGTCATGATGCCACTGGGCCAAGCTTGAGCTGAGTGATCGCTGCGGCCATTATCCGCAATGGGAGCAGCCGGACGCGTTCGTTAATCTCGGCACCTCATGACGGGAGCCATGCGGCCATGAGACGGCGCTCATTTGTGCTTGCAGCTATCGCCGTCGCGCTGGCAGGTGCTTCATTGCTTTGGGCGACGGCGCGTACGACGACCGAATCGCTTTCCCGCCCTTCGGTTTCGGCCGACGCTACCGCGGAGGCAAGAGGCGCTGCGGCATTTGAGGGCGCAGGCTTCGGTGGAATAAGCCTGGACGCGCTGCAAACCCATGCGTTGCCCTGGCGGCTCGTCGCTGCCGCTCTGGTGCTCGACGCCCAGGCGCGCGATAGAAGCGTGCCGTTGGCTCGATCGACACTGGATGCGACACTGGCTGGCTTTGGCTTTCTTCCTGGCGCCGAGGTCGCCAATCGCCCCCTCGGCGTTTCGAAAAGCTCCAGTGAATTGCCGCTTGGATTTTCCTACGGCGATCTGGCTCCGCTCGCTGGGACAAAAATCCGCGTGGCCAATCTCGGTTGCGCGGCATGCCACGCCGGCGTCACCTACGGAGCGGGCGGAACGCCTGATCCGCGCCGGACATGGCTTGGCATGCCCAATACTTCCCTGGATATCGAGGCCTACACGCTCGCGGTCTTCCGTGCCACGCGCAACGCGATCAAACGCCCCGAACAGTTGATTGCCGCGGTCGACATCTTGTTTCCGGATATGGGCTGGGGCGAAAAACAAAGCCTGCGCTGGTTTGTGCTGCCACTGGTCGAGCGGCGTATTGCCGATCTCGGCAACATCGAAAAGCCGCTGCCGTTTCCGAACGGCACGCCGGGCAGCACCAATGGCGTCGCCGCGCTCAAATTTGCGCTCGGCGTTCCCCTCGCCGGCAATGGCGCCGACGATGCAGGGGTCGTTTCGATTCCCGACCTCGGCAGTCGGGTATGGCGGACAAGCCTGCTCGCGGACGGAGCCTATGCCGTGCCCGGCCCGGCGCGTCAGATGCCGATGACGGCAAGCGGGCTCGACGATACGCATCTGAAGTCGCTTGCGACGATCATGACTTTCTTTACCGTGCCGAGCATGGGCGTCCATCCCGATGCCGCTCTCGGCAATATTGGAGAGGCCGTCGACGTGATGGCCTTCCTCAAGAGTTACAGGCCGCAGCCATTCCCCGGCGCCATCGACAGGGATCGGGCCGAACACGGTCGCCAGCTCTATGCCACGCAGTGCGCTGCTTGCCATGGACGGTACGATGCGAACTTGACCCCGCGCCTTGTCGAATTTCCCAACTGGATCGGCGATGTCGGCACCGACGGATTGCGCGCCAAACTATTCGATGAGCCGCTCGCAGCGGCGATCACCCGGACCGGCTATGGATCGAAGATCGCGGTGGCCCGCGGAGGCAACTATGCGGCCCCTCCGCTGACCGGCATCTGGGCCTCAGCGCCCTATCTGCATAACGGTTCGGTGCCGACGCTCACTTCGCTGCTGTCTCCGGATACGCGACCCCGGCGATTCAATGTCGGCGGTCATGCGCTTGATTTCGAGCAAGTCGGGCTCAAGCTCGACAAGACCGGCAACTATCCCGGCGGTTACAAACCTTTTTCGATGCCGGCCTTGATAGACACGGCGACGCCAGGCAGGAACAATAGTGGGCATCGCTTCGGAGAGAAGCTCGATGCAGGCGACAAGCGCGATCTTATCGAGTATCTGAAACTGCTCTAGCTTTTTGTTTTGACGCGTTTTCTTCACGCGAACCGGGGGCCATCCCGGATCAAGTCCGGGACAGGCTTTCGCTCGAAAACGCTCTGGTTCAGACCGTCACATCGTCGCGGGTCATGACAATCCCTTGCGAAACAGGTGCAGGCGCTGCAACGGGCGCGCACCCAAACGCTCCATTTGGCGAAGACTCGCAGCGTTGACGTCGCTGATCCAGGTGACGCCAAGCGATTCGTAGCCGGCATCCTTCAGGGCCGTCACCGTGCGGGCCAGCATCGCGCCCATCACGCCCTGCCCATGAAGATCGGGGATCACCGAATAGAAGATGATGACCGCGCGGCGGCGTCGCAGCCGATAGCGCAGATAATGAAAAGGCGTCAGCAGGCCGATCCGCGATCGCGTGGCGGCAAGCAAGCCGTTGAGGTCCGGAATGCACACGATCGTTCCGACGGGACGGCCGTTCTTCAAGAGCACCGAAGACAGACGGGGATCGAGGATCGACATCATCTCACCAGCCTGAAACTGGAATTCGTCCGGTGTCAGCGGCACGAACATGGGATTTTTATCGAAGCCGCCGTTGAGCACCAGACGCGCCTGCTCCATCCGTTCCGGAAAGCTGCGCCGTTCGATCGGCGCGAAGCTGAATCCCGCGGAAGGGTCGAGCGCGCGCGTCTGTGGCGCCACAGTCCGCATATCGAGTTCGAAGGTCGTCATCGGAAAGAACGGTTCGAAGCCGTTGGCGGCAAGCAAGGCCGGAATGTGCGGCGGATTGACGACCATGTCCGTATAGGCGCGCGCACTGAACCCGTCGGTCACGACACCGGCTTGTTGCATGGCCGTCAGGTTGAAATTCCCAACCAGTTCCGTCTTGCCTGACTGGCGGGCAAACGAGGCGGCCGCGTCGAGCAAGGCAGCCGCAGCCTCCGCGTCGTCGGCGCAGTCGAAGAATCCGAACTGGGCTCGATTGGTCCCGTGTCGCGTATTCGATTGGCCATGAACGTGCGCGATGATGCGCCCGACCGGGCGACCCTGTCGGTGTGCGGTCCAGAAGCGAAACGGATTGCCCGAAAGCCAGAGCGGGTTCGCCTTGGCATCGAGCATGCGCAGGATATCGCCGCGTAACGGAGATACGTAACCATCGCCGGGGCGATAGGCGTGAAACGGCGCTTCGAAGAACGCCCGGCTGTCTCCAACGCGAAGTTCGATCATTTTGCACTCGCCACGATCAGCCGCGACTCGATGTCGGGTTCCGGATCGAGCCCACCGTGTAGCAAACGATCTTCATTCCCAGGTTAACTTGAGCCCCAAAACTCCTCACGGCATTGAGGCGCAAACGCCGGAGGCGAAGCCACACCTTTCCGGCCGTCGTTCAAACGGTGGGTTGGGGCCCAGAAGGGTCGAATTGATCGAGCCTTTGCCCATCGCAGCGCAGCGCGCTCAAGCCGAGCTGGCCGCGCGGCCGGCCTGAAGCCGTTGATTGCTAATCAATCAAGCAACTGTTAGAATAACAAGAATGTGAATTCCGCCGCGTCGCAACACGATGGAAGCGGCGTCGACCCGCACGTCCAGGCAAATCCATTCTCAACTGGGGCGCAGACTCCAGGCGAATGCCAACCAGGGGAGTGACGAATGTCCATAGGCACGACGAGCGTCGACAGCATTCACAGCCAGGGGCAGAGCGGTGCTCTCGCGCAGCTGTATTCGAAGATCGGCTGGCGCATCCTGCCATTCCTGATGTTGTGCTACGTCGTCGCGTTTCTCGACCGCATCAACATCGGCTACGCCCAGCTCCAGATGAAGCAGACGCTGACCTTCAGCGATGCGACTTACGGCTTCGGCGCGGGAATCTTCTTCGTCGGCTACTTCCTGTTCGAGGTGCCGAGCAACCTGCTGCTGGAGCGCATCGGCGTCCGCAAGACCCTGCTTCGCATCATGTTCACATGGGGCATCGTCGCGGTCGCCATGGCCTTCGTGCAGACACCCACGCAGTTCTATGTCGCGCGCTTCCTGCTCGGCGTGCTCGAAGCCGGCTTCTTCCCGGGTATCATCCTGTACCTGACCCACTGGTATCCCTCGGCCCGCCGCGGTCAGATCATCGCGATGTTCATGACCGCGACGGCGATCGCTTCGGTGATCGCCGGTCCGCTGTCCGGCGCGACCATGAAGTATCTCAACGATATCGATGGCTGGCATGGCTGGCAGTGGCTGTTCATCTCGCAAGGATTGCCTGCTTCGATCCTCGGCCTCGTCGCCTATTTCTATCTTCCTGACAGACCCGAGGATGCGAAGTGGCTGACCGCCGACGACAAGGCCAAAGTCCGCTACCAACTCGACCATGATCACAAGGACGTCGAGTCCTCGTCTCATGCCAACTTCTGGCAGATGATCAGGGATCCGAAGGTCTACGGCCTGGCGTTCACTTATTTCCTGCTGCTGGGCGCGACCTACACGATGGTGTTCTGGATCCCCTCGCTCATCAAGAGCTGGGGCGTCGCCGACCTGTTCCAGGTCGGGCTGCTGGCCACCCTGCCGCAGATCGCGGGCATCATCGGCACCGTGCTGATGGGGCGCCATTCGGACAAGACGCGCGAGCGGCGCTGGCATTACGTCGCCTGCGTCGTGGTCGCGGCGCTGGGACTGATGACCATCACCTTCTCCCACGGCAATCTGCTGGCTTCGGTGATCGGTCTGACCTTGGCGGGACTGGGCTTCGTCTCCGCGACGCCGCTGTTTTTCACCACGACCACCGAGTACCTGTCCAAGGCCAGCGCCGCGGGAGGCATCGCGCTGATCAGCAGCCTCGGCAATCTCGGTCCGGCAGTTGCCCCGTCGGTGACCGGCTACATCACGGCGGAAACCGGCTCTTCGCTCTATAGCACCTACCTGATCGTGGCGGCGTATATCCTCTCAGGCCTGCTGCTGCTGGCGATCGTCAAGGTGGCGGATCCGACCGACGATAAGTCCTGACGCCGGCAAGGGCGGACGCCGCTGGTGTGCCGCCCTTCGCGTTGCGTCAGGCAAACCCTACGCAGTCGTGGCGAGCCCACCGTCGACCGGAATGACCGCGCCACACACAAAGCTGCTGGCGCGCGACGCCAGGTACAGCGCGATCCCCGCCATATCCTCCGGCGCCCCCATGCGTTTCATCGGAGCGTCGTCAACGACCTGGCGGGAGCCGTGTTCGTCGATCGCATCCGTCATCTTGGATGGGAAATAGCCGGGCGCGATCGCATTGACCGCGATGTGCTTCGGCGCGAGGAATTTGGCCATGATGCGGGTGAGGTGATTGACCCCGGCCTTCGACGCGGCATACGAGTAGGCTTCGAGATGCGTGGTGCGGATGCCCTCGATCGAGCCGATGTTGATGACCCGCGAATAGGCCTTCTCGGATCCTGCCGCCTCCAACAGATCGAGCAGCTTCTGCGTCAGGAAGAAGACCGACTTGACGTTGAGGTCCATGACCTTGTCCCAGCCGTTCTCCGGAAATTCGTGGAATTGCGCGCCCCAGCTCGCGCCGGCGTTGTTGACGAGGATGTCCAGCTTCGTTTCACGCTTGCGCAGTTCAGCGGCGAACCGTTCGATCTCGTCCATTCGCGACAGGTCGGCCGGAATGGCGATGCATTCGCCATGTTTGGACAGTTCCTCGGCCAGCGCCATGCAGGCGTCGGCCTTGCGCGCGGTGATGTAGACCTTGGCGCCGTTCTCGACATAGGCGCGGGCGATCATCTCCCCCAGGCCGCGGCTGCCGCCGGTCACCACCGCGATCTTGCCCTTCACGGAAAACAGCTCTTCGATCTTCATGCGTCGCTCCTGAAAACTGAAACGTCCCTGGCGTCGATGGCCGTCAGCCGACGGCACCCGCCGCGCGCATCTGCGCGATGGCCGCTGCGTCGAATCCGGCTTCCTTCAGCACGTCGTCGGTGTGTTGCCCGACCGAGGGCGGCATCCGGGGCTGCACCTTGTCCACGCCGCGCAGCGAGATCGGGCTGTCGATGGTGCGGGTCTCGCTTCCGGAGAACGGCACCAGGATGTCGTTGTCGAGCAATTGCTGGTCGGTCGGAATGTCCTCGGGCGTCGCCACCACGTCGAACACGATGCCGGCTGCGGTCAGGCGCTTGCGGAATTCCGCACGGTCGTGCTTCTCGAACTCCTTGTCGAGCAGCGCGATCAGCTCCTTCGAGCGGGTCAGGCGGTCCACCTTCTTGGCAAAGCGCGGATCTTCGATCAGGTCCTCGCGGTCGAGGCACTTCATGAAGTCCGGCCACTGCTTCTCCTCGTTGAGGATGGTGAGGATCAGCCAGCGGCCGTCGCGGCACCTGTAATAATTCGTCAGCGCATTGAAGGCGACTTCGCGCGCGGGGCGGTCGGTGAAGGTCGCGCCGCACAGCGCGGCTTGCGCGTTGTAGCCATTGGCCCACAGGCCGTTGGCGACAAGGGAAGAACTGACCTCGGTCCCCTTGCCGGTGAGCTGGCGCTGGTACAGCGCCATCACGATGCCGGAGAACAGCGTGAAGCCCGCGGAGTGATCGCCCATGCCGTTCGCCGGACGCACCGGCACGGATTGCGACGAGGCGCGCACCGTATCCATCAGGCCGGAACGCGCCCACCATGCGGTGACGTCGAAGCCGGGCTTGGTCGCCTCGGCGCCCTTGTCGCCGTAGCCGGAAAACGAGGCGTAGACCAGCCGGTCGTTCAGCCCCGCCAAGGCCTCGTAGCCGATGCCGAGCTTCTTGCGCGCGGAAGCAGGATAGTTGGTGATGAAGACGTCGGCCTGCGAGGCGAGGCGCTGGATCACGGCGCGGCCCTCGGGCTTGGCCATGTCGACGGCGAGGCTGCGCTTGTTGCGCGAGCCCAGCATCCACGCGTAGTTCTGGTCGCTCCTCGGATGGCCCGGCAATTTGGTGAGGTGGCGGTAGGGATCGCCCGAACCAGGCGGTTCGATCTTGATGACGTCGGCGCCGAAGTCGGACAGGACCGTGGCCGCCGCCGGCGCCGCAATGAAGCTGCCGCAATCGATCACCTTGAGGCCTTCGAACAAAAGTCCCATCTCGCTCCTCCCCTGGTTCGCGTCCCGCTTTGCCCGGATGACGCGAGTGCATCGCGCGCTATCGGTCGGTTGCGACCGATCGCAGCGCCCGGATGATCGCGAGCTGCTTGGCGTCGCGCTCGCGCTCCAGCTGCTCCGCCGGGCGTGCCGCAAACGACGCTTCCGCCTGGGCGATGATCTTGTCCTGCGCCGCCTCGTTCAGATCGACCGGCGCAATGTTCTTCCAGGCCTCGTTGAGGCCGGGGCCGAACTGCTTGAAGAACGACCTGAAGCCGCCGGCGCCGCCACCGAGGTGGAACGAGCGGAACGGGCCGTCAGCGGCCCAGCGCAGGCCGATCGAACTGGTGACGATGTCGTCGAGCTCGTCCACCTTCACGACGCCCTGGATCACGAGATAGCAACACTCGCGGAAGATCGCGCGCTGCAGGCGGTTGGCGACGAAGCCCGGCATCTCCTTGCGCACGACGCGCGGCACCTTGCCAACCGCGGCGTAGAAGGCGACGGCGTCGGCGACCGCGTCTTCGCTGGTCTTCTCGCCGGGCACGACCTCGACCAACGGGATCAGGTGCGGCGGATTGAAGGGATGGCCGACCAATAGCCGCTCCGGCCGTGAGCACTTCAGCGCCTGTTCCGTCGCGGTCTTGGCCGAGCTCGACGACAGCAGCAGGGCCTTGTCGCCGACGACCTTGCTGATGCGTGCCCACAGATCCTGCTTGAACTCGATCCGCTCCGGGCCGTTCTCCTGCACCAGGTCGGCGCCGGCGACGGCGGTGTCGAGATCGGCTTCGAACCGCAGCTTTGCCTCGAGGTTCGCGGTCGGAAGTCCGAGCGCCTCCAGCGTCGACAGATTGTTACGGATATAGTCGCGGACGAACCCATCGACGTCGGGGCGCGGATCGTTGACGACGACCTCCAATCCGTGCGCCAGGAACACCGCCGTCCAGGACGCGCCGATCACGCCGGCGCCGATGATCGCCGTCTTGCGATAGCGGTTGAGGATGTCTTGCTGGGAGTTGGGCATGGGCCTTACCCCCTGTCCACGGCTGGCGCAGTGTCGGTCAGATAGTCGTAGATGACCGCGGCCGGCGACAGAGTGAGATCAGTGAGAATGTGGGTGGCGGATATGATCTCGCGCACCGGCAAATCGGCCAGCGGGGCGAGCACGTGCTCGAACAGCTGCAGGCGCGCCGGGCCCCGCCACGCGCCCTTGACCTCGATATTGGTGATCTGCGTGCGCACCAGTTCGCAAATGCGCGGACGCTTGGTGTAGCTCGGCAGGATCTTGAGCATGTAGGTCGGAACGCAGATTTCCTGCCGCGCCTTCTCCAAATCGTAGGGCTTGTGCTTGTAGCCCATGGTGGCACGCGCCACGCTCAGCACGCCGTAATCCAGTGTGCCGACCAGCGTGTCGGAATCGACGAACAGTTTCGCCGAGCCAAGCTTCTTCGGAAAGGCGCTGAGCTCGCGGCCGGCGGCGATCGCCGGCAGATTGTCGAGATACATGCCGATGATGTACTCGCCCTTCTCCTCACCGTGACGCACCACGGCGGCCTGGCCGCATTCGACATAGGAGCCGTAGCCGGTGGTGTCAGGCATGTTCATCACCTCGAAGCGGACCAGCGGCTCGTCGACCTCGAGCGGCTCCGGGACCTGCCTCACCAGTGCTTCGCGGTCCGTGCGGTAGGTGATGTTGAGATATTCGCGCGAGGTGAAGCGATGGGGGCCGGGAACGAAGGCCGGCGCGCCGGTTGGGGTGGTGTACTGCCTGAGAACGTCTTCCTTTTTCATGGTGGTGTCCGTTCCTGAGTTCCGGTGCGTCAGTCGGTGTCGGCCGTGTCTCGCGTTCCTGTCTTGTTTTCCCGGCACGAAGATCGGCCAGATTTGCCGCTGAGTCCATCCGGTCAGCGGCGGCTGTCGGCTGGCGCGAACGCTGAGATCAGAGATCAGGTGGTCTTGCCGTCGATCGCCGCGCGCGCCTCGGTGATGCTTTCACGGATCCGGTTCATGATGATGGTCGACGCCCCGGCGCCCGACTTCTGCACCAGCTCGGCAATGTCCTTGGTGTTCTTGACCACCGCGTCGAAGGCGCGCCGCGCGAGCTCGGCTTGCTTGGCCGCAACCTCTTGTGGAGACCCTTGAGGCTTGAATTCGGCGATCAGCTCGCGGCTCTGGCGCGTCACGTCGGTGAGAATGTCCTGCTGCAGTGCGAGCAGCGCGCGACCGTCCTGCGAGAGCGCGAGCGTCGATGCCTGCATCGCCTCGACGTTCTTGCGATGGGTCTCCAGCAGGGCGTCGTAATCGATCTTCGGCAGGTTGAACTGCTTGCCGATCTCGGCAAACATATCCATGATCGTCTTCTCGGCCATTGTTCCCTCCTTGCGATCGGTGTTTTTGCTGCGTTGCGTCAGGCCGATCTGCGACCTCAGCCGTCGCCGTATTTTGCCCGCAGCGCCTTCTTGTCGATCTTGCCGACGCTGGTCTTGTCGAGCGCGTCGACGAACAGGATGCGGTCCGGAATGGCGAAGCGGGAGATCACGCCCTTGTCGGCGTAGCCCTTGACGTGCGCCTGCACCGCGCTCTTGTCGATGCTGTCGGCGGAACCCGTCACCAGGATCGCCAGCGGACGCTCGCCCCATTTCGGGTCGGCGACGCCGATGATCGCCGCCTCCTTGAGGCCCGGCATATGCATCAGGATATCCTCCAGCTCGATCGACGAAATCCATTCGCCGCCGGTCTTGATGACGTCCTTCATGCGATCGGTGATCTGGACCACGCCATGGGCCGACATGGTGCCGATGTCGCCGGTGTGAAGATAGCCGCCTTCCCAGAGCTTCTCGGATGCGGAGGGATTGCCGAGGTAACCCATGGTCAGCCAGGGCGCGCGGACCACGATTTCGCCGGAGGTCTTGCCGTCGTGCGGGACGTCCTTCATCGCGTCGTCGACAACGCGGAGATCGACCAGCGGGACGGGCGTGCCGGTCTTGGTCCGCAGTTCGGCCTCCGCGTCGGGATTGCCGGTCAATTCATGCTCGCGCAGTTGCGCGATGGTCAGGATCGGGCCGGATTCCGACATGCCGTAACCGGCGAAAATGTCGATGCCGCGCTGCATCGCAGCCTTGGCCAGCGCTTTCGACAGCGCCGAGCCGCCGATCACCATCTTGAGCTTCGACAGGTCGACGTCGTTGCTGTTCGGCGCCGAGAGCAGCATCTGGAGGATGGTCGGCACGCAATGGCTGAAGGTCACGCCCTCGGTCTTGATGAGATCGAGCAGCAGGTCGGGCTGATAGCGGCCCGGATACACCTGCTTCACGCCGGCGGCGGTCGCGGCATAGGGCAGCCCCCAGCCATGGACGTGGAACATCGGCGTGATCGGCATGTAGACGTCTTCGCGGTGGAAGCGGCCTTGCCGGGCCGGCGAGCCGAAGCCGACCAGGTCGATCAGCGTGTGCAGGACGAGCTGACGATGGCTGAAATAGACGCCTTTCGGAACGCCGGTCGTGCCGGTCGTATAGAACATCGTGGCGCGCGTGTTCTCGTCGAAATCCTGGAACGCGAAATCCGGCGACGCCTTCGCCAGCAATTCCTCGTAGCGACCGGCGACCTTGCCGGCCGCCGCGGGGAAGCTGCCGTCATCGGAGATCAGAATGATGCTCTCGACGGATTCCAGCTTGTCGCGCAGCTGCTCGACAAGCGGCAGAAACTCGACATTGACGAGCAGCAGTTTGGGACGCGCATGGTTGAGCGTGAACAGCACCTGCTCCGGCGACAGGCGGATGTTGACCGTCTGCAAGGTCGCGCCCAGCATCGGGATCGCGAAATAGCACTCCAGATAACGCGGGCTGTCCCAGTCCAACACGCCGACAACGTCGCCGCGCACGACGCCCTGCGCCGTCAGGGCGCCCGCCAGCCGGCCGATCCGTTCGTGAAGGTCGCGATAGGTGTAGCGACTGATGTCGCGATAGACGATCTCCTGGTCTGCCGCTTGCGTCATCGGAGCGTGCAACAGGTGCTTGATCAGCAGCGGATACTTGTAGGCTGATGGCGTATGCTCGATCAGGAAATCGGACATGATGCGCTCCGGGGATCTGGAAGGCGTTGGCCTGCGCCGGCAGGTTCATCGCAGCGAGATATTTGGAGAAGGTCTGCGCGAGCAGGTTCTGCGCCGCGAGAGATTGGTTATCCGGTTCGTCGCCTGGCCGAACCCGGCGGCCTTGATGGCATCGGCGCCGGGCGAATGGCCCGCATCCTCCCGTTGGCGCAGCAGGTCGCGCCAAACGTATCCGAAATCCGGATTGGTCCCGTGGCTCACGGCGCTCCTCCTGGTGGCGGATCGTTGTCCTGCCGATCGCTTTCGCCGTAAGCTCACCCGAGGCCGAAAGTCTCCGGGGAATGCCGCTTGGCGACGCATTTTCTTATTCTATCGCTCGCTTGATTGAATAGCAAGTCGTCGCGATTTGTCGGCGGATGATGCTCCGTCAGAAACCCGAATCGGGGACGACTTGTCCGGGAAGACCGCGATGCCCGGCCGCCCGGAGCCGGGAGGCAAGACGCGCCGGAGGAGCACCATCTGCCGAAGGGCCAGATGCTTTGCTCCGCCATCGCCTTCGGCGAGCCCGGCTTGCGGTTCAAGGGAAGACGCCGCGGGCCGACGACGGCTACGAAGTCCGGAAGGCCGCACAACGGACCAGTCGCGCCCGGCTACAATTCTCGACAACATGTGCTCAAAAGTGTAGATGGGCGGCAATCGAAAGCGGCGAGGCTGGTTGTTTCCGTTGACGGCTGACAAGAGAATGACGAAGCCCAAAGGGCGCGCGAAGGGCGGCGAGAAGAAGCCGAAATCGCTGCGGAGAGGGCCCGACCGTCGCCGGCAGATCATCGCTGCCGCATCCGGGCTGTTCGCCCACAAGGGATTCGAGGGCACGTCGATCCGGGAGATCGCCGCGGCATCCGGCGTGCTGTCAGGCTCGCTGTATTATCACTTTCCTTCCAAGGAAGACCTGCTGTTCACGGTGCATCAGGAGAGCCTGACGGCGATGCGCCGCGAGGTCGAAACTGCGATCGCCGGGGTTACCGATCCGTGGGCGCGGCTCGAGGAAGCGATCGTCGCGCATTGCCGTATCCTGCTCGGCGGCAGCGTCACCCGCGCCATTCTCACCCCGCCGCGCTACTACAATCTTCGAGGCGTCCGGAAGCTGGTTCGTCAGCGCGACGAGTATGAGCAGATCTTCGCGGGCCTGATCGATGAACTTCCGCTCAATCCCGACTGCGACCGGCATGCCTTCCGCCTGTCGATGCTCGGCGCCATGAACTGGACCGTGTTCTGGTTCAAGGCAGGCGGCCCGCTCAGCGTCGACCAAGTCGGCCGCCAGATCGCCCTCATGGTCCGCGGCGCTGCGATCGATCGCTCCCGAAAGCGATAGCCGGCGCTGCACGCCGCGGCCGCGCTTCGCTTGGCGATTCCGGCCTCCCGATCATCCACTTACGAGGAAAGAACGTCGAAAAGCTCTTGCGGCTTGACGCGGCCGAATAAATTAGTCTACTTATGCAAGTGACAGGGAGCACCGGCTGTCCGCCGGAAAGTTGCCGGGATTCATCGGCTGGGCGCCGGGGAGGTTACGTGTCGGAGGACATCCACATCGAGCGCCGCGACGGCATCGTTCACGTCATTCTGAATCGGCCTGCCGTGAAGAATGCCGTGACGTTGGCGATGTGGCGCGAAATGGCCGAGATCTTCGCGGGCTTTGCCGGAGACCGGGAGGTTCGCGGCATCGTCCTTCGGGGAGCGGGCAAGGATTTCTCGGTCGGTGCCGACATTTCCGAATTCGAAGAGATCAGGGACGACAGGCATCAAAGCGCCGCCTACGAGGTTGCTGTCGACGCCTGCTCGGGTGCGATTGCGGTGCTCGGAAAGCCGGTGGTGGCCGCGATCTCCGGCTATTGTCTCGGCGGCGGCTGCCATCTCGCGTTGGCGTGCGATTTCCGCTTCGGCGATCGAACCGCGACGTTCGGCATCCCCGCAGCCAGGCTTTCGATCGTCTACGGCCTGCATAGCGTGCAACGCCTGCTGGCCCTGACGGGAATTTCGAACGCAAAGCGGATCCTCTACTCAGCGGACCGCTACCCAGCGGAGCAGGCGCTGTCGATGGGATTGATCGACGAACTGCACGAAGACGCAGGCCTCGCGGCGGAGGGCTTTCTGCAGCGGTTGGCGGCCAATGCGCCGCTGTCGATCGCCGGCGCGAAGTACATGCTGAACCGGCTTTCGATGGGCGCCGGCGCGCTCGATCCGGCCGCGGCGCAGCGGCTCATCGACGAAGCCGCCGACAGCGAGGACTTCAAGGAAGGCCGCCGTGCGTTCGCGGAGAAGCGGTCGCCGCGGTTCCGCGGCGCGTAGGTCCGGAAGGGAAACAGCTTTGGAGGGCACCCAATGAAGCCTGCCCAATTCGACTACGTCGTGCCGTCGACGGTGGAAGCCGCCGTCGAAGCGCTCGTTGCCGCGAACGGCGAAGGCAAGGTGCTGGCCGGCGGTCAAAGCCTGATGCCGCTGTTGAACTTCCGGATGGCGCGTCCGACCGTGCTCGTCGACCTGAATCGCATCGAGGGATTGTCCTACATTGAGGACCGCGGCGACCGCATCGCCATCGGCGCGCTGACGCGCCATCGCGAGCTGGAACATTCGCCGTTGATCGCCGCGAAGCTGCCGGTGATTGCGGCGGCGATGCGTCACGTCGCGCATCTTGCGATCCGCAACCGCGGCACAATCGGTGGCAGTCTGTCCCATGCGGATCCCGCTGCCGAACTCCCGATGCTCGCGACATTCTACGACGCCGAGATCCTGGTCCAGGGGCCTTCGGGCCGCCGAAGGATCACCCCAAAGGAATTCTTCGTCGACGCCCTGACGAACTGTCTTGAGCCGGAAGAGATCGTGGTGGAGGTCGCGTTTCCGATCCTGAAGCAGGACGGTTGGGCGTTCGAGGAGGTCGCGCGCCGGTTCGGCGATTTTGCGCTGGCCAGCATCGCCGTCTCCGTGCTCCGCGGCCCGTCCGGATTGGCGGCGGCGCGCGTCGCGGTGATGGGCGTGGCCGATACGCCGCGGCGGCTGAAAGAGGCGGAGGAGGAACTCATCGCGTTGGAGCTCGACGACCGGATGCCCGATCGCTTCTCCGAGATCGTCGTCGCCCAGGTCTCGCCGAATGACGATCTCCATGCATCGGCCGACTACCGCAGGCATCTGCTCGCCCAACTGGCGAAGCGGGCGTTGCAGACGGCGCTGGCGATGAGAGGCTGATCGGATGACAAGCAGCGTATCGGTGACCGTGAACGGCGAGAGCTACGACGTGTCGGATGTCGAGCCGCGCATGCTGCTTTCCGATTTCTTGCGTGACCGGCTTGGCCTGACCGGAACGCATGTCGGATGCGAGCACGGCGTGTGCGGTGCCTGCACTGTTCTGGTGAACGGCGACAGCGCGCGATCCTGCCTCATGTTGGCCGTCCAGGCCAACGGCGCGGAGATCGTTACGGTCGAAGGGCTCGGATCGCCGGAAGAGCTCAATGAGCTGCAGGCTCAGTTCCGCGAGCACCACGGGCTGCAATGCGGCTTCTGTACGCCGGGCATGCTGATGACCGGCGAAGACCTGCTCCGGAAGTATCCGCTCGTAACCGACGAGGATATCCGGGAGGGGCTCTCGGGCAACCTCTGCCGTTGCACCGGATATCAGAACATCGTCGCGGCGATCCGAAGCGCCGCCGCCAAGCGCACGGAGAAGGCGTCATGAAGCTGAACTTCCTCGCCGCGGGGCGCCTCCGTATGAAGAAGAGCATCTACGTGCCGGACGCCGACCGCAGCGAAACCATCGATCTTCCCGTCAGCAGCGCGTTGATCCGGCACAAGCAGGGCAACGTGCTGTTCGATACCGGCTGTCATCCGTCTGTGGTCGACGACGCCGAGGGCCGGTGGGGACCGCTTGCCAAAGTCATGAAGCCGACGATGAACGCAAGCGAGACCTTGCTGCCGAGTCTCGCGTGCAGCGGCCTCGAACCCGGCGACATCGATATCGTCGTGAATTCGCACTTTCACCCCGACCATTGCGGCTGCAACCAGTTCTTCAAGAAGGCGACGATCCTGGCCCACGCCAAAGAGATCGAAGCCGCTAACGCGCCGCGTGCCGAGGCGGTCGGCTATCTCAGGGACGACTGGGACTACGGACAGCCGATCGAGCCCGTAAGCGGAGAGAAGGATTTGTTCGGCGACTCCAGCGTCGTGCTGGTGCCGTTGCCGGGCCACACGCCGGGGATGCTCGGTGCGCTCGTCAGCCTCGACCGCGACGGCCGGTTTCTACTGGCGTCCGACGCGGTTAGTCTGCGGCAGAATCTCGATGCAGACGAGGCTCCGCGAAATACCTGGAACGTCGAGCAGCAGTTGAAGACGTTCCAGGAGATACGGCGAATCGAGCGGAACGGAGCCACCATCATCTGTGGCCATGACGACGCGCAGTGGCGGACCTTGCGCAAGGGATCCGAAGGCTATGAATAGCGATCGGCGCGCAAGTCCCTCCGACGTCCTGAGGCCGCGGAACGTCGGTGCGCCGATCAAGCGCACCGAAGACCCGCGTCTTCTGACCGGGAACGGCGAATACACGGCCGACCGGAAACCGGACCGGCCGCTTCATCTGGCGTTCCTTCGCAGCGGTCAGCCGCACGCGCTTATCGTCCGCATCGATAGCGCGGCGACACAGGCCGCGCCCGGCGTGGTCGCTGTGCTCACAGCGGAGGACATTGCCGGCGATTTCAAGCCGGTGATCCCGTTCTCGCGGATGCCGAACTACTACGCGACGCCGATCGTGCCGCTTGCTTCCGGGAAGGTCCGCTACGTCGGGGAGGCCGTCGTCGCGGTCGTTGCGACATCGCGGTACCTGGCCGAGGACGCGCTCGAATTGATCGACGTCGAGTACGAACCGCTCGATGCAATCTCGCGCGCGGAAACGGCCATCGCTGATGGTGCGCCGCTGCTGCACGAAGCCGCCGGCACCAATGTACTGATCACCCGCGAATTCAAGAAGGGCGATGTTGCAGCCGATCTGAAGGCTGCCGCGGTCAAGGTCGGCGGCCGTTTCGAGATGACCCGCAAGGCGCCGCTGGCGATGGAGCCGCGAAGCTATACCGCTGAGTACGATAAGCGCCGAGATGCCATCACGCTCTACACGTCGTCGAACATTCCCGGCATCGTTCGCGACGCGGTCTCGGAATCGCTGGACCTGCCGGGGCATCGCCTGCGGGTGGTCGCACCGGACGTTGGCGGGAGCTTCGGGTCGAAGGGATCGCTCTATCCCGAGGAACTCCTGATCTGCATTGCGGCGCGCAGGCTCCGTCGGTCGGTCAAGTGGACGGCGGACAGGCTCGAGGACGTCAGCAGCAGCAGCCAGGCGTTCGCCGAAATCGTCGATGCCCAGATGGGGTTCGACGCGGATGGCATCGCGACCTCGCTGCAGGCGGACGTGATCGGGGACGTCGGTGCGTTCTCGATCTATCCATGGACCTGTGGCCTGGAACCCGTTCAGGTCGTGAGTTTCCTTCCGGGGCCCTACAAGATCGGATCCTACAGGGGCACTGTGCGCGGCGTTGCGACCTGCAAACCGCCGACCGGCCCTTACCGCGGCGTCGGCCGCCCGATCTCGACCTTCGTGGCGGAGCGGCTGATGGACCTCGGAGCGGCGGCGCTCGGCATTGATCCGCTCGAAATCAGGCGCCGGAATCTGGTCCGGGCAGAGGAGTTTCCGTATCGGATCGCGTCCGGAATTATCTGGGACAAGACCGGTTTCATCGAATGTCTCGAAGCCGCTGCAGAGGCGGCCGGCTATGACCAACTCCGCAAGGAACAGGCTGATGCGCGCAAGCAAGGGCGCCTGTTCGGCATCGGTATCGCTTCCTACGCCGAGTTGACGGGCATCGGCTCGAGGATCGCGGTGGCGCCGGGCATGCCGATCAACACCGGCTCCGAAACGGCAAAGATCACCATCGACTCGACCGGAGCCATTACCGCGGCATTCGGCGTCGCCTCGCATGGTCAGGGTCTCGAGACCACGTTGGCCCAGATCGTCGCCGACGATCTCGGAGCCCGGTTCGAGGACGTCCGCGTCATCCAGGGCGACAGCGACGAGGTGCCGATGTCGACCGGGACCTACGCAAGCCGCAGCGCGGTGCTCGGGGGCGGTGCTGCGAAGCGCGCCTCCCGGATACTTCAGGAGAAGGTCAAGCGGGTGGCCTCGCATCTCCTCGAAGCCAACGCTGACGACATCGAGGTGAGCGAAGGCAAGGCCGTCGTGCTTGGTACCGACCGCACCGTGACGTTCAAGCAGATCGCCAAGGCGGTCTATTCCGACATGAAGACGCTGCCGGTCGATGCACGTGAGGAATTGAGCGCCACCTACACCTACGATCCGATCAACGGGACGACCGCGGCCGCCACGCACATCGCCGTGGTCGAGGTCGATCCGGTGACATGCTTCGTGCGAATCCTCAAATTCGTCGTCGCCGAAGACTGCGGTCGTCTGATCAACCCGATGATCGTCGATGGTCAGGTGCATGGTGGCGTCGCGCAGGGCATCGGCGCCGCGTTGTTCGAGGAGCTGATCTATGACGAAGACGGCCAGCTCCTGACTGCGAGCCTCGTCGACTACATGATCCCTTCCGCGCCGGACATACCGTTCATGGACGTCGTTCATGTCGAGAGCGAATCCGCCGCGGCGGGCGGTTTCCGGGGCATGGGCGAGGGCGGCACGATCGGCGCGCCGGCAGCGATCGCCAACGCGATCGCCGATGCGCTGTCGCCGCTCGGTATCGGTGTCTCGATCCTTCCGATGACGCCGGAGCGCATTTTCAAACTGATGCAACAAGCCAAGCTCAAATCGAGAGGAAAAGCAGATGAGTGACTTGAAAGGACGCGTTGCCCTGGTGACTGGAGGCGGACGGGATGTCGGCGCAGCCATCTCCCTGATGCTGGCAGAACGCGGCGCGAGCGTCGCCGTCAACTATCACAGTTCGAAGGCGGATGCCGAAGCGGTGGTCGCCGAGATCGGGAAGGCCGGCGGCAAGGCGAAGGCCTACCAGGCCGACATCGCGGACGCCGACATCGTCAAGAAGATGATCGCGGACATCAAGAGCGATTTCGGCGGATTGGACATCCTGGTCAACAACGCCGGCCTGGTGTTCCGCAAGCGGTTCAGCGAGAGCACGCCGGAGGATTGGAAGAAGCAGATCGACACCTGCCTCTATGGCGCGCTGAATTGTTCCCACAGCGCAGGCCCCCTGCTCGAGGCGTCGGGCCACGGACGGATCATCTCGATCATGGGCGACTCTTCCAGGGTCGGCGAATCCGGCTTGGCGCTTGGTGCCGCGGCGCGCGCCGGCACGATCGCGCTGATGAAGTCGCTGGCGCGCGAATGGGGCCGTTCGGGCGTGACCGCCAACTCGATTTCGCTCGGCCTGATCGAAACCGCGCACGACAAGACCTGGGTCGATGCGAACCGCGAGAAGCTGGTCAAGGCTTACGCGATCCGCCGTCTGGGACTGCCCTCCGACGTCGCGCCGCTGGTCACTCTGCTCGCCTCCGATGCCGGAAGCTGGATCACCGGGCAGGTGATCAGCGTCAACGGCGGATACAGTATGGTCTAGGGAGGGAGGCATGCTTCACGTCGATCTGATCGCGCCGATTGCGACGCTTCTCGAGCGTCACGCGCAGCAACGCCCGGGCCAAATAGCGTATTGGGATTCGTCGCGATCCGTCACCTACGCGGCTCTCACCAGGCGGACCGCGTCGATCGCGGCCAACCTGACGAAGGCCGGTCTGCGCGACGGCGACAGGATCGCGATCTACCTGCCGAACGGCGTCGATTGGATCGAAGCATGCTTCGCCGCCTTGCGCGCCGGCGCGGTCGTTGTCCCCATCAGTTACGATGCGGCGGAGGGGGAGATCAGCTATCGGCTGATCGACGCCGGATGCGGATTCATCGTCACGACGCCTGCCAGAAAGGATACGATTCACAAGGTCTGCCGCGATTCCTCCATCGCGCCGGGTGTGATCTTTGCGGGAGCGGATGCCGAAACGGAGAGCGTTTCGCTGGCTCGCCTTGCGGCTGACGATGCCGCAGCGCCCTCCGATCCCAATGATATCGATCGTTCGTCGTTCATCATCTACACGTCGGGGACGACCGGACGGGCAAAGGGCGTGCTGCTGTCGCTACGCAGCATGCTTTGGATCGCTGCGTCCTGCTGGGCGCCGATCGCGGAGTTGAACGAGAAGGACGTCGTGCTGTCGCCGTTGCCGCTGTTCCACTCCTACGGCCTCAATCTGTCCGTGCTCGGCGTGCTCGCCGTGGGCGCGAGCGAGCACATCATGGAGAAGTTTTCGCCCCAGCAGGCGCTCGACCTGCTGCAGACGGGAAAGTATTCGGTGCTGCCAGGCGTGCCGACCATGTTCCACTATCTCTTGTTGCGTGCCCAGGAGAGCGGTGTCGAGCGCCTCGGCGCGGTCCGGCTCTGCATCTCGGCCGGCGCCATCATGCCGGCAACCCTCAACCGCGGATTCGAGGATCGCTTCAAGACGGGGCTGCTCGACGGATACGGCATCACCGAGACCGCCACCATGGTGACGATGAACTGGCTGCACGGCGCACGACCGATGGGATCGTGCGGGTTGCCGGTGCCCGGGCTTGCCGTACGGATCGTCGATCCGTCGTCCGCCGAGGACGTTCCGTTCGGCGAGGAGGGCGAGTTGATCGTCCGCGGACCGAACCTGATGCCGGGCTATCTCAACAAGCCGGCGGAGACCGCGTCGGCGCTGCGCAAGGGCTGGTATCACACCGGTGATCTCGCGAAGTCGGACCCGGCGGGCTATCTGACGATCACAGGCCGGATCAAGGAGCTGATCATCCGCGGCGGTCAGAACATCGCGCCCGCCGAGATCGAGGAGGTCGTCGTCCGGCATCCCCATGTCAAGGACTGCGCCGTGGTCGGCGTGAAGCATGCGACGCTGGGCGAGGTGCCCTGCCTCTTCGTCGTTGCGAAGGACAACGAACTCGATGTGGCTGCGCTGCTGGATCATTGCAGGGCGCATCTGTCGGCCTACAAGATTCCCGAGGCGCCCCATCTCGTTGGCGAAATTCCAAGGACCGGCTCCGGGAAGATCATGCGCTTCAAGCTAGTCGAAGCGTTGAGCCAGGCGTGAGCGCAAGGACGCCGTTCAGTCGACTGATCGCGGCCCCAGGGCGCCGAACGATTTGGGATCGTAGGTCAGCCGGTAGCGCATATCCGCGGCGACGATCGGCTGTTTGCAGCGGTCGCAATCCACCGAAGCGTTGAAGTCGTGTCCGCATTTGAGATGGGTGAGCAGCAGTGGGGGCTTGCCTTTGGAGAGCCAGCGGTCGCCCCATCGCAGCATCGCGATGAAGGGGCCATAGAGATCCAGTCCCATCTTGGTCAGAAGATATTCGTAGCGGTCGGGGGAGCTCTGGTACTGCCGGCGGTAGAAGACGCCGTTGGCAACCAGGCGGTTGAGCCGATCGGTCAGGATGTTCGGCGCGATCGCGAGCTCGGTCAGGATCTTGTCGTAGCGGCGGTTGCCGAAGAATCCCTCGCGAACGACCATGAAGCTCCACTTGTCGCCGATGATCTCCAGGGCGCGCGAAACCGAACTTGGGCGCCCGAGCATGAACCGGCTCCCGTCGGAAGCCCGCCTGGTGTTGCGGCCCGGCTTGGCAGGACGTCGTCCGGCGCCGGGGCCGTCCCGGTACGTCGCATCGCGCGCGCCGACGCTTTCGCCGCAATGGGAGCACGTGACGATGGGGTGGCTGTCGCAACCGCAATTGGTGTGGATCAGCGTCAGCGGAGGGGGCTTGCCCTTGGATAGCCAACGATCGCCGAACTGCATGAGGGCGATGAAGCTCGGATAGAGATCGAACCCCATCTTGGTCAGCCGGTATTCCTTGCGTTGCGAGGAGCCGGGCGCGACCTGGCGGAAGATGGCGAGCTGGGTGAGCTTCCTCAGCCGGTCGGTGAGCGTGGCCCGCGGGATGCCGAGCGCCGAACGGAACGCTTCAAACGTCTGCGTTCCGAAGAACGCTTCGCGGATGATCAGGAATGCCCAGGCATCGGAGACGATGTCCAGCGTGCGCGCGACCGAACAATTGCGTTCGGTTCGACCGGCGGCCGTCCGGTCCGCAGTCGCCGGTGACCTCGGTTTGGCCGAGGCTTTGGTGCTCTGAATCTTGGCGGCGGCGGGCATTCCGGAAAGTCCATCCATGCAGCCACCGCGAGTGCGGCGGCCCCGAAAGTAGCGCACCTCTAGCACATCGGCGCGATTGACTCGCCCGAAAAATCAGTCTAGTTATGCATGTAATATAAGTCTAGTTATGCTAGTTAAAGAAATATAGAAATCGGCGGCATGTGACCCCGGGGAGGAACGTCATGAACCTGAAAGTAGCGAGCGTCCTGGTCGCATCCGTTGCGACGCTGGTGGTCATCAATGGCGGCGCCGCCGGCCAGACCGCGGCGATTTCGGACGGCGTCGTGAAAATCGGCGTGCTGACGGATATGTCCGGTCAGTTCTCGCACGAATCCGGCGAAGGAGCCGTTACGGCGATCAAGATGGCCGTCGAGGATTTCGGCGGCAAGGTTCTCGGCAAGCCGATCGAGGTCGTCGTCGCCGACCACCAGAACAAGCCCGACACCGCATCCGCGCTGGCGCGCAAATGGTTCGACGTCGATCACGTCGACATGATCGGCAACCTCATCAATTCCTCGATCGCGCTCACGGTCTCCGGGCTGGCAAAGGAGAAGAACCGGATCGCCATCATCAACGGGTCCGGATCATCCCGGCTGACCGGGGATGCGTGCACGCCGAATAGCGTCCACTATGCGTACGATACCTACGCTCTCGCGCGCGGCACCGGCACCGCGCTCGCCAAAGAGGGCAAGAAGTCGTGGTACTTCCTGACCGCCGACTACGCATTCGGGCACGCGCTCGAAGCCGATACCTCGGCGGTCGTGAAGGCGATGGGCGGCGAAGTCGTCGGGGCGACCCGCTATCCGCCCGAGACGTTCGACCAGTCCTCTTTCCTGCTCCAGGCGCAGTCGTCGAAAGCGCAGGTCGTTGCGCTGGCCGGCTCCGGCAACGTGCTGGTGAACTCGATCAAGTCGGCCCAGGAGTTCGGGATCCAGCACGGCGGACAGACGCTCGCGGGGCTGCTCGTCTGGATCACCGACGTCAAGAGTCTGGGCCTCAGCGCGGCGCAGGGGCTGGTGCTGACAAACGCCTTCTACTGGGACCGCGACGACGAGACGCGGGCGTGGTCGAAGCGGTTCTTCGAGCGCATGAAGCGGCCGCCGCATATGGGCGACGCCGGCGACTATTCGTCCACCATGCACTATCTGCGGGCCGTCCAGGCCGCGGGCACCGACGATGCGCAGGCCGTCATGAGCAAGATGCGCGAGCTGCGGATCAACGATTTCTTCGCCAGGAACGGCAGGATCCGGGAGGACGGCCGCATGGTCCACGACATGTACGTCTACGAGGTCAAGAAGCCGTCGGAGTCGAAGGGCGATTGGGATTTCTACAAGCTTCGCGAAGTTATTCCCGGCGATCAGGCGTTTCGTCCGCTCAAGGACAGCGCATGCCCGCTGGTGAAGAAAGGTTGACACAGATCGATAACAGGGGCCGCGATGCCGTTGCGTTGCGGCCCCGCACCGATGGAGGCATCGTGATGGATCAGGACGTCGTCGCCGGCGGCTCGGCTCAGTTCTGCAATCCGATCCGGTCCGGCTCCGAATATATCGAGAGCCTGAGAGGGCGGAAGCTGAAGGTCTATCTGATGGGTGAGGCGGTCGAGGAGCCGGTCGACCATCCGATCATCAGGCCGTCGATCAACGCGGTCGCGAGGACCTACGACCTCGCCAACGAGGATCCCGAACTGGCGTCCGCTATCTCGCCTCTGACCGGGGACCGCGTGAACCGCTTCCTCCACATCTCTGCGAGCCCCGGCGATCTCGTCATGCAGAACAAGATGCAGCGTCGTCTCGGGCAACTGACGGGTACGTGCTTCCAGCGCTGCGTCGGCATGGATGCGCTCAATTCGCTGCATTCGGTGACATACGATCTGGATGGGAAGCACAGCACCGGCTATCACGCGCGGTTCAAGCAGTTCCTCGCGCGCGTGCAGCGCGCGAACCTGGTCATCGGCGGCGCGATGACGGATGTGAAGGGCGATCGCGGGCGATCGCCCTCGCAGCAGGCTGATCCGGATCTCTTCCTTCACGTCGTGCGCCGCACGTCGGAAGGCGTCTATGTCAGCGGCGCGAAGGCGCATCAGACGGGCTGCCTGAATTCGCATTGGCTGATCGTGATGCCGACGATGCGGCTGGAGGCTGCCGACAAGGACTACGCGATCGCCGGCGCCATCCCGGTGGACGCCGACGGCATCACCTACATCTATGGCCGGCAATCCTGTGATACGCGCAGCGCCGAGGAGGGCGACATCGACGCCGGCAACGCGCGGTTCTCCGGCCAGGAAGCGATGATCGTCTTCGAGGAGGTGTTCATTCCGAATGAACTCGTCTTCCTCGACGGGGAGTTCAAGTTTGCCTCCACGCTGGTCGAACGCTTCACCTGCTACCATCGCCGCAGCTACGTGTGCAAAACGGGCGTGGGCGACGTGCTGATCGGCGCGGCCGCCGCGGTCGCGGATTACAACGGTGTCGAGCACGTCTCGCATGTACGCGACAAGCTCGTCGAGATGACCCATCTCAACGAGACGATCTATGGGACCGGTGTCGCCGCGAGCCATCAGGGGATCGCGATGAAGTCCGGGGCGTATCTTCCGGACGAGATGCTGGCGAATGTGTGCAAGCACCACGTCACGCGTTTTCCCTACGAGATCGGCCGCCTGGCGCAGGATCTTGCCGGCGGATTGATGGTCACCCTTCCTTCGGAGCGCGAGCTAAGGCACCAAACGGTCGGCCCCCTGATCGAAAAATATCTCAAGGGACGTCCGGAGGTTTCGACCGAGGACAGGATCCGGGTCCTGCGCCTGGTGGAAAATATGACGCTCGGCAGGAACGCCGTGGGATATCTCACCGAGTCCATGCACGGCGCGGGATCACCTCAGGCGCAGCGGATCCAGATCGCCCGTTCGATGCAGATCGAGTTCAAGAAGACGTTGGCGAAGACCCTGGCCGGCGTCGCCGACGCCTCGCGCGCGCAGATATCGAACGACCTGTCCACCTACATGGCGCGGGTGTTCGCGCCGGTTCGCAATTGATGCTCGCTATGCATTCCCGAAAGCCCGGAGACGTTCCATGGCGATGACGATGACTGGAGAGATTCAACTTTCGGCGCCTCGGGAGGCGGTTTGGGAAAAGCTGAATGACCCCGACATCCTGAAGGCCTGCATCCCGGGGTGCGAGGAATTGGAGAAAACCGACGAGGGGGGCTTTCGCGCCGTCGCCCGGATGAAGGTTGGTCCCGTGTCGGCTCGATTTCGCGGGAAAGTCACCTTGAGCGATCTCGATCCTCCCAACGGCTACAAGATTTCAGGGGAAGGCGAGGGCGGTGTGGCGGGCTTCGCGAAGGGCGGCGCCAAGGTCGATCTCGTCGAACGCGAGGGAGGCACGCTTTTGAGCTATCACGTCGATGCCCAGATCGGCGGCAAGCTAGCGCAGCTGGGGCAGCGGCTCATCAACGGCACGGCCAAGAAGATGGCGGACGAGTTCTTCGCCAATTTCGCGCGGGCTCTCTAGAGCATTTCGGTTCCGATTGAATCAGAACCGAAGCTTTAGACTCTTGTTTTGACGCGTTTTCTTCACGGGAACCGGTGTCCACTTCGCTCGAAACGCTCTGGTGGTAGAATCCATCGTGCGGCTTGGCGCCCTGATGCCACCATGGAAGCTCGCGGGAGCTAACAGGATCGGCCTGAGGGCTCCCGTTGCTTCTTTGAACGGTGCCCCAGCATTTTGGAGCACCGATTTGTGTCACCCTGCCGTAGCGCTGTCGGTTGGAACCGCAAGCGATGCTTGAAACAGGACAGCGAGCAGCTGTGCGGGCTTCACGTCACGAAAGGCGGGCAGAAGGTTCGAATCCATCGGCAGGATGAAGTCTTTTTGGCTGTCCTGATATCGGATCCACAATCCGGCAAAGTAAATTGCCGGCGCAAGCAGCAGCATCGGCTCGCAAGAGTTGCCATCGTCGATGCTGGACGAGATCGCTTCGCGCACCGAGGGCGCTTGAAGCGCATTGAGAGAACTGGTGACGTATGGCCCCTCGTTCAGTTCGGCCAGGCGGTAATCTCCGTGGTCTGTCAACACAGCATGAGCCGCAGCGATCGGCTCGAGAGCGTCGTTCCTGTCATAGATGAGAAACCGCCAACCGAGGATAGTCACTACGGAATCGAGCGCGGGCAACTCAATTGACGCGGGAGCCTTGGCGCCGTTGTTGGGCCGGATCAGACGACGCAACGTGTTCAATCGCAGCAGTGCAATGCGATGCGGTGCGCAAAGTCGGAGGTCGTCGCGATGGTCGCTGTGTGCGAAGCTTAGCTTGGGCGTCGCAAAGCCCCGCGTGGATGCTCGCTTGACCATGCCGGCAAGGACGGCGTTGCGGGCGCCATCTGAAAGATCAGCTGCTGAGATCGGCATGCGCTGCCCCCTTGGTGTAGTATGTGTCCGTCCAGGTGCCGCAGTTGATATAGCCGCGCGGGAATTCCTCGGCGTCGATGTCCGAGAGGCCCCACCAGGGGTCCGCGATCGCCAGGCCGCGGTCATCTTGCTGCTGCGCACCGGGCGCGGATTCACCGGCGTAGCCTTTGATCGTGACAAGGTGGGCCCCGCCGCCATTCCAGACGATGCGCATGCATAGCGGGCGGGTGCCGCCGATCTCTTCCTGGGTCTCTTGAAAGGACGCGGGTCGGCGCGCCGTCCATTTGCTGAAATGGCCAACGCGGAACAGCGACGACATCAGGTAGCCGTAGACATTACATGTCTCCTTGCCGCCCACGCAGCAATCATCCCGGCCGAGTTGCCCGTTCGCGATGTCGCATTGGGTTACTGTGCTGGAGGGCCGATAAAAATGGGCGACGCTGGCCGCGACCGCGGCCCAGCACCAGTTTGACTTTTCCTGCTGCAGGTTCTTGAAGTCGAGCAGCCGCCATCTCGATTGCGTGAGCGGAGGCAATTCAATCGGGACGCAGGTTGCGTTCACGAGAGAAACGGTTTCGTCTGCTGTTGAGGTCACGATCGTTCCTCCGGTTTCGCTGTGGAGGTCGGATATCCGGAAGGCAGGGCCAGCGTCCCGGCCCCGCCAGGCTCGCGTTTGGCCTCGATCAATGTCGTCTTGAATGTCGGACAAGTTTTAAGGATATCGAACGCCTGGCGTGCAATGTCCCTCCCCGCAGCCGTGTCGCTCGGATAATGGACGCCCGCCACCTCGCGATTGCGGCCAATGCGATCGGCCAATGCAACGAGTGCCCTTTTGGTATGCTGAGGATCGATCTCCGCAAGCGACAGCGCGATCAGGTGGCTTTCGAGCGAATGCGCGCTTGGAAATGAGGCGTGCCCCGGCGAATTGATCAACGGAACGAGAGCAGGGCAAATCTGCTGCGGCCGAGCCCGATTGAATTTGAGCTTGAAGTGAATCGCGACCATTTGAGCGACCCGGATCGCCATCTCAATGATCTTGAGCGTGTTGGGATGTGACCACGCCGACATCATCAAGACCTCGGCAAAATAGCCGCGGAGTCTCGCATTTTGGTCGAGAATTTCGCCGATCAAGCGCGGGCGTTCGTCGCGCGCCATTGCGGCCAATTGATCGATTTCGACGCAAATGTCCGCAGGATCCGTTGGTGGACCAGCGGGCTGAATATGGCGGCGCCAATTGGTCTCGCCGAACTCCGCCAGCGCGATCACACCAAAAAGGTCGGGTTGCCACCCCGACCAAGGGAAAACGGCCGTGAAATTGAGTTCCTCCGCGCGGATTTCACCGCCCAGCGG
Source organism: Bradyrhizobium sp. 26S5 (assembly GCF_036923295.1). NCBI lineage: Bacteria > Pseudomonadati > Pseudomonadota > Alphaproteobacteria > Hyphomicrobiales > Nitrobacteraceae > Bradyrhizobium > Bradyrhizobium sp. 26S5. The sequence goes on along the minus strand of NZ_CP145948.1, from coordinate 9,116,135 downwards.
ATCGAAGATCAGGAAAGGTGCGCCCTGTGGCGGTGGCGAACCAACATAGGCTCCGCCTGCGCCATAGCTCTGACCGCCAGCACCACCGCCACCGCCATCTCCGCCGCCGTCGCCGCCACCGTCCCCGCCGCCATCACGCAAATGAAATTGCATCGCAACCTCCCAGCTCCAATGATCATTTTGTCAAATCGGGTCACTCCAATTCACACAGGAAGTCCTGCGGCTTCCAGTCTTTGCACGTAAAGTGAGGCCTGCTCCGCCTTGAAAGGGCAACGCGGCGCATAGTGAGACACAGTGAACTGCGGCAAAACCAACCGATGGTGCTTCGCCATCAGCGAGGCGTCCTCATGCCGGCCGACGGCCACCAGGCTTGCCGCCGCGATCCTGATCGCGTTTCCATACCGTGGATTGAGGCTGAGTGCCTTTCGCGACCAGCGAATGGCTTCCTCATAGGTGCCGTTCAAATAATGATTTTGGCAGAGTCGTGAATAATTGACGAAGGCTTGTTGATCCAGCGGGGACAGCCGAATGGCCCGTTCGGCCCGCTCAATTCCCGACGCTGCCTGGCCGATGAAGCCGTATGTTGCGCTGCTGAACATCCATGCCCAGGGATTGTTTGGCGACGCCGCAAGCGCACGATCAAAGCAGTCCAAAGCCGTGTCATAGTCAAAATGGAATGCACTCCGCGCGTGCCCTTGCAGTGAAAGAGCAAGTGCGTCGGATGGATCGCGTTCGATGGCGCAGTTCGAGAGCCGAATGATCTCGGCGACTTCGGCGTCGGGATCGGTCGATCGGCCCTCGGCAATGTTCAGCATATGCCAACGCGCAGAAAATGCATATGGTGCCGCATAGCCGTCGTCCTCCTCGCGCGCCCGCTCCAACAGGGTCCGAGCCCGCGAAAAGCTCGCGAAGTCCAGCTTGTAGAGGAGGTCAAGGGCGCGCAGAAAATAATCGTACGAGTTCAGATTGTGAGGACGCTTCCGCATCGCGCGTTTGACTTCGGCCTGTTGCACATGCGCCGAGATGCGACCCACGATCATGAGGGCGATTTCGTCCTGCACCCCGAAGATCTGCTCGATATCCGTCTCGTATTTTTCCGCCCATATGACCGATGCCGTCGATAAGTCCCCGAGCTCAACAGAGAGCCGAATTCGACCGCCGGCGCGCCGGATCTTGCCACTGAGAAAATATCGCACGCCAAGCCGTTCGCCGGCCACCGTTCCGTGATCGACGGCGCGGCGATCGATCATCATGGTCGATCCGCGAGCAACAACCAGAAGATGACGAATATTGCTGAGCGTTGCGATGATATCGTCGACGAATCCCTCAGCGAAATAATTGTCGTCGGCGTCGTCTGAAAGACTGACGAATGGCAGGACCGCGATCGAGGGCAGTCTTGCGCGTTTCGAAGGCGAGCCCGCGAACCCGACTGCCGCACCGCGATCCACCCCCGGCAATCGTAACGAGAACGCGGTGACGGCCCGCGTCAAATTCTTCAGCCGAAGGTCGCCAAGACTGTCGAATTTCAGTTCTCCGACGCCATCAAGATTATCGAGCATGGCCGACGACACCACGATTCCGCCCGCCGGCGCAGCCGTCTGAAGGCGCGCGGCGATATTGACGGCGCTTCCGTAGACGTCATCGAGATCGAATATGACGGGCTCCCAATGAAGACCAATTCGAAATGCGATGCGACGCTCGGGAGAATGCTGGCTTTCCCGAACCGGGATTTCCTGCTGCAACTCGGTCGCGCACTCCAGCGCATCCAACGGGCTCTCGAATACCGCGAGAAACCCGTCACCGGTATTCTTTACGATTTCACCGCGATGGGAGACGATGGTCGGATCGGTGATTTCGACACGTAGAGTCCGAAGGTGTTGATGGGTTTCGAACTCGGCCGCTTCCATCAGCCGGGTATAACCAACCACATCAGCCGCAAGGACAGCCCGATAAGCCCGCTCAAAGGGAGGCGTCACTTGAGGGGACAAGACAGGGTCAGTCTGCACTGCCATGCTCGATACACCGGCGCGTTGTGACCTTCTCTGTACTCTAGCATGAGGAAACGACGCTGTCGCCACCGGGTTGGGAGTCATCGGTGGGCGAGAACCGCCACAAAGGGGCTGGCAGAGGCCTGCTATGCGGGAATCAGGTGCAGATGACGGCCAGCAGTCGGTGCCGACATATCTCCTCCACGGATGGAAAGGACCAAGCGATAGCCCGACAGGGTGGCGGCGCAGCCAGCCCGGTCGCATTTCGATAAGAGCTATCACCGGGTTGAGAATTCCTACTTTGCGCTATGCAAATCGAGCCAGCTCGCGCAAGTGCCCGTCGATCACAGCGTCGACCTCGTCCGGGTGATCCACCTGGGGCAGATGCCCGGCGCCGGGGATGATCGTCAGCCGGCAACTCAGCATCGCCGCTAGCTCGGTCATCGGCTGCACCAGCAACTGGTCGCGCGCGCCCACGATCATCGTAAGCGGCAGCCGCATCGTCTTCACACCGTCGAGATAGGCGAGGTCTTGAATCGCGCGGGCGCAGCCGATGAAGCCTTCGGGATCGGTCTCGTTGATGCAGTTCAGCAGCGCAGCTGTGATCGTCGGATGCGCCGCGAGAAAGGCGGAGCCGAACCAGCGCTCGGCGGTCGGCGCGGCCAGCGGCGCTATGCCGCGGTCGCGCACCAGCGCGATCCGGTCGTCCCATGCCGTGGCAAACGGCGGCGGCGCATCGGCGCGTGCGGCGATTGCGCACAGGCTGAGCAGGCGGTCGGGATGACGCACGCCGAGACCGAATGCCGTCATGCCGCCCTGCGAGACGCCGATCACATGAGCTTGCCGGATGCCGAAGTGATTGAGCGCAGCGATCGCGTCCGCCACCAGATCATCCATGGTGTAGGGGCCGCGCGGCGCTTCCGAGTGTCCGTGACCGCGGCTGTCCAGTGCGAGCACGCGATAGCCGCGCCCGGCAAGGGCGATCGCCTGCCGATGCCAGATCGCGCTGCTGGTCAGGATCGAATGGCAGAGCAGCACCGGCGCCCCGCGCTCGGGGCCGCCGGCACGGACGCTTAGCCGCCCGGCCTGTCCCTGCACATCGTGCCGGACAAAGCCCTGCCATGCGGCTGATACGATCGGGGCCGGTTCAGTCGACAAGGCCCATCTCCGCAAAGACGTCCTTGGCGATGCGGAAGCTGTCGAGCCCGGCATGCCGCAATAGACCGCGATCTGCAGGAACACCTCGCGCAGCTCGGTCTTGCTCAGCCCGTTGTTGAGCGCGCCGCGGATATGTACCTTGAGCTCGTGCGGCCGATTGAGCGCCGCGATCATGCCGAGGTTGAGCAGGCTGCGGCCGCGCTTGTCGAGATCCGGGCGATTCCAGATCTCGTCCCAGCAATATTCGGTCGCGAGCTTCTGGATCGGCCAGTTGAAATCGTCGGCAGCCTTCAGCGATCGCTCGACATAGGCGTCGCCGAGCACGGTGCGGCGGGTCTTGAGGCCGCGCTCGAATTTCTCGCCGCGGGGATTTGCGTCGGTCATCGTCTTCTCCTGTTGAGCTGTGGTCAGGCCAGCGCCGGCTCGGCGAGCGGCGCGGTCCAGGCGTCGTAGCCGTAGACCCAGTCCGGATCGGTCGGGTTCTTGAGCCAGGTGTTGGTCCGCGAGCTCGACTGCACGCGCGAGGTCCTGGGCTTGCGCGTCGCCTCGAAGCGGCGGAAGGCCTCGGTGACGCCGTCGCGATCGACGCCCTTCAGGCAGCGCGACAGCACCGCCGCATCCTCGATCGCCATCGCCGCGCCCTGCGCCATGTAGGGCGTCATCGGATGGCAGGCGTCGCCGAGCAGCGTGATGTTGCCGTCGCTCCAGCGCGGCAGCGGGTCGCGGTCGACCAGCGCCCATTTGTGCACCGACGGGCAGGCCTCGAGCACGTGACGGACCTGGGGATGGAAGCCGTCGAACGCCTTGCGCAATTCGTTGACGTCGCCGGTGGCCGACCAGGATTCCACGGTGAAGCCGGGTTCCGGTTGGCTGGTCACGAAGTAGACCTCGCTACGATCAGGCTTGACGTAATAGATGACGATGTGGCGATCCGGCCCCCACCATTTGGTGCAATCGTCGATCGGATAGCCGTTGAGCAGCGCCGCCGGGAACACGGTGCGATAGGCGATGCGGCCGGTGAAGTTTGGCTCGTCGCGGCCGAACAGGCGCTCCTTGACGAAGGAATGCACGCCGTCTGCGGCCACCACGGCGTCGACCGTCGTGGTGTGACCGTTGGCGAAGGTCAGCGCCACCGAGCGGTCGGCGCGCTGTTCGATCGCGGTCAGCTTGTGGTCGAGACGGATCAGGTGGTCAGGCACGGCGCTGGCGAGCGCCGCATGCAGGTCGCCGCGATGCCCGAGCAGATAGGGTGCGTCATAGCGCTCCTCGGCGACGGGACCGAACACCATGTCGAAGCGCACCGCGCCGGTGTCGTATTCCTTGTTGTTCCAGGAGCGCGGATAGAACGCCTCGCGGCGCAGTACCGGCTCCAGGTCCCACGCCCGCATCACCTTCATGGCGTTGCAGCCGATCTGGATGCCGGCGCCGAGCCGCGTGAAGCGTTGGGCCTGTTCGTACACCGTCACATCGATCCCTGCGCGGGTCAGCGCCGCGGCGGAGGCAAGCCCGCCCATGCCGGCGCCGATCACCGCCACCGAAAGTCTGCTCATTGTTGCTCCTCGTCCCTTGCGCCGGTTGACGGCCGGCTTCCCCATCCTTGTCGGTCAAACGGGGAGGCGCCCGCAAACGAGTAATGCTGACGGAGCGTGAGGTAGGCTCACGCGGCCTGCCGTCGGCCGCGCGCCCTTCGAATCAGGCCGACTCCGGCCTGTGAGCTGAGGTCACGCTGCCTGAGCTTAACTCGTTTGCGCTTTACGCAATCGCCCGCCAACGTCCCGCCGCTGCCGCATCGGTGCGTTTGCCGATGAAGTCACTCGCGCGGCCAACATCAAGATGTCCCGAGGATCGACGCCCATGTCCACCATCACCAATGACGGCGCCACCCGTCTCGACGCCGTCGCAACGCCCTGGCATGCGCGTCTTTACGTCCAGGTGCTGATCGGCATCGCGCTGGGCGCGCTGGTCGGCTATCTCTGGCCGGATGTCGGCGCAGCGCTGAAGCCGCTCGGCGACGCGCTGATCAAGATGATCAAGATGGCGATCGCGCCGATCGTCTTCCTCACCGTCGTGCACGGCATTGCGAGCCTCGGCGATATGCGCAAGGCCGGACGGATCGGCGTGAAAGCCCTGATCTATTTCGAGATCGCAACCACCGCGGCGCTGATCCTCGGCCTGATCGTGATCAATCTGGCGCGCCCCGGCGTCGGCATGCATGTCTCGGCGGATACGCTGGATTCCCGCCTCGTTGCCTCCTACGTCACCCAGTCGCACGACCAGACGGTCGTCGGCTTCCTGATGAACATCATTCCCTCGACCGTCGGCGGCGCGTTCACCAGCGGCGACACGCTCCAGGTGCTGTTCTTCGCCGTGCTGTTCGGCATTGCCCTGCAACGCTATGGCGAAGGCGGCAAGCCGGTGCTGCAGGCGATCGAGCGGCTGTCGAAGATCCTCTTCATCCTGATCGGCATGATCATGCGGATTGCGCCGATCGGCGCGTTCGGCGCCATGGCCTTCACCATCGGCAAATACGGCGTCGGCTCGATCGTTGCATTGTCGCACTTCATGCTGGTGTTCTATCTCACCTGCCTGCTGTTCGTGATCGTCGGGCTCGGCATCGTGTCGCGCCTTGCGGGCTTCAGCATCTTCAAGCTGATCCGCTATCTCCGGGAAGAGCTGCTGCTGGTGCTCGGACTATCAGGCTCGGAATCGGTGATGCCGCGTTTCATCGACAAGATGAAAGCCGCCGGCTGCGCGGAATCCATCGTCGGCCTGGTGATCCCGACGGGCTACACCTTCAATCTCGACGGCACCTGCATCTATTTGACCATGGCCAGCGTGTTTCTCGCCCAGGCCACCGATACGCCGATGTCGCTGGTCCAGCAGATCGGTCTCGTCGTGGTCTGCCTTTTGACGTCGAAGGGCGCAGCCGCCGTGCCGGGCAGCGGCTTCATCGTGCTGGCCGCGACGTTGGGCTCGTCGGCCATGTTCCGGTGGCGAGCATCGCGCTGTTGCTCGGCATCGACCGCTTCATGTCCGAAGCGCGGGCGCTGACCAACTTCATCGGCACGGCGGTCGCGACCGTGGTGGTGTCGCGCTGGGAAGGCGACCTCGACCGCGCTCAGTTCGTCCGCGCCCTCGACAATCCGGACGCCACCACGCTATCCTCCTGAGCCTTCCGGAGACGCGACACGATCATGAGAAAGTTGCCACCGCTCAATGCGGTGCGAACATTCGAGGCGGCGGCGCGGCATGTGAGCTTCACCAAGGCCGCCGAAGAGCTGCTCGTCACCCACGGCGCCGTCAGCCGCCAGGTCGCGCTTCTCGAGGAGTGGTTCGGCGTCAAGCTGTTCCGCCGCGCGCCCTCGCAACTGACGCTGACCGCAGCCGGGCAGATCTACTATCGCGAGGTCACGGCGATCCTCGATCGGCTTGCGCTCGCCTCGATGGATATGAAGCAGTACGGCTCGCCGTCGGTGCTGCGCGTCAGCGCGCCGCCGACGTTTGCGATGCGCTGGCTGATCCGCCGCATCTCCTCGTTCCAGCGCATGCGCGCCGATGTCGAGCTACGGTTATTGACCTCGATCGGGCCGCTCAACGTCAACGACCGCTCGTTCGACGTCGCGATCCGCGGCAATGTCGGCGAGCCGGTCGGCTGGATGTCGCAGCACTTCATGACCGAGCTGATCGCGCCGGTCTGCCATGTCGATCTGCTGACGCGCGGGCGGCTCGCCACTCCCGACGACCTGCGGCACCATACCCTGATCACCTATTTGACCGAGCCCTACGACTGGCCGCGCTGGCTGGCCCAGGCCGGCGCCGAGATGAGCGCGGATCAGGAGACCTTGCGGTTCGAGCAGATGTTCTTCGCGCTGCAGGCGACGCTGGAGCGCATCGGCATCGGGCTGTTTCCGCTGTTCCTCGTGATCGACGAATTGATCGCCGGCCAGCTCTGCCTGCCGTTCGGCGACCTCGGCTTGCGCAAGCGCGAATACCGCTCGTTCTATCTAGCCGACAATGAAAGCGCCGGCGCGATCGCCGACTTCACCGCATGGCTCGCCGATGCCGGTCGCGAGACCGAGCAATTCATGATGGACTGGGGCACGTCGAAGGGCTGGAGCTTCTAGGGACGTCTTCGGGCTGGACCGTGCGGCGATGCCGGCTCTATGACAGCACGAGGGGGAACGCACATGCCCAACATCTCTCGCCGCCCATTGCTGCAACTCGCACTCGGCGCGGCGACGCTGCCGCTTGCTTCGCCCGGCGCAGGCGCGGAAACGCTTGCGCGCCCGGTCACGATGATCGTGCCGTTCGCCGCCGGCGGGCCGACCGATGTGCTGGCGCGGATCCTCGCCGAATATATGCGCAACACGCTCGGCCATCCCGTCATCATCGAGAATGTCACGGGCGCCTCCGGCACGGTGGCGGGGCTGCGCGCGTCGCGCGCGGCGCCTGATGGCACCACGATCACGATCGGGCATTGGGGCACGCATTGCCTCAACGGCGCGATCTATCAGCTGCAATATGACGTGCGCGAGTTCGCGCCGATTGCGCTGATCGCAAGCGGGCCGCAGCTCGTGATCGGCCGGCCCGATCTGCCGGCGCAAAATCTGAAGGAGTTGATCGGCTGGCTCAAGGCCAATGGCGGCAAGGCGACATCGGGCACCGCAGGTCCGGGATCGGGCGCGCATGTTGCAGGCGTGTTCTTCCAGCAGCTCACGGAGACGAATTTCTCCTTCGTGCCGTATCGCGGCGCCGGTCCGGCGCTGAACGATTTGATGGCCGGACATATCGACATCATGTTCGATCAGGCCTCCAACTCGCTGCCGCAGGTGAAGAGCGGGACCGTGAAGGCGTTTGCGGTGACCCAGTCGTCGCGCCTCGCATCGGCGCCGGAGATTCCGACGGTCGATGAAGCCGGATTGCCGGGTCTCTATATCGCCTATTGGCACGGCATCTGGGCGCCGAACGGCACGCCCGCCGAGATCGTGTCGACGCTGTCGAAGGCGGTGATGTCAGCGCTGGCCGAACCTGCCGTCCGGCAACGCTTCGCCGAACTCGGGCAGGAGATCCCGCCGCCGGACAGGCAGACCCCCGCGGCGCTGCGCAGCCATCAGTCTGCCGAGGTCGAGAAATGGTGGCCGATCGTCAAGTCCGCCAATATCAAGGCGGAATAGCCATGCGATCCTCGTGAAGGTCGCGTGTGCGTTTCTTGATATTTCCAGCAACGCCCTTCGCATCCAGCGACGCGTTGACCCGCTTCGTCCCGTCTCCTACAGGTTGCAAACGTGAGTGGCCGAACCGGCTCGACATCTGGGGCGGGCGATGAAACTACCCGAGCGAACTGACCAGCCAACCTTCTGGTTGTATGCCGTCCCATTGGTCCTCGCGCATCTCGCGTTGGGCTTTATCCTCACCAAGGGCAGCAATGGTGGGTTGGGCGGGATCGATACCGTCGTGATCATCGCGCTCGCGGCAGTGGTTGGAGGGCGGTTCAAGGATATCGGGTGGCCGGGCTGGATCGGTCCAACATTCATGCTCGGCACGATGCTGGTGATCCCGATCCTGGTCGCGGCCTACGCGATCACGAACAAGCTTCCGCCGGATCAGTTCATGGCGTTGATGAATCCGGTCGGACTGGTGGTCGGGGTTGCAAATTTTGTGTTGCTGGTCGTTGCCGGCACGATGCCGGGCAAGGAGCCCGCTGCGGCTGCTACCGCTCCCGCCGTCGAATCGGTGCAAGCCGCGGTCCAGCCTGATCCGTCGCTAACGGCCCCCGTCGCTGCCGCCGAGCCGCGTAAGGCGGATCCAATGGTGATCGGGGCCATCGCCATATTCGCTCTCGCGGTGGTTGGGCTGGTCGTCGTCTTGGTGCTGTTTCCGCAGCAGCACGCAAGCCAGGCCCTGTCATCCCCGCCGGCCCCTCCGGCTTCAGTGTCCGCGCCATCAACTGCCGTCAGGCCGAATCAGGTGCAAGGCTATGGCCTGACCAAGGACACCGCCGACTTCCTGCGGCAAATGTCGCAGCAGCCGCGCGGGGCAAACCAATAGCGCCACGCAACTGAGCTGCCGCCTCCGTCGGCTGTTGCGAGGAGAGTGGCTAGAGCTGGCCGTTCGCGGCGTTGCCGGTCATGGTCCGTTCGCGGGGGTTCCTCCCGTCAGCCCCTCCCAACCAAATCCGTGAAAACACCCAGCTTCGTTAACCATTGATTAACCATGCGGGCCGATTGTTAACCATTCGAAAAGACAGCCGAGTCAGGGTCGATGGACGCAACTCAACAGGTCGCACGTCAGCAGGTCCGCATGCGCGGCCGTTCCTATGTTGCGTTCGTTTTCTCGCCCGTCGTGCCGGTCGTGTCCTGGCTTGCCGAGATTGATGCGACACTGGCGAAATCGCCGGGCTTCTTCACCGGCAAGCCCATCGTGCTCGATCTGTCGGCCGTCGATCTCAGCCAGGCCGCGATCGCGCATCTGGTCGGCAGCCTGGGGGAACGCAACATCCGCATCCTCGGCATCGAGGGTGTCGACGAATCAAAGCTCGCCGCCAACATGCCGCCGCTTCTGACCGGCGGCCGGGCCTGCGCGATCACCCATGTCGAACCGAAGACGCCGCAGGTGCAGGAAAAAAACAAGGACAAGGACAAGAGCAAATTGCCGTCGCTGCTGCTGGAGAGCCCGGTCCGCTCCGGCCAGTCGATCGTGTTTGCCGAGGGCGACGTCACCGTGCTCGGTTCGGTCGGTTCCGGCGCCGAGGTTGTCGCCGGCGGCTCGATCCATGTCTACGGCACGCTGCGCGGCCGCGCGATGGCGGGAATCAACGGAAATTCGGCGGCTCGAATCTTCTGCCAGAGGATAGAGGCCGAGCTGCTCGCCATCGACGGCTATTACCAGACCGCGGAAGAAATCTCTGACAGCTTGCGCAACCGGCCCGCCCAGGCGTGGCTCGAGGGCGAAATGCTGCGCATCACCGCTTTGAACTGACCGACCACAAGGAGAGAGAGAAATGGCCAAGGTTTTGGTCGTGACGTCTGGGAAGGGAGGAGTCGGCAAGACGACCTCCACCGCCGCGCTTGGCGCGGCGCTCGCGCAAATGGGCCAGAACGTCGTCGTCATCGACTTCGACGTCGGCCTGCGTAACCTCGATTTGGTGATGGGCGCGGAGCGCCGGGTCGTATTCGACCTCATCAACGTGGTGCAAGGGGTTGCGAAACTGCCGCAGGCCCTGATCCGCGACAAGCGGCTGGAGAACCTCTGGCTGTTGCCGGCGTCGCAGACCCGCGACAAGGACGCCCTGACGGAAGAGGGCGTCAAGCGCGTCATCGCCGACCTCAAGACCAAGTTCGACTGGATCCTGTGCGACAGCCCGGCCGGCATCGAACGTGGCGCGACGCTCGCGATGCGCTACGCCGACGAGGCCATCATCGTCACCAATCCCGAAGTGTCGTCGGTGCGCGACTCCGACCGCATCATCGGCATGCTGGATTCCAAGACGGCCCGCGCCGAACGCGGCGAGCGGGTCGAGAAGCATCTGCTGGTCACCCGCTACGATGCCGGCCGTGCCGCGCGCGGCGAGATGCTGTCGATCGACGATATCCTGGAAATCCTTGCGACCCCCTTGCTCGGCATTGTCCCGGAAAGCCAGGACGTGCTGCGCGCCTCCAATGTCGGCTGTCCGGTGACGCTGAACAATGCCGGCAGCGCGCCGGCGCGCGCATATAGCGACGCGGTGCGGCGCCTGATGGGCGAGCAGATCGAAATGAAGGTGCCGGTCGAGCGAAAGGGGCTCATGGACCGGCTGCTGCGACGGAGGGCTGCGTGATGAACCTGATGCGGCTCTTTGGCGGCCGTGCAGGGTCCGCCCCCGTGGCACGGGAGCGGCTGCAAATCCTGCTCGCGCATGAGCGTGGCCGGAGCGGTGCGCCCGATCTTCTGGAGACCCTCCGCTCGGAAATCCTGAGCGTGGTGTCCAAACATGTCGATCTCGATCCCGACAAGATCGTGATCCGGATGGATCGCGGCAAGTTCGTCTCGATGCTCGAGGTCGACATCGAGGTTCCCAACGGCGTGCAACGATCAAAGATGGTGGCGGCCTCATGACGGCAGACAGCGACAGCCATATTGCCTGGCAGCGCGCGCAGCTCAAAAAGCTCCGCGCGGCGTTGAAGGCGATCGAGGCCGATCAGCTCGGCAAGGCCAATTGCGGCCGCGCCACGCAGATGACGATCGACGAATTGCAGCGCAAGATCGGCGAGTCAGGCCGCTGCATCGCCGAGTATGAGCGCCGCACCCGTCGCCCGCTGGCGACGGACCAGCGCAGCCTCGCCAGCGTGAGCTGGACGCATTGGAACGCCAACATGCCGATGGCCAAATCGCAGCGCCATCGGGCGTAGAGCGCCGGCGAGCGAGCGCTGATCTACAGCAGGAACGACAGCGCGGTCTCGCACTGGTCCTCGACCTTGAGCGTGAGCAGGTCGTCGGCGCGGGTGCGCCCGAGATTGACGGCGGCAATCGGCAACCCGCGTTGCTCGGCCATCCGCACGAAGCGGAAGCCGGAATAGACCATCAGCGAGGAGCCAACGATCAGCAGCGCGTCGGCCTGTTCGAGATGCGTCTGCGCCGAAGCGACCGTGTCGCCCGGCACGTTCTCGCCAAAGAACACCACGTCAGGCTTCAGCACGCCGCCGCAGGCCTCGCAGGCCGGCACCACGAACGATGAAAAATCCTGTTCTAGGTCGGCGTCACCGTCGGGTGCATCGGTGGCATCGAGCGCGAGCCAGGCCGGGTTCAGCCGCGCCAGTTCGCCCTGAAATTGTTCGCGCGGCATCGTCGCAGAGCAGCCGAGGCAGCGGACCACATCGAGCCGGCCGTGCAGGTCGATCACGCGCTGGCTGCCCGCGGCCTGGTGCAAACGATCGACATTCTGGGTCACGAGCTGCTCGCAGCGGCCCTGTTGCTCGAGCTTGGCCAGCGCGCGATGCGCACCATTCGGTATCGCGCGGCCGAACCGCCGCCAGCCGACCATGCTGCGCGCCCAATAGCGCTGCCGCGTCGCCGCCTCGCCCAAAAATGCCTGGATGGTGACCGGCCGCGTCCGCTTCCAGTTGCCGTCGCTGTCGCGATAGTCGGGAATCCCGGAATTGGTGCTGCAGCCGGCTCCGGTCAGGACAAACAGGCGTTGATGGCTGGCAATGAAATTCTGGAGAGCGGGGTGCTGCATGGCAGCACATCTAGTGTGGCGGCTGGGCGTGCGCCAGATGCAGGGGCTTGGCGCGCGAGGACCTTTCATGCGGCCTCTGCGTTGACGGCATGGCACAAGCGACGCGGTGTTGCGAGCTTGCGCAATTGCCGACGGAGTGATCGATGCGGCCCAGATTTTTCATCGTCCTGCTTTGCGCACTGGCGTTCCTGCCGCTGCGGCGGTCCCATGGCCAGGATGCGGGCGTGTCCGGCGAGCAGGCGTTCAACAATTCCTGCCGCACCTGCCACACGGTGAAGGACGGCGATAACCGCGCCGGCCCGAACCTGCACAACATCATCGGCCGCAAGGCCGGATCGGTGGCGAATTTTCCCTACTCGGAGGCGATGAAATCATCCGACATCGTCTGGGATGAGCGCACGCTGTTGCGCTTCATCGAGGATTCGGAAGCCGTGGTGTCGGGCAACGGCATGAAGCCGTATACCGGCGTGCGTTCGGCGGAGGATCGCGCCGGGATCGTGGCCTTCCTGAAATCTCCGGGCAAATGACCGCCGGCGGAATGCCGATCTCACCGCGCCGGCAGGACGAAAACCTGGCCGGGATAGATCAAGTTCGGATTGCGGATCTGCTGCTGGTTGGCCCGATAGATCACCGCGTAGCGCTGTCCGGCGCCGAGTGCGCGCTGGCTGATCCGCCACAGACTGTCACCGCGGGCCACGGTCGTTGTCGTGATCTTCGGCACGATCACGGCGGAGGGCGAGCTCACTGCCGCGGTGGTTGTCGCCGCCGCGAGCTGCGGTGTGGCCACATCCGCGCGGCCGGACGACGCTGCAGGCGCCGGGATCGACGCGGTCGACGTCGCATCGGGAACGTTGAACGGCACCTCGGCGCGCGCGCGGACCTTGCCGGAGCCGGGATCGACGTCGTCAAGCCGGACCCGATAATCGCCGGCCGCTACGCCCTTGTTGATGGTGACCGAGAGGTGCCCCGCCTCGTCGGCCGTGGCGGATGTGATCAAGCTGTCGTTGAGATAGAGCCTGACGGTCGCGCCGGGAGCTGCCCGACCGCTGACATGGAGCTTGCCGCCCGGCTCGGTCTCGACGGCCTCGACAGCCACCTTTCCGGCCGCAGGCGCCGCGGCCGCAGGTTGCGACAGCACCCGGATCGGTTTGTCCGGCGCCATCAGCGCCACCATCGGCCGCTCCCTTGCCGCAGCCTCGAGCGCCACGGCCACGCTCTGCTTGGAAGTCACCTGCTTGCCGTCACGCGTGATGCGCAGGGTCAGGTCATAGTTTCCCGGCGGAAGCGGGCGCGGCACCATGACGAACTGGCCGGATGCATCAGCCACGATGCGATCGTGCACCTCGCCATTGCGCAGCAATTCCACCGTCGCGCCCGGCGCTGCCCTGCCGGCGACAACGGTCTCGCCGGTCGGCTCGATGCTGACAACGTCGAACTCCGGCACCGCATCGCCGCCCGGTGCTGGCGGCGGCCCTGCCAGCGCGTTGGCGAGCGCCGCGGTCTCGGTTTGCGCCTTTGCCAGCGGCGTCTTGTCCTCGTCTTGCGCGGGAACCGCCGGCGCGGATGGCGCCGTCGCCATCAAAGGCGTGCTCACGCCGAGGATTTGCTGGGTTTGGTGGATGCCGTAGACGAGCGCCGCCGTGCCGCCGGCGGCAAGTGCCAGCAACGGTATCACCAGTCTGATCGCCGTGACGTTCATGATCGTCATCCGCGGATGTCCCCGCGCGTCCGCGCGCGCCCCTGCAGCCTGAGGGGATTCCGGGTGAGACTGCGCCGATTTGCGCTGCCCATCAAGTCGAATGAGAGGATTACTCCCCCCGGGCCGCCCGGCCGACCGAGCTCACCGCCACTCTGCGGCATTGATCAGTCAGGCTCAAAACTCCGGTGCCGCATGGTCCACCACCTCCTTCATAACGAAGAAGGAGCGGGTCTGCCGCACGCCGGACGGCGCGCTCAACCGGTTGCCATGGAGGCGCTTGAAGCCGTCGACCTGCGCCGATTTTCGACGGCTGCGCATTGCCTATTGAGAGTACGACAGCTGCTCTTCCGTCACCACGCGCTCGATGTTGCCTGCTTTGCTCCTGATGCGGTATCGAAGCCGCCCGTCTGCTTCAATCGGCATGCGTTGAACGATGGTGTAGACCGCCGGCTGATCGGCCTCGGCACGACCTTGCGGCCCCTGGGCCCGGTGGTGAACGTCTTCATTCAGCTTGTAGGCATATGACATCTGTCCACCTCTGCAGTGTAGGGGGTGCTCTAGAGCATTTTCGGCTCTGATCAAATCAGAACCGAAGCTCCAGCTTTTTGTTTTGACGCGTTTTCTTCACGCGAACCGGTGTCCACTTCGGTCGAAAACGCTCTAACGCAGGACTGGGCTGTGACGCAATGGAGCTGTGGCTTCCCGTATCGACGCAACTTGCTGCTACGATTGCCGCGTCAGGCCTCTCCGGAGTCCGCAGGAGCACGTAAGTCACATTGACCGAATACGCCGCAAATAGCCACCGAATACTCGCCTTCGACGAAGGCTGTATGAGGGCGTTGGAAGGGGTTCCCCGGTCGTTTTTGCGGCCTCAATTGCCATTTGGTCTCCGCAGGCAGATGCTGCCAGCAAAAAGCGCAAGGGAGAGCAGCATGAGCAAGCCAGGTCTCGACAATCGGCATCCCAACAAGGACGGCGAAATCAGCGGCAAGCACGGCGACACGCTGCTGCGCACCCTGCGCAAGGTTTACGGGCCGGGTTTCGCGGCGGGTTATCCCGAAACCGAGAAGCTGAGCGATGTCCTGGCCGCACTGAATGAGACGTCGCTGAGCCAACTCCGCAGAGATCATCAGACCGGCCATCTCGGGCACAAGATCGCCAAGGCATCGAAGTAAGTTGCCGAGCGGAGCTAAAGCATGATCCGGAAAAGTGCGAAGTGGTTTTCCCTCGCGACAAACGCGGAACGCATTTGCGCGGAGATCATGCTCAAACAGCGAGCTAAAGCGCGATGACGATTCAACCCAATCTCATCGCGCTTTAGCGGCTCAAAACTCCAGCGCCGCATTGTCCACCACCTCCTTCATCACGAAGAAGGTGCGGGTCTGCCGCACGCCGGGCAGTGCGATCAGCTGGTCGCCATGGATGCGCTTGAAGTCGTCGACGTCGCCGGCGCGGATCTTGAGGAAGTAGTCGAAATCGCCGGCGACGAGGTGGCAGTCGAGCACGCATTTGAGCTTCGCCACCGCCTGCTCGAAGCTCGCAAAGCTCTCCGGCGTCGAGCGGTCGAGCACGACGCCGACCATCACCAGCGTGCCCTTACCGAGCTTGCGCGGCGCCACCATGGCGCGGACGCCGCTGACATAGCCCTCGTCGAACAGCGCTTGCGTCCGGCGATGGCAGGTGGCGGGGCTGACGCCGACCTGATCGGCCAGCTCGGCATTGCTGAGCCGGCCGTTCTTCTGCAGCAATCTCAACATCTTGAGGTCAATGCGATCGAGCCGGGCCGACATGGAAGAATCTCTCACTATTGGGCTGGTTTATGAAAGAAAACATAGCATCTGCGCGAAAATCAGTAATCATCAGTAGCTGCGAGGGCTGAGTTAGAGAACACCTTTCGCGCCTGGGGTGATAGGTGTGGCCGCCGTTCCAGACCACCAAAGAGGATACCAGTATGCTGGAGAAGTTCGCGCGCTATCCGCTCACCTTCGGACCGACCGCCATCGAGAAGCTCGATCGGCTGTCAAAGCATCTCGGCGGCAAGGTCGAGCTCTATGCCAAGCGCGAGGATTGCAATTCCGGGCTCGCCTTCGGCGGCAACAAGCTGCGCAAGCTCGAATACATCATCCCCGACGCGATCGCCTCCAACGCCGACACGCTTGTCTCGATCGGCGGCGTGCAGTCCAACCACACCCGCATGGTTGCCGCCGTCGCGGCCAAGATCGGCATGAAGTGCCGGCTGGTGCAGGAAAGCTGGGTGCCGCACGAGGACGCGGTTTACGACCGTGTCGGCAACATCCTGCTCTCGCGCGTGATGGGCGCCGATGTGCGTCTGGTCGACGAAGGTTTCGACATCGGCATCCGCAAGAGCTGGGAGCAGGCGATCGAGGAGGTGAAGGCCGCGGGCGGCAAGCCCTACGCCATTCCGGCCGGCGCCTCCGTGCACAAATATGGCGGGCTCGGCTATGTCGGCTTCGCCGAAGAGGTGCGCGCGCAGGAGCGCCAGCTCGGCGTCAAGTTCGACTACATCGTGGTCTGCACGGTGACCGGCTCGACCCATGCCGGCATGCTGGTCGGCTTCGCCGCCGACGGGCGCGCGCGCAACGTGATCGGCATTGACGGTTCGTTCACGCCCGCGCAGACCAAGGCGCAGGTGCTGTCGATCGCGCAGAACACCGCGAAGCTTATCGAGCTCGGCCGCGATATCGTCGAGGACGATGTCGTGCTGATCGAGGACTACGCCTATCCCGCCTACGGCGTGCCGTCGGAAGAGACGAAGGCGGCGATTCGCCTCAGCGCGCGGCTCGAAGGCATGATCACCGACCCCGTCTATGAGGGGAAATCGATGCAGGGCATGATCGATCTGGTGCAGAAGGGCTTCTTCCCGGCCGGATCGAAGGTGCTCTACGCCCATCTCGGCGGCGCACCGGCGCTCAACGGCTATGCCTACGCGTTCAGGAACGGCTGAGGCGGCTACGCTGCTCCAAACCTCCCCTTGAAAAGGGGAGGTCGCTTTGCTCGCCAGAGCAAAGTGGGTGGGGATCTGCTTTCTCCGCTTGTAGCGTCGCCCGCGGCTGACCCCCATCACGACCTTCCCCCTTTCAGGGGGAAGGAGAAGACAGCACCCTCTGCGGAAATACCGTCCCGGATTTCGCGGATCCTGTCATCGGGCGCGCGTTCGCGCGACCCGTTGGCTCCATCCGGGTTACAAGCCCCCTGCGTTGCCGCGTCAGGTCCGCGTCAGCTTCGCCTGGTAGTTTCATCGTGCCGGGCGAGTCGGGAGACCTTCGCGTGAGGATGATGAATGCGGCCGGCCGAGCCATCGCCGCGCTCGGCATTGGCATCGTCGCCGTGGGACATTGGTTCTGGGTCTACCAGAACCATGGCTATATGCCGCGCACCCGCCTGCTGGCGCTGAACAGCGAGGTCGAGCTCTATGCCGGCATCTTCCTGATCGGCGTCGGCGTGCATGCCCTCGCATCCTGGTACTGGTTCAGCGATCCGGATCCGCCGGCGCAGTCCTCGGTTCGGGAGCCGCAATAGCATCCGCCCTGGCAGCGCTGGATCATGTCCGGGTTGACATCTTAGGAACAAAATAGGAACATGTCGCCCTGTAACCTGAGGGTGTGGCGAACGCCTCATCCGCGGCGGTATTGCGTGGCCGCAGGACCAAAGACCAAGCCGCGCACCACTTGCGGATGAATTTCTCCGCCTCCTATGATGGGGTTGTGGCTGGGGAGTGCGCATCATGAGAGTTGTGATCTGGGCGGTCGTTGCGGCCGCTTGCCTGCTTGTGTCTGCAGCTCCGTCGAGCGCCCGCGGCCCCTACGGCTCGATCACGGTCGGCAACTGGAAGGGCGGCGCCTTCACGGACGACAAGAGCGGCGCGTTCACGCATTGCTCGGCGGGGTCGACCTACCAGAGCGGCATCTTCTTCATGGTGGCGATCGCCGAAAATGGCAGCTGGCGGCTGGGCTTTGCCCATGAGAGCTGGCGTCTGACGCCGGGCGAGGCCTTTCCGCTTGCGCTGACCTTTGACGGCCAGCCGGCGTTCAATGTCTACGGCATGCCGCTCGGCACCACGCTCGTGAATGTCGAGATGCCGGTGAACTCCAACCTGATCAATCAGTTCCGCAAGGCGCGCCAGATGACGGCATTCGCGCAGGGACAATTGTTTCAGTTCAACCTGAATCAGACCGGACAACTGCTGCCGGCGCTGCTCAACTGCGTCATGTCGGTGAAGAAGAACGGCGTCGCCAGTGCCGGGGAATTCGCGGTCGCGGCGAAGCCCGTGGCGGCCCCGCAGGCTGCACAGGCGCAGTCTGCACCGAACCCGCCACAGAAGCAGGCCAGGGGCGGAACCGGCACCGGTTTCGTGGTCAGCAGCACCGGCCATGTCGTCACCAACCATCATGTCATCGACGGCTGCAGCGAGATTACGGGTAATCTGAGCGGCGAGGCGCCGGTCAAGCTGCGGCTGGTGTCGAGCGATGAAACCAACGATCTCGCGCTGCTGCAGGCGCCATCGCCGTTCAAGGACGTTGCCAAGATCAGGCAGAATGCCATTCCGGTCGGCAACGGCGTCGTGGCGATCGGTTACCCCTATCACGGGCTGCTGACGTCCGATTTCACCGTGACCACGGGCATCGTCTCTTCGCTGAGCGGCATCCTCAACGACACCCGTTTCCTGCAGATCAGCGCCGCGGTGCAGCCCGGCAACAGCGGCGGGCCGCTGTTCGATCTCGGCGGCGGTGTGGTCGGCGTCGTGGCCGCGAAGCTCGACGCGGTCAGGGTCGCGCGGGCCACGGGAAGCATCCCGGAGAACATCAATTTCGCGATCAAGACCGGCGCGTTGCGCGATTTCCTCGACAACAGCGCGGTGCAGTACCAGATCGCCGAATGGCATGATGCGTCAAAGCGGGAGACCTCCGAGATCGCAAAGGACGCGCGCGGCTATACGCTCCTGATCGTTTGCAAGGTGAACGAACAAAGCGCGGGCGCGAAGAAGCCTTGATGGTGGCGCTGCGCTCTGCGGCGTCAATCGCCGAGGCGGCGCAGCGTGTGCACCGTGATCTCGGCCGGGCAGTTCAGCCGCACCGGCGCCAGGCTGGTGCCGGCACCGGCCGATGTGTATCCGGCAAGCTGATGGAAGCGCCAGGCGCCTCTGCCCATGCGGCGCGGCAGCCGCGCCTCCAGCTTGATCGCGATGCCGCCGGGCAGGCAGAGCTGGCCGCCATGGGTATGGCCGCTCAGCATCAGGTCGAAGCCGGCCGCCGCCGCCGCGCGATAGGATTCCGGCGTGTGCGCCAGCAGGATCGAGAACGCAGCGCGCGGGATCGCCGCTGCGGCCTTCGGAATGTCGTCGGTGCGATAGAAATGCGCGTCATCGATCCCGGCGAGATGGATCGTCGCGCCGTCGCGCGTGATCGGCTCCTGCTCGTTGAACAACATCCTGATGCCCATCGCCTCCAGCGCCGGCGTCATGCGGATGCTGTCATGATTGCCGAGGATGCCATAGCGCGGCAGCTTGATCCGCGCGCAGAGGTCTCTCATCAGCGCGAGGCTTTTCTCGAACGAGCCAAACGTCTTGCCGCGATAGTCGCCGGTCAGGACGCAGATGTCGCAGGCGATGGTGTGCACGATGTCCGTGAGATGCTGCATCGCGCCGGCGCTGATGTCGGCGTGGAGATCGCTGAGCTGAAGGATGGTGAAGCCGTCAAAGGCTGCAGGCAGGCGTGCCGACGTCACCAGATTGCGTCGTACCTCGACCCGGTCGGCGTTGCGCCGCGCGCGGCCGTAGAGTCCAGCCGCCTTAAGCGCGGTCGTGACGATCCGCGGCGCCAGATTCCAGTTCTCGACATTGAACACCAATGTGCCTTGGCCGAACAGCTGCTTCTCGTGCGCGGCCTCGATCGCAAGCCGGCGTACCACGTGATGTGCGCCGATCCGCTCGACCAATCCCTGCAGTGCCGTGTCGGCCATCGTCCCCCGTGCGGCCCGCGATGCGAAGCGCGGGCCGGGACGACACTATCATGCGCGATCCCGGTGGGGATACCACTGCGGCTCAGACCATGGGAACGCGCCTGGCGGCGACCGCGGCCGGCGAGATCACCTCGATGTCGAGCGGCACCTGCCAGCGCTCGGTGAAGCGCACCTGCGGCGGCGCGTTGCCGTTGTGGCCGCCCTGCAGCACGAAGCCGTCATAGCCCGAATTCATCACCTCATTGCATTTCTGCACATAGATCGGGAAGCCGCCGATATAGGGCATGAACACGCGGGGACGGCCCGGGATGTTGGCGCCGACATACCAGGAGCTGCAGGTCGAGCGCAGCGAAACCGTGGAGACGTCGTTGACATGGGCGACCCAGGCGTCCTCGTCGTCGCGCACCGCCTCGATCGTGCCGGCGCCGATGTCGCGCATATGGCTGATGCAATCCGCCAGCCAGTCGACATGCTGCTCGATCGCCTGGATCATGCTCGCGAGCACCGACGGGCTGCCGGGTCCGGTGATCATGAACAGGTTCGGAAAGCCTTCCGAGGCGAGGCCGAGATAGGCGCGCGGGCCGGCGCGCCATTTCTCGGCGAGCGTCTGCCCGCCGCGGCCGGTGATCGCGATCTTGTCGAACGAGCCGGTCATCGCGGCAAAGCCGGTCGCGGAGACGATCGCATCACACCTGTACTCGGTGCCGTCGACCACGATGGCATCGCCCGTGATGCGTTGGATCGGTGTCTTCGACACGTCGACCAGCTTCACATGCGGCAGATTGTAGGTCTCGAAATAATTGGTATCGACGCAGAGCCGCTTGCAGCCGAACACGTTTTGCGGACACAGCAGCTCGGCTGTTGCGGGATCCTTGACGATGCCGCGGATCTTCTCCCGCGTGAAATCGGCGATGGTGTCGTTGGCAGCCTGCTCGAACAGGAGGTCGCCGAACGCGCCGAGGAAGGGCAGGCCGCCGCGCTGCCAGGCTTCTTCATAGAGCCGCTCGCGTTCCTGCTCGCTCGCCTGCAAAGCCGGCTGGGCATTGAACTGAAAATAGAAGCCGGTCGGGCGCGCGCGGGCTTTGGCACGCAGCTCCGGATAATGCGCCTTGGCCTCCTTCAGATACTCCGCCGACAGCCGCTCGTTCCACGCCGGCACCGACCAGGTCGCGGTGCGCTGGAACACCGTGAGCTCGGACGCCTGCTGCGCGATGATCGGGATCGACTGGATTGCGGACGAGCCGGTGCCGATGACGCCGACGCGCAAGCCGGTGAAGTCGACGCCCTCATGCGGCCATTCGCCGGTGTGATAGATCGGCCCGCGGAAATCCTCCATACCGGCGAAGGCCGGACGGTTCGGCGCCGAGAGGCAGCCGACCGCCATGATGCAGAATTTCGCGTTGACGCTGTCGCCGCGGTCGGTCTCGATCAGCCAGCTGCCGGCCTTCTCGTCGAAGGTCGCCGCGGTGACGCGGGTGTCGAACACGATCTGGCTGCGCAGGTCGAAGCGGTCGGCGACGTGGTTGGCGTAGGCGAGAATTTCGGGCTGCGGAGAATACTTCTCCGACCAGCTCCAGTCCTGGTCGAGCTCCTCGGAGAATGAGAAGGAGTATTGCAGGCTCTCGACGTCGCAGCGCGCGCCGGGATAGCGATTCCAGTACCAGGTGCCGCCGACGCCGCCGCCGGCCTCGAACACCCGGGCCGTGAAGCCGAGCCCGCGCAACCGATGCAGCATGTACATGCCGGCAAACCCCGCGCCGATTACCACGGCATCAAATGAACCGGTTTCGGCAGGGCGCGCAGTCTTGCGCGCGGTGCTCTCCTGAGCCATGGCCCGTCTCTTCCCTATCTCTTGTCGTTGTATCGTTAACTCGGCCGCGCCTCGTTGGACGGGCGAGGCAAAGATTAGGGCGAGCGCGGTGCGGCCCGCAAGCGCATGCGTTGCCGCGCCGGGTATGGCTCCTATGCCGCTGCGTTGACAGCAGCGGTATCCGGGCGCCGGTTCACTCCAGCCGCTCGACCTTGCGCAGCGAGGGGAACAATTTCATCCAGAGCAGCGCCACCGCGACCGTGCCGAGGCCGCCGATCAGGGCGGCGGGCACCGCACCGAACAGCGCGGCGGTGATGCCGCTCTCGAACTCGCCGAGCTGGTTGGAGGCGTTGACGAACAGATAGTTCACGGCGCCGACGCGGCCGCGCATCTCGTCCGGGGTTGCAAGCTGCACCAGCGAGACGCGGATCACGACGCTGATCGTGTCGGCGGCGCCCATCGCGGCGAGTGCCAGTGTCGACAGCCAGATCTGCCGCGACAGCGCGAATACGCAGATTGCCAGCCCGAAGGCGATCACCGCCTGGAACATGCGCAATCCCACCCGCTGCGCGATCGGATGCCGCGTCAGCACGGCCGTCATCACGAGCGCGCCGACCGCGGGCGCGGCGCGCATCACGCCGAGCGCCCAGGGGCCGGCTTGCAAAATGTCGCGCGCATAAATCGGCAGCAGAGCACTGGCGCCGCCCAGCAGCACCGCGAACAGATCGAGCGAGATGGTGCCGAGGATCGCCGGATTGCCGCGAACGAATTTGACGCCGGCGAACAATTGCCCGAGCGACGGCGGATCCGGCTCGGCCGCCGGCCGTTCCAGCCGGATCGCGCCACAGCAGATGGCCGCGAGCAGCCAGAACGTCGCCATCACGGCGTAGGGGACGGCCGGCGAGATCGCGTAGGTGAGGCCGCCGATCGCCGGACCCGTGACGATCGCGACCTGCCAAGCGCCGGTCGACAGCGCGGTGGTGCGCTGCAGTTGGCCCTCCGGCGCCACGGCTGGCAGCAGCGCCGAGGCGGCCGGGTCCCCGAATGCCCCGGCGACACCGAACGCCATCAGCACCGAGAAGATTTCCGGCACCGTCAGATCGCCGGCAAAGCTGCGCCAGCCGAGATAGGCGGCCGCCAGCCCCTGGATGATCTGGCAGGCCTGAACGACGCGGCGGCGATCGTAGCGGTCGGCGGCGTGGCCTGCGATGAAGACCAACAACGCGTTCGGGATGAACTGCACCAGCCCGACGAGGCCGAGATAGACGGCGCTGCCGGTCAGCGCGTAGACCTGCCAGCCGATCGCAACGGTGGCGATCTGGTAGGCGAATTCGGAGAAGCTGCGCGAGGCCACGAACAGCAGCAGTGGCGGGTGCCGGAGCAGCTCGGCGGACGCGGTCTCGGATTGCGCGGACATGCGCCACGGATGGCGGAACAGGAGACGGTCGTCAATCTCTGTGATCTGGAGACCCTCGAATCTCGTTGGGGCCGGCGCGGTCGGATATATTCGGGCTACCGAACCTCCTGAGAGCAATAGGCATGCACATGGCGCAAGCCCGAAAGCGATCCGCCTCCGACATTGAAGCCGTGGTTCGGACCGACCGATTCGATCTTGCGGCGTTGCGGGAGATCGCTGGTGACAAAATCTTCGCTCGCGGCAGCGCTTATCAGGCGGATGGCCGGGTGGAGATCATGACGATCGGCGAGGCCCGCGTGGTTGCGCGGGTGGCTGGTACCGAAATCTATCGCTGTGAACTGACCGGGCGAGGCAAGAGCTTTTCCGGCGATTGTACTTGTCAGGCCTTCGCTGATCGGGGCTTCTGCAAGCATCTGACAGCGGTAGCCTTGACCGTCAATAATCTGGGGCCGGGCGAACTGGGGCAGGCCTCGAACCGGCTTGGCAAGATACGTGACCATCTACGCGCGAAGGGTATCGATCGCCTTGTCGAGATGGTTATTGGGCTCGCTGAGCGCGATCCCAAGTTGCTTGAAGAACTGCAACTGTTGGCCGCGCTCGACACGGCAGACGATGCCACGCTGAGCGCGCAACTCAAGAAAGCCATCACTGACGCGACCCGAGTCCGAGGCTACATCGAATATCGCGATATGCGCGACTGGGCTCGTCAGATTGATGGCGCCCTTGATCGCATTTCGGTTCTGCTCGAAGGCGGGAGAGCGTTGCTTGTCCTTGCGCTGCTGGATCACTTCTTCGCGCGAATGGACGAGGCCTTGGCCAAGGTCGATGATTCCGATGGCGGCGGAGGAGCCTGCTACGCACGGGCTTGCGAAATTCATCATGCTGCCTGCGAGCAGGCAAAGCCTGATCCCATCGGATTGGCGCGCGTGTTGTTTGCCCGCGAAGTCAATTCCGACTGGGAGTTCTTCTTTGGCGCGAGCGAGACCTATGCTGACGTCCTCGGTGCGGTGGGGCTCGCCGAATATCGCAGGCTGGCAACCGAAGCGTGGCAAAAGGTGAAATCCAGGCGAGGGAGGCGAGCAGAGGTCCAGCCCGGCGGAGAATATGCGCTTCGAACCATGATGGAGCGTTTTGCTGAACGAGACGATGATGTCGACGGGATCATCGCCATTCGGGCGAATGATCTGTCGACCGCGTATCACTATCTCGGTGTTGCTCAGCTCTGTCTCGACAAGGGGCGGGAACAGGAGGCGCTGAAATGGGCCGAAGAGGGGCTGTGGAAATTCGAGGATGAGCCCGACAAACATCTGGTTCTCTTTGCTTGTGATCTGCTTCAGCGCAGCGGACGAAATGAAGACGCCAACGAACGGCTCTGGAAGCTGTTCAGTCGGGAACCCAGCGTCGAACTGTACTTGCGATTGAAATCTGCCGCCGGCGATGACAAGGCCCAGATCCTCGTCCGCGACAAGGCCATCGCTGCGCTGAGCGTCCGGGCTGGGAACTCGGGCCCGCAATCGGAATGGAGCGTATTCGGAGCAGCCGACGTTCTAGTTCGAGTGCTCATGGCGGAGGGACTGCTGGCGGACGCATGGGCGGCGGCCGGCAAGCACGGATGCCGCGAAATTCTGATGGAAGAACTTGCCAAGGCGAGCGAAGCGGATCTCCCTGCCGAGGCGTTGAAGGCCTATGCTCAATTGGTAGAGCGCAAGGTTCGGCTAGGTGGCCAGGGCAACTACGGCGACGCACACGCCATGATCAAGCGGATGCGGCGGCTTGACGGAGCCGCCCAGCATTCGGCCTACCTCGCCGATCTCATGACGCGCCACAAGGCGAAGCGGAATTTTATCAAGCTGCTGACGTCGAAGAAGACCTCGTGAGGAAGGTTCAGCCGTCGTTCGCCTTCACCAGCCTGATCAGCTCGTCGCCATAATGCTCGAGCTTCTTGTCGCCAATCCCGGCAATGTTGCGCAGCTCATTCAGCGTGTCCGGCCGCATCGCGGCGATGCCGTCGATGGTGGAATCGTGCAGCACGACATAGGCCGGCACGCCACGCTGCCGAGCCACCTCGGAGCGCCAGGCGCGCAGCGCTGCATGGAGCGCGGGGTTGGCCGCCGCGCCCTTGCCGTCGGTAGCCGGCGCCAGCTCACCGCGGCGCGACTTGCCGCGGATCGCGCGGTTGCGTGCGCCTTCCGGCTGCTCGCGCAACATCACCGCGGTCTCGCCCTTCAGCACGCCGCGCGCGCTGTCCGTCAGCTTCAGCGCGCCAAAGGCGTCGCTGTCGGCGCGCAGATGGCCCATCGCCACCAACTGGCGCAGCACCGCGCGCCATTGCTTCTCGTTGAGCTCGCGGCCGATGCCGAATACCGACAACTGGTCGTGGCCGAACTGCTTGACGCGCTCGGTAAGCCGCCCGACCAGCACGTCGATCAGGTGCATGGCGCCAAAACGCTGCCCGGTGCGATAGGCGCAAGAGAGCAGTTTCTGTGCGAGCACCTTGCCGTCGCGGACCCGCGGCGGCGTCAGGCAGTTGTCGCAATTGCTGCAGCTTTCCTCCGCGCGGGTCTCGCCAAAATAGCCGAGCAGGCGCTGCCGCCGGCAATGCACGGTTTCAGCCAGCGCAACCAGCGCATCGAGCTTGCCGATCGAGACGCGCTTGAAGGCGTCGGAGCCGGTCGATTCGTCGATCATGCGGCGCTGCTGCACGATGTCGGAGAGGCCGTACGCCATCCACGCGGCCGAGGGCTTGCCGTCACGGCCGGCGCGGCCGGTCTCCTGGTAATAGGCCTCGATGCTCTTGGGCAAATCGAGATGCGCGACGAAGCGCACGTCCGGCTTGTCGATACCCATGCCGAAGGCGATGGTCGCGACGATCACGATGCCGTCCTCGTTGAGGAAGCGGTCCTGATGCCGGGCGCGCACCGACGCGTCGAGCCCGGCATGATAGGGCAGCGCCGTAATGCCGGCCTCGCTGAGCGACGCCGCGACGTCCTCGACCTTGGCGCGGGACAGGCAATAGACCACGCCGGCGTCGCCGGCATGCCGCTCCTTGATGAAGCTCTTCAGCTGCGTGGTCGCGTTCTGCTTGTCGACGATCTCGTAGCGGATGTTGGGCCGGTCGAAGCTCGCGACGAATTGCGGCGCGTCGGTGAGCTGCAGCCGCTCGGCGATCTCCTTCCGCGTCGACGCATCCGCGGTCGCGGTGAGTGCGATGCGCGGCACCTTGGGGAAGCGCTCGGCCAGCGCCGACAGCCCGATATATTCCGGCCGGAAGTCATGGCCCCATTGCGACACGCAATGCGCCTCGTCGATCGCAAACAGCGCGATCTGCGCCTGGCCGAGCAGATTGAGGCAGCGCGGCGTCAGCAGCCGTTCCGGCGCGACATAGAGCAAATCGAGATCGCCGGCGAGCAGCCGTCGCTCGACCTCAGAGGCTTCCTGATAGGACAGCGTCGAATTCAGCACCGCGGCGTTGACCCCGGCTTCGGTGAGGCCGGCGACCTGGTCGCGCATCAGCGCGATCAGGGGCGACACCACGATGCCGCAGCCGTCGCGCAGCAGCGACGGCAGCTGGTAGCACAGCGACTTGCCGCCGCCGGTCGGCATCAGCACCAGGCAATTGCCGCCATCGGTGACGTGGCCGATGATCTCTTCCTGCGCGCCGCGGAAGCCCGGCAGGCCGAACACGGAACTGAGCACGGCGCGCGCGTCGCGAGGCGGCGTGGATGCGTGGTCGAGGGCGGGCTGGGCAGTCATGATCCGAGATAGGGTGATTCGAGTTCCGTGGTCGAACGATTCCGGAACAGAACGTGTTAATACACCCTCCCGCGATAAACTCAATTCAGGCGTTGGCTGCCTGTCGCCTGTACGTCTGTGTCACCTGCAAGCGGCCGAGCCACAGCCGCAAGCGGATCGGGCGCAGTCGATCGACGTGCAGCGACGTCACACCGTCGGAGCAGGTGGGGCCGGTGGCGGCGTCATCGGCTCGACCTTGTAGGTGGTCGGCAGGTTGATCGGCCGGTAGGTCGGATCCTTCTCCATCCGCTCCAGCACCGAAGCATGGATGGTGGAGTTGTCCGGAATCAGCCGCGGCTCGCCCATCGGCAGATAGAAGCCGAGGAAGGATTTGCGCGCGGGCCATTCCTTCCATTTGTCGCTCTTCGGAATCCATTCCAGGATTTCCCAGGCGCCCGTCAGTGAATTGTGCAATGGGGCCGTCGCGCTTGGCGGCACGTAGACATGCGTGCGCGGCGGCAGCGGCATCCCCCAGGCGAGATGATCGATCAGCGCCTGGTCCATAGTCAGCCCGGCGGCCTTGACCTGTTCGAGCATCCAGATCAGCGGAAATTTCGACGGCCCGCTCTGGTCCTCCGGATAGCCGCCGCCGACGTCGGAATGCACGCCGGCGAACCAGACCTGTCGGATGTCCTGCTCAATCGCGGTCGACGGGTCGAACGGATCGGAGCGGAATTTCTGCGGCTCGATCCAGCGGTTGAGGCGGAACATGCGCCTGCGCTCGTCGATCGAGATCGCCTGGCGGAAGCGCTTGACGCTCGAATTGGTGCGGGTGAACAGCAGCGTCTGCAGATCGAACAGGAAGTTGTCCTGCCGCGGCACGATGATCGAGGCCACGGTGTCCCAGACCCCGACGAACTCGATATCGATGTTGCGGCCGCCGGCGATCTGGCTGAAGTGCCAGGCCTCCTTCAGCGGGGCTTCGTCGAACGTTCCGTCCGGCTTCTGGGCGTCGGAGCTGGCTTTCTTGTAGGTGTTGAACGCGTAGTCGGCAATGTCGAGCTGGTCGACCGGCAGGAGGCCCATCACATGGACGAAGGCAGCCAGCACGCGCACGGTGTAGGCGCCGCGGCTGAAGCCGAACATCCAGACCCGGTCGCCTGGCTCCCACGTCCGGCACAGGAACTGGTAGGCGCCGAGCGTGTCCTTGTCGAGACCGGCGCCGAAGGCCAGCCCGAACAGGCCGCGCACCTGCTGCTTGAAGCGGCCCCAGGTGTTTTGCAGGCCGATCGTGCCGAGGCCGGGATGGTAATAGACCCGCTCGCGCTCGTTCTTGTCGGTGACGCGAAACAGCTTCAGCGCATTGGAAATATTGGCGCCGATCTCGTTGCCGGTGCCGTCGCAACAAATCACAATATCCTTCGGCATCCGTTGCCCCCGCGGTCGCCGTGAAAATCCGCGGCCTCAATGTACGGCAGAACGCGGGCAAGATTCAATCTCCAATAGAATACGGTTCTGTGTACCCGGCGTGAACGCGGCCGCCGCGCAACCCGAATCCTCTGGCCGCCATTGGCATCAGCTGCATACTGGCGCTTGAGGACGATCCGCAGAATTCAATTGCAACACTTTGGAAAAGGTGGGAATCTGCCTGCTGATCATTACAGTATTGCGTCGATATTTTCTCCCTTTCGGGGATTTCACCGGTGCGCGCGATCGTCTTGCCTGCGGCTTTGCGCAGCGTCCTCACCATGGACAGAAGCGGATCGGCATGAGCCATCAAGCTCTCGTGACGGTCATTCTCGCGGGTCTGGTGGTGATTGCGTTCGGACTGTTCTGGTGGGTCGGCAGCTATTCCGATCGCGTCTTTGCCAACAGATTCCGCAGCCGCTTTCCCGAGAAGACGTTGAGCTACAGCGGCGACCAGCTCGGCGAGCTGGTCCAGTCCGATCTCCGGATGAAGTATGTCTTCCCGATCCTGTTCCCGCTCGATCTCGCCGTCATGCTGGCGCTGGCCGGCGCGATGGGGGCGGCGTCATCGTACTGGCTCAACCTGTCCTACCCGCCGGCGGCGTGGCTCGGCCTCGTGGTCCCGGCGGTCTATCTGCTGAGCGACCTGATCGAGGATTTCCTGCTGGGCTGGCTGTTGCTGCGCGGCGATCCGCATGGAGCAGCGCGATCGGCCTCGATCCTGAAGGCGATCACGACGATCAAGCTTGTCAGTATCTCGGCGTCGGTCGCGCTGACGCTGATTGCATTCGCCGGGTGGCTGTTCCACGGCGACGCGCTTCGTCTCTAGAGCATTTCGGTTCTGATTGAATCAGAACCGAAGCTCTAGCCTTTTGTTTTGACGCGTTTTCTTCACGCGAACCGGTGTCCACTTCGCTCGAAAACGCTCTAAAGCGCGACAAGCATGATCTTCCCGGAAAACCGCTTCGCACTTTTCCGGGTCATGCTTTAGGCCGCCAGCGGCCTATTGATACGTCGCCACGATGTCGGAGACGGCGCGCTCGAGCTGCTGCGCAGTCGCGCATTGGCGCACCACGGTGCAGAACGTCGCGTAGCGCGGCATCTCGGAATCGCCAAAGCCCCAGACCATGCGGCCCTCGGGGTTGAGCCACACCAGCCGCTTGGAGCGCTCACCGATGCGGCGCAGGATGTCGGCGCGCGGATCGAGATTGTTGCTGCGGGCGTCGCCGAGCACGATTACCGTGGTCTGCGGCGTGATCGCGCTCATCCAATTGTCCTCGAAATCGGCAAAGGAATTGCCGTAGTCGGACGAGCCAAAGCCGACCTTGGCCATGATCTCCTTCATCGCCTCTTCCGGCGATTTCGATTCCAGGATGTCGCTGAGCTCCATCAGATGGCCCGAGAAGGCAAATGAACGGACGTCGTCGACGACCTCGTGCAGGCTGTGGATCAGGAGCAGGAAGAAGTCCGAGACCCGCGCGACCGAGCCCGAGACGTCGCACAGCGCCACGATCTTCGGCCGGTCGCGATGCTTGCGCTTCCATGCGGTGAGGAACGGCACGCCGCCCCAGGCCGCGTTCCGCCGCAGCGTGCGGCGGACGTCGAGATGGCCGCGGCGCTGACGTTTGCGCGGCTTGGAGTAACGCTCGCGCAGCCGGCGCGCGATCCGGCGGATCAGCGCGCGCATCTGCTCGACCTGACGCGGCTCGATCCGTGCCAGCGGCGCGTTGCGCAGGATCTCGTTGCGCAGGTTCTCCGCCTCTTCACGGCCGTAGAGCAGCAGGGCTTGCGAGACGGTGTCGCGCACGGTGCCGCGCAGGCCGTTGAGCGCCTCCTGCAGCCGCTCAGCGAGCCCCGGATTGCGCGTGGTCAGGTCGTCGATATCGTCGCGCAGGCGCTGGATGCCCATCGCATCCAGGATGCGGGTCTGGAAGATACCGCGCTGGGTGAAGTAGCGGATGTCGGGCAGCGAGGCCGCGCCGGAGGCATTGGCGATCGCCGTCGATATCGCGGAGCGGTCCTGCGACAGCAGCATCTGCGCCAGCGGCCCGACATTCTCGTTGGCGGCACCGCCGGCCGTGTCGCCATGCTCATCGGCGGACGGATTGCTGCCCTGCTCGCTGTTGTCGTCCGTCTTGCTCTGCTCAGTGCTCTCCTGCTGCGGCTCGGGCTGGCTGAAGAACAGGTCAAAGCAGTCGCCGAGCGCGCGCTTCTCGTCCTGCGTCTTGGCAAGCGTCAGCAGGAACGTGTCGCGCAGGATGTCGCGGTCGGCAAAGCCGACCTGGGCAACCGCGCGCATCGCATCGATGCTTTCGGCGGGCGAGACCCGGACCCCGGCTCCCCGCGCCGCACGAAAGAAGCGATGCAGGTTCTCGCGCATCTTGGTCTAGCTGAACACGCCCTGGCGCGACGCCTTGGCGATGAAGGACGATATCTGCGGCGTCGCGGCCTCGATATCGGCCTCGTATTTCAGCAGCACGTTGAGCGTGTCCTTGACGATCTCATGGTCGAGCTCGCTCGCCTGCAGCAGCACCAGCACACGCGCCCAGTCGATCGCCTCGCTGACCGAGGGCAGCTTCTTCAGGTCCAGCGTGCGGATCTCGTGGATGAAGCCGACCATCTGCTTGCGCAGCGTCTGCGAGATGCCGGGCACTCGGCTCTCGACGATGCGCTCTTCCAGCTTCTGCTCGGGGAAACCGATATGCAGATGCAGGCAGCGCCGCTTCAAGGCGTCGCCGAGGTCGCGCTCGCTGTTCGAGGTCAGGATCACGGTCGGCGGCGCCACCGCCGAAACCGTGCCGAGCTCGGGGATCGTGACCTGGAAGTCCGAGAGGATTTCCAGGAGCAGCGATTCGAATTCGGCGTCCGACTTGTCGATCTCGTCGATCAGCAGCACGCAGCCGGCCGGCTGCTCCAGCGCCTGCAACAGCGGCCGCGGCTCGACGAACTCCTTGGAGAAGAACACGTCGCCGAACGTGTGCAGCTGGTCGAGCGCGGCAGCCAGCGTCTGCGCGCCGCCAAGCACCTCGCCGAGCTTGTCCTTCAGGATCTGGGTGTAGAGCAGCTGCTTGGCGTATTTCCACTCATACAGCGCCTTGGCCTCGTCGAGGCCTTCATAGCATTGCAGGCGGATCATCTTCAGGCCGCGCCACGCGGCAATCGCCTTCGCCAGCTCGGTCTTGCCGACGCCGGCGGGGCCTTCGACCAGGATCGGCTTCTCGATCTGCTGCGACAGATAGACCGCGGTCGCGATCTGCCGGCTCGCAATATAGCCTTGCGCGGCGAGGCCGCTTTCCACGGCCTCGATCGAGGCGGTGGGCCTGGTGTCAGCCACGAGGATCAGCTCCGAATTTGCCTTGAACTCGGACCTGTTTTGCGCCTGTTGCGGGCAAAGCACAAGGCTCGTTTGGCTCGTAATGGCATGGGGTTAGCGCATGGTTCCCGGGATATTTCCGCCGAGCGCAATACGCAGAAGCGTAGCCCGGACAAGGAAGGGATCACGGTGCGATTGATCGTGCCGTGACCCGTGGGGAGGCCGAGGATTAGAAGCTGTCGCCTGATTGCGAAGTGAATAGGGGGAAACCGCTTCACCTCAGCGTGAGGCCGGTCGCGGCTTCGAGCTCGGCGATTGCTTGCGCTGAATTCACGACCTTGATCGTGGTCATGCCCATCTCGCGCGCCGGCTTCAGGTTGACGCCGAGATCGTCGAGATAGACGCAGTTCTTCGGGTTCACCTGCAGCGTTTCCACCATCATCTGGTAAATGCGCGGGTCGGGCTTGCGCAAGCCGATCTTGGCGGACTCGATGATGTGATCGAACAGCGCCATCACCTCGGCGACGTAGAGCGAGCGCCCGCTGCGGCTGCCGATCGCATTCGCCGGCAGATTGTTGGTGATGCAGCCGGTCTTGAACTTCGCCTTGACGCGCTTCAGTGCCTCGACCATCTCGGGGCGCAGGTCGCCCGAGAGCAGCGGCAGCACGTCCTTGCCGCGCACCTCGGCGCCGAGTGCTTTCGATTCCGTGGCGAACAGATCGTCGAAGGCGTCGATATCGATCTCGGCGCGCTCGAACTTGGCCCAGGCGTTCTCGAGATGGTTGGCGGCGTTGGTGCGGCGGATGATGTCGATCGGCAGGCCGCGCTCGGTCTCATAGCGCGCGAATGCCTCGAACGGCGAGGTGGTCAAGACGCCGCCGAAATCCCAGATCACTGCCTCGATCATACTTTCCTGCCCAATGACGCGTTGCTTGAGCAGCGGCTAACACGGATCGGCGGCCGGGACCAGCCTGATCCGGTGCTTGATCCAGTGCTTGGCGGCCAGCGCGGAGCGGGCTATTGCTTCGCCGATGAAGACATATCGCTTGATCCTCACGGTTCTCGTGTCGCTGGTGTCGGCTCCCGCGTTCGCCATCGTCGGTGGCGGCGCGCCGTCGACCGACGGCGTGGCGCGCGCCGTGGTCACGATCGTCGGCTCGCGCGGCAATTTCTGCACCGGTGCGCTGATCGCGCCGAAAGTGGTGCTGACCGCGGCGCATTGCGTGCAGCCCGGCGCCGACTACAAGATCGTCGAGTATGGGCCGGACCGGCAGCCGAAGCTGCAGGACGTCAAGACAGTCGCGATCCATCCAGCCTTTCGGATGCAAGCGATGACCAATCATGTCGCGACCGCCGATGTCGCGCTGCTGCAACTCGCAGCGCCTGCTGCAGGCAAGGCGCCGGCCACGCTCGGCATGCCCAACATTCCGATCCAGGTCGGCGGCCGTTTCACCATCGCGGGCGTCGGCGTCAGCGTGCGCGGCGACGGCAAGAGCGGCGGCAGCATTCGTGTCGCCGGCCTGATCGCAAGCGGCAAGCCCGGCACGCTGCAGATCCGTCTCGTCGATCCGGTCGGGCAGGGCGCGCGCGACGGGCTCGGCGCATGCACCGGCGATTCCGGTGCGCCGGTGTTCGAGGACAAGCCAGGCGGGCCTGCAATCGTCGGCGTGGTGAGCTGGTCGACCGGGCCGAACGGCACCGCTGGCTGCGGCGGCATTACCGGCGTCACGCCGCTGACGCTCTACCGCGACTGGATGATGCAGACCGCGCGGCAATGGGGCGCGAGCTTTTAGCGCGGCTCCAGTCCCGTCATCCTGAGGTGCGCGCTCTTGCGCGCCTCGAAGGATGCACGGCCCCACTGTGGCCGATTCATCCTTCGAGGCTCGCCAAGCGGCGCAAGTGCGCCGCAAGGCTCGCACCTCAGGATGACGGGCCGAGAGAGTTGACGAGCCCAACTTCGCTTAATGCCCCGCCGCCTTGTTGGCGGCGGCGTTGTTCAGCACGATCAGGCCGTCGACGGCGACGCCGAGCTTGCTGTTGATCAGGAACGGATTGACGTCGATCGAGGCGATGCGGCCGTTGGCATCCGCCATCAGGTTGGAGAGCCCGACCAGCGCCTTCACCGCCGACGGCTCGTGCAGCGCGGGCTTGCCGCGATAGCCCTTCAGCTTGACGCCGGCCTTCGTCTTCGCGATCAGCTCCTTCGCCTCGGCGGCATCGAGCGGCGCGCCGGCCAGGGCTACGTCCTTCATCAGCTCGATATCGACGCCGCCGGTGCCGAACAGCACCACGGGACCCATCTCGGCGTCGAGCGAGGCGCCGACCACGAGCTCGAGGTCGGCCTTGACCTGCTGCGCGATCAGGATGCCCTCGAGCTTCGGCTTGCCCTTCAGCTTCTTCACCCGCGCGGTGATGTCGTTGAACGCCTTCTTCACCTCGGCCGCATTGGCGAGGTTCAGCACCACGCCGCCGATGTCGGACTTGTGCAGGATGTCGGGGCTGACCACCTTGGCGACCACCGGAAAGCCGATCGACTTGGCGATCTTCACCGCTTCGGCTGCGGTCTGCGCGACCTCTTCCTTGGAGATCGGAATGCCATAGGCCTTGAGCAGCTTCTTCGAGGCAACCTCGTCGAGCGCGGCGGCGCCGTTGGCCGCCTTCAGCGTCTTCTCCAGCACCGCGCGCGCGGACGGCTTCGAGCTCGACGCGATGTCGGGCACCGCCTTGCGCAGACCGGCATATTCGATCAACGACTTGATCGCGCCGACCGCGCGGTCGAGGCCCTGCATCACCGCGATATCGGGCAGCGACTTGCGCAGTCCCTTGGTGAATTCGGTGAAGCCGATCGACATCGCGCTGATATAGATCACCGGCTTGTTGGCGTGGCCCGCCATCTCGTTGACGATGCGCAGATTGCGTTCGCGCAGCTCATGCGGCGCCTTCGGCAGCTCGGCATCGATGATGACGATGTCGGTATCGGGGTCGTCGATCATGATCTCGATCGACTTCATGTAGACGGAGGGATCGACCACCGCGGCGAAGCCGGCGTCGAGCGGGTTGCCGACGATGCTGCCGGGCCCGAGCATCTTGGCCAGCTGCCCCGATGCGCTCTCACTCAGCGGCGCAAAATTCAGCCCGGCCGAATAGAACGCGTCGATCAGCAGGCCGCGCTTGCCGCCCGACAGCGACACCGCCGCGAGGCGGTTTCCCTTCGGCGGATCGGCGTGGACGAAGCACTCGGTGGTCTCGATCAGTTCATCCAGCCCGCGCACGCGGATCACGCCCTCGCGGGTCGAGATCGCATCGAATGTCTCGATCGAGCCGGCGAGCGCGCCGGTGTGCGCCATCGCGGCGGCGCGGCCGCCTTCGGAGGCGCCGAGCTTGAGCGCGATCACCGGCTTGCCGGCGGCGCGTGCCGCCTTGCAGGCGTCGCGGAACACTTTGGTGTTCCTGACGCCTTCGAGATAGACCACGATGATGCGGATGCTCGGATCGGCGGCGAAATAGCTCATGAGGTCCGGCGTCTCGAGCCCGGATTCGTTGCCGGTCGTGACCATGTAGCCGACACCGACACCGCGATCCTCCAGCGCCTGGCGGATCGCCATCACGATCGCGCCGGATTGGCCGGCGATCGCCACCGCGCCCTGCTCCATGGTGACGATGCGGTCGTCGATATTGGTGAACAGGTTCTCGCCGGCGCTGAGGTTGCCGAGGCAGTTCGGGCCGGTGACGGCAAGCCCGGTCTCCTTGATCGCCTGTTTCAGCTCGACCGCGAGCCGCTGGCTCTCCTCATCCTGCAGCTCGCTGAAGCCGGAGGTGACGATGGTCGCCGAGCGCGCGCCGGCGGCGGCCGCGTCGCGGATCACCTGCACGGCAAAGCGGGCCGGCACCAGCACCAGCACATGATCGGGCTTTTCGGGAAGGCTGGAAAAATCCTTGTAGCAGGTGACGCCCCAGATCGTTTCGCGCTTGGCGTTGATCGGAAACAGGCCGCCGGCATATCCGTATTTGATCAGATTGTTCCAGATCCGCTCGGCGTAGTTGCCGGGCTTGTCGGTGGCGCCGACCAGTACGATGTTGCGCGGATGCAGCATCGCGTGGATGCTCTTGACGATGTCGCTGGCGTCAGCGGGCGGCGCCCATTTGTGGGAGGTATGAGATGCGGCGCTTGCGAGAGCTTCCATGGAGCCTGCCCTTATCCTTGTTCTGCTTGTTTCCTTTGGCCCACGGTCGATCACCGCGAGGTCCGCGATTTTCATTGTTTTTATGGCTGATGGAAGGGGGTAGCAACTCACGCTGACGCAAGTCAGGGCGTCGCACGCGATATCCCGGCACACGCAAAATTCATGCTTGTCAGGAACCCGATTCGAGCGGGCTCGAATCCGGTCCAATCATGGTCGCATGCAACAGATAGCGCTCGGGGCCCGATGTCAGCGCGTCGAACGGCCAGCAGGTCGACAGCACCAGCTCATGGCGGTCGGTGAGCGGATCGATGCCGGATTGGTCGAAGCGGACCACCGCGCTGCGGTCGGCCCGATAGCGAAAAATCTTGCCGTCGCTCCGCGTCACGTCGATCTCGTCGCCGATTGCGACATCCCTCAGAAAGCGGAAATGGGTGTCGCGATGCGCGGAATAGACCGCAACGCCCGGCTCGCCGGCATCGACGGTCCGTTCGACATGGCCGGGACCGAACGCCAGCGCCTGGCCGCTGCTGCCGGCGAGCGCGATCGCGGAAGCGTGCAGGCGCTTCACCTCGATCCGGGCCACCGGCCAGGTATCGGCCCAGCTCCACGGCTTCACCTGATGGCCGGTCGCGATGCTCTGTGCGAAGGCGCGCTCCAGCAGCACCTGCGCGAGCAGCGCCTTGGCGTGGATATAGGCGCCCTGGCCGAACAGGATCAGGCCGATGAGGGCGAAGGCGAGCGGGAGAAGGAAGCGGCGCATTGTTGAGCCTTCCGTCATTCCGTGGCGCGAAGCGAACCCGGAATCTCGAGATTCCGGGTCTGGTCCTTCGGGCCATCCCGGAATGACACTCGAAAAAATTGGCGCGCGCGGCCCTTGGGGGACGGGTGGAAGGCCGCGCGCGCTCTTGAAGGAGGAGGTCCGGGGGGCACCTTCTCCTTTCATCCGACGTCATTGGGGCGACGTCTGACGCCGGTTGAACACCAGAAGCAGAAGGCTGACCGTGAGCAGGATCAAACCCGCGATCATCTTCAGCTCTGCATCGGTTGCAGTCTTCGGCAACTGGATCGTGCCGGGACCTTGCGTCGCGACCGGTGACCGCTTCAGCACAGCGAGCTGCACCTTGCCGTCGCGTGCTTCGGCGCGGCGTTCGGTCGGTGCAGCCGGCAGGCGCGGGCGCTCGCCGAACACCTTTGCGAAATCCCAACCGGCAGGCAGGTTGAGCGGCAGCTCGGAGAGCTTTAGCGGCTCGCCTTCGGGACGGCTCGGCGTCTTGTCGACCGCAACGAGGCTGGTCAGCCGGGTGACAAGCTGATGCTCCAGCGCCAGTGCAAGGATGGTCCTGTCGGCATCCTCCGGGCTCTCCTGGCGCGTGGTGCGCGCGACCTCGGCATCCGCAATCTTGCGGCGCGCCCACAGTTTTGACAGGCCCTTGCCTTCGGCGGCGCCGGCGAGCGGCAGCGTCACGCTCCACGGACGGTCGCCGATGCGGCCCTTGATCTCGACCGAGCCGGCGAGCTTGTCGAGCTTCGCGGCCAGCACCAGCGGCTCGTCGCGATAGACGTCGGGCAGCGCCGACGGCGTCAGGTCGGCGGTCGCGTCGGAGAATTTCGCGGCGAGGTTGGTCACCGCGGGATTCTCCAGCTTGGCGAACAGGTCGCGCATGCGCTCGTCGACCTGCTCGACCGAGCCGATATGGGTGAAGGTGCCGCGGCCGAGTTCGGCGGCGCGCGTCATCAGATAGGTGTTCGGCGCCGAGCCGATGCCGACCATGAACACCCGCGAGCGGCCGCGCAGCGCGCTGATGGTCTCGAACAATTGCTGCTCGTTGCCGATGGCGCCGTCGGTCAGGAACACGACCTGGCGGACATGGTTGGCGTCGTCATGGTTGGTGTCGGATAGCGCGGCGCGCATCGCCGGCACCATCTCGGTGCCGCCGCGAGCCTGCAGCGCGCTGACGAACGACGTCGCGTTGCCGATATTGGCGCTGTTGGCGGCGACCGGCGCAGGAAACAGCACGTCCATCGTGTCGTCGAAGCGGATCACGTTGAAGCGGTCGCTCGGCTGCAGGCGGCCGAGCGCATACAGCAGGCTGGCCTTGGCTTGGATCATCGAGGTGCCGCCCATCGAGCCGGAATTGTCGATCACGAAGATCACTTCGCGGGGCAGCTGCTTTTGTTGCGCCTGCTCGACCGAGGGCGGGGTGACGAAGGCCAGCAGATAGTCGGAATTGCCGACATGCTCGCGGAACAGCCCGACCGACGGCGCTTTCTCGGCGGCCGGCTTCCAGGTCAGTTCGAAATCGCGGTCAGCCGGCACCGGGCCTTCGGCGAGCTTGACGATGCGCGATGTGCTGTCGGGGTTCTCGATCTTGACCTGATGGAAGTGGCTCTTGACGTCGCCGAGCGGGAAGCCGGCGTTGAGGTGCACGGTGATGTTGGTCGGATTGACCGGCGCGTTCTCGGCGGGATCGAGCACCTCGCGCGCGATGCGATCGCGG
This sequence comes from Bradyrhizobium sp. 26S5, assembly GCF_036923295.1. Lineage (NCBI taxonomy): Bacteria > Pseudomonadati > Pseudomonadota > Alphaproteobacteria > Hyphomicrobiales > Nitrobacteraceae > Bradyrhizobium > Bradyrhizobium sp. 26S5. The sequence continues at coordinate 9,077,676 of NZ_CP145948.1, read as the reverse complement.
TCCGGCACGGGATCGGTGGTGGCGCCCCAGCCGCTGCCGTCGGCGCGGAGGTCGACGCTCTGCACCACCGGACGCGGATTGTAGCGCGGGCCGACCACCATCGGCACCCGCAGCGAGAATTCGTTGCCGTTCTGCTGCACCGGCTCCTGATATTCGATCTGCACCAGCACGGTTTCGCCGGGGCCGATATTGGCGACCGAATTGGTGAAGATATTCGGCCGCTCCTGCTCGGTGAGCGCGGCCTTCTGGCCATTCTGTTTGGCCTGCTCGTAGATCGCGCGGGCCTGCTGCCGCTCCTTGATGTCGCCGACCACGATGCGGTCGCCGACCACCATCTTCAGCGTGTCCACCGCGCCGCCCGCCGGCAGCGGATAGACATAGGTCGCTTCCACCCAGTCCTTGGTCGGGTTGCGGAAGATCTGGGTGACGCGGGCGCGGACGGTCGGGCCCGACACCGTGAGGTCGACATCGATGCCGAGCCTGGTTGCATCGGCATAGCCGTCGTCGGTCTTGAACAGCAGCGAGCCGGATCGTGCATCGCCCGGCCGCAGCACCGCCTGTTGCGGCAGCTCGGCCGACCACACCGGATCGAAACTCACCAACAGCGCCGCAAAGCCGATCACCAGCGCGGCCACACCTTCCACCAGAAAGAACAGCACAATGCGCATCCGGCGCGACAGGCGGATCTGCGGGCTGCTCTCACATGCATCGTAAATCGTCATTTTCGTCACTCCCGAGCGAGGCTTTCGCTGCCTCGCGATCATGGAGAACGGCGGTTTTGGCGCGAGCAGAATGATCGGCAATGATTGGCCGCGGTCCGGCGCGGCCCGCCGGCGGCCGAGGCGGGTTTGTGCGGTTTTGTGATGGATTGTCCGGTCTGCTAGACTGCCCAGACTCATGGGAATCGGGCAGGAATCACGATGCCGACGCCAGACAAGCAGCTTTCCGCCGAGCAGAGCCAGCAGGTTGCGGAGACCATTCGGGAGGAAATCGCGCGCCGCCGCATCTCGCGGCAGATGCTGGCCGAGCAGGCGAAGCTCAGCCTGTCGACGCTGGAGAAGGTGCTCGGCGGTCGCCGCCCGTTCACGCTGGCGACCACCGTACGGCTGGAGCAGGCGCTCGGCGTGTCCTTGCGCAAGCTGCCGGAGGCGATCAGCGTGGTCGCGCCTGCCAATGGCGGGATCGCGCCCGACAGCCTCGGATCCTATTCCCGCCGCTCGGTGGCGCGGATCGAGGGGACCTACATCACGGTGCGTCCGTCGTTCGGCGAGAAGGGCGCGATCTACGCCTACCGCACCGAGATCGCTTGGGACGAGGCGGCATCATCGCTCGGCTTTCGCGAGGGCGAGCGGCAGGATACCGACTACACCCAGTATGGCGAGGTGGCGGTGCCCAACGAATCCGGCTTCGTCTATCTCGTGACCAACCGGCACGGCCAGCACCGCGTGATCACGGTCTCGCGTCCGCGTAATTCCGGCGAGATGTACGGCATCATCACGACCTTGCTCGCCGGCCGCGGCTCGCTGCTGACGCCGGTCGCCGCGCCGATCGCGTTCCTGCCGGTGAAGAACGTGCCCAAGCCGAGCGTCGGGCGGGTGTCGTCCGATGACGCCAACTTTGCCCTCTATCGCGAGCATCTGCGCCGCACGATCGATGAGCCGTTTGCGATCTTCCTGCCGGGATAGTCGCACCAAGGCCACGCGGCCTCGGGCGCGCGGACGCGACCACGCCGGCGATTAATGCTCGCAACTAACCAACCCACGGATGCCAATCCCGTCATCCTGAGGTGCGAGCTCTTGCGAGCCTCGAAGGATGCACGGCCACCGGCGGGGCCGTCGACCCTTCGAGACGCCGCTTCGCGGCTCCTCAGGGTGACGGTGAGATAGGGGCGCGCATCGCCCTGCCGGATTTCATCCAGCCTATCACTCCGCAAGAACAACGAAGCCGCCCGAATGGGCGGCTTCGCGATAAAAGTTCACTCGTCGAGCGGACTCGACTAGCCGCCGGTCTCCGCGCTGATGATGTCGCCGAACAGCTCCCACTGCCCGTTCTTGAACTGCATCATCTTGAGCTGCTCGACCGGGGCGAAGTCGGTCGCGCTGGTGTTGATCCGGATGCCGGGGATCAGGGTGTCGGGCGTGAAGTCCCTCAGGCTCGCGGCCTGCTTCATCACGTTCTCGCGCGTCAGGTTGTCGCCGGCCTGCTTCAGCACCTGCGCCATGGTCTGCGCCGCGGCGTAGCCATAGACCAGATTGGCGTCGGACAGGTTGGCGCCCGGCATGTACTTCTCGGCGAAGGCCATGAACTTCTTCATGCCCTCATCGTTCTTCCACTGCGGATCGGAGGCGTCCTTGAGGTAGCCGGCCGACAGCACGCCTTCCGAGGCTTCCAGCCCGGCGGGCTTCATCACCGCGCCGATCGAGATCGAGACGTCGGTCATCACGTGCATCGGCTTCCAGTTGAGCTCGGCGATCTTCTTGATCGCCTGCGCGGCGAACTTCGGCGTCGAGATGTTGACGAACACGTCGGCGCCGGTGTCTTTCAGCTTGACGATGTGGGAATCGATCGACGGCTCGGTGGTCTCGTAGCTCTCCTCGGCGACGATCTTGGCGGACGACTTGTCGAGGACCTCCTTCAGGCCGATCAGGTAGTCCTTGCCGAAATCGTCATTGGCGTAGAAGATCGCGACCTTGGCGTCCGGCTTGGCTTTCAGGATGTACTTGCCGAAGATCCGCGCCTCGACGCGATAGCTCGGCTGGAAGCCCATCGTCCACGGAAAATCCTTCGGATCGTTCCACTTGCTGGCGCCGGTGGCGAGGAAGAGCTGCGGCACCTTCTTGGCGTTGTGATACTTCTGCACCGCGGTCTGGGTCGGCGTGCCCAGCGCGTTGAACACCAGGAACACCTCGTCGCTCTCGATCAGCTTGCGGATCTGCTCCACCGTCTTGGGCGGCGAGTAGCCGTCGTCATAGGAGATCCAGTTGATCTTGCGGCCGTTGATGCCGCCCTGATCGTTGATCATCTTGAAATAGGCTTCTTCGGTTTTACCGATGACGCCGTAGGCGGAGGCGGGACCGCTATAGGCCTCGACATTGCCGATCTTGATCTCGGTGTCGGAGGCGCCGGTGTCATACTTCTTTTGTGCAAAGGCGGCCTGGGTGGAGAGCAGGCAGAGCGCCGTGGCGGCGGCCAGCAGCGACAGTTTTGTTGTTTTCATAAAGACAATTTCCTCGATTGATTTTGATTGGGGACTTACGCAACGAACCCGCAGCCGGTCCCGGCAGACGGCTATGGGGCAATTGTTGTCGCGGCGAAACCAGAAACGCGTCACGCGCGTCTTGAGATCACGCCGCGGTATCGGTTGGCTTCGGCTGGCTGAATTGCTGCCGGAGCGTCGGCTTATGAATTTTGCCTGTCGCGTTCCGCGGCAGGGCATCGATGAATTCGATCAGGCGCGGGCACTTGAACCGCGCCAGATTGGCCTGGCAATGCGCGTGGATCTCGGCCGGCGTCAGCGAGTGGCCTGGTTTCACGGCAATGATCGCCATCCCGACCTCGCCCCATTGCTCGCTCGGGATGCCGATCACAGCGGCCTCGGCCACGGCCGCCAATTGGTGCAGCACGCTCTCGACCTCGGCCGGATAGACGTTCTCGCCGCCGGAGATGTACATGTCCTTCCAGCGATCGACGATGTAGTAGAAGCCCTCCTCGTCGATCCGCGTGGCGTCGCCGGTGTGCAGCCAGCCGTCGGTGAAGGAGGCGGCATTGGCGTCCGGCCGGTTCCAGTAGCCCGGCGTGATGTTCGGGCCCTTGACCCAGAGTTCGCCGAGCTCGCCGACCGCGGCATCGCTACCGTCGGGCCGCACGATCCGCACTTCCGTGTGCAGCACCGGCTTGCCGGACGAGCCCGCCTTGCGCGCGGCATCCTCGCGGTCGAGCACCATCACCGCCGGCGAGGTCTCGGTCATGCCGTAGCCCTGCTGCAGCGCGACGCCGCGCGCCTCCCAGGTCTTGAGCAGCGGCACAGGCATCGGCGCGCCGCCGACGCCGCCGATGACGAGGCGGCTGAAGTCCGCGGTCGCGAAGGCCGGATGCTGCGCCATGAACTGGTAGATCGCGGGCACACCGAAGAACACGTTGACGCCCTGCGCCGGGTCAGAGATCAGCTTCAGCGCCTCGCCGGGTTCGAACGCGCGCATGATCAGTACCGTGCCGCCGGCATGCAGCACCGGGTTGGTGTAGCAATTCAACCCGCCGGTGTGGAACAGCGGCAGCACCGTCAGCAGTACGGACGCCGGCGAGATATAGGCGGGGCCGCCGAGATTGACGCAATTCCAGAACGTCATCCCATGCGTGATGATCGCGCCCTTGGGCTGGCCCGTGGTGCCCGAGGTGTACATGATGGTCGAGATGTCATCGAGCATGACCTCCTCGAACCGCTCGAGCGGTTTGGCCGCCGCGATGCCGGCCTCATAGGCGCCGCCGGGGCCGAGCCTCACGGTCGCTGCGACATTGCAGAGTTTCGCGACCTCAAGCGCGGTCTCGGCGAGATCGTCGTCATGGATCATCACCTTGGGCGACGCGTCGCCGGTGATGTAGCGCAGCTCGGGAACGGTGAGGCGGGTGTTGAGCGGCAGGAAGATCGCGCCGATCCGGAAGCAGGCGAACTGCACCTCCAGCGTTTCGGTGGTGTTCAGCGCCAGCACCGCGACGCGGTCGCCGCCGGCGACCTTGAGGGCGTCGCGCAGATAGCCCGCGAGCCACGACACGCGGGCGTCGAGCTCCGCATAGCTGAAGCGGCGATTGCTTGCGAGATCGACAAGCGCCATCTTGTCCGGCGTACGCCGGCGATGATGCGCGATCCAGTCGTAGTAACGAACTGGCAAATTTCCCTCCTCCGGAACGGCAGTCTTGCGCCGCCTGTTCCTGGCTCAATTGATGCCATGAATTGGCAGTGGAGGGGGCGTATTGGGATACTGTCTTGCGTTTACTGGCTGGCTTGTGCCGGGATGGAAAGCCGGTCCAGCGGACAGCCACTCGACGCAAGTGAACAGGGAAGAATCCGGACATCGTCGGAGGCGAGAATCAACGGAGCAAGCGGATGACAAACCCGTTCTACACCAGCGAGCATGAGGCCTTTCGCGAGGTGATGCGGCGCTTTGTTGCCAGGGAAATCGAGCCTTATGCCCATCAATGGGACGAGGAGGGCGAGTTTCCGCGCGAGCTCTACGCCAAGGCATCCGAGATCGGGCTGCTCGGCCTCGGTTTCCCGGAAGAATATGGCGGGATCGCCGCCGACCAGTTCATGAAGATCGTGGCCTCGCAAGAGCTGGCGCGGGCCGGCGCCGGCGGCGTTAGTTCAAGCCTGATGAGCCACACCATCGGCTCGCCGCCGATCGCCCGCGCCGCACGGCCGGAGGTGAAGGCGCGGGTGCTGCCGGAGGTGCTCGCCGGCAAGAAAATTTCCGCGCTCGCGATCACCGAGCCGAGCGGCGGCTCCGACGTCGCCAACCTCCGCACCAAGGCGCGGCGCGACGGCGACCATTACGTCGTCTCTGGCGAGAAGACCTTCATCACCTCGGGCATGCGCGCCGACTATCTGACGGTGGCGGTGCGCACCGGTGGCGAAGGCCCCGGCGGCGTCAGCCTGCTCCTGATCGAGGGCAATACGCCGGGCCTGTCCCGCACCAGGCTGAAGAAGATGGGCTGGTGGGCGTCGGACACCGCGACGCTGCATTTCGACGAATGCCGCGTGCCGGTCGAGAATTTGATCGGCGAGGAGGGCCAGGGCTTCAAGATCATCATGCAGAACTTCAACAGCGAGCGCATGGGCATGGCGGCGAGCTGCACCGCCTATGCGCGGGTCTGCCTCGACGAGGCGATCGCCTATGCCAAGGAGCGCAAGACCTTCGGCAAGCCGATCGCCCAGCACCAGGTGATCAGGCACAAGATCGTCGACATGGCGCAGAAGGTCGCGGCCTCGCAGGCGATGCTGGAAATGCTGGCGTGGCGGCTCGGCCAGGGCGAAAGCCCGGTCGCCGAGATCTGCATGATGAAGAACCAGGCGACGCAGACCATGGCGCATTGCGCGTCTGAGGCGGTGCAGATCTTCGGCGGCGCCGGCTTCATGCGCGGCATCAAGGTCGAGCGCATCTACCGCGAGGTCAAGGTCAACGCCATCGGCGGCGGCACGGAGGAGATCATGAAGGATCTGGCGAGCCGGCAGATGGGGTTGTGAGTGACATGCCGTCGTTCCGGGGCGCGCGCAGCGCGAACCCGGAACCCAGAGATTGAATGGATCGAGATTCCGGGTTCGCCCGCTGCGCGGTCGCCCCGGAATGACAGGAAGCAAAAATGCTCTTCACCGCCGACCATGACGAACCGCGCCGGGCCTTGCAGAGATTCATCGCGGCCGAGATCAATCCGCATGTCGACGCATGGGAGAAGGCCGATATCTTCCCGGCGCATGAGCTGTTCAAGAAGCTCGGCAATCTCGGCTTCCTCGGCCTCAACAAGCCGGTCGAATATGGCGGCCAGGGGCTGGATTATTCCTACGCGCTGATGATGGCCGAAGAGTTAGGCGCCATCACCTGCGGCGGCGTGCCGATGGCGATCGGGGTACAGACCGATATGGCGACGCCGGCGTTGGCGCGGTTCGGCTCCGACGAGGTGCGCCGCGAATTTTTGGCGCCGGCGATTGCGGGCGACCAGGTCGCCTGCATCGGCGTCTCCGAGCCCGGCGCCGGCTCGGACGTCGCCTCGATCAAGACCAATGCCCGCTCCGACGGCGACGACTACGTCATCAATGGCGGCAAGATGTGGATCACCAACGGCACCCAGGCCGACTGGATCTGCCTGCTCGCCAACACCAGCGACGGCTCGGTCCATCGCAACAAGTCCCTGATCTGCGTTCCGATGAAGACCAAGGGTGTGCAGGTCGCGCGAAAACTCGACAAGCTGGGCATGCGCTCGTCCGATACCGCGCAGATCTTCTTCGACAATGTCCGGGTGCCGAAGCGCAACCGGATCGGCGAGGAGGGCCAGGGCTTCACTTACCAGATGATCCAGTTCCAGGAGGAGCGGCTGTGGGGCGCGGCGGCCTGCCTGAAGGCGCATGAGTACATCATCAACGAGACCATCGACTACACCCGCAACCGCAAGGCGTTCGGCGGCTCGATCCTCGACAACCAGGTGGTGCACTTCAAGCTCGCGGAGATGCAGACCGAGATCGAGCTGCTGCGCTCGCTGATCTACCGTGCCGGCGAGGCGCTGGTCGCCGGCGAGGACGTCACCCGGCTCGCGACCATGACGAAACTGAAGGCCGGCCGGCTCGGCCGCGAGCTCACCGATGCCTGCCTGCAATATTGGGGTGGCATGGGCTTCACCAACGAGACGCCGGTCAGCCGCGCCTATCGCGACAGCCGCCTGACCTCGATCGGCGGCGGCGCCGACGAGGTGATGCTCATGGTATTGTGCAAGATGATGGGCACGCTGCCGGGCCTCAAGCAAAAGGGAAACGCCTGATGATCACGCTGTATCACTGCGACGCCGCGCGCTCGTTCCGTCCGCTGTGGATGCTGGAGGAGCTCGGGCTTCCCTATGAGCTGAAGATGCTGCCGTTCCCGCCGCGCGTGTTCGCCAAGGAATATCTCGGCATCAATCCGCTCGGCACCATCCCGTTCATGATCGACGGCGAGACCCGGATGACGGAGTCGTCCGGCATCTGCCATTACCTCGGCACCAAATACGGCCCGACGCCGCTGATCGTCGGTGTCGACGAGCCGGCCTATGGCGCCTTCCTGAACTGGATGTATTTCTCCGACGCGACGCTGACCTTTCCGCAGACGCTGGTGCTCCGCTACAGCCAGCTCGAGCCGGAGGAGCGGCGCAACCCGCAGGTCTCGGGCGATTATGCAAAATGGTTCCTCGGCCGCCTGCGCGCGGTCGAGGCCGCCGCCGCGAAATCTGAATTCCTCTGCGCGGAACGCTTCACCGCCGCCGACATCGCCAACGGCTATGCGCTCCGGCTCGCCGGCAATATCGGCCTTGCCAAGGATTTCGGGCCGAATGTCGCGGCCTATTGGGCGCGGCTGCAGCAGCGTGACGGCTACAAGCGCGCGGTGGCGGCGGAGCAAAAAGCCGGGCAGGAACAGAACGTTGCGCCGCGCGCGCGGCCGTAACTTCCCCGTCGTTCCAGGGCAATGCGTCGCATCGCCCCGGAATGACGACGTTCAGCGTCGGTGACAGGTTGCGAAATTGCGCTATGGTAGCTCCCGCCGCAGCGGCCCAAAGAGCCGCGCGAGGAGGAACCGCCATGGACGCGATCGTGGACGCAAAGGGCGAGCAATCCGGCCACCGGATGCTGATCACGCCGGAACGGGTGTTCTATGCCGGGCTGCTCGGCCGCCCGCGCGAACGCTGTCCCGGCGCATTCCATGTCTATGTCGCGATCCGCGACGGGTTGCATCTGTCGACCAGCGAAGGCCGCGAGTCCCATGGCGAACTCGCCGTGACGATGCCGAACCTGCGCCACACCATCACCAGCGAATATCGCTCGGCGATCTGCGTTGCGATCGAGCCGGAAAGCGTGCCGGACGGCACCCTGGAGGCGGTCGCCCGCCGCCTGCAAGGATCGGACTCGCATCTGTTCGCGGGTCGCATCCGCGACGCCTATGCGACACTCGCCGAGATGCAGCACCGCGACGCGATTGCGAATGCCGAGTTCGACACGATGTGCTTCGGCGACGCGCTGCCGCAGCGGGCGCTCGATCCGCGCGTGGTGCGCGCCATCAGCCGCATCGGGCAATTCTCCGGCGAGCCGGTGACCGCGGCGGGCTGTGCCACCGACGCCGGTCTATCGCCCTCGCGTTTCCTGCATCTGTTCAAGGAGGAGACCGGGATCTCGTTCCGCACCTTCCGCGCCTGGAAGCGTGCGCGGCATCTGCTGCACTTCGCCAACCAGGACATCAACCTCGCGCATCTGGCGCAGGACATCGGCTATCCCGATAGCACCCATTTCAGCCACTCGATCCGCCGCTTCTATGGCCTGAAGCCGCGCGCGATCTTCTCCGGCTCGCGCGATCTCGCGATCTACCGCACCGGGCAGGCGGCGAGCGAACGCGCACTGACGTAGACTGTCGTCCCGGCCTAGTGCGCAATTGCGCACGGGCGCCGGGACCCATAACCACAAATCTCAATAGTTGAGCTGGCTGGGGCTCCAGCGGACTCAAATAACCACTGTTCGTGGTTATCGGTCCCGGGTCGCGCGGAGCCTGTCATCGGGCGGCGCTTTGCGCCGGCCCGTTGGCTTGCCCGGGACGACGGCTAGAGGTTCGCGCCCTGGATCACCTCGCCGAACCGCAGCCAGCCCGGGCCCTCGATCCGTTGCAGCTGAAGCTGCTGCAGCGGATGATGATTGGTCGGGCTGGTGTTGACGCGGATGCCGGGCAACAGCGTCGGGACCTCGATGTCCTTCAGATTGTTCGCCTGCGCCATGATGTTGTCGCGGCTAAAGTTGCCCTTGCATTGCTCGAGCACGATCTTCAACACCTGCGCCACCGTGTAGGCGTAGAGATTGTAGCCTTCCTTCGGATTGCCGTCGGGGAAGTATTTTTCCATGAAGGCGAGGAAAGTCTTCACACCGGGATCATTGGCCCAGGCTGGATCGGCGACGTCCTTCACATAGGCCGACGAGATCGTGCCCTGCGACTTGTCCAGACCAACCGGAGCGATGGTGGAGGAGATCGAGGCAGCGCCGCTGGCGATGAAATGCATCGGCTTCCAGCCGAGCTCGTAGATCTTGCGGATCGACTGCGCGCAGAACTTTGCCGTGGTGCCCGAGATCAGCACATCGGGATTGGCGCCCCGCAGGGTCACGATCTGGGAATCGATCGTGGGATCGGTGACCTCGTGCGAGGCCACCACGGCTGCAGCAGCGAACCGCTCGCCCAGCACATCCCTGGCGCCGGCGACGAAATCCTTGCCGAGATCATCGTTCTGGTAGAGCACCGCGAACTTCGCGTCCTTGTTCTGGCTCAGCGCGTATTTGACGAACACCTGCGCCTCGGTCCGTGCGCTCGGCGCAAAGCCCATGGTCCAGGGATAGCTCTTGTAGTCGCCCCATTTGTCGCCGTTCACCGACAGGAACAGATGCGGGACTTTCGCGGCGTTGATGTATTTGACGACGGACGAGTTCGGCGCGGTGCCGAGCATGTTGAACAGGAAGGCGACATTGTCGCTTTCGATCAGGCGGCGCACCTGCTCGACCGTCTTCGCCGGATTGAACGCGTCGTCGTAATAGATGTACTTGATCTGCCGGCCGGCGATGCCGCCCTGCTCGTTGAGCATCTTGAAGTAGGCTTCCTGGCAGCGCGCCTGCACGCCGAGCGCGGACACCGGGCCGCTGAGCGAGGTGGTGCTGCCGATCCTGATCTCGGTCGCGGTGACGCCGGGCGTGTCTTCGGCGAGCGAAGGCCGCAGGCCCGCGACTGCGGCAAGGCCAGCGCCTGCTGCGCCGGTGAGCCATGTGCGCCGGTTGATCGAGACCATGACGTTCTCCCCGTGATGCCGGCTTGTTGTGCCGCTTCTGCTTGGCAAGCAGAGCCTATGCGTCACGCGGGCTCTGCGTCTTGTGTTAACCGGCTGGCGACGGATTCCGGCGTGGATACATCGACTTAGCCAGTCAACGCAAGATGGCGCGCCGGCAAATTTCTCATCATGGGAAAACCAACGGCGCATGTGCGCTGCAACCCGGACAAGCGAGACGCCATGAGCGACAAGGCCGTCATCACCTGCGCGCTGAATGGCGTGCTTACCGACCCGAAGCAGCACAACGTCCCGGTGACGCCGGAACAGATGGCGCGCGAGGCCAGGGCCGCGTTCAACGCCGGCGCCAGCATCATGCACATCCATCTGCGCCAGCAGGAGCCGAACAAGGGTCACTTGCCGTCATGGGAGGTCAGTGTCAGCAAGGACATCCAGCAGGCGATCCGCGAGGCCTGCCCGGGCGTGATCATCAATCACACCACGGGGACCTCGGGCCCGAACTACCAGGGCGCGCTCGACTGCGTGCGCGAGACCAAACCCGAGATCGCCGCCTGCAACGCCGGCTCGCTGAACTATCTGAAGGTCAAGGCCGACAACACCTGGGCCTGGCCGCCGATGATGTTCGATAACGCGGTCGAGAAGGTGCAGGACTATCTCGACGTGATGAAGGTCGCCGGCACCATCCCCGAATTCGAATGCTTCGATGTCGGCATCGTGCGCTGCGTCGGCATGTACCGGCAGACCGGCATGTATTCCGGGCCGCTCGAATACAATTTCGTCATGGGTGTCGCCTCGGGCATGCCGGCCGATCCGGAGCTGTTGCCGATCCTCTTGAAGCTGAAGGTGCCGGACGCGCATTGGCAGGTCACCGCGATCGGCCGCGGCGAGATCTGGCCGCTGCACCAGCGCGCCGCCGATCTCGGCGGCCATCTGCGCAGCGGGCTGGAGGATACGTTCTATCTCGGCGACGGCACCAAGGTGACCTCGAACGGGCAGCTCGTCGAAGGGCTCGCCGCCTGTGCGCGCCGTGCCGGCCGCGAGATCGCGAGCCCGGCAGAAGCGCGGCAGATCTTTGGGGTCAGGCACTGATCGTCAACCCCGCCGTCATTGCGAGCGAAGCGAAGCAATCCATCTTGCCATCGGAAGGATGGATTGCTTCGTCGCTTCGCTCCTCGCAATGACGACGGAGGAGGAGCCACATGGACAACCTCTTAGCAACCGGCGGCGTCACCGGGCCGGGTCGTATCGGGCGGGTCGCGATCGGCGACCTGCTGAAGCGCGCCGCGCGGCGGTTTCCGGATCGCGTCGCACTGACCGACGGCAACAGGCAGGTCAGCTTCACCGAGCTCGAACGCGACGCCAACCGCTTTGCCAATCACCTGGTGCAGCGCGGGCTGAAGCCGGGCGAGAAGATCTCGACCATCTGCAACAACTCCGTCGAGTTCGTCAAAGCGCTGTTCGGCATCCACCGCGCCGGCCTGGTCTGGGTGCCGATCAACACCATGCTCGGGCCGTCCGACATGGACTACATCCTCGGCCATGCAGACGTGCGCTTCGCCATCATCGATGACAATCTGCACGCTCAGGCCGACCGGCGCGCCGCACTGGAAGCGCGCGGCATGGAGATGATCGCAATTGACCTGACCGGCAATGCCGGCAAGACCGGGTTGCAAAGCTTCAACGATCTCCTGGAAGGGCAATCCGACATCGAGCCGGAGGTCGAGATCAACGACCGCGATCTTGCGATGATCATCTACACCTCGGGCACCACGTCGCGGCCGAAGGGAGCGATGCACTGCCACCTCGCCGTCGTCATGGCCGTGATGAGCAACTGCATCGAGATGCAGCTCTCGCGCGATGACGGGATCACCGGGCAGTTTCCGCTGTTCCACTGCGCCGGCCACGTGCTGCTGCTCAGCTATCTCTCGGTCGGCGGCCGAATGGCATTGATGCGCGGCTTCGATCCGGTCGTCTGCATGGAGGCGATCGTCCGCGACCGGCTCACCGTGTTCGTCGGCCTGTCGCTGATGTACCAGGCGATCCTCGATCATCCGCGCCGGCGCGAATACGATCTGTCGGGCTTGCGCTGCTGCATCTACACCATGGCGCCGATGGGCAAGCCGCTGCTCGAGCGCGCGATGGCGGACATGTGCCCGAACTTCGTGCTGTCCAGCGGCCAGACCGAGATGTACCCGGCAACGACGATGTCGCGGCCGGAGGTGCAGCTCGACCGTTTCGGCAACTACTGGGGCGAGTCGCTTGTTGTCAACGAGACCGCGATCATGGACGACGATGGCAACCTTCTGCCGCGCGGCGAGATCGGCGAGCTGGTGCATCGCGGACCTAATGTGATGATGGGGTACTACAAGGACGTCAAATCGACCGAGGAGGCGCGCAAGTTCGGCTGGCACCATACTGGCGACCTTGCCCTGATCGATGCGAATGGCGAGGTGCTGTTCCTCGATCGCAAGAAGGACATGATCAAGTCGGGCGGCGAGAACGTCGCCTCCGTCAAGATCGAGGAGACGTTGCTGGCGCACCCCGCCGTGCAGAACGCCGCCGTGGTCGGGCTGCCGCATCCGCAATGGGGCGAGGCGGTTTCCGCCTTCGTCAAGCTGAAGCCCGGCGCGGTGGCCGACGAGGCCGGTATCGAGGCGCATTGCAGAAAGCATCTCGGCGGCTTCCAGGTGCCGAAGCTGGTGCGTATCCTCGAGGAAATGCCGATGACCGCGACCGGCAAGCTGCGCAAGGTCGAGCTGCGGCAGCAATACAGCGGGCATTTTGTGGAGCGCGCCTAGTGGCCATCATCGAGAACACGATTTCCACCGGCAGCGCCGGCTTCCGGGGCAATCGCGACGGCATGCTGGCGCTGATCGCCCGGATGCGGGGGCTGGAGGAGCGGACCCGCGCGGCGTCTGCCGCGGCCAAAGACCGCTTCCACAAGCGCGGCCAGCTGCTGCCGCGCGAGCGCGTTGCGCTGGTGCTCGATCCCGGCTCGCCCTTCCTCGAACTGTCGACGCTCGCCGGCTACATGTTCGACGTGGCTGAGGCCGACAAGAGCGTGCCCGGCGGCGGGCTGGTCGCCGGCATCGGCTTCGTCTCCGGCATCCGCTGCATGGTCAGCGCCAATGATGCCGGTATCGACGCCGGCGCGCTGCAGCCCTACGGCCTCGACAAGACGTTGCGGGTGCAGGAGCTCGCGCTGGAGAACAAGCTGCCCTATGTGCAGCTCGTCGAGAGCGCCGGCGCCAATCTGCTGCGCTATCGGGTCGAGGATTTCGTCCGCGGCGGCAACATCTTCCGCAATCTCGCGCGGCTGTCGGCGGCGGGGCTTCCTGTCGTCACCGTCACCCATGGCTCCTCGACCGCGGGCGGCGCGTACCAGACGGGCCTCTCCGACTACATCGTGATGGTGCGCGGCCGCACCCGCGCGTTCCTTGCCGGGCCGCCCTTGCTCAAGGCCGCCACCGGCGAGGTCGCGACCGAGGAGGAACTCGGCGGCGCCGAGATGCACACCTCGATCTCCGGCCTCGGCGATTATCTCGCCGAGGACGATCGCGATGCGCTCCGCATTGCGCGCGACATCATGGCCAAACTTCCTTGGGATCGTCTGACGTCGGAACCCGCCGCGTTCAAGACGCCGCGCTATGACGCCGAGGAGCTGCTCGGCATCATGCCGATGGACCACAAGCGTCCCGTCGACATGCGGCAGGCGATCGCCCGCTTCATCGACGATTCCGATTTCAACGAATTCGGTGCCAATTACGGCCCGGCGACGGTCTGCGGTCATGCCCGCATCGAAGGGCAGGCGATCGGCATCATCACCAACAACGGCCCGCTCGATGTGCCCGGCGCCAACAAGGCGACGCACTTCATCCAGGCCTGCTGCCAGTCGCGCACGCCGATCCTCTATATGAACAACACCACCGGGTACATGGTGGGCAAGGCCTATGAAGAGGCCGGCATGATCAAGCACGGCTCCAAGATGATCCAGGCGGTGACGTCGGCGACGGTGCCGCAGATCACGCTGTATTGCGGCGCCTCGTTCGGCGCCGGCAATTACGGCATGTGCGGCCGCGGCTTCCATCCGCGCTTTTGCTTCTCCTGGCCCAACGCCAAGACCGCGGTGATGGGCGGCGAGCAGGCCGCCGAAACCATGGCGATCGTCACCGAAGCCGCTGCCATCAGGCGCGGCAAGCCGATCGAGAAGGAGAAGCTGGAGGTGATGAAGGCGCAGATCATCGGCGTATTCGACGGCCAGATGGACGTGTTCTCGACCAGCGCCCGCGTGCTCGACGACGGCGTGATCGATCCGCGCGACACCCGCAGCGTGCTCGCCGAGGTGCTGGCGATCTGCCGCGAGGCGGAGGCGCGCACCCCGCAGCGCATGCAGTTCTCGGTGGCGCGGCCATGAGCGGGGCAATTGTGAAGCGGACACCGTTCTTCAAGATCCTGATCGCGAACCGCGGCGAGATCGCGCTGCGCATCATGCGTACGGCGCGGCGGCTCGGTTATGGCGTGGTCGCGGTCTATTCCGACGCCGATCGCGACGCGCTGCATTTGCGCGAGGCCGACCAAGCGGTACGGATCGGCGAGGCGCTGCCGGCGCAATCCTATCTGAAGATGGACGCGATCATCGCAGCCGCCAAGGCGAGCGGCGCCGGCGCGGTGCATCCCGGCTACGGCTTCCTCGCCGAAAACGAGGATTTCGCGCAGGGCTGCCGCGATGCCGGGCTGGTGTTCATCGGCCCGTCGCCGGAAGCGATCCTTGCGATGGGCAACAAGGCCTGCGCCAAGGAGATCATGCAAAAGGCCGGCGTGCCCTGCGTGCCCGGTTATCAGGGCGCCGAACGGGGCGATACCGCGATGCTGGCGGAGGCTAAGGCAATCGGCTTTCCGGTCATGATCAAGGCGGTCGCCGGTGGCGGCGGCCGCGGCATGCGGCTCGTCGCGGACGCCGCGGCATTTCCGGACGCGCTGCGCAGCGCGCGGTCGGAAGCGCAGGGCGCGTTCGGCGATCCCACCGTGATTCTGGAACGCGCGATCGTCGATCCCCGCCACATCGAGATCCAGGTGTTCGGCGACCGCTATGGCAACGCCATCCATCTCGGCGAGCGCGATTGCTCGGTGCAGCGGCGGCACCAGAAGCTGATCGAGGAGGCGCCGTCGCCCGCGGTGGCGCCGGAGCTGCGCGCGCGGATGGGTGCGGTCGCCGTGCAGGCGGTCAAGGCGATCGGCTATGAGGGCGCCGGCACGCTGGAATTCCTGCTCGATCGCGCCGGCAATTTCTACTTCATGGAGATGAACACGCGGCTTCAGGTCGAGCATCCCGTCACCGAGGCGATCACCGGGCTCGATCTGGTCGAGCTGCAGCTCCGCGTCGCCGGCGGTGAGCCGCTTGGCCTCAAGCAGGAGGATATCACCTTCTCCGGTCACGCCATCGAGGTGCGGCTGTGCTCGGAAGACGCCGGGCACGACTTCATGCCGCAATCCGGCACGATGGCGCGGTGGCAGATGCCCGATGGCATCCGCGTCGAGCACGCGCTGCAATCAGGCTCGGAGATTCCGCCGTTCTATGATTCGATGATCGCCAAGGTCATCAGCCATGGCGCGACCCGGGACGAGGCGCGCGGCAAGCTGATCTGCGCCCTGGAACAGGTCACGGCCTTCGGCGTCACCACCAATCAGGGTTTCCTGATCGACTGCCTGCGTCATCCGGTCTTTGCCAAGGGCGAGGCGACCACGGCCTTCATCGGCGACAACCGCGATGTGTTGCTGGCGCCGCGGCCGGATCGGAGCAGCGACCTCGCGCTGGCGGCGCTGCTGCTCTACGTCACCAATCCGCACGCACCGCCTTGGCAGCGTGGCCGGTCGCTGTCGGCGACGTTCCCGCTCGGCCTGCGGATCGATCTCGGCCACGGCGCGCAGGAGATCGAGATTTTTCGCGAGCGCGACGGCAGCTACGTCGCGACCCGCGACGGTGATCGCTTCAGCTTCGAGATCGACGAGCTCGATCAGGACAGCATCCGCTTCCACCACGATGGCTTGATGGAGCAGGCCAAGTTCCTGCGCGACGGCGATCGACTCCACATCCTCCACCGTGGCGTCACGCTATCGGCCCGCGATCTCACGCTCGCCCCGCCGGAGAGCGCGTCGGCCGCCGGAGGCGATGGCAAGGTCCGCGCCGCCATGAATGGCCGGGTCGTCGCGGTGCTGGTGAAGGCCGGCGACAAGGTCGCGGCCGGCCAGCCGGTGATGACGCTGGAAGCGATGAAGATGGAGCACGTCCACACCGCCGGCGTCGCCGGCACGGTGTCGTCGATCGACGTTGCCGAGGGCGAGCAGGTGACGACGGGGAAGATCGTGGTGGAGATCGAGGCGGCGGCCTAACAGCGGTCGTCCCGGCGAAAGCCGGGACCCATAACCCACCGATGCTGATTGCTGAAGCGTGCTGGGGCCGCAGCTCGTTGCAACAACGAACATTTGTGGTTATGGGTCCCGGCCTTCGCCGGGACGACGCTGAATTATTGATCAATCCGTCCGGTCCCGTCATTCAGCCAGCAGGCGACCTGATGACCCGTGCCCGCCGTTTGCAGCACCGGGCGCTCCGTCTTGCAGCGATCCATCGCGTAGCGGCAGCGGGTGTGGAAGGCGCAGCCTGAGGGCGGGTTGATCGGGCTCGGCACGTCGCCGTCGATCATCGGTGCGAGCCGCTTGGCCTTAGGGTCGGCGATCGGCACCGAGGCGAGCAGCGCTTGGGTGTAGGGATGGCGCGGATTGGCGAACAACTCGTGCTTGTCCGCGATCTCGACAATGCGGCCGAGATACATCACCGCGACGCGGTGGCTGATATGGGCGACGACCGCGAGGTCGTGCGCGATGAAGAGGTAGGAGAAGTTCTGCTGGCGCTGCAGGTCGATCAAGAGGTTGATCACCTGCGCCTGGATCGAGACGTCGAGCGCGGAAACCGGCTCATCGCAGACGATCAGCCGCGGCCCGAGCGACAGCGCGCGTGCGATGCAGATGCGCTGGCGCTGCCCGCCGGAGAACTGATGCGGAAAATTCTTCATCTGGTCGGGCCGCAGGCCGACCTGCTGGAACAGTTCCGCGACGCGCTCCTGCTTCTTCGCGCCGGTGGCGAGGCCGTGCACAATCAGCGGCTCGCCGACAATGTCGCCGGCCGTCATGCGCGGGTTGAGCGAGGCGAACGGGTCCTGGAACACGATCTGCATCGAGCGGCGATATGGCCGCAGCGCGGACTTGCTGAGCGGCGCGATGTCCTCGCCGTCCAGCTTGATCGCGCCGCTGGTCGGTTCGACCAGCCGTAGCACGGTGCGCGCCACCGTCGACTTGCCGCAGCCGGATTCGCCGACCAGGCCAAGCGTCTCGCCCGCGCCAAGCGAAAAGCTGACGCCGTCGACCGCATGCACGGTGCCGACCTGGCGGCGCAGCACGCCGCCGCGCACCGCGTAATGCTTGACGAGATCGGTGACCTCGAGGAGCGGGCGCTGCTCGGTCATGACGCCTCCGCCATCTCGCCGGCGCGCCAGCATGCCGCCCAGTGCTTGCTCTTGATTTCATCGAGCGGCGGATACTCCTGACGGCAGCGGTCGATCGCGAGCTTGCAGCGTGGCGCGAAGGCGCAGCCGGGCGGCAGATTGGTCAGCGACGGCACCATGCCGGGAATTTCGGTCAACCGCGCATCGGTCGTCGCGCCGAGCGCGATCACCGCGGGCATCGAGGCCATCAGCCCGCGCGTGTAGGGGTGCAGCGGCGTCTCGAACAGCGCCTCGACGGTCGCCTCCTCGACCTTCTTGCCGGCATACATCACGATCACGCGCTGCGCGGTCTGCGCGACGACACCGAGGTCATGGGTGATCAGGATCAGCCCGGTGCCGAGCCGCTTCTGCAGATCGACGATCAGCGCGAGGATCTGCGCCTGGATGGTGACGTCGAGCGCCGTGGTCGGCTCGTCCGCGATCAAGAGCGCCGGCCGGCACGCCAACGCCATCGCGATCATGGCGCGCTGGCGCATGCCGCCGGAGAGCTGATGCGGATATTCCCGGGCGCGGCGTTCCGGTTCCGGGATGCGCACCAGCCGCAGCATGTCGACGGCCTGCTTCCAGGCCTCCTTGCTGCTCACCTTCTGATGCAGGCGCACCGCCTCGATGATCTGGTCGCCGATCCGCATCACCGGATTGAGCGATGTCATCGGCTCCTGGAAGATCATCGAGATGCGGTTGCCCCTGATGTCGCGCATCGCGGCATCATCGAGCTTCAAGAGGTTGGTGCCCTCGAGCGTGACCGAGCCGCCGACGATGCGACCGGGCGGATCGGGCACCAGGCGCATGATCGAGAGCGCGCTGACGCTCTTGCCACAGCCGGATTCGCCGACGATCGCGAGCGTCTCGCCGCGGCCGACCGAGAAGGAGACGTCGTCGACCGCGCGGAACAGGCCGGAATTGGTGAAGAACACCGTCTGCAGGTTCTTCACGTCGAGAACCGTATCGAGCGTCACAGCCTTGCTCATCAGCCGCGCTGCCTCGGATCGAGGATGTCGCGCAGCGCGTCGCCGAACAGATTGGTGCCGAACACCGCGAGGCTGATGGCAATGCCGGGGAATATCACGAGCCACGGCGCGGTGCGGACATATTCGGCGGCGGATTCCGACAGCATGCGACCCCAGGAGGGATAAGGCTCGGGAATGCCGAGGCCAAGGAACGACAGCGACGCCTCGGTCAGGATGGTCGAGCCGAGCTGCGCGGTGGCGAGCACGATTAGCGGTGCGATGGTGTTCGGCAGCACATGGCGCAGCGCGATCCGCGTCTCGCTCATGCCGATCGATTTGGCCGCCTCGACGAACGGCTGCTCGCGCAGCGCCAGCGTGTTGGCGCGGATCACGCGGGCAACGGTCGGAATCAAGGGGATTGCGATCGCAAGGATCACGTTCGGCAACGAGGGGCCGAGCGCCGCGGTCATGACAAGCGCGAGCACCAGCAGCGGCAGCGATTGCAGGATGTCGGTCACCCGCTGGAACACAAGGTCGACCCAGCCGGAAAGATAGCCGGAGGTGAGACCCACGATCACGCCGAGCGTGGCGCCCAGGGTCGTGGAGCCGATGCCGACCGCGAGCGAAATCCGTGCGCCATGGACGATGCGGCTCCAGACGTCGCGGCCGAAGGAATCGGTGCCGAACCAGTGCAGCATGGAGGGGGCGGCCAACCGGTGCGCGGAATCGACGCTGAGCGGGTCGTAGCGGCTGATGACGTTGGCCGATAGCGCGGTCAGCACGAACAGCAGCATGATGATCAGGCCGATGGTGCCAAGCACGTGGCGCTGCGCGAGGAAGGCAACCCGCCCCCAGCCGCCGGTGGCGTTGGCCCCGGCGCGTCGCAGCTCGCTCTCGAAATTAATCGTGGCCACGCGTTTAGTCTCCAAACCGGATGCGCGGGTCGATCGCCGCATAGAGCATGTCGACAATGAAATTCACGACAACCACAACCACCGCGATGAACATCACGAGGTTCTGCACGATCGGGTAGTCGCGCCAGCGCAGCGCCTCGACCAGGAAGCGGGCGATGCCGGGGATGTTGAACACGGTCTCCGTCACGATCAGGCCGCCGATCAGGAACGCGGCCTCGATGCCGATCACGGTGATGACCGGCAGCACTGCGTTCTTCAGCGCATGATGATAGTTCACGGAGGCCTCGGAGGCGCCCTTGGCGCGCGCGGTGCGGATATAGTCCTGGCGCAGGATTTCCAGCATCGAGGAGCGGGTGATGCGCATGGTCAGTGCCGCGCTGCGGAAGGCGACTGCCATCGCCGGCACGGCATAGATCGCGAGTGCCTCGGTCCAGGTTTTCGGGTTGGGGTTGAAGATCGGCATCGTGCCGAACAGCGAGACCGAGGCCATCAGGACCAGCAGGCCGAGCCAGAACGACGGCAGCGACAGGCCGCTGAGGCTGACCACGCGCAGCGCGTAGTCGAGCTTTGAACCCTGGTGCACGGCGCTGATGACGCCGAGCGGGATGCCGATCGAGGCCGAGAACAGCAGCGCCAGCCCAGCAAGCCGCGCGGTGATCGGAATCCGCGGCAGGATTTCCTCCAGCGCCGGTTTTTCCGAGACATAGGAATAACCGAGGTCGCCGCGCAGCAGGCCGCCGATCCAATGCAGGTACTGGATCACGATCGGCTGGCTCAGGCCGAGCTCGCGCTCGAGATTGGCCTTGTCGGCGGGATCGACGAAGCCCGCGGCATCGAACAGGATGTCGACGATGTTGCCCGGAACGACCCGCAGCAGCACGAAGATGATGACCGAGATCCCGAACAGGGTCACGAGCATCAGGAATAGCCGCCGCACGATATAGGCAAACACCCTGGCTCTCTCCCCGGTCTCGAATCTTCTTCGCGCTACTTGTCCAGCCAGACGTCTTCGTAACGATAGCCGTTATAGGAGCTGTTGGACATGATCGTGACATTCTTCACGTAGGGTTGCCAGCAGGTGCCGGTGCGGGCATGGAAGATGATCGGACGCGCGACGTCTTCCTGCAGCTTCTTGTCGATCTCCCAGACCAGCTTCTTGCGCTTGTCGAGGTTGGTCTCTTCCGACTGCTGGTCGAACAGCTTCTCGATGTCCTTGTTGCAATAATTAGTGTAGTTCCGCTCCGAGCCGCAGGCATAGTTCTCGTAGAAGGACTGATCGGGCTCGTCGACGGCATTGCCGGTGAGGTTGAGGCCGAGCGAATAGTCCTTGCGCGCGATCTTCGGAAACCATTGCGCGGTGTCGACGACGTCGAGCTCGGCGTCGATATAGATGCTCTTGATCTGGTCGATCAGGATGATCGCAGGATCGCGGTAGACCGCGATGTTGCGGGTCGACACCTTGATCTGCAGGTGCTTGTCCGGGCCGTAACCCGCTTTCTGCATCAGCTTGCGGGCTTCCTCGCGGTTCTTCTCGATGTCGGGGCCGTAGCCGGGGATCGATTCAAGCATGTCCTTGGGCATCGCCCACAGGCCGTCCGGTGCTGGCTCCATGGTGCCGCCGATATCGCCTTGGCCCTCGAACATGATCTGGATGAACGCCTTGCGGTCGAGCGCCAGCGCCAGCGCGCGGCGGATGTCGATGTTGTCGAATGGCGGTCCGCTCGAATTGATGATGATGTTGGTGGAGACGTTGTTCGGTTCCACCACGCAGACGGCATTGGGCGCCTGTGACTTGACGTCCTTGAGCAGCGGGATCGAGACCTCGGTCGGGAATGTCATGTCGAACTTGCCCGAGACGAAGCCGAGGATCGCCGTCGAGCGGTTGGTGATGATGGTGAACTCGATGCCGTCGAGATAGG
The DNA here is from genome assembly GCF_036923295.1 of Bradyrhizobium sp. 26S5. Taxonomy (NCBI): domain Bacteria; kingdom Pseudomonadati; phylum Pseudomonadota; class Alphaproteobacteria; order Hyphomicrobiales; family Nitrobacteraceae; genus Bradyrhizobium; species Bradyrhizobium sp. 26S5. The sequence goes on along the minus strand of NZ_CP145948.1, from coordinate 9,055,789 downwards.
GCAGGCCCTTCTTGAAGTAATCGGGGTTCTTGGTGAGCTTGATCGATTCGTTGGCCTTGAACTCGACGAACTTGAACGGGCCGGTGCCGACAGGCTTGGTTCGCATGTCGCCTGGCGACACGTGGCAGGGATAGATCGGCGTATAGCCCGAGGCGAGCAGCGACAATAGCGCGGGCTGCGGCCGCTTCAGCTTGAACGACGCCTCGAGGTCACCGTTGGTGGTGACCTCGTCGACCTGGTCGTACCAGGATTTCCGCGGATTCTGCCGGAATTTTTGCTGCGACTTGCCCATCAGCATGTCGAATGTGCATTTGACGTCGGCCGCGGTGAATGGCTTGCCGTCGTGCCATTTCACGTCCTTGCGCAGCTTGAAAGTCAGCGTCTTGTTGTCGCCGCTCCAGGCCCAGCTCTCCGCAAGCTCGGGCCGGATCGTGCTGGCGCTGTTTTGGGCGATGTGCTGGTCGAAATTGACGAGATTGTTGAAGATCGGCATGAATGGCACGTTCAGCGAATAGGTCGCGCCCTCGTGGATCGAGGCACTGCCGGGACTGTCGCGGTGATAGATCCGGAAGATGCCGCCGGATTTCGGTTCGGCTGCGAGTGAAGCGCCGCTGATGGTCAGCACAGACAACACCGCGACGGCCAGCGCTTGCACGCTCCGCATGGTCCCTCCCACATTTCGGTCTCAATGGCCGATTGGCATCGACGATACCACGGTGAGGCTGCCGGGCAACCAGCGAGGCTCGCGAAGGGATTGGCAATTCGGATGACGCCAGAGCATCAAAAATATCCAGGGACCGGGAACAATGCGTGTGATTACGGGGAACTCAGGTTGTTTTGCTATGCGGCGGCGAATCTCCGTTCGAATTTGATCGCTAATGCCGAGGCGCGCGGCGTGAAGCGCCCCGCAATCAGCGACAGTTTGTCGCCGGTTGCGAACGTCGCCGTATACTTGTTCTCATCCTGAGGTGCGAGCCTTGCGGTGCACTTGCGCCGCTGGGCGAGCCTCGAAGGATGCACGGCCACCGGTCGGGCCGTCCATCCTTCGAGACGCGCTACGCGCTCCTCAGGATGACGGGGAAACATTTGCGTTCACTCCGCCGCCTGCGACGAGGGTGGGCTCACGCTCGCGACGCCATCGGCCTCGGTCGCGGAGATCGTGGTGCGGATCATCAGGCGGCCCTCATGCGCCGGCCAGGGGCGGCCGCGATGCATGGTGGCGCGATTGTCCCACATCACGACATCGCCCTGCTTCCATTGGTGCAGGTAGCTGACGCCGGGCGCGGTCGCAGCCTCCGTCAATTGCTCGATCAGCGCCTTGCCGGCCTCGGCATCCATGCCTTCGACGCCATAGGCGTGGGAGGCGAGATACAGCGCGCCGCGGCCGTTGACGGGATTGCGCCAGACCATGCGCCAGCATACCGGCGGCAGCGCATCGGTTTCCTCGGTCGTTGCGAGCCCCGTCGCCACCTTGCTGCGCGAATGCGCGTAGGAGTGCCAGGCGAACGAATTCTCCAGCCGCTTCGCCACGTCCTTGTCGAGCCGCTCGAAGGCAAGCCGCATCGAGACGAATTCGGTCTCGCCGCCATGTTCGGGGATGATGCGCGCGGACAGGATCGAGGTCAGCGCCGGCACGCGCTTGAACGAGGAGTCGGTGTGCCAGAGCTGGTTGGCCCTGGCGCGCAGCTGCTGCCGGTGATCGGACGGAACGACCTTGCCGTCGTGTCCGAAGGTCGAGAGGATCACGAAATGCGAGCCGGTGCCCATCGAGCCGACCTTGGTCACCTCGGGCGGGCCGAAGCGGCGCGAGAAGGCGAGCTGGATGTCGTCGTCGACCTGCTGGCAGCGGAACACCAGCACCGAATGTTCCTCGAACGCCGCGCGCACCGCCGCATAGGCGGCATCGCTGGCGGCAACATCTGACAGCGTGACGCCGCGCAGTTCGGCTCCAAACCCCTGACGCAGTGGGATCACGTCCATCGGCACATCCTCCCTGACTTTTCTTGTTGATGTGAGGTTAGGGGAAAAGCCCGCCAGCGGCAACGCGAGGCGCGGCGCCTCACCCCATCGCGATCAGGTTGTGACGCGTGCGCCGCCTGGCGACCTCCATGCGATGCGTGACGAAGGCGAATAGTGCCCAGCTCGAATGGAAAGCGACGCCGGCCAGAACGACGATGGTTCCCGGAATCGGACCGATCGAGGCGCGGTCCCAAATCTCCGCCATTGCGTTGAGTGGCAGCGGGTGAATGGCGAGCTTGCCGTAATAGGCGATGGCCTGGATCGCGAAGATCCAGCCATAGGTCCGGCGCAGCCGCCGGCCGATCGCACGGGCGTAACTGATATGATAGCTCGGGTGACGATAGTCGTTGGCCAGCAGCTCGGTCCAGGCCGAGTTCGGCGAGGGGCCTTCGCCGCGAATCATCGGCGCGTAGAAATCGGTTTCGAGCAGCCGCGCGCGGGCGCGCCAGACATTGAAGTAGCGGTAGCGCCGCGCCTCGAACAACAGGAACACGGTCACCAGCAGGCCGACCAGCACCATCGGCAGGGGTGAGGCCTCTGCGTTGCTGTAGGTCGCCGACAGCGCGATCCCGGTCGTGACAACTGCCCAGTTGGTCGAGCTGTCGAGGCGGGTGCGCCAGACCGTGCTGCGGTAGACCTCGCCGCGGTAGAGGTGGGCGAGAGCACCGATCTCGGCGGCGGTGAATTCGAGCCTTCCGGCCTGTACCGGCTCGGGCTCGCGCGGCTGGGGCGACGGCATGGCGGCCTCCGGCGAAGCTGGCTTGCGATTGCCGAGCATAGCGCGAAATCCGCGCGACGGGCGAGTCCGTTGCGCCCTCCGGTCTGCCTCGCAGCATCGCTCCGGTCCGCCGCATCGCCCGCTCAGACGATCCGCGAGGTCTTGTTGCCCCAGTAGCGGTCGCGCAGCAGGCGCTTGTAGAGCTTTCCGGTCGGCAGCCGCGGCAGCTCGGCCTCGAAATCCACCGAGCGCGGCACCTTCTGGCGCGACAGCGCGCCGGCGCAGAATGCGATCAGCTCCTCGGCGAGCTCAGGCCCCGGCGCGATGCCGTCGGCCGGCTGCACCACCGCCTTCACCTCCTCGCCGAGATCGACATTGGGCACCCCGAACACCGCGGCGTCGGCGACCTTGGGATGGGTGATCAGCAGGTTCTCGCATTCCTGCGGATAGATGTTCACGCCGCCGGAGATGATCATGAAGGTGGCGCGGTCGGTGAGATAGAGGAAGTTGTCGTCATCGACATAGCCGACGTCGCCGACCGTGCTCATGCTGCCGTCCGCCGAGCGGGCCTCGCTGGTTTTTGCCGGATCGTTGAAATACTCGAAGGGCGAGCCGGTCTTGAACCAGACGGTGCCGGGCGTGCCCCTCGGGCAAGGCTGCATGTTCTCGTCGAGAATATGCAGGTCGCCGAGCAGGACCTTGCCGACGGTGCCGCGATGCGCGAGCCATTCCTGGCTGTTGCAGGCGGTGAAGCCGAGGCCCTCGGTCGCGCCGTAATATTCGTGGATGATCGGACCCCACCATTTGATCATGTCGTCCTTGACCAGCGCCGGACAGGGCGCTGCGGCATGGATCGCGATCTCCAGCGACGACAGATCGTAGCGGGTGCGGACCTCCTCGGGCAGCTTCAGCATGCGCGAGAACATGGTCGGCACCAGCTGGCTGTGGGTGATGCCCCATTTCTCGATCAGCTCGAGATAGCGCTCCGGATCGAAACTCTCCATGATGACGACGGTGCCGCCCATGCGGATGGTGAGATTGACCGCGGCCTGCGGCGCGGAGTGATAGAGCGGCGCCGGCGAGAGGTAGACCATGCCCTCGCGGTAGTGCCAGAGCTTGATCAGGAAATCGAACAGCGGCAGGTTTTGCCCCGGCGGCTCTTCCGGCAGCGGCCGCACGATGCCCTTGGGCCGGCCGGTGGTGCCGGACGAATACAGCATCGCGGTGCCCAGCGCCTCGTCCGCTATCGGGGTTGCCGGCAGGCCGGCGGTCGCCTGCGCGAGCCCGACGATGCGATCTCTCTCGCTGTCGCCGTCGACCACGATGCAGAGCTCGACGTGCGGACACTCCTTCAGCGCCTCGCGCGCGATGTCGAGCTTCAGCTTCGAGGTGATCAGGACCCGCGACTGGCTGTTGGTCAGGATGTAGGCGAGCTCGCCCGGCGTGAGGAAGGAGTTGACGCAGGTGAAGTACAGGCCCGACCGCTCGCCGGCGCCGCAGGCCTCGAGGTAGCGGTTGTTGTTCTCCATGAAGATCGAATAATGGTCGAGCCGCCGCAGGCCCTGCTTGCGGAACAAATGAGCGAGGCGGTTGCAGCGCGCCTCCAGCTCACGATAGGTGACGATCTCGCCGGTCCCGGCCATGATGAAGGCGGGTTGCAGCGGGCGCAGGTAAGCATGCTTGCCGGTATACATCGAACGTTACTTCCCCCTCACTCACGATTCGTTTTTGCTTTAGGCGGCCATCATCAGAATCTCGCGGATCTGGGATGGACTGTCGATCTTGCGCGGATTGCGCGGCACCCAGGGCGTGCGCATCGCACCCGCCGCGATACGGTCGAAATGCTCGGGGCCGACGTGCACCTCCTGAAGGCTGCGCGGCATGCCGAGGTCGCGGATGAAGTGGTCGAGCACGTCGCCGGCATCCTCGCCGGGGTAGCCCATCGCAGCCGAGACCAGCGCCTGCCGGTCGGCATTGTCGGGCTTGTTCCAGCGCATCACCGCAGGCAGCATCACGCATGACGTGTAGCCGTGCGGCACGTCGAACTCGGCGCCGAGCACGTAGCCGATGCCGTGGCTCGCGCCCATCGGCACGCCGGACGCGAGCGGGCCGGTCGAGAGCCAGGTGCCGATCTGGCAATCCATCCGCGCCGAAATGTCCTTCGGGTCGGCTTTCACCCGCGGCAGGCCCAGCGCCAGCATCTCCAGTCCCTTCAGCGCCTGGGCGTCGCCGTAAGGATGCGCCTCGCGCGAGCAGATGCCCTCGACGCAATGGTCGACGGCGCGGATGCCGGTCGACAGGAACAGCCAGTCGGGCGTGTGTACCGACAGTTCAGGATCGAGGATGGTGGCGCGCGGCATCACCAGCGGATGGCGCAGCATCTCCTTCTGCCGCTTGGCTTCGTTGGTGACGCCGGCGATCGAGGAGAACTCGCCGCCGGCGATCGTGGTCGGCACGCTGATCTGGCGCACGACAGGCGGCTTCATCTCGGGCGCGACGCCGCCATGGGTGCGGATCGCCTCGATGCCGTCTGATGTCGTGACGTTGTTGGCGAGGCATAGCTGCACCGCCTTGGCACCGTCGGTGATCGAGCCGCCGCCGATGGTGACGATCAGATCGGCCTTCGCATCACGCGCCTGTTCCGTCGCCGCGATGACCGCGGCACGTGGCGTATGCCCCGGCATCCTGTCGAAGGTGGCGACGCAGCGCGCGCCGAGCGCCTGGCGGACCTTCTCGATCTCGTCGGTTTCGCGGTTCAGGGTGCCCGACACCATCAGGAAGGCGCGCTGCGCGCCCAGCCGGTCGAGCTGCTCGACGATCGCCTCAGCGGCGGGGCGCCCGAACACGACCTCGTCCATGGCGCCGAATACGACACGGCCTCGATGCACGCGCCTGTCCTCCCTTAGGATGCTCCGCCTTGTTGGCGGCGCTTTGCGGGCAGGTTAGCGGAGGAAATCGGGGTCGTCATCAGGTCCTCCAGGTCGCCCGGTCGGAGGCGCCGCATCCACCGCGTCGTCCTGGCGAAAGTGGGCGAACCGTCATCCTGAGGAGCGGCGCCAGCCGCGTCTCGAAGGATCGACGGCCGCTAGCCGGGCCGTGCACCCTTCGAGGCTCGCCCAGCGGTGCAAGTGCACCGCAAGGCTCGCACCTCAGGATGACGGTATTGGCTGATTCAAGTGTCCGACAGCGAAAAGCATGCGCTTCCGCATCCTCGCGGCGCGCTGCGTCCGAGTCTTGCGTTTACTTGCCCTCTCTTAAGACAGAGGGCGCAGGGAAAGCCGGGTGCCGATCGCACCCATGGGCCCCGAGCAAAAGGTAGCAAGCTCGGGGGTAGGACCACAGGTGTAACCGGAGCAATCCGGCTTTCCCTGCGCGATGGGTTACGGCTTATTTCGTGCTCTCCCCGGCGAGACTGGGCTTGTTTGTCACCGCCTTCACAAGACGCAATTGCGTCTCACAAGGGGACACCGGCCGCTAGGGCGTCAGGACCACACGACTTCACCGTCCGCTTCGCGTGCTCTCGTCAGTCACACGCTCGGCGTCCACCGCATCTCACACCACGTTCGTGACGATCGCGAAGCGCCCCTCGATCGGGTGAGATGGGCGGATTCATACACTGAGTTGTGTTTCTGATAAAGCGAAATATTTTTACCCGAGGGGCTTGCGCCGTCGGGCAACTCAGTGGCTCGCTCGCGTGAGGGACGCATCGGCGGCAGGGTTCCCTCTCCCCTTGCGGGAGAGGGTTAGGGAGAGGGGTGCCACACGACGCGCTCTCTCCGTATCTGTCACGGCGACAGCAAACGAAATTTTGCGAGGGCGGTGCGCTCATCGAACAGTTTAGCCCGGGGCCAACCCTCCCCCGCAAGGGGGGAGGGAGCCTTGCCAGTGTGCTCACCTTACGTCATCCCGGGGCTCGCGAAGCGAGAGCCCTCAGGTGCGCAATTGCGCACCGGGGAATGACGATGAGAGCTTCGAGTTGGATGACTGACGGAAACCTTGACGGCAATATCGCGCGGCGTGTTACACGTCGAATGCAATTGGGAACGTGCGCATGACATCCACCGTCGACCTCGCGACATTGCGGATTGATGACTTCACGCCGCATCAGGACGCGGAGTTCGAGATGCAGGCGGCGGAAGGCGTCGTGGCGCTGAAGCTTGCCAAGGTCGAGCCCGCGGGCAACAGCGGCCGGTCGGGCGGCGCGTTCTCGCTGCTGTTCGCGGGCCCGAAGGGAGCCTGGCTGCCGCAGGCGATCTACTCCGTGCATCATCCGGCGCTCGGCATGATGGAGATCTTCCTGGTGCCGATCGGGCCGGTCGCCGACGGCAACGGCTATCAGGCCATTTTCACCTGACGACCGGAAATTCCTGCGGCGCGCCAGCGCATCAGATCGTACACGCCCTTGTCTTCCTCGGTGGTGAAGCCGAGCCGGCGGTAGAGCCGCATCGCCGGGTTGAATTTCTCGACATGGATCGAGACATCCTTGCCGGCTGCATCCGCCTCGTCGATCGCGTCGCGCAGCAGCGCCTCACCGTAGCCGTTGCCGCGATGGGCCGGCATGAAGGCGATGTCGATGATGCGGTGCTGGTTCGGCCAGCGCTCGATGTAGAGCCGGCCGATGTCCTCATCGTCGCGCGCGATCACCAGCCAGTCGGCATTTGGATAAAACTGCTGGTAGTGTGCGTGCTGGGCCTGGAATTGCTGCTCGAGAAAGGCCGCCTTGTCCGCCTCGCTCCACGGCACCGGCGCCAGTTCCTCGGCGCGGGTCGAGGCATAGAGCCGGCCGAGGAACGGCAGATCGGCCTCCGACAGGCGGCGAAACCGGCAGCCGGATCGAGCCGCGCGCGCCCAGCCGAATGCAGGTGCGTCAGTGGAGGAAGCGGGGAGCGCCAAAACGACCTCAGCCCCGTGGTGGGAAGACGCCTTGCAGCGAAATGCAGAAATTCAGCGTGAGGTAGGGCATCAGATTGTTGTGCGGCAGGCCGGAGCCCGTCAGTCCGATCATGTTGGTGCTCATCTGCACCAGCGTGGGCGTCGGAGTGCCGACGACATAGGCCGCGCCGTTCAATGATCGTGCGATGCCTCGGGTCGATGTCGGCGCAGCCTGGTCCGCCTGCAGGTTGATCGCCATCATGTCGTGGGGGTGCGAGGCGAGTTCCGTTTGCAGCAGAGTTACCGTGTCGGAGCCGCCGTTCTCGCCGAGGTCGTACAGCGAGAGGCCGGGTCCCTGTCCTGGTGCCAGTGGCGCGTTGCCCTGCATGTTCGGAAGCGCGAAGTTCGACGTGCCGTTGCCGCCATAGGTGGTGCCGAGCAGCGAGAACAGCGCCGTGTTCTGCGAGAGCGGCACAAGCTGACCGTTGCAGAACGCCCAGCCCTTGGGGGCGAAGTTGAACGGAAAGATGCGGATCTCGGCGACGAAGGGGTCAGCCATGGTGTCGCGCTCCTAGCTCTGGCTCGGGAAGATGCCGAACAGCGAAATAATGAAACCGACGCACAGAAAGGGCTGGATGTTGCTGTGAGGCTGGCTGCCGCCGGCCGGCCCGATCACCACCGGACTCAGCGGCGTAGTCGGCGTTTGCTCCTTGTAGAGCAGCAGCGCGCCGCTCATCTGGTCGAGCACGTTGCCTTGCGGATTCGAGCCGCTGCCGGTGTTCGTTGACGCCTGCATCGTATGGGTATGTGCCGGGATCGTCTGCGTCGTGAGGGTGACTTGCTCGGCGCCGCCGATTTCGCCGATCGTGAACGCGGTGCCCGCATTGGTGCCCATATGAAGCGGCAGCCGGCCACGCAGGTCGGGGACGGCAAAGGTGTTTTGGCCATCGCCGCCATAGGTGGTGCCGATCAGGTTGAACAGCGCGTCATTCTCGGAGATCGCCAGCAGGCTGCCGTCGCAGAACTGCCAGCCGGCCGGCGCGAAATTGCCGGCGAACATTTTGATTTCGCCTATAAAGGGTTGTGGCATGAGAGATCTCCGTCAATTCTGCGAAGGGAAGACGCCCTGCAGGGCGATGCAGAAATTGACCGTCAGGAAAGGTTGCATGTTCTGATGGGCCTGGCTGCCGCCGACCGTGGAAATGCTTCCCGGCGCGAGCGCGGTCAGCGCCGTGGGCGCGGCGTATGCGTTGTTCAAGGCGCCGAGAACGTTGTTGGCCGGCACCAGAAGTGCGCCATTGGTGTTGGTGGCGTTCGCGATGTGGGTGTGCTGCGGCATTTCGTTGATCGAAAGCGTGTGTGCCTGCTCGCCGCCGAGTTCACCGAGCACATGGCCGTTGCCGACATGCATCGGGGTGCGGCCCTGCAGATTGGGGAGCCCGAAGGTGGTCTGTCCGTTGCCGCCGTAGACAGTGCCAAGCAATGAAAACAGCGCCTGGTTCTGATTGAGCGGAAGCAGTTGCCCGTTGCAAAAAGCCCAGCCCTTGGGAGCAAAGCCGAACGACATCATGCGGATTTCGGAAAGAAACGGATCAGCCATCGGTCCTCCGCGAATACGTCGTAAGATTTATGAAAAATACGAGACAATGATGCCGTGTCGACAGCGTGTGCACGATAGCGTGTTTTCTACGAAGTGCAACCTCAACGATTGTGCCGGGTTGGCAATTTTTCTTCAATCGCCGGTTGAGCGTGGCTTGCGAGCCGCGATTGCTGGCACGCGATCCTTAGTGTGCGATCCTTGTGCGATCACTGGCTGCGGAGTTCACGTCATGAAACGGACATCTGCGAGCGCATCCTGCGCGATGATCTGAGTTCTCTGCGGCGGGAATCCGGACTCGACCGCGCCGAACGAACAACGCCTGCCGAAGCGATTCGGCAGGCGTTGTCGTGGTCGATGTTATCCTGGTCGATACGGCGTCCGATCAGACGATCAGGTCATGATGCAGCTGGGTCTGGACGTGATTGTCGGTCGGCATGCCGCCCATGGCGGCCAACACCGTCTCGTGTCCGGCCCACGGGTTGGGGGCATCGGAATGCCCGCTGAACAGATCTGACAACGCTTGGGTGTTCGTCGCGTGGCTGGTGTCGGTCTGCGGCGCCGCCTGGGCGAATGCCGAGAAGTTGAAGCTCTGCCCCATCGCCGTGTTGGCAACCGGCGCGCTGGCCTGCTGCTGGCTCGGGGCCACGGTGGTCGGCACGAACACGAAGTTCTGCTGGGCCTGACCGGGATCCATGCTGTGGTCCTTCGGCAGGTCAGTCGCGGTCGGCAGCCGGCGCTCGCCGTCGGCGAGGTTGATATACATCAAATCATTGGCATCGGAGGGCGAGGTCAGGTCTGCGAGGCCGATCACGTGTCCCAGTTCATGCACAACGGCGGTCAGGAGATCGAGATGACCCGCCGCTGCCGCCGACGGATCGGTCTGCAGATTGCTGCCGGACGCATTGAGGGCGTGCGTGAACTCCGAATTGTCCGATGGGGTCGGATCGACGAACCAGCCGTGGCCGGCGGCATCGACATCGATCGTAATGTGGCCGGAGCTTTCCAGGCCGACGACCTGGCCAGCGAGGTCCGCGACGCTGAAAGTGACGGCATGCAGCGCGGCGAGTTGACCCGCGCCGGCGCCTGCCTTCGCCCATTGGGCAATAGCCGCCGACACGACCGAGTCGAGCTCGCTCTGGGTCAGGTGGGTTTCGCCCGCCGTCGGCGAGGCTGCCGCAACGCCACCCGAACTGGCGAGCAGGAACTGCGCGCCGCCAAAATAGCCGCCGCCTGCGGATTGCCCGGGGTCACCGATGGCCTGTGTGGCAACCGCGCCGTTTCCGGTGCCGGTCACGGTGTTGTTGCTCGCCACGTAGCTCGCGACCGCCGAGAAATTATACGGCGTGCCGGCATAGTTGGGACTGCCGATCAAGCCGGTTTTCGAAACGCCCTCCTGCTCGAGGAAGATGCCGGCGACCAGGCCGAGGCCCGTATTGCCGCCGAGATCGACGGTGTTCTTCAGCGCGCCGGCGCCGCCGATCGTGGCGTTCAGCAGATTGTTGTCGCCGCCCGCTCCGGTATTTGAGCCGTTCTGCACATAGATGCCGGCAAACCCGTTCGTCGAATCGAGCGTATCGACCGTGTTGCCCTGGATCACCGCGGTCATGTCGCCGGCAGCGCCGTTATGCACCAGCGTATAGATGCCGCCGACGACGCCGGAGATATGATTGTTGGTGATGGTCGTGCTCGACGAACCCGCGCCGTCTTCGAACACGCTGATGCCGTAGCCCTGCGTCGAACCGCTGCCGGCAGAGCCTTGCGTGCCGATCGTGTTGCCGCTGATCGTGCCGGTGAAGTGCCCGTCGGTGCCGGTGCCTTTGGTGACTGCGAGAGCCCCGCCCAGAGCGCCTTTGATGGTGTTGTTCGAGATGTTGTAGGTCAGCGTGATGTCGTTGGCTGCGCCGCCGCCGCCGATCGTCAGGCCGCCACCGCCGCTGACGATGTTCTGGTTGGTATTGCTGAAATTGTCGCCCGTCATGACCAGGTCCGACGACACCGTGCCAAGCAGATTGAGCTGGAACATGTCGCCGCGCGCGGAGGTGACGGTCGAGTTCTGGACCGTAGCGTTGAACGTGCCGCCGGTCGCCTGGAAGGCGATCGCGTCGTTGGACGCATTGCCGGCCGCGGAATTGGTCGCGAAGGTCGAGCCGGTCACGGTAATGCGGTTCAGCGTCTGGCTGCCGTCGTTGAACACGTGCAGGGCATCATAGGCTGCGCCGGTGAGGGTCGAGTTCGTGATCGACGCCGTGCCGGACAGGCCGGTGAAGTAGACGTCGCCCTCGCCGATGCCGCCGACGCTGGTGCCGTTGGTGCCGGTCACCGTGGTGTTGCCGAGGGTGAAGCCGGTGACGGCGGTGCCGACGATGCCGTAGTTCTGGAAGTCGTGCATCGACACGTAGGAGATTTGCACGTCCTTGGTGTTGTTCAGGTAGATGCCGCTGCCCTGCGTGGTGCTGCCGTCGGCGCCGGTCTTGTTGGCGATGGTGCCGCCGCTGCCCGCCGTCGAGCCGTCACCGGTGACGTGCAGGCCGCCATTGCCGGCTGCGGTGCCGGTGTTGGAGAGGATGATGCCGTTGCCGGAGCCGCCGCTCGAGGTGATGCTCTTGAAGGTGAGGTTCGACGAGCCGATCTGGGTGTTCTCGACGTCGAGCGCGGTGCCGGTGCCTGACGTGATCGAGTTGGCGGTGCCGGTCAGCGAGATCGTGCCGCCATGGGTGAAGCTCATGCCGGCGCCGCTGGCGGTCTTGACCGTGATGTCGGACATCGAGACGGTGCCGACATTGAAGCCGTCGTCGCTGATGCCGATGCCGGTCGAGGCCGAGGTGTCGATGCTGACGCCGCTGATGCTGTGGCCCGACGTGCCGAGCAGGTCGATGCCGTTGTCGGCGCCGGTCACCTTGATCACCGGATCGGTGCCGGTTGCGGTGTTGGCGGTGACCAGGGCACCGGTCACCGGGTTGGTGAAGGTCAGGGCGTGGCTGCCGCCGACCAGGTTGACGCCGTTGGCGAGGTTGATGCCGTTGGCCTCGGTGTAGGTGCCGGACCTCAGCACGACGTAGTCGCCGCTCCCTGCCGGGTTCGCCGCGTTGAAGGCGGCGATCGAGGTGTACGGGTCGGCAGCGGTGCCGAGATTGTGGCTGTTGGCCAGCGCCGTGGCCGAGTTGTCGATGTAGAACACCTGCGGCACGACGCCGACATGGAAGGTCTGGGCGCCTGAGGTGAGCGGCCCGCCGGTGCCGGTGTGGCCGTTGTCGCTGACGTTCAGCGTGACGGTATCCGAGCCGGCGAAGCCGTCATCGCTGTTGTATGTCAGCGTCGCCAGCGCGGTGTTGACCTGTGCGGCCGTGCCGGTCAGCGTCACTGTGTGGCTGTCGTTGTTGGTGAAGCTGGCCAGCCCCGTGGTGGTGAAGGTCAGGTTCGCGTGGCTGGAGGAAATCGTGGCCGTGACGGTGCCGGGGTCGGAATCGACGTCGGCGACCGAAAGGCCTGATATCGCAAAGTCGGTGTGCGAGAACGCAGTGCCGAGCGAATTGTCCGCCGGCACCGCCGCGGTCGGCGCATCGTCCACGGCGGTCACGCTTTCCGTCGTCGATGCCGTCCCGGTGTTGTTGCCGCCATTCGCGGTGCCGCCGTCATCGTGCACGGTCAGGCTATAGGAACGCGCGGTGCTGTCGGGATTTTCGCTGGTGTTGTTGAACTGGATCAGGTCGAGCACCGCATTGTAGTGCGCCAGCGTGTCGGTGCCGGTGAAGCTGATCGTTTCGGTGCCGGCGGTGCTGGTGATGTCGAAGTGGATCCCGCCGATGTCGCCGCTGGTGCCGGCGTGACCTGCGATCGAGAGCGCGTCCGACGCCTTCAGATTGTTCAGCACGAAGGTCGCATCGGTGATGTTGTTGCCTTCGGCGTCCGAGATCGTCAGGTTTGGCGTGATCGTGACCGGCGTAGAGGTCGAAGCCGGCGTGCCGTTCGGCGGCTCGGAGAATCCGGTGATGGCGCCGAAGCTGACGACAGGCGCGTCGTTGACCGGCGTGACATGGATGGTCGAGGTCGAGGTGTTGCTGTTGGCGCTGCCGTCGTTGACCGTGAAGCTGACGGTGCGATCTGCGCCGGACGGGTTGTCGCTCGAGTTGAAATAGGTGATCGAATCCAGCGCGGCCTTGTAGTTGGCAACGCTGGAGGAGCCGGTCAGCGTCAGCACGCCGGTCGCGGAGTTGTACGATCCGCTGATGCCGTTCTGGTTGACGAAGCCCAGCACATCCTGGCCGGCGGCGAAGCCGCCGGTGATGGCAACCGTCGCGCTCGACATGCTGGCACTGTCGACGTCGGAGACGTTGACCGACGCATCGATCACGGATGCGGCCTGGTTCTCGGTATAGTTCAGCGTGCCGCCGGCCGTCGTGACCGGCGGATCGTTGACCGGGGTGACATTGATGGTGTCGGTGACCGCAGCCGAGTTGGCGGAGCCGTCATTGGTGATGATGGTGACCGTGCGCGCCAGGCCCGACGGGTTGTCGCTGGTGTTCTGATAGGTCACCGAGGCGAGCGCCGCCTGGTATTGGGCAAGCGTGGCTGTGCCTGTCAGCGTCAGCAAGCCGGTTCCCGCATTGAACGAGCCGGTGATGCCGTTCTGGGTGGTGAAGGCGAGGACGTCCTGGCCGTTGGCGTAGTTGCCGGTGATCTGCACGGTCGCGCCGGCCAGCGTGGCGTTGTCGACGTCTGTTACGGTGATCGCCGGGTCGAACGCGGTCGCGGCCTGGTTCTCGGTGTAGTTCAGGGTGTGGCCGGCGACCACAACGGGCGGGTCGTTGACCGGGGTGACGTTGATGGTGTCGGTCACCGGGCTGCTGTCGAGCGTGCCGTCATTGGCTGTTATCGTGACGGTGCGCGCCGCGCCCGACGGGTTGTCGCTGGTGTTGTGATAGGTCACCGCGGCCAGCGCGGCCTGATAGTTGGCGACCGTGTCGGTGCCGGTCAGCGTCAGCGTTCCGGTCGCGGCATTGAACGTGCCGGTGATGGTGGCGGTGTTGGCGAAGGCGAGCACGTCCTCGCCGTTGACGTAGCCGCCGGTGATCTGCACCGTCGCGGACACCAGATTGGCGTCGTCGCCGTCGGTGACGGTGACGGCCGAATCGAGCACGGTCGCGGCCTGGTTCTCGGTGTAGTTCAGCGTGTGGCCGGCGGTGACGACCGGCGCCTGGTCGACAACGACCGCGATGGTGAAGGTCTGCTGGTTGTGCAAGGTGCCGTCGCTGGCATCGACCGTGACGTCATAGGACGGATCAGCAATGTTGATCTTGGTAGGATCGGCGACCGTGACCTTGCCAGTGGCCGCGTTGATGGTGAAGGCGCCGCCGGAGGTGTCGCCGACCAGCGAATAGGTCACGGCGGGACCGTTGACGTCGGTCGAGGATGCCGTCACGCCGGTTCCCGAGCCGGCCGGCGCGCCGATCGCGACCCGGTTGACGCCAGCGTCGCTATCGACCGGGGTCGATGGCGCGACGTCGGTGACGGCGATGGTGAAGGTTTGCGAGTTCGCCAGCGTCCCGTCGCTGGACTGGGCAACGACGGTGTAGCTGCCGCCCGAGCTTTCGAAATCGATCTTGGTGGAATCGGCGACAGTGATGACGCCGGTCGTCGCGTTGATGGTGAAGCCGCCACCAGAGGTGTCGCCGATCAGCGAATAGGTCACCGCCGGGCCATTGACGTCGATCGACGACGCGGTGATGCCGACGGTTGAGCCGTTGGCCGCGCCTTCGGTGATCGAATTGGCACCGGCGTCGGCATCGACCGGGGCCGACGGCGGGGCGTCGTTGACGGCGATGGTGAAGGTCTGCGAGTTCGTGAGCGTGCCGTCGCTGGCCTGCGCAGTCACTGTATAGGCGTGGCCGGGCGCACTTTCGTAATCGAGCTTGGTCGGGTCGGCGACGGTGATGACGCCAGTGGTGGCGTTGATGGTGAAACCGCCGCCGGAGGTGTCGCCGGTCAGCGAATAGGTCACGGCCGGACCATTGATGTCGGTCGACGACGCGGTGATGCCGACCGTGGTGCCGGCGGCGGCACCTTCGACGACGGTGTTGGCGCCGGCGTTGCTGTCGACGGGGGCCGACGGCGCGACGTCGGAGACGGCGATGGTGAAGGTCTGCGAATTCGTCAGCGTGCCGTCGCTGGCCTGCGCGGTGACGGTGTAGGCATGCCCCGCCGCGGTCTCGTAGTCGATCTTGCTGCTGTCGGCGACGGTGATGACACCGGTCGCGGCATTGATGGTGAAGCCGCCGCCGGAAGTGTCGCCGGTGAGCGAATAGGTCACGGCCGGGCCGTTGATGTCGGTTGCCGACGCGATGATGCCCACGGTCGAACCGTTGGCCGCGCCTTCGACGACGCTGTTGGCGCCGACGTCGCTGTCGACGGGGGCCGACGGCGCAACGTCGGTGACACCGATCGTAAAGGTTTGCGAGCTCGCGGTCGTGCCGTCGCTGGCTTGCGCGGTCACCGTATAGGAATGGCCCGCGCCGCTGCTCTCGTAATCGATCTTGGTGGGATCGGCGACAGTGATGACGCCCGTCGTCGCGTTGATGGTGAAGCCACCACCGGAGGTGTCGCCGATCAGCGCATAGGTCACCGGCGGACCGTTGACGTCGGTCGACGATGCGGTGACGCCGACCGCGGTGCCGGCGGCGGCGCCTTCGGCAACCGCATTGGCGGCGGCATCGCTGTCGACCGGGCTCGACGGCGGGGCTTCGTTGACGCCGATGGTGAAGGTCTGCGAATTCGTCAGCGTGCCGTCGCTGGCCTGCGCGGTGACGGTGTAGGCGTGGCCGGGAGCGCTTTCGTAGTCGATCTTGGTGGGATCGGCGACGGTGATGACACCGGTGGTGGCGTTGATGGTGAAGCCGCCGCCGGAAGTATCGCCGGTCAGCGAATAAGTCACGCCGGGACCGTTGACGTCGGTCGAGGACGCGGTGATGCCCACCGTGGTGCCCACGGCCGCGCCTTCGACGACGGCGTTGGCGGCGGCATTGTTGTCGACCGGGGTCGATGGCGCGACGTCGGTGACGTTGACGGTGAAGGTCTGCGTGCTCGCCAGCGTGCCGTCGCTGGCCTGCGCGGTGATGGTGTAGCTGCCGTGCGAGGTTTCGAAATCGAGCTTGGTCGGATCGGCGACGGTGACGACGCCGGTCGCCGCGTTGATGGTGAAGCCGCCGCCTGAGGTGTCGCCGACCAGCGAATAGGTCACGGCTCCGCCGTTGATGTCGGTCGCGTGCGCCGTGACGCCGACGGCGGTGCCCGCAGCCGCGCCCTCGGTGACCGAGTTGGCGGTGGCGTCGGTGTCGGTGGGGGCGGACGGCGGGGCGTCGGTGACGTTGATGGTGAAGGTCTGCGTCGACGAGGTCGCGCCGGCCGTCGCGTGCACGCTGATCGTGTAGGCGTGGCCGGGCGCGCTGCTCTCGAAGTCGAGCTTGGTGGGATCGGCGACGGTGACGACGCCGGTGCTCGCGTCGATCTTGAAGCCGCCGCCGGAGCTGTCTGATGTCAGCGAGTAGGTGGTTGCGGGGCCGTTCGGGTCGACCGCGGAAGCGGTAATGCCGACCAGCGTGTTGGCGGCGGCGCCCTCGACGACGGCGTTGGCGGCGGCATTGACGTCGACCGGCGTAGAGACCGGCAGGTCGTTGACGTTGATGGTGAAGGTCTGCGAGCTGACGCCGCCATGGCCATCGCTGGCCTGCACCGTGATGCTGTAGGCGTGGCCCGGCGCGGTCTCGAAGTCGATCTTGCCGGAATTGGCGACGCTGACGACGCCGGTGTTGGGATCGATCTTGAAGCCGCCGTTGGAGGTGTCCGCCGTCAGCGAATAGGTGACGCCGGGGCCATTGACGTCGGCCGCCGCTGCGGTGATGCCGACCAGCGTGTTGACGGCAGCGCCTTCGTTGACGGCGTTGGCGGCGGCGTTGCTGTCGGTCGGTGTCGACGGCGGCGCATTGCTGACCGCGATCGTGAAGCTCTGCGACGAGACGAAGATGCCGTCGGTGGCCTGCACATTGACGACATAGCTGCCGCCGGAGCTCTCGAAATCGACCTTGGTGGGGTCGGCGATCGTCACCACGCCGGTATTGGCATCGATCTTGAAGCCGCCATGCGAGGAATCGGACGTCAGCGAATAGGTGACCGGGAGGCCGATCAGGCTGTCGGAATGTGCGGTGATATTGACCGAGCTGTTGACGGCGGCGCCTTCAACGACCGTGTTGGCGCCGGAATTGGTGTCGGTCGGCGCCGACAGGAAGCCGTGGATCGGCGGAAAGGGCGTGCCGGGAGGGCAGCCGAGATAGAGATATTGCAGACCATACGCATCGACGAATGCCTGCGCGGACGGATCCAGGATGATATTGCCGCTCGGATCAAGATGGAGTTCGGGACGGGTTAAACCACCGATTGTATAGGCGGGTATGGTCGTCATGTGCACTCCTGCAACCGGCGTGGAAGCCAGTCAGTATTTACAATTTTTGGATACGGGGACGTGTGAAGCCGTTCACACGTTGAAGTTGATCGGCCGCGACTGGAGACCGCATCGACTCGCTCGCAATGTGGGAAAGCCGCGATGTCCGCGGAGCCGTGACATCAGCAAGATCCAATGCGCTTGCCATTTACGTAGTCGCCTTCACCACTCACGCCGCGACAAAGCCCAATGAATGTTCGAGAAAAATGCGGCGGCCAACAAAATTTCACTGTTTGGCAACCATGACCGTATTGGCGATATTTCCGAGTGTCAATGTGTGTCCGGATGACAGCGCGCCGTTAACCACGATTCCGCCATGCAGCGGGAGGTAGAGCGCGGGAAAACTGACCGGTTTTGCCGTTTGCGGCCGGAGGTTGTGCGCCAAAAGTCGAGTCGGGCGTGGTGTGACGAATCTGTGAAACGAGCTCGCGTTGTGATTGATTCGCGGGGATCCGTCTGTGATCTCGTACCCCCGAAAGGCCAGCCAGTCTGTCCCTTCCCGTCGTAACGGTTTCGCGAGCGTGTCGTAAGGCGTTCAGACTACGCAACTATTCGCTTGATCCGGCGCCCATCTTGAACAGACTGGGGGTCGGCTACATCTGTGACGTCCACCGCCGCGACATCGCGACGATCCGTCCGAGTTGAATCACTGCAATTTTAGATGCGACTTTGGTAGCCCTGCTTTGGTCGTTCTGGGGGAGAAGGAATTGAGTGCGATTGACACAACGGAGCGTCCGGCCCCGGTTAACGGCGTCGAACGCGATTCGCTTCGCCGCCATGATTCGCTCGGCCGTCTTGACTCGCTTCGTGGTCTTGGCGGGCTCGGCCTCGCGCCGCTCGGCTTGCTTGCGGCACTGACGCTCGGCGGCTGCGGTGACAAGAGCGCGCAATCGCAGGCCGCGCCTCCGCCGCCCGTGACGGTCGCGCAGCCGGTCAAGCGCACGGTCACCGACTGGGACGAGTTCACCGGCCGCTTCGAGGCGATCGAGGAAGTTCAGGTCCGCGCCCGTGTCGGCGGCTTCGTCGACAGTGTCGAGTTCAAGGATGGCGCGATCGTCCATGCCGGCGATCTGCTTTACACCATCGACCCGCGCCCGTTCGAGGCGGTGGTGCTGCAGGCCCAGGGCCAGCTCGCCGACGCACGCGCCAAGGGGGAGCTCGCCAAGCGTGATCTCGAGCGCGGGCTGAACCTGGTGCAGACCAGCGCGGTCTCGGAGCAGGTCGTCGACCAGCGCCGCCAGGCGTTGCAGGCGGCACGCGCCGCCGAGACGCAGGCCGAGGGAACTCTGAAGGCCGCGCAGCTCAACGTCGAATTCTCCCACGTGCTGGCGCCGATCGCCGGCCGCGTCAGCCGGCATCTGGTCACGCCGGGCAATCTCGTGCAAGGCAGCGAGGGCGGCGCGACGCTTCTCACCTCGATCGTGTCGCTCGATCCGATCTACATCTATTTCGACGTCGACGAGGCGACCTATCAGCGCAACAGCAAGCTGTGGTTCGAAGGCCGGCGGCCGAGCTCGCGCGACACGGCGAATCCGGTGCAGGTGGCGCTGACCGGCGAGACCAAGCCCTCGCATGAGGGCAAGATGGACTTCCTCGACAACCGGCTCGACGTCTCGACCGCGACGCTGCGCAGCCGCGCGGTGATTCCGAACAAGGATCTGTCGATCCTGCCCGGCCAGTTCGGCCGGGTCCGCATCATCGGCTCCTCGCCCTATGAGGCGCTGCTGATCCCGGACACCGCCATCGCCACCGACCAGTCGCGCAAGATCGTGTTCGTGGTCAAGGATGACAACACGGTGGAAGCAAGAGCCGTCGTGCTGGGGCCGCTCGATGAGGGCCTGCGGGTGATCCGCGAAGGCCTCAAGGCGGAGGACCATGTGATCGTCGACGGCCTGCAGCGCGCCCGCGTCGGCGCCAAGGTGACGCCGAAAATGGCGCAGGCTCCCGCGGATACCAAGCCACCGGCAGGCGACAAGCCCGCAGCAGGTGCCAAACCATGAATCTCGGCAGGCTTTCCATCAACCAGCCCATTCTCGCGATGGTGCTGTCGATCGTGCTGCTGATTGTCGGCGCGATCGCCTATCCGACGTTGCCGGTCTCGGAATATCCGCAGGTGGTGCCGCCGACCGTCGTGGTGACGACGCAATATCCCGGCGCCTCGGCGCAGACCGTGTCCGACACCGTGGCGGCCCCGATCGAGCAGGAGATCAACGGCGTCGAGGACATGCTGTATCTCTACAGCCAGGCGACCTCGAACGGCCAGCTCACCATCACCGCCACCTTCAAGCTCGGCACCGACCTCGACAAGGCGCAGGTGCTGGTGCAGAACCGCGTCGCGATCGCGCAGCCGCGGTTGCCCGAGGAGGTGCAGCGCAACGGCGTCACCACGCGCAAGAACTCGCCCGACATCCTGATGGTGGTGTTCATGCTGTCGCCCGACGACAGCTTCGATCAGCTCTACATCTCGAACTACGCGCTGCTGCAGGTCCGCGACCAGTTGCTGCGGCTCGACGGCGTCGGCGACATCCAGATGTTCGGCGCGCGCGACTACTCGATGCGGCTGTGGCTCGATCCCGACCGGATCGCCAATCTCGGTCTGACCTCGACTGAGGTGCTGGCGGCGATCCGGGCGCAGAACCTGCAGATCGCGGGCGGACAGATCGCGGAGCCGCCGATCACCGATCGTGCCTTCCAGCCGAACCTTGTTTTCACCGGCCGCCTCAAGGACATCAGGCAGTTCGAAGACATCGTGGTGAAGGCCGGCTCCGACGGCCGCACCGTGCGCCTGCGCGACGTCGCCCGCGTCGAGCTCGGTGCGCTGTCCTACGCCACCAACAGCTTCCTGCTGCGCAAGTCGGCGGTGGCCCTGCTGGTGACGCAACGGCCCGGATCGAACGCGCTCGCCACCGCCAAGAGCATCTCCGACACGATGGAGCGGATGAAGGCGAGTTTCCCGAAGGGGCTCGACTACAATATCGGCTACAACCCGACCGAATTCATCGCCCAATCGGTTCATGAGCTGATCAAGACCATCTACGAGGCGATGGCTCTCGTCGTCATCGTGGTGCTGGTGTTCCTGCAGGGTTGGCGGCCTGCGATCATCCCGATCGTCGCGATCCCGGTGTCGCTGGTCGGCACCTTCGCGGTGATGGCCGCGCTCGGCTTCTCGATCAACAATCTGACGCTGTTCGGGCTCGTGCTGGCGGTCGGCATCGTGGTCGACGACGCCATCGTGGTGGTCGAAAATGTCGAGCGCCATCTCGAGCACGGCATGTCCAGGCGCGATGCCGCGCTCAAGACCATGGAGGAAGTCGGCGGCGCGCTGGTCTCGATCGCGCTGGTCCTGTGCGCGGTGTTCGTGCCGACTGCCTTCCTCGGCGGCATCTCCGGGCAGTTCTTCCAGCAATTCGCGGTGACCATTGCGGTTGCGACCGCGATCTCCTGCTTCTGCTCGCTGACGCTGTCGCCGGCGCTGGCCTCGCAGATCCTGGTCCCGCACGAGGACAAGCGCCCGCCGGCGCGCTGGAACATCATCGCGCGCGGCTGGGACAGCTTCACCGCATTGTTCAACCGCGTGTTTGACCGGTTGGCGCACGGCTATGCGGCGGTGGCCGACTTCGTGATCCGCCACACCGTGGTGATGCTCGCGATCTACGTCGTGCTGATCGGCAGCGCCGGCTGGCTGCTCGCAACCACCTCGCAGGGCTTCATCCCGGCGCAGGATCGCGGCTACGTCATCATCTCGGCGCAGCTGCCGGGCGCGGCGTCGCTGGCGCGCACCACGGCGGTGGTGCGCGAGATCGAGCGGATTGCACTCGATACGCCCGGCATCGTTCGCGTCGCGGCTTTCGCCGGCTTCTCCGGCGCGACCCGCACGCAGGCGGGCAATGCCGCGGCGCTGTTCCCGGTGTTCGATGAGCCGGAGGCACGGCTGAAGAAGGGACTGACCGCCACGGCGATCACCGCAGACCTGCGCAAGCGCCTGTCGGTGATCCAGGGCGCCTTCATCATCGTGATCCCGCCGCCCGCGGTGCCCGGCATCGGCACCGGCGGCGGCTTCACGATCCGCATCCAGGACCGGCAGGGCCGCGGCCCCGAGCTGCTGGCCTCCGCCACCGACGAGCTGGTCGGCGCGGCGCGCAAGTCGCCCAACCTGACGTCGGTGTTCTCGCCGTTCACCGCCAACACGCCGCAATTGTTCGTCGATATCGACCGCGTCAAGGCGCAGAAGCTCGGTGTGCCGATCGCTGGCATCAACGACACCATCCAGACCTATTTCGGTTCGACCTACGTCAACGACTTCAACCTGTTCGGCCGCACCTATCACGTCACGGCGCAGGCCGACCTGCCGTTCCGCAAGGAGACCACCGACCTCGCGCGGCTGCGCACCCGCAACGCCGCCGGCGACATGGTGATGCTCGGCAGCGTCGTGGACTTCAAGGATACCTCCGGCCCCGATCGCGTCGCGCGCTACAATCTCTACGCCGCCTCCGAGCTGCAGGGTGAGCCGGCGCCCGGCACCAGCTCGACGACGGCGCTCAACACCATCAAGCAGCTCGCCGACGCGACGCTGCCCTCGGGCTTCACCTTCGAATGGACCGACCTGTCCTACCAGCAGGTCACCGGCGGCAATGCCGGCCTCTACGTGTTCCCGATCTGCGTGCTGTTCGTCTACCTGGTGCTGGCCGCGCAATATGGCAGCTGGACGCTGCCGTTCGCGGTGATCCTGATCGTGCCGATGTGTCTGCTCGCCGCCACGATCGGCGTGCGCCTGATGGGCCAGGACGTCAACATCCTGACCCAGATCGGCTTCGTCGTGCTGGTCGGGCTCGCCGCCAAGAACGCGATCCTGATCGTCGAGTTCGCGCGCGACATCGAGCTGGAGGGCAAGCCACGGCTGGAGGCGGTCATCGAGGCCTGCCGGCTTCGCCTGCGGCCGATCCTGATGACGTCGTTCGCCTTCATTCTAGGCGTGCTGCCGCTGGTGGTGTCGACCGGCTCGGGCTCGGAGATGCGCCAGGCAGTCGGCGTCGCCGTGTTCTTCGGCATGCTCGGCGTCACGCTGTTCGGCCTGGTCTTCACGCCGATCTTCTACATGGTGGTGCGCAACCTCGCGGAAGGAAAGAACGAGGGCAAGCCGGCGGCGCCCGCGGCGAATGTGGCGGGGTGATGCCCCCGTGACTAAGACGCGATTCCATTCCCGTCACCCTGAGGAGTGCGGAACGCGCGTCTCGAAGGGTGCACGGCCCGGCTGGTGGCCGTTCGCCCTTCGAGGCTCGCCCAGCGGCGCAATTGCGCCGCAAGGCTCGCACCTCAGGACGACGGGTTTGAGGTCGTGCTGCGGAGTTGAGCCCATACTATTGGCTGAGCGGGAAGGGATGGGCAGGCGCAGGGTTATAAAATAATGTCGCGCCGATTTTTCCTGATCAAGACTGCTGGGAGAGCATAACGATGAAGTCGGGATTTTTGGCCGCGGTTGCGGCGTGCAGCCTGATGCTTGCGGCGCCGGCGATGGCCCAAGGCGTCAAGATCGGTATTCTGAACGATCAGTCCGGCGTCTACGCCGACTACGGCGGAAAGTATTCGCTCGAGGCGGCACGGATGGCGGTCGAGGATTTCGGCGGCGAGGTGCTGGGCCAGAAGATCGAGATCGTCACTGCCGATCATCAGAACAAGCCGGACCTTGCGACCGCGATCGCGCGGCGCTGGTACGAGGTCGAGAACGTCGACATGATCACCGAGCTCACCACCTCGTCGGTTGCGCTCGCGGTGCAGGAGCTGTCGAAGGAAAAGAAGAAGATCGACATCGTGGTCGGCGCGGCGACCTCGCGCATCTCGGGCGATGCCTGCACGCCCTACAGCTTCCACTGGGCCTATGACACCCGCGCGCTCGCGGTCGGCACCGGCGGTGCGCTGACCGAGGCGGGCGGCGACACCTGGTTCTTCCTCACCGCCGACTACGCCTTCGGGTACGCGCTGGAAAAGGACACCAGCGACATCGTCCACTCGAAGGGCGGCAAGGTGGTCGGCTCGGTCCGCGTGCCGCTCAACTCGTCGGACTTCTCCTCCTTCTTGTTGCAGGCGCAGAGCTCGAAGGCGAAGATCATCGGGCTCGCCAATGCGGGGCTCGACACCACCAACTCGATCAAGCAGGCCGCCGAGTTCGGCATCGTCAGGGGCGGCCAGAAGCTCGCCGGCCTGCTGATGACGCTGTCGGAGGTGCACGGTCTCGGGCTGGAGGCAGCCCAAGGCCTCGTGCTCACCGAGGGCTTTTATTGGGATCACGACGACGCCTCGCGCGTCTTCAGCGAGCGCTTCTTTAAGCGCACCAGCCGGATGCCGAGCATGATCCATGCCGGCACCTATTCGGCGACGCTGAGCTACCTCAAGGCCGTGAAGGCGGCCGGCACCAAGGACAGCGAAGCGGTCGCCGCGAAGCTGAAGGAGCTGCCGGTCGACGACGCCTTTGCCAAGGGCAAGGTGCTCGCCAACGGCCGCATGGTCCACGACCTCTATCTGTTCGAGGTCAAGAAGCCGTCGGAATCGAAGAAGCCGTGGGACTATTACAAGCAGCTCGCCGTGGTGCCGGGCGACAAGGCGTTCTTCAGCGCCAAGGACAGCGGCTGCCCGCTGACCAAGTGACGCGCGGTTGGGGCAACAAGTATCGCCGTCGTCCCGGCGTTCGCCGGGACGACGGCGGAGTATGTGGCGCCCTCAATGGATCAGCCGCCACACCGCGCCGCCGATCGCGCCGACCCACAACACGATGCACGCCATCGCCTGGATGCCAAATCCGCGGCTGCGCTTTGCCACCGCCTCGCGATAGCCGGTGAAGTAGACGATGCGGCCGATCACCCAGAGCGCCCCGATGGCTGCGGCTGCGGCATCACTGATATAGATGGCACACAGCCAAAGCGACGGCAGGAAGATCGGCATCCATTCCAAGGTGTTCATCTGGATGCGGAAGATGCGCTCGAAATCCGGATGGCCGGAGATCGCCGGCAGCTTAACGCCATAGGCGACGCGGGCGCGCGCGACCTGGGTCGAGGTGAAGAAATAGAACGCGACGGCAAGGCAGGTGACGATGGCCGTGTAGTGGTACATGTCAGGCGTGTCCTCTCGTTCCGTTGGCCCCGATGCCATGACGGGGCAGCAGCGACCGGTGTGACAGGCGATATCTTTTTGAATGCGCCGCTCTAGTATCCGGTCATCTCAAGATAGCCGATTCCGGCGTGGCTTCCTGTGAAGCGGATCGGGCCTTCCCAATAGGGGAAGCTGGTTCCCATCCAGCTCTTTGGATTGAGCGGCGTGGTCTCGATGGCAAGGCCGCGCGCGGGCAGGGCGACGCGCCACGCCGTCGGCAGCTTGTGGCCGTCGATCTCGGTGATCGCAACCGGCGCGATGCTGTTACCGCTGGCCGCGATCTCGGTCGAGCGGCCGTCGGGCGTGATCCAGTTGCCGAACAGGTTCTCGCGGCCGTCCTTCTGGCGCAGCCGGTACAGCATCAGCTTCTCGTCGCCGGGCAGATGCAGCGAGAACCAGTCCCAGCCGGTCTGGTCGGATGCGAGCGGCTGGCTGCTCCATTCGCGGTCCATCCACGCCATGCCCGTGACGTCGACCGGTCTGTCGTCGATCACGATGCGGCCGGACACCTTGTAGAACGGCTGGCTGTAGTAATACGACGCCTGTCCGCGATCCGACTTGCGGCTGTAGCCGTGATCGCCCTGCAGCACCAGCGGACGGTCGGCGGCAAGCCGGAGCGTGGCGCTGAAGTCGGCGGCGGAGGCCTTGAGCTCGAGCGGCGCGACGGTCTGCGCATCGAACCCATCGAGGCCGCGGATTTCCCAGGCATCGATCCAGGCCCGGAACGGCGTCGCGTCGACACCGGCCTGCCCGACGCCGCCGCGCGCAAAGGTCTCGTTGAAGCGGTGGGTGGTGGCACTGGTCACCGCGGCGTGGCCCATCCAGACCTGCTGGTTGGCCCAGCCCTCGACCGCTCCGCCCGGCTTCATGGCCTGGCGGAACAGCGTCCATTGCGTGCCATAGGCCGCGCCGCTGGCGTCGGACAGGTTCGCGGTGACGTACCACCACTCGATCCGGAATTCCGGATGCGGGCCATGATCGGCTGGAAACGCGAACTGCTTGCCCGGCGTGACGGCGGCAAAGCCTTCAGCATTCTCGCCGAGCCCGGCAAAGCCCTGCGCAAAGCTCTTGCCGCCAAGCGCAAGCGCCAGCGCGCCGCCGGCAAAGGCACGGCGCGTGATATCAGCGCTAGTAGCGAATGTCTGTTGCATGGACCGACGCATCCGCAACCTCGCTTCACCTCTCCCGCTTGCGGGGGAGGTCGTATCGCATCGAAGATGCGATACGGGTGGGGGCGCTCTCCCCAATATGACTCGTGTGTTCAACCGGCATGATTCCCGACATTTTGGACCGGCATGATCCCCGACAGTTTGGGTTAAGCGGTCTGTTCGCCCGGTTCGCGCAGCCCCTCACGAGGCGGAGCGAACCGGGTGAACAGGCCGCGGCGGTCGATGAGACCGACGTCGAGGTCGCAGAAGCGGACGACGTGGTCACCGGTATCGAGTTCGGCGATGCCGACAAGTTCGTTCACCAGCGCCTGACCGATAAAGACGAACTTGCCTTTCCATTTAATCTCCCCATTGCCGCGAACACGGCGGGCCTGGTGATCGGCGTCATACCAGGGGTCTTGCTCGCGATCCGGCATGGTGCGTTGAGATGCTCGATAGGCGTCCTCCGGCGGCCGTTGGCCCAGCGCTTCGTGAGGACGTTCCTTATTGTAATGCTCTCGGAAGGCGTCAAAGCGGGCCTGTTGCTCGGACGCATTATCTGCCGGTGGGCTCGATGTTTGCGCCTTCAAGGTGCGATGCATGCGCTCATGGCGACCGTTCTCCTGCGGCGAGGCCGGACGGATGAAGTGCGGCGTAATGCCGAGCTTCAGCCACCAGACCGACAATGTGGTGAGACCGCCGGCGCCGCGCGAGCCGAACGGCGAACCATTGTCGCAGCGGATTGCCCGCGGCAGGCCATGCTCGCGGAAAGCCCTCTCGAAGCGGGGGCGGACGCCCTCGGTCGTCGGTGCGACGATCTGCAGTTCGATCAGGAAGCGACTGTGGCTGTCAGCCACCGTCAACGGATCAATCCGGCACTGGTCGCGGGTGCGGAACCAACCCTTGAAGTCCACGCTCCACTCGTCGTTCGGCTCCTGCACCGGCGTGCAGGGACGCCGCTGGTCGAGCGGACGGCGGCGGCGCTTCACCGGCGAGATCAGCCCCGCGCGCTTGAGAATGCTCCCAATCGTCGACGCCGCCGGCCAATCGATCTCCGGCGCCTGGCGGTCAAGCAGGGCGAGCAGCTTGCGCGGTCCCAGATAGGGAAAGCGCTGCCGAGCCGCGATCACCTTCTCTGCAATCGCCGCATCGGTCGTTTGTCGGCATTGCTGCGGCGCGTGCGAACGGTCCCTGAACCACTCCGGATCGCCGCTCTGCTTCCGCTGGCGCCATGCGTAAAACGTGTCGCGGCAGATACCGTGACGGCGGCACAACTCCGACACGCTCCAGTTCCCGCTCTCGTACTCCATAAGCATCCGGATACGCTCTTCCATCCGACTGGTCTCTCTGAACGGCATCGTCGGGCCCTCCCGCCGATGCTTCTAGAAACCTGTCGGCAATCATGCCGGTCTAAACTGTCGGGTATCTATCCGGTCTGTACCGCGGTGAGACCCCCACCCTGGCCCTCCCCCGCAAGCGGGAGAGGGAATAGAGTTCCGTCGCGGCAGCTGCGTGGCCTCTTCATGTCTCAGCGCTCATTGGCAAAAATCCGGATCAGGCTGGCCGGCTGCATGCGCGCCAGTCTAGCGACCGGCAGCGCCGCCGCACAGAGCGCGGCCGCCATCGCCACCGCGAGCAGCTCGATCAGCTGCAGCGGGAAGATTTGGAACGGCAGCCGCCAGCCGAACGCTTTCACATTGACGATCGCAAGCAGGCACCACGCGACCAGAAGGCCGAGCGGCAGCGCGAACAGCGCGGTGATCAGCGCCACCGCCATGGTCTTCAAGAGTTCGAGCGCCGCGAGCCGCCGCCGCGTCAGGCCGATCGCCCACAGCGGCGCAAGCTGCGGCAGCCGTGAATTGGCGAGCGTCAAGAGGCTGGTCAGGAGCGCGATGCCGGCGACGCCGAGGGTGAAGGCGTTGAGCGCCGCGGTCACCGAGAAGGTGCGGTTGAAGACCCGCTTGGAGTCCCGCTTCATCGTCGCCTGATCGGCGACGTTGCGGTCGTCGAGGCCGAACTTCTCCTGCAGCGCCGTGATCAGCGGCGCGATTCTGTCGGGCGCGACGCGCAGGCCCATCCGCGTCATCGGCGTCTGCGGGAAGCGCCGTGTCAGCGCGGCGTAGTTGACCGCGATCTGGCCCTTGGGGTTGCCGTAATCGGCATAGATGCCGACAATCTCGAGCGGCCAGGCGCCGCCGGGGGCGGGCACTTCGATGTGATCGCCGAGGCCAAGCTTCATCCGTCGCGACAGCTGCTCGCTGACCAGACAGGTGTCGCCGGGACGCAGCCTGACCCAGGCATTGGCGGTGCTGTCGAGCAACGGCCAGTTGTCGCGATAGGTGGTGTGGTCGGGCAGGCCGAGCACTTCGATCGGCGCGCCGGCGAGCTGGGTGTCGGCGCGGCCGCCGGGCAGGATCGCCTCGACCTCAGGCCGATCGTGCAGCCAGGCCCTGATCTCCTTCGCCTGGGTATCGCTGGCGGCGCTGATATAGACGTCGGCGGCGAGCCGGCCATCGAGCCAGACCAGGAAGGTGCGGCTAAAACTTTCCACCATGGTGCCGACGCCGACATTGACGGCGAGCGCGAGCAGCAGCGCCATCAGCGCCAGCGACAGGCCCGACAATTGCTGGCGGCTGTCGGCCCAGAACCAAATGCTAACAGGCGCGCGCGCGCTGCGCTGGCCGAATGCGAGCGCGATTTGCAGGACCATCGGCAGGATCAGCGCTGCGCCGAGCATCAGCGCCGCCAGCACGGCAAAGCCCGCGATCAGGGAATCGCCGAACTGGATCAGGCCGGCGGCGAGCGCAAACACCGCGAGCGCCGCCGCGCTCTGGAGCATGAGCCAGCGCCGCTGCGCCTGCTGCCAGGCCTGCGGTTGCGCGGTCGCCAGCACAGGCATCCGGATCGCCTTGGCGAGGCTCGCGGCCGCCGCGGCAAGCGCGCCGAAAATGCTGATCGCGATGCCGGCGAACCACCAGATGGGCTTGAGCGACAGCTGTCCGGGGATCTGCGCGCCGTAGAGCCCGCGCAGGGAGGCCACGACGTCCGGCAGCAACGCCGCCGCGATGAAATAGCCGCAGACGAGGCCGATCAGGCCGGCGATCAGCGCCAGCGACACCAGCTCGATCACCAGCACGGTGTTGAGCATCCGCGCCGAGACGCCGCAGGCGCGCAGCGTGCGCAGCATCGGCAGCCGCTGCTCGAAGGCGAGCCCGATCGCGGAGTTGACGATGAACAGGCCGACAAAAAACGACAGCAGGCCGAAGGCGGTGAGGTTGAGATGGAAACTGTCGGTGAGGCGTTCGAGGTCGCTCTCCGCGCTCGGCTCGACCAGGCGCAGCTTGTCACCGGTCACGCTTTCAAGCGTGCCATGCGGCGCTTTCAACTTGCCGACCAGCAGGCGCGACACCTGGCCGGGCATTTTTAGGATGTCCTGCGCGATGCCGATATCGACGACCAGCGCGCCGGGCGCGAGCTCGGCCTGCACGCGCAGCGGCGGCAAGCTCGTGCCGTTGGCCTGCGGCCGCTCGCCTTCCTTGAGGCCGAGATCGCGCAGCGTCTCAGGCGCCACCAGCATTTCGCCTGGAGGCGTGACGAAGGATTGCAGGTTGCCGCGGCCGATCGCCGGCGCGTTGCCGACCTCGGAGGGCAGCGTCACCGGCTCGACGCCGAGCAGGCGGAAGCTGCGCCCGTCGATCTGGACGCGGCCTTCCAGCATCGGCGACACCCGCCAGCCGGCGCGGCGCAGATTGACGAACAGCTTTTGCGGGAAGGTCGCGCTGTCCCTGGCGACCAGCATTGCGGTGCGCGAGCCGCCGAAGGTCGCCGCAGCGCGGTCATAGGCGATGCGGGCTTGCTGGTTCAGCGCCTGGACGCCGCTCCACAGCGCGGTTGCCGAGATCAACCCGATCAGCAGCGTTGCGAGCTGCATCGGATGCCGTCGCCAATGGCTGAGCAGCACGGCGAGGATCCAGAGCGCGCGCCTCACGCAATTACTCCGGCATGCAGATTGACCTGGCGGTCGAGCGTTGCGGCGAGCCGCGCGCTGTGGGTGACCATCAGGAAGCCGCAGCCGGTGCGAACAACCAGATCGCGCGCCAGCCGCAGCACCTCGTCGGCGGTGTCCTCGTCGAGATTGCCGGTCGGCTCGTCGGCGAGCAGCAACAACGGCTTCGGCGCCAGCGCGCGGCCGATCGCGACGCGCTGCTGCTGGCCGCCAGACAATTGCTCGGGATAGCGCTTCAGGAGGGTTTTCAGCCCGAGGCGTTCGACCAGCTCATCATGCCAGGCGGCATCGTGCCGGCCGGCGATGCGCGACTGGAACAGCAGATTGTCCGCAACCGTCAGGCTCGGGATCAGGTTGAACTGCTGGAACACGAGGCCGAGCCGGTCGCGGCGCAACTCGGCGCGGCCGGCATCGTTGAGTTGGGAGACGACGGTATCGGCAAGCCTGATCTCGCCGCCGTCGGCGGCATCGAGCCCGGCGATCAGATGCAGCAGCGTGCTCTTGCCGCTACCGGATTCACCCGATAGCGCGACGCTCTCGCCGGTCGCAACCGCGAGGTCGACGCCGCGCAGCACCGCGACGTCTTCGCCGGCAGAGCGGTAACTCTTGGTCAGGCCGGTGACGCGAAGCACCGCGGCGGTCTGGTCAGATGAAGCGATGGCCGTGCCTCATTCAAGGCTTCTGGTATTTCAGGACGAACTCGTCGATCGGCACCGGCGCCTTGAAGACGGGAATGTCCCTGGGGTCCTCGGCATGATGCAGGAAATCGCCCTCGGCCACCAGCTTGAAGCCGGCGGCCTCGATCTCCTGCTTCAGGGTGCTCTCCTCGATCCGGTGCAGGGTCTTGGCGACATTGGTGCCGTCGCCCGGCTTGGCCGAGTGGTCGGCGATCACCAGGAAGCCGCCGGGCTTGAGCGCGGCGAACATCTTCTTGTTCATCGCGGCGCGGTCGACCGGCAGATAGGTGATGTCGTGATAGAAAAAGAAGAAGGTGATCATGTCGAGGTTTTTGACCTCGGGCGGGATCGGGTCGTCATAGTCCCGCACCACATGGACGACGTTCTTCATCGCGGGCGCCTTCGCGCGAATGTCGAACTTGTCCTTCACGAAACGCTCGAGGACGGCAGCGGAATCCTGCGCGTAGACCTTGCCCGACGGGGCGACGGTGCGCGCCAACAGCTCGGTGCTGTAGCCGGCGCTCGCCGCCATGTCGAGGATCGTCATGCCGGGCTTGACGCCGGCAAAGGCGAGCATCTTGGCCGGCTGGCGGCGCTGGTCGACCTGGCGATCCGCATCGCTACGGTCGGGCGAGGCGACGATCGCCGCATAGTCGGGAGCGGCGACGTCCTGTGCGCGGACTTGAGGCACGGCGAGCAGCGCGGCGGACACAAGTGCAACGCAGGTGGCCGCGCGTAGGATCGATTTGTTCATGAAATAACCCCGGGCTTTTCGTTGGCCCCGAACATAGCAGGGGGGACATGACAGATCACCGCTTGACGGGGGTGACGACGCGATCGTGATCGGGTGCACTTGCCCGGCCATCGTGTAGCGCCAGCCACAGAACCCCGAGGAAATGCGGTGTTGCGTTGCGTGGCGAGGCGTGGCTAGCATCGCCAGCTGGGGCCGATTTTACGAAGCCAAAAACGAAACGACGGGGAGCCAGACATGACCACGCAACCGACGCCCGGAGGGATGTCGAAGGGGACGCCCAAAGGCGCCTGGACAATCACCTTCCTGCTGTTCCTGTTCATGGTGGTGAACTTTGCGGACAAGATCGTGGTCGGGCTCGCCGGCGTACCGATCCGCAAGGAGATGGGTCTGAGCCCGGAGCAATTCGGCGATCTCGGCTCGGCCTTCTTCATCCTGTTCTCGATCTCGGCGATCGTGGTCGGCTTCATCGTCAACCGCGTCGATACGCGCTGGGTGCTGCTGATCCTGGCGGTGATCTGGTCGCTGGCGCAATTTCCGATGATCGGCACCGTCAGCTACACGACGCTGGTGATCTGCCGCATCATCCTCGGTGCCGGCGAGGGACCGGCCTTCGCGGTCGCCGCGCACGCGATCTACAAATGGTTTCCGGATGAGAAGCGCACGCTGCCGACCGCGATCCTGTCGCAGGGCTCGGCGTTCGGCGTGATCCTCGCGGTGCCCGCGCTGAACTGGATCATCGTCAATCACAGCTGGCATCACGCCTTCGGCGCGCTCGGCATCGTCGGCCTGATCTGGACCGTCGCCTGGTTCGCGTTCGGCAAGGAAGGGCCGCTGGTGTCGACAGCGGCCGCGGCCGCCGACGAGCAACGAATTCCCTACTGGAAGCTGCTGACATCGCGCACCTTCGTCGGCTGCGTGGTCGCGACCTTCGGCGCCTATTGGGCGCTGTCGCTCGGGCTGACCTGGTTCACCTCCTTCATTATCGAAGGACTCGGCTTCTCGCAGCAGCAGGCCGGCTTCGTCTCGATCCTGCCCTGGATCTTCGGCGCGACCATCGTGCTGCTGACGGGGTGGATTTCGCAGCTGATGCTGGCGCGCGGCTTCACCACCCGCGGCGCGCGCGGCGTGCTCGGCGCGGCGCCCTTGATCGTCGGCGGCTGCATTCTCGCGACGCTGCCCTATGCTCCGCCAGGCGCGCTGATGATCGCGCTGCTGGTGATCGGCTCCGGCCTGTGCGGTTCGATCTATGTGGTGTGCCCGCCGATGCTCGGCGAGTTCACGCCGGTGTCGCAGCGCGGCGCCGTGATCGCGATCTACGGCGCGCTGTATACGATCTCGGGCATCCTGGCGCCGATGGTGATGGGCAACGTGATCCAGCACGCCGCCACGCCGATGGCAGGCTACATGACCGGGTTCACCATCAACGCCGCGATCATGGTGGGCTCGGGCGTGCTCGGGTTGCTGCTGCTGTGGCCCAACACCGAGCGCGCGCGGCTGACCGGCACGGCGCAGCCGGCGGGCACGATCAAAGGCGCGATGTCGCCGACGTAAGGAGCGCTGTTCTAGCAACTCGCCCCCACTTCCCCTCTCCCCTTGTGGGAGAGGCCGGATTTCGCGCGTCAGCGGGAAATCCGGGTGAGGGGTTTGCCTCCGCGAACTCAGTTCCTCGAGAGACCGCAACCCCCCACCCGGATCGCATTGCGCTCCGCTGCATGCGATCCGGCCTCTCCCACAAGGGGAGGAGAGGCGGGAGTTTGCCGAGACGGTCCGGCCCTATTTCAGTTCAACCCCTGCGCACCGCGCACGAGCTTGCCGGGCCGCGCGCCGGTGGCTCTGCCGTCGCGCTGGGTCACCACGCCTGACACGATGGTGGCGTCGTAGCCGTCGACCTGCTGCAGCAAGCGGCGGCCGCCGACCGGAAGGTCGTAATGCACCTTCGGCGGATGCAGATGCAGGCGGTCGTAATCGATCACGTTGACGTCGGCCTTGAACCCCGGCGCGATCACGCCGCGATCGTGCAGACCGACCGACAGCGCGGTCTTGCGCGACTGCGCCGCGACCACGAACGGGATCGAGAGCTTCTCGCCGCGGCTGCGGTCCCGCGTCCAGTGCGTCAGCAGATAGGTCGGGAAGCTGGCGTCGCAGATGATGCCGCAATGCGCGCCGCCATCGGACAGGCCGGGCACCGCGCTCGGCTCGCGCAGCATTTCGTGCACGGCATCGAGATTGCCGTCCGCATAATTGAGGAACGGCACATAGAGCATGCCGCGGCCCTCGTCGGTCAGCATCGCGTCATAGGCGAGCTCTTCCGGCTGGCGGCCCTGGCGCCGCGCCTGCGGGCCGAGCGCGTTTTCCGGCGGCTGTTCGTAGTCCGGGGGATTGCCCAACAGATACATCTTGTCGTAGTTCGGCCGGAAGAACAGCGGATCGTCAGTCGAGGTCGCGCTCTCGCTCAGGATCGCCGCGCGCATCTCGGGCCGGCGCAGATGGGTCAGCCGTTCGGCCAGCGGCAGCTTTGCAATGGCACGGTAGCTCGGATGGGTCTGGAACGGGTTGCGCGACAATTCCAGCCCGAGCAATAGCCCGACCGGCCGCGCGGCGATCTGGGTCGTGATCGACAGGCCGCGCGCGGCAGCTTCGTTGATGGTGTTCATGGTCTGCCGCCAGCGCCGCGGCGCCTTGTCGGCCTGCGCCACCGAAAACGAGATCGGGCACTTTGTGTTTTCAGCGACCCGCAGCATCATCGGCAGATCTTCGTGGACGGTGCTCTGGTCGAGCACGAATTGCAGCACACTACGGCCGACGCCGTGCATCGCGCCGGCGATCGCGGTCAATTCATCTTCGCCGGCTTTCAAGGTCGGCGTGTAGTCGCCGGTCGAGGTGCGGTGGTTGAGCGTGCGCGAGGTCGAGAAACCCAGCGCGCCCGATCGCACCGCGTCGCCGGCCAGCGCCGCCATCGCCTTGTTGTCGTCAGGCGTTGCGGGATCGCGGCGCGCGCCGCGCTCGCCCATCACATAGACGCGGAGCGCCGCATGCGGCAGCTGCGCGCCGATATCCATGTCGAAGCTGCGCTTCGACAGCCACTCCATGTAGTCGGGGAAGCTTTCCCAGGCCCAGGGAATGCCGGCGCTCAGCACCGGCTCCGGAATGTCCTCGACGCCTTCCATCAGCTGGATCAGCCGGACGTGATCGCTCGGCCGGCACGGCGCGAAGCCGACGCCGCAATTGCCCATGATCGCCGTGGTGACGCCGTTCTGCGACGACGGCGTGATGTCCTGGCTCCAGGTCACCTGGCCGTCGTAATGGGTGTGGACGTCGACGAAGCCGGGCGCGACCAGCTTGCCCTTGGCGTCGATCTCTTGCCTGCCTTTTGCGGAGACCTTGCCGACCTCGGTGATCTTGCCGCCTGCGATCGCGACATCGGCTTCATAGAGATCGCCACCCTTGCCGTCGGCGACAGTGCCGCCGCGGATCACGAGGTCTGGGGTCGAGGTCATGGCGTTTCATCCCGAGGCTGTTCTTGGTTACCGGCATCATGGGTGCCCCCCGGATGCTGTCAACCATCGCCGATGAAGCTCTGGGATGCGTTGGCGACGATTTGCCAGCGAGGATCGAGTGCGACCGCCCGGCGGAAATTTGTTCCGCGACGGGTCGATGACCCGCCGCCGCGGAAGCCGCCTGAACACCTACCGCGCGCCGAAGAAGGCTGTCTTCTGGGTCTCCTCAGCCTGCAGCCGGGCGCGCACCCGCATCAGGTCCTTCCAGCCGATATAGCCGACCAGGCGCTGATCCTCGCGCGAGATCACCGGCAGATGCGAGACGTTGACCTGCATCAGGCGGTCGGCGAGCCGGTCGAGATATTCATCGGGATAGGCGACGGTGATCTTGCTGCCGGCCAGCAGCTGGCCGAGCGTCGCGGTGCGATGCTTGCCGGCGCGGCGCCAGCGCAGCACGGATGGCGGGTCGATCACGCCGAGCACGTGATGGTTGGCGTCGACGACGGGGAAGCTCGGGTGCCCGGTCTTCGGGTTGGTCAGGAAGGCTGCCGCGCCGTGCAGCGTCATGGTGTCGGACACGGTCTCGACCGCCTTGGTCATCACGTCGCGCACGCGCGTCAGCGCGAAGGGATCGACGCGGTACTCGCGCACCAGATGATGGCCGCGCCGCGCGACCTTCTCGGTCAGGAT
The DNA here is from genome assembly GCF_036923295.1 of Bradyrhizobium sp. 26S5. Classification (NCBI taxonomy): domain Bacteria; kingdom Pseudomonadati; phylum Pseudomonadota; class Alphaproteobacteria; order Hyphomicrobiales; family Nitrobacteraceae; genus Bradyrhizobium; species Bradyrhizobium sp. 26S5. Next base: position 9,020,174 of record NZ_CP145948.1, on the reverse strand, counting down.
CGACCGCCGCATCGAGAGCACCGTGACGCCATGCGCGGTGCCGCAGGCCGCGATCAGCGGCAGCAGCACATGGGTGTTGCCGGTGAGTTCGACCGCGAAGAAGGTCGCGGTCAAGGGCGAGCGCATCGTGCCGCCCATCGTCGCCGCCATCGCCAGCAGCGCCCAGAAGCCGGGGCTCGCGGGCGGCAGGTAACCGCTCAGCACCGTTCCCATCGCGCCGCCCATGATGAGCAGCGGCGCCAGCACGCCGCCCGACGTGCCCGAGCCGAGCGCAACCGACCAGATCACGGCCTTCACCACGAGCAGCAGCAGTGCGGCCTTCAGCACCACGTCGCCACTCAGCATCGCGGCAAGATTGTCATAGCCGACACCGAGCGCCTGGGGTTCGATGAGCCCCCCGAGGCCGACGACTAGGCCGCCGATCAGCGGCCACCACATCCAGTGGATCGGCAGCTTCAGGAAAATGTCCTCGCAGCCATAAACCAGCTGAGTGAGCACGCCTGACAGCAGCCCGGAGAGGATTCCGATCAGCATCCAGGCGCCGAGTTGCAGCACCGAGATGTCGACGCCGCCCGCGAACGGGAACAGTGGCGCCGGCATGTGAAGGAAGGTGCGCCCGACCGCGGCCACCACGGCGGCGACGGTGACGGGGATGAAGCTGCGCGGCGTCCATTCGAACAGCAGCAGTTCGACCGCGAGCATGATCGCGGCGATCGGGGTGCCGAACACCGTGGTCATGCCGGCGGCGGCGCCGGCCACCAGCAGGGTCTTGCGCTCGTTGTCCGTCACCGGAAGCATTTGCGCGATCAGCGAGCCGATCGCGCCGCCGGTCATGATGATCGGGCCCTCGGCGCCGAACGGACCGCCGGTGCCGATCGAAATCGCCGACGACAATGGCTTGAGGATCGCCACCTTGGGGTCGAGCCGGGAACGGCCGAGCAAAATCGCCTCGATGGCTTCCGGAATGCCGTGGCCGCGGATCTTCTCGCTGCCGAAGCGCGCCATCAGGCCGATGATCAGCGCGCCAGCGACCGGCACCAGCACGGTCCAGAGACCAAGCGGCGAATCCTGCAATTTCAGATCGGCGAAGCTGAACCGGCCGAAATAGGCGATGTTGGTGGCGAGCTTGATCAGCTGCAGCAGGCCCGCCCCGGCCAGCACGCCGGCGGCGGCGACGAACACGGCGATCGCCGAGATCACGACGACACGCGGATCGGTGGTGAAGTCGCTCAGAAGATGACTGGCCTTGTCGCCGATCTTGGAGGCGTTGTTGGCGGAGGCGCTCGATTTGGTGGAAATGACGCTCATGGGTGGCGTAAGGCTCGGATGAAGTGGACGCCGGGCGTCATATCGCATTGCGATATAATTACAAGCGGGAGACATCGAATGGCAGCGTTGAAAAGGCCTGCGAAATCGCCGGCCAGGAACCGGAAGCGGGTTCCCACCCAGGCCGATTACGAGGCGCTGTCGCAGTTCCGTTATTTGATCCGGTGTTTTCTGGAGTTCAGCCAGGACGCCGCGAAGGCCGAGGGGCTGACGCCGCGGCAGCATCAGGCTCTGCTGGCGATCAAGGGGTATCCGGGTGGCGGGCCGGTCACGATCGGCGATCTGGCCGAGCGGCTGCGGCTTCGTCACCACACCACGGTCGAGCTCGTCGACCGGCTGTCCGAGGCCGGATTGGTCGAGCGCGTGCTCGATCCCGCCGACCAGCGGCGGGTGTTGCTGAAACTAACCGGCCTTGCGGCCGATCATCTCGCCGAACTGTCTGCGGTTCATCTCGACGAGCTGTCGCGGATCGAGCCGTTGCTCAAACAGGTGCTGTCGCGGCGGTCGGGCTGACCGCGTCGCATGCACAACGCATCGCGCGTCAGGCGCGCGGTCCCGGCCTGATATCGCGGAACCTGTTGCTTGCGTTGATGAACAAGCATCGAAAACGCGTGGCACGCGTTTCTCGCTCTTGGATGGCGGCGCAACCCCCTTCAACTTCACCGCGTGAATTTAGGTACAATTCGTCGCAATGCACGCTGTCGTGCAAGGGTACGCCTTGTCATTGTCATGAAACCTTCATACACCAAGCTGGGGGCGATATCATTGAATGAGCGGCAGCCGGTCGTGATCGATGCGGGCACTGCCATTGCCGTCGGGCATGGCGATCAGGCGGAAATCGAACTCAAGCTGCTTGCGCCGCAAGGAAGCCTCGAAAAACTGCGCGAGGCACCTTGCATCGTGCAGCATGCGCGCAATCGCGGCGCGTTTCACCGGCTGGAAACGGTGTATTACGACACGCCGGAGCGACTGCTGTTTCAGCATGGCATGTCATTGCGCGTGCGACGCAGCGGCAAGACCTTCATCCAGACGCTGAAGCTTTCCCCCAACGGCGCGCAGCCTCTGATGCGACGCCAATGGGAAGCGCCGGTTGAAAGCATCGCCCCTGATCTGGCGCGACTCCCCGTCGACGAGGTCGGCGATCCCCTGGCGGCGCTGAGTAACGACGCGCTGGTGCCGGTTTTCGCGACCAAGGTGCGCCGGCACGCACGGCAGCTCGATCTGCCAGATGCGTCGGTTGAAGTCGTCTTCGATGAGGGGACGATCGAGGCCAATGCGCGCCAGGAGGTCCTGTCGGAAATCGAGCTTGAACTGAAGAGGGGCAATGCCGGCGTCCTGTTCGATCTCGGAGCGCAGTTGCTCGACGCCGCGCCGCTGCAGATTGGTACGCGCAGCAAGTCGGAACGCGGCTATGCGCTTGCGTTTGACGTCGCGCCATCGGCAGCGAAAGCCGAGTTGTCAGGCGTTACCGCGGAGCTTGTGGTCGACGACGTCATCGCACTGCTGGTGGGCTCCTGCTGGCACCATCTTTTGAAAAACCACGCGGTGGCCGAGCAGGGATCGGACCCCGAAGGCGTGCACCAGATGCGGGTGGCCTTGCGGCGCTTGCGGACGATCTGTGCGCTGTTCCGGCGCGACATTCCGTCGCCGGCATTTCTGGCGGTCAACAGCGAAGCAAAATGGCTGATGCGGCAACTCGGCCGGGCCCGGGATTGGGACGTCTTCGCCAAGGAGACGATCGCCCGCTTGGCCCGCGCGGCTCCGGATATCGACCTGGATGGCCTCCGCCAGGCGGTTGAACAGCAGCGGAAGTCGAGCTACGGCGCCTTGCATGGCGTTCTGGCCGATCCCCGTTGCAGCCGCTTCCTGCTCTCGCTGGGGCAGATGGTGGAACGCCGCAGCTGGCGCAACGAGATCGACAGCGAAGCGCTGGCCGTCCTGTCGCAACCAATGCCCGTGCTCGCCGACAAAATTCTGGAACGATTGCATCGCAAGACGTTGAAGCGTGGTGCGCGGTTCCGGCGGCTCGATATCCATGCGCAGCACAATCTCAGAATCAACCTCAAGAAGCTGCGCTATGCGGCGGAATTCTTCCTGCCGCTTTATGCCGCGCACGCGCCGGCGAAGCGCTACGTGAAGCGGCTCGCCGGGCTGCAGGCTAGTCTCGGGCGGGTGTGCGACATCGGAAGCACGCGCACGCTGCTCCATGCCATCCGGCAGGACGACCAGCCTGCGCTCCATCTCGGCATCGGCGCGATGGCCGGCTGGCTGGCCCGCGATCAGATCGCGGTGGCGAAGACGCTGCGCAAGAGTTGGCGGCGGTTCAAGACGACGCCGGCATTCTGGGGCCGGTGAGTTTGGCAGCTCCTCTGGAGGTTAGCGCGATGCGCGGTGAGCCTGCCGCGCCGGGTTGCCGAACGGGGCTACGCCCGGATTGTAGCCTCGGAGGGCTACGGCTTGCGCTCGGTGACCAGCGCCAGCAGCACGGTCAGCACCATGAAGCCCACCGAGGCACCGAACACCCAGTGCAGCATGTGCTGGTCCATGATCCAGCCGAACAGCAGCGGGCTGACGATGCCGCCGAAGTTGAAGCCGGTGGAGACGATGCCGAAGGCGCGGCCGGCGGCGCCGGGAGGCGCGGCGTTGCGCACCATCATGTCGCGGGACGGCGCGATCACGCCGCCAAGGAATCCGGCGAGCCCCATCGCCAGCGTGAGCAGGACGGGGGGCAGGTCCATCACCGCGATCAGCAGCACGAGCACGGCATTGATCGCAAAGCAGGCCGCCGCGACCTGGCTGTGACGATGGGTCCAGTCGGCGAGATAGCCACCCGCCAGCACGCCCGCGGCGCTGGCGCCGAGGAACGCGGTCAGCGCGATATTGGCGGTGGAGAACGACGCGCCGTAGCCGCCCATCAGTGCCACCACGCCGAAATTGTTGATGCCCGAGGTCGACAGGCTGAGCAGCGTGAAGAAGGCGGTCAGCACCATCAGCGCCGGCGTGATCACGCTGGCCTTCGGCGCATTGTCGTCCTTGGCCTTGTTCCTGTTGGCGCCGGCATCGGGAATGCCGAGCACGATCAGGAACAACGCCACCAGCGGACCGACCGCGCCGGCCACGATCAGCGCGCCGAGGCCGCCGATCGAGGCGACCAGCGCCGCCATGATCGCGGGCGCCACCGCGCCGCCGAGGAAGCCGGCAAAGGTATGGATCGAGAAGGCGCGGCCCATCCGCGCCTCGTCCATATGGGCCGAGAGGATCGCGTAGTCAGCCGGATGATAGACGCTATTGGCAAGCCCGAGCAGCACGGCGCAGACGATCAGCGAGGGATAGCTGAGATGCAGGCCGAGCCCGATCAGCGCACAGCCGCCGATCGTCAGCCCGATCAGCAGGATCTTGCGCGCGCCGATATGGTCGGCGAGGTAGCCGATCGGCGCTTGGGTCAGGCCGGAGACCACCGCGAACACCGTCAGCGCCAGGCCGAGCTCGACATAGCCGACGCCGAGCTGCTGCTTCAGGAACGGGAACAGCATCGGCAGCACGAAAATATGGAAATGGCTGACCCAATGGGCGACCGAAATCCCCGTCAGCGTGCGCACCGCGCTGTCGGCTCTCGCTTGCTGCGGTGCGGCCAGAACGTCGACCATTTTTGAGACAACCCTTTTCCCAACGCCCGGCAGGGCGCGCCGAAAATAGAGGCTGGCTGCTAATTGTCCATGAACGCGCCTGCATGGCTGCCCCCGGCGTGGGCGTGCCGGATCGACACATGCGGCATTAATGGCGGCGACAAAGCGTGGCGGCGCGGCGATGATCGGTCATGATCGACGCCAAAAAGCCGCTCCGGGTGCTCGTGTCAGAGGGCTCCAGCACCTCAGGCCGCGAGGCGATCACGATCCTGGGGCTGGCCGGCCATCACGTCGAAATCTGCGATCCCTCGCGCTGGTGCCTGGCGCGCTATTCCCGCTTTGTACGCAAGTACCACCATTGTCCGCCGCTGCGCACCGATCCGGCCGGCTTCCTGCGCTTCGTCGAGCGTCTGTTGGCGTCGCGGCATTTCGATGTGCTGTTGCCGATCCATGAACAGGGATTCTTGTTCGCCCGCGCCGAGGGACGGCTGCAACCGCGCGTGGGCCTCGCACTGCCGGATTTCACCAGCTATCGCGCCGTGCACAGCAAGGCGGGCTTCAGCCGTCTGCTCGACCAGCTCGGCCTGCCGCAGCCGCCGACCCGGATCGTGAACTCGGTCGAGGAGCTGCGCGACGGCCTGCGGTTTCCCTCCGTGGTCAAGACGTCGATCGGCACCGCGAGCCGCGGCATCTGGTTCGTGCGCGACGCCAACGACCTCCATCGCGCGCTTTACGATCTCGAATCCGCTGGCGATTTTGCCGGCGAGGTGCTGGCGCAGGACCTCATCACCGGCACCGTCGAGAAGGCGCAATCGGTGTTTTGCCGCGGCACTCTCATTGCCTTCCACGCCTACCGGCAGATCGCGGCCGGCGTCGGCGGCGGCGAGGCGATCAAGGAGAGCGTAAGCCGGCCGGCGATCCGCGCCGCACTCGAGACCATCGGCGCGCATCTCGGCTGGCATGGCGCGCTGTCGGTCGATGTCATCATGCCGCTCGACAGCGCAACACCGCTTTTGATCGACTGCAACCCGCGGCTGGTTGAGCCCATGAACGCATACCGGTCCGGCACCGATCTGGTCGACCTGCTGCTGCGCGTCTCGCTTGACGAGACGCCGGCTCCGCTGGCGGACGGCCGCGCCGGCGTGCGGACGCATCTGGCGATGCAGGCGCTGCTCGGCAGCGCGTCGCGCGACGGCACAAGGCGCGAGCTGATCAGGGAATGCGGCCGCATCGCCGCGGGTGACGGTCTCTATCGCGGCAGTACGGAAGAGTTGACGCCGGTGCGGCTCGATTGGCTCAGCGCCGCGCCGCTGGCGATGACCACGGCGCTGCTGCTGGCATCGCCGCAGATCGCATCATCGCTGGCGCGCGGCGGCTTTGGCGCGCATCTGCTCGATCGCGGCAGCATCAAGAAGATCGAGAGTGCGGAGTTTTGCTGACCCCATTCTCGTCGTCCCGGGCAAGCGACTTGTCCGCCGTAGCTCAACGAGCGAAGGCGGAAGCGCGACCCGGGACCCATAACCACCAATGATGATTGTTGCGACGCGCTGGGCCACAGCGCGCTTCAACAACTCGGCCCTGTGGTTATGGGTCCCGGCTTTCGCCGGGACGACGCAGGGATGGATATCGTTCATCTCTCACAACGGCTCGTCGTCATTGCCATAGCGGTCGATCTTCGGCGTGGCGATGTCGCCATCCTCGTCATACTCGTCGTCCGGCGGCGCGGCGGGTAGCGGAGGCGCCTTCGACTTTTCGTCGGACTTCTTGCTGGGCTTGTCGGCGCCCTTGCTCGTCTTTCCGGCCTTGCCCATGCGTTTCCCCTGCGCGGGTTAAATCAGCTGCCGGAATTCTACCCCAGTTTGCTGGCGCTTGTAATGGAGCGAGACGGCGCGGCGGGATCACACCCGCCGCGCCCGATCACGCTCTAAAACGTCGCGCCAGCCTTCACCATGTAGGTGCGGCCGGGGAGCGGATAGGCCGAGAAGCGGCCATCCGTGAATGAGCTCGCGATGGCGTAGTCGTAATAGAGCGCGTTGAACAGGTTGTTGACGCTGAGCGACCAGAAGAAGCGATCGACTTGCCCGCTCAGCTTGATGTCGGCGGTGGCGTTAGCGGGAATCCGGGTCTGGGTGTTGGCCTGGTCGTTGTCCATGATGCGCGAGCTCCAGGCGCGCGCGGTGGCGTCGAACACCAGATAGTTCTGCCAGATATTCCAGGTCACGCCGAGACTGCCGGTGTAGCGCGACACCAGCGGCACGTCATTGCCGGCCCAGATGCCTTCGCGGAAGACCGCGCGGGTGATCGCCATGCCGCCGCGCAGGGTCACGCTGTCGGTGACCTTGAGCGAGGCGCTGGTCTCGCTTCCGTAGCGGCGGGTGGGGTCGAGATCGACGTTGTAGAACAGCACCGGGTTGAAATGGATCTCGTTCTCGAGATCCATCAGATAAACGCTGGTCTGGACCTGGAAGCGGTTGGTCCTGACCCGGAAGCCGCCCTCGACGTCCTGCGACGTCTGGGTCTTGAGCGCAAAATTCTGCGCGATGGGCAGGAAGGTTAGCGGGTCGAATGACGGACCCGAGGCGACGCGTTCGTCGACATCGGGCGTGCGGAATGCGCGTGCGGCGCGGCCGAACACCGAGAATGTGTCGGTGAAGCGATGCTCGACGCCGACATGCAGCGCATATTGCGTCTCGTTGCTGTCGAGCGGCGACGCTTGCGTGTCGAACGCGAACGGCGCATTCGGGTCGTAGCGATCGCGCGCCGAGACGCTGGTATTCTGGACGCGTGCGCCATAGGCGAAGTCAGTGGTCGGCAGCAATCCGAGCGTGTGCTGCCAGTAGCCGGCCACGCTCTGCTGCTCGATATTGTAGATGTGGAAGGGGTCGACGCCCTGGAACGCGCCGCGTGCCTGACGGAACGTCGAATCGTAATAGTCGATGCCGGTGAGGATCGTCGACGGCATCCCCAGCATCACGTTCTTGACGCTGAGCCGCGGCGTCAGCGACCAGGTCTCCAGCGCGGCATCGTTGTAGGTCGAGGCGAAGCTGATGGTCGGTACCGTGCCGAAGAAGCCGCTTTGGGTATCGCGCTGCCGCCAGCCGCCGTCGACGATCAGGTCGACGCCGTTGATCAGCGTTTTGGTGAAGCCGGCGGTGACGCTGGCGGTCTGCTGGTTGGCATAGTCGAACGGCGTGCTGCTGCCCCTGCGGTCGGTTTGCAGCTCGTTCACCCCGATCGAGGGATCGACCAGCCGCCCGCCGGGCAGACCGAGCTTCTGGTCGCTGCCCGTGACGGTGAGGAAAGCGGTGAGATCGGGCGTGGTGTAGTTGATACTGCCGACGGCGTTGCGCTGGTCGAGCGCGTTGTTGACGCGGTAGCCGTCGGACTTGATGCCGTTGCCGTAGAACGAGGTGGACCACGGTCCCGCATTGAGCGCCGCGGAGACGGCGGCCATGCGGGTGTTGAACGAGCCGTATCCGGCCTCGGCTCGCATTGCCGTCGGCGGACCGCCGACACCGGTCTTGGTGATGATGTTGACAACGCCGCCCACCGCGTTGTCGCCGTAGAGCACGGCGCCGCTGTTGCCGCGCGTGATCTCGATGCGCGCGATCGAATCGAGCGGGATCGTGGTGAGGTCGAAGCCGGCCTTGTCGACGTCGTTGAGCCGGCGGCCATTGAGCAGGAACAGCGTGTTGTCGGTGGCGAATGCGCCGAAGCCGCGCAGGTCGACCGAGGTCTTGGCGCCGTTCGGCCCGCCATAGAGCGTTTGCAGCTGCACGCCCGGCACCTGCGCGAGGATTTCAGGCAGCGACTGCACCGGCGAATGCGCGATGTCGTCGGCGGTGATCACGGCCGAGGACGATCCGACAATGCCGGCGAACTGGCGACCGCCGCTGGTGCCGCCCGTTCCGGTGGCCGTGCCTGTCCCTGTGGTGCCCGATCCGCTTCCGCCGCCTACATTGGTGCTCTCTGCGGTGCCCGGCGCCGGACGGCGCGGTGCCGGCGCTTCGTCCGCAGCCGGCTTGGCGCGCGTGACGTTCTGTTCGCCCGGCTTGGTGACTTCGATGGCCGGTAGTTGATCGGGAGCAGGCGCCTGCTGCGCCCGCGCGGCGGCGGTGAAGACTGCCGGCGCGAGCATCGTCGTCGCGAGCAGAAGCGCGCGGCGCCGCCAATGGTGGAATGGGTAGGACGACATAAGCGAGACCTCGGTAACGTCAGTGGCACGTCACCGCGAACCAGTCTCACCATCGTGCTAACAGCCTCAGGTGAAGCTCATGCCTGTACTCCCCGACCGGCATCTTCGCGTGTGACCACGGCTGACGGCAGGTCTCCTGGCTCGCGGGTCGTTACCCTTCGTCGCCTTCCCAGGACCGAGATTCCCAGTGGCCTGTGACGAAGGATTCACCGCATACAGTTGCGGGGGCAGCCGCGGCCTTGGGGAAGTTTCCCCGCACCGCATTCCCTTTTCATCTCATGAAAGAACCGTCATGTTCATCTAGGGTTCGGCCGGGCAGCAAAGTCAATCCGGCGGAAGTCGGGCGGCGGTCAGACGGCCACGGTTTTTGTCGAGTGTCGCTTGTCTGCCACGGCGATCGCTGTAAGAGCATGGATCCGATGAGCGTGCAGGATTTTGCCTTGGCGGCCGAGGTCGCGGCGCGGCGCCGATGGGGCGCCACCGCGGCGCTGCTCGCGCTTGTGGTGCTGCTGTGCGTGATCTCGCTCGGCATCGGGCCGGTGCGGCTGTCGCCGCTCGCGGTGATCGAGGCGCTGTTCGGCGGCGGCAGCGATGTGGCGCAGGTGATCGTGCGCGAAATCCGTTTGCCGCGCACCATTCTCGCGTTCGCAATCGGCGGCATTCTTGGGCTGTCAGGCGCGGCGCTGCAGGGCCTGCTGCGCAATCCGCTGGCCTCGCCGTCGCTGTTCGGTGCGCCGCAATCGGCGGCGTTCGGCGCGGTGCTGGTGATCGCGCTCGGCCTGGCCGACGTGCGCTCCTACGCGTTGCCGGTGGTGGCGATCATCGCCGCGTTCGGCTCGGTGTTCGCGCTGCTCGCGATCGCCGGCCGCAATGCCGGGCTGTTGATCCTGATCCTCGCGGGGCTTGCGATCTCGAGCTTCGCCGGTGCTGCGACCGCGCTGGTGATGAATCTTTCCAGCAATCCCTTCGTGGTGCTGGAGATCGCGTTCTGGCTGCTCGGCTCGCTGGAGGACCGCAGCTTTCAGCATGTGGCGCTGGCGCTGCCCTTCATCATCGCGGGTGCCGCGATCCTGCTCAGCCAGGCGAACGCGTTCCGTGCGCTGACGCTTGGCGAGGAGGCCGCGCAGAGCCTCGGCGTCGATGTCGGGCGGCTGCGGCTCTTCGTGATCGCGGGCGTTGCGCTCGGCGTCGGCGGCGCGGTCGCGGTCACCGGCACGATCGGCTTCATCGGGCTCGTCGCGCCGCATCTGATGCGTCCCCTGATCGGTCACGATCCGGCGCGGCTGCTGGTGCCGAGCGCGCTCACCGGCGCGGCGCTGCTGCTCGCGGCCGATATCGCGGTGCGCATCATCCCCTCGACCTCGGACATCAAGGTCGGCGTGCTGACCTCGATCATCGGCGTGCCGTTCTTCCTCTATCTGATCATGCGCGAACGCCGCGCGCTCGGCGGAGGCGTGGCATGACGCTGCTGTCCGCCATCGCGCTCGATGCTTCGCTCGGCAGCCGAAAGGTGCTGCACGATGTCTCGCTGTCGCTGGCATCGGGCCATTTGGTCGCGCTGGTCGGCCCGAACGGCGCCGGCAAGACCACACTGCTGCGCGCGCTCGCCGGATTGATTCCGTCCGACGGCGAGATCCGGATTGGCGGCGACGCATTGGCGTCACTGCCGCTACGCGAGCGCGCGAAGCGCTTCGCCTATCTGCCGCAGGGGCACATGGTGCATTGGCCGCTGCCGGCGCGCGATATCGTTGCGCTCGGCCGCTATCCGCATGGCGCGACCGATCCGGCGCGGCTATCGCCGAAGGACATGGAGGCCGTGCTGCGGGCGATGCAGGCGGTCGACGTCACTGAATTCAGCGACCGCCGCGTCACCGAGCTGTCCGGCGGTGAGCGCAGCCGCGTCGCGCTGGCGCGGGTGCTCGCGGTCGAGGCGCCGGTGATCCTCGCCGACGAGCCGACCGCGTCGCTCGATCCGCGCCACCAGATCGACGTGATGCAGAAGCTGCGCAACGTCGCCGACACCGGCGTCTTGGTCATCGTGGTGACACACGATCTCGGGCTCGCGGCGCGCTTTGCCGATCACGTGCTGGTGCTGTCGGAGGGCCGGCTGGCGGCGCAAGGCCCGCCGGATGAGGCGCTGTCGGAAGCGGTCCTCGCCAGCGTGTTCCGGTCAGCGCCTACCGCGCTGAATTTCAGCGCGAGGCCGTCATCGTGCCGTGGGCGGACGTGTGATGCGCATGCGGTACCGCCGCGGACGCGCTGCACCTCTCCCGCTTGCGGGGGAGCATAGGCCGCCTTCGGCGGCCGTTCTTAAGAAACGCCGAAGCGAGGCTTCGGCTGTGTCGCATCGAAAGATGCGATGCGGGCGGGGGCTTTCTCCACTCGAAGAGTGTTCATTGCGGCGCTACCCCCACCCCAACCCTCCCCCGCAAGCGGGAGAGGGGGCGCACCTTTTGCGTGTCAGCCATCACGCTCGGCTCTGCTTTTTGCTGACGCTCTCCGTTCTTGCTGGGCTCATGTCCGCCAGTACCGCGTCCGCCGCCGGGCCGCGCATCGTCTCGATGAATGTCTGCAGTGACCAGCTCGTGCTGTCGCTGGCTGATCACGACCAGATCCTCGGGCTCAGCCGTTTCTCCCGCGATGCCTGGCAATCCTGGGCCGCCGAACAGGCGCGAAACTATCCGCGGCTGTCCGGCGAGGCCGAGGATGTGCTGCTGCTCAAGCCCGACCTTGTCGTCGTCAGCCTGTTCGACAAGCGGGCGACGCGCGATCTGTTGAAGGCGAAGGGGCTGCATCTCGTCGAGTTCACGGTGCCGCGCACGCTCGACGAGGTGAGGGAGCAGATCCGCGCGATGGGCGATGTGCTGCAGCATCCGGATCGCGCAGAGGCCGGGATCGCGCGGCTCGACGCGGCGATCGCGCGGGCGCGGGCCGTGGCTGACGGTCATCATTATCGCGTGCTGCCGCTGGAGCGGCGCGGCTTTGTGTCGGGTGAGAGCAGCCTGGTCAGCTCGCTGCTGGCGGCAACGGGTCTTTCCAACGCGGCCGGCGAGCTCGGCTTCAACGCCGGCGGATTTGCCTCGCTGGAAGCAATCGTGAAACTGCGGCCGGATTTCATCCTGGTGGCGGAGGCGGGCGATCGCGCCGAGGATGACGGCCGCGCCTTCCTGCTGCACCCGGCGCTGGAGCGGTTCTATCCGGAGAGCAAGCGCATCGTGCTGCCGGAGCGGCTCACCGTCTGCGGCGGCGTGATGCTGGCGGATGCGCTGGATCGGTTGACGGCGGAGCTGCAGCGGGTAAGCGCCGAGCGCTCTAATTAACCCCGTCGTCCTGAGGTGCGAGCTCTTGCGAGCCTCGAAGGATGCACGGCCCCGATATCGCCAAATGCGCGCGGACACAGTGTGGCCGTCGACCCTTCGAGGCTCGCCCAGCGGTGCAAGTGCACCGCAAGGCTCGCACCTCAGGGTGACGGTCGATAATTTCGCGCGCGTTAACGAAGAGCCTAGGGAATTACCCCAGCACCACCGGCCCGCCGGCCTTCTTCCAGGCGTCCATGCCGCCCTCGATATGCGCGGTGTTCGCCAGTCCCGCCTTCTTCGCGGCGGCCACCGCCATCGCCGAGCGTTCGCCGAAGGCGCAGAAGAACACGACGCGGCGGCCGGTCGCGGCGGCGACTTCGCGCAGCATGCCGCCGGGCTGCAAGGTGGCGCAAATCCCGGGATAGGGCGCGTGCAGTGCGCCCGCGAGCGTGCCGTGCTTGGCCCGTTCGCCGCTCTCGCGCAAATCGACCAGCAGGATATCGGGCCGGCCGAGGCTCGCGATGGCGTCTCGGGCGCTGAGGGAGAGGCCTTCCTTGGCGAGCTCGTCCTGGTGCAGGCCGACATGCATGTTGGCGGGCAGCACGACATCCATCAGCTTCGGGTTCGGCAGATTGAGGTTGTTCATCAGCTCGACATAGTCGTCGATCGATTTGACCTGCAGCCGCGGATTGTAGCGCTTCTCCTCGCCGATCGTGGAGACGGTGTCGCCCTTGTAGTCATGCGCGGGGAATACCATCGTCTCTTCGGGCAGCCTCAAGAGGCGATTGAAGATCGAATCGTACTGCGCCCGCGCGCTGCCGTTCTGGAAATCGGTGCGGCCGGTGCCGCGGATCAAGAGCGTATCGCCGGTGAAGACGCGGTCGCCCATCAGATAGCTGTAGGAATCGTCGGTGTGGCCAGGCGTGTACATCGCCTCGAGGCAGAGGCCCTCGATCGTCACTTTGTCGCCGTCGGAAACGCGCATCGACACCACGTCGGCCTTGCTCTGCTCGCCCATGATGGTGATGCACTGGGTGCGGTCGCGCAGCTCGCCGAGGCCGGTGACGTGATCGGCATGCAGATGTGTATCGACGGCCTTGACCAGCCTGAGGTCGAGTTCCTGCAGCAGCTTGCAGTAGCGGTCGGCCTTCTCCAGCACCGGATCGAGGATCAGCGCCTCGCCGCCGGCGCGGCTCGCGAGCAGATAGCTGTAGGTGCCGGACACGCTGTCGAAGAGCTGGCGAAAGATCATGACGGCTTACCTATTCTCCGGGCCGAGTCACAGGGAGGATATTATTCCATAGATAGGGTCGATTCAAAGCAAATCCATCCCCGCGCGGATACGGGTCCCGTCACCCTGAGGAGCCGCGCAGCGGCGTCTCGAAGGGTGGACGGCCCGGCTCTTTCCGCGAGGAGAGCAAATGCGCGCGGAGACACCGGGGCCGTGCATCCTTCGAGACGCCGCTGCGCGGCTCCTCAGGATGACGGGATTGGGATTGCGGCCCTTGCGATTACGGCCGCACGTAGCTCCAGCCCTGCTCCTGCAGCTCCGTCAGGGACGGACCAGCGTATATCCGTTCTCGGTCAAGAGCAGGATCTGCGCGACGCCGACCTGCACGGGGGTAGCGGCCGCGATGTAGTCGGGCCGCTTGCCGGTGTCGCGCTCGATCGTGTCGACGGTGTTGAGGCAGATATCGACCCGCGCGCCCTGCGCGACCAGGCTTTCGACCAGCTTGCGGTTTGGGTTGTCGGGCTTGAGCAGCTCGATGCCCGGGCCGAAGGCGACGATCTCGACCGCGACCTTGTCGGGGTCGTAATGCTTCATCAGATTGTTGGCGACGCTGATGACGAGGCCCTGCTTCCTCGGATCATTGTCGGAGAGCTGCAGCACGATCTTGTGCTCGGCGAACGGCTTGTCCTGCAGCGGCGCCAGCTGGGCGCGGGCGAGCGGCGTTGCAAGCGCGAGCGCCGCCAGGCCGAGCGCTGCGATGATCGGGCGCCGCGTCATCCGAGCTTCGTCATGCCCGGGTTGTCGTCGACGCCCTTCAGCGTCACGCCGGGCTCGTCGCGGTTCGGCGGCCGGCCGGAGCGCAGGTGCTTGGCCACGACTTCCCAGATCGGCGCGCCGCTCTGCTGGTTGACCGAGGCCCAGCCCGCGACCTTGTAGTGCTTGCCGGCTTCGAGATGCTTGCCGTTGCCGAGCTTCAGCTCGGAAATGCGCTTGCCGACGGATTCGCCCGGCGTGCAGGCATAGGCGAGGCCGCCGACGCGGACCATGTCGCCGCCTTGCTGATAATAGGGATCGACGTTGAACAGATTGTCGCAGACGTCTTCCAGCACGTCCCTGATCTGGCCGCCGGTCATGGTGGCGACGTAGGTCTCGGGATAGGTGATCGCGGTTTCCGACAGCACGTCTTCCATGGTCAGCGGCTGGCCGGCGAGCGCGGTGAGGCCCCAGCGGAAACCCGGCGACAGCGCGATCTCGGCGTTGAGCTCGCTCAAGAGCGCGTCGCAGATCAACTGGTCGACGGTGCCGGAGAAATTGCCGCGGCGGTAGAGCAGCCGGTCGGCGGTGCCGAGCTTGTCGCTCCAGTCGTCGACATGCGGGTCGCGCATCTTGTCGATCAGCGTTTGCATCGCCGGATCGGGCTTCAGCAGTTCGGCGAACACCGGCAGCAGGCGGTAGCGGACATTGGCGACCTTGCTCTTGGCGAGGTCGAGATCGAGCACGCCGATGAACTTGCCGTTGGAGCCGGCATTGGTGACCAGCGTGACGCCGCCGGCGTTGGTCACCGTGATCGGGATCGGGATCGCATCATGGGTGTGGCCGCCGAGGATGACGTCGATGCCGGTGACGCGGCTGGCGAGCTTGAGATCGACATCCATGCCGTTATGCGACAGCAGGATCACCGCCTCGACCTTGTCGTTGTTGCGATGGCCGTCGACCAGCTTTTGCAGCTCCTCGTCGCGGATGCCGAACTTCCAGTCCGGCGTGAAGCGCTTGGGATGCGCGATCGGCACATAGGGGAAGGCCTGGCCGATGATCGCGACGCGGTGCCCGCCGATCTCCCTGATGACAGACGGCTTGAACACACGCCCCGAGGCCGGATCGAACGCCTTGGCGTCGTTGAACGCGGCTTCCTCAGTCAGGAACACGTTCTGCGCCAGGAACTCACCCTTGAAGCGGGCGAGATTGTCGCGCAGGACCTCTTCGCCATAGGTGAATTCCCAATGCCCGGTCATCGCCTCGATGCCGAGCAAATTGGCGGCCTCCACCATGTCGGCGCCGTTCATGGCGTTGGCGAGCCCTGAGCCCTGCCAGAGGTCGCCGCCATCGAGCAGGATCGAGCGCTTTTCGCCGACATCGGCGCGCAGCTTGTCGACCAGCGTCTTCAGATGGGCAAAGCCGCCGAGCTTGCCGAAGCGGCCGGCGGCCTTCTCGAACTCGACGCAGGTAAAGGCATAGGCGTCGGCGCTGTCGGGCCGGATGCCGAAACGGTCGAGGAACGCCTTGCCGACCAGATGCGGCGGCTGGCCGGTCATCGCGCCGACGCCGAGATTGACGCTGGGCTCGCGGAAGAACACCGGCTTCAGCTGCGCATGGGTGTCGGTCATGTGCAGGATGCGGGCGTTGCCGAAGCGTTCGAGATCGTAGACGCTCGCGGTATCGGCGCCGCGCACAAGCCGGGGCAGGCCGGCCACAAGCGTCGCGGCGGCCGAAGCTCTCAGGAATTCGCGGCGGCGGATGATCATCACTCTCTCAGCACTTGGCTCGAAGTCACGCGGGCGGTGGTCGAGCTCTCTCCCCCCTTGCGGGGGAGAGTTGGAGAGAGGGGTGAGCCACGAACACCGCCCGTGCGGCTCACCCCTCTCCCTAACCCTCCCCCGCAAGGGGGGAGGGAACCCTTTCGCCAGTGCCTTCCTAACTCCTATGCGTCAGCGAATTTCCATGTCTTTCCAGCGTTCCTTCTCGCTGGTGGCCTGGAAGATCGATGCCTTTGCCAGTGCCTCGGCCTCCTTGGCCTGGGCGACGGCGGTGTCGAAATCACCAGCCTCACCGGCCTTTTTTGCGGCGGATAGCGTCGCGGCGGTGGTGGTCCACTGGTTGCGCAGGCTGCCTGCTTCCCTGTTGGCGGCTTCCGCCGCGGCATAGGCTGCCTTGTAGTCGGCCTCGGAGGCGGCGAGGGCGCCAGTTGCGGTCGCGAGCAGCAGGACCGATGCCGCGAAAATGACCGTCGTTCTCATGGCCGTGCCCCCGGACCCGAGATCGGCAGGCCATTGCTGACATAGGACAGATAATATTCGAGGTTGCGATACTCGTCGTCCTGCGGATTGAGCGGCACGCCGCGGATCTGGCTGTTGCAGGTGGTGAAGCGGCGGCTGGTCGTGCCCATGCCGGACCATTCCGAGCGGTAGATCGGCATCGCGTTCAGGATGCCGAGCGCCGGCGCCAGCACCTCGGCGCGAATCCGTTCGCCCGGGCTCTGGATGTGGCAGGTGGCGCAGGAGAAATTGAGCTGGCCGCGGCGGGTGTAGAAATACTCCTTGCCCTTCTGATAGGCCTCCAGCGCGCGCGGATCGTTCGGGATCTTGATGTCCATCGGCTTGCCGCGCGAGGTGAAGGCCATGTAGGCGGTGAGCGCCGCCATGTCGTCTTTCACATAGGAGAACGGCGCCTCGCCATTGGCCTCGCGGCAGCGGTTGAGCGCGAGCTCGAGCGTGACGACCTTGCCTTCCTTCTCGTCGAAATATGGATAGTTCTGGCGGATGCCGATGCCCTGGTTCGGAAAGCAGTCGGCATAGGTTTTGCCGTTCTTGAACGGCGTCGAGAACATCTCCTTGCCGGCTTCGAGCGAGAACTCGTAGGGCGGAAACTCTTCCTTCTCTTGCCACTGCTTGTGCAGGTCCTCATTCATCGAATAGGGACCGTTGACGAAATCCTCGGGCTTCAGCTTGGGGAATTTGCTGGTGAAGAATTTTTGGAACGCGGCCTTGTCGGCGGCGGGATCGACGGTGTCGGCCGCGCGCGCCACCGGAGCGCAGGCCAGAACGCCGAGCGCGAGCGTTGCGACCAGATTTTTGTTTTGACGCGTTTTCTTCACGCGAACCGGCGTCCACTTCGCTCGA
Organism: Bradyrhizobium sp. 26S5; assembly: GCF_036923295.1. NCBI lineage: Bacteria > Pseudomonadati > Pseudomonadota > Alphaproteobacteria > Hyphomicrobiales > Nitrobacteraceae > Bradyrhizobium > Bradyrhizobium sp. 26S5. Next base: position 9,002,601 of record NZ_CP145948.1, on the reverse strand, counting down.
AAACGCTCTAGAGCGCGGATTGCGAAGCGCCGCGTCATTGAATTTTCGCCGTGGCGGTGTCGGTCGCGCCCTTGTTGTCGACCCAGCTGACCTTGAGATCGTCGCCCTTCTTGCCGCCCTTGAAGGCGAACTTGACATAGGGGTCCTTGGAGACGCCGCCGCCCCAGTCGGCGACGAACACCGGCCTGCCGTCATACTCGAAGGTCAGCACCTGGATGAAGTGCGGCGGAATGATCTCGCCCTTGGCGTCCTTGACGAAGCCGGAATCCATCGGATGCTGGATCAGCGCCTGCACCTCGGTGGTGTCGCCGTTTGACGTGGCGCGCACGCGAATGCTCGATGCCATCGGTTTGTTTCCTTATCGTTTGCGCGTGATCAGCCGCCGCAGCCGCCGACGGTGACCTTGATTTCCTTTTGGGCGCTGTAGAGCTTGCCGCCGGCCTCGACGATCACGGTGACGTTGCTGGTCTTGGCCATCTTGATGCGGTTGGCAACCGTCGGCAGCGTGCCGGCCGGAATCTTGTACGAGGCGACCAGCGAGATCGGGTTCTCGCTGACCAGAAACGAGATCGAGGTGACGTCTGATAGCGTCGTGGTGGCGGAGATCGGCACCACCGCGCCGTTCTCGGCGATCTCCGGCGCGTCCATCTTGACCTTGTCCGAGGGCTCGGCAGTCTTGCCGTAGAGCGCCTTGATCGCGTCGGCCTCGCTCTTCTGCTTGAACGCGTCTTCCGGATATTTGTCGTTGGCGGCGGCGAGCGCCTGCGGCACGTCGAACGGAATGACCCCGAGGCCGATCAGTGCGGCGACGCCGGCGCCCTTCAGCAGCAGGCGGCGTGTCCTGAAGAATTCGCTGGTCGTGATGTTCATCGAAAAAATCTCCTCAAGCGGCGGTCGCGGCGTCACAACGTCTGCAGGAAGTCCACCACCGCGTTGATTTCCTTCTCGCTCAAAATCCGGTTTCGGCCGAACGGCGGCATCACGGTTTGCGGATTGCGCTTGGTCTCATCGGTCACGATCGCGACCAGCTCATCGCGGCTGTATCTCGCCTTCAGGCCGGTCAGCTCGGGGCCGATCGTGCCCGGCAGGTCGCCGCCCTTGATGACATGGCAGGTCAGGCAATTGCCCTTGCTGCGGTCGAAGGCGAGTTTCTGGCCCTCGGCGGCGGATTGGGCCTGCGCGGGCACCGCCATGGCGGTGCCCGCCAGCAGCGCCAGGACGAAGGCTGGCTTGGAGAAAGTGGCGATCAAGGACGTTTCCCGGGCTTCAATCTCGATGATCCCATCGCAATATAAAGAGTGGAAAGCACAAAGGCCATCGGCTGGCAATGTGGAGAATAGGCGCGTTGCGACGGGGTTAATGGCAAAGCAGCTCGCAAAGACGAGATTAGAACCCGTCACCCTGAGGTGCGAGCGGAGCGAGCCTCGAAGGGGCGACGGCCCGACTGTGGCCGTGCATCCTTCGAGGCTCGCAAGAGCTCGCACCTCAGGATGACGGTTTGGCAGTATGCTATGCGGGTTCCGCTCTTGCCGATGGCAGTTGCACGGTTCACAAGCGGCTGGCGTGAGGGAGAGAAGCGGTGGCGGAGTTCGTGGTGGAGTTCGGCAAGGATGGCCAGCCGGTCGAGGCGGACGGGCGGCTCGACGCGGCAGCGTTCCACCGCAACCATCAACCGATCTGGGCGGTCCTGAAACGCTTCCTCGCCGGCCAATCCGGCGACGTGCTGGAGGCCGGCAGCGGCACCGGCCAGCATGTCGTCTATTTCGCGGGTCAGACGCCTGACATCATTTGGTGGCCGAGCGACCTCCATCCGGCGCACCTGCGCAGCATCGCCGCCTGGCGCGCGCATGCCGGGCTTGCCAATATCGAGCCGCCGCAACCGATCGATGTGTCCGATCCGGCCTGGTCGCCGGCGCCGTCCGCCGGCGAAGGTCCGGACAAGCTGCTCGCGATCTTCTGCGCCAACGTGATCCACATCGCGCCGTGGCGCGTCGCCGAGGGCCTGTTCGCCGGCGCCGCGCGGCATCTGCGCGCCGACGGCCGGCTGTTCCTCTACGGCCCGTTCAAGCGCGACGGCAAGCACACCGCGCTCAGCAACGCCGTGTTCGACACCTCGTTGCGTGAACGCGACGCCGAATGGGGCGTGCGCGATATCGCCGAGGTCGAGAGGCTTGCGGAGAGCGTCGGGCTGAAGCTCGGCGGCGCCTTCGAGATGCCGGCCAACAACATGATCCTGATGTTCGTGCGCAAGTAGCCGCGCTCAGGCGCCGTTGTCGATCCAGCCGATCTTGTCCTTCAGGAAGGTGTAGCCGAGCGCGATGAAGGCGGCGCGTTCCTGGTTGTCCTTGCCGTAGCCATGGCCGCCGGCGGCGGGCTCGTAGAGATAGGCCTCGTATCCCATCGCCTGCAGCTTGGCCGTCATCTTCCGCGCGTGTCCGGGATGAACACGGTCGTCACGCCTTGTGGTGGCGATCAGGATCGGTGGATAGTGCTGTCCTGACTTCGCCGCATGATAGGCCGAGTAGGTCTGCAACCAGTCCCACTCCTCCGGCTTGTCGGGATCGCCATATTCCGCGATCCAGCTCGCCCCGGCGAGAAGCTTGGTGTAGCGGCGCATGTCGATCAGCGGAATCGTGCAGAACAGGGCGCCGAACCGTTCCGGATAGCGCGTCAGCATGTTGGTGATCAGGATGCCGCCGTTCGATCCACCTTCCGCGGCAATCCGGCTGGCGCGTGTCACGCCGCGTCTGACCAGATCGGCAGCGACCGCGGCGAAGTCGTCATGCGCCAGCCGCTTGCCGGCATTGCGGCCGGCATCGTGCCAGCGTGTGCCGAACTCTCCGCCGCCGCGGATGTTCGCCTGCACCGTGGAGCCGCCGCGCTCCAGCCACAGCTTGCCGAGCGCCGAACTGTAATAGGGTTTTACGGCGAGACCGAAGCCGCCATAGGCGCTCATATAGACCGGAGCGTCGCCGCTCTCGGTCGCAGGCCCGGTCTGCACGTAGGGGATGCGCTCGCCGTCGACCGAGATGGCCTCGTGCTGGGTGGTCACGAGCCCGTCGGCGGAGAACGTCTTCGGCGCCTGCTTCAACAGTGCCGGGCTCGCGACGCCATCGACCAGCATCAGGGAGGGCGGCGTCAGCGGGTCCTGCACATTGGCCAGCATGTCGCCGTTGCTCTCGGACTCGTGCACATCAAGGCGCCAGACATCGACCACCCCGATCTCGGGAAGCCCTGGCAGATTCCGGCGGGTCCAGTTATTTGCCGAGGGTGTGCAGAGTTCGAAAACCGGTCGCAACTCATCCAGGATCGACAGCACCAGTACGCCGTCGGTCCAAAAAAATCCCTGCAGCGCGCGCCGCGCGCCCGGTTCGAACACGACAGTGAAATGGCGATCGCCTGCGAGAAAGGCCGACAGCGATATGCCGAGCACGGAATCGGCCGCATAGGTCTTCTCCGCCACGGTCCATGCCGAGCGCAGCTTGACCGCCAGCCAGTCCTGCTGCGCTTCGAGCCAGATGTCGGTCGGCAGATCGAGCTTGGTTTTCGCGCCGGTCTCGTCGCCGAGCCAGACCTTGAGATTGAAGAAGTCGATGCGATCGGTGAACCAGATGCGGGGACTTGGCCCAGTTCGGTCACCGCCGCAATATGCCGCCATATGGTCGGCGGGTACCTCGAAAATCACCGGAGCCTGTTCGACGGCCTCGCCACGGTGCCAGCGCCTGACGGTGCGGGCATAGCCGGAGGTCGTAGCCATGCCTTCGCCAACCACGCTCGCCAGCAGCAGCGTATCGGCATCGGCCCATTCGGCGCCACTCTTTGCTTCCGGCAACACAAATCCGTCAACGACGAAGCTCTTCGTTCCCAGGTCGTATTCGCGCAGCGTGGTGGCATCGCTGCCGCCGCGCGACAGACTTACGATCGCGCGCGAACCCGCTTCGGGAGGCGCATGGGTCCAGCTCAGCAGCCAGTCCTTGTTTTCCTCGCTGGCAAGCTTGTCGATATCGAGCAGAATTTCCCATTCGGGCTTCGGCTTGCGAAACTCCTCAAGCGTCGTCCGCCGCCATAGGCCGCGCGGATTGTTCGCGTCCTTCCAGAGATTGTAGAGCAGCCCGCCGCGGCGCGTGACGTAGGGGATATTGTCCGGCCGGTCGTAGATCGCGGCCAGCAGGTCGCGGTCAGCCGCAAATCGCGCGCCGCCGAATTTTTCCAGCGTCAGCCGGTTCTGCCGTTCGACGAAATCGAGTGCGCGGTCTCCCTCGATATTTTCCAGCCACAGATAGGGATCATCGTCAGGAGCGGCGAGAGTGGGCCTTTCGTCTGGGGACACAGCTGACTCCATCGACGATGATAGGGGAGGCTTGACGATCATACTTGATCTACGCGGACGCCCGCTTGCTGTCCATTGCGCGTCGTGTGGCGAACATCGCGTATGGATCAACTATAGGCGAGGCACCAGCCATCCCCGCGCAGCCAGCAGCGGTCGTCGGGAATGTCGGCGTCGCGATGGAGCCGCGTCACCTTCTGCCAGCCGCCGCCGGCGAAGGCTTCCGCCAATGCCTTTTCAGATGCCTCGTCGCGGCCGCCGTCGCAGGGGATGATCGCGACCGCTGATATCCAGGACGCCTGATAGCCTGCGCTCTCGCGCCGGATCCGGAACACCGCACCGGATCGCGCCACCTGCTCCGGCGCGCCGCCCTTGAATCCCTGATCCGACGTCAGCGGCAGGATCAGGCGACCGCCGTCGGCGAGGCCGTCGAGCCATCGCGCGGCAGGCCGGGTGCAGCCGGCGTTGACGTAGATCACGTCGGCCGAATCGAACGCGACAAGCGTGCCGTCGCCCTCGATGATCTCGACATTCCGGCAGGAAGCAAGATTGGCGCGGGCGCGTGCGGCAAGCTCCGGATCGTATTCGATGCCGGTCACGCGGCCGGTCGGTCCGACCAGATGCGTAAGGAGCGCGGTGTAATAGCCTGTGCCCGTTCCGACATGCACCACATGGTCGCCGGCGGCGGGCGCGGCCTGGTGCATGAGATGTGCGTGCAACGACGGCTGGCCGTTGTTGAGACGGCGATCGGGCAGCAGCGCGACCAGATCGTTGGTGGAGAGATAGACCGGATCGGCATCGGGCGTCGGCACGTAGTCGCGGGTCCACCATCGCAGCATCATCCACGGTCCCGGCCCGACGAAGTCTTCGCGCGGAATGGCGGCAAAGGCCCCGGCTACGCGTGTGTCGCTGACGTTGGCGGCAGCCATGATCTGCTTGGCATAGGCGGCGCGGATGATGCGGAGTTCGGCCTGCCGGTCCATGTCTGCTCTCCTCTGCATTTCGTTGTGTTATTTGACACATGGGGGTGTGTGAAATAGCATACCCTGATAATGGAGGCCAGAATGAAGAGACGGCTTTATCCGGCCGTGCTGGAGCGCGGGCCGCGCGGCGCGTTCGGGGCATGGTTTCCGGACTTTCCGGGCTGCGTTGCCGCGGGGCGATCGCAGGAAGACGCGATCGAGCGCGCCGAGCATACGCTGGCGCAGACCGTCGACGGCTGGGTCGAGCAGGGCAAGCCATTGCCGGAGCCGACCCCGATCGAGCGCATCGTGGCGCCGAAGGGCTCGGACGTCGCCGCCTTCTTCATGGTCGGCGTCGACCCGCCCGACCCGTCCGAGCGCGTCAACGTCTATCTGCCGAAGAGCCTCATCGCACGGATCGACAAGCATGCCGCCGGACTCGGCATGAGCCGTTCGAGCTTTTTCGGTTTCGCCGCGACGCTTGCGCTTGAATGGCACGTTCACAAGCCGTACCTCGTGGGGCCGCGCTCCAAGGTCCACAAGACCGGCGCGCTGCGCGCCGAGAAACGGCCGGGCAAGAAGCCGGCGCGGTAGGCGTCGCTCGTCAAGCTCTCTCACCGTCACCCTGAGGAGGCCGCGCAGCGGCCGTCTCGAAGGGTCGACGGCCCGGCTGGTGGCCGTGCATCCTTCGAGGCTCGCTCCGCTCGCACCTCAGGATGACGGGACTGATAGAAGTGTCATCCCTGCAATAGCACACGAGGGCGGTGCGCTCTCTCGTGCGCCTCCCGCATGGCGTACGTCCGTTTGAGCCGGTTGATCGGCCTGCACCGGCTCTCCATAGTGCAGGCGATTGGAGGCTCCCGCTGGGGCTTCAGTGCGGGACGACCGATGATCGACGTGACAGCTGCTGACGAGACGAGCGACGACGCGCGGGCGCGCGGCAATGTGTGGCGGCTCGCGGCGGCGCAGGCGCTGACCGGCGCCAATTCGGCCGTGATCTTCGCCACCGGCTCGATCGTCGGCGCGACGCTGGCGCCGAACGTTTCGCTCGCGACGGTGCCGCTCTCGATGTATGTGCTCGGGCTTGCCGCCGGCACGCTGCCGACCGGCGCGATCTCGCGCGTCTATGGCAGGCGCGTCGCCTTCATCGTCGGCACCTTCTGCGGCACGCTGACCGGCGCGCTCGGCGCCTGGGCGATCCTGCATTCGTCGTTCTGGCTGTTCTGCGGCGCGACCTTCCTCGGCGGGCTCTATGGCGCCGTCGCGCAGTCCTATCGCTTTGCCGCGGCCGATGGCGCCAGCGCCGCGTTCCGCCCCAAGGCGGTGTCCTGGGTGATGGCCGGCGGCGTGTTCGCCGGCGTGCTCGGGCCGCAGCTCGTGCAATGGACCATGGACATCTGGCCGCCTTATCTGTTCGCGTTCTCCTTCGTGATGCAGGCGCTGGTCGCGCTGGTGGCAATGGCCGTGCTCTCGGGCGTCGACGCACCGAAACCCGCGGCGGCGGATCTGCATGGCGGCCGCCCGTTGCTCGAGATCGCAAGGCAGCCGCGCTTCATCGCCGCGGCGCTGTGCGGCGTGATCGCCTATCCGATGATGAACCTGGTGATGACCTCGGCGCCGCTCGCCATGAAGATGTGCGGGCTGTCGGTCAGCGATTCCAATTTCGGCATCCAGTGGCACATCGTGGCGATGTATGGCCCGAGCTTTTTCACGGGCTCGCTGATCGCGCGGTTCGGCGCACCTCGCATCGTCGCGCTCGGGCTGGCGCTGGAGGCGGTGGCCGCGATGATCGGCCTGTCGGGTATCACTGCGCCGCATTTCTGGGCGACGCTGTTCGTGCTCGGCGTGGGCTGGAATTTTGCCTTCGTCGGCGCCTCCGCGCTGGTGCTGGAAACGCACCGGCCGCAGGAGCGCAACAAGGTGCAGGCGTTCAACGATTTCCTGGTGTTCGGCATGATGGCGATCGGCTCGTTCTCGTCGGGCCAGCTGCTCGCGCATTATGGCTGGAACGCCGTCAATTGGGTGGTGTTCCCGCCGGTGCTGCTCGGGCTTGCCGTGCTGGCGCTCGCCTCATTCGCCAGACGGCGGGCAAAATTGCGCACGGTGGAAGAAATCCCGAACCCGAGCCTTTAAATTTCTGCTGCCAATTGCTGACACTTCGATCGGTTTCGAAATGACCGGCTTGCACGGCTGCTCACATCGTGGGAACGGACTACTCCGGCCATGACGATGTGAGAAGCAAGAGCAAGAATGGACGCATCCTCATCCACGCTACCAGACGAATCCTCGCTTGGTTACGAGGGCTGGCGCATCGTCGTGGTCTGCTTCCTGCTTGCGAGCTTCGGCTGGGGATTGGGCTTCTACGGCCAGAGCGTCTATGTCGCCGAGCTGCAGCGGCTGCACGGCTGGCCGGCGTCGCTGATCTCGTCGGGCACGACATTCTTCTATCTGTTCGGCGCCGCGCTGGTCGCTTTCGTCAGCGAGGCGATCAAGGCGTTCGGTGCGCGCAGCTGCCTGATCGCAGGCACCTTCGCGATGGCGGTCGCGGCGGTTGCAATCGGCGAGGTGCGCGAACCCTGGCAGCTCTATCTCGCCGATGCGCTGTTGGCGTTCGGTTGGGCCGGCACCAGCCTCGGCATCATCACCAACACGCTCGGCCTGTGGTTCGACAAGAAGCGCGGCATGGCGATCAGCCTGGCGCTGAACGGCGCGAGCTTCGGCGGCATCGTCGGCGTGCCGCTGCTGGTGGCGGGGATCGGCGCCTTCGGCTTCTCCGGCGCGATGATTGCCGCTGCCGTGCTTCTGATCGTGGTGATGGTGCCGGTGATCCTGATCTTCGTCGGGCGTCCGCCGGTGCATCTTCACGCGGTGACTTCAGCGGCGGCCGATGTCCCGTCGGCGACGCAGCTGCGCGCGCGGGCGCTGCGCGACATCCGCTTCCTCTCGGTCTCGATTGCCTTCGCGCTGGTGCTGTTCGCCCAGGTCGGCTTCATCGTCCATCTGATCGCCTATCTCGACCAGGTGATCGGCCGCGAGCGCGCCACGGTGGCGATGGCGCTGCTGACCGCGATGGCCGTGGTCGGCCGCGTCTCCTTCTCCTTCGTGATCGACCGGCTCAACCAGCGGCTGGCGTCGGCGCTGTCCTTTGTCAGCCAGGCGATCGCGCTCGTCGTCATCATCAACGTGCATAATGACCTCGCGCAGATCGCGGCCTGCGCGCTGTTCGGCTTCTCGGTCGGCAATCTGATCACGCTGCCGGCGCTGATCGTGCAGCGCGAATTCGACCCGCGCGCGTTCGGCGTGCTGGTCAGCCTGATCACCGCAATCAACCAGATCACCTATGCGTTCGGCCCCGGCGTGATCGGGCTGCTGCACGATCTCTCCGGCAGCTACACGCTGCCGTTCTATGGCTGCATCGGTCTCGAACTGATCGCGGCGGTGACGATCATGATGAAGGGGAAGTAGCCCGGATGAGCGAAGAGTAATCGGGACCGCTCGATCGATTGGCGAGAAAGCCGCAGATTGCGCTGCACTCCATCCGATCTGCCTTTCCACCTCCCCTTGAAAAGGGGAGGTCGCTTTGCTCGCAGAGCAAAGCGGGTGGGGATCTGCTCTCTCCACTTGCAGCAGAGCCCGCGGCTGACCCCCATCCCGACCTTCCCCCTTTCAGGGGGAAGGGGAATAAACATCTGTAGCCGGATGCGGCGAAGCGCGATCCGGGCTACGAAATTATCCGGGCCGCGGAATTATGCCGCGCGCTGCTTCAGCAGGTCCTCCAGGTCGAGCGGCCGTGTGAACATCGCGAGCTTGCCGTCGGCGCTGCGCGGCCATTCGGCCTCGGGCCGGTCCCAATAGAGCTCGACGCCGTTCTCGTCGGGGTCGCGCAAATAGAGCGCCTGGCTGACGCCATGGTCGCTGGCGCCGTCGAGCTGGATGCCGGCGGACCGCACCCGATGCAGCGCGTCGGCGAGCGCCGGGCGGGTCGGATAGAGGATGGCGGTGTGGAACAGGCCGGTGGTGCCGGGTGGCGGCGGATGGCCGCCCTTGCTCTCCCAGGTGTTGAGGCCGATGTGGTGGTGATAGCCGCCGGCCGAGATGAAGGCCGCGTCCGCGCCCAAGCGCTGCTGCAGCTCGAAGCCGAGCACGCCGCAATAGAAGCCGAGCGCGCGGTCGAGATCGGCGACCTTGAGATGAACATGCCCGATCCGCGTGCCCGCGACGATGGGAGGATTTTGCGACATGTCGTGGCTCCGTCGGCGTCAATGCCTTGCCGTCAGGGGCAAGGCCTCAGCGCTTGATATAGTCCGGATTTGCCGGGACCAGAGCGACTGATCCGGAAACGCAGCGTTTCCGCAAGCGCCATCCTTGGTGGAGTCTATGCGAGCTCGGACAGTTCGCCGCCGGGCAGCTCGAATTCGAACGTGTTCAGCGTCATCGACACCATCGTGTAATAGCCGCAGAGGCCGATCACCTCGACGAGGCCGCGCTGGCTCAGCACCTCGATCGCCTCGCAGTAGAGCGGCTTCGGCAGGCCGTGACCTTCATGCAGCGCCTTGGCGACGTCATAGATCATCCTGGCCTTGGGATCGTCGAAGCTCGGCGTCCGGCGCACGCGGATGTCCTCGATGATCTTCGGATCGAGGCCGCCCTTCAGCGCGAGGCGCTTGTGGGCATACCATTCGTAATGTGCGGTCCAGTGCCGCGCGGTGACGAGGATCGCGATCTCCGACAGCTTTGGCGGAAAGATCGTCTCGAAGCGCAGCACCTCGCCGAGCCGCGTGGCATGCCGCGCCATCTCCGGGCTGTTCAGCCAGGCCATCATCGGCGCCGGTGGCGCGCCGCGCTTGCCGGCGATCGACTCGTCGTAGGTTTCTTTCTGGGCGGCGTTCATTTCGCTAGGCGAAAGCAGCTTCAGCCGCATGTCCGTTTCCTCTTGTTTTTCAATCGTTACCTGTCTCGCCGATACACCCGATCACGCGAGGTGACCACCGACGCCAGAGCATGGCGCGGCCGCAAGCCATATTGAATTCGGCGGCCGCGCAGGTCTAAGGTCGATTCCAATTCGTCGAATTTGACTGGAAACGCACCATGGCTGACCTCGAGAAATTCCGTGCAGAGACCCGCGCCTGGCTGGAGCAGAACTGTCCGCCCGAGATGCGCACACCGATGACCTCGGATGGCGACACCTTCTGGGGTGGCCGCAACACGAAATTCTCGTCGGACGCGCAGCGCGTCTGGTTCGAGCGGATGCGCGACAAGGGCTGGACCGTGCCGCATTGGCCGAAGGAATATGGCGGCGGCGGCCTCGATGGCGAGGAGGCCAAGATCGTGCGCCAGGAGATGGCCGCGATCGGTGCGCGGGCGCCGCTGACCTCGTTCGGCATCTCGATGCTCGGGCCGGCGCTGTTGAAATACGGCACCGAGGAGCAGAAGAAGGAGCATCTGCCTGATATCACCGCGGGCCTGATCCGCTGGTGCCAGGGCTATTCCGAGCCGAACGCCGGCTCCGACCTCGCCTCGCTGCAGACCCGCGCGGTCGGCGACGGCGACGACTACATTATCAACGGCCAGAAGATCTGGACCTCCTATGCCAACTATGCCGACTGGATCTTCTGCCTGGTGCGCACCGATCCGGCGGCGAAGAAGCATGACGGCATCAGCTTCATCCTGTTCGACATGGCCTCGAAAGGCGTGTCGACCAAGCCGATCCTGCTGATCTCGGGCTATTCGCCGTTCTGCGAAACCTTCTTCGACAATGTCCGCGTGCCGAAGTCGCATGTGGTGGGCACCGTCAATCGCGGCTGGGACGTCGCGAAGTACCTGCTGCAGCACGAGCGCGCGATGATCTCGGGCATGGGCGAGCGCGGCGTCGGCCGTCCGCTCGGCCAGATCGCAGCCGACTCGGTCGGCGCCGATGCGCAGGGCAAGCTCGACGACGCGCAGCTGCGCAGCCAGATTGCGAGCTTCGAGGTCGATGAAGCCGCGCTCGCCGCGGCCGCGGAACGCGCGGTCGATCTCGCCAAGGCGGGGCAATCGCATCCGGCGTTCTCCTCGGCGATGAAATATTACGGCACCGAGCTCAACAAGCGGCGCTACGAGATCCTGATGTCGGCGGGCGGCATCGACGCGCTGGAATGGGAGAGCGATCGCTCCAAAGGCGGCGCCCGCCCGCGCGCCTGGCTCCGCACCAAGGCCAATTCGATCGAGGGTGGCACCTCGGAGGTGATGCTCGGCATCGTCGCGAAGCGCATCCTCGATCTGCCGGGGGCGTGATCTTCACCTCCCCCTGAAAGGGGGAGGTCGGCGCGCTCGGGAGCGCTCTTGCGCTCCCTGAGCGCGACGGGCGGGGGTCAAGCCGCAAGCACGGAGCAAGCGGCAGACCCCCACCCCGACCCTCCCCCTTGCAGGGGGAGGGGGTTCAACAGTTGGAAAATTCATCGTCGTCATTTCGGAATCCATCCATGGCCCTCGTCCTCACCGAAGAACAATCCATGCTGCGCGACAGTGCGCGCGGCCTCATCAGCGACAAGGCGCCGGTGGCGCATCTGCGCTCCTTGCGCGACAGCAAGGATGCCACCGGCTTCTCGCGCGAGCTCTGGACAACGTTTGCCGAGATGGGCTTCTCCGGCCTTTTGGTGCCGGACCAGTTCGGCGGCAGCGGGCTCGGCTGCGTCGAGGCCGGCATCGTGATGGAGGAGATCGGCCGCACCTTGATGCCGTCGCCGTTCCTCGCGACCTCGGTGCTTGCCACCTCGGCGCTGTCGCGCGGCGGCAGCGAGGCGCAGAAGGCGCAGCATCTGCCGAAAATCACCGACGGCTCGCTGCTCGTGGCGCTCGCGATCGACGAGGGTGCAAAGCATCGCCCGCTGCAGACCAGATTGCAGGCGACGCGCTCCGGCAACGGCTTCAGGCTATCCGGCGACAAGGCCTTTGTGGTCGACGGCCACACCGCCGATCTTCTGATCGTGGCCGCGCGCAGCGCGGGTAGCGCCGGCGAGAAGAACGGCCTGACGCTGTTCCTGGTCGATCCGAAGGCGAAGGGGCTCGCAATCGAGCGCACCGCGATGGTCGACTCGCATAACGCGGCGCGTATCGTGTTCGACAAGGTCGAGGTCAATGCCGACAGCGTGCTCGGCGAGGTCGATCAGGGCTTTGGGCTGCTCGAGGGCGTGCTCAATATCGGCCGCGGCACTGTGGCGTCCGAAATGGTCGGCCTCTCCGACGAGGTGTTCGGCCGCACCGTGACCTACCTCAAGGAGCGCAAGCAGTTCGGCAAGGCGATCGGCGAATTCCAGGCGCTGCAGCATCGCGCTGCCGAGCTCTATATCGATATCGAGATCACCCGCGCCGCCGTGCTGAAGGCGCTGCAGGCGCTCGATGCCGATCTCGACAAGGCGGGCAATGCGGTTGCGGTTGCAAAAGCGCGCGCGGGGACGACCGCGACGCTCGCCGTCCAGGAAGGCGTGCAGATGCATGGCGGCATGGGCATGACCGACCAGTTCGACATCGGCTTCTTCATGAAGCGCGCCCGCGTCTGCCAGGAGCTGTTCGGCGACAGCAATTTCCACGCCGACCAGCTGGCACAGGGCAAGGGGTACTGAGGCGCGGCGTCGCCGCCACACGCACACTGTCATCGCCCGGCTCGACCGGGCGATCCAGTATTCCAGAGACGTTTGTGTTTGAGCCGACAGGCCGCGGCGTACTGGATCACCCGCCTTCGCGGGTGATGACAGTGAGAGTGCGGTGACAGCGGTGGCCAAGCCGCGCGGTCGATCAGCGGCGGCGACATCTCCGCGCAACACACTGTCATCGCCCGGCTCGACCGGGCGATCCAGTATTCCAGAGACGTTTGTGTTTGAGCCGACAGGCCGCGGCGTACTGGATCACCCGCCTTCGCGGGTGATGACAATTGAGAGTGCGGCGACAGCGCTGGTCTAAGCCGCGCTGTCGATCAACGGATCGGCGGCGCGTACTGGACGCCGCCGGCGTTCCAGAGCTGGTTCATGCCGCGCGGGATCTTCAGCTTGGAGTCGGCGCCGACGTTGCGGTCGAAGACCTCGCCGTAATTGCCGACATGCTTGATGATGCGCACGGCCCAGTCCTTGGTCAGGCCGAGATCCTCGCCATAGGCGCCCTCGGTGCCGACCAGCCGCATCACCTCCGGCTTCTTCGACTTCAGCGCCTCGTCGATATTCTTCGAGGTGATGCCGAGCTCCTCCGCGTTGATCATGGCGTAGAGCGTCCACTTCACGATCATCATCCAGTCGTCGTCGCGCAGCCGGACCACCGGCGCCAGCGGCTCCTTGGAGATGATGTCGGCCAGGATCGTGTGGTCGCTCGGCTTGGAGAGGTTGAGCCGCAGCGCATAGAGCTGCGAGGCGTCCGACGTCAGCGTGTCGCATTGGCCGGAATCATAGGCCTTCACCACATCGTCCAGCTTGTCGAACTTCATCTCCGTGTACTTCATGTTGTTGGCACGGAAATAGTCGGCGAGGTTGAGCTGCGTCGTGGTGTTGGACTGCACGCAGACCTTGCTGCCGTTCAGGTCGAGCGCGGAATCGATGTTGCGCGCGCGGGGCAGCATGAAGCCCTGGCCGTCATAATAGGCGACTGCCGGGAAATAGAGGTCGTAATTGGTCTCGCGCGACATGCTCCAGGTGGAGTTGCGCGAGAGGATGTCGACCTTGCGGTTCTGCAGCTCCTTGAAGCGCTCGCTGGCGTCGAGCGGAACGAATTTCGCCTTCGACGGGTCGTCGAAGATCGCCGACGCGACCGCGCGGCAGAAATCGACGTCGAAGCCGGTCCAGTTGCCCTTGTCGTCGGGGATCGAGAAGCCCGGCAGGCCCTTGTTGACGCCGCACAGCACGTCGCCGCGGCGCACGGTGCGCTTCAGCGTGCGGGTGTCGTAACGCTCATAGGTGATGGCGGCTGCCGCAACCAGCACGGCGACCGCGAGCCCGATCGTCAGGCCGCCTCGAAATGTACGCATGGGTTCTCTCTCGCGAGTGATCGGGGGAAACGGGCGGATATCGGACGCTACAGTTCGGGCTTCTGGCGGATGATCACCTTGGTGCCGACGGGAACGCGGCTATAGAGATCGGCCACGTCGTTGTTGACCAGGCGGAAGCAGCCGGAGGAAACGGCGGTGCCGATGGTGTCGGGCCGGTTGGTGCCGTGGATACGGTAGACCGTGGTGCCGAGATACATTGCGCGTGCGCCGAGCGGATTGCCCGGGCCGCCTGCCATGAAGCGCGGCAGATAGGGCTGGCGCGCGATCATCTCCGGCGGCGGCACCCAGTCCGGCCACTCGGCCTTGCGGGTGATGCTGACCAGGCCCTGCCACGTGAAGCCCTCGCGGCCGACGCCGATGCCGTAGCGGAGCGCGCGGCCATTGCCCTGCACGAGGTAGAGATGGCGTTCGGCGGTGGCGACAATGATGGTGCCCGGCGCCTCGTTGGTCCGGTAATACACCACCTGCTTCTGCCATTCCGGATCGAGCTCGTAGCCGTCGTCGGCGACGAGGCCGGGCTCGTCGGCATCGGGGCGGCTCTGGGCGAAGCCTTGCGACGTCGACAGCACGAGTGCGCCCGTGGCGATCAACATCCAGACCAGGTGACGAAGTTTCGTCATGCAAAGCTCTCCTTGTTGGCGCGCAGCCAATGGTTGCTCGACCCCAAATCGCGGCAGCATCAAATCTGAGCGGCAGCTTGATGGCAAGTTTAGGGCGGGCGTCACACTATATCACTGTAATGCTTCTGTTTTTTGTCATTGCGCGCCGGGATGTGCCGCGCCATCCGCCTCATTTCGGCGCAATCCAGAGTCGCAACGCGAACGAGATCACTGTGACCGTGCCGACGCCGCCGAGCCAGAGCGCTGCGAACCACAACAGGCGCTGGCCGAGCGGCCGTTGATTCGGGGCCTGCGGCATCAGTGGTATCCGTGGCCGGGCCGCACCTTGCCGCGGAACACCCAATAGGCCCAGGCGGTGTAGCCGAGGATCAGCGGCACCAGGATCGAGACCCCGAACAGCATGAAGATCTGGCTGTTGGCCGGCGCCGCCGCCTGCCAGATCGTGATGCTCTGCGGCACGATGTACGGGTACATGCTGATGCCAAGCCCGGCATAGGACAGTGCGAACAACGCCAGTGTCAGGAAGAACGGCTGGTGGTCGTTCTTGTTGCTGAGCGCGCGCAGCAGCAGCGCGGTGGCCGCGGCGACCGCGATCGGCACCGGCGCGGTGAGGATGATGTTGGGCCAGGCGAACCAGCGCTGGGTGTACTGCACGGCCAGGAACGGCGTTGCGATGCTGACCGCGCCGATCGCGCACAGCATCGCGATCAGCAGGATCCAGCTCAGGTGATAGGCGCGGTCGCGCAACTCGCCCTCGGTCTTCATCACCAGCCAGGTCGCCCCCAGCAGCGCGTAGCCGATCACCAGTGCGATGCCGGTCAGGACGCTGAACGGCGTCAGCCAGTCCCACCAGCCGCCGGCATATTGGCGTCCCTCGACATGGATGCCCTGCAGGATGGCGCCGAGCGCGATCCCCTGCGCCAGGGTCGCGACCAGCGAGCCGCCGGCGAAGGCGAGGTCCCATTTGTTGCGCGCTTTCTGGGTCCGCCAGCGGAATTCGAAGGCGACGCCGCGGAACACGAGGCCGAGCAGCATCGCGATCATCGGCGTGTAGAGCGCCGGCATCAGCACCGCATAGGCCAGCGGAAACGCCGCCATCATGCCGCCGCCGCCGAGCACCAGCCAGGTCTCGTTGCCGTCCCACACCGGCGCCACCGTGTTCATGATGACGTCGCGGTCGGCCTTTTGCGGAAACACCGGAAACAGGATGCCGAGGCCGAGATCGAAGCCGTCCATCACGACATAGACGAACACGGCAAACGCGATGATGAAGGCCCAGATCGTGGTGAGGTCGATGGGAATGCTCATCGCGCACCCTCCACGACAGCGCCCGCGGCCGGCGTGATGCCGGCGGCACGGGCGGGAAGATCTTTTGTCGGGCCCTGTTCGCCGGGATGCGGCGGCTGCGCCATCAGCCGCAGGATATAGATCACACCCGCGGTGAACACGGCGAAATAGACGATGATGAAGGCAATCAGGGACGAGCCGACCGCGGGCGCCGCCAGCGGCGATACCGAGTCGGTGGTGCGCAACAGCCCGTAGACGGTGAAGGGTTGCCGCCCGGTCTCCGTGGTGATCCAGCCGGCCAGCACCGCGATGAAGCCGGCCGGGCCCATCAGAACCGCGAAGCGGTGCAGCAGCGGCGACTGGTACATCATGCCGCGCCAGCGCATCAGCAGGCTGAGCAGGCCGAGCCCCAGGATCAGGAAGCCGAGCCCGACCATGATGCGGAACGACCAGAAGGTGATCGGCACCGGCGGCCAGTTTTCACGCGGCACGGTATCGAGGCCGGCGAGCGGGGCGTCGAGCGAATGCTTCAGGATCAGCGACGAGAGCTTCGGCACCTCAATCGCATATTTCACCTTCGCTTCGGCCTGGTCGGGCCAGCCGAACAGGATCAGCGGCGCACCATCCTTGTGGCTCTGGTAGTGGCCTTCCATCGCCATCACCTTGGCCGGCTGATGCTCCAGCGTGTTGAGGCCGTGCTGGTCGCCGGCGAGGATCTGGATCGGCGCCACCAGCGTCGCCATCCACATCGCCATCGAGAACATCACCCGCGGGCCGGCGAGATGCTGGTCGCGCAGCAGGTGCCAGGCGCCGACTGCGCCGACCACGAGCGAGGTGGTGAGATAGGCCGCCAGCACCATGTGCACGAGGCGATAGGGGAACGAGGGATTGAAGATCACCTTGAGCCAGTCGGCTGCGACGAACTGGCCATCGGCATTGACGGCATGGCCGGTCGGCGTCTGCATCCAGGAATTGGCCGACAGAATCCAGAACGCCGAGATCAGCGTGCCGATCGCGACCATCAGGGTCGCCAGGAAGTGCAGCCTTGGGCCGACGCGCGACAGCCCGAACAGCATCACGCCGAGGAAGCCCGCCTCGAGGAAGAACGCGGTCAGGACCTCATAGGCCATCATCGGGCCGATCACCGGCCCGGTCTTGTCGGCAAAGGACGACCAGTTGGTGCCGAACTGGTAGGACATCACGATGCCCGAGACCACGCCCATGCCGAACGCGACCGCGAAGATCTTCAGCCAGTAATTGAACAGGTTGATGTAGACTTCGCGCTTGGTGGCAAGCCACAGCGCTTCCAGCACCGCGAGATAGCTCGCAAGCCCGATCGAGAATGCGGGAAACACGATGTGGAACGACATCGTGAAAGCGAATTGCGCGCGGGCGAGTACGACCGCATCCCAGCCTTCGAACATGATCCACCATTTGTCGCCGACCCGGCGTGGACCTTACCACGCCGGATGTGACGACGACACAGGGCGGATTGTCTGGCTCTCGGTTCTGATCGGATCAGAACCGAGACCTCAGATTCCTGTTTTGATCACGTGTGAAGCGGGGCGATTGTGGATTTCATAGATCCGAGGGCTTGCCATGCGAGCCCGACTCAAACAGCTTAAATTCCCCCATAAATCCTCTCAGGAATTAATGGGGTTTGCCGCCATCGGCACCATTCCTGTGATCCGGCCCGACAGGGCTGGAGGTTGCCACAGCCCGCTCCCGCGTACGCCAAGGGAGTGAGCCTGCGGGCCGTACGCCCGCGCAACAGGAAAGGATAGCGTCATGCGTAGTGGCGGTAGTCGAAAGCCAGTTTTTGTAAACGAGTATGACCGGTTCCGGTTCGGAAAGTGGGAGCATGTTTGCTCGCACTACCGATCGATGCCGGGTCAACTGGACTTCGGCTTCTGACGTGAGGAAGCACCGGCTTCCGTAGCGTCCGCCGATGGCGTCATTTCTTTACGTAGCAATTTAGCCAGGTTTTTAGCGTTGCGTTGAATGCGTCCTCGGAATCGTCTGTCTCGCGCTTCGCGGGCCGCCTCTCGAAACTTGTCAACTTGGGACTTCGCTTTTGCCATGTCAGACGCGTTCGATGAATTCTACCGATGGGTGGGCATTTGTATTACGCAATGGTCACACGTCGAAGACCATCTATTCTTGACCTGTCAGAAATGCCTCGGAACTCCACGATCTGAAGTTGCTTCGATTGTTTATTATCGGACTCCACAGCTCGATGGACGCATCAAGCTAGTAGACGAGCTTGTAAAAGCTAATCTGCCAGTTCGGAAGAAGAAGAACGGCGGCCATGACCATCTCGATGTCAGAGAGTGGCTCAAAGTGCGAGGGGAACTGGAGGATCTACTCTCGTTCCGGCGTCGAATTGCCCACCACCCGATGAGGGCACATATAGACGCCGAGGTAAGCAACGAGTTTAACATTCGTATCGAGACAAGCTTTGCCGAAGAACTGCGCGGCAAAGGAGAGTTATTGCCCCACATAAAGCAGGGCGACCTTGAAAAACATGTCATCGCCCTTCAGAGCGCGACGATCCGCCTGAAGGCTTTCTATGAGTTGACGCTCTCAAAGCACATCGGATGATATCTCCGACAAGGTCGAAAGCGCTCGACTCGCAGTCACCGCCGCAATCATGGAAGCGGCGGCGAAATTCGATAAATCCCGCTTCAATCAATTCGGCGGTGATGTCGGCAATCGAAGTGCTTTCGATGTGGAAGCTGCGAGCCGTACCGCCACGCCCAACCAGCGTCGGCCTCCACAAATGCCGCGAAGCGGTGTCAGTTTCGCCTGGTGCACGCTAGCTGTTGGCGTTGAGCAGCCGGGCGACGGTGCGGTCGATCTCGTCGTACCGCCCCTCGCCGGCGTGCTGGAAGACGATCTTGCCGTTCTGGTCGATGATGTATTGCGCCGGCCAATACTGGTTGCCGTAGGCGTTCCAGGTCTGCGAATTGTTGTCCTGCGCCACCGGATAGAGGATGCCGTGCCGCTTCAGTGCCGCCTGCACGTTGGACGCCGAATGCTCGAACGGGAATTCCGGGGTGTGGACCCCGATCACGACGAGGCCGTGGTCCCGGTACTTTGAATAGAGTTCGGTGACGTGCGGCAGCGTGTTGACGCAGTTGACGCAGCCATAGGTCCAGAAATCCACCAGCACCACCTTGCCGCGCAGGTCGGCGAGCTTCAGCGGCTTCGAATTGAACCAGTTGCTGATGCCGGCGAATTCGGGCGCGGTCTGGCTCTGTTCGGCCGTCATCGCCGCGGCCACCGGCACCGCTTTCGCCGGCGTGTCGAACTCCGAGCAGAGGCCGGGGATGACGGCGCCGCCCAGGCCAAGGGCGCCGACGAGGGCCGACACAGCAAGCAAGCGCACGGGCATCGATATCTCCTGTGGGGTTCAGAGGCCGATCTGGCCGTTGGGATAGAACTGGGTCAGCCACGCCACGATCAGCGTGTCGTATTGCAGGTAGGAAAGTGCAGCGAAGCCGATGATCACGACGCCGAAGCCCTGCTGCAGACGCGGCGCGATCCGCGCCATGCTGCGCACGCGGGTGGTGACGGCTTGGCCGCCATAGGCAATCGCGAGCATCGGGATCGCGGCGCCGATCGCGTAGGTGACGAGCTGCAGGCTCGCCCACGCCGTATCCTTCGAGGTCGCGACGATGGTCAGGATCGAGCCGAGCACCGGTCCGGCGCAGGGCGTCCACACCAGGCCGAGCGTGCTGCCGAGCACGAAGCCGCCGAGCAGGCCCTGCGACGGCGCAGCCTGACCGGCGCCGTAAGCTGCACCGCTGAGCCGGATCGACAGCCATTCGAACGGCGCCGGCCAGATCATCAAGAGGCCGAAGCCGGCGAGCAGGACGGCCGCGCCGGTGCGCAGCACATTCGGATCGAAATCGAACGCACGCGTGATCGCGCTCAGCAGCAATGCCACCGCAGAGAATGACATCACGAAGCCGAGCGCGATCACCGCGGGCCGCGCCTTGCGGGTCTGGCCTATCGATACCCCAAGCAGGATTGGCAGCATCGGCAGGGTGCAGGGGGCGGCGACGGTGGCGACACCGGCAAGCAGGGCTAGGTGGTGTGGACACTAGCGCATCCATAGAACGATGGCTGCGAGAGTGACGACGGCCCGGTAGTTCCGGGCCGTTTTTTCGAAGCGGGTTGCGACGCGGCGGAACTGCTTGAGCTTTGAGAAGCAGCATTCGACGAGATGACGCTGGGCATAGAAATGCTTGTCGAGTGGATATTTGAGCGCGCGTGACGGGTTGTTGGGGATCACGGCGAGCGCGCCTTTGGCGGCGATGGCTTGGCGCAAGTGATCGGCGTCATAGGCCGTATCGGCCATGACGACCTCGGCGGATAAGCCTTCGATCAATGCGGCGGCTTGCGGTGCATCGCCCTTCTGACCTGCGGTAAGCGTGAACCGCACCGGACATCCCAAGCCTCGAACGGCCATATGTATCTTGGTGCTCAGGCCGCCGCGCGAGCGGCCGATCGCTTGATCTTCCGCTTGATCTTCAGACCCCCCTTTTTGGCGCCGGCGGCGTGCTGATGCGCCCGAACAATGGTGGAATCGACGATCAGATATTCGAAGTCCGGATCATCGGACATCGCCTCGAAGATCCGCCACCAAACACCCTTGATGCTCCATCGACTGAAGCGCCGGAACACGCTGTTCCAGTCCCCAAACACCTCCGGAAGATCGCGCCAGGGAGACCCCGTACGCACGATCCACAGCACACCTTCCACGAACATCCGGTTGTCGCGCCCGGTGGAGCCCTTCTGATCGGGGCGCCCTATGATCAGCGGCGCTATCCGCTCCCACGCCGCGTCGCTCAATACCAAACGGTCCATCACACCCAAGGCGGCCTCCCCAAAAGCAGCCTTGAATCTGATTTGCTCCTAAAAGGGAATCCTTAGAGTCCACACCACCTAGGGCAAGGCTGAGCATCGTCGTCCGTCCATCAGAACTCCCGGCGCGCCCAGAGGGCCATGCCGGGTACGCCTGATGGTCTTCGCGAGGACGGTCTGCCCGTTACGGCTGAGCCGTCGCGGATGACGTCACGTCCGTGTGAGACGAGGCGCGTTCGGCATCACGACGCCGCGCCAAAAACAGAGCGACCCGGCTGGGGGGCATCCCGGCCGGGTCGTTGGAGGCTACTTGGGAGGTTGGAACTAGAGAAGCGTCGAAACTCGTTGAGCTGGTAGTGGTTGGGGTTGCGTCGTTGGATATGGGTATAGAGATCGCGTTTTTCCGGGTGATGTCGTCGATTGTTTCAATTGTTTCGTCGCCTGACTTTTTCGGCTTCGTCGACAATTGCCTGAACCGCGCGATCTCCTGTTAAGTATCTGAATTTGCGTTAGATTAGGCCGCGACGCTGTCCACGCCGGCACCCCTGAGGAGGTCGGCGAGCTGCTTGCGGGCATAGAACATGCGGGTCTTCACCGTGCTCTGCGGGATACCGATGATCTGCCCGGCCTCCTCGACCGACTTCTCATGGTAGTAGACTAGGTTGATGATTTCGCGGTGGGCCGGCGACAGCTTGGCCACGCAGGCCCGCAGGATCTCGCTGGTGGTGGCGCGATCGAGCGAGGTTTCCGGCGTATCGGCGCCATCGGCGATCTCCAGCACGTCGTCCTGGTCGATATCCTCATGCTTGCGCTGGCGCAGCGCGGTCAGCGCCTTGAAGCGGGCGATCGACAGCAGCCAGGTCGAAACCTGCGAGCGGCCCTCGAACTGGGCCGCGGTGCGCCAGACGTCCAGGAACACCTGGCTGACCAGGTCCTCGGCCATCGTGGTGTCGCGGACCATCCGCAGCACGAAGCGGTAAACCCGGACATTGTGACGGGCATAGAGCGTGTGCATCGCGGTGCGGTTATTCTTGGCGATACTCGCGAGCAGCATTTCATCCGAGGTCGCGCGGGCAGCGTCGATATGCTTCTTGGCTGCAGTGTTGATGGCGATGACGTTCGGCATGACAGGCTCCCAATTCGCCGTTAGGCGGCGGTTCGTTAGGAGAATTGTTAGTTACCGCCCGTTTCCGGATGTCTGCGCGAAAAGCGGAAAATGGTTTCGTGACCGGGAGAATTGTTTCGTCGGCGGTCCGACGACGAAACATTCGGGGCCAAAAAGCCAGTAATTTCAATGCGCGGAAAATTCGGGCGGCTGGAATCGCCCCTGTCGGAACGAATCCGGCCCATGACTTTTGGCACTATTCGGGCCTATTCGGCCGCTTGCAAAGCGGGCGCTGCCTTTTTCGGGGCGATCCAGAACGCATCGGGCCGTTCGAACAGGAAATTGGCCCGCGCCGCCAGCGCCAGCCGCCAGATCAGGAGCGAACCGGCGACGCCGACCGCGGTCACGATCAGCGAAACCAGGCCGATGTCGTGGATGACCTCGAACCGCAGCAGAAGGGTGCGTGTCGCGGCCATCGGCAGGAAGAAGGCGAGATAGATCACGATCGAATGCTCGCCGCAGAAGCGCAGGAAGCCGAGCCAGTGCGCGCGCGCCAGCAGCGTGCCGGTCACGATGATCGCGCAGGCGCCGGCAAAGCCGAGCGCCAGCGAGACGATCGGCCATTCGCTGATATCGAGCGCAACCAAGCCGCCATTGATCGATGCCCAGAGACCAAGTCCGAGCAGGGCAAGCGCGGGCTGCGCGCGCGCGCGGTCCGACAACGCGAACACATAGCTGGCGAGGACATAGCCCGTGTAGAAATAGACGAAGCGGGCGCAGAACTCGTCGATCACGGTCCAGCCGGTCGTGACATGCGCCGACTCCAGCAATGCTGCGATCAGCCAGATCACGAGCGGGTGGACGTTGCGCGTCAGCTTGGTGACGACGAAGAAGATCGGCAGCAGATAGATGAACCACAGCGTGCCGAACGGCTCGATGAAGGATTCGAGATACGCGAGCCCGACCTGGGCCCAGCCCGCCTCGGCGGCCAGCGACGGTGCCTTGAAGCCGAACTGGATCGTCACCCACAGCACGTAGAAATAGGCGAAGTGCATCACCTTGCGGTCGAGATAGGTGCGCCAGTCGCGGTCGATCACGACCGACAGGAACAGTCCCGAGATCAGGAAGAAGTCCGGCATCCGGAACGGCTTTGCGAACATCACGACATAATGCATGAAGCCGGTCTGGTCGGCGGCCTTCTCGACCCCCAGCACCGAGTGCATCATCACGACCATGATGATGCAGATGCCTTTGGCATAGTCGACCCAATCGACGCGCGCGCCCACGTTCCCGGCGGAACGATCTGTCGCAGCTGCTGTGCCGTTTGTGGTCATCCTTGTCCTGTTTCGGCGTGATCGTGCCTATCATCGGCCCGATCTGTTGCTTTCTCCTTTACTCATACAAATGATGTGCCGCCGAACCCGGCCTTTCCCCGGTTCCCTGCAACAGGCGAATGGTCTAAGAGGCCCAGTGTTCCGAAAGGGACCAGAGACGTTCGTTAACCACGGGTCGCAGGCCGTCCCAGCCGCTGCCGCGATGAAAGTGCTTGCCGCGCCATTTCGATAGCCCGCTGCCGATCGACGCCGTGCTCGATGAGCTCGACCGCACGCTCGATGGCCACAATGCCGCAGTGCTGGTCGCCCCGCCGGGCGCCGGCAAGACCACGCGCGTGCCGCTGGCCTTGCTCGACGCGCCCTGGGCCAAGGGCAAGAAGATCATCGTGCTGGAGCCGCGCCGCATCGCTGCGCGCGCCAGCGCCGAGCGAATGGCGAAGACGCTCGGCGAGCGCGCCGGCGAGACCGTCGGCTATCGCGTGCGCTTCGGCTCAAAGGTATCGCGCGCGACGCGGATCGAGGTCGTCACCGAGGGCATCTTCTCGCGCCAGATCCTCGACGATCCCGAGCTCGACGGCGTCGCCGCGGTGCTGTTCGACGAATTCCACGAGCGCTCGCTCGACGCCGATCTCGGGCTGGCGCTGGCGCGCGACGCGCAAACCGGCCTGCGCGCGGATCTGCGCATCCTTGTGATGTCGGCAACGCTCGACGGCGCGCGGGTCGCAAGGCTGCTCGGCGATGCGCCTGTTGTCGAGAGCGAGGGCCGTGCCTTTCCGGTCGAGACCCGTTATGTCGGCCGCAAGGTGGACGCGCCGCTGGAGCGGCAGATGGCGGAGACGATCGCAACCGCGCTGCGCGCCGATGCCGGCTCGGTGCTCGCCTTCCTGCCGGGCGCGGCCGAGATCCGCCGCACCCAGACCTTCCTCGCCGAGCGCGTGCACGATGCGTCGGTCGAGATCGTGCCGCTGTTCGGCGCGCTCGATGCGAGCGTGCAGGATCGCGCCATCGCGCCGGCGCCGAAAGGCATCCGCAAGGTGGTGCTGGCGACCTCGATCGCCGAGACCTCGCTGACCATCGAGGGCGTGCGCATTGTGGTGGATTCCGGCCTGGCGCGGGTGCCGCGCTACGAGCCTGACATTGCGTTGACCCGGCTCGAGACCGTGCGGGCTTCGCGCGCGGCCGTCGATCAGCGGCGCGGCCGCGCCGGCCGCATCGAGCCCGGCGTCTGCTACCGTCTGTGGGACGAGCCGCAGACCGCGTCGCTTCCGGCCTACACCGCGCCCGAGATCCTTTCTGCCGACCTGTCCTCGCTGGTGCTCGACCTCGCGCAATGGGGCGTCAGCGATCCCGCTAGCCTTGCCTTCCTCGATCCCCCGCCGGGCCCGGCGCTCAAGGAAGCGAAGTCGCTGCTGTCAGAGCTCGGTGCGCTCGACGGTGACGGCCGCATCACCGAGGAGGGCAAGAGCCTGCGCGCGCTGGCGCTGCCGCCGCGGCTGGCGCGCATGATCGTGGATTCCGCCCGCCTCAGTGCCGGCGAGGAAGCGGCCGAGATCGCCGCGGTGCTGACCGAGCGCGGGCTCGGCGGCGACAGCGTCGATCTCGACCACAGGCTCGACCAGTTCCGCCGCGACCGTTCGCAGCGGGCATCGAGCGCGCGCAGCATGGCCGAACGCTGGGCTTCGCAGGTGGAGAGGTCTGAGAGACTTTCTTCTCCCTCCCCCCTTGCGGGGGAGGGCCGGGGAGGGGCGCCCGCAAAAGCAGTGTCTGTCGATCGCGGCGATCTCTCCACCGGCGTCATGCTGGCCTTCGCGTTTCCGGATCGCGTCGCCAGGAACCGTGGCAATGGCAGCTTCGTGCTGGCCAATGGCCGCGGCGCCGCAGTCGAGCAGACGTCCGCGTTAGCGCGGCTGCCCTATATCGCGGTCGCCGAACTGACCGGCACGGCCGCGAGCGGCCGCATCCTGCTGGCGGCGCCGATCACCCAGGACGAGATCGAGCAGCGCTTCGCCGACCAGATCGAGACCATGGAAGAGGTGACGTTCGACCGCGGCGCGATGGCGCTGCGCGCGCGGCGCAGGCGCTCGCTGCATGCGATCACGCTGTCGGAAGCGCCGATGTCGCTGCAGCCCTCGGCCGAGACCGCGCGCATCTTCGCCGACGGCCTGATCGCGGCGGGCCTCGACCGGCTGCCGTGGTCGAAGCATTCGAAACAGTGGCGCGACCGGATCATGTTCCTGCGCAAGGCCGAGGACGAGAGCTGGCCCGATCTGTCGGACACCGCGCTTGCCGCGCGTGCCGAGGACTGGCTGGTGCCCGCGCTGTACGACAAGACCGCGCTGAAGGATTTGTCCGCCGGCGATCTGTCGGATGCGCTGATGGCGTTGTTGCCGTGGGAATTGCGCGCGCGGCTCGACCGCGAGGCGCCGACTCATTTCGAGGCGCCGACCGGAACGCAGCTTGCGATCGATTACGAGGCCGAGCAGGGGCCGACCATTGCAGTGCGGTTGCAGGAGCTGTTCGGGCTCAACATCCATCCCTCGATCGCCAAGGGCGCGGTGCCGCTGGTGCTGGAACTGCTGTCGCCGGCGCAGCGGCCGGTGCAGGTGACGCGCGATCTGCCCGGTTTTTGGCGCGGCAGCTACGCTGCGGTTCGTTCCGATCTGCGCGGCCGCTATCCGCGCCACCCCTGGCCGGAAGATCCCGCCAGCGCGATGCCGACAAGGCGCGTGAAACCGCGCGGAACCTAACTCTTCGAGGCAATGCTTTGTCGTGCCGCGTCAACGTTTCGCGTTGTTGCGCCCCAAGGTTGCATTTCTCTCATTCGTCGTCCCGGCGAAGGCCGGGACCCATACACCGCGGCCGGTGTTGTGGACGGGACTCGTTGTTCCAACATCGCGCAACAAGAGACATTTGTGGTTATGGGTCCCGGCGTTCGCCGGGACGACACCGAGTCTCCGTTTTCCGGTTCATGCTTGATCGGTTGCGCTGGCGAGCGTCGACAAACGGTGGTTAGATTTGCGCGCCGGGATCACGGGCTCGCACTTTGGGGACGCTGCCATGGACTTCAAGAACCTGGAGATCAAGAACGCATCGCCGTCGCTCTACAACGAAGACCTGGCGCCGGCCAGGGAACGCAACTGGGGCGCCTTCAGCATCTTCAACGTCTGGACGTCGGACGTGCACAGCCTGTGGGGCTACTATCTCGCCGCCAGCCTGTTCCTGCTCTGCGGCAGCTTCGTCAATTTCATCCTGGCGATCGGCGTCGGCTCGCTGGTGATCTTCGTGCTGATGAGCCTGATCGGCAATGCCGGCGTGCGGACCGGCGTGCCCTATCCGGTGCTGGCGCGCGCCTCGTTCGGGGTCTGGGGCGCCAACATTCCGGCGCTGGTGCGCGCCATCGTCGCCTGCTTCTGGTACGGCGCGCAGACCGCGGCGGCCTCGGGTGCGATCGTCGCGCTGCTTACGCGCATGGACAGCTTCAAGGCGTTCCACCAGTCCAGCCACATGCTCGGCCATTCCACGCTCGAGGTGATCTGCTTCGTCGTGATCTGGGCGCTACAACTCCTGATCATCCAGCGCGGCATGGAAACGGTGCGCCGCTTCCAGGACTGGGCGGGGCCGGCGGTGTGGCTGATGATGCTGATCCTTGCGGTCTATCTCTGCATCGCGGCCGGTGGCATCTCGCTCACCGCGCCGATCCCGCAGGATGTGCTGCTGGAGAAGACCAAGGAAGCCGGCGTGCCCGGCGTTCCCGGCTCTTTCCCGGCGCTCTGCGCCGTGGCCGCGACCTGGATCACCTATTTCGCCGCGCTCTATCTCAACTTCTGCGACTTTTCGCGCTATGCGCCCGACGTGCACGCGCTGCGCAAGGGCAACATCTGGGGGCTGCCGGTCAATCTGATCCTGTTCTCGCTGGTCGCCGGCGTCACCACGATCGCGGCGTTCAACGTCTATCACGAGGTGCTGCTGCATCCTGACCAGATCTCGGCGAAGTTCGACAGCTGGTTCCTGGCGCTGCTCGCTGCGGTTACCTTTGCGGTGGCAACCCTCGGCATCAACGTCGTCGCCAATTTCGTCTCGCCGGCGTTCGATTTCTCCAACGTGTTTCCGCGGCATATCGATTTCAAGAAGGGCGGCTACATCGCAGCGCTGATCGCGCTGGCGCTGTATCCGTTCGCGCCCTGGGAGGGCAACGCCGCCTCGTTCGTCGGCCTGATCGGCGCGACAATGGGGCCGATCTTCGGCATCATGATGGTCGACTATTATCTGATCGCCAAAGGCCGCGTGAACGTGCCGGCGCTGTATCAGGAGAACGGCGAATATCGCTTCCAGAACGGCTGGAATGTCAGCGCGCTGATCGCAGCCGCCATCGGCGCGCTGTTCTCGTCGGTGCTGCCGAACTTCACCTCGATCCTGCCGGCGTGGTGGGCGGTCTATGGCTGGTTCTTCGGGGTCGGAATCGCGGGCGCTGTCTACTACGCGCTGCGCGTTGCGATGCCGAGCCCGGTTGCCAAGACGGCCTGAAAGTCGGCCTGAAAGCCGGCAAAATCCTTCCGTGAGAGGCGGCCGATGGCGTTTGGCCGCCTCTCACGGGCTGGCATTAACTCTTCGCTCATCCTTTTCGCCAAAATGGCAGCCTCGCGCTGCCGCGCTTGCTCGCGGCGGGGCGTGCGGCGTGGTGAAATTGCGTGTTCGGTTTTCCGAGTATGGTGTCATGCGTAACCTGATGATTTTCGCGGCCATCCTGATCGGGCTGGGCACCTTCATGGCCCAGATGGCCAGCAAGATGTCGCCCGCCGCTGCGACCACCGCAAAGCAGACCATCGCCCCCGCCGTCACGGTGGCGCAGGCCAGCTCCCG
The DNA here is from genome assembly GCF_036923295.1 of Bradyrhizobium sp. 26S5. Taxonomy (NCBI): domain Bacteria; kingdom Pseudomonadati; phylum Pseudomonadota; class Alphaproteobacteria; order Hyphomicrobiales; family Nitrobacteraceae; genus Bradyrhizobium; species Bradyrhizobium sp. 26S5. The sequence continues at coordinate 8,974,227 of NZ_CP145948.1, read as the reverse complement.
CACGCTCAGCATTGCGCCCGATCCCCGCGGCCATTTCGCCACCGACGGCCGGATCGATGGCCAGCGCATCAACTTCATGGTCGACACCGGCGCCTCCGTGGTGGCCCTGAACGAAACCTCGGCCGCCCGCTTCGGCCTGCGTCCGGTGCCGGGCGATTACACCTCGCGCGTCACCACCGCGAACGGCACCATCAAGGCCGCGCGTGCCCGCATCGCCATGATCGAGCTCGGCGGCCTCACCGTGCGCGACGTCGACGCCCTGGTGCTGCCGGACGAGGCGCTGTCCGAAAACCTGCTCGGCCTGTCCTTCCTGTCGAAGCTGAAGCGCTTCGAATACGCCAACGGCAAGTTGTTGCTGGAGCAATAAATCCAGCCCTTTCGGGGTATCCGCGGCGACCCGATATCGCCGCCATTTCCGCCGTAATTGTCGGCCACCAGCCGCAGTCTCAGCTTTCGCCCGGCCTGCGCATTCGCTAAAGGCTGCGGCGATACCCTCTGCATGACCATAAGGCCGATCCATGTTTCCCAAGCCGAAATCCGCGCTGGTTCCGAACACCTATGCCTTCGAATCCGAGCCGATGGTGAAGCCGACCGGGTTTCGCGAATACGACGCGCGCTGGCTGTTCAACAAGGAGATCAACCTGATGGGCGTGCAGGCGCTGGGCATGGGGCTCGGCGCGCTGATCGCTGAGCTCGGCGTCAAGCAGGAGATCGTCACCGGTCACGATTTCCGCGGCTATTCCGCCTCGATCAAATACGCGCTGATCTCGGGCCTGATGGCGGCGGGCTGCAAGGTGCACGACATCGGGCTCGCGGTGACGCCGATGGCCTATTTCGCGCAGTTCGATCTCGACGTGCCCTGCGTCGCGATGGTCACCGCCTCGCACAACGACAATGGCTGGACCGGCGTCAAGATGGGCGCCAATCGCCCGCTCACCTTCGGCCCCGATGAGATGACCCGGCTGAAGGAGATCGTGCTCAACGCCGCGTTCGACAACAAGACCGGCGGCTCCTACCAGTTTCACGAGAACTATCCGGCGCGCTACATCGCCGACCTCACCAACCGGCCGAAGCTGAAGCGTAAGCTGAAGGTGGTGGCGGCCTGCGGCAACGGCACCGCGGGCGCGTTCGCGCCGCAGGTGCTGGAAGCGATCGGCTGCGAGGTGATCCCGCTCGATACCGAGCTCGATCACACCTTCCCGAAATACAATCCGAACCCGGAAGACATGGCGATGCTGCACGCGATCCGCGATGCGGTGCTGGCGCACAAGGCTGATGTGGGTTTGGGCTTCGACGGCGACGGCGACCGCTGCGGCGTGGTCGACAACACCGGCGAGGAGATCTTTGCCGACAAGGTCGGCGTCATGCTGGCGCGCGATATGTCGGCGATCAACCCGAATGCACAGTTCGTCGTCGACGTGAAGTCGACCGGGTTGTTCGTGACCGACCCTGTTTTGCAGAAGCAGGGCGCGAAGACGGTCTATTGGAAAACCGGGCATTCCTACATGAAGCGTCGCACCAATGAACTCGGCGCACTCGCAGGCTTCGAGAAGTCAGGTCACTTCTTCTTCAACAAGCCGTTCGGCCGCGGCTATGACGACGGCCTGGTGTCGGCGATCGCGATCTGCGAGATGCTCGACCGCGCCCCCGGCAAGTCGATGGCCGACCTGAAGGACGCGCTGCCGAAGACCTGGTCGTCGCCGACCATGTCGCCGCATTGCGCCGACGAGGCGAAATACGGCGTCGTCGACGCTGTGGTGAAGCACTTCGAGACGCTGCAACAGAAGGGCGCGCAGGTCGCGGGCCAGAACATCCGCGATCTCGTCACCGTCAACGGCGTCCGCGTCACGGTCGAGGACGGCAGCTGGGGCCTGGTGCGCGCATCCTCGAACAAGCCGGAGCTCGTCGTCGTGGTGGAAAGCCCGGTCAGCGAGCAGCGCATGCACGACCTGTTCGAGGCGATGGATTCCGTGCTGCGCACCCACCCCGAGGTCGGCGAGTACAATCAGAAGATTTGAGCGCGCTGCGAGCGGCAAATTGGATTGTCATCACCCGCGAAAGCGGGTGATCCAGTATTCCAGAGACGGTAGCGATTGAGCCGAGAGGCCGCGGCGTACTGGATCGCCCGGTCAAGCCGGGCGATGACAGCTGAGAAGGTGGTGCTTACGCCGCCGGCACCGGCAGCGCCGTCACCGACTTGATCTTCTCCATCGCAAAGCGCGAGGTAACGTTCTTCAGCGGCACCGCCGAGATCAGCTTCTTGTAGAAGACGTCATAGGCCTGCATGTCCGCGACCACGACGCGCAGCATGTAGTCGACGTCGCCGGCCATCCGGTAGAACTCCATCACCTCGGGCATGGCGCTGACGGCGTCGGCGAATTTGCGCAGCCAGGCTTCCGAATGGTCGGCGCTCTCGACCGAGACGAACACCGAAATCCCGAGTCCGATCTTGTTCTGGTCGACCAGTGCGACGCGGCGCAGGATCACGCCGTCGGCCTCCAGCCGCTGGATGCGCTTCCAGCACGGTGTCGAGGACAGCCCGACCCGGTCGCCGATCTCGGCGACGGAGAGCGAGGCGTCCTCCTGCAGCACGGTCAGGATCTTGCGGTCGATCGCGTCAAGGCGGCGGTTGTTGTCGTGAAGCTGAATGGCGACATCGGTCATAGAAGAAAGTTCCACATGAAGGTTCAATCTCCCTCATATAGAGAAAAATCTTCCAAATCAAGCGAGTCGTGGCCAGTCAGGCCGGCCGGGCCTCGGCGTGTTCGCCCAAAAACGCTTCAACTTCAGCACGTTGCGGTGCGGCATAAGCACCCCCGAAGCGGGTGCATTTCAGCGCTGCAGCGGCCGAAGCGAATCGCAGCGCCTGCCGCAGCTCCTGCTGCTCGGTGATGGCCAGCGCAAACGCCCCGTGGAAGACGTCGCCGGCCCCGAGCGTGTCGACGGTGTGGACCGGGAAGGCCGGGGTTTCCTCGAGCTCGCCCTGCTCGTTGAGCCAGATCGTCCCCATCGGCCCGCGGGTGCCGGCCAGGAAGGAGGGGGTGAGCTTGGCGAGCTTCTGCAGCGCTTGGCCGTCGTCGGTGACGTCGGCGGTCTCCTGCAGCGGCTCGCTGGAAAACACCAGATGGGAGGAGGCGGTGAGCAGCCCTTCCCGCATCGACATCGCGCGGTCGACGTCGACAACCACGGGAATGCCGCGCCTGACGGCCTCGGCGCACAGCTCGGTGCAGAACGGCGCGCAGCGGCTCTCGGTCAGGATCGCCGCGCAATCTTCCAGCAACAGCTCGGTCGGCGGCAGCTTGACCTTCCAGAGCTCGGGATCGCGGAAGGTGACGATGGTGCGCTCGCCGGTGTCGTCGATCATGATCGCCGAGATCGGGGTCACCAGGTTCGGCATGTGGATGAGATGGTTGGTCTCGATGCCCTCCTCGCCGAGCTTGTCGAAGATGTAGCGGCTCGAGGTCTCCCGCGAATCGCCCATCGGTCCGCAGATCGAGGCGCGGCCGCCCAGCCGGACGATGCCGATCGCGGCGTTCAGCGCATTGCCCCCGCAGATCTCGTCGAAATGCGTCGCGCTCTCCTTGGAGCCGCGCGCCGGGACATTGACGCGGAAGGTCAGGTCGCGCACCGGCAGGCCGATGCAGAGGATGCGGGGCGGGACTTTCGAGGCGCCGTTCGGAAAATTCATGCAGGGGTCCGTCGCAATGGTTCCGCTAAAGCGCGATGCGATCAGGTTGAATGCTCACCGCGCTTTAGCCCGTTATTTGAGCATGATCTTTTCGGAAAACCGCTTCGCACTTTTCCGGATCATGCTCCAACTGCCACAACCTGTGTCTGGACTAATCGGCAGAACGATGTCCGGTTCCCGCTACTGGTCCAACGGGTTTCGGTGATGCACCCAGCGGCCGAGCAAATGATGGGCAATCGCGAACGGATGCGGACCGGCAAGGCCGTCGGGGTGCTGGCGCTTGAGCATCAGCGTCGCCTCGGCGTGGTCGAACCAGCGCGCATCCTCCAGCTCGGTGCGGTCGACCACGATGTCCTCGTTGGTCGCGCGCGCTGTGCAGCCGATCATCAGCGACGACGGATAGGGCCAAGGCTGCGTCATGTAGTAATTGACGTCGGTGCAGCGGATGCCGGCCTCCTCGAAAATCTCGCGCCGGACCGCGTCCTCGATGGTCTCGGCCGCCTCGACGAAGCCGGCGAGGCAGGAATACATGCCGGGCATGAACTGCTTCTGCCGTCCCAGCAGCACCTTGTCGCCTGACGTGACCAGCATGATCACGACCGGATCGGTGCGCGGAAAGTGCTCGGCCTTGCAGCTCGGGCATTCGCGCTTCCAGCCGCCGTCCTTCATCGCCGTGCGGGTGCCGCAGTTCGCGCAGAAGCCGTGGCGCTGATGCCAGGTCACCATCGATTTCGCCATCGCGATCGCCGAGAGCTGCTCGGGCGGCACCACGCCCTGCATCGCCATGCCGCGCAATTCGGTGATCGCGACGTCGGGACGTCCGACCAGCTTTTCCGCGGCCTGTGGTGCGATCCCCATGCCGAAGATCGGCGCGGCATCGCGCAAGCCCAGGAAGATCGTGCGGGGATTGGCGCCAAAGCCGCGGGCCTCCTCCAGCGAGAGCAGCGCGCGGGCGCCGCCATCCTCCTGCTTCACCACCAGCGAGTCGCGATAGATCACATAGGCGCGGGCCTCACGATGGCCTTCGAGCGCGAACAGTTTTTCGTCATTGCTGCGCAGATGGGCGGCGCGGTCCAGCACATGGGTGACGAAGGCCGGCTGGCCGAGCGGAAAGGAATCGGATGCGGACATTGAAGTTCAACCCAACCAGATGTTGCGGCGAAGCGCGCTGATGAAATTCTGCACTTCCTCGGCGTCATGCGCCAGCGGCGGCATCACGCCCCAAACGGGACGCGGCCATGCAGCGTCGCTGGTACGGCGCGCGATGACATGGACGTGAAGCTGCGGGACGAGGTTGCCGAGCGCGGCGACATTCAGCTTGTCGCACTTGGTGACCTCTTTCAGGGCCCGCGAGACGCGGGTGATCTCCGTCATCAGCTGCGCCTGCTCGACCTCGCCGAGGTCGATGATCTCGACCGCGCCGTCGCGCCGCGGCACCAGCAGCAGCCAGGGATAATGCGCATCCTTGATGACGAGCACCTTGCACAGCGGCAGGTCGCCGATGTCGATGGTGTCTTTTTTGAGCTGCGAATGCAGCGACCAATTGGAGGCGGACATGAGGGGCAAATAATGCCTTTCCGTGTTTCCACACAAGTCCCACAAAGCACGGTCAGCCCGCTTGCTTTCCGGCGGTTTTGGCCCCAAATAGGGACCGGGAGATTGGCGGTGGACGAGCCACTCGCCAACCGGGTCAGGTCCGGAAGGAAGCAGCCCTAACGAGGTCCGGATCGGGTCGCTCGTCAGTCTCCTACCTGTTTTTCCGAGCGAATCGTGCTGGAATGGCGGTCTCCGCGCCCGGCGCTCGATTTCGGCTCCTATCCGCACGCCGGCTGCAAGAGACAATTCCCAAGTTGCGGATCGATGCATGAATGACGCTGGCGACCCCTCCCAACCGTCCGACGGCGCAAGCCAGAGCGGCTTTGATTTGGGTGGCGCGCCGGATACGGCCAAGCCGTACCGCGTTCTCGCCCGCAAATACCGCCCCTCCAGCTTCGAGGATCTGATCGGCCAGGAGGCCATGGTCCGCACCGTCTCGAACGCGTTCGAGACCGGGCGGATTCCGCAGGCCTGGATCCTCACCGGCGTCCGCGGGGTCGGCAAGACCACCACCGCGCGCATCCTCGCCCGTGCCTTGAATTACGCGAAGCCGGACGGCTCGGTGAAGGGGCCGACCATCCATATGCCCGACCTCGGCGTGCACTGCCAGGCGATCATGGAAAGCCGGCACATGGACGTGCTGGAGATGGACGCCGCCTCCCACACCGGCGTCGACGACGTTCGCCAGATCAATGACAGCGTGCGCTATGCGCCGGCGAGCGCGCGCTACAAGGTCTACATCATCGACGAAGTCCACATGCTGTCGACGGCGGCCTTCAACGCCTTCCTGAAGACGCTGGAGGAGCCGCCGGAGCACGCCAAGTTCGTGTTCGCCACCACCGAAATCCGTAAAGTGCCGATCACGGTGCTGTCGCGCTGCCAGCGTTTCGATCTGCGCCGCGTCGAGGCCGACGTGCTGATGAAGCATCTCGGCAATATTGCCGCGAAGGAGGGCGTCGCGGTCGAACCGGAGGCGCTTGGCATCATCGCGCGCGCGGCCGAAGGCTCAGTGCGCGACTCGCTGTCGCTGTTCGACCAGGCGATCGCGCATGCCGCGGGCATTGTGAAGGCCGACGCGGTCAGGCAGATGCTCGGCCTCGCCGATCGCACCCGCGTCATCGATCTCTTTGATTCGCTGGCGCGCGGCGATCTCGCCTCAGCCTTCGCCGAATTCCGCGCGCAGTATGACGTCGGCGCCGATCCGGTGGTGGTGCTGTCCGACCTTGCCGAGTTCGTCAATTTCGTCACCCGCGTGAAGGCCGTGCCGCCGACCGCCGACAATGTCGCGTTCGGCGAGACCGAGCGGGTGCGCGCGCGCGAATTCGCCGCAAAGCTGTCGTTTCGCGTGCTGTCGCGGATGTGGCAGATGCTGTTCAAGGGCATCACCGAGGTGCAGACCGCGACGCGTCCGGCAGCTGCCGCCGAGATGGTGCTGGTGCGGATCGCCTATGTCGCCGACCTGCCGACGCCGGATGAAGCGATCCGGATGATCGAGCAGAACGGCGGTGGCTCAGCGCCCGCGACCTCAGGCTCGGCCGCGTCGCAGCCGTCGCGCGGCGCGCCGTCCTCGGCGATGTCTGCGATGTCGTCGGCGCCGGTCCGTGCCCCGCAGGGGGCGCCACGCGCCGATTTCGCCGCGCGTCCGCAGATGGCGGCGCCGGCCGCCGATGCCGCGCCGGCGCTGCGGATATCAAGCTTCCCGCAGCTGATCGCGCTCGCCGGCGAGAAGCGCGATATCATGACCAAAAGTGCGCTGGAGGCCGATGTGCGGCTTGTGCGCATCGAGGATGGCCAGCTCGAGATCGCGCTTGAGCCGAAGGCGCAGCGCGCGCTCGTCACCGATCTGTCGCGCAAGCTCGAACTGTGGACCGGGCGGCGCTGGACCGTGATCATCTCGAACGAGGCCGGCCAGCCCACCGTACGCTCGCAGAACGAACTCGCGCGCAGCGAGCATCAGCGCGCTGCGGAAGCCGATCCGCGCGTGCAGGAGGTGCTGGCGCGCTTCCCCGGCACGAAGGTGGTCGAGGTCCGCCGCCTGGCCGCCGAGGTTCCGGTCGCGGATGCGACCGGCGAGGATCCGATTGAAACTTCCGACAGCGACGACGATTGATCAGATTATAGGAACGCACGCATGGCTGATTTTCTCGGCATGATGAAGCAGGCAGCGCAGCTGCAATCCAAGATGCAGGCGATGCAGGACGAGCTCGGCAATGTCGAGGTCGAGGGCATTTCCGGCGGCGGCCTGGTCGCGGTGCGCATGACCGCCAAGATGGACGTGAAGGGCATCAAGATCGATCCGTCGCTGATGAAGCCGGAGGAACGCGAGGTGCTCGAGGATTTGCTGGTCACCGCGCTCGGCGACGCCCGCCGCAAGGCGGAGACCGCGATGCAGGAGAAGATGATGGCTATCACCGGCGGGCTCGGCCTGCCGCCGGGATTTGGTCCGACCTAAATGGCTGCAAGCGTTGCCGGCCCCGAGATTGAACGCCTGATCCAGCTGCTGGCGCGGCTGCCCGGGCTGGGCCCGCGCTCGGCGCGGCGCGCGGCGCTGCACCTGATCAAGAAGCGCGAGGCTCTGATGACGCCGCTGACCGCGGCGTTGCAGGTCGCCATCGACAAGATCCAGGTCTGCAAGACCTGCGGAAACATCGATACACAAAATCCCTGCACGGTCTGCACCGATCCGCGCCGCGATCCCTCGATCATCGTCGTGGTCGCCGATGTCGCCGATCTCTGGGCGCTGGAACGCGCCAATGCGACCAATGGCCGCTATCACGTGCTGGGCGCAACGCTGTCGCCGCTCGACGGCGTCGGCCCGCAGGATCTCACCATCGATCAGCTGGTGGCGCGGGCGCATGCGCCTGAGGTCAGCGAGATCATTCTCGCGCTGAATGCGACCGTCGACGGCCAGACCACCGCGCATTACATCACCGACCTGCTGTCGGAGGCCAAGGTGCGGGTGACGCGGCTGGCGCATGGCGTGCCGGTCGGCGGAGAGCTTGATTACCTCGATGAAGGTACGCTATCCGCAGCCATGCGGCAGCGGACGCTGTTCTAGCGCGCGATCGAGAGCCGGCACGGCGACGTTCGCCAGGCGATCGGCGACAGCCGAAAAGATCGCGCTGAAACAAAATGATAGGGTGGATGGCGATTCGGGGACGGTCATTCACGCTCTGACGAATCTAGATACGGAACTCCTGAAAATGACGACACACCGATTCGGCGTACGCTTGGGCTTTGCGTTTCTGGCAGCCACCTTCGCCGCGCCTTGCGCCATTGCGCAGCAGAGCGACGCGCCGCAGAAGCCCGGCAAGATGATCCGGGCCGGCGACGTGCTGTCGGGAGAACTCAGCGCCCTGAAGGTGCGCGATGCCAAGAACCGTGGCAAGCGCGTCGCGACCTACCAGATCACCAGCGAGCCGCGTCGTCTGCCGCCGCCGAACGGTCTCTGCAACCTCGAGACCGGGCCGGAAACCTTCCAGCTCATTCCGACCAACGATGCCCAGGCCGCGCAGCTGAAGAGTCTTACCGGCAAGGAAATCTCGGTGAAGGTCGACGAGGTCGCCTGCGCCCAGGACGCCGGCCAGATGAGCGAAGCCATCGTCACCAAGTGGAGCGTGGTGGCGAAGTAGGGCCGTGCCTCAATTACGATGTCATCGCCCGGCTCGCCGCCTCCGCTAAAGCTTCGGGCGCCTGAACCGCAAGCCTCGTCGAAGCCTTGGCGTAGACGGGACCGGGCGATCCAGTACGCCGCGGCCTCTCGATTCAAGCACAACTGTCTCTGGAATACTGGATCACCCGCCTTCGCGGGTGATGACAGTGGAGCGTCAAATCCTCACCGGCCCCAGCTCATCAAAATGCCCGCGGCGCTGCAGCCAGGCGAGCAGGATCAGGCTCGGGATCGCGACCAGCACGCAGATCGCGAAGAACACCGGCCAGCCGACGGCCTTGGCCACATAGCCCGCGCCCGACGACAGATAGGTGCGGCCGACCGCCGCCAGCGCCGTGAGCAGCGCATACTGGGTCGCGGTGTGCAGCGGATTGCGGCACAGCGCCGAGAGATAGGCGACGAAGATCACGGTGCCGATCGCACTTGTGAAATTCTCCGCCGTGATCGCAAGCGCCAGCGCCCATTGATCGACGCCGACATGCGCGAGCCATGAGAACGAGAGGTTGGCGATCGCCTGCAGCACGCCGCCGATCCAGAGGCTGGTGGCGAGCGAATAGCGCCGCGCCACGAAGCCGCCGGCAAAGCCGCCGATCAAGGTTGCGGCAAGCCCGACGCCTTTCACGATCGCCGCGTAATCGACCTTGGAAAAGCCGATGTCGATCACGAACGGCGCGGTCATGGTGCCCGAGAATGCGTCGGTGAACTTGAACAGCACCACAAAGGCGAGCGCCGCGAATGCATCCTTGCGGCTGAGGAACTCGGAGAACGCGCCGAGCGCCGCGTGCCATACGCGTTCGGCTGCGGTCTGCGCATGCGTGACCGCCTGCGCGCCTTTCGATTGGGCCGGCTCGGTCGCAGCCAGCGCCGTGATGATGCCGATCACGACCAGCGCGGCCATCACCACATAGCCCCACATCCAGGCCGACGGGCGCGCCACTCCGGCGGACTCGAAACCGCTGACGATGAACAGCGCGCCGGCGGTCGAGACCAGCATGCCGATGCGGTAGGCCGCGACATAGGACGCCATGCCGGCGGCCTGCTCGCTTTCCGGCAGGCTTTCGACGCGGAAGGCATCGACCACGATGTCCTGCGTCGATGAGGCGGCTGCAACCAGCAGCGCGGCAAAGGCCGCGAACCATGGCGATCGCGCCGGATCGGCCATCGCCAGCACCAGGATCGTCGCGATCAGCAACAGCTGCGAGAACAGCAGCCAGCCGCGACGGCGACCGAACATTTGCGTGAACAGCGGCACATGCAGTGCGTCGACCAGCGGCGCCCAGAGGAATTTCAGCGTGTAGGGGGTGCCGATCAGCGCGAGCAGCCCGATGGTGCCGAGATCGACCCCGGCCTCCTTCATCCACACCTGCAGCGTCGAGCCCGACAGCGCCAGCGGCAGGCCTGAGGAGAAGCCGAGCAGCAGCACGATCAGCACCCGCGGCTGCAGATAGACCGCGAAGCTGTCGCGCCAGGAGGTGGCGGCAAGTTCCTGCGGCTTCGCGGACGCGTCTGACGTAGCTTCGGGTGCTGTCATAAAACCGGTGTTACCAGATTCGGCCCCAAAAAGACTGTCATCGCCCGGCTTGACCGGGCGATCCAGTATCCCAGAGGCCTATCCGCCGCCTGCGGCAATTTCCTGATAGAGGTCGTTCCAGTCCGGATTATCCTTCTCAATCAGCGAAATCTTCCACGCGCGCGGCCATTTCTTGAGCCGCTTCTCGCGATGGATCGCGCTCTCAGGATCATCGAATTGCTCGAAATAAACGAGCTTCACCACATCATATTTCTCAGTGAAACTCTCGATGAGTTTCAGTCTGTGCTCGCCGACGCGGCGAATGAGGTCATTTGTCACACCGATGTAGAGTGTGCCGCCGAGGCGGCTGGCGAGAATGTAGATGTAGTAGCTACGTGTTCCCAACTTCCGTCTCTGGGATACTGGATTGCCCGGTCAAGCCGGGCGATGACCCCGATTGGGTGGCGCGAGCGCGCTAAACAACTTCTAAAGACAACACCTACTCCCCCGCCTGCAGCTTGCGCGGGGCGGGGAACAGCTCGGGGGCGGCTGGCTTGACGAAGCGGGGGACTTCGATCGGGGTCTCGGACTTGCTGAAGTCGAGTTCCTCGATGCGGCCAGCGCGCTTTTCGATCTTGTCGGCGGAGATCAGGATCTGCCTGACGTCCTCGTTCACCTGGCCGAAATGGTTCTGCAGCTTGAGCACGCGCTCGCGCAGGCGGGCCAGATCATCGCCGAGATGCATCACCTCGTTGCGGATCTGGTCGGCGGCGTCGCGGATGCGGGCGTCCTTCAGGATCTGCTGCATCACCTGGATCGCCAGCATCAGCAGCGAGGGCGATACCAGCACGACGCGGGCGCGATAGGCCTTCTGGATCACGTCGTCGAAGCCGTCATGGATTTCGGCATAGACCGACTCCGACGGCACGAACATCAGCGCGGTGTCCTGGGTCTCGCCGGGGATCAGGTACTTCTCCGCGATGTCGCTGACATGCTTCAGCACGTCGGCGCGCAGCCGCTGGCTGGCGAATTTGCGCTCTTCGTCGCTGCGCGCATCGTGCAGCGCGGTCATGGCTTCGAGCGGGAATTTCGCGTCGATGCAGAGCGGGCGCTGGTCGGGCAGGAACACCACGCAATCCGGCCGCTTCCCGGTGGTCAGCGTGTACTGGAACTCGAACGAGCCCTTCGGCATGCCGTCCTGGACGATCGCCTCCATCCGCGCCTGGCCGAACGCGCCGCGGGATTGCTTGTTGGCGAGCACGTCGCGCAGCGTCGTGACCTGGGTGGTGAGTTCGTTGAGGTTCTTGTGGGCGTGGTCGATGATGCCGAGTCGCTCATGCAGCACACGCAGCGAATCCATCGTGTTGCGCGTGGTCTGTTCCATCGACTGGCCGACCCGGTGGGTCACCGAATCCAGCCGCTCGTTGACGGCACGGGCCATCTCGGCCTGGCGGCCGGCCAGCGCCTGCCCCATGGCATCGACCCGCCCGGAGGCCTCGCTCTGGGCTCGCAGCATGTCGGCGAGCCGCTCTTCCAGCTCGTCGGCCCGAATGGCCTGGGCCATCGCCAGTTCCGCGCTGCGCCGGCTGGCTCGTGCGATCACCACCGCGATGGCGAACAGCAGCATCAGCGCCAGCGCGCCAAGGCCGATCAACGCGTCGGAGACGCGGACCGGGAGGTCGCCGATCGTGAGGAGAATCTCGTTCATGCCAGCCGTTGTAGCCGATTCGGCGTCGCTGCCGAACGAAAAGGGAACATTTATGGTAAACGCTCCCTCAATTTTCCTGGTTAACGCTGTGTAAAGAAACGTGGTTAAGGCCGCCTTAAGGGGTTCCCGAACGCATTGACCGCATCATGCCCGCAGCTTAAATCGCGGCCATGGCTATCAGAGAAATCATCATTCTGCCGGACAAGCAGTTGCGGCTGGTGTCGAAGGCGATCGAGAAGGTGACGCCGGAGATCCGCAAGCTCGCCGACGACATGCTCGAGACCATGTATGACGCGCCCGGCATCGGGCTCGCGGCAATCCAGGTCGCGCAGCCGCTGCGGCTGATCACCATGGACCTCGCCAAGCGCGACGAGAACGGCGAGACCACGCCGCAGCCGCGGGTGTTCATCAATCCGGAGATCATTTCGCATTCGGAAGAGCTGTCGGTCTACGAAGAGGGCTGCCTGTCGATCCCCGAATATTACGAGGAGGTCGAGCGTCCGGCGCGGGTGCGCCTGCGCTTCACCGACCTCGACGGCAAGGTGCATGAAGAGGACGCCGAAGGGCTCTACGCCACCTGCATCCAGCACGAGATCGACCACCTCAACGGCGTGCTGTTCGTGGACTATCTGTCGAAGCTGAAGCGCGACCGCGTTTTCAAGAAATTCGAGAAGGCCGCCAAGCGCGCGGCGGAGTGAGTGTAGCGTGAACAGCGTTTCCGCTTGTGCGATGCGCCCTCTCCCCCCTTGTGGGGGAGAGCCGGAGAGGGGGGTAGCCGCAAGCACCGCCGTTGCGGCTACCCCCCTCCCTAACCCTCCCCCACAAGGGGGGAGGGAGCGCAGCGAGTGCTGTTGATGCCGCTCCGTCTGATCTTCATGGGCACGCCCGATTTCGCAGTGCCGACGCTGCTGGAGCTTGTGGCCCATGGCCATGAGGTCGCCGCGGTCTACACTCGCGCGCCGAAGCCGGGCGGGCGGCGCGGGCTGCAGTTGCAGCCGACGCCGGTCGAGCAGGAGGCGCGCCGCCTCGGCATTCCGGTGCTGACGCCGAAGACGTTGAAGACGCCGGAAGCGCTCGAGGAATTTCGCGCGCATGACGCGGATGCAGCAGTCGTCGTCGCCTATGGCATGATCCTGCCGCAGGCGATTCTCGACGCGCCCAGGCTCGGCTGCTTCAACCTGCACGCCTCACTGCTGCCGCGCTGGCGCGGCGCCGCGCCGATCAACCGCGCCATCATGGCGGGTGACGCCGAGAGCGGCGTGATGGTGATGAAGATGGATGTCGGTCTCGACACGGGCGACGTCGCGATGGCCGAGCGGCTGCCGATCTCAGACAGCATGACGGCATCCGATCTGCACGACGCGCTGGCGCCGCTCGGTGCCGATTTGATGGTGCGCGCGATGGGCGCGCTGCAGCGTGGCGGCTTGCAGCTTACGAAGCAGAGCGAGGACGGCGTCACCTACGCCGCCAAGATCGAGAAGGCCGAGGCGCGAATCGACTGGACGCAGCCGGCGCATGCGGTGCTGCGGCACATTCACGGGCTCTCGCCATTCCCCGGTGCCTGGTGCGAGCTATCAGGCGAAGGCGAGCCGGTGCGGCTGAAAATCCTGCGTTGCGAATTCGCCAAGGGCTCGGGCGAGCCGGGCGATGTGCTCGACGACAAATTTGCGATCGCCTGTGGCGACGGCGCGGTCCGGATTCTCGAATTGCAGCGCGCCGGCAAGGCGCCGATGAAAGCGGCGGATTTTCTGCGCGGCACGCCGCTGAAGCCGCCTGCGCGGCTCGCCTGATGCCGCGCTACAAGCTCACCATCGAATATGACGGCACGCCGTTCTCCGGCTGGCAGATCCAGGACACCGCGCCGACCGTGCAGGGCGCGCTGGAGACGGCGGTGAAAGCGATCTGCGGCGAGGACGTGCGCGTCCATGGCGCCGGCCGTACCGACGCCGGCGTGCACGCGCGCGGCCAGGTCGCGCATTGCGACATCGCCAAGCATTTTCCGCCCGGCCGTTTTCGCGACGGGCTGAACGCGCATCTGCGGCCCAATCCGATCGGCGTGTTGGCGGCGGATATCGTATCAGACGATTTCGAGGCGCGCTTCTCCGCGACCAGGCGGCACTACCTCTATCGTATCACCAACACGCGTGCGAACCTCGCGCTCGACATCAGCCGCGTCTGGCGCGTGCCGCGCGCGCTCGATGCGGCAGCGATGCACGAGGCTGCGCAGCGGTTGCTCGGCAAGCACGATTTCACCACCTTCCGCGACACCGAGTGCCAGGCCAAGTCGCCGGAGAAGACGCTCGATCAGCTCGACGTGGTCAGGGAAGGCGACGCGGTTTCGATCCTCACTTCGGCGCGCTCGTTCCTGCACAGCCAGGTGCGCTCGATGGTGGGTTCGCTGGTCTGGGTCGGCGAGGGCCGCTGGAGCGCGGACGATCTCGCTGCTGCGCTCGCCGCCCGCAACCGCGCCGCCTGCGGCCCGGTCGCGCCACCGGACGGGCTCTATCTGATGCGGGTGGATTATTAGCGGCCCCAATCCCTACTGTGCATGGGGTTGTTTTCGATGTTTTTGTCTGGCGCGAGTAGCTTCGTAGGATGGGTGGAGCGAAGCGATACCCATCATCTCACCGCGAACGCGATGGGTATCGCTGCGCTCCACCCATCCTACGGTCGCGAGGCTAGCCGAAATACCGATCCAGCACGCCCCGATATATCCGCGTCAGCTTCTCCAGATCGGCCACCGGCGTGCGCTCGTCGATCTGGTGCATGGTCTGGCCGACCAGGCCGAATTCGATCACCGGGCAATGGCTCGAGATGAAGCGCGCATCCGAAGTGCCGCCCGAGGTCGAGAGCTCCGGCTTGCGGCCGGTGATCTCCTCGATCGCAGCGACGGCGAGGTCGGTGAACGGCCCCGGCTTGGTGACGAACACGTTCGAGTTCGACGGCATCCAGTCGATGTGGGCGCGGATGCGGTTGCCGCAGGCTTTTGCCAGCCGCTCGTCGACCAGCTGCCGCAGGCTCTCCTGGGTGTGATTGTCGTTGAAGCGGATGTTGAATTTCGCCCGTGCCTGGCCGGGGATCACATTGCCGGCGGTGTTGCCGACATCGACCGTGGTGAATTCGAGGTTGCTCGCCTGGAATTGCGCGCTGCCGTGATCGAGCGGCTCGTCGCTCAGCGCCACGATCAGCCGCGAGATGTCAGGCACCGGATTCGAGGCGCGGTGCGGATAGGCGACGTGGCCCTGCACGCCATCGACCACCAGCGTGCCGGACTGTGAGCCGCGCCGGCCGATCTTGATCATGTCACCGAGTACCTCGACATTGGAGGGCTCGCCGAGCACGCAATGATCGAATTTCTCGCCGCGCTCGGCGCACCATTTCAATAGCTTGACGGTGCCGTTGATCGAGACGTCTTCCTCGTCGCCGGTGATCAGGAAGGAGATCGAGCCGTTGCCGTTGTCTTGTGGCTTGCCGCCATGGTCCTGCAGATATTGCAGCACCGCGGCGACGCTGCAGGCGATGCCGCCCTTCATGTCGACGGCGCCGCGGCCGTAGAGAAAGCCGTCCTTCACCTCGCCGGAGAATGCGCCGATCGTCCACGCTGATTCATCGCCGGGCGGCACCACGTCGGTGTGGCCGGCGAAGGTGATGTGCGGCGCGGAGCTGCCGATGCGGGCGTAGAGATTGTCGACATCGGCGGTGCCGGGGTCGGAGAACGTCACGCGATGGACCTCGAAACCTGCCGCCTTCAGCAGGCTTTCGAGAACGCCGAGCGCGCCGGCGTCGGCCGGGGTGACGGAGGGGCAGCGAACGAGATCGCGGGTGATCGAGACGGCATCATTCATGCGTCTCGCTTAACACGTCACACCGCGGGTGGACCAGCTTTGTGCGGCACCATATCGAGCTCGCTCTGCTGATCCCAGCCCCTCCCGGAGCGCGACCCACTGCCGCGGTCGCCTCCTCGCCTCTCATGGGTTTTTCCCAGCGGATTGGGACCGTATCGATTTGGGTACGACGTGCCCCGCAGGAAGGCGAGCTCGATGAAGCCCCAGATATAGAGCACGAACACGACCGAGCCCGCGGCCATGATCCAATAGGATTCGTCGGGAAGCCGGTCCGAGAATTGGCTCATGAGACCCGGGATCGCAAAGAACGGGATCATCCACCAGCCGCTCTTGTCGCGGTCGTGCAGGCGCTTGATCGAGACAGCGATATAGACCCAGACGAACAGCGCCGTTCCGCAGGCCTTGACCAGCAGCGCCGGCAATCCGGCCCAAGTCAGCGACTTGTAGCTGTCCGGGTCGAACGCCCGGAAGATGTCGTCGACATTGAAGCCAAACCCATCCTTGCTGCCAAGGCCGACCGAGACCACCAGCAGGGCGAGGAACATCATCCAGCAGACGATGATCAGCCCTGCGAGCCAGAATTTGGCCCGGTTGACGCGGCCCTTGAAGCCGAACAGGTAATTGGCCCAGTCCATGAAAAAACTCCGGGCGGCGGCAATTTTCGCGGCCCGGAGTTTTGTCGACGTCGGATGGAAATTGGTTCGATCCTCCGTTGGACCCGTCATCCTGAGGTGCGAGCGGAGCGAGCCTCGAAGGGTGAACGGCCGAGAGCCGGGCCGTCGCCCTTCGAGACGCGCTTCGCGCTCCTCAGGGTGACGGGATGAGGAATTTAGCGCAGCGCTTCTCAGTCTCGCAGCAGCTCGTTGATGCTGGTCTTGGCGCGGGTGCGCTCGTCGACGCGCTTGACGATCACGGCGCAGGCGACCGCCGGGCCGGGCTGGCCGTTCTTCAGCGGCTTGGCCGGCATCGTGCCGGGCACCACGACGGCATATTCCGGGACCTCGCCGACGAAGATCTCGCCGGTCTCGCGGTCGACGATCTTGGTGGAGGCGCCCAGGAACACGCCCATCGCCAGCACCGCGCCCTTGCGCACGATCACGCCCTCGGCGACCTCGCTGCGCGCGCCGATGAAGCAGTCGTCCTCGACGATGACGGGCTCGGCCTGCAGCGGCTCGAGCACGCCGCCGATGCCGACGCCGCCGGAGATGTGCACGCGCTTGCCGATCTGGGCGCAGGAGCCGACCGTCGACCAGGTGTCGATCATGGTGGCTTCATCGACATAGGCGCCGAGATTGACGAAGGAGGGCATCAGCACGACGTTGCGGGCGATGAAGGCCGAGCGGCGCACGATCGCACCCGGCACGGCGCGGAAGCCGGCGTCGCGGAAGCGGTTCTCGCCCCAGCCCTCGAACTTCGAGGGCACCTTGTCCCACCACGACGCCTTGCCCGGGCCGCCCGCGATCTGGCCCATGTCGTTGAGGCGGAACGAGAGCAGCACCGCCTTCTTCAGCCACTGATTGACCTTCCACTTGCCGCCGGCCTCGCGCTCGGCAACGCGAGTCTCGCCCTTGTCGAGCAGTTCCAGCGCGTGATCGACGGCCTCGCGGACCTCGCCCTTGGTCGAGGTCGAAATGCCTTCGCGGGCGTCGAACGCGGCGTTGACGGTGGTTTCGAGGGCGGCCAGCGACATCGGGACAATCCTTGGGCGTATCGGTGATTATGACGGGAATTTTGCAGGGCTTTTTCGGAATTTGGGGCAGGAGAGTCAAGGCAAACTCAACGTCGTCCCGGCGCAGCCGGGACCCATTACCACGAATGCCAGCGGTGCAGCACGATGGGGCCACAGCGCGTAGCCATACAGAGACTGATGGTAATGGGTCCCGGCCTTCGCCGGGACGACGTGTGGAGAGATCAGGGCTATCCGTTCAGCCGCTGCAAGAACCCGGTCAAATCATCCGTGACATGGTCGACATGGGCAGCGTCGCGGCCTTCGAGCTCCCAGGTCTCGCGCACCACCTCCTGGCTGCCGTCGGGCACCACCAGCACGGTGGTCATGCCGAGCTCATGCGGCACCACCAAATTGCGCGCGAGGTCCTCGAACATCGCAGCTTTCGCCGGATCGACGTCGTGCAGCCTGAGGAACTTCTGATAGGTCTGCGGCGCCGGTTTCGGCTCGAGATCGGCCGCGATGATGTCGAACACGCCGTCGAAATGGTTGGTGATGCCGAGCCGGCCCAGCACCGCATCGACATGGTCGACCGAGCCGTTGGTCAAGATCAGCTTGCGCCCGGTGAGTTTGGCGATGGCAGCCCCCATCGCCGGATTCGGCTGCAGCGGGGAATGATCGATCTTGTGCACATAGGCGAGGTAGTCGTCGGCCTGCACGCCATGCTCCGTCATCATGCCGCGCATCGTGGTGCCGTAGCGCAGATAATAGTCCTTCTGGATCCGCCGCGCGTCCTCTGGCGTCACCTTCAGCCAGTTGCTGACGAATTCGCCGATCCGCGCATCGACCTGCTGCCACAGATTGACGTGATGCGGGTACAGCGTGTTGTCGAGGTCGAACACCCAGGTCTCGACATGGCCGAAGCTGCGGGGAGTTTTCATGGTTTGCTCAATCTCTCGTCCCGCGCATCACGGCATCGCAAAGCGCAGCGTCTTGCCGCCGCTGGTCATGTCGACGGTGGTGAAGCCAAGCGCGGCGAGGCCGCGGGTGGCGCAGTCGCCCTGCTCGTTGATCTCGAACTTGCTCTCGCGGGTGCAGAGCTGCACCGCGCCGCCCCAGTTCAGCGGCTTGTCCTTGATGCGGATGGCGCGGTTGTCGCTGTCGACGGCCTCGGCGAACGAATAGATCTGCTTCGGCATGCCCGTGACGTCGGGATGCAGGCACTTGCCGGGGTCGATTCGATACCAGCCGCGGCTGGTCACCACCTTGCCGTCATCGGTCGCAACTGCGACCATCACCTTGTACTGCGTGTCGTTGCACCAGGTCAGCCCCGACGCCGACGGCTTCTGCACGGCATCGATCATGGTGGCGAAGAAATTCGGCGACTGCACGATGTCGCTGGCGAGCCCGCGGCTCCTCAGGAACGCCGACAGCGCGCTCTGGGTCTTCGGCCCGTCGACGCCATCGATCGGCGCCGCGTCGTAGCCTGCGATCACCAGCAGGCGTTGGATGCCGGCGAGCCGCGCCTGCTCATCGTCATATTCGCTGTCCTCGGCGAGATAGGCGACGAGATTGCCGTCGTCGGTCTGCGTTGGCGTGATCTGGGTAAATTGCGCCGGCGTCTGGCCGGAGCGGCATTGGCGCGCGGCGGCGATCACGAAATTGTCCTGCGCGACGCAGAGCGTGTCGGTGCCGTTCTGCGGGATCGGCGAGGCGCCGTAGACGCCGAGCGCGCGCGCATTGAGCAGCACGCGGTCGGCGGTCAGCGTGCCCTGCACCACCACCCGGCAGGTGGCGGGATCGATGCGGAACCAGCCGCGTGTCGCTGTCGCCGCCTTGTCGTCGATGCCGATCGCGGCCTCGATCACATAGCTCATGCGGTTGCAGAGCTTGAGGTCGGCATGCGCCGGCGCCGCCGAGAACAGGATTGATACCAGCGCGGCCGGCAGCGACATCGCGAGCCGCGTCGCCGGCGACCGGCGAGGCATTCTCGCCACAAGTCCCGCGATGACGGCCTTCAGAGCCTTTTCCGTTCCGATGGAATCGGAACGGGGCTCTGGATCTTTGCCTTGACGCGTTTTCTTGACGCGAACCGGTATCCACTTCGCTCGAAAACGCTCTGGTCGCGCTGCCGCGTCTGCCATTACTTATGGATCAGCGTGCCGGTGCCCTGGTTGGTGAAGAGCTCGAGCAGCACCGCGTGCTGCGTCTTGCCGTCGATGATCACGACGCCCTGCACGCCCTGTTCGAGCGCATAGATGCAGGTCTCGACCTTCGGGATCATGCCGCCGGAGATCGTGCCGTCGGCGATCAGCTTGCGGGCTTCCTTGATCGAGAGGTCCGGGATCAGTTTCTTGGACTTGTCGAGCACGCCGGGCACGTCGGTCAGCAGCAGCAGGCGCTTGGCCTTCAGCGCGCCCGCGATCGCGCCGGCAAAGGTGTCGGCGTTGATGTTCAGCGTCTGACCGTCCTGCGAGGTCGCCAGCGGCGCCAGCACCGGGATCAGCTCATAGCCGATCAGCTGATTGAGCAGCGTGAGGTCGACCTTTTCGGGGTCGCCGACGAAGCCGAGATCGACCGCCTTCTCGATGTTGGAATCCGGATCGACCATGGTGCGCGTCGTCTTCGACGCCTTCACCATGTTGCCGTCCTTGCCGGAGAGGCCCACGGCCTTGCCGCCGGCCTCATTGATGTAACCGACGATCTGCTTGTTGACCGAGCCAGCCAGCACCATCTCGACGATCTCGATGGTCGCGGCGTCGGTGATGCGCAGGCCGGCGGCGAATTCCGACTGGATGCCGAGGCGCTTCAGCATGGTCGCGATCTGCGGCCCGCCGCCATGCACGACCACCGGGTTGATCGCGGTCTGCTCCAGCAGCACGATGTCGCGCGCGAACGCCTTGGCGGTGTCCTCGGCGCCCATGGCATGGCCGCCATACTTGATGACGATGGTTTCCTCGTCATATTCCTGCATGTGCGGCAGCGCCTCGGACAGGATGCGGGCCTGATCGAGCGGGCTGATGTGCTGGTCGGTCATGGGACTGGTCTCGTCGTCAGCGGAGGGGCGCGCAGGGTTCTATCTGATTGGCGGGCGGGGCGCAAAGTGGTCTTCAAACCCTCTCCCCCTGTGCGAGAGGGTGGATCAATCGCGCAACGCGCGATTGAGACGGGTGAGGGGTCTGTCTCCGCGGATAGAGACCCCTCATCCGGCGCGGATTGCATCCGCGCCACCTTCTCCCACAAGGGGAGAAGGAAGGCAGTGATCAACGCTTCGGCCACATCGCAGCGACCGCCAGCGCCAGCCAGCTCAGGATCAGCAGCGTTCCGCCAGTCGGGGCGGCCATTGGAAACAATCCATGGCCGGCATATTGGCGCAGCACGAGGTCGCCGGCGAACAATGACGCCGCGATGACGAAACCGGCCGCTGCCGCAATTCCGAACGTGGCATGGATGACAGCGCGGTCCGCAACGGCAATGGTCGCGATGGCGGCGGGTGCATGGAACAGCAGCATCGAGGACGCCGCCGCCAGCCGCGTGGCATCAGGCATATGGGCTGCGCCCGCCGCCAGCATCACGCCGCAGGCGCCCATGACGGCGGCAACGCAGATCAGAAGGCGGGATAGGCCGTTCATCGCCGCCGTTCCTCGATCAGGCGCACCATCGCGGCGCGCAACTCCGGCATGCCGTCGCCGGTCCGCGACGAGGTCACCAGCAGTTCGGGGAACGCGGCGGGATGCTTTGCCAGCGTCGCTGACGTGTCGGCGATCACAGTCTTCAGTTCGCCTGCCTTGACCTGGTCGGCCTTGGTCAGCACGACCTGGTAGCTGACCGCGGACTTATCCAGCGTCTTCAGCACGTCGAGATCGACGTCCTTGATGCCGTGGCGCGCGTCGATCAGCACATAGACCCGCGCCAGCGTCGCGCGCCCGAGCAGGAACTTGTGGATCAGCGCCGTCCATGACGCCACCTTGGTCTTCGGCGCCGAGGCGTAGCCGTAACCGGGCATGTCGACGAGACGAAAGTCCGCGTTTTCCGGGCCCTCGAAGAAGATCAGTTCCTGGGTGCGGCCCGGCGTATGCGAGGTGCGAGCTAGCGCATTGCGGCCGGTCAGCGCGTTGATCAGGCTCGATTTGCCGACATTGGAACGGCCGGCAAAGGCGACCTCGAGGCCGGCCATCGGCGGCAGCGTCTCGATCGAGGGCGAGGCCCAGATGAATCGCCAGTCGCCGGCGAACAGCTTTCGTCCCTGCTCGATCAGCTCCGCATCGGGTTCGGTGCTCATGCGAAGGATCCCATCTCGTGGTGGCCAGGCAAAGGCCCAAGGCGTGTCTTTGGCGTAAGACGACCCGGCCATCCAGGTCAACGTCCTGCCGCCCTCCAATACGTCGATGCCCGGCACGAGGCCGGGCATGACGTGGCGTTGAAGCGTTGTTGCCGGAAGCTACGTCGCTTTCTTGGTCTCAGTCGTCACGCTTTTTTTTTGAAACGTGGATTTGAGATTGTCGAACAACTCTACTTTTACGCCGTTCTTGCGCATGATGAAGCTCTGCTGCAGCACCGACAGCAGGTTGTTCCAGGCCCAGTAGATCACGAGACCCGCCGGGAAACCCGCCAGCATGAAGGTGAAGATCAGCGGCATCCAGTCGAAGATCATTTTCTGGGTCGGATCCGGCGGCGCCGGGTTGAGCTTCATCTGGACCCACATCGTGATGCCCATGATGATCGGCCAGATGCCCATCACCAGATAGGCCCCGATATGCGGTCCGAGCAGCGCGATCGGATCGAACGGAATCAGCCCGAACAGCGTGAACAGGTTGGTCGGATCGGGCGCCGAGAGGTCCTTGATCCAGCCGAAGAACGGCGCGTGCCGCATTTCGATGGTGATGAACAGCACCTTGTAGAGCGAGAAGAACACCGGGATCTGGACAACGACGGGAAGACAGCCGGCGATCGGATTGATCTTCTCCTTCTTGTAGATCTCCATCATCTCCTGCTGCTGCTTCACGCGGTCGTCAGGATAGCGTTCCTTGAGCGCGGCCAGCTGCGGCTGCACCGACTTCATCTTCGCCATCGAGGCGTAGGACTTGTTGGCGAGCGGGAAGAACAGCAGCTTCACGATCACCGTCACCAGCAGGATCGCGATGCCGAAATTGCCGACCAGGCGATAGAACCAGTCGAGCGCCAGGAACATCGGCTTGGTGATGAAGTAGAAGTGGCCCCAGTCGATCAGCAGATCGAAATGGTTGAGGCCGAGCTGCTTGTTGTAGCCGCCGAAGCCGACCAGCGGGAAGTTGAGGCCGACGACAGCGGCCTCCTTCGCGCCGGCGAACAGCCGCCCACTGGCGACGGCGGTGCCGCCTATTGGGATGGTCTGCCCGCCGAGCATGTAGTCGGCCTGGTAGCGCTTGTCGCCGGTGGTGAACCTTGCGGTTTCGAGCGTTGCGTCGGTCTCGGGCAGCAGCGCCGTGGCCCAGTATTTGTCGGTGATGCCGAGCCAGCCGTTGGTGACCTTCGAGAACACGACGCCGCGCGAGTTTCCGCCGGTCGAGGTCTTGCTCTCGTCGAGATTCTTGTAGGTGTATTCCTGCAGACCGTGTTCGCCGAGATAGCCGATCGGGCCTTCGTGCAGGATCGCGTAGCCGGAGACCGGCGGCTTGCCGCCGCGCGAGATCAACCCAAACGGATACAGCGTGACCGGCGCACTGCCGAGATTGTTGACCTCGTCCTTGATGGTGAAGAGGTAGCGATCGTCGATCGCGATGGTGCGGCGGAAGATCAGCCCCTGGCCGTTATCGTATTTCAGCGTCACCGGGCTCGTCGGCGACAGGCTGTTCGAGCCTTCCTGCTGCCAGACGGTTTCGCCGTTCGGGGTCTTCACCGACGAGCCGTTGGCGGTCAGCCACAGGAACTCGGCGTAATAAGGCTCGGCCGTGCCAGACGGCGACAGCAGCACGACAGCCGGCGATTTGGGGTCGACCGTCTCGCGGAACTGGACCAGCGCCAGGTCGTCGATCCGGGCGCCCTTCAACGCGATGCTGCCGGTGACGCGCGGCGTGTCGATCTTGATGCGCGGGCCGGAAGCGAGCACCGTCTCGCGGCTCGCCACCGGGGCGTCGGCGGCAGGCGCGCCCGGCGCCGGCGACGCAGAAGTCCCCGGAGCGGCGCCAGGAGTGGCACCCGGAGCCGCCGGCTGCGCCGCTGGCTTCTGCACCTCGGCCTGGCGCTGGACCTCGCGCTGCTTCTCCATCTGCGGCACATTGTAGAAATATTGCCAGGCGATCAGGACGAAGCCGGACAGAATGACGGCAAGGATCGTGTTGCGGTTGTCGGACATCTCTTATGGTCTCGTCATTCCGTTCGGATTGGGCGCGCTTGTGTTACCCGCCTTTGGCGCAGGCCGGTCGAGGCGGCGCAGCGCCGACCGCAGGTCGTCAAGCATGGTCGCAAAGTCGCGGGTCAGCGCGTCACGACGGCCGACTAGCACATAATCATGGTGCGGCCGCATGTATATGGCACCGACCCGTCTAATCACTTCGCGAAGCCGGCGGCGAATGCGGTTGCGCTCGGTCGCGGTGCCATTCTTCTTGGTGACGGTATAGCCGACGCGGATCGGGCCCTGATCGTCGCGGCGGCGGCCCTGCAGCACAAAAGCTGCGGTATTCGCCCGCGCGCCATTGGCAACGGCGAGGAAATCCGCCCGCTGCCTCAGCCGATCCATAATGGGTATCTCCGGAGTGGAGACGTCCGGGCTCAGGCGCTCAGGCGCTTGCGGCCACGCGCGCGGCGCGCAGCGAGGACCTTGCGGCCGCCGGCCGTGGCGAGACGGGCGCGGAAGCCGTGACGGCGCTTGCGCACCAGTTTGCTGGGTTGATAAGTCCGCTTCACGGGTAATTCTCCGCTGACCGGGCAATTTGCCGTTGTATTGAGATGAAGTCCGGTGATGCTGGCGGGCTCAAACGCGCCGATTACGGCCCCGAACGAGCCGCCCCCGGGTCAAGAACCGGGCCATCGCGGACAGTTGGCGCGGCTTATAAGGGAGCGTCTTGTTTTCGTCAATGTCACAGGGCGTCGCAAACGGGCTTCTTCGAAACGTCGCAATTAGGGCGAATATATCTGTTTTCGCGGGGTTTTTGACGGTGAGGGGCGCTGTGGGGCGCTCTAGAGCGTTTTCGAGCGAAGTGGGCACCGGTTCGCGTGAAGAACACGCGTCAAAACAAGAAGCTAGAGCTTCGGTTCTGATTCAATCAGAACCGAAAATGCTCTAGGAACCGCCGACATTAGCGATCCGTAATTTGACCGGCTTGGGGGCCGGGCGGCATCTTCCGACCCCTAAGCCAAGCAAGGCCTTATCTTGTGGCTCTAACTGACGATCAGGCGCCCGCGCAGAAGCAGCGGCCCAAGCCGTCCCTTCGGCTCGGGCTGTCGGGCAAGCTGTTGCTGCTGACGATCCCCCTGGTGATGATCGCCGGGCTCCTGATCTACGTGCCGGCGATCGCCAACTTCCGGATGAACCGGCTCAATGACCGCCTGGCAGCCGCCAATACCGCGGCGCTGGTGCTCGACGCCGCCCCCTCCGGCCTTGTGCCGGATTCGCTGGCGCGGCAGATCCTGACCAGCATCGGTGCCCGCGCCGTCGCCATCAAGCTCGGGCAGCAGCGCCGCCTGCTTGCCAGCGCCGATTTGCCGGCCGCGATCGACCATGACGTCGACATGCGGACCATGACGGTGTGGTCGGCGATCGTCGATGCCTTCGAGATCATGCTGGAACACGGTGACCAGACCATCCGCGTAGTCGGCGCCGCGCCGGGCCAGGCGCAATTCATCGAGGTGGTGATCGACGAGAAGCCGCTGCGGCAGGCGATGTATCGCTTCTCGCGCAACGTGCTGGTCGTTGCCCTCCTGATTGCCGGCCTCACCGCCGGCCTGGTCTATCTGGCGCTGCATTATCTGTTCGTCCGCCCGATGCGGCGGCTGACCGCGAGCCTGATCGGCTTCCACGAGAATCCAGAAAGCTCAGCGCGAATCATCGTGCCAAGCCAGCGCGGCGACGAGATCGGCGTTGCGGAGCGTGAGCTGTCGGACATGCAGCGCGACCTCGTCTCGATGCTGCATCAGAAGAGCCGGCTCGCCGCGCTCGGGCTCGCCGTCTCCAAGATCAATCACGATCTGCGCAACCTGCTGGCCTCGTCACAGCTGCTGTCGGACCAGCTTGCCAGCGTGCCCGACCCGCGGGTGCAGCGCTTCGCGCCGAAACTGCTGCGCTCGCTCGAGCGCGCCATCGCCTTCTGCCAGTCGACATTGTCCTATGGCCGCGCGCAGGAGGCGGCACCCGATCGCCGCGTCATCATGGTCGAACCGGCGGTTGCCGAGGTCCGCGAGTCGGCCGGGCTTGCGACCGATGTCTCGATCACCTGGATCAGCGCGATCGAACGCGGGCTCACCATCGACGCCGATCCGGACCAGCTGTTCCGCGTGCTGCTCAATCTGGTCCGCAACGCGACGCAGGCGCTGGAAAGTCGCACCGCCAGCGACGGCGGCGCCCAGCAGATCCGCATCACCGGCCGCCGCGAGGGGACGGTTGCGATCATCGAGGTCTCCGACACCGGTCCCGGCGTGCCCGCCAAGGCGCGCGAGCACCTGTTCGAGGCGTTCCAGACCTCCGGCCGCCCCGGCGGCAGCGGGCTTGGCCTCGCGATTGCCGCCGAGCTGATCCGCGCCCATGGCGGCCACATCCATCTGGTCGAGGGCACCATCGGCGCCACCTTCCGGATCTCGATCCCGGATCGTCCGGTGGAACTGCTCTCGGTCCGCAGCGAGCGGGCGCGGGCGTAAACGCGTCCCGGTATGCCGGAAGCGCGGGCCAAAACCGCGCCGAAATTGGCGTTTCCAGACCTTGCCAACCGGACCGGGAGCCTGTAGCTAGAGCGCTCTTTCGCGACGTTCCGGGCCTCTCGGAGCCGTCTGGGCTTCAAGCCCTGCCGCGAAAATGCGCCCGTAGCTCAGCTGGATAGAGCATCAGACTACGAATCTGAGGGTCGGACGTTCGAATCGTTCCGGGCGCGCCATTTAAAGCTCACGTAAATCAATTGGTTATCGGCATTTCCCGGCGTCATTCCTCCAATTGTATGTTGCATGATCTCCCGGATGATGTTTCGTGATATCAATGGCTTACACAGACTGACAATGTCTCCATGCAACATGGATGCGACATGACAACGGAGTTCTCGGAGAACGACCTTTTTGTTCTGTATGGCGACCTGATCAAGGAAATGCTCCCAGAATGGACGACGCGAGATCCAAAGCCTCGTAGTGCCCTAGACTTCTCCTTGGCTCTGGCCGCGGTGAACGCAGAACGCGAACGCTTAGGCCAGGAGTTGCTCCCGCTGCCAACCGCGCTCCATCGGCAGATTAATGAGTATGCTCGGAACGGCATGTACAAAGGCGGCGGCCGCCGCCATCCGAACGACAGCCATCTCACCACCCAGTTTAAGGAAGCGGCTCTCTCCGACGTTGCTGGGCATGCACGCAAGCGCAAGCAGGAACGCTTGAACAATGCTCGTGTTTTGCTTGACCAGGCGGCTTGCACTGAAAGCTTCGCGGCGCGGGCCAAGCTAATGAAACAGGCCGAAGAGGAGGGCATTGCGGCGACAGGAGCAAACAGCGCCGAGGATAAGGCGATCGAGGATGCTCGCGACTACGATCGACAGCATTACGGATGCGACTTCAGCGTCAGTGCGATCAGAATAGCGATGGCCCCTAGTCGCGACTAAGCACGTAAAGACACCCACACATCGTCCCAATAATTTCGTCCTGGTGATAACGGAGACCACCATGACGAAAACGACCATTTTGCCGAACGATCTCATTTGGGGCGCGCAATCCATCGCCCGCTACATCAATCGACCACTACGAACAACGTACTACCTGATCGAAAAGGGCCTGATCCCGGCGAAGAAGCTTGGCCCGAGAACTATCGTCGCACGGGCGTCTGAACTCGACCACGCACTGTCGCGAGACGACGCGAAAATCGCCTGCTTTGATGAAGACGTTTCGCTGTCGACCAAACTAGGCGCTGCGCGGCATCAACCAGCCAAAAAGACCAAGGGAGCCTGACGATGGTAGCTCCCACAAAGAACAGCCCTTCTGAGTCGGGGAGCGCAATGGTTATGCATGCTCTCCGATATGCGCGGCTCGGGCTCCCGGTATTCCCGTGCAAGCGACAAACCAAGGCGCCAATAGTAAAGAGGGGTTTCAAGGCTGCGACCCGCAACGAGAAACAGATCAGAGATTGGTGGGCTCAGTGGCCTGATGCGATGATCGGTGTTCCAACAGGTCCTGCCTCCGGCATCGATGTCATCGACATCGATGTGAAGCCGCAGGAATTCATCGATGGATTTACGTTTCTCCCTCAGTGGGAGAGCTTGTCACTGCTAATTGTGCGGACCCCTTCTGGGGGCGCTCATCTCTGGTTCAAATCGGATGGCAAGGTCCGCAACTCAACGGATCGCCTCGCACCAGGCATCGATACTCGCGGGGATGGCGGCTACGTGATCGTGCCACCGTCAGCGAATCATGATCGTGCGCGCTACGAATTTATGCGAGGTAGCCTAGGCGACCTCGACAAGCTGCCCAATTTTCCGACCAAGTTACTGGACAGGAGCGGCCCAAAAGACTCGCTTGAGAGCAACACTCAGCCCGAAGCTGATCCCGAACGCATTACTGCCGCAATGGCCGTGATCCCGAATGACAATCTTGGTTGGGACGACTGGAAGAGATTAGGGCTAGCGATTTTTCGAGCAACATCCGGTAGCGATCAAGGTTTTCATATTTTCGATCAATGGTCGCGCAAGTCTTCGAAATATGACGAAGCAAATACTCGAAGAGAATGGGACTCTATATATCGTTCACCACCAACACGGATTGGTGCGGGCACGATTTTCTTTGAGGCGGATCGTGCCGATCTAAAATGGCGGCGCGCTGGCAAATTGATGCTCCAAGCGGAAAGCCCCGTCGAGAGCGCGAAAGAATTCGTGCGAAGATTGTTTGTGCGAAACGATGCTCAAGGACTCGTCTACTATCGGGGCGCCTTCTACGAGTGGACGTGTACCCATTGGGTTGAATGTGACGCAGACCACCTGCGGTCGCAGGTGTATGAATTCTTAGACGACGCCCTCAAATCCAATGGCACTCCCTTCAACGCCACTGCTACAAAGGTCAATCAAGTCATTGATGCCCTACAGGCGGTGGTGGAGGTCGATGCGAGATGGAATGTACCATTCTGGTTAGATGAACCAAATACGCGTTGCGGACACCTGATCGCGTGTCGAAATGGGCTACTTGACCCCAATGCTCGCATTTTGACGCCGCATAGTCCGAGGTTCTTCAATGTCAACTGCTTGCCCTTTGACTATGTTGCCGATGCGCTTACTCCACGGCCCTGGCGAGCATTCCTTAGGCAGCTTTGGCCTGACGATGACGACGGAAAAACGGCCCGACTGGCGTTGCAGGAAATTTTTGGCCTTCTACTGACGTCCGACACGAGCTTCCAGAAATTATTCATGCTCGTAGGCCCGCCGAGGTCCGGTAAAGGTACCATCGGTCGCGTCCTCGGGCTTTTGCTAGGAGCTGACAATATCGCGAGTCCGTCGATGGCGAGCTTGAGTGGGGATTTCGGGTTGTCGCAGTTGATCGACAAGAATCTGGCGATCATCTCCGATGCGCGACACGGTACTCGCGCGACAAGTCACGCGGTGGCCGAGCGCCTCTTATCCGTATCGGGCGAAGACGCTCAGACCATAAATCGAAAACACAAGAACTACTGGAGCGGTCGCCTCACAACGCGATTTCTGATGCTGACGAATGAGCTCCCCAACATTGCCGATGCATCAGGAGCGTTCGCGTCGCGTTTCGTAATTTTGACATTGACCAACTCGTTCCTTGGTAAAGAGGATACCAATTTAACACACACGCTGTCGAAGGAACTGAGCGGCATTCTCAATTGGTCGCTTCGCGGCTTAGAACGGCTCCGAAGCCGCGGCTTCTTTAGGATGCCCCAGTCATCTACAGACGCAATGCAGCGGCTCTCTGATTTGGCTAGTCCCATCAGCGCTTTCCTAAGGGACTGGTGCGCGCGATCTCCGGAAGCGCAAGTCAACGTCAAAGTTCTCTACAACGCCTGGAAATACTGGTGCGAAGCGAACGGCATTCCGCCGGGCAGTGCTATCGTATTTGGTCGCGATCTACATGCGCGTTGTCCAGAAATCACATACGGCGGGAGAGGGGCAAAGCGGTTCTATCGCGGCATCGAACTGAACACTTTAGGACGAAATCAGTACGAAAAGAAAAACGCAATGTGAGGTGATAGGAATGATAGGACCGTTTGTATTTTGACGAAAACCTCTAAAGGAGAAAAACATGATGAGGTTGCTAATAGTTTTACGAAAAGAGGAGGATATCCTATCATTTCTATGATTTGACAGGAGCTTGACATGGGATTTTTCTATTTCGACGCTGGATGCGCACAAGGAGAACCGGACCAGATCTCCCGCAAGCGCTTCACGCGAGCGGACCAGACCGTAACGTCGGTTTGTAGGGACCTGCAGCAGCTTCAGCATCTCAGAGGATTGGCCTCACGACAAGAGATTCGCAGTTTGCAGCGACACACGTTCGATCGCTTGATGACGCACATTGTCAATTTACCGCCCTTGCGCGACTGAAGCGAACGCCTCCGGTAATGGCGCCACCCCCGACGCCTACACCTTGCGTCGCCACGCAAACAAATGCGATGGATCGTGCCTGTGAGAGCGCGCAGTAGCGGGCGATTAGAACATGTTGGTGAGTGCTGGAGGCGTCAGTGCCGACGAGTTCGATAAGTTCATGAACGGCCAATCCCGCGGACGACGCATTCCACAAGAGGAGCGGCTACGAGCCGCAGTTGGAGCCAGCATCGGACGCGCCTTTTATGGTGTGAAATGAATAGCTAGCCAAGAAGGGGCAGTACCCGCGATAAATCGCACTAGGGGTAGCTCTTCGGTACTTGGACCATTTCGATCTCCCACGAAAGCGAGGAGCACGTCGGATAGCAAAGACCGGTGCATGTCCTCTCGACGCTGATCAGCGTTTCTGTCTCCAGCGAGCGAACCAGTTGTGGAGTGTGCTCTCCTTCAAGCCCAACCGCAGACCAAGTACCCAGGCAGCGTCGGCACCTTGGCTTTCGAACAATTCGCGTACCTTGGTCTTTCGACGCCCGTCCTCACGACACCGGTGTAGACTAACGTCGGCACTGTCTGCGGGTTCGTTGGGTGCGTTAGCGCTCATCGTTTTTCCTTCAATGTCAATCGGCCTGCAAATTTGACCCCTCATCGGCGTCCAATTTTGACCCCTTCGTGCGGCGGGGTTTGCTGGTAGCGCTCGTCTCGTCGGAGCTGGCCGGGATAGCGGAGGCGAGACGAGCGCGGGTGGCGTGATCGTCGTCTCGGCTCTTGAATCGCCAGCTGTCGTTGCCGGTCTCGACGATGTCGCAGTGATGGGTCAATCGGTCGAGCAGCGCGGTGGTCATTTTGGCGTCGCCGAACACGCTCGGCCATTCGCCGAAGGCGAGATTGGTGGTCACGATGATGGAGGCCCGCTCATAGAGCCGGCTGACGAGGTGGAAGAGAAGCTGTCCACCGGACTGGGCGAAGGGCAAATAGCCGAGTTCATCCAGCACGATGAAGTCCATCCGGGTCAGATGCTCGGCGAGCCGTCCTTGCCGTCCGTTGCGGGTCTCGGTCTCGAGGCGATTGACGAGGTCGACTACGTTGAAGAAGCGGCCGCGGGCACCGGATCGGATGCAGCTTCTGGCGATGGCAATGGCCAGGTGGGTCTTGCCTGTGCCGGTTCCGCCAACCAGCACGACGTTGCGTTGTTGGGCGATGAAGCCGCCGCCAGCGAGATCATTGACGAGCGTCTGATTGATCGGCGTGCCGTCGAACTGGAAGTCGGCGATGTCCTTGGCAAGCGGCAGCTTGGCAATGGTGAGCTGGTATTTGATCGACCTTGCTTGCTTCTCGTTGATCTCGGCGTTGAGCAGGTCGCCGACAATGCGCTGAGGTTCGTGCTGGCGCTTGACGGCGGTTGCCATGATCTCGTCGAAGGCGGCCTTCATGCCGTAGAGCTTCAGTTCGCCCATGAGGTCGAAGATTTGGGTTCGTTCCATCAGATGGTCCTCCGGAGGTTGTCGTAGCGGGCACAATCGGCGATCGGTGCATGACGGAGCGTCAGTGCGGCCGGCGTCATGATGTTGGCCGGTGGGGCGGGTTCACGTTGACGGGCCAGGATATTGAGCACGACATCGGCGGAATGGACGCCATGACCGAGCGCTTCGGCACAGGCCGCTTCCACCGCGGGCAGACCGTCAGTCAGCACCGCGTTGAGGATGTCGACCATCTGCCGATTGCCATCGTCGGTGCTGGCAAGCTTGCGCCGGATCCGCTCGATCGCGGCCGGCAGCACCCAGTCTTTGAAGGGAGCACCGTTGCGCAAGGCGCCGGGTTTGCGGGCGAGCACCGGCACATAATGCCAGGGGTCGTAGACGGTATCGCCGCGGCCAAAGGATCGCGGGTGCTCGGCAACGATGCATCCATCCTGACGGATCACGATGCGATCGGCATAGGCTTGAACCTCGACCGGTCGTCCGACTGCGCTGGCTGCGACCGAGTACTTGTTGTTGTCGAAGCGCACCAGGCAGGTCTTCGAGACCGATGCCGTCACCGCATGGAAGCCGTCGAAGCGGCCGGCATAGGGAACGAGTTTGGGGCGTTCGGCTTCGAACACTTCCCAGATCGTCTGATCGACCAGCTCCGGATGGCGATGAGCCTTGGCGTAGGCGATGCATTTGTCGAGCAGCCAGGCGTTTAACTCGTCGAGGTTTTTGAACCGCAGCC
This sequence comes from Bradyrhizobium sp. 26S5, assembly GCF_036923295.1. Taxonomy (NCBI): domain Bacteria; kingdom Pseudomonadati; phylum Pseudomonadota; class Alphaproteobacteria; order Hyphomicrobiales; family Nitrobacteraceae; genus Bradyrhizobium; species Bradyrhizobium sp. 26S5. The sequence goes on along the minus strand of NZ_CP145948.1, from coordinate 8,941,620 downwards.
GCGGCGTGAAGAAGCGTTCCCTGACCAGCCCGACCTGGTTCTCGACCTGCCCCTTCTCCCAGCCCGACGCTGGCGTGCAGGCGACCGGATCGACCAGATAGTGGCTGCACATCTGCAGGAAGCGGCGATTGTAGAGACGCCCTTTACCGACGAAGATCGTCTCTACGGCAGTCTTCATGTTGTCGTAGATGCCGCGGGTGCAGGTACCTTTGAACAGGGCGAACGCCCGGTCGTGGGCGTCGAACACCATCTCCTGCGTCTCCCGCGGATAGGCCCGCACGAACAGCATGCGGCTGTGGCAGAGCCGGACATGGGCGGCCTTCACCATTACCGTGGTGCCGCTCAGCAAGACCACCTCGTGGCTCCAGTCGAACTGATAGGCTTCGCCTGGGGCAAAGCTCAGCGGGACATAAGCGGCCGCGGTCGATTGCCCGCGTTCTTTGCTCCACCGCCTGGCGTAACGCCGCACCGCATCGTAACCGCCGTCATAGCCGCGGCCGCGCAGCTCTTCGAAGATCCGGATCAACGTCAGCTGTTCACGAGCCGATTTGGCCGCGTTCGCCGCCAGCAATCCGTCAAGCTCTACTGCCCATCGTCCCAGCTTTGGCCGCGGCTGCACCTGCCGCTCGTACTCGAAGGAGGTCTCTCCCGACCTCAGCACCTTCCGGACCGTGTTCCGCGACACCTTCAGGTCACGGGCGATCTCCTTGATTGTCTTGCCCTTGATGAAGTGCTCGCGCCGGATCCGGGCAATCGTCTCCACGATCAGCATCCCCCACCACCTGCTTCGTTCCAAAGCAGGCAGCGCAACAGACCAATCTGTAGGGGGTCAATTTTGGACGCCGATCCCCCGGCTTAGGGGCTCAATATTGCAGGCCGAATGACAATGCAGCGGACGACCAGCCATGGGGCGGCGCCGATCCGCCGGGCGTCGCCTATGTCTATGCTCCCGATCGCAAAGCCGACCGACCAATCGCCCATCTGGCAGGCTTCAAGGGGATCCTGCAGGTCGATGGCTATGCTGGCTATGGCAAGCTGGCCGAGCGTGGCGACGTTCAGCTTGCATTCTGCTGGTCCCACATGCGGCGTAACTTCTACGAACTCGCCGCCCCCGGTCCCGCGCCCATTGCGGGCGAGGCGCTCAAGCATATCGCCGAGTTCTATGCCATCGAGAAGGACATCCGTGGCCGTAGCGCCGAGGAGCGCTGTCTCGTTCGGCAACAGAAAAGCCGACCGCTGGCGGAAGCCTTCGAGCAGTGGCTCCGCGCAAAGCTCGCGTTGATCAGCCAAAAGGGCAAGCTGGCCGACGCCATCCGCTATGCGCTCTCACGCTGGGAGGGCCTGACGCGCTTTATCGATGATGGCCGTATCGAGCTCGACAACAACGCCGTAGAGCGCTCGATCCGTCCGATCACGCTCAACCGGAAAAATGCGCTGTTCGCAGGCTCCGACGGTGGTGCCGAGCACTGGGCTATCATCGCCTCCCTGGTCGAAACCTGTAAGCTGAACGATGTCGATCCGCTTGCCTACTTGACCGACGCGCTCACCAGGATCGTCAACGGTCATCCGAATAACGAGATCGATCACCTGCTGCCGTGGGCCTATTGCCGTCACGACCTCAAAGCTGTGGCCTGAAAACAGCGCTTACTCAGAGGTGAGGATGCAGCGAAGACAGATATCGGCGATTTCGCGCGGCCAAATCAAGATTGCCCAGCAGATGCATGGGAGATTGGCTCTCTGGCGCACTACCGAAGATGCGCTACTCACTCTAAATCAGTGCTACCCAGGCCATAGTCTTGGCGCGTGCTTGGTGAAGGCCGCAACCGTAAACGCTCTCTATTCCACCCACGTTCTTGCCATCACTCGGATGGGGAGGCACGTTCATACCGTGTTACAACAGGAGCGATTTCGGGAGATCACTCCAGCCAATTCGATCGAGTTAGTCGAAGCCATCGCCGACCTCACGCCGCCACGGCAGCTCGACGATGCAGTTGATCTAGATACCCCGTCTGCACCGGATCAGCAGAGGAAGCGTCAGTTTCGTAGCTTCGCCTCCAAGTTCTGTGCATTTTTTGTCGATCGCAATCTGTTTCCAATCTACGACGACGCGGCACGTGAAGCGATCAAACATCATCTCTCGTCGAGAGATCTCGACAGGTCGACAACGTACGGAGGCTTTGTCAAAAACATACATCAGCTCCGCGATCGTTACGCGTTGTATTCAAGCGACTATATCGATCTCGATCGCTATCTCTGGCTGAGAGGGATGTATGACCGGTACGCAAGGGGTGACGCCAGAGTGAATCGAGAGCTGCGGGAATATTTTCTAGACGAGCCCTACGAGCTCGCAACGTTGCTCGGCAACGGTTTGTAAGGTCGGCATGTTCATTGATCATCTTCAGTTTCGATGGCTTCCGGCACATAGACGCGGCGTAATGGAAGTAATCCCTTGTGACGGGAGTCGAAGTGTTCGTAGTGCTGAAAAATTAGTTGAACCAACTCATCACCGTCAATCAAGCGCAAATTGCTCTTGCTCTGTTCATAGTTTCGAGAAGCAGGACTGAACGTTCCGAGTGTAATAAAGAGGCCGAACTCTCCGTCGGATGACAATTTTCCGTAAAGGGCGGAGACGTCCTTGTCCGTTGCTACACCGTCGCTGCTCTTGACCTGTACTTTGATGATGGGCGGTTCAACACCGAGGTGATCCTTGTGGGCAATAACATCTACGCTGGGTTCATTTTTTCGGGTCAGCCGCGCGTGGTATCCCATACACTCTAGAAGGTGGACGATGAAGCCTTCGAGCGGAGCGCCTTTGAGCTCTTGAGCGAGCCTCTTCAAAACGAAATCTCTCGTCGTTTCCTCAATATCTTCGGTCACGGCGGCGACCGATTCATCCTGTGCCAACGGGGTGACAGGCGTTGTAGTGCCCTCCAGCATGGCACGAAATTCTTCGGCATAGTTTTTGACCAAGAACAGGCTCATCGCAGAACCGATTTCGTGAAGCGCACCTTGCGTGAACTTCGTTCGTGGCACGGCATGAAGCCACTTAACTGCCCTGCGGTTTGGATAGGTTGCTTCCCCAGTCGGGTCGTACTTGTAGTCACCCTGCACTTTGCCAATATGAATTTGGCGATCCCGCTTCGATGGGTAGACAACGATATCGCCGCCCTTCATTTCATGAACAAACCGGAATAACTGTCCCGCGTTGACCGGCCAGGCACCCGGCTTCTTTTCTGGATAGACCTGCGCAACCTTCGATTTGAACGCCTCCCGATCTGCCGAAAGTGCACTAAGATCACCCATAGATGCCCAACCAACGGCGATGCAGTTCTTCTTCAAGAAGAGGCCGTCGGCATCCCCAGTGCGGCCACCGTGTATGCCCCAAATGTTGATTTCGTTGAGCGTCATTGCTTTCTCCCAATGCCATAACGGTAAGAGCGCTCTCTGATGCTCTTTTTGCTTGGTTTGTTTGAGGACGAAATACTGAACAGTGCCTCCGACTCTTGAGGCGCGCGCTAGATCGATCACTTTTCGGCTTAGGCAACAAGTCCGTACTTGTCGCGCAGCGCGTGCGCCAGCCAGTTATAGATGTCATCATCAGGTAATTGACGGAGGAACGACTGCCAGGAAAGCCGTCTTAGCAGATGCGGCATCCGTAGTGCGAAACGTGCCTCCCCCCATTGCATTTCACACGCGCCATCCCTGAACGTACTTGGGTTGCGTTCGTCATAGATGACGAGAGCATGTCCGCTATTCTCTTCGAAGGTGCCGTCCGACGATACGCAGGCAGCTAGTACATTTCTGATGAGTTGATACGGCGATCGCATCGGACAGGGGCGGTGGTCGATCGTTGGCGACCAGCCGAACGCCAATTCAGCAAAATCCCAATAACGCACCCCGGCGCCTGTCAATGAGCATCGTTGGATGGTTCGATCGCCTTGATACTCATAGCTGCCATTGCAGTATTTCGGGTCCTCAGCGCGCAATCCGGGTCTCGAACAGGTTCCGAAGCTTGCCTCGGACAACTTGCATTCAACGGCGACCCGATAAGCTCCCCCGATCCAGACATCGACAGAGGTGGCCCCCTTTGATCTTCGCCGAGGGCAGTGATTTGCTTCTCAAAGGTCAGATTGCCCGTTGCCGCAGAAGGACCAAATGCATGGCCACCTTCTTCGTCCCTAACATTTGCAAGCACAGCAAGCCGATCGAACGCCTCAATTACCCCGAATGTCGATTGCACCAAGGCTTGCGAGCTTTGCATACTTCCAAAATGCCTGTGACGCTTGGATCGGGGTATTTTCTTCACGACCATTTCGCGCAGAGATGGCGCACATGTCGGTGTCATTACGTTAAGATCACGAGACAGGTCGGTCCATACGACGGGTCCATCTTCGTTGTAGCTCTTAAAGAGCTCGGGCCTATTGCCATAGTGCGTGTTTCGGTACTCGCGAAAACCGCGTTGAAGAGCTTTGATGTAGTCACCGTACTGAGTGGCCATGGCTCGTGATCTCTGCGGTCACACGAATAGGGGTTCATAGAACTGCGAGGCTTGATTTGTGTTCTACGGAATGAAACAAGGAATAGTGCCGAGGTCAGTGCCATCGGCCTACGAGATGCAACGACTAACCCGCGGCAGCACTCAAATGGGCTTCGATCACCCACATGAGCACAGCGTTGGCATTCTGAAAGTTGGCTAGTTGATCCCTAATTCCGTAGCTCCATTTTACCCCATGGAATAAATTGTTCCGTAGACGATAGATGATGATCAAGATGGCAGACAAGATCTCGGCTTCGTTTTTCGACCTGTCACGGAGTACGGTCTCGACCAGCTGAGGGTGATCATTGCGCCTCATGTGAAGACCCAGAAATGCATCAGTCAGTTCGGCGCCGTCGAAGTATCTATCCTTGAAATACTTTATTGGAAGTGAAAGTTCATCCAGTGAGAATTTGGCGGTGGTAGCAAGCGAGTTTGTGACTCGAACAATGGCAGCAGCATTAGCCGAAGCGTTGAGAACATTGCCTTCGTAGACCGTCCATAGGACCGCAAAATCCTTGATTGCGGCGCGCTCAGGCTCCGACAGCAAGCGAAAGCCGGGTACTGTCTTCTCAAGCCAAGTCGTTGGGTTCATAATGGTACTCGTTGCGCGAGGGCATTTGGCACTTGAGTCTGTAAGCTGACTGCTTCTTTGGAGCGATTGCTCGCGGCGTATCCACCCAACGTCACTTTGCCGACCGCAGTGGCGCATCGCTAGGATCGACATGTGCCTTAGACAGTTGTGCGAGTGCTGCAAGCACAGGTAGAGTGTGGCAGGTCATGAATTACGGCAAGTCATTTTTAAGATTGGACGCGAGAAGGTCAAAAAGTATTCTCTTCCGACAACATGAAATGGTTTAGTAGTCCCAGTTCTCGTGCCGAATTGGTAGTCTATTTAGAACCTCGCGATGGGATTGCCACTTGGGCATGAATTGGTCCATCAGAGCAGATGTACCATTTCGTGCACAACGATATACTCTAGGCACTCCCTAGGCTTGCGAGCGAGGTCGGTATTTAACCGAATAGTCGCGGCCCGGTGATTGCAGCTTCCCCATTTAGTCTTCATGCGTTGGACGAAGTAGCGGTTTACTCGCGTGTTCATGAGCTTTTGCCACTTTGCGATGAGCGGAGGAATTGCCGCGTGCAGCAATTCGCGTTGCCACTCTTCGAGAATAGCCTCGCGCCGTTCTGAACTTGTGTCGCGACGAACGCGAAGCAAGAGTTGTCTGCCACTGATTTCGACTGAGGGCTTTTCGTCCCCTTCGACCACCTTTAGGAGATAGCGCGAGCCCCAAACATAGTGGCTCTCCCGATCGATGTATTCCCGAGGCGTCTCGCGCTCCTGCTCTCGCAGTCTTTTCTGCTGCTTCTTGATCCAGGGTAGCTTTGCGATAGCGAAAACCCGCAGGACTTCGAGTGTCATTCTCTGAGGCGCAGCGACCCGGATGCGGCCCGTCGGTGGGTGCACGCTCAGATGAACGTTTTTTATCTCCTTTCGTATGACATGCTCGTAGCTTCGAGCATCTATGAAGCCGCGAAATATTACGAGCTGTTTCAGAAAACCGTATTCAAGGGAACGTGCGCGTTGGTTACGTCGTACAGTCCTCAAGCCGATGAACACGGCGCCTGGGATAAGCGCTTTCATGGTTCTATGAAGCTTACCGCTTTGCGTTACCTACGGAATCCTTGAAGGCGTCAATCTGGCTATGTTCGTCGTCCTCATGTCGAGGTCGGCGGGGTGCTACTGATTACAGCCGAGCCACGCGCCGGGCTGTTCTGTGTTCAAAATCGCGGCGAAGCTGACATGGCAGAGGGAATCGGCGCCGGTGGACCATGCTTGGCGCAGAATGCGGTGACCTTCGCCGCGAATTCTGGCGTCGCCTCCGGGTGCAGTATCACTGCCTCGATCAGCTCCGCGACATTCACTGGCGGCGCATATCCGCAGCCATCCGGCATCATATAGGGGTCGATCAGTTGCTTTCTAACCTGGTCGGGGCAGACCGCGCAGACGACCGCGCGGACTTCCTGCTCGTCGCGAAAGAAGTGCCGCTTGTGTGTGATCCGATGCAGCATGTTCATGCCCGGAAGGGCGTCGAGGCTGTAGTCAATGTAAGTCACTTGCCCGACATGGTGACGCCGAAGTGGAATTGCTTGAGGAACGTGCTGTATCGCGATCGGATGACGACCGATTCCGGGCCCGAAGTATAGCGCTCCCACATGGCGACATTCTCGTCCGGCGCCATGTTCCAGCAATTCACGAAATAGTTGCGGCGGAAGTGTTCGGCATATTCCGCAAGCTCAGCACGGCTATGCTCGATTGCGGCTCGTTCTTGGGGCGTAGCGGCATCTGCCGCGCGCTGTGCCCAGTAGTCGATCTCGCCCTGCGGCGTTGTCCCTTCAAACTGGTCTTTGTTGAAGAGATCGGCACGCCGCATATACAGGCGGCCTGTTGTCACTAGTGATGCGAACTTATCAAAATCTTGATAACGCCACACGAGCGCGTTGCGGTCTGCCGGCTGCGGGAATGCCGGATGGTCGTAGTGCTCGTTCAATATCTCGACCACATCACGCTCCGCGCTTCATTCGGCAGGATTCGCCGGCCTCGGCTTCCGCGGCTGCAATCTCCGCCGCGATCTTCTTGCGCCGTTCAATCCGCTCTTGTAGAGCGGCGAGATCTTCCTCGCGATCTTCGCGGGCTTCTTCTTCGATGAACGACTTGATCATCCGGACCATCGCGCCGGTGTGCGTCTCGAAGAACAGCCGCGAGATTTCCTGTCGGGAGAGCTCAACGTGCATGAGGTACCGGCCGCCGAGCCGCACATCGATGCCGCTCGAAATGCGCACTTTGGTGCGCCGCTTGTTCTCGGGCTCGAGCACTTTCTTGTAGAGCTTGCCGCGCTGATAGGTCTCGCCAACCTCCTCGGCGGCATCGAGCCCTTCCGACAAAATGACCGTCTCGCCCAGGTCCCGGCCCCAACCTCTCACCGTGATGCGCATAATTGCCTCCATTGCGGGTTAAGTTGCGCAAAATAGCTTACTCTCATCATATGCGCCAGGAAAGATATTTTTGATATTCTTGTGTTGCGATGCAGCAATTCATCTCCTCTTGAAGACCGGAAAATCGTCCTTACATAAAATTTGGATCGAAATGCGTGCAGTGTGTTTGGGGAGTCACGAGTGCACTCAACAAAAAAATCCCCGGGCTACCGGCCTAATGTCGCGATGGCACGCACCGTAAGGGACCCTCGCGCACACGAGAGATAGGAGGCGCTTTTGAGCGTGTTCCTGGTTCTCGAAGCCAGTCAGCCGTGCGGTAGGTCTTACCGCTTCGGTTTCGGATGGAGTTTCCATCCGACTGTTGCTTCGGTAATGGCCGCACTTGCGCGGTTGATCTAATGATTGGGCCTCTCCGAAAGGGGAGGCCTTTTCATTTGGTCGCACCCCTCTTCGTCGGTTTCCTTTTTGCTGCCCGGAGCTTCATGCTGATTTGCTGCTCGGCAGGCGTGAAGTCCAACACCTCGATGATCTTGTAGTGCGTCTCGGGATGCTCCTCGGTCGGCGGCGTGACCTCCATCTTCACTTTGTATCGGTCGTTCATGAACGAGGCGCCGCGCTTCACCGCTTCCTTTGCGATGTTCGTTTGCCTGACGTCGGCATAGATCGGCTTTTTCCGATACAGGAAGCGCCAGTTAGGTGCCTTGGGTTCGAACACCGGTCCATGAGAGTACAAGACGGCCGTGACAATCTTTGGCTCTTCTTCGTCTTTCTCGACGAGATCGACACCGCCAGGATCCTCACATGAAGCGACGATCGCTTTGATGTCTCTCTCTTTGAACGTGACGAGTGGCTTGTCCTCTTTGCGAAACTCAATCGCTTTGGCTTCCGTGTGTTCTATCGGCGCCAGAGTACCCTCGACGGCTTCCAAGACCTCGGGATTTTTCGACAGTCGGAAAACGTCGCTGCCTATCTGGAACGTGTTGTTGTCGCCCTCAACCTTGATTACGACAGCGCCCGGCGAATCCTTTACCTCTTGTGCTGACTCGACTTTTCGCCCGTTGCGCCATTTGAGATAGCCGAATAGACCCGCCGCCGTTGTGCCGGCAGTGACGCCGAGCTTCTGCAGAACATCGGCGGCGTGTTTGACGCCTTCATCGTCGAGGAAGTCTTTGACCGTATCGAGAATGGTTTGCAGCGTTTCAAAATTGATAAGGAAGCACTTGTGCTCAAACCGCGAGTCCACGAGCACCTTCATGGTCGCTCGGTTCTGATTGAGTTCGGTATTCGCAGCGCGGAGGAGTTGCCCAAACGCCAGGAGCGCAGGGCCTAACGCCTCCACATCCATGCTGTGGTTGTTGTCATCGTCGCCGACGTAGGCGACCTGGAACCGCTCCCGGTTCTGCTCGCTCTCAGCCACTAAATTCCCCCACTGGTAGTGAGGGTTACAATCGTACATTGCGCAAAAACCGTCTACCCGCCGACTGACTTCCGCTGTGGGTGTTCGCTATTGGTTCTCATGATCGAGACGATTGGCGAGGCTTGGCAACTCGGGTGGCGGGTGACCGCTCGCTGTAACGCCGGGCGTCGCGACGGGATGAAGTCGATTCGGCCATGCATCTACAGTTACGAACTCGACCTCCGCACGCTCATTTGGACGTGCGGCAGCATCTTTCCACTTCGGCGAAGGCCCGAAATGCCCGAGCTGCGGATCGCGGAGGGTGTTTTTTTGGTCGTTGCTGCCAGGGGAGGGTGGTAATGAGGCTGCCTGCTACGCTGTTCAACGCGAAACTCGCTTCGCATTGCGATTAAGGACGACTTCTTTCAGAGCGGCGAAACAGCGATTGTTCGGCCGCCGCCAATTCGGCAGTGTCGTCACCACGCGGGAAGAGATGTCCATAGATATCGAGCGTCATTGCGATGGTCGAATGACCCAGTCGCTCCTGCACGATTTTCGGTGGCAATTCGTGACCACCATCGACCTTGCGATTGATGCACCATGACGCGAAGAAATGCCGCAGGGCATGCATCCCCGTATATTTGGGTTCAAAGATCGCCTTGCCGCTCTCGTCGCGCTTTATTTTCTTGTGTTCATCGAGGGCGGGTACGACGAGTTTGGCCGCGATCATGGTCGGAATCAGGCCGCGCTTGATGATGTTGCCTGTCAATTCGACGTTGCCGGCACCATTCGGAAAGACGAGGCTTAGCTTGCCCGGATCCTTCTTGTGATCTCGCTTTCTCGGGCAAATCAGTTTCCATTCGCGCAACACTTGAGCAGTGTCAGGAGGCAGGGGGATCGTGCGATAGCCTGATGCCGATTTTGGTGGACCGATGATACCGTGCCGATCAGCACGCTGTCGAACATGCAGTTCGGGTTTCTCAGTGTCTAGATCGACATCCTCCCATCGCAAGCCGCGTAGTTCGGAGGCGCGCAGTCCAGTGACGACGGCTGTCATCAGCAAAGGCAGGTATCGACCTTTCGCTGTCGCAAGCAGTGCCCGAATCTCGTCACGCGTCGGAATATCCACGCCGATCTTTAGCTTTGGCTTGTGACGCTGCTGGCTCGCGCTGCCTTTCCGTCGTGATCGCTTCAATTCACGGACGGGGTTGTGCGCGGCTTGGCCGCGTTGCTGAGCGACCGAAATCAATGATCCCAACGATCCCATGACTCCGCGGACCATTGCGGGGGACCTCCCTTCATCTCGTAGCTTGGTCCTGAAGGAACTGACGAACGGTACATTGAGATGCGACAACTTCTCTGACCCGATGAACGGCACGATGTGCAGCCGAAGGTGCTGATCGTATTGTTCAAGGGTCGTTGGTTCCAGGTTTTCCGCCCGACATTCCGCGAGCCACATGTCTCCAGCCTCTTTAACCGTGATGGAGTCACGATCGGCAACGTGAATGCCCTTACCGATCTCGATGCGGATTGTGGCCTCGAACTTCTCCGCATCCTGTTTGCGGTCGAACGTGCGTAGGCGTCTCTTGCGATTCTGATCGGAGTAATCGAGCACCCAAGCCGTGCGTAGGTCGCCTTTCCCAGTTTTCCACGTCCGCTTTCGGATCGACATGGCCCAGTCCTGTAGCAGGTGTGACCACGATGTATTACGTCGCAGTCTCAACTTATGCAACAAATTTGCGACAAAATACCAAATTACACCATAATATCAATAGGGAACAACAGACTACGAATCTGAGGGTCGGACGTTCGAGTCGTTCCGGGCGCGCCATTCACGCAAGTTCCCATTGAAAATCAAGAACTAACGCAGATACAAGCGTTTAGCTGCCGCGTGGTGGTCACAAGCGGTGGTGCTAAATCGTGCGCATGTTGATGGGCGTTATCAAGGATCGGCACGGGACGTACTGTGCCCGAAGACGGTGCCAGAGAAGCCCAAGGGACTGCAGGCTGCGGTTGCGCGCGAGCTGAACAACGGCAAGGCCGCGCAGAAACACCTGAAGCGTTCGCTGGGCACCAAGGACCTCCGAGAGGTCAACATACGCGCCAAGCCCGTGTTGGCAGAATTTGACCGCGTCATCGCCAAGGCAAAGGCGCGCCTCGCAGCCGCCATCATGCCGACGATCAAGCGCACCAGCCTGAATGACACCGAGATCAAGCGCATGGCCGAGTACGTGTACGCCAAGGCGCTGGCTTGGGACGAGCGTGTTCGCTTTGGCGGTCGAGATGAGATGGAGCGTCTTGAGGCTGAACACCTGCGTCTCGAAGGTACGCCTTTCGTTCCTTGGGCGGTCCCGTACGAGCAGTGGCCGCAGCGTGGCGTGCCTCGGTCAGTGTTCGAAGATATCATCGCTGGCTGATCTATCGTTGCCGCGTCGCTCTTCGACGGCGTCGGCCGACGCCAAAAGTCGCCCGGCTGACGACGTCTCCCGGCACTCGTTTCGTCCGCGTTCTTAGCGAGAAGCGCCTGCGCCCAGTTATGTGCCTTGATCGCAATTACAACGAAACGATCGACGTAATTCGCGACCTTCAACTCCGTGCTTCTCAACGGGCAGCTGGCCGCTTGCTTCGGCCCACGGGTAGAAGAAACGGAAGGATCGGTTGGGTCAAAAACGCCACGGACTTCAGCACTATCAACTCCATATCAGCCGGGGCGGCCTTCATGCTCGCCGCCGGCTATGATCGATTGAGCCGGGTCAGTCGCCTACGCACCTCGTCTAATTGTCGCCATGCTACCTTATTTTTTTCGCCATACTCCCTCACTAGCCAAGCTAGTCTAGCAGTGGGGGGCGTACCTTCAAATCTCCACTGCGTTGAAATCTGCCCGCATCACCCGCTGCGGGCACGGGGGTCCGTCGCGCAATTCGCGACGCTGGAATGGTCGCGCAATTCGCGGCAGTGGAATGGTCGCGCGGTTCGCGACGGTGGAATTCTCGGTTCAATCCTCGGAAGGAACATGGAATGGCCCTTGCCGCACCAGCAGGCTTTACGTCAAGCAATCTCGTCTATCAGGACAGCTTTTCCAGTTCGCTAGACAGCGACTGGCACACCTACATCACGAGTCGCGCCGCCAACGGTTGGGCGTGGAACAGCTATGGATCGGGTGGAAGCGGGCCGGGCGGCGCGTACGATGCCGATTACGACATGCCGAGCCAGGTGACCGTGAGCAACGGTCTGCTGAATCTCACGGCGGCCAAGCAGACCGTCACCGGCATGAATCAGGGCTCGGTGCAGTCATTTCCGATTACGTCGGGCGCCGTCAGCAGCTACGGCAACTTCGAGTTTAACGGCGGTTACCTTCAGATCAGCATGAAGGCGCCGAGCGGCAATGGTGCATGGCCAGGGCTTTGGCTGATGCCCGGCGCAGGCTCGAACAGCGGCGACAATTTCGAGATCGATATCCAGGAGGGGGGATATACCGGCTCGGGACCGGCAAACCAGGCCTTCTCCTGGCATCTTCACTCGCCGTCAGGGACGGTCGGCGGTGTTGTCGACACCGGCGTCGATCTCACGGCCGGCTTCCATACCTACGGCATCAATTGGGTGCCCGGCCAATCGATCACCTGGTACCTCGACGGAAGACAGATCGCGACGGTGACCAGCGCGCAGGCGCAGATTCCGAACCAGCCGATGCAGCTGATCATGAGCAATCAGGTCGCGAATTCAAACGCGGCCGGCTGGCATACTGCACTTGATGGCTCTACCCCCTCGACGATGCAGATGCAGATCGACGAGATCCAGCTCTATCGATTGCCCGGCGGCGCCGGCTCCGTTACTGGAGCGAGGGTCGACACCTCCTCGCCGGTCACGCCACCGTCCCAGCCGACCACGACCAGCACTTCGGACACGACCGCTACCTCAACTACCACTCCGACCACTGTTGTCACGCCGACTGCAACCTCGGACACGACTTCGCCGAGTACCGCGGCAGTCGACCCGGGAACGGCTACTACAACGACCGTCCCCAGCTTCCTAAGCGCCATGGGACTGGCTTCACCGTCCGGCTGGTCGGCGAGCACGACCGGCGCAAGCACTGGAAGCTGGGCAAACCAAGATTTTGCGCAACCGAGCTCGTTGGCAGACCCCGCACGGCAGACGGCCTCTTGGTCTGGAGATCAGGGCACGGCGGCGTCTCAGGCAAGCAACAGCTCTGCGTTGCTGAACCAGTATCTGACCAGTAGCTCCGGTCGGGTCGATGGGGGTTCGATCGCTGTAGCGATGGGCGCCGCCGCCTGGACACAGGACTCGTTCCTGACCAAACCTCAGAGCTAGTGCGTTAGCGGGCCTCACGCGGGGGGCTGGCCCTTCAAGGGGCAATCCGTTGTGTGGTGAGCCTTGGCGTGTGTCGTCCGGCAACGTCGTCGCCAAGGCTTTCACGCCCGTGAATGGGGTGCGCTTCAGCTCATCAACTACAACTCGAGGGCAGTTTGCCAGTCGGAGCTTCGTGCCCTTCGGCAAGTGCTCAAGAGCAGGTGTTGAGTATTAGTGGCGATCTCGTCGCGCTTGATCGAGGCGTGCGCGGCATGGAACGTAATATGTCGGCCGGAACTGGCGGGCGACTTCGGGCGGGATCTCGATCGGTTTTCGGGTAATCGGCATCCCCGGAAGATAGGTATCGGGGGCCCGTTTGGCGAACTCAACGAAAGCGGCCCCAACCTGGGGCCGCCAACCCGAGCGATACGGGTTTTCTTCCAGCAGTCGGGGGGGCGCCCTTGGCTGGAAGCTTCATATAGACGTTCGGTCGGTCCGATCGTTCCTTACCTACAGCGAATTCGGGAAAAAATGGCAATTCCTGACAGCCATGTTAGATTTGGAATCTCGGGTGTCACGCCCCGATTTTCATTGATGCATAGGAAAAACTTGGCCCCAGTGCTCCGACGCTCTGGGGTTCTTTCTGTTGCACGCATCTTCTGGAGTAGCCCGCCAGCGTAGTACCGATTGCCACTTTTTCCCGATACTGTGAATGGCGCTCCTCCGGAAAGGGGCGCCCCACGAAGCGGCCCCGGTGTGCTCCCCAAGCCCGACCGGGGCCGTTTCGCTTCAACGCCGCCAAGGAATTAAAGCATAGGCCTATGCGCATCGGCTGGGTTGTCGCGGCGCCTATGCACGGTACGATTCATATGCGGTCCATTCGCGTGGTTGCCGCTAGGGCGCAACACCGCGCGCCTGATCCTTCAAGTCCAAACTAGGCCCCGGCTTGTGTCCCCTCGCTGGGGCCGGTTCTTTTTGGAGTGGCCTAGCCAGAGACGCCTTTGCTGAAATTTATCACCTCGCCCCAGTCTAGCCGCGTATCGACCCAACCGACCTTGCCGCAAGCGGTGCACTTCAGGTGCGCCCAGATGTCGTACGAATCTCAGTCGGGGGATTAGGGCTCAACGCTGCCCGCTTAAAATGCACGCGGGCAGCGTTGGCTCTAGCCCCAGGATGTAAAGTGCAAAATCCTGACGAGTAGAATACCGCGCAGGCGCGCAATCGTTTCGTACCTCGGAGGGGGCAGCTCGCTGATCGTTGTTCGTAGGAACGAATGGATACGGCAAGAGTCGGCGTTCCAGCTCCCAGTCGCTCCTCAGCCCCTGGGAGTAGCGATCCCTGGCGCTGTGACTAACGTCCGGCGCTGGGGGCGCTGGTTTTAAGCTATCGCTACGTGCGCCTGGCCTGAGGCAGCGATCTCGATCACGATCTCCAGTTTTCTCAAAATGGCACGGCGCCCCCCATGTCATGCCAGTTCGGAACGATGTGCACAGCGCCAGCAACGCCACCGGTGGTGCAGACCAAACGCCAGCCGACGCGCGACCAGGACTGATCCTGCGGCAATGCGTCCAGACGGACGTCCACCATCCTGTTGCAGTCGCCATGGCATTTTATGTTGCACGTCACATGTCCGTCCGCGAGCCATTCCCCGGGGCTACCGGGCGGGAAGGAGCGGCCGGACCATTTTGTGTAGCGGCGTGACGGCATAAGCGGATGATCGCGCCGATCGCACGCGTAGAGAAGCCGCTAGGATTTGGCGATCGAACGGCCCGTTGCGCTATTGGTTGGTCAATTGTTCTTCCCGGAAAAGGCTGGCAGCTCGCCGCTACATGCTGGCGGCGATATCAATCCCATAGCGCGCGAGAGCGAGAGACAAAACCAAGCCGATAACGCTGAACAGCGTAACCGTGGCGAGGGTGGACACCGGGCGCGAGGCGTCGAAATCATCCGTCGCAGGCTTCGAAAGGCTGAACATGAAACCCTCCTCAAAAGTAGAGGAGTGTAAGCGTCAAACCTGACGGGGGGCTGACGGGTCGTCCGGCAACCTCGTCGCCAAGGTTCTCACGCTCTCACGCCCCCCGTGCTGGCGTCATGGTTTTCTAATGAGCGCCTGTAGCAGTCCGCCGACTTCTGGAGCTGCATCATCTTTAACTATTCCGTCTGAGCCGGGCCTAAACAGTGCCGTCAGGATTACTTGCCGGTCCTTCTCTTCGACGGATTTGCTTTTTGCGAGAGCCAGGCCGCAGAACCTGTTCGCCATGTCCGGCGACAAACATCTCAAGCCAACGGGCGGCGGCCTTCAGTGCGTCCGGGAGGATGAAATGATGTCGGACAAGTCCATACTCGCCTGCATCGTCTGCAGCGCCGTGATGCTCGGTGCTCTGGGCGCGTCCGTGCATGCGCAGACGCCGTCGGGCTGCAAGGAGCCGCAGACCGGCACCAGTCGGGTCCCGATATTCTCGCCGCCGCTCGCCAATGTGGTGACGGGCACGGGGCGGCTGCAATTCTATTCGGCGCCGAATCTGCACTGTCCGGTCAGCGGTGTCTTCGTCATTCCGAATGACGAGCTCGTCGCCTATGCGCAAACCAGTGATGGCTGGTCGTCGGTGATGTACATCAATCCGCGGACGGGCAACGACGTCTCGGGTTGGGTGCGGTCGGCGAGGCTGAAGACAACCGGAACCGTTGGTCCAAAGCAGTAGGCGGTCAGGATCGCGGCTGATGCGGCGGGCTCGCTCAATGCGATCGTGCTCCGGCGATGGCATCGCGAGCTGGCCGTGACGCTTGCGCGTCGCGGCATCAGTGGATCGCCGCGTACATGATCCTCTCCTCGGTGGCTTCGAGCGCGGAGAATTCCTCGACCACCTTGCCCTGGCGTGACACCAGGATGCGGTCCGAGAGCGCCATGATCTCGGGCAGATAGGACGAGATCACCACCACCGCCTTGCCCTCGTCGGCGAGCTGGTTGATCAACTCGTGGATCTCGACGATGGCGCCGACGTCGACGCCGCGCGTCGGCTCGTCGAAGATGATCAGCTCAGGCTCCTGCACCAGCGACTTGGCGATCACCACCTTCTGCTGGTTGCCGCCTGAGAGCTCGACCACCTTGGCCTCGTCGCCGATGGCGCGGACCTTCAGCCGCTGGGTCCAGGTCTTGCCGACCGAGTTGGTCTCGCGCCCCGACAGCAGCATCCGCCCGCCGGGGAACTTGGAGAGCAGGCCGAGATAGATGTTGCGGGCGATCGAGGCGGTCTCGAAGAAGCCCTCCACCTTGCGGTCCTCGGTCACGTAGGCAATGCCGGCTTTGACCGCCGGCGCCGGGACCCGGTAGCGCACCGGCTTGTCATGCAGCAGGATCTCGCCGCCGTGGAAGAAGTCGCGCTTCAGCACGCCGGAGACGATCTTGAAGGTCTCGGTGCGGCCCGCGCCGACCAGGCCGAACACGCCGGTGATCTGCCCGGCAAACACCGAGAGCGAATTGTTCTTCACCATCGGCGCCATCTTGAGGTTCTGCACGGTGAGCACGCGGGCGCCTGCCGGCCGGACGCTGGTCTTCCGCGCGCCGTACAGCGTGTTGGACAAGTCGCGTCCGACCATCGCCTGCACGATCGCCGCGCGGTCGAATTTCGCCGCGTCGTCGGTGATCACGTGCTTGCCGTCGCGCAACACGGTGATGCGGTCGGCGAGCAGCAGAGCCTCTTCCAGGGCGTGCGAGATGAAGATGATCGAAACGCCGCGCTTCTTGAGGTCGCGGACCAGGTCGAAGAAGTACTTCTTCTCTTCCGGCGTCAGCGACGCGGTCGGTTCGTCGAAGATGATGACCTTGGCCTTGTGCAGGACGGCACGGGCGATCTCCACCATCTGCTTCTTGGCTGCGCCGAGCCCGCTCACGGTCGCGGTCGGCGTGACGTCGAAATTGAGCGATTGCAGGAATTGCTGGGCGGCGATGTAGATGCCGCGTAGCCGGTTGTAGAATTTCTCCTGCCCGAGGAAGAGATTTTGCGCCACCGTCATGGTCGGCACCAGGCTGTTCTCCTGGAACACCATGGCGATGCCGAGATTGCGGGCCTCCAGCGGCGTCCGCGGCGCGACCTCCGCGCCATCGACCGTCATGCCGCCCGAGGTCAACGCTACGACGCCGGCCATCACCTTGGTCAGCGTCGACTTGCCGGCGCCGTTCTCGCCGACCAGCGCGTGGATCTCGCCACGGCGCAGGTCGAAGTCGACGCCCTCGATGGCGGGCACGCCGGCATAAAGCTTGGTGGCCTTGCGCAGGGACAGCACGGTGTCGATCATGAGCCGACCTCCTCGGCGAGCCCGGCGAGGGGCAGTTTCAGCACGCGGCCCGGTCCCTTGGCGATCAGCACAAGGTCGTCGCCCACCTCAATCGCCGCGACGACGCCGTGATTGATGCCGTCGACCCGGCTGTGCAGCGAATACATTGGCTTGCCGTCTTCGCTCAGCCGGATCACGAGACCGTAGGAGCGTGGCGGCGCCCATGGCTTGATGACGCCCATCGTCTTGATGTGTGCTCCCTGCATCGGCTCCTTGAACGAGAAGCCCGAGCGCAGCCGCGGCGCCACCCAATAGGCCGGATCGATCTCGGCCATCATGCGGCGGCGGTAGCCCGGCTCGCGCAGCACGAATTCGATCAGCTGGGTGCGTGCGGTGAATGCGGTGAGCCAATAGCCGCCGCCCGCGGCCTTCGACAGCCGCGACGGATAGACGGGCAGGTGACCGAGCACGATCTGCGGCGGCCTGCCGTCCGCGACCAGGACGAGACGATGCCGCCAGCTCTCGCTGACCAGCACGCCATCGCCGCGCGCGCAAGCGCCGAAGGCGTAGCCGAGCTTCGACGCCAGCGGCTTCACCGACTTGGTCCTGGGATCAAGCCGGAACACGCGGCCGCTCCGGTTGAGCTCCATCAGGTCGCGCGCCCAATCGTCGACGCCGCAGGTCGCCGAGCCGTCGGTTGCAATCAAGGCGCCGTCACCCGCCGGCGTCAGCGCATTGATCGCATTAAAGGCGGCGTCGCTGAACGTCACGCTCGGCTCGCCAGACGAGGGGTTGGCATAGAGTCGCACCTCGCGGCCGCCAAGCGCGACCGCGATGCCGCCGTCGGCGAGCGTGCAGAGCGCCGAGATCGGCCGATCGAAGCTGCGCAGCTCGGTCGCGGCACTGCCGTCGAGGCGCAGCAGGCGCCGGCCGTCGGCGACATAGAGATTGCGGCCGTCGGTTGCGAGGTCTTCGGGCGCCTCGCATTCCAGCACGGTGGTCGCGGCCTCCAGTTTCTGGTTCGGCTTCAGCGCACCGTCGAACGACGGCACGGTGATGGTGGCCTCGCCACGGCCGAGAAAGCGGTTGGCGAATTCCCTGACAGCCGCGATCACGACAGCTTCCCCCAGCGCTTGTCATACTGCACGTAGTTCGGGTCCGCGTTGTCGAGTTTGTAACGGCCGATCCGGTTGTTCATGATGCCGCCGAGATAGAGATAGCCGCGATGCTCGCGCATCGAGGTGATCATCGGATGGTTCTCGCCGCGCAGGTCCCAGAGCGATTCGAGAATCTTGCCCTGCTCGTTGAACTTGACGACGCAGCCGGTGTTGATGTTCGGGAACAGCCATTCGTCGACCGGGACGCGCTTGGCCATGCGGCGGCGGAAGCCGGGCATCTTCCAGGCGAGGTCGAGCGAGGGGCTGCGCATGCCGACCAGCGCCAGCCAGTAATTGCCGTCGGAGGCGAGATTGATGTTGTCGGGATAGCCCGGCAGATTGTCCATCACCACCTCGACCTGGCCCTTCTTCGGCCCGGCGAACCACAGCCGCTTGATCGAGCAGCCGAAGGTTTCGGCGAACAGGATCGACTGGCCGTCGCTGGCGACGCAGATGCCGTTGGGGAATTTGAGGCCGCGCAGCGCGGTGTGCGTGGCGCCGGTTTTGGTGTCGTAGCAGATGATGCGGCCGTTGCCGCGCGCCTCGAGGCCATCGATCGGCCATTCGTCCATCTCGTAGCGCACGGTGGCTTCCGAGAAAAAGATCAGGCCGTCGTCGGTGATGTCGAGGTCGTCGGCCAGCCTGAGGCGGCTGTCGTCGTTCACCGAATGCATGCTGCGGTTGGTCTCATCGGTGGCCTTCTCGACCGTACCGTCCGGCTTGATACGGTAGAGGCCCATGCCGCCGATGCAGACATAGAGATTGTCCTGCCGGTCGAAGGCCATGCCGAGCGGCTGACCGCCGATATGGGCGAACACCTCCATCCGCTGATAGTCGGGCGCGTAGAAGCGCATGATGTCGCCATGGCGCGAGCCGGCATAGAGATTGTTGTTGCGATCGAGGATCACGTCCTCCGGCGCCTCTATGCGGCCGAGGCCGATCAGTTCGACGTCGCGCAGCTTGTCGTTCTGCTCGAACGGGCCGCCCTGGCCGATCTCGGTCGCGGGTGGCGGCGGCAAGGCGTGATAGGTCGGCGCGACATAGACCTTGCTGGTGATGCGGGTGCGGTTCTTCTGCCAGCGGATGTCGACCATGGCCGCGATCAGCAGAATTCCCGCCAGCGCCATGCGGTTGATGCCGCCCCGCGCGTTGAGCGTGGTCAGGCCGTTGGTGATCAGGAGCACGATCAGCACGCCGACCAGCGATTTGGCGACCGAGCCCTTGCCGCCGCCGAGCGTGATGCCGCCGAGCACGGTCGCGGTCAGCACGATCACCTCGAGGCCGACACCGATGTCGCCGCCAACGGTGCCGAGCCGTGCCGCGAAGAACAGTGCGGCGATGCTGGTCAGCACGCCGTTTGCGACATAGCAGAGCGCGATGGTGCGGCGAACCGGAATCCCGGAATTGTAGGCCGAGCGGCGCGAGCCGCCGATCGCGGTGATGTGCCAGCCCGGGCGCAGCCGGGTCATGAAGATATGGCCGAAGATCGCGATCACGATGTAGACCAGTGCGACGCTCGGAATCCCGAACACGTCGCCGCCGCCGATGAAATTCCAGGACGGGATGTCGGGGAAGGCCGCGGCGATCGAATTCGAATAGCGCTGGATCAGGAGATCGAACGCCGAACGGTAGATGATCAGGGTGATCAGCGTGGTGATGAAGGCACGTAGCCGCAAGTATCCGATCAGCACGCCATTGACGGCACCGAGCAATGCGCCGCAGAGGAGGGTGGCCACCACCACTGCCGGCACCGGCCAGTTCAGCACGTCGAGCAGATAGAGCGCGCAGAAATCCGTCAGCGCGAAGATCGATCCGACCGACAGATCGATGCCGCCGACGATGACCACCAGCGCCATGCCGAGCCCGATGAAGCCGATTTCGCCGGCCTGCCGCGCGGTATCGGCGAGGCTCGACGGCGACAGGAAATGATCGATGGAGCGGCTGAGCGCGAAGCCGACGATCAAGAGCAGGATCACCGGAATTGCGGTCTCGGTCCAACGCTTCGACAGGATCTCGCCGAGGAGATGATCCGGCCAATAGCGGTAACGCAGGCTCGTCAAGGTGTCGCGCATCGGCATTCCAAAGGCGTTCGATTTGGGAGGTCGACGTCCCGGGCGTGACCCGGGACGTCGAGCGGGAATGGCGAGGCTATTTCTTCAGGTCACTGAGGTTCCAGCACGCGGTCTGGCTGTCCGCGTTCTCCTTGGTGATCGGAATCAGGGTCGTGTATTCCGAGCCCTTGATCGAACCGGCCTTGGCGCCCGACGACAGCAGCCACTTGATCGTGCCGGCCATCTGCGCGGCCTGGGTCGGCACGTCGTAGCTCAGGTTGAGGTCGAAGGCGCCGGACTTCACGAGCTCGCAGGCGCCCTTGCGTTCACCGCCGCCGGAGGTCGCCACGAACACCTTGCCGGTCAGGCCGGCTTCCTTCACCGCGGCTGCGGTGCCGATGTCCATGCCGTCCCAGAAGCCGACGATGCCGCAGAGGTCGGGATTCTGCTTCAGCACCGTCTGGGTGATCGCCTTGGCCTTCGCGGCATCCCAGTCGGCCGCCTGGCTCGACACTACCTTGATCTCAGGATGCTTGGCGAGCGCGTTCTCAACGCCCTTGAGCGTGTAGGCGCTGGCCGCCGCCGAGAGCGCGCCCTGCACGATGGCGATCTTGTTCGACTTGCCCTGGCAGGCCTTCACCACCGCCTCAGTGTCTTTCTCGCCGATCTCGATCCAGTTGGCGCCGACGAAGGCCGAAGAGCGATAGGCCGAGCCCATGTTGATCTGGATGACGTAGATGCCTTCGTTCTCGGCGCGCTGCAGCAGCTTGGCATAGGTCTGCACGTCCGGATTGTGGATCACCATCACGGCCGGCTTTTCCGAGATCAGCGAGGTCACCGCCTGCGCGCCGGCATTGGTGTTCCAGTTCGGATCGCGGATCTCGAACTTGACGCCGAACGGCTCAAGCTCCTTCTTCATGCCGGCGTACCAGCCTTCGGTGAGGTCGAAGTTCATGGCGACCGGAACGTAGGCCACCGTCTTGCCGGCGAGAGCCTCCTTGAACGGCTTCTGGAACGGCTCGTCGAGGCCCTGCTGGGCCAGGGCCGGTGCGGCGATGGCCGCAAGCCCCAGTGCTATGGCGGTCACCTTTGCAGAACTGACAATGCGCTTCATCGCTTCCTCCTTGGTTATGGTTGTTTCTCTGCTTGATCAGATGTCGCCCTGCTGTGCGGTTTCTTCGTTGCGCGGGTTCAGGAATGAATCCGTGATGACCGCGAGCAGCAGGACGACACCCTTGACGAGATTTTGTCCGGCGTAGGAGATGTCCATGATGGTCATGCCGTTCAGCATGGTGCCGATCAGCAACGTTCCGATGATGACGTTGAGCACGCCGCCGCGGCCGCCGGACAGCCCGATGCCGCCGAGCACGACGACCAGGATGACGTCATAGATCAGGGTCGAATTGAAGATGCGGGTCGGCATCGAGTTGACGGAGGCCGCCATCACCAGACCCGCGAAGCAGCCGATCAGCGCCGCGACGACATATTGCAGCACGATGATCGGGCGCGAGGGGATGCCGGTGACGCGGGCCGCATAGGGATTGTCGCCGATCGCGTAGATGTAGGCGCCCCAGCGGGTCCGGCGCAGCAGGAACGCAACCACCGCGCAGGCGATCGCGAACATCACGATCGAGGTCGGAATGCCGACGATGGTACCTTGTCCGAGCCGCTCGAAGCCGGCCATGCCGTCGCTCCACTGCACGACGTCGAGCTGGAACAGCGCGGTCTGGCCGAGGCCGGCGAGCAGCAGGCCGCTCGCCAGTGTCGCGAACAGCGACGGAACTTCGGCGTAGGCAATCAGCCAGCCATTGACCAGACCGAAGCCGATCGTGAGCAGCACGGCCGTCAGCAGCGAGGCCGGCAGCGAGTGGCCGTTCTGCACCATCTGCAGCACGAGCCCCGGAGGTACCGCGAGGGCTGCGATCAGGGAGATGTCGATGCCGCGCCCGATCACGACGATCGCCATCGCAAGCCCGAGGATGCCGAGCACCGCCACGTTCTGCAGCAGCGTCAGCATGTTCTCCGGGGTCAGAAAGCCGCGCAGGAAAATCGAGAACGCCAGGAAGAGGGCAGCAAATACCGCGAAGACGATCTCCTGCTGATTGAACCGCAATCGCTTCATTGCCTCGTCCTTCCTGCGGCTATGGCTGTTCCCGTCTGCCTGGATTTTGCGCGGGAGGTGGTCGCGACGCGGCTCGGCCGCGCTCTGCCGGCGACCGCGGCGTCGATAAACGTGCCGACGGCGTTGATGTAGGCCTCGATCGAGGTGCCGCGTCTGCGGTATTTCCAGCGTTTGACGTACCAGTCCTGCAGCAGCGGCTTGATCAGCGAGGCCGTCAGCATGATCTGATCGATCGCGAAGACCCCGCTGGCAACGCCCTGCCTGAGGACGTCGGCGATGATCTTCTCGGTCATCACCTCCATCTCGATGGCGCGCTGGCGTTCTGCGGCCGGAAACGACTTCGCTTCCATGAAGCAGAACACGAACCAGGGCTGCATCGCCTCGCTCATGCGAATATGGGTCGCGATGATCCAGTGCAGATGCTTGCGCGCATCCTGCTTGACGTTGGCGGGCGGCGAGTTGAGGACCTCCGCCGCCGTCTCGGCGACCTCGCCGAGGATCATCGACAGCAGCGTCGGTTTGCTGTCGAAATAGGTGTAGAGGCCGCCCATGCTGAGGCCGGAGGCCTCTGCGAGCTGGCGCAGGGTGGTGGCGTGAAAGCCGTGCTTGTTGGAAAGCGTGAGCGTCGCGCCGATGATGCGCGTGAGGTTCGGAAGGGCGAGATGCGTTTTCTGGACCCGGATGGAATCGCGATGACGTTCGAGGATGCGTGCGCAAAGCACCTCCATCGCGAACGCATTCGTCCCCGGCCGCTGACGCGCGAGACCCAAATTGCCTCCCTGGCTATGTTCCCGGACCATTTCATTTTGTTGCTGGTCCGGGTGTGGGCTTTGCGCCCTTGCGTCATTCCTAGCCTACGAAACGGCCGTCGGAAAAGGGGGATGAGCAAATTTTCTGAGAGAGCGCTCGCTCGTTTTTTAGCGCATTCGCTTTGTTTGCCTGTGGCCCAGCATTGCTCTTGCGGCTCTCGGGAATTTTTCGGTTGAAAGGACAGCACAAATTCCCGGTGCTCCGGTCGACCTACATCCAGCTAGGCGGCCGTCACATTTCCGACGATGGGTGTGTGGGAAAACTGCAGAGAGCAACCGCTTGCTGATTCGATGCGCAAATCCGATGTGACTTGTCCCCATTGCGAGGCCGGCTATCGCCGGATCGAATTGACGTCGAAGGGTGGCACCGCAGGTGAGTTTCGCTGCCTGGTGTGCGGCCACATGATCGAGCTGATGGATGGTTCGACCGATGTCGCGTTTCGGCTGACCGTGCAGCCGAGCAAGACGTCCTACGCCTTCTAGAAGCTGTGCGTTCGCGCGCGAGATGATGCGACGGTCCCGCAACTATTCGCCGCGGATGTCGCTCGGCGCCTTGTTGGTCCAGCGGTGGAACGCGCGCCGGAAGTTTGCCGCGTCGCTGAAGCCGAGCGCCAGCGCGATGTCTTCGTTGGCCAGCGTGGTGTTGCGGAGATATTTCAGGGCAATCTGGGTGCGCAGCTCGTCGTGCAGTCCGCGAAAGGAAAAGCCCTGCTGACGAAGCTGACGCCGCAACGACCGGTCGTTCACGCCGAGCTGCTTGGCGATGGCCTCGAACGTCGGGGGATTTGCGATGTCGCGGAGCAGGATGGCGCGAATTTTGCCGGCAACGCCGGTTCGTAATCTCAAGTCTCCGAGCAAGTCGTCGCAGAGCGCCACGATGGTCGGATATGTCGTCTTGTTGCCGAGATCCGCGCTCCGGTCCAGCAATTGCGCCTTGAAGACGATCTGGTTGGCGGGCTGATCGAAGCGCACCGGACATCCGACATGGTCGAGCGGGAGATCGAAGTCCGCCGCCTGCGGGTAAGCGAGCGTGATTTCGGAGGGGACAAAGCCCGGCCCCATGATGTCGCGCATCAGAGAGATGTGGATGCCGATCTGCATCTCGGCGACGAAGCGGTAGAGCGCGGGATCGGCAAACGCGTGCAGATTGGGCTCGATGGTCCATCTCGCATGGGCCTTGTCTTCAGTGAAGTCGATCGCAGCCAGTGGCGCCGCGAGCGCGTGATAACGCATCGCGAATTCCATCGCCTTGCGGAAGTCCGGGCAGCACAGCAGCGCATAGCCGTACATTCCGTACGTCGAGATGTGGATCGACGCACCGATTCGATAGGGCAGATGACGGTCGGTCGACAGGCGCAACGCGTTTTGACAGACCGTTATCAGCTGCGTCAGCGAGATCCGCGCTTGCGGCGAATGAACCTCGGCAAGCGGAATGTTCGTGTTGCGCAGGATGGCGTCGGCCGGGACGCCGTGACTCGCCAGCATGTCGAAGACGGCGCCGAGCTTGGTTGTCTCGTAGACCTTGTCGCCGGCGCCGACGCTCAGCATGTCGCTGCGAGGGCCCAGGGGTCTCTTCGGTCGCGTGGTTGGTTGCAACTCGCACCAGCCTTTCCTGCGGCGCAGCAAATAGAGATGACAACGCTTGAGACGATCCAGCTTCTCCGAAGCGGCGGCCGTTCGCCATCATCACGGAACATAACTGGTTCGCGGCACAACCCAAGAAATATCACCAGTCATATCCGCAGACATATCAGCGGGTTCGCCCTTGTTGCAAGGCAGCAGAAAGCGCGTCGAAAAGACGCCGCCGGCGTCAGAGAGAGCAGCTTTGTTCAAGACGGCTGCCGTCAATGAGAGCAGCTTGTCCGGCTAAGACCCCGCCGATGTCCGTTTCGGACCTTCACAAATCTCGGGCGTCACGCGAGGCTTCGTCCTAATGTCATACGGTCAGGCCGTCGTGACAAAAGACGGCAGACCACGCGATCCGCTCGCTTAAGAAATGCGGACGTTGGCCGGAGGACATGCCAGGTCGAGGGAGGCTTCCATGGTTGGAAGACTGATTCAGACTGCCCAATCCGCCTATCAATATCCACTCATCTTCAAGCAGCTCTGGCACACGCCGCGCGTGCAGGCGCCGGACCAGGAGATCGTCTATCGCGATCTCAAGCGCTTCACCTACCGGCAGACCAGAGAGCGGATCGGCCGCCTCGCCTCGGCGCTCCGCAAGGCAGGCGTCGAACCCGGCGACACCGTCGGCGTGCTCGAATGGGACAGCCACCGCTTCCTCGAAGCCTTCTTCGCGATCCCGATGATGGCGGCGGTGCTGCAGACGGTGAATGTCCGTCTGTCGCCGGAGCAGATCGCCTACACGATCGATCACGCCGGCGCATCGACGCTGCTCGTCAACGACGAGTTCGTTGGATTGCTTGAAGGCATCAAGGCGCAACTGCCCAAGGTCAAGCGGATGATCGTGATGTCGGACAAGCCGTCGCCGCAGACCGGCAGCCTGTCCTTCATCGGTGAATATGAAAGCCTGCTGGCTGCCGCTTCGCCCGACTACGACTTTCCCGATTTCGACGAGAACACCCAGGCCACCACCTTCTACACGACCGGGACGACCGGCCTGCCGAAAGGGGTCTATTACAGCCACCGCCAGCTCGTGCTGCACTCGCTCGCCGGGCTCGCGCTGTTCGGCATGGCGGGGACGCAAGGGCGTTTCTCGCGCGACGACGTCTACATGCCGATTACGCCGATGTTCCACGTCCACGCCTGGGGCTTCCCCTGGTCGGCGACGCTGGCCGGCACCAAGCAGGTCTATCCCGGCCGCTACGAGCCGGCGATGCTGGTCAAGCTGATCAAGAGCGAAGGCGTCACCTTCACCCACGGCGTGCCGACCATCCTGCAGATGCTGCTCAACGCCGCCGCTGCGGCGAACGTCGATCTCAAAGGTCTCAAGATGGTGATCGGCGGCTCGGCGTTGCCGAAGGCGCTGGCCAAGCAGGCGCTGGCGGCGGGCATCGACATCTTCGCCGGTTACGGCATGTCGGAGACCGGCCCGCTCGCCGCGGTCTCCCATGTCCAATCCAAGGACCTCGGCGGCGATCCCGACGGCGAGGTCGAATTCCGCACCCGCGCCGGCATCGCCGGCCCGCTGGTCGACCTGCGCATCGTCGATCCCGACATGAAGGACGTGCCGCATGACGGCAAGTCCGCCGGCGAGATCGTGCTGCGGGCACCCTGGCTCACCCAGGGCTACTTCAACAATCCCGAGGGCTCGGAGCAGCTCTGGGAGGGCGGCTATCTGCACACCAGCGACATCGCGGTGGTCAGCCCGGGCGGCTACGTCCAGATCACCGACCGCATCAAGGATGTGATCAAGACCGGCGGTGAATGGGTCTCGTCGCTGCAGATCGAGGATCTGATCACGCAATGCGCCGGTGTTGCCGAGGCCGCGGTGATCGGCGTCAAGGACGAGAAATGGGGCGAGCGGCCGCTCGCGCTGGTGGTCAAGAAGCCCTCCGGTGCCGACGGCCTCAGCGACGTCGCCATCAAGGACCACCTCAAGGTGTTCGCCGACAAGGGCGTCATCTCGAAATACGGCATCCCCGGGACGATCCTGTTCATCGACAGCATCCCCAAGACCAGCGTCGGCAAGATCAACAAGAAGGAGCTGCGCGAGCAGTACGGCAACATGTGAGCGCGCAGGCGCAGCCGAGAAGGGATCGAGGAGGACCACAAGATGAGCAACCTCACGCTTGCCGGCCTGGGCGAACATGTCGGACGGGAGCTCGGAATCTCCGACTGGGTCACGGTCGACCAGCAACGTATCGACGCCTTTGCGTCCTGCACCGGCGATCACCAGTGGATTCATGTCGACGTTGAGCGGGCCAGGCGCGAGAGCCCGTTCCGCGGTCCGATCGCGCATGGCTATCTGACGCTCGCGATGGTGGCGCCGCTTGCGATGCAGGTCGGCATCATCCCGCGCGACGCCGCAGCCGGCCTGAACTACGGGATCGACAAGGTCCGCTTTCTGGCGCCGGTGCCGTCCGGCGCCCGCGTCAGGTTGCGCGTCGTGCTTGCCGGCATCGAGCCGAAGGACGGCGGTCAGGTGATCATGAAAACCCAGAACACGCTGGAGGTCGAAGGCTCGGAGAAGCCAGCGCTGATCGCCGAAACGCTGGCCCTTCTGATTCCCGCGGCGGGAGCAAAGCAATGAGCACAGAAAATCGCGGTCCGGATTCGCCGGCGTCTGACGTGTCCGAGGCGGCGTCCAGGAATACGCTGGCGCTCAATCCACTGGTCGGCATCCAGGGCCAGGACCTGGTCGAGGGCGCCGGCATCCTGTTCAAGGCCGTCATCAACGAACCCAAGGTCGCGACCGAGCAGTGGCTGTCCTTCGTCGGCGAACTCGGCTCCATCGTGTCCGGCAAGTCCGAGCGCGCGCCGAAGGCGGGCGACAAGCGGTTCGCCGATCCGACCTGGAAGGAGAGCTCGCTGCACTCTGGCCTGCTCAAGGCCTATCTGGCCTGGGGCGAGGCGGTCAACGGCCTGGTCGACAAGACCAGCCTCAGCGATATCGACAAGCAGCGCGCGCACCTGATCACGGAAATCCTGATCGACGCCGTCGCGCCGACCAACACGATGCTCACCAACCCGGCGGCGGTCCGCAAGTTCATCGACACCGGCGGACAGAGCCTGTGGTCCGGCCTGAAGAACTACATCGGGGATCTGACGCAGAATCGCGGCATGCCGTCGATGGTGGACATGAGCGCCTTCAAGGTCGGCGAGAACCTCGCGACCACCCCGGGCGCCGTGATCTTCCGCAACGAGCTGCTCGAATTGATCCAGTATACGCCGACGACGCCGACGGTTCGGAAGCGGCCGCTGGTGATCACGCCGCCGCAGATCAACAAGTACTACGCGCTCGACCTCTCGCCGGACAAGAGCATGGTGCGCTTCCTGCTCGAGAGCGGCATCCAGGTGTTTGCGGTGAGCTGGCGCAACCCGACCGCGGCGCACCGCGACTGGGGGCTCGACACCTATGTCGCAGCGCTGGACGAGGCCGTCGACGCAGCGCGCGAGATTTCCGGCAGCGAGGACATCTCGATGATGGGATCCTGCTCCGGCGGTATCACCGCGTCAGCCTATTTCGCGACGCTTGGCAGCGCCGCCGAGAAGAAGATCAAGAACCTGGTGCTGGCGGTCTGCCTGCTCGACCCCAACTCGGCCGAGGAGAGCACGTTCGGCTGCCTGATGACACCCGAGACCATGCGCGCGGCGAAGGCCTCGTCGCAGCTGCGCGGCATCGTCGACGGCCATGACCTGGCGCGGATGTTCGCCTGGATGCGGCCCAACGATCTGATCTGGAACTACTGGGTCAACAACTATCTGCTCGGCAACCAGCCGCCGGCCTTTGACATCCTGTACTGGAACGCGGACACGACCCGCCTGCCGGCGGCGCTGCATGGCGACTATCTCGATCTCTATTTCTCCAACCCGTTCGTCAACGCCGGCAAGCTCAAGCTCAACGACAAGACCATCGACATGAGCAAGGTCAAGGCCGACAGCTACGTCGTCGCCGGCATGACCGACCACATCACGCCGTGGAAGGGCGTCTACAAGACCGCGCAAATCATGGGCGAAGGCACCACCTTCGTGCTGTCGAGCAGCGGGCACCTGCAGAGCCTGATCAATCCGCCGAGCAATCCGAAGGCGTCCTTCATGATCGGGCCGATCTCCACCGACAAGCCCGATGCGTTCATGGCTTCGGCCGAAAAGCGCAAGGGGAGCTGGTGGCTCGACTGGCGCGACTGGCTGCAGCCGCGCTCGGGCGACGAGGTCAATGCGCCGGCCGTGCTCGGCAGCACGCGCTATCCGACCCTTGCTGCGGCTCCAGGAACCTACGTCTTTGACTGAAGATCTCACCAGCGCTGACAAGGCCGGGTCGATAGCCGTTGCGCAGCGCGGCGCGATCGAGACACGGCAGATCACGATCGACGGCCAGCTGCTCCAGGTCGCGATCCGGCACGGTGACGGCAGCGGGCCGCCGCTGCTGCTGTTCAACGGGATCGGTGCCAATTGGGAGCTGGCGCGGCCGTTCCTGGAAGCGCTCACCAATACGACCGCCATCATCTTCGATGTGCCCGGCGTCGGCGGGTCGCCAAGGCCGGCATGGCCCTATCGCCCGTCAACGCTGGCGCGGCTCGCCGCCGATCTTGTCGCAGAGCTCGGCCATGCCGAGGTCGATGTTGCCGGCGTGTCCTGGGGCGGCGGAATTGCGCAGCAGTTCGCGCATCAGTTTCCAAAGCGCTGCCGGCGGCTGGTGCTTGCCGCGACCGCGCCGGGTTTCACCATGGTGCCGGCGAGCCCTGCGGTGCTGTGGAAGATGGCGACGCCGCGCCGCTACACCGACAAGGGCTACATGAAGACGGTCGCCGCCGACATCTATGGCGGGGCGTTTCGCGATGACCCGTCCCTGATCGGCCGGCATGCGGCGGCGATGCATGGCGTGCGCAGCATGGGTTACTTCTATCAGCTGCTCGCGATGACCGGCTGGACCAGCCTGCCATGGCTGTGGTCGTTGCCGGAGCCGACGCTGATCCTGATGGGCCGTGACGACCCGCTGGTGCCTCCGATCAACGGTCAGATCATGGCAAGCCTGATCCCGAACGCCGAGCTGCACATGATCGACGACGGGCACCTGTTCATGGTGACGCGGCCAAAGGAAACCGCCGGCCTGATCGAGGCATTCCTGGCTGACGAGAGCCGTCAGGCCGTGTCGTCATCGCTGCTCACGCGCACCACCAGTTACCTCAGGGATCTCGTTCCAACGTCCGGAGACGGGCGGCAAAAATCGTAACCACAGGGAGGACATCATGACGGATAACAGCTCATACATCGATATGCTGCGGAAGTTCGGTAGTGATCTCGGCTTGCCGAAGCTGAACGTGGACGAATTGCTGCAGGCCCAGAAGAAGAACCTCGAAGCGCTCGGCCAGAGCGCGAAGGTCGCGGCGCAAGGCGCGCAATCGGTGGCGCAGAAGCAGCGCGAGGTGCTGGAGGCCGGGCTGCGCGAGGCCTCGACGCTGGCGCGCGAATACAAGCCGCTTGGCAAGGTCCACGAGAACCTCGCGTTGCAGACCGAATTCGCGCGGAAGATGTTCGATATTGCGGTGAAGGGCGCCCAGGACAGCGCGTCGACCGCGCGGCAGTCGACCACCGACGCGGTCAAGATCATCCAGGACCGCATGAAGGAAAGTTTTGAGGAGTTCCGCAGCAGCGTCCGTCCGAACAAGCCGACCTGACGTCACGACACGACGAATCCCGGCAGGACGTCGCGTTCTGCCGGGAGCGCGAGATATCAAGGCGAAACATCGCCAGGCATCAGGGAGGACACCATGGCAAACGCGCAGGCAACACGGGCCGCCAAGCCGGACTACGCGCCGCCGCCGATCAACGGCGATTTCTACGGGATTGCCAACGTCCTGAACGAGACGGAACGCGCGCTGGTGCGGCGCGTGCGTGAGTTCACCGAAGACGTGGTCGCGCCCGTGATCGAGGAGTTCTGGGCGCGCGACGAATTTCCGTTCGCGATCATCCCGAAGATGGCCGAGATCGGCATCGGCGGCGTCGGCTATCAGGGTTACGGCGCGGCCGGCGGCAGCTGGCTTCTGAACGGCTTTGTCGCGATGGAATTGGCGCGGGTCGATTCCTCGGTGGCAACCTTCTGGGGCGTCCACACCGGGCTCTCGGCAGGCTCGATCTATCTGTGCGGCGATGAGGCGCAGAAGCAGCGCTGGTTGCCGGCGATGATGCGCTTCGAGAAGATCGGCTCGTTTGGTCTCACGGAGCCGCTGGTCGGCTCCGCCACGTCAGGCGGGATGCTCACGACCTGCCGGCGCGAGGGTGACGTCTGGATCCTCAACGGCCAGAAGAAGTGGATCGGCAACGCCACCTTTGCCGACATCAACGTGATCTGGGCGCGCGAAGAGGGCTCCAACCAGGTCAAGGGCTTTGTCGTGGCTAAGGACAATCCCGGTTTCTCGGTCGAGAAGATCAAGACCAAGATGGCGCTGCGCGTGGTGCAGAACGGCCTGATCACCCTGAAGGACTGCCGCGTTCCCGAGGCGGACCGCCTGCAGAACGCCAACACCTTCAAGGATACCGCCAAGGTGCTGCGCATGACCCGGACCGGGGTGGCGTGGTTCGCCGTCGGCTGTGCGATGGGTGCCTATGAGCACGCGCTGCGTTACGCGACCGAGCGGCAGCAGTTCGGCAGACCGATCGGCGGCTTCCAGCTGGTGCAGGATCTCCTGGTCAGGATGCTCGGCAACGTCACCGCGACGCAGGCGATGATGTTGCGGCTCGGGCAGTTGCAGGATGAAGGCGTGATGCTGGACGAGCACGCCTCGCTCGCGAAAGCGTTCTGCACCGTCAAATGCCGCGAGACCGTCGGCTACGCGCGCGAGCTGCTCGGCGGCAACGGCATCCTGCTTGAGAACCATATCGGCCGCTTCGTGGCGGATGCCGAGGCGATCTATTCCTATGAGGGCACCCGCGAGATGAACACCCTGATCGTCGGCAAGTCGATCACGGGATTGAGCGCCTTCGTCTGACAAGACGAAACCGGACGCCCGGGTGGGAACATCATAACGAGCCAGGCGATCAACCGCACGACGGAGAAACGGCATGAACGGCGCGGAAAGTCTTTTGCGGACGCTCGTCGAATCGGGTGTCGAGGTCTGTTTCGGCAATCCCGGCACGTCGGAGATGCACTTCGTCGCAGCGCTCGACAGGGTCGCGGGCATGCGGGTCGTGCTTGGCCTGTTCGAAGGCGCGGTGACCGGCGCGGCCGACGGTTATGGTCGCATGGCAGAGAAGCCCGCCGCGACGCTGCTGCATCTCGGGCCGGGACTCGCGAACGGACTGGCCAATCTCCATAACGCGCGACGCGCGGCGACACCGATCGTCAATATCGTCGGTGACCACGCGACCTATCACGCGCAATATGACGCGCCGCTCGCTTCCGACGTCCATGGGTTCGCACGGCCGGTCTCCGCGTGGGTGCATTCGTCGGCAAGTGCCCAGACTGTCGCTGCGGACGGAGCTCGTGCCGTTGAGGCGGCGCTGCAATATCCCGGTCAGATCGCGACCTTGATCCTGCCCGCCGACACCGCCTGGCTGGAAGCCGAGCGCCCGGCGCCGGCCTTGCCGAAGCCGATGCCGGCAGAGGTTTCGACCGAGGCGATCGACCAGGCTGCGGCCGCGCTCCGATCTGGAAAGAAAACCATGATACTGATCCGCGGGGCCGCGCTGAAGGAGCGCGGGCTCAACGCGGCCGGCCGGATCGCTGCGGCGACCGGCGCACGGATCGCCTGCGATACCTTCGCGCCGCGTTGCCAGCGCGGAGCCGGCCGCGTGCAGGTCGAACGCATTCCCTATTTTGCCGAGCAAATTGTCGAGTTCATGAGCGGGACGGAGCAGCTCATCCTGGTCGGCGCCAAGCCTCCTGTCAGCTTCTTCGCCTATCCGAACAAGCCGTCCTGGTGCACGCCCGAGCATTGCCGGATTCTCTATCTCGCCCACGCGCATGAGGATGGCGTCGTCGCCCTGGAGGCCCTCGCCGACGCAGTGAAGGCTGCAGGTCGGCCGCTGCACGTCGGCGCATTGAACAAGCCGGACATTCCGGCCGGTCCGCTTGATGCGCGGACGGCCGGACAGGTCATCGCCCATTATCTTCCTGATGGGGCCATCATTTCCGACGAAGGCGCAACGGCAGGCGGCGGCATGCATCGGTTTGCAGCCACGATCGCGCCGCACGATCATCTGACGCTGACCGGTGGTGCGATCGGGCAGGGCATCCCTCTCGCCACAGGCGCTGCGGTCGCCTGCCCGGACCGGAAAGTCGTCTGTCTCCACGGTGACGGTGGAGCGATGTATACGCTGCAGGCGTTGTGGACGCAGGCCCGGGAGCAGCTCGACGTCACCACGGTGATCTTTGCCAACCGCTCCTACGCGATTCTCAACATCGAGCTCGGGCGGGTCGGAGCCGGCGATCCCGGACCCAAGGCCTTTTCGATGCTCGATCTGCACAATCCCGAGCTTGATTGGGTCAAACTCGCGTCCGGCATGGGCGTAGAGGCGAGCCGCGCAACGTCGGTCGAGGAATTCGCGAACCAGTTCGCCAGCGCGATGAAAGATCCCGGTCCCCGTCTGATCGAGGTTCTTTTGTGATTTTAAGCGTCGGCTTGACCGAACTGCTTACCGCTTCACCGCGGGCGGCAGTTGGCTTGCTTCGACATCCCGTTGCGACAGGAAAGCAATGGCGACGATCGCGGCGGCAAAGCCGGCGGCGGCGCCGACCCCGAGCGCCCAGCGCGGGCCGAGATGATCGGCGACCCAGCCGACGATCGGTGCGCCGATCGGCGTGCCGCCGAGCGCCACGCCGAGCCGCAGCGCCATCACGCGTCCACGCATCGCGGGCTCGGTCGAAAGCTGCATCAGCGCGTTCGAGGTGTTGGTGACGGTCAGCGCGGCGACGCCGATCACGACCAGTGCCGCGGCAAACAGCCAATAGCTCGGCGCCAATGCCGCCAGCGTACAGCCCAGCCCAAAGATCGCCGATCCCAGCATCAGCGAGGCGAAGTGCGGCTGGTCGCGGCTTGCGGCCAGCAGCGCACCCGACATGGTTCCGAGCGCCATTATCGACGACAGCAGCCCAAAGCCGCGCGCATCGGTGTGGAACACGCCGACCGCCATGGTCGAGATGAAGATCGGGAAGTTCAGTCCGAAGGTGCCGATCAGGAACAGCATGATCAGCGTCGCCCGGAGATCGGGGCGGGACCACACATAGTGGAAGCCCTGCATGACGCTGCCCTTGGTGCGATGGGCCCGCGCATTCGGCCGCAGCTCGGAGGTGCGCAGCAGGGTCAGCGACGTCAGCACCGCGAGGAACGATGCGCCGTTGAACAGGAACGCCCAGCCGGTGCCGACCGAGGCGATGATGAGGCCGGCAACCGCGGGGCCGATCATGCGCGCGGCGTTGAACGAGGTCGAGTTCAGCGCGATCGCGTTCGAGAGGTTGGTGTCGCTGACCAGCTCGGCAACGAAGGTCTGGCGCACCGGGGCATCGAGCGCGGCGGCACAGCCGAACAGGAAGGCGAAAACATAGACATGCCAGAGCTGCACCAGTCCGGTGACGGTGAGAATCCCGAGCATCAGCGCGAGCGCGCCCATCGTCGCCTGCGTCGCCATCAGAAGCTTGCGCTGGTTGAAATGATCGGCGGCATATCCGGTCCACGGCATCAGCAGCAGCTGCGGTCCGAACTGCAGCGCCATCACGATGCCGACGGCGGATGCACTATGCTGCGTGAGCTGGGTGAGAACGAGCCAGTCCTGGGCGGCGCGCTGCATCCAGGTGCCGATGTTGGACACCAGCGCGCCGGCTGCCCAGACCCGGTAGTTGAAGCTCGCCAGCGATCGAAAGACGCGTCTCATGTTCGGTGCGGTTCATTGCCGCCGTGAAACCGTCCGAACCGCCGCGCCAGCAACAGGCCGATCAGGAGGCCGCCGAGGCCGAGCGCTGCGACGTCGCTGGTGGTCCTCAAGCCGAAGTCGCCGACGCGGCAGACCAAGAGATATCCGACGGCGAGGTTGAAGAAGCCCCACACGATGTTGACGGTCGATGAAGACAGGCCTTCGCCCGGCGGTTTCGCGAACGGGCTCTGGAACGGTTCGCCCATCATGCCGGCGACGACGTGCGGGATGGCGTTGGTGAGGAAGGCGCCGCCAAAGAAGTAGGCGACG
This sequence comes from Bradyrhizobium sp. 26S5, assembly GCF_036923295.1. NCBI lineage: Bacteria > Pseudomonadati > Pseudomonadota > Alphaproteobacteria > Hyphomicrobiales > Nitrobacteraceae > Bradyrhizobium > Bradyrhizobium sp. 26S5. The sequence continues at coordinate 8,906,169 of NZ_CP145948.1, read as the reverse complement.
AGGTCAAGCCAGTTCATGCGCGTTGGTCCTTTCAAGGAGGTCGATGATCGCCTGCGTCAAGCCGGCTTCGCCGAGCCGCGGGAACACGTGTTCGATGCTGTAGGCATGCGCGTTCGGCCGCACATCGGTCATGGCGTCGGTCGCCAGCGTGACGTTGAAGCCCGCCTCATAGGCTTGCCGCGCGGTGGATTCGACGCCGGTGCCGGTCGCGACGCCGGCGATCACGACTTGCGTGACGCCGCGGGCTCTCAGCTGGTTCTCGAGATCGGTGCTCGCAAACGCGCCCCATGTCCGCTTGGTCACGACAATGTCGTCCGGCTGCCGCTCGAGCTCCGGGATCAGGTCGGTCCAGCCGTCGGGAAAATGTCCACCTTGGCGCGGCCGCTCGGTGCGTCCCGGCGCAACGCCGTCAACATTGACCAGCACGACCGGCAGTCCGCGCTGCCGGAATGCGCTGATGAGCGCGCAGGTCCGCGCCACGACGTCTGCGAACGGATGCATGAAGGGCGAGCCGACGAGCCCGCGTTGCAGATCGACGACGATGAGGGCGGTGACCGGATCGAGCGTCGTCAGAGCCATCATCGTTTCCTTGTCCAGCGGATGTTTCGCGCGATCGGCGCGGCCGCATCAATCGTTGACCAGCCGCTTCAGCAGGCCGACGGCGGCGGCGAGCTCTTCCTGCTCCCGCGGCGTCAGCCGCGCGGCGATGGTGCGCGAGAGCCAGTCCTGCCGCGCCGCGCGGCCGGTGCGCAGCCGCTCGCGGCAGGTGTCGGTGAGCGACATGATGGTCTGCCTTCCGTCATCAGGATCGGACGCGCCGCGGACCAGGCCGGCGGCCTCGAGCGCTGCGATCGCCGAGCTCATCGACTGCGGGCGCATTCCCTCCGATCGCGCCAGGCTGGATACGGTCGCGGGCCCGTGCTTTTCGAGACGAAGCAGGACCGCAACCTGGGACGGCGGCAGGTCTTCACGTTGCCCCTGCTCGCGAAGCCGGCGCTTCAGCGTGCCGATCAGCAAACGAAGGTCTTCGGCCAGCGCGGAGGTGCGCGCTGAGCCGGCGCGGGCGGGTGAACTATTCATGTCGGCTGATTAACCGATATGAAGGTAAACTGTAAAGATTAACTTATCAGCTAGACTTCATAATTAGGTGATCGGCGCTCCGCCGCTCGGCGTGATGCTCCGGACCGGCGGTTTCCTCATCCAGCGCCACGAGCGCTTGCCGCAGGGTTTCCACCAGTTCGAGCGCGACGGGCGAGGGGCGCCGCTGCGGTGGGAACACCGCGGCGAATTCGAAATCGATCCGCGGCAGGAAGCGGCGCGCCACGACGCCGCGGCTCTCGAACTCCCGCGCCGTGAACGGATCGCAGAGCGCAACGCCAAGGCCGGACGAGACCAGCCCGCACATGATCTCTGACAGCATCGTTTCGACGCGCAGGATCCGGCGGACATCGTGGCGGCTGAAGGCCTGGTCGATCAGGTGCCGGCCAGTCGAGCCCGCCGACAGCGAGATGAACGTCTCGTCCTCGAAATCGCCCGGCTCGAGCGTGGCCTTGCTGGCGAGCCGGTGGCCGGCGGGAAGAATGGCGACGCGCGGCAGCGCGGGCATCCGCACGCATGGCAGGCCGGAATGCGCGATCGGGGCCTCGGCAAAGCCGATGTCGCATTGATTGTTCAGCACCCAGTCGATCACGATCGGCGAGATCACGCCGAAGAAGGCGAGGTTGAAATTGGGCCGCTCTTTCAGGAAATGTCCGGTGAGCCGCGGCAGGAAGCCGTTGGACAGCGCAGGCAGCGCGGCAATGCGCAGCGTGCCGGTGCGACGGCTGCGGATTTCTTCGGCAGCCGCGGTGATGCGCTCGAGGCCGACAAAGGAGCGTTCGACCTCCATATAAAGTGCCGTGGCCGCCGTGCTCGGCACCAGCCCGCTGCCACGCCGCTCGAACAACTCCATCTTCAGCAGCGCCTGGAAATCGCGGAGCAATCGGCTCACCGCCGGCTGGGTCACGGCCATCAGCTTGGCCGCCTCGGTCACGCTGCCGGTCAGCATCATGGCCCTGAAGGCCTCGACCTGCCGTGGATTGATCCGCGCCACCTTGTTCGTCCTTCATAATATTTCGGCATATGGAGCCTGCCATTATTCATTGGACGGCGAAAGCGAGGGCTGCGATCTTTTTCATCAAGTCTGGATGCCGCATGTTTTTTCAGCAGATTGGAATGGCTGAAAGGACGTTGGCGGTTTTTCGATACCGTTTTATTGCTCGGCCGAGCTCTGGACGGGCGCAAGGCCAACCACCGCGCCGCCTCCCGGTCATCGACTGCCGGGACGCCGCTGCGCAGCGAAATGGGAGCTTGGACGATGAAGACTCTTCGCCTTCTGTGCGCAGCCAGCCTGGCGGCGCTGGTCTCGGTGTCGTGCAGGCCTCGGCCCAGCCGACGACGCTCTACGTCGCGGGATACGGCGGCTCGTACGAGAAGACGATGCGCGACGAGGTGATCCCCGCGTTCGAGCAAGCCAACGGCGTCAAGGTTCAATATGTCGCCGGCAACTCGACCGACACGCTCGCCAAGCTGCAGGCCCAGAAGGGCAACCAGCAGATCGATGTGGCGATCGTCGACGACGGTCCGATGTACCAGGCGATCCAGCTTGGCTTCTGCGGCAAGCTCGATGGTCTTTCCAACGTCGATCTCTATGACACGGCGCGCTTCAAGGACGATCGCGCGGTTGCGATCGGCATCGTCGCGACCGGCCTGATGTACAACACCAAGGTGTTTGCCGAGAAGGGCTGGGCGCCGCCGACGTCCTGGAACGATCTGAAGGATCCAAAATACCGGCAGCAGCTCGTCATTCCGCCGATCAACAACACCTACGGCCTGGAAGCGCTGCTGATGCTGGCGCGGATGAACGGCGGCAGCGAAGCCAATGTCGATGCCGGCTTCAAGATCTTCAAGAACGACATCAATCCGAACGTGCTCGTCTATGAGCCGTCGCCGGGCAAGATGACCGAGCTGTTCCAGTCCGGCCAGGCGGTGCTCGCGGTATGGGGCACCGGCCGCGTGCAGAGTTTTGCCAGCACCGGTTTCCCCGTCGACTTCGTCTACCCGAAGGAAGGTGCCGCTACGCTGCTCACGACCGCGTGCCCGATCGCCAAGCCGAACGCGTCGCCGCTCGCCGGCGCCTTCATCAAGATGCTGCTTGATCCGAAGATCCAGCTCGTGCTGCTGAAGGAATATGGCTACGGGCCGGTGCTGAAATCGCTGGTGATCCCGGAGGGGCTCGGCAAGATGGCGCCGATCGGCGAGCGCGCGGCGAAGCTCTACAATCCCGACTGGACGGCGATCAACGAGAAGCGCGAGGACTGGACCAAGCGCTGGAATCGCGAAGTCGAGCGCTGAGCTCTCGCGAGGGCCGCCTCCCACCCGCGCCATCAATCCCGGCTCCTTCAATATCCGGAAAGCACATCGATGTCCTTTCTCGAACTCGAGCACGTCGCAAAACAGTTCGATTCGAAGACCGTCGTCGACGATTTCAGCCTCGCGGTCCGCAAGGGCGAGTTCATCTCGTTTCTCGGTCCGTCCGGATGCGGAAAGACCACGACGCTGCAGATGATCGCGGGCTTCCTCGAGCCGTCGCGGGGCGCGATCCGCCTCGAGGGGCGTGATCTCACCGCGGTGCATCCGGCAAGGCGCGGCCTCGGCGTGGTGTTTCAAAGCTATGCGCTGTTTCCGCACATGACCGTGGCCGAGAACGTCGCCTTCGGGCTCGAGATGCGGCGGGTGCCGCGGAGCCAGCGCGCCGAGCGCGTCACTGCGGCGCTCGCGATGGTCGGGCTTGCCGGCTTTGAGGAGCGCTATCCGCGCCGGATGTCGGGTGGCCAGCAGCAGCGCGTGGCGCTGGCCCGCGCGCTGGTGATCCAGCCGAGCGTCTTGCTGCTCGACGAGCCGCTGTCAAACCTCGACGCCAAGCTGCGTGAGGAAATGCAGATCGAACTGCGCCAGATCCAGCGCACGCTCGGCACCACCACGATTCTGGTCACGCATGATCAGAACGAAGCGATGTCGCTGTCGGATCGCATCGTGGTCATGAGCCAGGGCCGCATCGAGCAGATCGGCACGCCGCAGGAGACCTATGAGCGGCCGGCTTCGGCCTTCGTCTCGCAGTTTCTCGGCAAGACCAATGATTTCGCCGCGACCATTGATCGGACGGCGACGCCGGCACGGCTGGTCGCCGGCTCTTGGCACGCGCCGGCACCGGCGACTGTGGCCGGCCCGGTGACGATCAGCCTTCGCCCGGAACGCATCAGCTTTGCCGACGCCGGGCTCGCCGGCAAAATCGTCACCCGGATTTTCCAGGGCAATCATTGGCTGTTCCAGTGCGAGACCGAATGCGGGCCCGCGCTCGTGGTCCGTCAGAACGACGGCAAGCCGCAGCCGGCCGAGGGCGAGGCGGTTCGCCTGGCCTGGCGGCCGGAGGACATGAGCGTGCGTCCGAGTGGAGGCATCGCATGAGTGCCGTCGACACCGCGCCGCGAGCCGTCGCGGCATCGTCCGATCAGGGCGCTGCGACCGCGCCGTGGCTATTGTCCGCGCCCGCGTTGATGCTGTTCGGCGGCGTGTTGGTGATTCCGCTCGCTATGACCGTGATGCTCTCGTTTCACGATTGGGGCCAATACAAGGGTATCGAGCCGGTCTTCATCCTGAAGAACTGGCGCGAGATCGCGAGCGATCCCTATTACGCGGAGATGTTCTGGCGGACATTCCGGATCGCGTTGCTGGCAACGGTGATCACCGCCGTGCTCGGCGCGCCGGAGGCCTACATCCTCAACCGCATGAGCGGACGCTGGAAGGGCTTCTTCATGCTGCTGATCCTCGGCCCCCTGCTGATCTCGGTGGTGGCGCGCACGCTCGGCTGGGCGCTGCTGTTCGGCGGCAACAATGGGCTCGTCAACAAGCTCCTGATGTCGCTTGGGCTGATCAACGCACCGCTGCCCTTCATGTTCACCGAAACCGGCGTCGTCATAGCACTTGCCCATGTCATGATGCCGTTCATGGTGCTCTCGGTCTGGGTGGCGCTGCAGCGCGTCGACCCGCAGATCGAGAATGCCGCGATGTCGCTCGGCGCCGGCGCCTTCACCATCGTCCGCCGCATCATCCTGCCGCAGATCATCCCCGGCGTGCTGTCGGGCGCGATCATCGTGTTCTCGCTGTCGGCCAGCGCATTCGCCACGCCTGCGATCATCGGCGGCCGCAGGCTCAAGGTCGCGGCGACGCTGGCCTATGACGAATTCCTCAACACGCTGAACTGGCCGCTTGGTGCTGCGGTCGCGGTACTGCTGCTGGTGGCGCTGGCGCTGATCGTCGTCGGCAGCAACGCTCTCATCGAGCGGCGCTATGCCGAGGTGTTCCGATGAGAACCAACGGCCCGCTGGCGCTTGCCTTTCACGCCATCTTCGTTGTGATCATGCTGGCGCCGATCGTCGTGGTCTGCCTGGTCGCCTTCACGCCCGAGGGCTTCCTGTCGCTGCCGACCAACGGCTTCTCGCTGCGCTGGTTCAGGGCGATCGCGAACTATCCGGAATTCGTTCACGCCTTCTGGGTCAGCCTCGGGCTCGGCATGCTGTCCTCCTTCGTCGCGCTGTTGTTCGCGGTGCCGGTGGCGCTGGCGATTGCACGCTACCGGTTTCGTGGCCGCGATGCGCTGGTGGCGCTGTTCCTGTCGCCGCTGATGATCCCGCATGTGGTGCTCGGCATCGCCTTCCTGCGCTTCTTCACCTCGATCGGCATGGGCGGAAGTTTTGCGGCGCTGCTGGTTGCCCATGTGATCGTGGTGTTTCCGTTCGCGCTGCGCCTGACATTGGCCGCGGCGATCGGCATGGACCGCTCGATCGAGATGGCGGCGGTCTCGCTCGGCGCCGGCGGCTGGACGCTGTTTCGCCGCGTCACCCTGCCGTTGATCCTGCCCGGCGTGATCAGCGGCTGGGCGCTGGCCTTCATCCAGTCGTTCGACGATTTGACCATGACCGTGTTCCTGGCGGCGCCGGGCACCGAGACGCTGCCGGTCCGCATGTTCCTCTACATCCAGGACAACATCGATCCGCTGGTGACGTCGGTATCCGCGAGCGTGATCGCGATCACCATGACGGCGCTGATCCTGCTTGACCGCTTCTACGGGCTCGACCGCGTGCTCGCCGGCAAGAGCGATCCGGGGCGATAGGAGAACCCATGCACAAGGATTATGACGTCGCTGTCGTCGGCGGCGGCCTGCTCGGCTCCGCAATTGCCTGGGGGTTGGGCCGGCTCGGCAAGACGGTGGCTGTGCTCGACGAAGGTGATATCGCCAAGCGCGCCTCGCGCGCCAATTTTGCGCTGGTCTGGGTGCAGAGCAAGGGGCTCGGCATGCCGGCCTATACCGGCTGGACGGTGCGGGCATCGGAAGCGTGGGGCAGGCTTGCGACCGAATTGAAGGACCAGACCGGCCTCGACGTCGCCCTGCAGCAGAATGGCGGATTTCATCTGACGCTCGGCGAGGACGAGTTCGCGCAGCGCGGCCAGCTCGTCACGCGCATGCACAACCAGGTCGGCGCGGCCGACTACAGGATGGAGATGCTGTCGGCGTCCGCCGTTAAGAAGATGCTGCCGCTGATCGGCCCGGAAGTCTCGGGCGGCAGCTTCTGTCCGCTCGACGGTCACGTGAATTCGCTGCGTACGTTCCGCGCCTTTCATACCGGCATGAAACTGTTCGGCGTCGACTATCTGCCGGAGCGGCCGGTGACCGCGATCGTCAGCGAGGGCGGCGAATTCAGGCTCGCGACGCCGCAGGGCGAAATCCGCGCGGCAAAAGTCGTGCTCGCGGCCGGCAACGCCAATCAGAATCTGGCGCCGATGGTTGGCCTCGATGCGCCGATGGAGCCGACGCGCGGACAGATCGTCGTGACCGAGCGCACCGTGCCGTTCCTGCCGCACCCGCTGACCACCGTGCGCCAGACCGACGAAGGCACTGTGATGATCGGCGACAGCCGGGAAGAGCAGCTCGATGATCGCGCGGTCAATCACGCGGTGAGCGCGGTGATGGCGGATCGCGCGCAGCGCATGTTTCCGCATCTCGCGCGCCTCAATGTCATACGCACATGGGCCGGCATCCGCGTGATGACGCAGGACGGCTTTCCGATCTACGACCAGTCGGAGAGCGCGCCCGGCGCCTTCGTCGCCTGCTGCCATTCCGGCGTGACGCTGGCATCCAACCATGCCTTCGACGTCGCGCGGATGGTCGCCGACGGCGCGCTCGCGCCCGAATTGGTGGGGGCGTTCTCGGCCCGCCGCTTCGGCGCGCCGCGCGCAGGCCAGCATTGAAGAGGCATCCAATGTTCAAACGATCCGATCAAGACAAGCGGCCGAGCGTGCAGATCTTTGTCGATGGCGCCGCCATCGAGGCGCGCGCCGGGGACACGGTTTCCGCGGCGCTGCTGGCCTCTGGCCGCGACGTGCGCCGCGCCACCGCAGTCAGCGGTGCGCCGCGATTGCCCTATTGCATGATGGGCGTCTGTTTCGACTGCCTCGTCACCATCGATGGCGTCGGCAACCGCCAGGGCTGCCTGGTGCCGGTCACTGAGGGCATGCAGATCGAAATCCAGAAGGGCAAGAGGGAGATCGGCCGATGACCACGACGCCGCGTCGCGACAATTATGACGTCGTGGTGATCGGAGCGGGCCCCGCGGGGCTTGCCGCGGCCGCGATGGCGGCCGGGGCCGGCCTGTCGACACTGCTGCTCGACGAGAATCCGGGCCCCGGCGGCCAGGTCTGGCGCAGCATCGCGTCGACGCCGGTGAAGGCGCCCGAGCAACTGGGGGCCGATTATTGGGCGGGCGCCGATCTCGTCGCGGAGGTGAAGTCGAGCGGTGCCGAGATTATTCACCGCGCAACGGTCTGGAGCCTCGATCGTCAGCACGAGATCGGCGTCTCGGTCGGCGGCACGTCGTGCTTCATCAAGGCGCGGCGGGTGATTCTCGCGACCGGCGCGCTGGAGCGGCCATTTCCAATTCCCGGCTGGACGCTGCCGGGGGTGATGACTGCGGGGGCGGCCCAGACGATGTTGAAGTCGTCGGGCCTGGTGCCTGATGGCCCGACCGTGATCGCGGGCCAGGGGCCGCTGCTGTGGCTGCTGGCGGCTCAGATCCTTCGCCTCGGCGGCCGGATCGATCGCATTCTCGATACGACGGAACGCCGCAACTATCTTGCGGCATTGCCTCACGCTTTGGGATTCGTGATGTCGCCCTATTTCGCCAAGGGGCTTGCGATGATGCGCGAGGTGAAGGCGAAGGTCTCCGTCGTCACCCGAGTCAGCGAGCTCGCCGCTTCCGGTGAGGGCCAGCTTGCCAGCGTGAGCTACGTTGCCGGCGGGCGGCGTGAGACCATTCCGGCGGAGCTGCTGCTGCTGCATCAGGGCGTCGTGCCGAACGTCAATCTGGCGATGGCGGCGGGGATCGAGCATCGCTGGGATGATCGGCAGCTGTGCTGGTCGCCGGTGCTCGATGCCGACGGCAACACGTCGGTCGAAGGTATCGCCATCGCGGGCGACGGCGCCGGCATCGGCGGTGCCACCGTTGCGGTGGCGCGTGGCCGCATCGCCGCGCGCGCCGCGGTCGAGGCGCTGGCGCCTGCCTCCGTTGCCAAACTCGCTGCTGACAATGTGCTCAAGACGGCGCTGGCCCAGGCCGAGCGCGGCCGCGCCTTTCTCGACGTGCTGTTCCGTCCGGCGCCGCAGTTCCGGATACCGTCGGCGGACACGATCGTCTGCCGCTGCGAGGAGGTGACGGCCAAGGACATTCTCGATGCCGTCGCCATCGGTGCGACCGGTCCGAACCAGCTCAAGGCCTATCGGCGCACCGGCATGGGCCCGTGCCAGGGGCGTCTTTGCGGTCTCACTGTCACCGAGCTGATGGCACAGGCGCGCGGCAAGAGCCCGCAGGAGATCGGTTACTACCGGCTGCGTGCGCCGGTGAAACCGATCACCTTGGCGGAGCTTGCCGCCATGCCGCGGACCGAGGCCGACGTCAAAGCCGTGGTGCGCGGATGACGAAGCTTGCGGATGCCATCATCGTGGGTGGCGGCATCCACGGATGCTCGACCGCGCTTCACATGTGCCTGGCCGGCATGAAGCCGGTGCTGATCGAGAAGGACTATGCCGGCCGACACGCCTCCGGCGTCAACGCCGGCGGGGTCCGGCAACTCGCACGGCATGTCGCCGAAATCCCGCTCTCGATTCGTTCGATGGACATATGGGAGCGGATCGAGCAGCTGGTCGACGACGATTGCAGCTTCGAAAGCCATGGCCAGGTGCTGGTCGCCGAAAACGCCGCGGAGCTGGAAACCTGCCGCGCCCGGGTCGCGGAGCTGAACGCGCTCGGCTTCACCCATGAGGAGCTGATCGACGCAACCGAGCTGCGACGGCTGGTGCCTGCCGTGGCCGACAGCTGTCCCGGCGGCGTGGTCTCACGGCGCGATGGCGCGGCCAATCCGGCGCAGACCACCACGGCGTTTCGGCGCAAGGCCGAAATGCTCGGTGCGACCGTGCGCGAGGGCATCGCCGCCGGCAATATCCGGCAGCATGACGGGCTCTGGCATGTCGATGTCGGCGCCGACAGCTACGCCGCGCCGGTGCTCGTCAACGCCGCCGGCGCGTGGGCCGGGCGGATCGCCGCCAGTCTCGGCGAGCCGGTCCCGGTCGAGACGGTGGCGCCGATGCTGATGATCACCTCACGCGTGCCGCATTTCATCGATCCCGTCGTGATCCTGCGCGGCCGCAAGCTGTCGTTCAAGCAATTCGCCAATGGCACGGTGCTGATCGGCGGCGGCCATCTGGCAACACCGGATCAGGACCGCAACGAGACGGTGCTCGATTGGCACAGCCTCGCGGTGAGTGCGCGCACCGTGTTCGAGCTGTTTCCGGTGATGCGCGCCGCGACCATCATGCGCGCCTGGGCCGGCATCGAGGCGCGCACCAGGGACGAGCTGCCTGTGCTGGGGCCGAGTGCCCGCCACAAGGGGCTCTATCACCAGCTCGGCTTTTCGCTGCATGGCTTTCAGCTCGGACCCGCCGCCGGCGCGGTGATGGCGGAGTTGATCGCCAATGGCGGCACCCAGACCCGGATCGGCGAGCTCGGCATCGAGCGCTTCCAGACTTCCCAACCCTGAAGACGAGGACATCATGACCATCACCCGCAGCATCCGCACGCCGATCATGCATCGCGCCGTCGAAGCCAATGGCTTCGTATTCGTCGGCGGCACCATCGCCGACGACACCGGCGTCTCGATGGGCGAGCAGACCCGCAACATCCTCGGCAAGATTTCGGGCTATTTGAAGCAGGCCGGAACGGACCCCTCGCGCGTTGTCAGCGCCTCGATCTTCGTGACCGACCTGTCGAAGAAAAAGGAGATGGACGCGGTCTGGACCGAGTTCTTCGGCGACAATCTGCCCGCGCGAGCAACGGTCGGTGTGGCCGATCTCGGCGGCGGCGCACTGATCGAAGTCGTGGTAACTGCGCTCAAGGGCTAAAGCATGATCCGGAAAAGTGCACAGCGGTTTTCCGAACAGATCATGCTCAAACGAGAAGCATGATCCGGACCCGACGGGCCGCGTTAGCGCAAAGCGCATGGCGGTTTCCCTCGCGACAAACGCGGAACGCGTTTGCGCGGAGATCATGCGCAGACAGGAGCCCAGGGCGCGATGAGAGCTCAATCCGAACTCATCGGCCCTGGACCACGCCGTCCGCCGTCGGAGCTGCATAAATCTCCCGCGCGCGCTTGGTCACGGCCGCATAACGCGCCGTGGCGCTGAGGCTCATCAGGCCGGCGCGCACCAGTCCGAGAATGGCACGCCGGGAGTGGAACGGCCCGGTCTTGCGCGCGGCATATCCGCGCGGATAGAGCTGCAGGCGGCCGGCGAGGGCTTCCTGCAGCGCCACCTTCTGGGTCGCACTGAGGCGCCGACGCCGTGCGGGCTTCTCTACTTCCGCCAACATGCGCAGCTCGATGCGCGACGGTTTCCGTGGCGCGGCCCTCATTGTCAGCTCAAGCTCCGGTCGACCGGCGCGGCCCTGCAAGGGCGCGGCCCGGCTGGCGTCGCCATCGGCGACGGCATGTGGCACATCATGGATTGCGCCGTTGCTCATTCTAGGGAGACAACCGCATTTCGAGCGGCGGCGGCATCTGACGAAAGTCAGGATCGGTTGTGACGAAAGTCATATTCGTTTGCGACCGCCGCGGGCTTACGCCAGAGTGGGCTGCTCGCTGAGCTGATGGGCAACGCATGATCGATCTGAGCGCGGATTTGCTTGCGGCCGCAGAAGCCGATGTCATCGGTCTCGCCGTCATCGCTGCCGACCGGCGCATGCAGCGGAAGATCGGGCGGCTGGTCGAATGGCTTCCCGCCATCGGCGTCGATTGCTGCGAGTGCATCCTGCTGGTCGGCATGGAAGCCGAGTTGGCGGCGCTGGCCGCGGGCCAGCGGGACATGATCGCGCTGGCCGGTGTGCGCGGCGCCTCGCCGGGGATCACGCAGCCGATAACGGCGGTGGTGCGGTGGAATGGCGCGCAGTCACACTACTTCGTCATCGCTATGCCGGACTTCGCGGGCCGTCAGGTCGAAACGCTGCTCGGCAGCGAGCGCCGGGCCCGGCGCCTGATGGAGCAGCAACTCGAGGCGGCGAGCGCCGAGGTGCGGTTTGCCTCGCTGGCGCGGACCCGGCTTCGGCTGGCGCGCGATCTGCACGATACGCTGGTGCATTCGATCGTGGCGCTGCTGACCCAGATCCGGCTGATCAGGCACTATTTGTCGGCCGATCCCGCACGCGTGGCGGACAGTCTTGCGACCGCGGAAGACGCGGCGGCGAGCGGCCTTTCGCGCGCACGCGAAGCCATCGATCGCCTGCGCACGCCCGACGATCTGAAGCTTGATCCCGATGTCGAGGGACTGCTGAGCGATTTCGCCGCTCGCAGCGGCGTCAGGGTCTCGATCCAGATCGACGAGCAGGCACGGCCCGGCTTGCGCGACTGCGGTCTGACCGTTCAACGCATCCTCTCTGAGGCGCTGCGCAATGTTCAGGCACATGCGCAGGCGCGCCGCGTCTCCTTTCACGCCTTCGCCGAGCCGGCCGCGGTCGGCCGCAAGCTCGTTGTCGAGATCCGCGATGACGGCCGCGGCTTCGATCCCGCGGAGCCTACTCCAGGACATTTCGGATTGATTGGCATGGCCGAATTTGCTGAACTTGTCGGCGGAAGCTGCGCGGTGGAGAGCGCGCCCGGCCAGGGAACGCTGGTCCGAATCTCGCTCCCCGTGGCGGCGCCGCCGACAGCGTCTGCCGGCGTGCTGGCCGATTGATGTCACGGCCCGCGCATTGAGAGCGTTTTTCGAGCAAAGTGGCTACCGGTTCGCGTAAAGTAAACGCGACCAACAAGAGGATAAGAGCATGATCCGATTCGATCGGATCACGCTTTGGAGCGAGAAGACCTTCGAGAGGATGACGGAAGCCCGTGAGCAGGATTGAGAAGGTACGGGTGCTGATCGCCGAGGATCAGACGCTGATCAGGGAAGGTATCGCGACACTGCTCGCCCAGCAGAACGACGATTTCGAGATCCTGCCTGGTGCTGCCGACGGCGAGCAGGCCATCGAATTCGCGCGGCGCTATCGGCCGGACGTCATCCTGATGGATTTGCAGATGCCGCGGGTCGACGGCATCGCCGCGACCCAGCGGATTCTCCGCGAACTGCCGCAGACCCATATCGTGGTGCTGACGACGTTCGAGACCAACGATCTGATCTTCGAGGCAGTCAGCGCAGGCGCCAAGGCGTATCTGTTGAAGGACGCCAGGATCGAGGAGATCGCGGGCACGATCCGCGCCGTGATCAACGGCCAGTCCGGGCTGTCGCCGAGTGTCGCCGCGCGCATCCTCGACGAGTTCAAGCGGCTGCGCGGCCCGCGCGTCTCGGCGAAGCTGCCGGTTCGCGACGGGCTGACGGCGCGGGAGAATGAAATTCTCACGCTGATCGTCGAGGGCAAGAGCAACACCGAGATCGGCGAGCGGCTGCATTTGGCCGAAGGAACCGTGAAGAACTATGTCAGCACCATTCTGGAGAAATGCCAGGTCAAGAACCGTACGGAACTGGCAATAAAGGCAATAACTTACTAGAAATAATTGCCTCAAGCAGCACAACCACGCGGTTGATCCGGCTGAGATTGCTCGCCTTTCTCTGGGCCGCGCCCGTAAAATTGGCTATAGGATTGTTCCGGATTTGCTTTTTGACACCGCACGTCCGGATTGCGCGGCCATGAGTAGTAAGCAGGGAATGACCATGAAGGGTATCGAGCGCCAGACCACCGATGGACTGGCAAACGCTCCGGCGGCCGGCAACGGCGTGGATCCGGCGGCGCATGGCATGGCGGCGATCGATCAGGTCCGCGATCTGCTGTTCGGCGGCGCGCAACGCTCGCTCGAGACCAACCTCTCGGGTCTGCGCGAGGAGATGCAGGCGCAGCTCAAGCAGATGCAGGCGGACTTCACCAACGAGCTCACCGCCCTGCAGGCGAGGCTCTCCGACCTCGAGCGGGATACCGAGCAGAAGCGCCTCGACTCGCTGAAGGATGTCGGCGCGGCCATCACCCAGCTCGGCGCGGCGATCAGCGGATTGGGATCGGGCCGCTCGGGCACATAGCATGGCAGCTGCTGCCGGCCAGAACCGCGAGATCGAGCAGCTCAAGACATTGCTGTTTCAGCCCGAGGCGACGCGTCTGACGTCGCTGGAGGCCAATCTCGACTCGCTGCAGCGATATGTCGGCAACGCCGACCGCCTGGAGACGGCAACCGCCGGCATCCTAGTGGAGGCGCTGGAGCGCGCCGAGGTCAACCGGCCGCGCGAGCTCGCCAGCGCGATCGCGCCGGTCGTGGTCTCCGCGATCCGGAGCGAGATCAAGAATTCGCGCGAGCAGATGATCGAGGCGCTTTATCCGATCGTCGGCCGGCTGGTCAGTGCCGCGGTGGCGAATTCGTTCCGGGAACTGGTTGCCTCGCTCGAGCAGCGCATCAATGCATTGACCTCGGCCCAGCTGTGGGTGGGGCGCGTCAAGTCGCTGGTGACGGGGCGCCCGATCAGCGAATTCGTGCTCGCGGACAACCCGCCGCGCGTCAACCGCCTGCTGATCATCGAGCGTGGCAATGGCCGCCTGATCGCGGACTGGAAGCGCGACGCGACCGCCGACGAACGCGCCGACCTGCTCAGTGCGATGGTCGCGGCGATCCTGGAATTCTCGGTGCAGGCGCTCGCCGGCGAAGGCAATCTGCAGACGCTTGATTTCGGCGGGCGGCAGCTCGCGCTGCGCGCCTCGCCCCGCTTCATCCTGGCGGCGGAGTGCCTCGGGCCGCTGCGTCCCGCCGACAATGCCAGGATCAATTCGCTGTTCTTCGATGCGATCGAGCGCATCGACCGCGGCGCGGACTGCGATGGGCCGATGCTCGCCACGCTCGCCGCGTCGATCGAGACCGATGACGCCCCGCGCAGGATCGCGAGCCGGCGCGGCAAGGTCATCCTGATCGCCGTGCTCGCGGCTATCGCCGCGCTGCTGCTCTGGCTTGCGGTGACGTCGGTGACGCGCAGCCTGCTGGAGCGGCGGACCCATACGGCGCTGGAGCAGCTCGCCACCAAGCAGCCGTTGCTGGCCTCGTTTCCGCTTCGGCTCGACTTCGATCACGGCAGCCGTAGCGTGGCGGTCTCGGGTATTGAGCCGAGTCAGCTGGAGACCGCACCACTGCTCGACGTGCTCGCCGCTGCGGCGGCGCCGTACAAGATCGTCAACCGCATCGGCCTGGTGTCCGCACCGGAGCAGGTCGCGGCATCGCAGGCCGGCATCGCGGGCCTGCAGCAGGGTATGGTGCGCCTGCAGGCGAGCCTCGACCAGATGCGCGAGGCGATGAGCGCGCAGGCCCAGTCGGGCGACCAGAAACATGCGGCGCTCAGCGCGCAATATGACAAGCTCGGCGAGCAGTCTACGAAGCTGGGCGAGCAGGTTGCGAAGCTGCAGTCCGTCGCCGACGGACCGACGGCGCGGCTCGACCGGTTCATCGCCGCCTCCGCGATCTTCTTCGTCTACAATTCCGATGAATTCCTCGACAACGATCAGGCCGAGCAGCAGCTGCGCGAACTGGCCGGCGTGCTGGCGAACAACGATCTCAGGGTGCGCATCGTCGGCTATGCCGACCAGAGCGGCACGGAAGGCACCAACCGGACGCTGGGGCGCAAGCGGGCGGAGCAGGTGCAGCGCAGGCTGGCCGCGCTTGGCGTCGATCCGTCGCGGCTGATCCTGGTGTCGCGCGCCGCGACGATGCCGATCACTGACCGGCCCGACACCACCGCCGGCGGCAACCGCCGGGTGGCGTTCGAGACGGTCTATCGAGGCGAAGTGTCGCGCTGATGCTCACCGCAAAAGTCATGTTGCTCGGCGATATGGGGGTCGGCAAGACGTCGATCCTCTACCGGCTGATCTACAACCGGTTCGAGGGCCAGTACAAATCGACGCTGGGCGTCGAGATCCTGAGCCATGACGTGGTGCCGGCGGACGGCAGCGATCCGATGCGCCTCGTGCTGTGGGACACCGACGGCGATTTCGGCACGCAGATCTTCGACACCGTCTATGTCACCGGCGCATCCGCCGCCATCATCGTGTCCGACGTCACGCGGCCGCAGACGGTGAGCCGCATGGTCGAGCTGGTCCGCGGTTTCGAGGAGCGATTTCCGGGCCGGCCGTACCGGGCGCTGTTGAACAAGATCGACCTGCCGGAGGCCGCGGGAAGCGCCGGCGCGATCGGCGAGCTCGCGAAGTCGAGCGTCAAATCGGTCAGCGCGAAAACCGGCACAGGCATTGCGGAATGCTTTGTCGAACTCGCGCAGACCATTCGCCGCCGCCAGCTTTAGCTCAGGAAACTTCGGCGCAGGTTTGTGTCAGCCGCCCCGACTTCTCGGGGCTGGCGAATCGGGCCGGGGCGGCTGACTTCATCGCACGTGGGGCGTACGATGAAAGGCTCTCACGCGGCCGCTTGGCGAGCGGCACACTTTCCCCGCCAACTGCACCACGTGGTCCCGCACTCCGATAGTGACGATGGTCATCTTCCGCTCGGCCAATGGCCTGCCTATCGTCCGCTCCGTCACTGGAACCCGCCATGAGGCAAACGCTGTCTCGGGCGCACGGAGTGAGAGATCATGAGCATTTTTGGAAGCATCATGGGTGCAATCTTCGGCCATGGCGCCCAGGCTAAGACGGCTGGGACCGCCGCTGAGACCACAACGACGGCTGCGCCGGGTGCCTCGCCGGCAGCACCGTCAACGTCGGCTGCATCGGCAGCGCCCGCGGCGCAAACCGTCGACGTCGCGGCGATCGTCGACAAGGCCGCCGCGGCCACCGGCGAGAAGCTCGACTGGCGCAGCTCGATCGTCGATCTGATGAAGGCGCTCGGCCTCGACAGCAGCCTTGCAGCGCGCAAGGAGCTCGCGAAGGAGCTGCACTACACCGGCGATACCAACAACACCGCCACGATGAATGTCTGGCTGCATCAGCGGGTGATGGCCAAGCTCGCCGCCAATGGCGGCAAGCTGCCGGCCGACATCAAGACCTGACGAGCTGCCTTGAGCCGTGCGAGGCGCCAAAGCATGATCCGGAAAAGTGCGTAGCGGTTTTCCGAAAAGATCATGCTCAAAGTAAGGAGCTAAAGCGCGACATCGCGCTTTAGTTTCCCGCACGGCTCCGAACGATGTGTATTGCGTGAGGAGCAGTTGCGATGACCTCATCTCATCTTGCCGCCATGGGCAGTCCTTGGACCGGCTTTGTCCGGCCCGTCGCGTCGATCGGCGCAGGACTTGGATTCGTCGCGCTGGCGCTCGGCATCATGATCGCCATCGCACGCGCCGATAGCGCCAGCGACGAGCCGCGGCCGGCGAATGCAAATGTGCAGCGCGCCGCGCAGAACCTGCCGCCGGCGCGGGTCATCCTGCCGGCGCCATGGGAGCAGGCGGCTCCCGTGCAGCCGGTCGGAGCGCCAGCGAAGCCGGCAGACCGCAAATAATTTCCACGCCTTCGTTGCGGCCGGCGATCTTACGCATTGCGTAGCGATCGCTGCGAATGGCCCGCACGCCGCCCAGCTCTGGAGCCTCGCCATGCCAGAACAGGTCAAGCTGCCCCGAAAATTGTCGCAGGAGCCTGGTGGTCCGTCGACGCTACGGCCGAGCCACCGGCGGGTCATCGAGGAACTCGACCGCTGGGCCAACAGCCCCGGCCTGCAGCCGCCGAGCGATGGAGAGAAGCAGGACGACGATACGCGCTGAGGCGAGAACGGCACGGCCACGGACCCGCCTCACCGAGCCCGCCAAACTCCGCACTGCGATCAGAGCCGCCGGGCCGTCGCGACCAGTGCGGTCGAGGGAATCGCGAAGATGTCACCGACCCGTCCGCGCTCGATCTCGCTCCGGAAGGCGCGCGCGACCGCGGCGCTCTGGTCCGCGTCGAGCCCGCTCCAATGCGGCATGAATTCGAACAGCTTGTCGACATCGCCGGGATTGCCGACATTGAGCTTGAAGTCGTGGGTGATCTCGGCGACCGCCGGAACGGAGAAGCCGGCGGCGATGACTGCCGCAGCGAGGCGGCCGGGATCGGCGAGCTCGGCGAGGCCCGTGCAGGGCATCGGCGTGACGTTGTCGGAATAGAGCCGCCGGATGATCTGCGCGAGCAAGAGATGCACCGCGGCGCCGTCGGCGCTTTTCCAGACCGCAATCGCGGCCGTCCCGCCTGATCGCGTCACGCGCGCCATCTCGCGCAAGCCGGCGCGCCAGTTGGGAAACAGCATCACGCCGAACACCGACACCGCCGCATCGAATGTAGCATCCGGCAGGTCGAGCGCCTGGCCGTCCATCTGCCGCGCCTCGATGTTCGCGACATCATGCGCACGGACCCGCGCCACCATGCCGGCGGAGAAGTCGATCGCGGTGACGTCTGCGCCGGTGCGGGCGGCGGCAAGCGCTGCCGCACCGGTGCCGGTGGCGACGTCGAGCACTTTGGATGACCGGCCGATCGGGAGTGTTGCGACCGCGGCGTCGGCGAAGTGCGTCGTGAACGGCTGCGACTGCGCCTCGTAGGTGGCAACCATCTTGTCCCAGTGCGCGGGATCGTTGAACGGCAGAGGTTTCGCCTGCTCACTTGACTGCATGGATCTGGTCCTCAAGGCTCTGTTTGTGCTTGGCGAGCCGGCGCTTGAAATCCTTGGCGAGGGCATCGAGCGTCACCGCGCCGAGCCGCTTCAGGAAGATCGCCTCGACCTCGCGAAACGTACCTGTGAGCGCGTCGTTGACCGCCTGTTCGACCAGGCACCCGGGATTTTCCGAGCGATGGCCCATCGCAACGATCGTAGGCGCGCCGACCGCGCGATAGATGTCCGCGAGCGTGATGTCGGCGGGATCGCGCGCGAGCGTCCAGCCGCCGCCATGGCCCTTCTCCGAACGGACCAGCCCCTTCTCGCGCAGGCCCGCCATCACGCGGCGTACGACCACCGGGTTGGTGGCCATCGCCTGGGCAAGTTGCTCCGACGTGACCGGTTCGCCCGCTCCGATCATGTGGAGCAGGCCGTGCAGCACACCAGACAAACGGCTGTCGCGTATCATGTAACTTCATATGTTACATGATGGGCCGGACGTCAAGAGGGCGCATGGCGGGCGCATCATCGCTCCTGGTCGCCCTCTTACCTCCCCTTGAAAAGGGGAGGTCGCTTCGCTCGGCAGAGCAAAGCGGGTGGGGATCCGCTCTCTCCGCTTGCAGCGTCGTCTGCGGCTGACCCCCATCCCGACCTTCCCCCTTTCGGGCGGAAGGAGAAGAGATCAGGGCCTGCACCCGGGTCATGATTCTTCAATCGGGATATTCGTGCCGGATTTGGCGGCGCCGCCCGTTTAATCCCTATCGGGATTGCGAAGGGCGAGGGCGGTATCGTGGGCAGTGTGGTGGTTGATCGGATGTTGCTGGATGCGGTGGCGCATTATGGCGCGGGCCGCGCGGCGGAGGCCGGCATGCTGTGCGGCGATATCCTCACCGCCGATCCCGACCATGTTCCGGCGCTGCATCTGTCCGCCGTCATCGCCTTCGTGACCGATCGCGCGGCGGAGGGCGCGGTGCTGCTGAACCGGGTGTTCAGCCTCGATCCGCATCATGGGCCGGCATTCGCCACGCTCGGCGATGCGCTCGCGGTGAAGGGCGAGCACGAGGGCGCGGCGGCGGCGTTCCAGCGCGGCGTGACGCTGCGGCCGAAGGATGCCGGCCTGCACATCAAGCTCGGCGTTGCGCTGTGCGATCTGTCGCGC
This sequence comes from Bradyrhizobium sp. 26S5, assembly GCF_036923295.1. Lineage (NCBI taxonomy): Bacteria > Pseudomonadati > Pseudomonadota > Alphaproteobacteria > Hyphomicrobiales > Nitrobacteraceae > Bradyrhizobium > Bradyrhizobium sp. 26S5. Next base: position 8,886,788 of record NZ_CP145948.1, on the reverse strand, counting down.
TTCGACGAGGCCGAGACGGCGTTCCGCCGCGCCATCGCGCTCGATCCCGGCCTGACGCGGGCGAAGTTCAACCTCGCCGTTGCGCTGGCCGGGCAGCGGCGGCCGGTCGAGGCGGAGCAGGCCTATCGCGAGGTGATCGCGCGGGACCCGGCCTATCGCGGCGTCTGGCTCAATCTCGGCAATGTGTTGACCGATCAGAACAAGCTCGGCGACGCCGCCACCGCCTATCGCCGCGGGCTTGGCACGGATCCCGACAATGCCGGGCTGCATTGCGGTCTCGGCGGCGCGCTCTACCGCCAGGGCCTGCTCGACGACGCGATCGTGCAATTTCGCCGCGCGACGGCGCTCGATCCGGAAAACCTCACGCCGCAGCGTCTGCTGGCGATGGTGCTGCACGAAGCGGGCGAGCGCGAGGAGGCACTCCGCATCTATCGGAAGGTCTCGGCCCGCGACCCGTCCGACCACGTCATCCTCAACAATCTCGGCGCCTGCCTCTTCGAGCTTGGGCAGGTCGACGACGCCATCGCCTGCGCCGAGCTCGCGCTGGCGCTCAAGCCGGACTATGCGGCTGCGCACACCAATCTCGGGATCATCTTCGAGGCGCAGAATCTGGTCGAGGCGGCGGTCGCAGCACATCGGCGCGCCATCGAGCTCGAGCCCAATTACGCCAAGGGCCATGCCAATCTCGCGGTCGCGCTGCGCAATGCCGGCGACATCGATGCCGCACTGGTGGCCTCGCGCAAGGCCATCGCGCTCGATCCCGATCAGCCGCTCGCGCATTACAACCACGCGCATTTCCTCTTGATGAACGGCGAGTTCGAGGAGGGTTTTGAAGAGTACCAGTGGCGCCGCAAGACCAAGATGCTCAGTGACGGCGATCCCGTGTTCGACGAGCCGGAATGGCAGGGTGAGCCGCTCGCCGGGCGCACGCTGCTGCTGTTTGCCGAATACGGGCTCGGCGACGCCATCAATTTCGTCCGCTATGTGCCGATGCTGGCGGGCAGAGGCGGCCGGATCATCCTGCAGGTGCAGCCGGCGCTGGTCTCACTGCTGCGGCCGATGCTGCCCGATGTCGCGGTGTTCGCCCGCGGCGAGTCATTGCCGCCGTTCGATCTACAGCTGCCGCTGCTGAGCCTGCCGCGGATCTTCCGCACCACCGTCGATACGATTCCCGCTGACGTGTCCTATCTGCAGGCGGATGCCGTCAAGCTGGCGCGCTGGCGCGCGGCGCTCGCCGGCGCCGCCGGGCTGAAGGTCGGCGTGGTCTGGGCCGGCAATCCCAGGCACAAGGGCGACCGCCAGCGCTCGCTGCCGGCGGACGCCGTGCTGCCGCGGCTGGTTACTCCTGGTGTCCAGCTCTACAGCCTGCAGAAGGAACCGCGGCCGGACGATGCACCGGTGCTGCGGCGTCTCGGTTCCGATATCGTCGACCTCGCGCCGACGCTCGGCGATTTTGCCGACACCGCAGCAGCCGTCAGCGCGCTCGATCTCGTGATCGCCGTCGATACGTCGGTGGCGCATCTTGCCGGCGCGCTCGGCCGCCCGGTCTGGCTGCTGTGCCCCTATGCGCTCGACTGGCGCTGGCTGCGCGACCGCGCCGACACGCCGTGGTATCCGACCATGCGGCTGTTCCGCCAGGACCGACCGCAGGCCTGGGACCGCGTCCTGTCGCGGATGTCCGACGAGCTTGCGCGGGTCGTGGCCGGTGATCGCGCGCTGCTGTTGCCGCCTGTGCAGCGGGGATAATCAGCCAGCGGCGCCGATGGGCGGGCGGATCGTCTGTTGCTTGCCGTTACGCCGCCGAGAGTCGGATCTGGAACTTGCTGCCAGTCGCCTTGGCAAATCGTAGCAGCGTCTTGGTGCTCGGCAGCGTTTGGCCGCTTTCGAGGCGAGCGACGGTCGACTGACTGGTGCCCATCCGGGCGGCAAGTTCGGATTGCGACAGTCCTGCGCGCTGGCGCGCTCTCACCAGTTCTGCGGCGATCTCGAATTCGGGTGCAAGCGCGTCGTATTCGACCTTGACCTTGGGATTGGCCAGCAGGCGCGCCTTGAGCTTTTCGAACGGAATGGTCATGCAATTCCCTTTGCTCGCCGCAACGCCAACTCGATCTCCGCTGGTGGCGTCTTCTGAGATTTCTTGACGAACGCGCGCACGACTACGACCCGGCGACCGGTGGCCGTCACATAGAGTGCCCGCGCAATTCCCTCGCGCGCTGTCAGCCGCAACTCCCAAAGCTTCCCTACCAGGTGCTTGACATGCGGTTCTCCCAAGCTTTCCAGCCCGGCGGGAATGATACGTTCGGAGAGACGGAGGAAACGCGCCTGCATGTCAACCGGCAACGCCGCGATCTCGGCCGCGACGACCTCATTGAGGATTTCCACACGCCACGACATTCGAAGGAATATCTCATTTTTGAGATAGCATCAAGTGGCGATGCGCGTCCCATCACCCCGCGCTCATTCCCTGCGCTCCGCCGAGCAGCTTGACGTTGAGCCGGCCGCCGTCGAACAGCATCTCGTTCAGCGCGCCGTCGATGTCTACAGCGGTGACGTCCCGGCCGTCGCCGCGTGCGATGCTCGCCTGAGCGATGCGGCGCATCAGCTCCTTGATGAAGGCGGCGCTGACGCTTGCCGTGCGTGCCACCGCTTGGTCGATGATGGCCTCGTCGAGCGGCAGGCCCTTGCCATAGAGCCGGATCAGCTTGCCGCGCCCGGTCTCGTCGGGCAGCGGCACCTCGATCGCCTGGTCGATGCGGCCGGGCCGGCCGGCGAGCGCGCTTTCGAGCTCTTCCGGTCGGTTGGTGGTCAGCACGAACAGGATATCGCAATCCTCCTTCAGGCCGTCCATCTCGTTGAGCAGCTTGTTGAGCAGGGATTCCTCACACGGTCCGCCCATGTTCTCGCGGTCGCGCGCGATCAGGTCGACATCCTCGATCACGACCATGGTCGGCTGCAGCAGGCGGGCAAGGCTCATATAGGCGCCAAGCAGGCCGACCTGCTCTGCGGTGATGATCAGCGTGGTATGGCCGGGCAGGTTGGTGGCGAGATAGCGAATGGTGTGGGTCTTGCCGGTGCCGGGCGGCCCGTAGAGCAGGATGCCCTTGCGGGTCGACTGCCCGAGCCCGCGCAGCAGATCGCGGCTTTCGACAAAGCCGAGCACATTGCGGTCGAGCAGCCGCAGCGTCCGGTCCGGCAGGATCACGTCATCACGAGCAACCGTCGGCAAGCGATGCACGGTCACACCCTGTGCGCGGCCGCGATAGTTTGTGGCATCCTCCAGCGACAGGATCTTGCCGCGATAGGATCGCGCCGCATGCACGGCAGCTTCCAACTCGGCAAAGGTCCGTTGCACCAGGGTGTTTCCGGCGGCGCCTGCGGGCACCGCGAGTTCGATCCGCAGGCCCGGCTCGCTGCGATAGTCTCGGTGGTAGCTGAGCAGCACCGCGTAACGCAGGTCTTCGGCTCGGCACAGCCACAAGCCATTGGTGAGGCATTTGACCGGCTCGGGCGCGCCGACGTCGACGTCGTGATACTGCGGCGGCGCGATCGCCGGCGCATTGCGACTGTCTTCCATCAGCGCGGCGAAATCGAGGGTCTCGTAGCGGTGCGCCTCATGAAGGCCGAAGAAATGGATCGGTGCGTCGAACAGCCTGTCGATTGCGATCTGAACATCGGCGCGCATGTGACCGGGAAACTGCCGCGACCGGGTCAGGATCTGGTTGCGGGGCACTCCGGCAAAATGCCAATCGAGGGCCACGAAGGCATATCGGAACTCCTCGCCCGGCAGGTTTTCCGAGCTGGCCCTGGCGGCGAGCAGGCAGTTGCTGCACAGGCAGACTGTCTTGCGGCCGAGAAAAACGTCCGTCACGGGGTCCAGCGCGCCACAAAGGTCGCACGGCCGGGCCGCATCGGCGGCTGCGGCCGTGATCAGCAACGGATGGCCATTGCTGCGGATCAATTGCTGCGCGGACTCCAGGAGTGCCTGGGCGACCGTGGCGGGATAGGGCCCGCACGCGATTCCGCTCTCGGCCTCGATCCTCGCTGAGGCGGCAATTGCCTCCTTCCGGGACTTGCCGAACACCGTGCGCAGCAGGTTGCGCATGAATTCCAGCGGTGTGTCGTTGTCATTGTGAATGAAGAGCTTAACCGGGCCATTCTCTGCAAAGACGTCGTGCATGATCACCTCGAAACGCAGTCGCAAAAAAGAACAAAATAAGAACATCATGGCCGCCCGCAGACGTCAAGCGAAAGATTGTCCCACTTCATCCCTGACGTGTGGTGGGTCGATAGACCGGCGAAGCCTGGAACACCGGCACGCGTAAACGCACTTCAACGCTTGTGACGATTGTGTTGCGGCAAATGCCAAGACAAATGCCAAGAGAAATGCCAAGAGATGGCCGCTGCAACGGCAAACTTCCGACACATCATCGGGGCGAAAAGGAGTAATCCGACATGATGCGAGCGCGAGGCAGATTCTCTCGAGGAATCTTCCGTCGCGCGATTATTTTTATGAGGTCCTCGTGTCGCACAAACTTCGTTTTGCGATCCTTCTCGTCTTCACGCTGTTCCTTTCTCCCGCGCTCGCGCAGCCGGCCGCCAAGCCGGCGCCGCCGCAACCCGCGGCCAGTGACGCGCTGACCCCTGAGCAGGCCAGGCGCGCGCTCGACACGCTGCAGGACGACAAGAAGCGCGGCGAGATCATCAACACGCTGCGGGCGATCGCCAATGCCTCGCCGCAGGTGGCGCAGCCCGCGCCGGCCCCCGAGCAGCAGTCGCCGATCCCGCTCACCGCCGATAGTCTCGGCGCGCAGCTGTTGCTGATGGTCTCGGAGCAGGTCGGCGAGATGTCGCGCGAGGTCGCCGACGTCGCGCGCACGCTGACGCATTTTCCGGCGTTCTATTACTGGTTCGTGCGCACCGCCAACGATCCGGCTGCCTATGGCCTGCTGATCGATATCGCCTGGAAGCTGGCGCTGGTGTTCGGCTGCGCGCTGGCAGCCGAATGGGTGGTGTTCCGTTTGATCAAGCGGCCGGTCGCATTCCTGGAAGCGCGGCTGCCGCAGACTGCGCGGGTGCCGGTGCAGGCGCTGGCCAGCGCCGATCCACCGTCGTCGGTCGCCGACGTCACCCCGGAGGGCGAGTTGCATCGCCGCCGGCTCGGCCTGGCGCGGGCCTGGCAGTCGCTGGTCCGGCTGCCCTTCGTGCTCGGCCGCCTCGTGCTCGAATTGCTGCCGGTGGTGGTGTTCGGCGGCGTCGCCACCGCGCTGCTCGGCACCGAGATCGGCGACCAGTCGACCACGCGGCTCGTGATCCTGGCGGTCGTCAACGCCTATGTGTTCTCGCGCGTGCTGATCTGCGCGGTGCGCGCGCTGGCCGGTCCGTTCGGCCTGTTCCGCGTCCGTGCCGAGACCGCGGCCTATATCGAGATCTGGGCGCGGCGCATCGTCGCCGTCGGCGTCTCCGGCATCGCCTTTGCCAATGTCGCGTTGCTGCTCGGGCTGCATCGCGCCGGCTACGCCGCGCTGCTCCGGCTCGTGATGCTGATCGTGCATCTCTTCGTCGTCGTCATTATCCTGCAGTGCCGCCGGCAGGTCGCGGAAGCGATCCGCGCGCCGGCCGGCCGCACCGGCATCGCGGCGCGGACGCGCAATCGTCTCGCGTCGCTCTGGCATGTGCTGGCGATCGCGCTCGACCTCGCGCTGTGGGCGGTGTGGGCGCTCAACATCCGCAACGGCTATTCGCTGCTGCTGCAATATTTCGTCGGCACCGTCGCGGTGCTGCTGGTCACCCGCCTCGTCATCATGGTGGTGCTGAGCCTGATCGATCGCGGCTTCCGCATCAGCCCGGAGCTGCTGCACCGCTTCCCCGGGCTGGAGACCCGCGCCAATCGCTATCTGCCGCTGCTGCGCAAGGTGGTCACGGCGGTGATCGCGCTGATCGGCTTCGTCGCGCTGCTCGAGGTCTGGGGCGTCGACGCCATCGTCTGGTTCTATGGCGGCCAGATCGGCAGCCGCCTGATCTCGGCGCTGGTGACGATCGGGATTGCCGCATTCGCCGCGGCCGTGATCTGGGAAGTCGCCAATGCGCTGATGGACCGGCAGATCGAATCGCTGTCGCGCGAAGGGCACTTCGCCCGCGCCGCGCGCCTGCGCACCTTCCAGCCGATGCTGCGCACCGCGCTGTTCTGCATCATCGTCACGGTGGTCGGGCTCACGGCGCTCAGCGAGATCGGCGTCAATGTCGCGCCGCTGCTCGCCGGCGCCGGCATCGTCGGCATCGCGATCGGCTTCGGTTCGCAGAAGCTGGTGCAGGACCTGATCACCGGGCTGTTCCTGCTGATCGAGAACACCGTGCAGGTCGGCGACAATGTCACGGTGTCGGGGCTCTCGGGCGTGGTCGAGAACGTCTCGATCCGCACCATGCGGCTGCGCGCCGGCGACGGCTCGGTGCATGTGGTGCCGTTCAGCGCGGTGACCACGATCACCAATGCCAGCCGCGGCGCCGGCAATGCCGCGGTCAGTGTCAACGTCTCCTACAAGGAGGACACCGACCGCGCCGGCGAAGTGCTGAAGGACATCGTCGCCGGGATGCGCCAGGAGGCGGCGTATCGCGCGCTGATCCGCGGCGATCTCGAATTGTGGGGCGTCGACAAGGTCGACGGCTCGGTCGTGACCATCGTCGGCCAGATCCGTTGCACCGATGGCGGCCGTTGGTCGGTGCAGCGCGAGTTCAACCGCCGCATGAAGCGGCGCTTCCAGGAAGAGGGCATCGAGATCGCCTCGATGGGCCAGACCATTTTGATGCAGCTTCCCCCGCCGTCGGAGCCGGACACCAGTGCGCTGCCGCGCCGCGCTGCGGGCTGATTTGCGACACCGCGTTCCGTCTCATCGTTGCGACACCGTCTCGCGACGATGAGACGGCAAGGGCCTCGCTGAGCCCGAGGCATGGCTCATACTTGGCCGAAAACGCCGTCTTTCCTCCTCCTCTCCTGCGATTTCCGCGCTGGCACAGCGCTTGCTCAACGCATCTTTCGAATGCGCGGCAAGACGCATTGCATGACTGAACCGCAAAGCCAGAAGGAAGGAAATGCACATGGAGCTTGGCTACTTCACCATGCCCTCGCACCCGCCGGAGTGCGGATTGAAGGAGGGCCACGACTGGGACCTGCAGACGCTGCGCTGGCTCGACGAGCTCGGCTATCAGGAGGCCTGGATCGGCGAGCATCACACCGCGCCCTGGGAGCCGCACCCGTCGCCCGACCTGCTGGTCGCGCAAGCGCTGCTGCAGACCAAGAATCTGCGCATCGGACCCGGCGGCTTCCTGCTGCCGTATCATCACCCGGCCGAACTCGCGAACCGCGTCGCGATGCTCGACCATCTCTCGAACGGGCGGCTCAATTTCGGCGTCGCGGCCTCCGGCCTGCCGAGCGACTGGGCGATGTTCAATGTCGACGGCATGTCCGGCCAGAACCGCGACATGACCCGCGAGGCACTCGAGATCATCCTGAAGATGTGGTCGGAGCCGGGCCCGTGGACGCACAAGGGCAAGTTCTGGACAGTGTCGAAGCCGGACACGATGTTCGATTTCCTCAAGCCCCATATCAAGCCGCTGCAGGGACCGCATCCGCCGATCGGCGTCGCGGGACTATCGAAGAACTCGGACACGCTGAAGCTCGCCGGCGAGCGCGGGTTCATTCCGATGAGCCTCAACCTCAACCCGGCCTATGTCGGCAGCCACTGGGATTCGGTCGAGGCCGGCGCGGCCAAGACCGGGCGCAAGCCGAGCCGCAAGGACTGGCGGCTGGTGCGCGAGGTGTTCGTCGCCGACACCGACGAGGAGGCGTGGAGGCTGTCGACCGGCGACATGATGGGCCGGATGATGGGCGAGTACTTCCTGCCGCTGCTCGGTCATTTCGGCTTCAAGGACTATCTGAAGCACGCGCCCGACGTGCCCGATAGCGACGTCACCGTCGAATATTGCGCGCGCCGGAATTGGATCGTCGGCTCGCCGGCGACCGTTACCGAGAAGATCGAGAAGATCTACCAGGAGGTCGGCGGCTTCGGCGTCCTCTGCGTGTTCGGCTTCGACTACAAGCACAGGCCGGAGGCCTGGCGGCACTCGCTGGAGCTGCTCAAGAACGAGGTGATGCCGCGGCTCAAGCATCTCGGCGCCGAGTTCGAGAAGGCTGCATGACAGCTGCGCGGGGTGCGGGGCTTGCCTCGCACCCCGCGTCGCATATCTTCAAGGGGATTTTATCGGTTCAGGGTCAGGGCATGACGGTCGACGCACAGAGTTTCAAGCAGGCGATGCGCCATTGCGCGGGCGCGGTGGCGCTGGTGACGGTCGGCCGCGAGCCGGGCCAGCGCACCGGCCTGACGGTGACCTCGGCCTGCTCGCTCTCGGACAATCCGCCCTCGGTCCTGGTCTGCGTTAACCGTAACGCCAGCGCGCATACAAGGATCCGCGAGGAGCGCCATTTCGTCATCAACTTCCTGAACGAAGACCACGCGATGCTGGCGCTGACCTTCTCCGGCCAAAAGGGCGTCAACGGCGATGACCGCTTTGCGTTCGGCCGCTGGACCACGGGCGCGACCGGTGCCCCGGTGCTGGAGGATGCCGTCGCGGCGTTCGACTGCGTGCTGACGCAGGAGCTCGAGACCAGGACCCATTCGGTGTTCATCGGCGAAGTCCAGCACGTGCGCGCCGTGACCACGGTCGATCCGCTGATCTATCTGCGCTCTGGCTTCCAGAGCGTGCGCAACATCCACGACCCCGTCGTGCTCGGCGATCTCGACGCGCGCCGCGTCAGCTGGAACGAGTTTTCCTGATCGATTGACGGAGTCGGCGATCGGTTGGATTGCGACGATACTATCGTCGCTCTTCCGTGTTTTCGCCGCGCCAGCGGCGAGCCGTCCTTCGATAGTCAATCAGCATCGCTGACCAATCCTGATCAAATCGACGCGCGCATCATATGCGCGAGCGCATGCTATAAGCGCCGTCGCGCGTGCAGGCGCGATCGATGACGGCGTCGGTGCGCTCATCGCGGTTGCCGGCGGCAATCTGAAGGACAGGCGCGTCGCGGGATCTCTCGTCAACAAGGGAGAAGCAATCATGAAGATCGTTGTGATCGGCGGCACCGGACTGATCGGGTCCAAGACCGTTACCATTCTGCGCCAGCGCGGCCATGACGTCGTCGCCGCCTCGCCGAAGGGTGGCGTCAACACCATCACCGGCGAGGGGCTCAACCAGGCGCTGGCCGGCGCGGCCGTGGTGATTGACCTCGCCAATTCGCCATCGTTCGAGGACAAGGCGGTGATGGAATTCTTCGAGACCTCCGGCCGCAACCTCCTGGCGGCGGAGAAGCCGGCCGGTGTCTGGCACCATGTCGCGCTCTCGATCGTCGGCACCGACCGGACGCCCGAGAACGGCTACTTCCGCGCCAAGGTGGCCCAGGAGAAGCTGATCGAGGCCTCCGGTATTCCCTACACCATCATCCGCGCGACGCAGTTCATGGAATTCGTCGGCGCGATCGCCGATGCGGGTGGAGATGGCAAGGCGGTCAGGCTGTCACCCGGCCTGTTCCAACCGATCGCGGCGGAGGACGTGTCGGCCATGGTGGCCGATGTGGCGCTCGAGGCCCCGCGCAACGGCATCGTCGAGATCGCTGGTCCGGACCGCGCGCCATTCAACGAAATCGTGGCCCGCTACCTGAAGGCCGTCGGCGACCCGCGCGAGGTGATCAGGGACCCTGAGGCGCTCTATTGGGGCGGCCGGGTCGAGCAGCACTCGCTGGTGCCGCTGGGCGAGGCCCGCCTCGGCCGGATCGACCTGAGCGAATGGCTGCGCCGCTCACGGCCGAGGGGCTGATCGTCTCTCGCGGCACGTGGCGGGATCAAATTTGGCCCGGGCACCGCATTTACGGCCCAATTTGCGGTCCATGGGGCATGGTGATTTGCCCGCGCTTGGCGTAAAGCAGCCGAAATCACAATCGCCACGCGCGGCCGTGCCGCCTGCCGGACCTCGCGGCTTGACGCCGCCTGGTGCGGCGTTCTGCGCCAACCAGGATTCCCCTTCTCGTGTCATTTTCGACCACCAGCCCGCCGCTCGCCCGGGCCCTCGCCGAGCGCAGCTACGATCAGCCGACCCCCGTTCAGGTCGCCGTGCTTGCCGACGAAGCCGTCGGCCGCGACCTGCTGGTTTCGGCCCAGACCGGCTCCGGCAAGACCGTCGCCTACGGGCTTGCGATCGCAACCGATCTGCTGGACGGGGCCGAGCGGTTCGAGCGGGCGGCTGCGCCGCTTGCCCTGATCGTCGCGCCGACGCGTGAGCTTGCTTTGCAGGTCCATCGTGAACTCGCATGGCTTTATCAATATGCCGATGGACGCGTCGTCTCCTGCGTCGGCGGCATGGATCCGCGCCGCGAGCAGCGCGAGCTTGCCGCCGGCGCGCATATCGTCGTCGGGACGCCCGGCCGGCTGTGCGACCACCTGCGCCGCGGCCACCTCGACACCTCGGAATTGAAGGCTGTCGTGCTCGACGAAGCCGACGAGATGCTCAATCTCGGGTTTCGCGAGGATATGGAGTTCATCCTCGAGGCCACGCCGGAGGCGCGGCGCACCTTGCTGTTCTCGGCGACGTTCCCGCGCGGCATCGTCGCGCTGGCGAAGCAGTATCAGCAGCAGGCGTTCCGGATCGAGGTCGCGGGCGACGAGGGTGGTCATGCCGACATCGACTACCGCGCGATCCGGATCGCTGCGGGGGATGTCGAGCACGCGGTCGTCAACGTGTTGCGCTTTTTCGACGCGCCGAGCGCGCTGGTGTTCTGCAACACGCGCGAAGCCGTCAGGCATTTGCAGTCGGCGCTCCTGGAGCGCGGCTTTTCCGTGGTCGCACTGTCCGGCGAATTGACCCAGAACGAGCGCACCCAGGCGCTGCAGGCGTTGCGCGACGGACGCTCCCGCGTCTGCGTGGCGACCGACGTGGCGGCGCGCGGCATCGACCTGCCGAGCCTCGACCTCGTGATCCATGCGGATCTGCCCAATGACGCCGAGGTTATGCAGCATCGCTCGGGCCGCACCGGCCGTGCCGGCCGCAAGGGCGTCAGCGTCCTGCTGGTGCCGCCGGCGCGTCGACGGCGTGCGGAATTGCTGCTCAATCTGTCCGGCATCGATGCGGTCTGGGGCACCGCGCCGCAGCCGGATGAAATCCGCAAGCTCGATCACGAACGCATGCTGAAGGATGCGGTGCTCACCGAGGAGTCGAGCCCCGACGATCTGGTGCTGGCGCAGGCATTGCTCGCCGAGCGCTCGCCGGAGGAGATCGCCGCGGCGCTGGCGCGGCTCTATCGTGCGCGGCTTCCGTCGCCCGAAGACATCAGCGATCCCGGCGAGGGCAAGGGCCGATCGCGTGACGATCGCGGCCGGGACGATCCGCGCAGTTCACGCGGTGATGACCGGCCCGCGAGAGCCCGATCGAAGAGCGGAACATCATCGTCGCGCCACGGCATGGCGGAAGCCAGCGTCTGGTTCCGCGCGGCGATCGGACGAAAAAAGAATGCGGAAGCGCGCTGGCTGTTGCCGATGATCTGCCGTCGCGGCGGCATCGACAAGCGCGACATCGGCGCGATCAGGATCATGGATACCACGACCGAGTTCGAGATTTCCGAGCGGGTTGCCGAATCCTTCGCTGTCAAGGTCCAGCGTCCGGACAAGGAAGACAGCATCCGCATCGAGCCGCTCACCGGCGCGCCGCAAGGGCAGGCGGCGTCCGACAAGGGATCACACGCGCCCCGGCGCGAGGTGGTCGATAGCGATGGCGGTGTTGGTCACGGCGACGTGCCGCGCGAGACGGCCGGACCAAAGCACCGCGGCAAGCCTTACCGCGACAGCGGCGCGAAGTTCGGCGGCGAGCCGGCGTCGGGTAAGAAAAAGAAGCATAAGGACAAATCCGGCCACGCGGGACCGCCGCCGCGGGTAACTGCGTGGCCTGCGAAAGGCGCACCCGGAAAGAAGCTAAAGAAAAAGCACCGCGGCTGATCTGCCGCCGTGACGCGTGCGATGAAGCGATCGCGCGCGTCCCGCAACTTCTATTTCAGCCACACCATCAGCGGGACCGGCGCGCGCCCCGCGCACGACAGCGTCCCCTCATAGGCATGCGTCTTGCGGGCGCTGTAGGTGCAGGGCGCGCCGTCCAGCATCAGCTCGGCCGTCACCTGCGAATCCGGCCCCGCGAGTTGCAGCCGGATCTCTCCGGCCCGCTCCTCCGGTCCGTCCTGGGTGCAGATCCCCACATGCTTCATCTTCAGCGGTCCGGAGAATTGCTTTCGTGCGCCCGGCTCGCTTTCGGTCAGATGCCCGGTCAGCTCCCATTCGCCGAGCACGCCGGCCTGACCGAGGATCTCCATCGCGCCGAGCGGCGGCATATGGCACAGCGATAGTCCGACGGCGCCGAGCAGCGCCGCCGCACCGTTGCGCCATCCATTGTTGCGCGATGGTATCCGCAGCATCAGAGCTTGCTTCCGGTTGTCTGGCGCAATTCGATCAGCTCCGGCCTCGATACGTCGGAATCCGCAGTGAGCCGGGCGATCTGCACCGCGCATTCCTGGGTCTTGGCCTGATCGCCGGACGCCTTGGCGCTCTTGATCATGCCGAGATAGGCCGCCAGCCGGTTGGGCTCCTTCTTGAGCGCGGCCTCGTAGGCGGCCAGCGCCTCCTTCGCCTTGCCGCGATCGAGCAGCATTGCCGCATAGAGCTCGCGCGCCGGCGCCAGCGGTCCGGGGGTGACGGGATGCTTCTCGGTCTTGTCTTCCGCCTCCGCGGCGGAATTCATCGCGCCGAGCGCCTCGTCATATTTGCCTTCGGCGTACAGCACCCAGGCGCTCGCGATCTGCTGCTGGATGTCGACGATGTTCGACCAGTAGGCGTCCTTCGCGTCCTTGAGCTTGTCGCGCAGCTCGACGAGCTTCCCGATGTCGGCCTTGGCGGCCGCCGGATCACCCGAGCGCGCGGCGCCGACCGCGCGGGCAAAATAGGTGACGGCGTCAGCGTAGGCGTACTTGGTCGGACGCGCCTCAAGCGCGGCAGCTCCCTTCCAGTCGCCGCGCTCGAACACATAGCGGGCCTGGCTTGCCGCCACCGCGTAGGGGCCCGCGAACCGATCCTGTTTGAACTCGATCTTACCGAGCTCGTCGACCACCGCGCGCGCCTCCTTGTCCTGGCCGAGCTGCAGATAGGCATAGACCAGATAGTCCATCGCGTGCGCCTGATCCTGCTGTTCGCCATCTTCCTTGGCGATGCGCGCGGACTCCTTGTTCGAGGCGATCGATTCCTTCCAGTAGCCGACGCGGGTGAAGATGTGCGACGGCATGTGCTGGGCATGCGGCGCGCGTTCGGCGATCTTGGCATAGCGCATCGCCGCGTCGAGGCCCTTCTCCGCAAGCGCCGGATAGTCGTAGAGGTGGATCAGATAGTGCGCGATGCCCGGGTGCTCGGGCTGGCGCTTGAAGATCGGCTCGAGCAGCGCCGCGCCTTTCAGCTGGTTGGCATAGGTCTTGTCGGTCGGGGACGCCGCGACGTTGAGCGTGATCGCATAGGCGATCTGCGCCTCGTCATCGTCGGCATAGTGGGTCGCGACCTGCTCTTCGGCGGTGAGGAAGCGCTGCACGCGGGTGCGGTGATCGACCTTGTCAGAGTCGACATACATCGCGGCGATCGCATTGATGTATTCTTGCTCGCGCGGCGTCTGCGCACCCAGCGCCTGGCCTTTCTTCACGGCCGCGAGGCCGAGCGGTAGGTTGTCCGGCGGCGGTGGCGCATGCGGATTGTAGAGATAGCTGAGCGCGATGCCCCAATAGGCGATCGCGCATTGCGGGTCGGCCTCGAGCACCTCCTCGAAGGTGCGGCGCGACGCGCTGTACCAGAACGAATGCTGATACAGCATGGCGCGATCGAACAGCTCCTGCGCCTCCGGCTTGCAGGACGTGGTAAAATGCACCTTGCCCAATCGTTGTTCTTCGGAATGTGAGGTAGCAGGCTGCGAAATGGTCGCGGCAACCAGGCCAACGACCACAGCGAGGGGAAACCGTGTCATAGGACCCGCTCCGTGGCGTTGCAGAAAAGCCGTAGGCTATCACCTTTCCTGGCAAGGCGATATCGCGCCATACGGGTCGACGCCCCGATCCGAGGGAACTTTGCTCGAATGAAATATTTGGTCTAGCCGTCGAACCCGATCTTCAACGCCTTGATCTTCCGATACAGCGTGGCGCGGCTGAGCCCGAGCGCCTTCGCCGCCTCGGTCACGCGACCGCCGCTGGCGCGCAGCGCCTCCACGATCATCGCGCGCTCGCTTCCCGCATGATCCGCCTCGGCGCTTCCAGCGCTGAACGCCGGCAAATCGAGGTCGGCCTCGGTAATGACGCCGCCCTCGGCAGTGGCGCCGGCGAGCCGCAGCACATGGCGGAGCTGGCGCATGTTGCCGGGGAACGGATAGGCCATCAGCTGCACCCAAGCGTCAGCTGAGATACGACAGTGCGGCGCCTCCTCGTCGGCGATCTGCGCGATGACATCGCGCCTGTCGGCACGCTCGCGCAACGCCGGCAGCCGAACCTCCATGCCGCGCAGCCGGTAATACAGGTCGGAGCGGAAGCTGCCGTCTTCGGCCATCTGCGCCAGATCGCGATGGGTGGCGCTGATCAGGCGGATGTCGACCGCAACCGGCTTCAGCGCGCCGAGCGGCCAGACCTCGCGATTCTCCAGTACGCGCAGCAGCCGCGTCTGCAACGCCAGCGGCATGTCGCCGATCTCGTCGAGGAACAGCGTGCCGCCGCTCGCCTGCACGATCAGTCCCTTCGATCCCTCGCGCCGCGCGCCGGTGAAGGCGCCGGCCTCGTAGCCGAACAGCTCGGCGTCGATCAGGCTCTCCGGCATCGCCGCGCAGTTCAGCGCGACATAGTTGCGGCCGGCGCGACTGCTGGCGGCGTGGATGGCGCGCGCGAACACGTCCTTGCCGGCGCCGGTCTCGCCACGCAGCAGGATCGGCAGATCGAGATTGCCGACCGTCATCAGCCGCTTCACGCCCTTGATCAGCACGGGATCGCGGCCGGCGAGCCTGTGCAGGCCGCCGAACTGCCCGGCCGGTTTTTCACGCGGCTGTGTCGGCAGAGGCCGCAGCGAACGTGCCCGCACCGGCGGCGCCAGGTGGCCGCGTCCCCATGGCGTGCCATCGGCCCGGCGCAAGGTGACGGACTCGTCCGCGGCGCGTGTCGCGCGATCGTCGAGCTGGATCAGACGCGACAGCTCGATGCCGTCGTCGACCATCGCATCGGTCAATCCGAACACGCCGCGCGCGGTGCGGCAGGCGCCGACGACGCGGCGGTCGTCGTCATAGGCGAGCATGCCGTGTCCATCGCCGGGCAGGGTCGCGATCCAGGAAGCGCGGTAGCGCCGGCGGAAGAACGACTGCTCGATCCGCCGCGTCGCCTCCGTGGTGACGGCGAGCGCCAGTTCATGCGCGCTGCGGCCGAGGTCGCTGCGGCATGAGGAGATGTTGACGGCGCCGGCGAGGCGCCCGGCATGATCGAACAGCGGCGACACCGCGCAGGTGAACATGTGCCACTGCTCGCGGAAATGCTCGTCGCCATGCACGAGGATCGGCCGCTGCTCGGCGAGCGCGGTGCCGAGCCCGTTGGTGCCCTCAAACGTCTCGGCGAAGTTCGAGCCGGTGTAGATCTTCCATTCCAGGAACATCCGCGCGTAGTCGCCCTCGGGCAGCCGACTCACCAGCATGGTGGCGTTGGGGTCGGCGAGGTTGACGCAGTAGCCGCTATGGTGGAGCACGCGGGCGAGGTCCTCGAGCTCCGGGATCGCGACCTGGATCAGGTCCTCCATCGGCTCGGCGATGTGCCGGACCTCGGCTTCGGTCAGCGTCTGCGGCGGCCCGCGCCGGGCCGGATCGAGATTGTGATTGACCAGGCAGCGCCGCCAGGACGCGGCAATTCGCGTCTCGGTGTCGACGCCGGCCACCTGATTGGCCGCCGATAAAACACGGGCGACGTGATTTGAGGCCGAAAGATTGGCCATCCAGAGGTCTCCACCCTGTATTTTTGCCAAAGTCTGGCACCCCGCGGCCGAATGTCAATTGGCCGGCGGGGTCGCGGGGAGGGACCTTGGGTGGAGGATCGCGGTACCGGACGCGGCTCAGTCCGCAGGCTGCGCCTCGGGAAATTTCCAGCTGCCGTCGAGGATCTCGGCGCGCGGTTGGAACAGCCGTACCGTGTAATTCCACCCCGGCGTGATCGGCAGGCAGTTGGCGACCTTGCCGTCGCAGCCGCCGAACTGGATGGTGACCGCGCCATCGGCGGCTTGCTTTGCGGTGATGCTGTTCACCGCATAGGCATTGGCCGGGTTCGGTTGCAGGTAGCCTTCACTGTTGTAGACGGTGAGCGACCAGAAACCATCGACCGGGATATCCCTGACCGTCAGCCGGTAGATGGTGCCGCCGTCATTGCGCGCGGGCGTGATCGGAAGATAAAGCGCGTCCCGCTCCGGATTGCCGCCCCACAACATCGCGCTTCCGATCAGGTGTCGCACCGGATCGACCTGATGTTCGTTGGCACCAAACATCCGCCGCGTATCGGAGACCGTGGCGCCAAGCTGCAACAGCGCGGCTTTCACCGTCTTCAGGCTTGCCGCATCCCAGTTCGGGATCTCGAATGCGCCGGGCCGGTCCTGGCTGGCCTTCACCGCGTCCTGCAGGGCGTGAACCTGCCGGACCTCCTCGGCGTTCGCAAAATCGACCTGGAAGCGGACGACCGCAACGGCGTAGCGCGTTCCGACCGTCTCGCGGGTCAGGGTGTGGCGGCCGGCGCCGCAATGGACCGCAAGGGTGTACTGGTCTTCATTGACGATCTGCATCGCCATGAAACGCCTGGCGCCGCCGGGCAGCTCGATTGTCACCGGACCGGCATCGAGATCGAACACCGCAAGCGAGTACAGCGTGTCGCGGTTGGGGCGGACGATGCCCTGCTGCACCGGAGCAGCAAGCTCGCGGCCATGGCGGAATTTTCCGAAGCCGCCGCTGCCGGCCACCCCGGCGAAATAGGTATCGGTCTGGGCGCGGTTGTAGGTGTCGATGGTGACGCGCTGCGGGGCCGATGGTGGTGTTTGTGCGGACGCGATGGTTCCCGCCAATGCAAATGACATGGCTGCCAAGATGCTCGTTTTCATAGGGGCTCCGGATGAGGTCCTCTCCGCGCGAGCTGGTAGTCCATCCAAATACGAAAATAAATGACCAAGGTTGGCAGATATCCTACCGAATATGGTAGGAACGTCGGATGGATCTCAACGCCGTCAGGATGTTTGTTGCGGTCGTGCAGGCGGGCAGCCTGTCCGCGGCAGCCACCCGCCTTGGAATGCCGCTGCCGACATTGAGCCGCCGCATCCGCGATCTCGAACGGCAGCTCAAGGTCCAGTTGCTTGAGCGCTCGGTGCGCGGCGCCAGGCTCACCGATGCCGGCGCCAGGCTTTACGAACATGCCGGCCGTGGCATCGAGACGCTGCTCGAGGCCGAGCAGGTGATCGTGAACGACCAGGCCCATCTGAAGGGACGCCTGCGGCTGTCATTGCCGCCGACGTTCGAGCCGTGGTGGGAGTTGCTGGCCGCGTTCCAGCGGCGCTATCCCGATATCGAGATTTACCTCTACACCACCGAGCGTCGTGTCGACCTGGTCGAGGACGGCATCGATGTCGCACTTCGTGTCGGTGCGATCGTTCACGAGGCCATGGTGGCGCGACACCTGCTCTCGTCCCGCAATATCCTCGTGGCCAGCCCGCAACTGGTGAAGCGCCTCGGCGTGCCAAAACATCCGGATGCGCTGCATGATCTGCCATGCGCGACGTGGGCCTCGCGCATCGATGAGCAGGCGCGCTGGGACTTGGGCGGGCATGTTGTCGAGCCCAGGGCGTTGCTGGCCACCAACGACTACGAGCATTTGTACAGGCGCGCGCTGCGTGGCGATGTGGTCACCGAGCTGCCGCCCTTCCTTGCGGCGGCGCCGATCCGCGAGAAGCGCCTGGTCCGACTGTTGCCGCAGTATCCGTTGCCGGAATGGTCGCTCAACCTGCTCTATCCGCCGCACCGTCACCAATCGACCATCGTCAGAACCTATCTGGATTTTTGCCAGAGCTTTCTGCCGAAGATCGTGCAGGCGTGCACGGTTTGAGTGGGGTGCACCGCTCCGACCTCCCCTTGCAAAGGGGAGGTCGCTTTGCTCGGCAGAGCAAAGCGGGTGGGGATCTGCTCTCTCCGCTTGCAGCGTCGCCCGCGGCTGACCCCCATCCCGACCTTCCCCCTTTCAGGGGGAAGGAGAAGGCGGACCGGAATCCGGCTGAAGCCGTAGCGATGCCTATCTGCCGAAGATCGTGCAGCGTGCACGGTCTGAGCGGAGGTGCACGGCTCCAACCTCCCCTTGAAAAGGGGAGGTCGCTTTGCTCGCCAGAGCAAAGCGGGTGGGGATCTGCTCTCTCCACCTAGAGCGTCGCCTGCGGCTACCCGGCCCTAGGCTGGCCCGTTACCGCATCTACAAGGCTACTTCACCTCGCCGGCTGTCAGCAGCACGAAAGAGCGGCCCGTCACCTTGTAAGTGCTGTCGAACGCGAACTGCGCGCCCGCCGCTCGCTCCGGCGCGGTGGTATCGAGCAGCAGCGACCAGTGCGAGCCGGCGGATGTCGTCGGTAGCTTGAAGTCGACCTCGCCCTCGTAGCTGTTGAGGATGACAAGCACGGTGTCGTCCTCGCCCTCGCGTGCGATCGCGGTCTTGCGCGCGCGGCCGTCGAGCAGCGCGGCAAAACATTTGATCCAGCCGGTGGTCCAATCGGCCCGCGTCATCTCGACGCCCGACGTGCTGATCCAGACAACGTCGCGGATGTTGAGCTCTGCGTCGCGATCGCCGGAGAGGAAGCGGCTGCGGCGCAGGATCGGGTAATCGCGCCGCAGCTTGATCATCCGTTTGGTGAAGGCGAGCTGCTTGTTCGCGTCGTCGGACAAATTCCAGTCGAACCAGGAGATGTCGTTGTCCTGGCAATAGGCGTTGTTGTTGCCGCGCTGGGTGCGGCCGAACTCGTCGCCGCCGAGCAGCATCGGCGTGCCCTGCGAGGCCAGCAGGGTCGCCAGCATGTTGCGCTTCTGGCGTTCCCGCAAGGTGCGGATATCGGGATTGTCGGTCGGGCCCTCGGTGCCGCAATTCCAGGAATGATTGTCGGAGGTGCCGTCGTTGTTGTTCTCGCCGTTGGCCTCGTTGTGCTTGTTGTTGTAGCTCGCCCAGTCGTTCAGCGTGAAGCCGTCATGGGCGGTGATGAAGTTGACGCTGGCCCAGGTGCGGCGTCCCTCGCGGTTGAACACGTCGTGCGAGCCGAGCAGCCGCGGCGCCAGCGCGCCGGGCGTGGCTTCGCCGCGCCAGAAGTCGCGCACAATGTTGCGGTACTTGTCGTTCCATTCCGCCCAGCCCGCCGGAAAGCCGCCGACCTGATAGCCGCCGGGGCCGCAATCCCAGGGCTCGGCGATCAGCTTGACGGTCGCGAGCAGCGGGTCCTGGTTGACAGCCTTCAGGAAGCCGGACTGCTCGTCGAAGCCATAGACCTCGCGCGCCAGGATGGTGCCGAGATCGAAGCGGAAGCCGTCGACATGCATGTGGCCGGCCCAGTAGCGCAGGCTGTCCATCACCAGCTGGATCACGCGGGGATGCGACAGGTTCACCGTGTTGCCGGTGCCGGTGTCGTTGATGTAGTAGCGCCGCTTGTCGGGCAACAGCCGATAGTAGCTCGCATTGTCGATGCCCTTGAACGACAGCGTCGGGCCGCGCTCATTGCCTTCGGCGGTGTGGTTGTAGACGACGTCGAGGATGACCTCGAGGCCGGCGCCATGCAGCCGCGACACCATCTCCTTGAATTCGCGCAGGCTGTTGGGAACATCGGCGGCGTAGCGCGGGTCCGGCGCGAAGAAGCCGATCGTGTTGTAGCCCCAGTAATTGGTGAGATGCTTTTCCAGCAAATTGCTGTCGTTGATGAAGGAGTGCACCGGCAATAGCTCGACCGAGGTGATGCCGAGCGCCTTCAGATAGTCGATCGCGGCGTTCGAGCCGAGGCCGGCATAGGTGCCGCGCAGGTTCTCGGTGATGCCGGGATGCTGCTTGGTAAAGCCCTTGACGTGGGTCTCGTAGACGACGGTCTCGTCCCAGTGGGCTTCCTGCCGTTGCGGCTCCTGTGCCCAGTCGAAATTGGGATCGCACACGACGCATTTCGGCATGAACGGCGCGCTGTCGCGCTCGTCGAACGTCCGATCGTCGCCGCTTTCCATCTTGTAGCCGAACACCGCCGGATTCCATGTCAGGCTGCCGGCATGGGCGCGCGCATAGGGATCGAGCAGCAGCTTGTTCGGGTTGAAGCGGTGACCGCCGTCGGGCTGGTAGGGGCCTGAGACGCGAAAGCCGTACAACGTGCCCGGCTGCACGCCGTTGATGAAGCCGTGAAACACCTGGTCGGTATATTCGGGCAGCTCGAGGCGATGGGTCTCGCGCTCGCCGTCGAACAGGCAGACCTCGACCTTGCTGGCATTGGCGAAGAACACCGCGAAGTTGGTGCCATGGCCGCTCCAATGCGTGCCCAGCGGATAGGGCAGGCCTTCCTCAACGACAAAATCGGACATCGGTCCCCCAAACCATCAAATCAATCTGCAACAAACGCCGCCGCGCGGAAAACGTTGCATTGGTTATTTTAGTGGCATCGCGCGTGGTTCGTATGACGCCATCGTCATTCCGGGCTCTCGCTTCGCGATGCCCCCGGGTGCCCAATTGCGCACCATGTCGTGAGAATGCGGAGCTGTGTCTTCAACCACGCTGTCATCGCCCGGCTTGACCGGGCGATCCAGTACGCCGAGGCCCATCCGTTCAAACACGACTGTCTCTGAAATACTGGATCACCCGCTTTCGCGGGTGATGACACCGGAAAAGCTGCTTCACATTGAATCAGACCAACACCGTCGTCCCGGCGAAGGCCGGGACCCATAACTCCAGATATCAGTTGGTTGGCGATGCTGGGGCCGCAGCCCGCTTCAACAATTCACCCCTGTGGCAATGGGTCCCGGCCTGCGCCGGGACGACAGCGGGGGGCTTGTTGAGTGCAGTGCTAAATCAGCCGCATGCCCTTGAAGCTCGTATGCCCATTCTTGCCGACAATGATGTGATCGTGCACGGCGATGCCGAGCGGTTTTGCGATATCGACGATCGCTTTCGTCATCTGGATGTCGGCCTGCGACGGCGTCGGGTCGCCGCTCGGATGATTGTGCACCAGGATCAGCGCGGTCGCCGACAATTCCAGCGCGCGCTTGATCACCTCGCGCGGATAGACCGGGGTGTGATCGACGGTGCCGGTCTGCTGCACCTCGTCGGCGATCAGCTGGTTGCGCTTGTCGAGGAACAGCAGGCGGAATTGCTCCTTGTCGGCGAACGCCATGCCGGTGCGGCAATAGTCGATGACGTCGTTCCAGGACGATAGCGCGATGTTGCGCCTGATCTCGCCCTTGGCGATCCGCCCCGCAGCGGCGGCCAGCAGCTTGAGCTGGTTGATCGAGGCGTCCTTGATGCCGTCGACCTCGCGCAGCCGCGCCACCGGCGCGTGCACCACCTCGGCGAAGGAGCCGAACTTCTTCAGCAGCGCCTTGGCCAATGGCTTGGTGTCGCGGCGCGGGATGGCGGCGAACAGCGCCATCTCCAGCAGCTCATAGTCGGTCAGCGCGTCGGGGCCGGCCGCATGGAAACGCTCGCGCAGCCGTTCGCGATGGCCATGGTAATGCGGCGTCTCGTCGGGCTGATCGGTGCTGTCACTGGCTTTGGCGGGCATCGGCCACAACCATGCCGTGCCTGCCGGGTTTTGCAAGGGGCGATGCAACCCACGGTCATCGCCCGGCTCGGCGCCTCCGCTAAAGCTTCGGCGCGCCTGAGAGCGAAAGCCCCGTCGAAGCCTTGGCGTAGACGGGACCGGGCGATCCAGTACGCCGCGGCTTCTCGATTCAAGCGGTGGCGTCTCTGGAATACTGGATCACCCGCTTTCGCGGGTGATGCCACCGCAAATGGGTCCTGGCTTTTGCCAGAACGACGATCGTGTGTGAGGCGCCCACTTCCCCGGTTTGCCACGATGCGACGGGCGAATTACCGTTCGCTGCAACGGTTCGAGATCGAAAAGGGGAGGACGGCGTGACGTCATTCAAGGTGATCCGCGCGCGCGCCGAGAAGCGCAAGGGCGGGCCGAAGGCACTGGCGAAATTGCTGCGGCCGCCGGCGGGCGCCAAGGTGCTGGCAAAGCTCGGCGACGACCACGTGCTGGCCGAGATGGCCAGGCGCGTGTTCTGCGCAGGCTTCGCCTGGAGCGTGATCGACGCCAAATGGGAGGGTTTCGAGCAGGCGTTCCTCGGCTTTCAGCCCGCCAACCTCGCCTTCAAATCAGATGAATTCTGGGAGAAGCTGACCAGCGACACAAGGATCGTGCGCAACGGCGCCAAGATCATGTCGGTGCGCGACAATGGCCGCTTCGTGCAGGAGATCGCGCGCGAGCACGGCAGCTTCGGCAAATTCCTCGCGGCATGGCCGTCGTCGGATGAGGTCGGATTGCTTGATCTGCTGGCCAAGCGCGGCAGCCGGCTCGGCGGCAACACCGGGCAGATGCTGCTGCGCTTTCTCGGCTGGGATGGCTTCGTCACCTCGCGCGACGTCGTCGCCTGCCTGCGCGATGCCGGCCTCGATATTGCCGAGGAGGTCAAGTCGAAGCGCGATCTCGCCAAGGTACAGGCGCAATTCAACGCCTGGGCGGAGGAGACCGGGCTGTCCTATCTGCATTTGTCGCGGATCTGCGCGATGTCGATCGGCGAGAACCACACGCCCGAGGAGATCGTCGAGCGGACGCGAAGCGATTATTGATCAAGCGTGATGACGTTAGATTGAGTAGCAACCGCATCGCATTAGATGCGACCTCCCCCGCAAGCGGGAGAGATACACCGAACTTGCCGCAGGAACGTTTCGACCTGCCTACACCTGAACCCAGGGCTTCTCGCCATGGCGCTCGGACAGCGTGAAGATCTCGACACCGTCGGCGGTGACGCCGACCGAGTGCTCGAACTGCGCCGACAGCGAACGGTCGCGGGTCACCGCGGTCCAGCCGTCGGACAGGATCTTCACATGCGGCTTGCCGAGATTGATCATCGGCTCGATGGTGAAGAACATGCCGGGCCTCAACGGCACGCCCTCGCCGGGGCGACCGATATGGATGATGTTCGGCTCGTCGTGGAACAGGCGGCCGAGGCCATGGCCGCAGAAGTCGCGCACCACGCTCATGCCTTGCGGTTCGACATAGCTCTGGATGGCGTGACCGATATCGCCGGTAGTGGCGCCGGGCTTCACCGCCGCGATGCCGCGCATCATCGCCTCATAGGTCACCTCGATCAGCCGCTCGGCCTTCCGCGCGATGGCGCCGATCGCATACATCCGGCTGGAATCGCCGTACCAGCCGTCGACGATGAAGGTGACGTCGACATTGACGATGTCGCCTTCCTTTAGCGGACGATCGCCCGGCATGCCGTGGCAGACCACGTGATTGATCGAGGTGCAGGTCGAGTAGCGATAGCCGCGATACATCAGCGTCGCCGGATAGGCGCCGTGGTCGAAGGCGAACTTGCGGACGAAGTCGTCGATATCGGAGGTCGGGACGCCTGGCTTGACGAGGTCGGTCAGCGCATCGAGGCATTTCGACACCAACGCACCGGCCTTGCGCATGCCGGCAAAGCCGCTCTGCCCGTGCAGCTTGATCTGGCCGGTCTTGCGAAGCGAGGTGTCGGTGGCGTCGATATAGCTCATGGGCGGGGCGTTTCTTGGGGCAAGGGGCTGATTTCAGGCTCTAATTTAATGATCGGCGCGCCCGGTGCAAGCCAAGGTTGGGCATGGGGACAATGCCCAAACTGCTTGATTTTGCGGCCCAATCCGGAACAGCGGCCGCTCCTTGTCCGAAAAAACTGTGTTCAAATGCTAGCTGGAGACCTCGACCACGCTCTCGACCGGCGGCGCGCCGCCGCGGATCCGGAGTTCCCGCACCGGATAGGGCACCCTGATGCCCTGCTGCTTGAAGGCGTCCCACAGCGCCAGCATGACGTCGCTCTTCACATTGTCCATGCCGTCGGGATCGGCGATCCAGAAGGTCAGAGAGAACTTCATGCCGAGCTCGGCGAATTCGGTCAGGATGCAGTTCGGCGGCTTGCCCTTGAGCGCGCGGGCGTGGGCCGCGGCGGTCTCGATCGCGAGCTTGCAGACCAGTCTCGGATCGGCGTCGTAATTGGCGGCGAAGGCGATCTTCACCAGCGTATTCTTGTCGGTATAGGTCCAGTTGGTGACCTTCTGCGTCACCAAATCCTCGTTCGGGATCAGGAACTCGCGGCCGTCGCCGGCGGCGACCGAGATGTAGCGGGTTTTCATCGCGCTGATGCGGCCCTGGCTGTCGCCGATGGTGACGAGGTCGCCCGGCTTCACCGATTTGTCGACCAGCAGAATGATCCCCGAGATGAAGTTGGCGACGATCTTTTGGAGGCCGAAACCGATGCCGACGCCGACGGCGCCGGAAAGCACCGCCAGAGCCGACAAGTTGATCCCGACGGCACTCAAGGCAATGGCGACCGCGACCACCATCAGGCCGATGCGAATGATCTTGACCAACAACACCTGGATCGACGGGGTCAGGTCGGTCGAGCGGGTGATCTGGCCGTCGATGAAATTGCTGGCGATATTGCTCAGCCACAACGCTAGGATCAGCACCGCGCCGGCCTTGATCAGCAGCAGCGGCGACAGCCGCAGACCGCCCATGACGACGGCGAACGAATCCAGCGTGTCGGCCGCCCAATCGAGCTGGCCGACGATGCTGAGCGCCGCAACCACCCAGGCTGCGATCGACACCGTCTTGACGATGAAGGCGTTGTCGATCACCGAGGTTACGAGGCGGATCACGAGCCAGGCCAGCGCCAGCTTGGCGGAGACCGCGATCAGGTAGCTGCGGCTCGGCCATGTGGCGTGCCACATCACGATGCGCGAGATCACCATCAGCACCGCGAACACGGCGGTCGAGGCGCTCGTCACCATCACGCGGGCAAAGTGCCGGAGCGGCAGCGGCCACCGGCTCGCCAGCGACGACAATTCGACCCGTGAGTGAATGGCGGTATCGGCCGCGTAGGCGAGGCCCGCGGCGGCGAGGATGATGCCGAACTGCAGATAGAACCAGGGCGAGGCGACCTCGGCGCCGACCGAGCGCGCGGCCATTTGGATCGATTCCAGGACGTCCTTCCAGCTCATGTCCATCGGCAAATTCTCAACTTGCAGTGCGGGTCAGGCAAATGTGATTCGAAGGTGTTGGGAGATTCCCACAACGGCGCGCGCGCGACCATCGATACACCACAGTGTCGAGGCGCATTAGAGCGTTTTCGAGCGAAGTGGTCACCGGTTCGCGTGAAGAAAACGCGTCAGAACAAGAATCGAGAGCCCCGTTCCGATTTTATCGGAACGGAAAAGGATCTCGGGGCAGCGGGACCGGGCACATTGCCGCTTATGGCAGAAATCGTTTGGCGTCCCGGTGTGGCGACGATAAGGATGCAATTGCAAGTATTTGAGACCCCCGAAGGCGCATGGCATCCCTTGACTCCGTCAGTATAGCGATCCTGCTCGGCGCGGTGCTGGTGATGGCCGGCATCCTGTCGAGCCTGTTGGCATTGCGGTTCGGCGCCCCGTTGCTGCTGGTGTTCTTGCTGGTCGGCATGCTGGCGGGCGATTCCGGCCCCGGCCGGCTGCAGTTCGACGACGTCCGCACCACCTATCTGGTCGGCTCGGTGGCGCTGGCGCTGATCCTGTTCGACGGCGGCTTGAAGACGCGGTTTGCCAGCATCCGCACCGTGCTGGTGCCGTCGATGGTGCTGGCGACCGCCGGCGTGCTGCTCACCGCGCTGATCACGGCGCCGGTCGCCCGCTATGTGCTCGACCTCAACTGGACCGAGTCGCTCCTGGTCGGTGCCGTGGTGGCCTCGACCGACGCCGCGGCGGTGTTCCTCCTGGTGCATACCCAGGGCCTGCGCCTGCGCCCGCGCGTCGGCGCGACGCTGGAGGCGGAGTCCGGCACCAACGATCCGTTCGCGATCTTCCTCACTTTGATGCTGGTCGAGTTCATCTCGATCGGCCAGAGCTCGGCCTCGCACATCGCGATGGAGTTCATCCAGGAAGCCGTGCTCGGCGCCATCATCGGGGTGATCGGCGGCCGGCTGGTGGTGCTGGCGCTGAATTATGTGGCGCTGCCGCAGGGCCTGCATGCGCCGTTCGTCACCACAGCGGCACTGGTGATCTTCGGCGGCTCGCAGATCGTGCATGCCTCGGGATTCCTCGCGGTCTATCTCGCCGGTATCATCATCGGCAACCGGCCGACCCGCGCGCATAATTCGGTGGTGACGTTCCTCGACGCCGCGACCTGGCTGGCGCAGATCGTGATGTTCGTGCTGCTCGGCCTCCTGGTGTCACCGCATCGCCTGCTCTCCAGCGCCGGCGGCGCGGTGCTGGTGGCATTCGCACTGATGCTGGTGGCGCGGCCGCTGGCGGTGCTGATCTGCCTCGCGCCGTTCAAGTTCAACTGGCGGGAAAAGATCTTCATCGCCTGGACCGGGCTACGCGGCGCGGTCGCGATCTTCCTGGCCTCGATCCCGATGCTGGTCGGCCTGTCGAAGGCCTATCTGTATTTCGACGTCGCCTTCGTCGTCGTCATCATCTCGCTGTTGCTGCAGGGCTGGACGCTGGGACCGGCGGCACGGCGGCTGCATGTCGCGCTGCCGCGCGCCGAACGCGGCCCGCGTCGCGTCGAGCTCGACCTGCCCGGCCAGCTCGAGCAGCAGCTGGTCGGCTATCCGGTGCGGCCCAAGAGCCTGTATTTCCGCCGCGGGCTGATTCCGTCGTGGTCGAAGCCGACACTGGTGATCCGCGACGAGCGGATCCTGACGCCTGTCGAGGCCGATCCGGTCGCGCCGGGCGACTACATCTATCTGCTGGCGCCGCCGGAGCGCGCCGAGGCGCTCGACCGCTTCTTCGTCGACATGGCGCCATCGAGCACGCCCGATCCGCATCTGCTCGGCGACTTCATGGTCTCGGGCGAGCATACGCTGGGCGAGCTCGCCGAGATCTACGGCGTCAAGGTCGATGAGCACCAGGCCAAGCTGACGCTTGCGGATTATTTCGACATCAATCTCGACCGCGCGCCGAAGGAAGGCGCCGAGCTTGCGCTCGACGAGATCGTGCTGGTGGCGCGCAGCATCAGCGGCGGCCGCGTCAACGTCGTCGGCCTGCGGCTGCCGGAGGAAGAGGAGGAGGTCGCGCCACAGACGCGGATGCAGACCGTGCGGCGCAAGCTCGCCGATATCTGGGCGTCGGTGGCGGGGGTCTGAGCGCTACTGCTTGCGCAAGAACTGCGAATCCGGCGCGAACTTCTTGATCATCTCGGACAGGCCGTCGTCGGCCGGCGGGCCGGGCGAGTCCGGCTTGGGTTCGTCCTTGAACTTCTGGCCGGAAATCTCGGCCAGCGCCGCGAGCAGCGTCTCATCGAGATCGTCGGCCGCTGTCTTTCCGGCTGGTCGCTTCGCGAGCGGTATGATGGCGGGCGGAGGTGGCAACGGCGCCGGCGGCGCGGGCTTCGGCTGGTTGGGCGCGACGGCGCGGGCGTCCTGCTCGGGCTTCGCCGCGATCGGCGCGCGCTCCGGTATCGGTGGAGGCTTGGGGGTATCCGCCCGTTTGGCGGCGGCCTGGCTGACGGCGGCGATCAACGATGCTTCGAGATCGGCGGGAGTCTCAGCCGGGATCGGCATCGGCGGCGGCGCGGCGGGCTTCGTGTCCCGGGGCGCGCGACCGAACAGCGGTTCCCGCTGGTTCGCCGTCGGCGGCCGGTTCTCGGTTGCCTTGCTGGGCTCCCTGCCGGGCTTGAAGAGACCCGCGCGTTCGGCGGCGAGCCTGGCGGAAGCCTCCTCGACGGTGGCGAGCAGGGACGATTCCAGCGCATCGGCGGGATTGCTCGGCGGTATCGGCGGCGCCGCTGGCTTGGCGACAGGGGCGACCACCACCTTCGGCTCCTGCCGGGGCGGCACCGGCACCGGCGGCGGCCGCGATACCTCGACCACCGGCGGTGGCCGCGATGCCTCGAGCGGTGGGGCCGGCGGGACCGGCTGACCGCTGCGGGCGCGCGCGATTATGCCGTCGACGATCGCCCCCCAGGCGGCTCTTGTCGGGGGCGGCGAGATAGCTGGCCGCCAGCTCGTCGACATATTGCGGGCCATAGTCGGCGAGGACATGCGCGATCTGGGCCAGATCAGGATCGCTCTCGACCAGCCGTCGCCACGCCTCCCGGTCGTAGGGCGCGCCGTTCTTGTCGGGCCAAGCCACCCGGCGCGGCTGACGCTGAGGTCCGGCGTCCTGGCCGGTGACCGGGGCGAGGGTCGGCGGCCGCAGCCCGGCACTGAGGCGCGGAGGGGTAAATCCCGCGGCTGCCGGCGCGGTATCATCTGCCGGGCTTCGGCGGCGTTCGGCGACCTGCAGCGCGATCAGGCCGACGCCCATCAGCAGGAAGCCGAGCGCGGCCCACGAAATCGTGGCGCACAGCACCGCGCCGATCAGCAGCAATACCCAGCCTGTCAGTCGCACAATGTGCCCTTCCCCATGCCCGATCGGATGTCCCGATGCGGGCCTAGCAGACAAGATTGGCTATCTTATGCCGACTTTCGGAAAAACGGCCAGCTAGAGCGTTTTCGAGCGAAGTGGACACCGGTTCGCGTGAAGAAAACGCGTCAAAACAAGAATCCAGAGCTCCGGTTCTGATTCAATCAGAACCGAAGCTCTAGGCGCCGGATGTCAGCACCTTGACACCGCCGAACGCGGTCACCTGGCCGCGGCGCAGCATCACGATCTGGGTGGCGAGCTGGCGCAGCTCGGCCGCGTCGTGGCTGACATAGACCATGGGGACGCCGGCCTCGTCCCGCAGCCGCACCAGATAGGGCAGGATCTCGAGCTTGCGGCTTTCGTCGAGCGCGCCCAGCGGCTCGTCCAGCAGCAACAGCCGCGGCTTCGACAACAGCGCGCGGCCGAGCGCGACGCGCTGGCGCTCGCCGCCGGACAGCTTTCCGGGGCGGCGGTCGAGCAGGGCGCCGATGTCGAGCAGGTCGACGACGCGCTTGTGTTGCGCGGGATCATCGGCGAGACCGTTCATGCGGCGACCGTAATCGAGGTTCTGCCTGATATCGAGATGCGGAAACAGCCGTGCGTCCTGGAAGACGTAGCCGATCCGGCGGCGCCAGGTCGGCACGTGGATGCCGGCGGTGGTGTCGTCGACGGTCTCGCCATCGATCACGATCGTGCCGCGGTCCGGGCGCAACAGTCCCGCGATCGTGTTGATCAGCGAGGTCTTGCCGGAGCCGGACGCGCCGAACAGGCCGGTGACGCGGCCCTCGCTGGTGAACGATGCCGCAAGCGTAAACTCGCCGAGCTGCTTGGTGATGTCGACGCGCAGCATCGCTATTGCCCGTGCAGGCGCGCGGTGGCGCGGCGCGCGAACACCTCGGCTCCGACCAGCGCGCCGACCGCGAGCACGACCGAGATGATGACGAGCCGGGCCGCGGCGGTGTCGCCGTCCGGCGTCTGGATCAGCGAATAGATCGCCGATGAAATGGTCTGGGTCTCACCGGGAATGTTGGAGACGAAGGTGATGGTCGCGCCGAACTCGCCGATCGCCTTGGCAAAGCCGAGCACCATGCCGGCCAGCACGCCCGGCAGCGCGAGCGGCAGCGTCACCGTTGCGAACACCCGCCACGGTGCGGCGCCGAGCGTCTCGGCGGCCTGCTCGAGACGGCGATCGACCGCCTCGATCGAGAGACGGATCGGCCGCACCAGCAGCGGAAACGACATCACGCCGCAGGCCAGCGCCGCGCCAGTCCAGCGGAAAGCGAACACGATGCCGAGATGATCGGCCAGCCAGCCGCCGACCAGGCCGCGTTTGCCGAAGGTCAGCAGCAGCAGATAGCCCGTGACGACCGGCGGCAGCACCAGCGGCAGATGCACAGCGGCATCGAGCAGCGACTTGCCCCAGAAGTCGCGCCGCGCCAACAGCCAGGCGAGGGCGATTCCAAACGGGGTCGCCACCAGCGTTGCGATGATGGCGACCCGCAGCGACAGCAGGATCGCCGTCCATTCGGTCGGCGAGATCTCAAACACGCTCAGGTCGTCGGGCTGATCAGGAAATTGAAGCCATACTTCTCGAGGATCGTCTTCGCCGCCGACGAACGCAGGAAGGCGAGATATTCCGCGGTCTCCGGCTTCGCGGTCGTGGTCGCCGCGACCGGATAGATGATGGCCGGATGGCTGTCGGTCGGGAAGGTGCCGACGATCTTGACGCCGGGCTCGACCTTGGCGTCGGTCGAGTAGACGATGCCGAGCACGGCTTCGCCGCGCGCCACCAGCGTCAGTGCCGCGCGTACGCTGTCGGCCATCGCGAATTTCGGCTCCGCCGCCTGCCATGCACCGAGCTTCTCGAGCGCGGCCTTGGCATATTTGCCGACCGGCACCGCCTTGACGTCGCCGGTCGCGATCCTGCCGTCGCCGGCGAGCTTGGCGAGATCGAAGCCCGGTCCGATGTTGACGTTGTCGATCTTGGAATCCTTCGGCGCGATCAGCACGATCGAGTTGCCGAGCAGGTTGACCCGGGTCTGCTCATTGATGTTCTTCTGCTTGATCGCGTAGTCCATCCAGTCGGTGTCGGCGGAGACGAACACGTCGGCCGGCGCGCCCTGCTCGATCTGTTTTGCCAATGCCGAGCTTGCGGCATAGCTGGCGCTGATCTTGACGCCGGTCTTGGCGGTGTAGGCCGCATTGATGTCGTCGAGCGCGTTCTTCATCGAGGCCGCGGCAAAGACGGTGAGCGTCTTGTCCTCGGCGCTCGCGGGCGAATGGATCGCGCCGAGCAGGATGACGAAGGCAGTGAAAAGTCCGGCAAGTCGTGACATGGAAAGCGCTCCGTGCGAGCTCGCGCGCGAACCAGCGCGCGCAAATCAGGCGTTGGGTGAAGTCTGGCCTGCGACGGACGGAAGCGCTCTTCCGCTGGTCCCCGAAGGACTTACGGTCCTCAGGGATATCGCACTGCAAACATAGCAGGCTGAGGCTTACGGTAAAGGCGACCGTTTGTCTAACGGGTCGTCCTATTCATCCGACGGCTGGATCGCGATCGACAGCGAGTTCTCTTTTGAGCCGCTGACCTGCAGCACGAAGGGGCTGGCGGCGAGGTCGTATTTCATGGTCTTGCGGATACCGTCGCAATCGGTCGCCCCGCTGAACGCCTTCGGCTTCAGGAAATGCCCGTCCTGCACCAGGTCGACCCAGGCGCCGGCCGAGAGGCTGACGGTATAAAGCCCGGCCTTCGGCGCGGCCTTGAAGCTGGTGAAGCCGGCGAAGGTGCCGTCCTTCGGCGCGCGCTCCGGCGGAGTCGGCAGTTTGGCGTCGCTGGGCGTGACCAGCGCCAACGTGATGGCGGTCGATGGCAATGCGGTCTGCTCGCTGCCCGAGGCGAGCTTGGCGCGATCCGGCGCGGTTAGCGCGGCGCGTGCGCGGTCGATCGACCATTTGAACTTGTCGCAGCCGCTCGGCTCTTCCGCTGCGAAAGCGGGAACTGAGACGAGCAGGAGCGATGCGGTGAGGAGCGATTTGCGCATGTCTGGTCCATTAAGATGATGACGGATGAAACAGATCAGCGGCCCCGATCCCATCGCTCGAACGCGCTTACGGCGCGACGGCGTGAGATCATAACGCAGTTCGAGCCGGCCGGCATAGCCGCCTGACGAAGATGTTATTGCCTTGGATGCTACTGTTTGGCGTCGGGCGCGTTCAGCACCGCCTTGCAGTCCGCCGGTAGCTGCGCCAGCGTCATCGGCGGCCGCGGTTTCGGCGGCTTCGGCGGCGGCTTTGGATGCAGCACCGAATCCTTGAACCAGTAGGCGAGGTCGGACGGCTTGCAGCCTTCGTCTTCCGCTTGCGGCTTCTGTCCCTCGCATTCGGGGCTGCCGGACGGACATCGCATGCGGATGTGGAAATGGTAGTCGTGACCCCACCACGGTCGGACCTTCGATAGCCAGCTGCGGTCGCCCCTGGCGTCGCGGCACAACGCCTTCTTGATAGCGGGATTGACGAAGATGCGCTGCACTGCCGGCTCCCGCGCGGCATCGCGGATGACGAGCGCATGAGCCGGCGTGAACACGCGCGGATCGATGTCGAGCCGGTCGTCGCGCACCATCATCACCGCCGACATCTCCTCGCGATCCTCGCGCGACAATTTGCGATCCGGCATCGGCGTCAGCCAGATATCGGCGTCGAGCCCGATCTGGTGGCTGGCATGACCGGTCAGCGCGGGGCCGCCGCGCGGCTGGCCGATATCGCCGACCAGGATGCCCGGCCAGCCGGCATCCTTGTGCGCGTTGACCGCGAGCCGCTTCAAGAGCGCGATCATGTCGGGGTGACCCCAGTAGCGGTTGCGCGACAGGCGCATCACCTGCCAGCTGTCGCCGTTGAGCGGCATCTGCGCCGCGCCGGCAAGGCAGCCCTTGGTGTAGCCGCCGATCGACCGCGTCGGCATCGCCGCGGGCAGCACCTTGCGTGCGAACAGCTCCTTCGCCCCGATCTTTGGATCGTTAGGGTTAGCGAGCGGCGGCAATGGCTGCGGAGCGAGCGAGCCCTTGTCCTGCGCCCGCGCGGATACGGTGCAGGCGACGAGGATTGAGATCAGGAGCGGGATCAGACGAAGGCGGGGTGTCATTCGGATCACTCTGTCGGCGCGAGGCTAGCATGGATTCGAAGCAGGCGGACCGCGCATTCATCCCATTTGCTTGATCGCCCACAAGACGGATTAAGATTACCCGCGGCTTCCTGGCGCGCATGTGAGCAACGCCACTTTACAAGCACACGTTGCAGGCGACATCATGCCCGCAATAATTCAGGGTAGGCGTCATTATGACAAGCGCATGCGTACGGCTGGCGTTTGCCGCCGCGATCGCCGCGTCGACATTGGCATTGTCTCCGGCGCGGGCCGACATCGTCGTTCACATCGACAAATCGTCCCAGCGCATGGCGGTCAGCGTCGACGGCGCGACGCGCTACAACTGGCCGCCGCGGCTATGGCACGCCGAGCGGAGTCTTCCGTCCGCAGATGTTGGCGCGCCGCTGGTACTCGCGGAAGTATTACAACTCGCCGATGCCGCACTCGATCTTCTTCCATCGCGGCTTTGCCATCCATGGCACCTACGAGCTCACGCGTCTCGGCGGGCCGGCCTCGCATGGTTGCGTGCGCCTGCATCCCTCGCACGCAGCACAGCTCTATGGGCTGGTCGAGCGCAACGGCCGCGGCGGCACGCGGATCCAGATCACCAACTAGAGCGTTTTCGAGCGAAGTGGACACCGGTTCGCGTGAAGAAAACGCGTCAAGACAATAACCTAGAGCTTCGGTTCTGATTCAATCAGAACCGAAAATGCTCTAGCCGGCATGGCACGCAGGCGGGCAGAAGCGCGCAGCGGCTTAACCCTGCGATAACCCTGTCACATGCTGGCAAACATTGATGCGCTTGCAGCGCATTCGGCGCATTCATTGGGCATTCGCGCGCCGATTTACGCTTCCTTCACCACGCTTCGGTGCTTCCGCGCTGCAAATCTGCGCTGTTCGTCGCTTGCACACCGCCGGCAACTCGCGCGTGGCGTGAACTCGCCTGCAAAGCAGGCATGCCCTGATATCTCATACAGCGCAGCGCTTCGCCAAGAGATACCAATTTTTCAGAGACTTATCGCAGAAGTATCGCCGAGCTGGAATGCGCGTGGGGCGTGCGATACCGATGATGCGGCCGAAGAAGATCAAGAAACCAAGCCAGGCCAAACTGGCCCGCTCCCGGGGGCGCCGGCCCCAAGCGGTGCCGAAAGTGTCCGGCAGCTCGCGCCGCCCAGCTGTCGAGATCGGCGAGCTGGTGCGCCAGCGCGCGCAGGCTGAGGCCGCGATCGCCGAGGCGCGCAAGTCGAACGCGCGATTGCGCGAGGCGATCGACATCCTGCCGCAGGGCATCGTGTTCCTGGACCCCGAGGGCCGCTACACGCTCTGGAACAAGAAATACTCGGAAATCTACAAGCGCAGCTCCGATCTGTTCGAGCACGGTGCGCGCCTGGAAGACACTATCCGCATCGGTGTCGCGCGCGGCGATTATCCCGAGGCCAAAGGCCGCGAGGAAGAGTGGATCTCCGAACGGGTCAAGAAGATGTACCAGCCGGGCGAACGGCACGAGCAGGTGCTGGCCGACGGCCGCGTGGTATTGATCGAGGAGCGACTGACCTCGGATGGCGGCATCGTCGGCCTGCGCGTCGACATCACCGAACTGAAGCAGCGCGAAGCGTCGTTCCGCCTGCTGTTCGACGGCAATCCGGTGCCGATGATCCTGTGTGCGCTCGACGGCGAACGGATCCTCGCCGTCAACGACGCCGCGATCGCGCATTACGGCTACGTCCGTGCCGAATTCGAGCGAATGACGATCAGGAGCCTGCAGGCGTTCGACACCGAATTGCCCTGGGCCGCCGGCCGCAGCAGCGACGAACAGGCGGCGCGGACCTGGAAGCATGTGCGCGCAGACGGCACGCTGATCGACCTTGCGATCTATTCGCGCCAGCTGATGCATGGCGACCAGCCGGCGATGCTGCTCGCGCTGATGGACATCACCGAGCGCAAGCGCGCCGAGGCGCGGCTCGCCTTCATGGCCCAGCACGACAGCCTGACCGGCCTGCCCAACCGCAACCTGCTGCGTCAGCAGATGGACGAGATGCTGCAGCACACCCGCCGCTCGACCGACAAGGTTGCGGTGCTGATCCTCGGGCTCGACAATTTCAAGGCGGTCAACGAGACGCTCGGCCACGGCATCGGCGACAAGCTGTTGCGCGGGGTCGCCAAGCGCCTGCGCTCGACGCTGCGCGAGGAAGATGCGTTGGCGCGCCTCAACTCCGATGAATTCACCATCGTGCAGGGCGGCGTGATGCGGCCTGAGGACGCGGTGCTGCTGGCAAGGCGGATCCTGGACGCGATCGGCGAGCCGTACCTGCTCGAGGGGCATTCGGTGGTGATCGGCGCCAGCATCGGGATCGCGATGTCGCCCGGCGATGGCGAGGATTCCGAAAAGCTGTTGAAGAGCGCCGACATGGCATTGTCGCGCGCGAAGAGCGAATTCCGCGGCACCTTCTCGTTCTTCGAGGCCGAGATGGATGCGCGCGCCCAGAGCCGCCGCAAGATCGAGATCGATTTGCGCGATGCGATCCAGAACGAAGGCCTGCGGCCCTATTACCAGCCGCTGGTCGATCTCGCGAGCGGACGCATCACCGGCTTCGAGGCTTTGGTGCGCTGGCCGCATCCGGAGCGCGGCATGATCTCGCCCGGCGAGTTTATCCCGGTGGCGGAGGAGACCGGCCTGATCAACCCATTGGGCGCGCTGATGCTGCATCGCGCCTGCATGGATGCGGCGCAATGGCCCGATGACGTGCGCGTCGCGGTCAATCTGTCGCCGCTGCAATTCCGCACCGGCAATCTGCTGGCGCTGATCACCGACGCGTTGCGGCAATCCGGCTTGCCGGCGCGGCGGCTCGAGCTCGAAATCACCGAGACGCTGCTGCTCGAGAAGAGCAGTCAGGTGCTGGCGACGCTGCATGCGCTGCGCGCGCTCGGGGTGCGGATGTCGATGGACGATTTCGGCACCGGCTATTCGAGCCTCAGCTATCTGCGCAGCTTTCCGTTCGACAAGATCAAGATCGACCAGTCCTTCGTGCGCGACCTCGGCTCGAACCCGGACGCGCAGGCGATCGTGCGTTCGATCGTCA
Organism: Bradyrhizobium sp. 26S5; assembly: GCF_036923295.1. Lineage (NCBI taxonomy): Bacteria > Pseudomonadati > Pseudomonadota > Alphaproteobacteria > Hyphomicrobiales > Nitrobacteraceae > Bradyrhizobium > Bradyrhizobium sp. 26S5. The sequence goes on along the minus strand of NZ_CP145948.1, from coordinate 8,850,814 downwards.
GCCTCGGCATGGGGCTCGGCGTCACCATCACCGCCGAGGGCGTCGAGACCGAAGCGGAGCTGAGCTGCCTGCGCGCCGAAGGCTGCCACGAGGGACAGGGTTTTCTGTTCAGCCGCGCGCGGCCGAACGCCGAGGTGATCAGCCTGCTGAAGGCGCAGCGCGTCGCGACGGCGCTGGTGGCGTAGCAGAGCCTAGAGCGAGAAATTGTTGCCTCGAATCGAGCGTCGGGCTCCGCTTACCTCGCCCCGCGTGCGGGGAGAGGTCGGAACGCATCGTTAGATGCGTTCCGGGTGAGGGGGATTCTCCGCGAGCGCAGCTATCACCGAACGTGCGGAGATGGCCCCTCACCCCAACCCTCTCCCCGTAAGAACGGGGAGAGGGAGCACACCGCCGTCGCTTTCACGCCCTACGATACTTTCTTGTTCAGGTGATAGGTCAGCGCCAGCGCCACGCAGTGGCGCAGCGCTACCTCCGGAAGCTCGCCGGCGACATCGAGCAGGATCGCGCGGTTGCCGCTGTAGCTGAGCTCGGGATAGAGCTCGCGAAAGGTCTCGACCAGATTGGTCTGGCAATGGAAGTAGACCGCGACCTGGTCGGCGGCCGGCTTCACCTGATCGATCCGGATCGTGCTGCCGCTTCCGGTCTCCGGCGTCAGGTAGCTCGGCTGACCCCATTTCAGCGTCTCTTGCAGCGCCCCGACGCCCCTGGTCGCCTTCGCGGTCTTGAAGATCAGGCGCCGCAGCGCCAGCAGCCTGGCCTTGACCGGGGCAGGGTAGGCGTCGAACAGCGTATCTGCAGCGTTCGCTTGCGGCCGCCGTGCCGTCTTGCCGGTCGTTCTCGCTGGCTTGCCCATCATGGCCTCCGCAAGGAGCTACGTTCTAGTTCTACCACAGCGCCTTGAACGTCATATAGACCGCCATCAGCGACACGAAGAAGATCATCGCGATCCGTAGCGTCGCGCGGTCGATGCGGTTGGCGGCGCGGGCGCCGAGATCGGTGCCGGCGAGCAGGCCGACGATCACGCCTGCCAGCACCGGCCATGACGCGAGCGCGCCCTCGCTCCAATAGATCCAGGCCGACGGGATTGTCGTCGGGATCAGCGACATCACAAGGCTTCTGCGCCTGATGCTGCGGCACCCCGAGCACGGCGCTCAATCCGACCACGGTTGCCAATCCGCCGCCGATGCCGAGAAAGCCCGACGACAGGCCGGCCAGCAGGCCGACAATGAGCAGCGCCGGCCAGGATATTTCGCGCGCGGCGCCATCGGCCTCGTGCTCTTTCGTGTCGCGCCCGCCGCGCAGGATCAGCATCGCGTCAAGCGCGACGAGATAGGCCACATAAGTCCAGCGCAGCGCGGGCTCGGCGACATGGTTCGCGGCAAGCGCGCCGGCGGCGCCGCCGGCTACGAAGCCAAAGGTCAGGAGCACGATCCAGCGCAGCGGCGTGCGGTTGCCGCCTTTCCAATAGCGCCTGATCCCGGTCAGGCTGGTCGGCGGCACCTGCGCGACCAGCGAAATGCCCTGCGCGACATGCTGGCCGGCGCCGAGCAGCAGCACCGAGAACACCACCAGGCCGCCACCGGGGCTGACGCCGAGCAGGCCTGCGGTCAATCCGCCGGCGAGGCCCGTGACGATGCCGGCAATGAGATCGTGGATGTTCACCGCGTTCTCCGTCAGCGCCTGGCGGCAAGGCCGGCGAGGAAGATGTCGAAGGCCTGCATCGCCTCCGATGTCGAGACGGTTTCGCCCCACAGCCGCTGCAGCACGATGCCCTGGAACATCGCGACCATCGCCCGTGCCGCGCCGCGCGGCTGCACGCTGCGGTCGATCGCGCCGCTCTTCTGGCCACGCCGCAGCAGCTCCACGATCAGGGCGATCGGCTGGCGGATTCCGCTGGTCACCTGGTCGCGGACCACGTCGTCGCGCAGTGCCTCGGCCCAGAGCTGCAAGGCGACGCGGCGGGCGCGCAGTCCCTCTTCCTTTTGCAGGTCGCCGAGAAAGGCGCGGGCGATCGACCGCAGGCTCTGCAGCACATCATCCGATGGGCCCTTGAGCGCGAGCAGGGCGCTGTCGCGACCATGGCGGCTTTCCCCGATCGCCTGGATCAGTTCCTCCTTGCCAGTGAAATGCCCGTAGATGCAGCCGGCGCTGAGCCCGGACTGCTTGATCACGTCCTGGATCGTGGTCTGGTGAAATCCCTGGCGGGCAAAGCAGATCTCCGCGGCCTGCAGGATCTCCTCGCGGCGGATCGCGAGCGTTTCGGGTTTCACCTTCGGCATTGTCGGTCCTTGTCGCGAATTCGGGCCACGGCTCGCCGGCGAGCGAGGCCGGCTTGACGATCGTCTGCCATCATTATAAAGAACGAATAGTCGTTTTGTAAAGAGAGGAGCAATCGGCATGATCGGCTTTGCAAAGCTTTTGTGGCACCCAGGCGCAGGCGAAATGGCCAATGTCGAGCTGCCGTCGACCGGCTCGCGTATCGCGTTCCTGCTCGCGAGCTTCGCGATCGTGCTGCTGTTCGAGGCCGCGTTTCCGCTGTTCAGCTATGGCCGCGGCGAGCGGATGCGCAACATCGGCCGCAACGTCGCCATCACCGTGATCTTCGTCGGCGTGAACCTGCTGCTCAGCCCGCTGTCGCCGCTGGCCGCGCAATGGACGTGGGATGCGAAATTCGGCCTGTCGTACTGGCTTGGCCTGTCGCCCCCGGAGCAGCTTCTGCTCGGCCTCATCGGGCTCGACCTGTTCGCCTATTTCGCCCACGTCTCCATGCACAAGCTCGGCTGGATGTGGCGCTTCCACCGCATGCACCATGCCGACCGCTTCGTCGATGTCACCACGGCCTTCCGCGAGCATCCCGGCGAAACGCTGTGGCGGATCGGCTGGCACATCGCGGGTGTGCTGGTGTTCGGAACGCCGGCCTGGGTGCTGGTCACCTATCTGACGCTGTCGGCGCTCAACGCGCAGTTCGAGCACGCCAATATCCGTCTTCCCGAGCGGCTCGATCGCTGGTTGCGGCTCGTCTTCGTGACACCGAACATGCACAAGATGCATCATTCCCGTCACCAGCCGGAGACCGACAGCAATTATTCCAATCTGCTCTCGATCTGGGATCGGCTCGGCGGCACCTACAATCACGGTCCGCGCTTCGCGGAGCTGCGCTACGGCCTCGATGGTTTTGATGATCCCGAGAAGCAATCGCTGCCCGGGCTGCTCAAGATGCCGTTCATGGGCAAATGGGGGCAGGACGGGTCAGGGCCGGACGACAAGGCGGAGCGATCGGCGCCGCCGCCCGTGCTGCCCTGGCCGTGATCACGCTCTAGTACTGCTGCGTCATAGGCAAGAGGCGTACGCTTCCAGGCCCGTCATCCCCGCGCAAAGGCGTCGCCTTTGCCGCTGGAGGCGCGAGCTCTTGCGAGCCTCGAAGGGTGCACGGCCCCGCTGGTGGCCGTCGACCCTTCGAGGGCCGCTGAAGAAGCGGCCACCTCAGGGTGACGGATGACGGGTATTGTGCCTATGGCACAGTAAGATTAAGCGGCGTTGCGCAGTCCGGCGAGGAAGGTGTCGACGCTGTGCGACAGCGCGGATGCGTGATCACCGAGCTGGCCGGACGTATCCAGCACATTGCCGGTGAGGGCGCGGGATTGGCCGGCGGCCTCGCTCGCGCCGGCGATATTGGCGGAGACCTCAACGGTCCCGGCGGAGGCCTGCTGCACGCTGCGGGCGATCTCCCGCGTCGCCGAGTCCTGCTGCTCGACGGCAGCCGCGATGGCGGTCGCGATCCCCGAGATCTCGCGGATGGTGCCGCTGATGTCGCCGATTGCGCTGACGCAATTGCCGGTGGCTGACTGGATCGCGCCAACCTGGCCGGCGATTTCCTCGGTCGCCTTGGCAGTCTGGCTCGCCAATCCCTTCACCTCGGCGGCGACCACGGCAAAGCCGCGGCCGGCCTCGCCGGCGCGCGCGGCCTCGATGGTGGCGTTGAGCGCCAGCAGATTGGTCTGGCTGGCGATCGCGCTGATCAGGCGCAGCACGTCGCCGATCTTCTCGGCGGATGCGGCCAGGCTCGTCACCATCTCGGTGGTCTCCCTGGCCTTGGCGACTGCATTGTCGGCGACATGGCTGGAATGGGTGACCTGGCGGCCGATCTCGGTGATCGAGGAGGCCAGCTCTTCGGTGGCGGCTGCGACCGCATTGACGCTGGCCGACGCCTCCTCGGACGCGGCAGCCGCCGCCGTGGTCCGTTCCGAGGCGCCGTTGACGCTGGTGGTGATCTCGTTGGCGACGCGCTGCATGTCGCTCGACGACCGCGCGACCGCGGCGACCATGCCCTTGACGTCGGATTCGAAACGGTCGGCCATCTGCCGCTGCAACGCCTGCTGGTCGGCTGCAGCCTTCACCTTGTCGGCTTCCTGCGCGTCGCGCAGCGAAGAGGTCTCGATCATGCCGCGGCGGAACACGTCGACCGCCTTGGCCATGGTGCCGAGCTCGTCGCGGCGCTCGCTGCCGGGAATCGTGACGCTGGTATCGCCGCTGGACAGGCGGTTCATCACGGCGGTGATCGCGGTGAGCGGCCGGGACAGGCCGCGGCCGAGCAGGAACGCGAGCAACACGGCTGCGGCCAGGATCGCGACCGTGCCGAGGATCAGATTGCGCTGCGCGCTTGATGCGGCGGCTTCATAGTCGCTGGTGTCCTTGATGATCTCGAGCACGGCGACCGGTTCGCCGGCATAGTTCTTGATCTGCCCGAGATAGAGCTCCACCGCATGGCCGTCGAGCGTCGCGTCGCGCAGCAGTGCCGAACCGCTCATCACCCCCTTGAGCTCGTCCTGGGTCGCGACCACCGTGTCGCCGAAGGTCGAGGACACCCGCTTGAAGCTCTGGCCGTCGAAGGAATGCACGGCGAGGTCGATGCCGAAGCGCTTCTTGGCGCGGTCGACGAATTCCTTGCCGAAGGCGGCGCCGACGTCGACATTGGCCAGCGTCTTGCCGTCGTGCATGATCGGGGTCATGCCGAAGATCGAAAGCGCTTCGCGGCCGGGCTCGACGCCGACGATCGGCTTGCCGGCTTTGATCGATTCCACCACCGTCGTGCGCCGCGCGGAGGCGTCATCGCCGAACAGCTTTGGCGCGTGGACCCGGTAGAAGCTCGTCGCCGGGGTCTGCCAGAACGAGATCAGCGGGATGCCCTGCGCCTTCATCGACGCCCAGGGAGCGCTGAGCAGCTTTCCGAGGCCATCGCGGTCGCCCCTGGCGATGGCATCCTCGACCGGCGGCAAGGCGGCGATGACAGCCGAGACTGCCAGCGCAGCGCGCCCCTCATAGTCGATCGCTGCAATCACGCTGTCATATTGCAGCTTGAGCTGCTGATCGAGCGCGAGCCGGGTCAGTGCGCGCTGCTGGCTGATGGAGAAGCCGCCGAGGATGGCGCAGGCGACTGCAACGGTCAGTGAAATCGCCAGGATCAGGCGGGCGGCAATCGATCGAAGCGTGAACATGGGACCGGCGGAACTCCAGGCATTAGCGCCGCCCGCAAAGTCTCAGAAAAAGCTTAACAACCGGGTGTTGTTGCGGCCGGTATTCGTGCCGCGACCGTTGTCGCCGGTGCTACTTTCGTACCGAGCGGCTGGAGCGGGATGGAGTTAGGTTGAATCAGTCGGACCGCAGACTCGCTTCGCCTCTCCCGATTGCGGGGGAGGCCGACGCGCTCGGCAGCGCACTTGCGCGCCGGAGCGCGGCGGGTGGGGGCTCTCTCCACGATGGGATTCGCGGCGATACCCACCCCAGCCCTCCCCCTGCGCTGCTTGGCCTTTGTCCTTGTCCGGTTGATTGCACACAACTCAGCGGCATTCAGAATGGAGGATTAACGGTTAATACACGCAGAGCGTGCATCATTGCCTCGCCTGCGCTAGAGTTCAGACGCGGACAATTTCGATTCTCGACCGCGCCTTGCAAGCGAGCTTTCGATCAATGATCCAGCGCGGTCTGTCGATATTCGATCCGCCTCAAGACCTGGTCGACGCTTCCGGGGTGACACCCAAGCTGGGTGAAGACGAGCGGGTTGTCTGGATTGGCACGCCAGGATGGTTCAGTACTTTCTTCTGCTCAACGACCGTTCCTACGTGGGGAGCTCTTTTCCTGGCGCTTTTCGCGTACCACGGAATCTATACCCTAACACCCGAGCAACACGCCATTGAAGGGCTCGTAAGAGGACGATGGATAGTTGTCTGTGTGATAGTCATATTTGCTTTCATACCTCAGTTATTCGCGCTGCGCATAGGCGGGGCATTTGCGTATATTCTCACGACAGAACGAATGATCGTAAAAATCGATCAGACAAGAATGTTCGTCAGATGGCTTAGGTACTTCAAGCGCGTCGCCGATACGGATGGCTTTGCTGCATATGATTTGAGATACCTCAACGGCGCTTGCGTCTATGCCGGCTTGTGGTGCTACGGAAATGTAAGCGTCCGCCATATCGTCGGCTCGTTCGGCGAACTCAGATACGACACATATAAATCCGAACCAGTTTTTCGTGACCGCAGATTCGTAAAAGTCGGGCGCAGGTTGCCTCACTTCCGTTTGGCCGAGACACCTTGCAACGTGTACTTCGGTATCAAGGATGTGGGCAGGCTAGGTGATCTTCTTAATGATCAATGCGCGGCCGATATTGAGCGCATAGCGTCCCGGCGACGCTGACGCGAAAGCTGGAGGCCCGTCAAATGGGCTATTCGGAGGACCGCTCTAATTTGCAGGCATGTCTGGAAGCGGCCCATCGCATCAGATCGCTCCGACGCCGCCCGCCGTTTGGATGAATTTCGTGCAGGAACCATGCCCTACCTCGGATGTTGGAAAGCAATGCGATAACTAGGGAGGAACTCGTATGAGAACCCTGTTACTGGCTGGTGTATTGGCGGTAGCTGGTTTCGCCATCGCCACGCCGATCTCCACTGCACCCGCGTTGGCTCAAGTTGCCGTTGAAACTCCGCTCGGAGGCGTAGTAGTGGGCCCGGAGCGGCGTTACTACCGAGACTACGATCGACCCGCTTATCGCGCCTACGGATATGACAACGGATATGATCGCGGATATCGCGGTGGATGCCGCACCGTCACGATCGAGCGCGACGACGGTTCGGTCCGCAGGATCCGCCGTTGCGACTAACAGTATCGGTTGGCGCTCACAAGAGCGCCGAGCTGAAAGAATTGGGAGCTATCCACTAAGGCCGCCTCAGTTGGCGGCCTCTTTCATTTCGCGAATGTCGCCTTGTTGGCCCTTTTCGGAAGTGCCGCGCTGGCTAATCGAAAGTCCCGGTGTTGAGGTGAAGCGGTCGTTACCATTGCGTGTTCCGACTTCTGAGTTTGACCCGAAGCGGGCCCTGCCTTTAGGCCGCCCTCGGATGTCCGCGGCCCGCATCTCGCGCCGTCTGCGTTGGAACCGAAACATTTTCTGGCCTGAATGATTTACTCTTGGGGCTTCGCAAGATGCGAGGCATTCATGAATCCTCTCTCGGCGGGCGACGTGTTCCTTACGGTCGCGATCATGAGCGCCACTTTCCTGGCCGAAATCGCTCTTTTCATCTTGATTGGGCTGATCTGAAAGGATCGCGCCGTGCAGCGCGCTAGTTCTCCGTGATCTTGATGGTTGAGACCGGCCATCTTCCGTCATGACCTTTGATCGAAATCCGAAGCCCGTGCAATTCATCCAGCCAAACGTGCTCGACCGTGCCTGCTTTTCCATCTGTAAGGACGACGGCTTTGCCGATCAATTCGGCTTGTGCCTCGCCGTACTCATTCAGAATTCTTGACGCACGGCGCTTCACCGATGGCATTGCTCATCCAATTCGGCCGAGCCGTCTCAGCGGCGAACCTTGTCCCAGCGCTCGGCCGCTGGAATGATCGATGGTGATTGCTCCTCCAATTCGCGGAGCCGGTCGATTTGCTGTCTAAGTCCCTCTGGTAGTCCCGGCTCTGGCTTCAGCGACGCGCCCAATCTCTCGCCGATCTCTCGAACGATGGCGCGGCTGTGCGCGTGGTGAAGGTCAACGCGATGGTTCATGCAATTGCTCTCGTTCCCGTAAATGCAAAGCCAGCCAAAGTCCAACATCGTAGCTACCGCCTCCGTAACCTCAGTGGAGGCACGGCCAGCGACTTTTGAATGGACCGGGAGACCGCCGCTTTTGGCTATCTGCGCGAGCGCTCGTTTTCACAACAGCGGGTCTTTGGTCGCGACCTTTGGCTATCCGCGACATGCGCGGACTTTCTACCAGCGAGGGGCGGTCTCGCATCTCTCTAAAGCCCGGCGTGCGCTTTCGTTCCTTGATCTCTGATCGCGACGCGATGTTCCATTCGGAGGAACCCGGAGTGGGAGGTCGACGCATCCCATCGATACCATCGTTGCGCGCGGGAACCATTTCTGAGAGTGCCCAGTTAGTTCATGGGGCGATGAAGGGACCATCGTCATGAGGACCAAATATCTCGCTGCGATTGCGATAGTTGTTCTTGCCGCTTGTAGCGGGCTGGTCGTGAATTCCGTCGGCTCGCTCTATCCCGAAAAGCAGTCCACGCTGTCCGCCAGACAAGTGGCGGACCGATTAGCTGGATCCTTGGATCCGTATTTGACACGGTCTGGTGGCTAACAGCCGGTGTAACTCAGAAAGCATTGGCGGCGCTCCTAAGTCATGAGGCATCGTGCCCGTGCGGCAAGTTGGGCTGTAACACATCCCATGGCGCTCGCACCCATACGTCGCGTTCTTCGTCTGTGAGATTGAACGCTGCTTCTGCGTACGCCGCAACGTCATGTCCGTTACTTCCGATATTGGCCCAAAACCGACATGCCGTTGTCACCCGGCGATATCAGGTTTTAGGGGGCAGAGCCGACATGGCGGATTCATGAGTACGCGCCCTGGTTCAATCTGACTTCATCGCGCCTTAGCGCGCCGTCGGCGGTGCGGAGAGATTCCCCGCCAGGATCGCCTTGCCGGCATCCTCATACTGCGTGTCGCGCGCCTGGATCTGCTGTGCGATCGCATGCATGTCACGAAACCGCCGCTCGAACGGATTCTTTGCGAATACCGCCGTTGCCCCCGACATGTGATAGGCGATGTCGACCACTGCGGCCGACTGGTGGATGGTCCAGGTCGAGGCGATGCGGATCGCGATCCGATGCGCCTCACTGATAGGATCGCCGCGCGACAGATCGCGCCAGACGTCGTTCGCGGTCGCGTACAGATAGGCGCGGGCGGCGCGCAGGCTCGCCTCGGTGCGGCCGATCTGGCCCTGCACCGCGTTGTTGTCGCGCATCGCCTTCAGGCCCTGCGGGGTCTTGCCGCGGGCAAGCTCGGTCGCCGCATCCAGCATGGCGCGCGCGACGCCGAGCGAGGTGGCGGCAAAGCCCATGCTGAACACCATGTTGGTGGAGAGCTTGTAGAGCGGTCCCGCCTCGCGGCACGCGGCCGGATCATCGCGCAATGCCGCGAATTTTTCCGGGATGAAGAGGTTGTCGACCGAGTAGGAATCGGTGCCGGTGCCCTTCAGGCCGATCACGTCCCAGACGTCGTACATCACAGCCGATGACATCGGGAACAGGATGGTGCGGATCTCCGGCGAGCCGTCGGCCTTCTTGCGCGGCGAGCCGTCGGCCTCGACAACGCGGACATGGGCACCGAGCCAGCTCGCCTGCCGCGAGCCCGAGGCAAAGTCCCAGCGCGCATTGGCACGGTAGCCGCCGGGCTCGGCGCGGACCTCATGGGCGATCGCGCCCCAGGCGAGAATCCCCGGCGCCGTGTTGAAGATCTCGTCAGCGGCGTCGGGCTCGAGATAGGCTGCGGTCATGGCGCAGACGCCGCACTGGCCGAGGCACCAGGCGGTCGAAGCATCCGCCTTGGCGATCTCCTCCTGCATCTGCATGAACGCTTCGAGCGTCGCCTCGGCGCCGCCAAAACGCTTCGGCAGCAGCGCGCGATAGAGCCCGTTTTCGACCAGCGCCGAGGTGACGGAAGGCGTCAGCCGTCGCGTCCGTTCGATCTCGTCGGCTTCAGCTATGATCAGCGGCGCCAGCGCGCGTGCCCGCTCGACAAGGTCGAACCCCTGCGGCTTGTTCATGCGTTTCCTCGGCCCCTTCTGACATTGTTGTTGGGCGGATGCACGATGGTGACCCATCCAACAGGGGAGGGCAAGGCGGGACGGCGCCGACGCAGATCAGCTATCCATCCCAAGCTCCGATGTGTGATTGATCGACAGACGCGCACGCTCAGGCCGTGGCGCGGCCGAGATCGAGCGACGGCCGGCGCTTGGTGGAGAAGCTCAGCGCGACCGCGACCGCGACCGCGGCGAGGCCGATCGCAAAGGAACCGGCGTGCAGCCATGTGTAGCCGTGGAACGTGTCGAACACGTAACCGCCGGCCCATGGCCCGAGCGCCATGCCGAGGCTCGCGAAGGCCGACACCGCGCCGAACACCGTGCCCATGATCCGTGCGCCGAAGAACTCGCGCACCAGCACGGCATAGAGCGGCATCACGCCGCCATAGGCGAGGCCGAACACCACCGACAACGCGTAGAACTCGCCGAGTTGCGCCACCGCCAGATAAGTCGCGATCGACAGCGCCTGCACCAGCAGGCCGCCGACCAGCACCGGCTTTGCCCCGAGCCGATCTGCGAGCACGCCGAGCAGCAGCCGTCCGCCGAGTCCGGAGAAGCCGGCGAGGCTGTAGACCGTGACTGCGGTCAACGGCGCGATGCCGCACACCATGGCGTAGGACACCATGTGGAAGATTGGCCCGGAATGCGCCGCGCAGCAGGCGAAATGCGCCAGTGCCAAGGTGATGAATTGCGGCGTGCGCAGCGCCTGCGCCACGGTCCATTCCGCTTGTGGCGCATTCGCGGCCGCGCCAGTCGCGACGGTCGATCCGTGCGGCGCGGGGCGCACCAGGAACGACGCAGGAATCAACAGCGCCCATGCGACGATGCCGATGACGAGCATCGCAAAGCGCCAGTCATAGGCCGTGATCAGCCAGCTTGCGGACGGCGCGACGGTCAGCGGCGATACGCCCATGCCGGCAGACACCAGGGCGACGGCGAGGCTGCGATGCTTGTCGATCCAGGCGCTGGCGAGCGCCATCATCGGCGCATAGAAGCTGCCGGCGGCGATCCCGATCAGCACGCCGAAGCACAGCTGGAATTGCCACAGGCTCTGCGCCTGGCTTGCCGTCACGAGGCCAAGGCCGAGCAGCAGGCTGCCCGCCAACACCACGATACGGGTGCCGAACCGGTCGGACAGCGCGCCCCAGGCAAACGCAGCAAAGCCCATGCAGAGGAAATCCAGCGTCGCCGCTGCCGATATGCCGGCGCGCGACCAGCCCATCGCATCCGAGATCGGCTGCAGGAACACCGCGAGCGACAGCATGGTGCCGAAGCCGACGCAGGTCATCAGCGCGCCCGCGCCGACGACGACCCAGCCATAATCGAACCGAGCGTCCTTGCTCATGCGTTTCCCCGGCGCTTTGTTTTTTGTGGTGCGCGCAGGGAGGATGGTGGCCTATCTGAGGTCCGAGGGCAATATGACGGGCAACATGCCTCTCATTCCGGGATCAGCGGATTGTGAGTTGCGTGCGCAAGATGTCGCAGCGAGGCGGCTAAAGCGCGATGAGATTGGGTTGAACCATCATCGCGCTTTAGCTTCTTGTTTGAGCATGATCTTTCGGAAAACCGCGTCACACTTTTCCGGATCATGCTCTACCCGCAATTCCACGCCCGCCCGATCGGTGTCCAGGTCCAGCACGGGCCGAAACTGCCGCCATTGTAGCGGCCGCGGTAGAATCCGGGGCGGCCGAAATAGTGCCAATCCCCGCCATACCAATATTGCGGCGAATAATCCGGATAGCCGCGGGCCGCGCCGCGCGGACCGAGCACGGGAATGGTTTCGTTGGGCGGCTGCCGGTAGCCGGGCAGGAAGCCGTAGCCGTGCCAGCGGGCGCTCTGCCGCTTCTTCGACGAAGCGGCCGCGCTCAGGTCCGGCTGCAGCAGTGCGAGGATGACGATCGAGAGAGACAGAATGCGGAACATGACGGCAGCTTAGTCGGGCCGCCGCAGCGTGGCGATTCAAATCATGGTGCGTTTTGTTGCTGGGACAAAAATGGGCAACAGGCGCCCCGGCTGCGGCGCGTCAGCTATCCACCTCAGGCTACTTTGCATGGGGTTGTTTTCGAGATTTTCGGTTCGGGCGGGACTGGTGTCGTTGTCGTCAAGCCGGCGAAAGCTCGTGACGGCGCCTCAGGATGACGGGGTGATTGCTCAGCTTGCTCAGTGTCATCACCCGCGCATGCGGGTGATCCAGTATTCCAGAGACCGCAGTGCTTGAGCCGAGAGGCCGCGGCGTACTGGATCGCCCGGTCGAGCCGGGCGATGACAGCGGTGGACGAGGATATAGCCTCACATCCTCTCAGCTATCCACCTTGAGCGCGGCGATGAAGGCTTCCTGCGGGATGTCGACCTTGCCGAACTGCCGCATCTTTTTCTTGCCTTCCTTCTGCTTCTCCAGAAGCTTGCGTTTGCGCGTGATGTCGCCGCCGTAGCACTTCGCGGTGACGTCCTTGCGCAGCGCGCGGACGGTTTCGCGCGCGATCACCTTGCCGCCGATCGCCGCCTGGATCGGGATCTGGAACATGTGCGGCGGGATCAGCTCCTTCATCTTCTCGACCATGGCGCGGCCGCGGCCCTCGGCGCGGGTGCGATGCACCAGCATCGACAGCGCGTCGACCGGCTCGGCGTTGACCAGGATCTGCATCTTCACGAGATCGGCCGGCTTGTAGTCGGTCAGATGATAGTCGAACGAGGCATAGCCCTTGGAGACCGACTTCAGGCGATCGTAGAAATCGAACACCACTTCATTGAGCGGCAAGTCGTATTTCACCATCGCGCGGGAGCCGACGTAAGTGAGCTCCTTCTGCGCGCCGCGGCGGTCCTGGCACAGCTTCAGCACGCTGCCGAGATATTCGTCGGGAGTGAGGATCGTCGCCTCGATCCACGGCTCCTCGATCTCGGCGATCTTGACCACGTCGGGCATGTCGACCGGGTTATGGATCTCGAACTCGGTGCCGTCGGTCAGCTTCATCTTGTAGATCACGCTCGGCGCGGTCGCGATCAGGTTGAGATCGAACTCGCGCGACAGCCGCTCCTGGATGATCTCCAGATGCAACAGCCCGAGGAAGCCGCAGCGGAAGCCGAAGCCGAGCGCGGCCGAGGTTTCCATCTCGAAGGAGAAGCTGGCGTCGTTCAGCCTGAGCTTGCCCATCGCGGCGCGCAGCGTCTCGAAATCGTCGGCATCGACCGGGAACAGGCCGCAGAACACGACCGGGATCGCCGGCTTGAAGCCGGGCAGCATTTCGGTGACCGGCTTCCTGTCGTCGGTGATGGTGTCGCCCACTCTCGTGTCGGCGACTTCCTTGATCGCGGCGGTGATGAAGCCGATCTCGCCGGGGCCGAGCTCCTCGACCTGCGTCATCTTCGGCGTGAAGAAGCCGACGCGTTCGATGTCGTAGGCGGCGCCGGTGCCCATCATGCGGATGCGGCTACCCTTCTTCATGGTGCCGTCGACGACGCGGATCAGCACGACCACGCCGAGATAGACGTCGTACCAGCTGTCGACCAGCAGCGCCTTCAGCGTCGCGTCGGCGTCGCCCTTCGGCGGCGGCAGGCGGGTGACGATCGCTTCCAGCACATCGGGAACGCCGAGGCCGGTCTTGGCCGAGATCATCACCGCGTCGGAGGCGTCGATGCCGATCACGTCTTCGATCTGTTGCTTGACCTTCTCGGGCTCGGCTGCGGGCAGATCGACCTTGTTCAGGACCGGCACGATCTCATGACCGGCGTCAAGCGCATGGTAGACGTTGGCAAGCGTCTGCGCCTCGACGCCCTGGCTGGCGTCGACCACCAGCAGGGAACCTTCGCACGCCGCCAGCGACCGCGAGACCTCGTAGGCGAAGTCGACATGGCCGGGCGTGTCCATCAGGTTGAAGATGTAATCCTTGCCGTCCTTGGCACGGTAGTTCAGCCGGACGGTCTGCGCCTTGATGGTGATGCCGCGCTCGCGCTCGATATCCATCGAATCGAGCACCTGCTCCTTGCCCGCCATTTCACGATCCGTCAGGCCGCCCGTCATCTGGATCAGGCGGTCGGCGAGGGTCGATTTGCCATGGTCGATATGGGCGACGATGGAGAAGTTGCGGATGTTCGAAATCGGGGCAGTTGTCATGGGGCGCGGGATAGCATCCGCACCCCCGCGCGGGCAACCATATTGCGGTATTTTGCAGGGGTGTGGCGGCGAATCACCGGGGTGTTTCAGTCAGGGCTGCCGCGATCGATTTTCGGGCAGGTTTCTGCTAGGTCTTTCGGCCCGAAACCCTCGCTTCGCCTGGTAGCGCCGAACAGCTGGAATCCGAGGATGAACGCGATCGAAGAGGCCAATGTCGCGGCGATCGATCAGGCCGGGAAACGCGGAACGGCTGTGCGATGGGTGGCGTGCGCCCATGTCTTGCTCGCACTGACGCTCTTGCTCGCACTGATGCCGGCACTTGCGCGTGCCCAAGACAGACGCGAGCTGCTCGACCGTCTGGTGCGCGCCTATCCCGACGCGCTGACCGGGCACGACGACACCACGATCACCTGGCGTGACGGCACGGTGATGGCGGTCGATGACGGCGTCGTCGGCAAGCCGTTCGATCAGATGCTGCGCAATGCGTCGATCCTCGATCAGATGCGGTTGTCCTATCCGTCCGGGCCAGCCGCGCCGCCGGCCCCGAACGCCGATCCCGGCCGTTTCCGCAACGAGGCCTTCTTCAAGAAGATGTACCGCGACTGCAATACGGATGAGGTCAGGCGGAACCTGGTGACGATCATTTGGCTGCCGCGATCCTGGGGCAAGCCGGTTCAGGTCACGCGGGTCAACGGCGTGGCCGAGCGTCTCAAGCAGGTCTCGGCCGAGATCGACGCGCTCGCTCCGGCGCTGCGCGCCGCCGCCTTTCCGATCGCCGGTGTGCTGTCGTGTCGCGCCGTCGCCGATACCGGCCGGATGAGCATGCATGGCTACGCCGCTGCGATCGACCTCAACCTGAAAGTTTCGGATTACTGGCTGTGGGCGGGCAAGGGCAGCACAATCGCCTACAAAAACCGCATGCCGCAGCAGATCGTCGACATTTTCGAGCGCCACGGATTCATCTGGGGCGGCAAATGGTATCACTACGATACCATGCATTTCGAGTACCGGCCGGAGCTTCTCGGAAAGTGAATCGGCCGGTTTGAGGCGTTCTCACGCCAAGCTGATTTCACTCGCCACAAAAACGCGCTAAAGCGCGCTGAACTGCTGGTGAGCATTCACTCATCGCGCTTCCGCTTCCATTCGGCATGATCCCTTCGGAAAACCACTTTCCAGTTTTCCGGGTCATGCCTTTAGGTACAGGCCATGTCGACCGTCTCCACCCTCCCTGCCGCCCGGCGCACCAGCCGCAAGCTGACGATCCGGCGCATCGCCGCATGGGTTGCCTCGCGCGCAACCAGTCCCGGGACCGGCCTGTGGCTCGTGATCGGCTTCGCGCTGGTCCACGCGATCTTTTGGACGCTGATCCTGATCAGGCTCAAGGCCGCGCAGGACGTCCATATGGATGTCGCGGAGGCCTATGCCTGGGGCCAGCGCTTCCTGCTTGGTTATGGCAAGCATCCGCCGCTGTCGGGCTGGATCGCCGGGGTCTGGTTCAGGATATTCCCGGTCACCAACTGGTCGACCTACGCGCTCGCGATGGCAACCGTCAGCTTCGCGCTGGTGGTGTGCTGGCTGATCGCGCTGCGGGTCGTCGATCGCCGCCGTGCGTTCTTCATGGTGGTGATGCTCGCGCTCTACCCGATCTTCAATTTCAAGGGCTTCAAGTACAACGCCGACCTCGCGCAGCTGGTGCCGCTGCCGCTCCTGGTGCTGGCCTATCTGAACGCGTTCGAGAAGCGCACCGTGAAATCAGGCCTCTGGCTCGGCTTTGCCGCCATGCTGGCGCTGATGACCAAGTACTGGGTGGTGACGATGATCGGCGCCATCGGGCTTGCTGCGCTGATCCATCCGCAGCGGATGCAATTCCTGCGCTCGCCGGCGCCATGGGTTGCGATCGGCACGATGGTCGTGGCGATGATTCCGCATCTGGTGTGGCTGGAGGAGGTGAACTTCCTGCCGTTCACCTATGCCGGCGATGTCTACGCGCTCTCGAGCCGCGCACTCAACGTCCAGCTCGTGATCGGCTACATCGTGCACAATGTCGGGCTGCTCGCGATTCCCGTCGTGCTGGGGCTCGTGGCGCTGCTGCTCGGGTCGGTGCCGTGGCGGCCGTCGGACGTGCTGGCGCGGATCTGGTCGCGCGGACCCAATCCGGGCGTCAATCGTCCGCAGGCGCTCAACGTCTGGATCATCCAGTCGATCGTCGCGATCGGACCGCCGCTCGGCGCGTTGGCTTTCGAGGTCTATATCAAGACTGATTGGGGCATCCCGCTGTTCTTCCTGGTGCCGCTTGCGCTGGTTGCGATCCCCTCGCTGCGCGTCCCGCGCATGGCGCTGTTCTCGATATCAGCCGTCTGGTTGGTGGCCACGGTTGCCACGCTGATCGCTGCGCCCAGCATCGCCACGCAGGAGATGGCGTCGAGCCACAATGGCGCCTCGACCTACGCCGCGCGCTCCGAGCTCGCCCGCGAGCTCACCGAGACCTGGCAGGCTAAATTCCATTCGCGCTGGGCCGTGGTCGTCGCACGTTCCGACATCGGCGAGCCGATGACGTTCTACAGCCCCGATCATCCGGCGTCGCTGGTGCCGGGCGAGGCGTGGTCGTCGGGGCTGACATCACTCGACGAGGCCAAGCGCCTCGGCTTCATCGGCGTCTGCGACACCACCGATCCGGTGTTCCTGAAGCCGTGCGAGGCATGGATGGCGGAGAATGCCAGGGATGCCGAGCCGCTGGTGATGACCACCATGCGCTTCTTCAACGGCCATCCCGGCCCGTCGACGGTCTGGAAAGTCTATCTGGTGCCGCCGGCGAAGTAGCGCCGCGGCATCGTTGCCACCAACTGTCTTGAACAGTCGCCATTGCCGTTCCGTCATCCTGAGGTGCGAGCTCTTGCGAGCCTCGAAGGATGCACGGCCACAGTCGGGCCGTCGACCCTTCGAGACGCGCGCGATGCGCGCTCCTCAGGGTGACGGTGATGGCTTGGCCTAGCGGGCGGGCAGCCCTTACGTGCCTTCCTCGTTGAACTTGCTGGCGACGAGTTCGGCGATGGCGTCCAGTGCTTGCTGCGCCTGCTCGCCCTTTGCCGAGACCACGACCGTGGTGCCGGGCCCGGCGGCGAGCATCATCAAGCCCATGATCGAGGTGCCGCCGACGGTCTCGCCGCCGCGCGTGACCCAGATCTCGGCGTTGAAGCGCTCGACCATCTGGACGAATTTCGCCGATGCCCGCGCATGCAGGCCGCGCTTGTTGACGATCAAGAGCTCACGGGAAATGGCGCCCGCCGGCACGCCCGGGCCGACCTGGTTTTCGCCCGGGGCCTCGCCGCTCATTTGCCCGCGAGAACGCGGCTGGCGATCGTGACGTACTTGCGGCCGGCTTCCTGGGCCATCGCGATCGCGTCGGGCAGCGAACGCTCCTCGCGGACCTTGGCGAGCTTGACCAGCATCGGAAGATTGATGCCCGCGAGCACTTCCACCTTCGGGCGGCTCATGCAGGAGATCGCCAGGTTCGACGGCGTGCCGCCAAACATGTCGGTGAGGATCGCAACGCCGTCGCCGCTATCGACGCGGTTCACCGCCTCGATGATGTCGCTTCGACAGAGATCGGAATCATCCTCGGCGCCGATCGTAATTGCTTCAATTTGTTTCTGCGGACCCATGACGTGTTCGAGCGCGGCTCGGAACTCGTCGGCAAGGCGCCCATGGGTCACCAGCACTAGACCAATCATCGGAAACTCCTCGCGGGCGCCCTTTGGTGCACCGCACGAACGCGCCACTTTGACCATCCAGAGGCCCTGCGCAAGAGGGCATCTTGGCTAGTCTCCCTGTTCCTGGCGGTAGAGAGGGGAGGCTGCGCCGGCAAAATCCGACGCGATAGTGGATGTGATATGGTTACCAATTCCCTTCTCACAATTGGCCGCAAGATTACGGGAACATGAACTTTCAGGTTGTCGTCAGCGCAGCGACAACCAGCGGCAGGGGTTGGAAGCCGGTCGGTACGGGAATTCGCGGTATTGAAACACCATTAAGGCGAGTCTTGAGCGCCTCCGGCGACGGCAGCCGCGCGGCGTCGTCGGCCGCGAGGTCGACGACCAGCCCCACCACGGCCTCGTTTGCGAACGGGCAATGGCGGATTCCGAGGCCTCGGATTTCGATCAGGCCGGCCAATTGCTGTGCCGGGCGAACCCACAATTGTTCGCCGGCTGTGTCGAGATAGACACGGTCATCCCCCACCAAAATGGCCGGCGGGAGCACTCCGGTGCGCCCGGCGAGAATCAGGTCGAAGGCCAGACGCGACTTGCCGGCGCCCGAGGGGCCGCGGATCAGCACCGCACGCTCGCCGATCAGAACGGCGGATGCGTGCACGCTTGAATTGTCGCTCATAGCGACGGCAGCCTGACCACGAAGCGTGCGCCGGCGACGGTGGGCTTGCCGTCTTGGTCCACGGGGCCAAGGCGGTTCTCGGCCCAGATGCGCCCGCCATGCGCTTCGATGATCTGCTTGGAGATCGAAAGCCCGAGGCCGGAGTTCTGGCCGAACCCCTGATGCGGCCGGTCGGTGTAGAAGCGCTCGAAGATCCGCTCCAGCGCGTCCTCGCCGATGCCGGGCCCGTCATCATCGACCATGATCTCGACCTCGCCGCGGCTGCGGCGACAAACGATGCGCACCTTGTCGCCCGGCTTGGAGAATGATTGCGCGTTCGACAGCAGGTTCGAGATCACCTGGCCGAGCCGGGAATCATGGCCGGGCACCGAGAGCGTGTCGGTCGGACCGCGGCCCTCGAAGCGGGCTTCGACGGCGACGTCGTGTCCGAGCCGGGTCTCGTTGGCGACGCTGGTCAGCGTCGTCAGCAGCCGGCGCAGGTCGACCGGCGCCATGTCCTGGCGCTGCAGCTCGGCATCGAGCCGGCTTGCGTCGGAGATGTCGGAGATCAGGCGGTCGAGCCGCCTGACGTCGTGCTCGATCACGGCGAGCAGCCGCGCGCGGCTGTTCTCGTTGCGCGCCAAAGGCAGCGTCTCCACCGCGGAGCGCAGCGAGGTCAGTGGGTTCTTCAACTCATGGGCGACATCGGCCGCGAACATCTCGATCGCCTCGATGCGGCTGTAGAGCGCGTTGGTCATGTCGCGCAGTGCGCCGGAGAGATGGCCGATCTCGTCGCGGCGCCCGGTGAAATCGGGAATCTCGACGCGGGTCTGGATGCGGTGACGGACGCGCTCGGCACCGTCGGCGAGCCGGCGTACCGGGCCTGCGATCGTGCTCGCCAGCAGCAGCGACAGCATGATCATGACCGCGGAGGCGACCCCGCCGATCTTGAGGATGGCGAGGCGCTCCGACATCACGAGCTGGTCGATGTCGTCGCCCTGCGTGGTCAGCATCAGTGCGCCGCGCACGGCGCGGAAATGCTGCACCGGAACGGCAACCGACACGATGATCGCGCCGCGCTCGGTGACGCGCACTGCGCTGCCCTTCATGCCCTCGAGCGATTGCGCGACTTCCGAATAGCCCTTGCCGCCTTCGGGGCCGAGCTCGCGGTAGATCGGCAGGTCGCCGCGGTTGAGCCAGGTCTTGATCGTGGCCTTGGTCTTGTCGTACAGCGACGACTTCTCCGACGGTGGCGGCAGCTCCATGCGCAGCACGTCGCCGCGCGCGAACAGGTTGCGGCTGTCGAGGATCAGGCCGCCATCGCGGTCGAAGATGCGGGCTCGCGTCTTGGTCGGCGCGATCAGGCGGCGCAGGATCGGCGCGACCCGTTCGGGATTGATCGGGAAATCCGCCGATTCATCCGGCTGGCCGAAGCTCTCGCCGGGCTTCAGGTCGAGCAGGCGGTCGGGATCGATCGTGACGGTATTGCCTTCGACGGTCGCGGAGGCGGCAATCGCCTCCGAGATGATCTCGGCATAGACCAAGAGGCTCTGCGTGCGCGCCTCGATCAGGCCGGCGCGGAATTGCGAGAGATAGAGGATGCTAGCGACCAGCGCGACGAGGCCGGCGAGGTTGAGCGAGACGATGCGGCGCGTCAGGCTCGAGAACGACAGCGCGAAGAAGAACTGACCGGCCCGGCGCAGCCAACCGAGCGGCCGGCGCCAGCCCTTTTCCTGCGCCAAGTCCTGCGCAACGTCGTCGGCCACGGCCTCGTGATCGAGGAGCTGGGACGCGTCCTCGGTGTTCAGTCCCTGCTCGAGCTGCGTTCGATCAAGCACTGGCAAAGCTGCCGGTTGGTATGGATGTCGTCCCGCGAAGCAAATGGTGGCCCGAGCTTACCCCAGCCGTGCGGACCCTGTCAGGTAACAAGCCGCCCGGGAAGTGCAGATCAGGCTTCCTTGAAGCGATAGCCGACGCCGTACAGCGTCTCGATCATCTCGAAATCGTCGTCGACCACCTTGAACTTCTTGCGCAGCCGCTTGATGTGGCTGTCGATGGTGCGGTCGTCGACATAGACCTGGTCGTCATAGGCCGCGTCCATCAGTGCGTTGCGGCTCTTCACCACGCCGGGGCGGGTGGCGAGCGCCTGCAGGATCAGGAATTCGGTCACGGTGAGCGTCACCGGCTCGTTCTTCCAGGTGCAGGTGTGGCGCTCCGGGTCCATCCGCAGCAGGCCGCGGTCGAGCGCGCGGGCGTCCGGCTCCTTCGGCGCGGCGGTCGGATCCTTCGGCTGGCCGCGGCGGAGCACGGCCTTGACGCGTTCGACCAGCAGGCGCTGCGAGAACGGCTTGCGGATGAAATCGTCGGCGCCCATTTTCAGGCCGAACAATTCGTCGATCTCTTCATCCTTCGAGGTGAGAAAGATCACCGGCAGGTCGGACTTCTGGCGCAGCCGGCGCAGCGTCTCCATGCCGTCCATGCGCGGCATCTTGATATCGAGGATCGCCAGATCGGGCGGCGACGTGCGAAACCCATCCAGCGCCGACGCACCGTCCGTGTAGGTCATGATGCGATAGCCTTCGGCTTCGAGCGCGATCGAGACCGAAGTAAGAATGTTGCGGTCGTCGTCGACCAGGGCGATTGTGGGCATGTGCTGCTTTCACAATTTGAGAGTGGCTTAAGCGGCGGGCACTCTGGCGACGCGCCGTGGAAATGGGCTTCGAACGCGGTCAACGAGCAATGCAAGCTGGGCTGAAGTGTGACCGAGTTCCGCAAAAACGCTGCGACCCAAGCGATGGACCCCATATAGCACCCTTAGACCCTGAGAAAAGGCCCTTTTTTCATGCGGAACCGGCCCGATTCGCCCATAAAATGATCCGATAGACCCATGCAACCGACCGCCGACTTCGACCCCGCCCGTCTTGCCCGCTCGCTGCTGCGCCGCAGCCGCCAGGGGGCGCTCGCCACGCTGATGACCGGGACCGGCGATCCCTATTGCTCGCTGGTCAATCTGGCCAGTCATCCCGACGGCTCGCCAATCCTGCTGATTTCGCGGCTGGCGCTGCACACCAAGAACATCCTTGCCGATAGCCGGGTGTCGCTGATGCTGGACGAGCGCGCCGAGGGCGATCCGCTGGAGGGCGCCCGGATCATGCTGGGGGGTAAGGCCGAGGAGGTCGCGGAGGCTGAGCGGGAGCTCGTCCGCCGGCGCTATCTCGGCGCCCATCCTTCGGCGGAAGCCTTTGTAGAATTTAAGGATTTTTCGTTCTTCTTGATAAAGCCGAGCGGCGCCCATCTGGTGGCCGGGTTCGGCCGTATCGTCGACCTCAAGCCGGCGCAGTTCCTGACCGATCTCGGCGGGGCCGAAGCGCTGCTGGAGGCCGAGCCCGGCGCGGTGGCGCATATGAACGAGGATCACCGCGAGGCCATGAACCTCTACGCCACGCGGCTGCTCGGCGCGGAAAGTGCCGACTGGCTCTGCACCGGCAGCGACCCAGAGGGCATGGACATGCAGGCCGGCCGCAACACGCTGCGGCTCGATTTCCCCGAGAGGGTCACCAACGGCACCTTGCTGCGCAAGATGCTCGTGCGGCTCGCCGGCGAGGCGCGCGCCAAGCAATAGCATCGCGATAATCTCAGGCCTTGTCTTGAACGGACGCCGCCGCTGCCGCGACCCAAGGCAGCGCAACTGAGGAAGGCAGCGCAGCGAGGCATGATGTCGCATGGCCGCTGCTCCTTGCGCGAACTTGCTGCGCCAGGAGCGAGGCCTATGAAGTCAGGCAACCATCTGGTCGTCACGCTGTGGCTTGCGCTGGCCGCGAGCAGCAGCCTGTCCGCACCGGCATTCGCACAGCAGGGCAGCGTCGCAGCGCTCAGCGCCAGGATCAACGCGCTCAGCCGCGCCGGCAAATATGCCGAAGCGCTGCCGCTGGCGCAGGGCCTGCTCGACAGCCTCGAAAAGAAGTACGGGTCCGATAACCGCGATGTCGCGGCGGCGCTGAACAATCTCGCCCAGATCTACGGCGCGCAGGGCCGCGACGCCGAGGCCGAGCCGTTGTTGAAGCGCGCCATCGCGATCCTCGACCGAGTGTCGGGTCTTGATTCCGCCGATGCCGCGCCTGAACTGAACAACCTTGCCGCGCTCTATCAGCGGCAGGAGCGCTATGCCGATGCCGAGCCGTTGTTCAAGCGGGCACTGGCAATCCGCGAGAAGGCGCTAGGTCGAAACCATCCCGATCTCGGCCAATCGCTCAACAATCTCGCGACGCTGTACGAGAAGCTTGGCCGGCACGCGGAATCCGAGCCGCTGTTCAAGCGGGCGCTCGCGATCTACGAGAAGGCGGCTGGTCCGGAGCATCCCGCGGTCGCGACCCTGCTCAACAATATCGGCCAGGTCGAGAAGGTGCAGGGGCGCTATGCGGAGGCCGAACCGCTGATCAGGCGCTCGCTTGCGATCCGCGAGAAAGTGCTCGGGCGCGAGCATCCCGATGTGGCGCGTTCGCTCAACAATCTCGCCGATCTCTATGATCGGCAGCGCCGTTATGCCGATGCCGAGCCGCTCTATCAGCGCGCTGTTGCGATCCGGCAAGGCGCGCTGGGACCCGATCATCCCGATCTTGCGATATCGCTCAACAACCTCGCCGGGCTCTACCAGGCCGAAGGCCGCAGCGCCGACGCGCTGCCGATCGTCGAGACCTCGATCACGAATGGCCGGGCGCAGCTCCGCATAGCGCTGCCGGTCTTGCTCGCCGCGCAGCGCCAGCAATTGCTGACCGGCGACAGGGCGCTCGACGCTGCGCTGAATGTGGTCCAGCGCGCCACGCAGTCATCGGCGGCGTCGGCCGTGAACAAGCTTGCGGTGCGGCTTGCCGCCGGCACCGACCGTCTCGCGCAGCTGGTGCGCCGCGACCAGGACCTCGCGGCGGAAGCCGAGGCTCTCGACAAGTCGCTGCTGTCGGCGGTGTCGAAGGACCGCGCCAAGCGCGACGCCGCGGCCGAGGCGCGCAGCCGCGCGCGGCTCGCCGCCATCGCGACCGAGCGTGCCGGCCTGCAAAAGACCTTTGCGATCGAGTTCCCCGACTATGCCGCGCTGTCGAATCCCTTGCCGATGACCGCGCGGGAGATCCAGGCGCTGCTCTCGCCCGACGAGGCGATGGTGCTGTTCGCGGTCGCTAACAAGGAAAGCTTCGTGTTCGCGCTGACCCGCGACGCGGTCGACTGGAAGCAGGTCTCCCTCGGCGGCGATGCGCTGTCTGCCAAAATTGCTGCATTTCGCCGCGGGCTCGATATCGGCAAGGCGAGCGATGCCAGCGGCAAGGCCGGCCTGTTCGATCTCGCACTGGCCAATGAGCTCTACGCGGCGCTGCTCGGCCCGGTCGATGCGCTGGTCAGGGACAAGCGCAGCCTGCTGGTCGCGCCTGTAGGAGCGTTGACAGCGCTACCATTCCATTTGCTGGTCACCGAGCCGCCGCCTTCAGCGATTCCCGAAACATTTGCCGGCTATCGCGACGCGGCATGGCTGTTGAAGCGGCAGGCGGTATCGGTGTTGCCTGCGGCTTCCAGCCTGAAGGCGTCGCGCGTCTTCGCGCGCAAGGAGCAAAGCACAAAGCCGCTGACCGGCTTTGGCGATCCGCTGTTCAATCCGTCGCGCGAAGGCTCGGGCGCCAATCGCACCGCGGTCAAGCAGGCCTCGCGCGCGCTGGTGACGTCGGCCTACACCGATTTCTGGCAAGGCGCCGGCGTCGATCGTGCGCGGCTTGCCGCCGCGCTGCCGCAACTGCCTGACACCGCCGACGAATTGAATGCGGTCGCAAAGGATCTCGGCGCTGAAGCCTCCGACATCCATCTCGGCGCTGACGCGAGCGAAACTGTGGTGAAGCGCGCGCCACTGGCTGACTACGCAATCATCTATTTCGCAACGCATGGCCTGGTTGCAGGCGATGTGAAGGGAGTTGCGGAACCTTCGCTGGTGTTGAGCATTCCTAATCAGCCGTCAGACCTTGACGACGGACTGCTCACCTCGAGCGAGGTCGCGCAGCTCAAGCTCAACGCCGATTGGGTGGTGCTATCTGCGTGCAACACGATCGCCGGCGACAAGCCCGGTGCCGAAGCCCTGTCAGGGCTGGCGCGCTCGTTCTTCTATGCGGGCGCGCGAGTACTGCTGGTGTCGCACTGGTCGGTGGATTCGGAGGCCGCAACGCGGCTGACCATTTCGACCTTCGATCGCCTGAAGGCCGATCCCAAACTGGGACGCGCGGAGGCGTTGCGCCAGGCGATGCTCGCCTATCTCAACGACACATCCTCGGCGCGAAATGCATACCCGGCATTCTGGGCGCCGTTCGCCCTGATCGGCGAAGGCGCGGCCCGCTAGCTGGCACCTTTTGTGCATCGCAACGCCTTGTACGCAGCGAGAAAGGTAGTGGAACGCCGCCCGACTGCTGTGAAAACAATGCGAAAGCGAAAGCAAAACGAAAGGGTCCCGCGCTGCGGTATTTGCGCCAGATGATGTGCCCGCCTTGGAATCAACCAAAAGCCGTTCGACTGGCTTGGCAAGCCCGGCGATCCCCACTATTAGGTCGCCGGACCGGGGCCGAGAGGCTATATTCTGATGACGGTCACCGCGGCAGGGCGCGATTAGCGACATTCGCGCGAACAAGGATACGCGGGTTCGAGGAGGTACTTCGTGCAAGAGACGGGCGTGCATAACGGTGCCTTCGGCGCCGACAAATTCGGCTTAAAAAATCTCAAAGGCGTGCATTGGAACTATGGCGCGCCGCAGCTCTACGAGCATTCGTTGCGCAATGGCGAAGCGGTGCTCTCGGCCGATGGCGCGCTTTGCGCGGATACCGGTGAGTTCACCGGCCGCAGCCCGAAGGACAAGTTCACGGTCCGCGACGACCTGACCGACAAGAGCATGTGGTGGGCTGGCAACCAGTCGATCACGTCGGAGCAGTTCGCGGCGCTCTATGCCGACTTCCTCAAGCATGCCGAAGGCATGACGCTGTTCGCGCAGGATCTCTATGGCGGCGCCGATCCGACGCATCGCATCAAGACCCGCGTCTTCACCGAGCTCGCCTGGCACTCGCTGTTCATCCGCACGCTGCTGATTCGCCCCGAGGCGTCGGAGCTCGCGAGCTTCGTGCCGGAACTCACGATCATCGATCTGCCGAGCTTCCGCGCCGATCCGAAACGTCACGGCTGCAAGTCGGAGAACGTCGTCGCGATCGATTTCGCCCGCAAGATCGTCCTGATCGGCGGATCTTATTATGCCGGCGAAATGAAGAAGAGCGTGTTCACCACGCTGAACTTCTACCTGCCCGAAAAGGGCGTGATGCCGATGCACTGCTCGGCCAATGTCGGCCCCGACGGCGACAGCGCGATCTTCTTCGGCCTGTCCGGCACCGGCAAGACCACGCTCTCGGCCGATCCCAAGCGCACGCTGATCGGCGATGACGAGCATGGCTGGAGCGCCGACGGAATCTTCAATTTCGAGGGCGGCTGCTACGCCAAGTGCATCAAGCTTTCCGCCGAGGCCGAGCCCGAGATCTACGCCGCCAGCAAGCGCTTCGGCGCGGTGCTGGAAAACGTCGTGCTCGGTGCGAATGATCGCGTGCCGGATTTCGACGACGGCTCGAAGACCGAGAACACCCGCTCGGCCTATCCGCTCGATTTCATCCCGAACGCCTCGCGCACCGGCCGCGCGCCGCATCCGAAGAATGTGGTGATGCTCGCCGCCGACGCCTTCGGCGTGATGCCGCCGATCGCCAAGCTGACGCCGGCGCAGGCGATGTATCACTTCCTGTCCGGCTACACCGCGAAGGTCGCGGGCACCGAGCGCGGGCTCGGCAACGAGCCGCAGCCGGAATTCTCGACCTGCTTCGGCTCGCCGTTCCTGCCGCGCGATCCGTCGGTCTACGGCAATCTGCTGCGCGAGCTGATCGCCAAGCACAATGTCGATTGCTGGCTGGTCAACACCGGCTGGACCGGCGGCAAGTACGGCACCGGCCGCCGCATGCCGATCAAGGTGACGCGCGCGCTGCTCACCGCGGCGCTGAACGGCAGCTTGCGCAATGCCGACTTCCGCACCGACAAGTATTTCGGCTTCGCGGTGCCGACCTCGCTGCCGGGCGTCGAGCCGCACATCCTCGATCCGATCAAGACCTGGGCCGACAAGGTCGAGTTCGACAAGACCGCGCGTGCACTGGTCGGCATGTTCCAGAAGAACTTTGCCAAGTTCGAAGCGCAGGTCGACGCCGAAGTCCGCGCCGCCGCGCCGGAAGTGAAGCTGGCGGCGGAGTAAAGCGCGCAACGATCCCGCGATTTGAAAAGGCGGCCCTCGTGGCCGCCTTTTTTATTGCAGTTGTCTTCCTCTATCCGCGCGACACGTCCTCGTTCCGTCACCCTGAGGAGCCGCGCAGCGGCGTCTCGAAGGGTCGCCGGCCACCAGCCGGGCCGTACATCCTTCGAGGCTCGCAAGTGCTCGCACCTCAGGATGACGGGTCCGGGTATGTGCTACTCGCCCATCTCGGGCAGCACCGCGTTGCTTGGCGTCTGGCGGTCGGTGATCTGCAGGCCGAACAGGCTGCCGATCAATTCGACCGCGACGCGCGCGGTGCGGCCGCGCTCGTCGAGGAAGGGATTGAGCTCGACGATATCGAGCGAACGCACCAGCCCGGAATCGTGCAGCAGCTCCATGATCAGATGCGCTTCGCGATAGGTCGCGCCGCCAGGCACCGTGGTGCCGACGCCGGGCGCCACCGCCGGGTCGAGGAAGTCGACGTCGAACGAGACATGCAGCACGCCGTTCTTTGCCCTGACGCGCTCGATGACGCGGCGGGTCAGCACGGCGACGCCGAACTCGTCGATCTGGCGCATGTCTGATATCGCGACATTGCGCTGACGCAGCAATTTGCGCTCCAGCGGATCGACCGAACGGGTGCCGATCAGGTCGAGCTGATCGGGCGGGATCGAGGCGCGCGGCAGCCCGCCGAGCAGGTCGTCGAGGCCGGGCTCGCCGCACAGGAAGGCCGCGGACATGCCGTGCATGTTGCCGGTGATGGTGGTGGCCGGCGTGTTGTAGTCGGCATGCGCGTCGACCCACAGCGCAAACAGCGGCCGGCCTTTTTCCTTCCAGTAGCGTGCGACGCCGTTGATCGATCCCATCGACAACGAGTGATCGCCGCCCATGAAAATCGGGATCGCGCCGGAATGCGCC
This sequence comes from Bradyrhizobium sp. 26S5, assembly GCF_036923295.1. NCBI lineage: Bacteria > Pseudomonadati > Pseudomonadota > Alphaproteobacteria > Hyphomicrobiales > Nitrobacteraceae > Bradyrhizobium > Bradyrhizobium sp. 26S5. The sequence continues at coordinate 8,822,990 of NZ_CP145948.1, read as the reverse complement.
AGCCAGTAGGCGCGCTCGGAGAGCGCGCGGGTCCAGGTCTTCACCTCGTCGTAGAATCTGGTGTTCGCCGGCACCGGGCCGTCGGCGACAACAGCCGGGATCGCCAGGTTGCCGTGGTCGTCAACTTGGAAGTCGAGCTGCTCGAGCAGGCGGGCGATACCCGCGGTGCGCAGCGCGTCCGGTCCCATCAGCGGACCGGCCTGCGATGCGCCGATCTCGATGGGAACGCCCAGCAAAGCGATGCGCGATGGTTTGGAATTGTCGGCTTCGGACATGCGGCGGTGCTCCCAAAGGCGTGGAACAGAAGCGACGCGCCAATGTTCCCTCAACCCTTGAAATAGGCAATCCGGTCGCGACAGACCAATGTGGATATGTGCGCTTCGCTTAGGCCTTGAAGTAGGCGATCTGCGTCGTGGTCGCCAGCAGGCGGCCGGAGGGCGACCATAATTCGCCGTGCTGGTCGCCATAGCTCTTGTGGAAGGTCTTGGCGTCGGCTGTGGCGAGCACGCGAGTGGTATCCTCTGCGTCCAGATCCGCCGCGTCGGCGTGGAAATAGGTCGTCAGCGACACCGTGCCGAACGGCACCAGCTCGTGCCGCGCGTGGAACACGCGGCCGAAGAAGGCGTCCGACATCGACATCAGCGACAGCGCATCGAGCTTGCGCGGCACGCGATCGGCAATCCACATCTTGGAATAGGCGCTCGACGGTTCCTTCGCGGCGCTACCGCTGAACTTCGGCTCGCCCTCGGCGAAGCGGAAGTCGTACTGGTTGGCCCAGGTCATCGCGAGCTTCGGATAGGACCGGAGCTGCTCGAACGGCCCCGCGCCGGGAAAGTCGGCCGGCTGGTGCGACCACGAGGGCCGGCGCTCGGCGAACACCGCGGTCGCCAGCGTCGCGACCTCGCCGCCGCCCTGCGTCATCTCGACCGACCAGTGCTGGCTCGAACGATTGGCTTTGACCAGGCGGACATCGAGATCGAACGCGCCCTCGGCGACCGGCGCGCAGTAGTTGACCGTCAGTGCCAGCGGATCGCCCGCGCGCTGCGGGTGCTGCATCAGCGCCCGCAGGATGGTCGCCGCCGTGCAGCCGCCGAACGGGCCGACGAACGCCCAGTAATCCGGGCTGGTCCGTCCCTGCCAGCGGCTGTCGCCGGCGGTCACGGCAGTGGCGTCATCGAACAGGTGCGGGGTCTTGGTGAGCATGCAAATCTTTCAATACGGCTAGCGCTTCCGTCGTTGCGAAGAGCGCAACAATGAAGCAGTCCATCGATCCGCATGTGGGGTGCGATGGATTGCTTCGCTACGCTCGCAATGACGCTCGACATGCAATATCCCGGCACGGACGCCGAATTCAATGACGCCGGACGTAATCGATTTCCGCGTCGCGGGATTAGCCCTTCGCCTCGCGCTGAACGCCAAGCTGCGGCAAGACCGTCGAATGCACCGGCACGTGCCAGATATCCTCGGCATATTCGCGGATGGTGCGGTCGGAGGAGAACCACGCCATGCGCGCCACGTTGAGGATCGAAGCGCGGGTCCAGGCGGAAGGCACGCGCCAGCGGGCGTCGATGCCGCGTTGCGCGTCGTAGTAGGAATCGAAATCGGCGGAGACCATGTAGTGGTCGAGGTAGCGCAGCGCGTGCCCGATCGAGGCGAAGCGGGCGGGATCGCCGGGCGAGAACTCGCCGCTCTCGATGGCGCGGATCGCGCGCTCCAGCCGCGGTGAGTTGCTGATCGCGTCGCTGGCGTCCAATCCCTGCTTGCGGCGGACCATGACATCACCGGCCTCGAGGCCGAAGATCGCGATGTTTTCCTCGCCGACATTGTCGCGGATCTCGATATTGGCGCCGTCGAGCGTGCCGATGGTCAGCGCGCCGTTCAGCGCGAGCTTCATGTTGCCGGTGCCCGAGGCCTCCATGCCGGCGGTCGAGATCTGCTCGGAGAGATCGGCGGCCGGGATGATCACCTCGGCGAGGCTGACATTGTAGTCGGCGAGGAAGACGACCTTCAGCTTGCCGCCGAGCGATGCATCGTTGTTGACGATTTCGGCGACGTCGCTGATCAGCTTGATGATCAGCTTGGCGTAGCGGTAGCTCGCCGCCGCCTTGCCCGCGAAGATTTTTACGCGCGGCACCCAGTCGCGTTGCGGCTCGTCCTTCATCGCGTGGTACAGCGCGATGGTCTCCAGGATGTTGAGCAGCTGCCGCTTGTATTCGTGGATGCGCTTGATCTGCACGTCGAACAGCGCCGACGGGTCGACCTTGATGCTGTTGCGCTCGCCGATCAGCCGCGCCAGCGCCAGCTTGTTGTGATGCTTGACGTCGCGGAAGCGCTTCTGGAATTCGAGGTCGCTCGAATGGGTCTCGAGCCGTTCGAGCAGCGAGAAGTCGTCGAGCACGGCCTCGCCGCAGGTCTCGCGCAGCAGCGCGGTCAGCCGCGGATTGGCCAGCATCAGCCAGCGGCGGAAGGTGATGCCGTTGGTCTTGTTGATGATGCGCGACGGATAGAGATGATGGAGGTCGTGGAACACGGTCTCCTTCATCAGGTCGGAATGCATCGCCGAGACGCCGTTGATGCGGTGCGAGCCGACGAAAGCAAGCTGGCCCATGCGCACGCGGCGGCCGCTCCGCTCGTCGATCAGCGACACCGAGGCACGATACTCGATATCGCCGGGGAAGCGTTCCTCGGCGAGCGCGAGATGCGCCACGTTGATGCGGTAGATGATCTCGAGATGGCGCGGCAACAGCCGCTCGAACAATTCGACCGGCCAGGTCTCGAGCGCCTCCGGCAGCAGCGTGTGATTGGTGTAGGATAGCGTCGCGACCGTGATCTTCCAGGCCTCGTCCCAGCGGAAATTGTGCAGGTCGACCAGGATGCGCATCAGCTCGGTGACCGCCAGACTCGGATGGGTGTCGTTGAGCTGCACGGCGGCCTTCTGCGCGAGGCTGCGCAGGCCGCCGTCGGAGGCGAGCTGCCGCTTCACCAGATCCTGCAGCGACGCCGAGACGAAGAAATATTCCTGGCGCAGCCGCAGCTCGCGGCCCGCCGCGCTCTCGTCGTTCGGATAAAGGAATTTGCAGATCGCTTCGGCGCGCGCCTGCTCGGCGCTGGCCGAGACGTAGTCGCCGCTGTTGAAGACATCGAGCTGGAGCGGATCGGGCGCATGCGCCGACCACAGCCGAAGCGCGTTGACGTGCTGGCCGCGCCAACCCACGATCGGCGTGTCGTAGGCCATCGCCTCGACGGTTTCCGCCGGGTGCCAGGTGGCGAGGTCGCGGCCGCGGTCATCGACATGCTCGACATGGCCGCCGAAGTGGACGTTGTAGACCACCTCGGGCCGCTGGAATTCCCAGGGATTGCCGAAGGCGAGCCACTCGTCGGGATATTCCTGCTGCCAGCCATGGTTCATGATCTGGCGGAACAGGCCGAAATCGTAGCGGATGCCGTAGCCGGTCGCGGGGATCGCCAGCGTCGCCATGCTCTCCATGAAGCAGGCCGCCAGCCGTCCGAGGCCGCCATTGCCGAGCGCCGCATCCGGCTCGCATTTGCGCAGCTCCGAGAGGTCGACGCCGAGGTCGCCGAGCGCGGCCGCGAACACCGGCAACAGCCCCATATTGTTCAGCGCGTCGGTGAACAGCCGGCCGATCAGGAACTCGAGCGAGAGATAATAGACGCGCTTGGCGCCGGCGTCGTAGCTCTGCTTCTCGGCCGTCAGCCAGTGGTGCACGATGCGGTCGCGCAGCGCCAGCGTCGCGGCCTTGTACCAGTCGCGCCTGGTCGCAACGGTGGCGTCCTTGCCGATCGCAAGCCGCAGCTTGGCCAGGATCGCGCCCTTGATCTCGGTCAGCGCCAGCTCATCGATCGGCTGGTTCAATGCCGGGTAGTTTGTTTGTTCCTGCAACGCCCAATCCCTGCCGTTCAGATTTCCGGATCATGATGCGATCATAATGTCCGGATCATGCCCCAACCCGATGATACGCGTGTTGCATGGCAATCAAAACCGCCCGAAACGTTGCCGTGCACAGCGCTGCCGACATTTTATGCAAGGACCGGGCCGATTTAGGGGCCTTCGGAACCGTCGTTGCCGGTGCTACGATCGACCATGAAAGCCTAAATCTTGCGGCAATTTGGCGGAGGATGCGTGATGAGACTCGTGATCGAGATCGCGGCCGCAGCATTGCTCGTGGTGTGCATCACGGCGACCAGTGCGGCTTACGCAGCAGGCAAACTCGGCCGCAGCGCCGACGGCCTGAGCTGCAGCTTCAGCGTGGCGCAGAACGCCTCGCCGGCCGCGCGCTGCTCCGCCATCAAGCAGCAATGCGGCGGCAAGTTCTACGCAAATGCTTGCGGTGACAAATTGCTGTCGGCGGCGAATTAAGCCGGCGCGCAAGGCGTTTCACGCGCAGTCGGGAACACCGTGGTGATACGGATTCCCAGAACTTAACGAGTTCTTTACAAACGAACCTGTCGCCCGTGGGGCGGGCACATTTTTAAGCTCCGACGCATTTCATTCCGAAGCAATTTTCAACGGGCCGCTGACATTTGTCGGCGGCCCGAATTGCTTTTGGGGGCCGTGCGAGCATGGCGACCGCTTTTTCATGAGGAAACGGCAGTCACCGCAATTCGTCGCCCCGGCGAAGGCCGGGGCCCATAACCACAGCCGTCAGAGAAGATGGGACAGGTCGCTCCACTCCGGATTATCTTGCTCGATCAGGCGAAGCTTCCAGTCGCGGCGCCATTCCTTCAGCGCTTTTTCCCGTGCAATCGCCTCCTGTGGTGAAGCGTAGACCTCTACGTAAACCAGTCGCGTGACCCCGTACTTCTTGACGAATTGTGAGCCGCGTCCGGAACGATGGAGCGTCAGCCGATTGCAAAGATCGTTGCTGACGCCGATGTAGAGCGTCCCATGGCGGCGGCTCGCGAGAATGTAAACGTAGTAGGCTGCGGCATTCATTTCAGGGCACCGATCACGTGAGATGTCCGATCGCGGTGGTTATGGGCCCCGGCCTTCGCCGGGGCGACGCCTAAGATGGCATCAGAACGAATTAAGAACACTTTAGCAAGTCTTTGATATATCATTGTGATTCGGTGCCTGTGCCGACACAATATCTATGGTCTCTCAGTCTCCACGAGGACTACATGTCCACCATCGCGTTCGATCCATTCGCCCTGACCCGGATTGCCGATTTCGCGCGGTCGCTGTCGCGGCTGCACCAGGCCTCGCGACGCCAGCCGATCGACGACGACCAGCTCGATCGCGAGTTCAACGCGGTCTGCATGTCGATCTGGGGCTACACCACCGATGATTTCGGCGACGAGTTGTTCTCATCAGAGGATCACGCCTGGCTCGACGCGCTCGATGAAGCGCATGCGCGCATCTTCGCCGCCGAGCACGGTTACGATCTGGTCGACGATCACGGCATGCTGACGGATTGGTGGGGCTATTGCTGGATGATCCTCGCCGAGAAGCGCGGCATCCTCAACCCGGAGAACCGCGCGGCCGCGCGCGCCGCGATCGAGGAGAAATACATGGCCGCGCCAAACGTGATCGGCGTGATCGTGGCGCGGTAGCAATTTGTAACGTCGTCATTCCGGGTTCGATGCGTCGCATCGCCCCGGAATGACGACTTAGCCCATCAGTTCACTTCCGCGCGCCTCGCCGGCTTTGGTGTCGTCATCTTAGGAACAGCAGACGACGGCGCCGACGGCGCGACATCGCGGCTGGTCTCCGGCAGCGGCGCGTCGCCGGCGAGCTCGGCGCTGACGGGAGCGACCTTCATTTCGCCGAGCCGCGCGCGGACCGCCGCAGTCAGCCCGGGATAGGAGGCGATCGGTGTGAAGTCGAAGGATTGCTCGTTGCCGACACGCACGCCGGTATAGGCGACGAGGCCATCGGTGGTCGCGATCACGTCGCCGGCGCGCAGCGAGGCATCGAGCGCGAGGTCGACCGGCGCAAGCCCGGCGGGGTCGCGGCCGTTGCAGGTGCAGTCGGCGCGCAGCGCCTTGCGATAGGCGAAGGCGTTTTCACTGTCGGCGTAGCGCTCGCCGGTGGTCGATGCGGCATTGTCGATATGGCCGCCGTAATAGACCTTGGTCGCGCTCGCCGGACAGAAGGCCTGGCAAAGCTGGGCCGGCGTTGCGTTGCCGCGCATGGTCAGCGGAAAATATTTGCCGTCGCAGCTGCGCGCACAATATGCGGGTCCGGAACCGGCCACGCGCGGTGCCGAGATGGGCGCGGACGTCTGCCGTTCCTGTTGCTGATTGAGGCCGAACGGATCGGCGAAGAAATTGGCCTGCGGCGGGGCCTGCCGGCCCTGTTGCTTCTGGGAACCGCCGAAGAACAAGTCGAACAGCCCTTCGGCCGAGACGGGCGCGGGGACGACCAGGACGGAACCCGCAAACGCCGCGGCGGCAAGCATCACGCGGCACCGCGTGCGCCGATCACTCAACTCTGTACGCAACGCCAACTCCACCCGACGCACTACGCCGCGGCGACAAGGAGCCCCGGCGGATTCACCATAGTGCGGGATGGTAAACGAGCGATTGATCGAGGGTGACGGCGTCACAGGAAGAAGGCGAGGTTGCGCGAACCTCTCTTTACCTCGCCCCGCTTGCGGGGAGAGGTCGGATCGCATCGCGAGATGCGATCCGGGTGAGGGGGTACAGGTCTCACCACGTTCACGGCTCGTGGAAGCAGCCCCTCACCCCAACCCTCTCCCCGCAGGGGCGGGGCGAGGGAGAAGAGAGAAACCGTCAGCCCTTCAAGAATTCGCCGGCCTTGTACAGCGCGCGGAATTGCAGTCCGGCTTCGGCAAACGTCTCGGTGGCGCCTTCCTCGCGGTCGACCATGGTGAAGACCAGCGCGATCTCGCCGCCGGCCTCGCGCACGGCTTCCACGGCCTTCAGCGCCGAGCCGCCGGTCGTGGTGACGTCCTCGACGATCACGATCCGCTTGCCCGCCAGGGTCTCTCCCTTGGCCAGCCCTTCGACGGCAAGCCGCGCGCCGTGCTCTTTCGGCTTCTTGCGCACGAAGAAGGCGGCGATCGGGTGGCCCTTCAGCCAGGAGAGCTGTGCGATGGCGCCGGCCAGCGGCACCGCGCCCATCTCGAGCCCGCCGACGAAATCGAGCTTGTCGTCCTTCAGCGCCTCATAGGTGAGCTCGGCGAGCAGGGCTGCGCCTTCGGGATCGAGCATCGTCGGCTTCAGGTTGAAATAGAAGTCGCTCTTGCGGCCCGACGCCAACGTGATCTCGCCGCGGCCGAACGAACGCTTGCGGATGATCTCGGCGAGGCGGGCGCGGGAGGCTGATTTGGACAAGGCTTTTTCCCTTTGGGGGCTTCTTGGGGGTTTGCGGCGGCCGGCAATCTATCGGCGGTCTCCAACACATTCCAGCGGGTAAATCCCGCCGTCAACAGTGCCCGCGCCGCCATTTCAGCGCAGCCGTGTGCGGAAAGCGCGGGTTGTGCCATCAACGGGTTCCCCCTAAAGCAAGCGCCAAACACTTGCATGGGAAGCGGAAATGACCATCGAGCTGCACACCTGGAACACGCCCAACGGCCGCAAGATCTCCGTCGCGCTGGAGGAAATGGGCCTGCCCTACAAGGTGATCCCGGTGAATATCGGCAAGGGTGAGCAGATGGCGCCCGGCTTCCTCGAAATCAGCCCGAACAACAAGATCCCGGCGATCGTGGACCCCGACGGACCCGGCGGCAAGCGTGTCAGCATCTTCGAGTCCGGCGCGATCCTGCTCTATCTCGGCGAGATGACCGGCAAGTTCCTGCCGAAGCCGCTCACCGAGCGGATCCCGGTCTATGAATGGCTGATGTGGCAGATGGGCGGTTTCGGCCCGATGCCGGGCCAGGTGCACCATTTCATCGCGCTGGAGAACGAGCAGGACCGCGCCTATGGCCTGAAGCGCTACATGGCCGAGACGCGGCGGCTCTACGGCGTGCTGGACCGCCGGCTGGATGGCCGCGACTTCGTCGCCGGGGATCTCTCGGTCGCCGATTTCGCCATCCTCGGCTGGGCCTGGCGCCATCCGCGCCACAAGGTCGATCTGGCCGACTTCCCCAACGTCAAGCGCTGGTACGAGACGCTGATGGCCCGCCCCGCCACCAAGCGCGGCATGGACGCGAAGCTGGATTGATCTTCTCCCTCGCCCCGCTCTTGCGGGGAGAGGGCTGGGGTGAGGGGCGGTGCCGCAAAGACGGTGAGAATTGAATTCGCGGTGAGTCCCCCTCACCCGGATCGCATCTGACGATGCGATCCGACCTCTCCCCGCAGGCGGGGCGAGGTAAGAAGCTCACGCCCTCCTTGCCTCGAGCGCCATCTTCATCGCAAGCCCTGCGAGCACCGTGCCCATCAGCCAGCGCTGCACCAGCAGCCAGGTCGGGCGGGTGCCGAGGAACACCGCGATCGAGCCGGCGGCGAGCGCGATCATCGCGTTGACGCTGACGCTGATCACGATCTGGATCGAGCCGAGCGCGAGCGACTGCGTCAGCACGCTACCGCCTGCGGGATCGATGAACTGCGGCAGCAGCGCGAGATAAAGCATCGCGATCTTCGGGTTCAAGAGATTGGTGACAAAGCCCATCGCGAACAGCTTGCGCGGGCCATCGACCTTCAGCGTCTTGACCTGGAATGGGGAGCGGCCGCCGGGCTTCAGCGCCTGCCACGCCAGCCAGAGCAGATAGGCGGCGCCGGCAAAGCGCAGCGCGTCATAGGGGATGGCAAACAGCAGCGCGGTGATGCCGAACGCCGCGCAGAGCATGTAGAACACGAAGCCGAGCGCGACGCCGCCGAGCGAGACGATGCCGGCCCCGGGGCCTTGCGTGATCGAGCGCGAGATCAGGTACATCATGTTCGGGCCCGGCGTCAGCACCATGCCGAGGCAGACGAGCGCAAAGCCGAGCAACGCGGATGTGTGGGGCATGATGGCTCTCGCGAGGGGATACACGCATGTCTAGCGTGTCGTCCGCCGCGCGGCCATGCTGGAATTGCTCTCGGAGCAATGTAGCCGCGAACATGGTGTGAGGGCTCCCTCTCCCGCTTGCGGGGGAGGGCGGGGTGGGGGTGTCTCCGCGCAGAATCTTTCAGCGGTGAGAGCCCCCACCCGCCGCGCGCTTCGCGCGCGTCGGCCTCCCCCGCAAGCGGGAGAGGCAAGAAAGCTAATGCGCCTCGTCCCAATTGTTGGCGGCGCGGGCGTCGACCTGCAGCGGCAGCGACAGGATCACCGCGGGGAAGGGCGCATCCTGCATCACCTTTTGCACGACGGGCAGCGTCGCCGCGACTTCGCCGTCGGGCACCTCGAAGATCAATTCGTCATGCACCTGCAGCAGCATCTGCGCCGAGAGCTTCTTCTCGGCGAGCGCGCCCTCGACCCGGATCATGGCGCGGCGGATGATGTCGGCCGCGGTACCCTGCAGGCGGGCGTTGATTGCGGCGCGTTCGTTGAAAGCGCGCACCGAGGCGTTGGACGCCTTGATATCAGGGTAATAGCACTTGCGGCCGAACAGCGTCGTCACATAGCCATTGCGGCGGCAGAAATCCTTGGTCTCGTCCATGTAGGCGCGGATGCCAGGGAAGCGCTCGAAATATTTCTTGATGTAGGCCGAAGCTTCCTCGCGGGCGATGCTGAGCTGGTTGGCGAGGCCGAACGCCGAGATGCCGTAGATGATGCCGAAGTTGATCGCCTTGGCGCGGCGGCGCACCTCGCTCGGCATGTCCTTGATCGGCACGCCGAACATCTCAGACGCGGTCATGGCATGAATGTCGAGCCCGTCGCGGAACGCCTGGCGCAGCACCGGCACGTCGGCGATCTCGGCAAGCAGACGCAGCTCAATCTGGGAATAGTCGGCCGACACCAGCTTGTGGCCCGGCGTCGCGATGAAGGCGCGGCGGATCTTGCGGCCGTCCTCGGTGCGCACCGGGATGTTCTGCAAATTCGGCTCGTTCGACGACAGCCGGCCCGTCGTGGTCGCCGCCAGCGCGTAGGTGGTGTGCACGCGATGGGTCTGCGGATTGACGTAGGTCGGCAGCGCGTCGGTATAGGTCGATTTCAGCTTCGAGACCTGGCGCCACTCCAGAATCTTCCTCGGGAATTCGTGGCCCTGCTCGGCGAGATCATCCAGCACCTGCGCGGTGGTCGACCACGCGCCGGTCTTGGTCTTGCTGCCGCCGGGCAATCCCATCTTGCCGAAGATGATGTCGCCGATCTGCTTCGGGCTGCCGACATTGACCGGCTCGCCCGCGATCTGCTGGATCTCGGCCTCGACGCGCGCGGCGGTCTGGGCGAAATCGCCCGACAGCCGCGACAGCACCTGGCGGTCGATCGAGATGCCGCGCCGCTCCATCCGCGCCAGCACCGACACCAGCGGCCGCTCCAGCGTCTCGTAGACCGTCGTCATCCGCTCGGCGACGAGGCGCGGCTTCAGCACCCGCCACAGCCGCAGGATCAAATCGGCGCTCTCGGCCGCATATTCGGTCGCCTTGTCGATCGTGACCTGATCGAAGGTCAGCTTGCCCTTGCCGCTGCCGACGAGGCCGCCATAGTTGACGACGGCATGCTCGAACCAGCGCTCGGCGAGCGATTCGAGCGCATGCGAGCCGCGGCCGGCATCGAGCGCGTAGGACATCAGCTGCGCATCATCGATGTTGCGCAAGGTGATGCCGTGCTGCGCCAGCATCACCGAGGTGAACTTGACGTTGAAGCCGACCTTCTGGATTCCAGCGGACTCTAGCAGCGGCTTCAACGCCTGAAGCGCGTCGGCAGCCTTGATCTGGCCGGGTGCGAGGCCCGCATCGAACAGGCCTGCGCCGCCGCCGGGCTGGCGGTGGCTGAACGGCACGTAGCAGGCGTCGTTCGGCGCCAGCGCCAGTGCGAGCCCGGAGAGCTCGCCCTGCATCGGGTCGATCGATTCGGACATCGCCTCGATCGCGAGATAGCCGGTGTCGGGCACGCGGGCGAGGAAGGTCTTGAGCTGATCGAGGCTGCCGATCGCGTGATACGCCTTGCGGTCGAAGCCGGTGTTGCGGATCGCTTCGCCGCGGGTCTCCGCCAGCGCGGCCGGCGTGCCCTTCAGGCTGGAATTCTTGTCGTCGCGCGCGCCGCTCGGCTTGCCGCGCTCTTTCGACACTGACGTTGCAGGTGCGGCCGCCGATCCGTTTCCGGGTGCAGGCGTCACGTCCGACGGCGGCAGCGGCGAGAACACGCTGGCGCCGCTCTTGTTGCCGGGATCGGCATCGACATTGGCGGGATCGATCTGCGCGTATTCGCCGACGCGGCGGGTGAGGGTGGAGAACTCCATCGCCTTGAGGAAGGCGATCAGCCGGCGCGAGTCGGGCTCGTGCACGGCAAGGTCGTCGAGCGGCACCTCGAGCGCGACCTTGTCGTCGAGGAGCACGAGCTGGCGCGAGATGCGGGCCTTCTCGGCGTTCTCGAGCAGCGCCTCGCGCCGCTTCGGCTGCTTGATCTCGCTGGCGCGGAACAGCAGCTGATCGAGGTCGCCATATTCGATGATCAGCTGCGCCGCGGTCTTGATGCCGATGCCGGGCACGCCGGGAACGTTGTCGGTGGAGTCGCCGGCCAGCGCTTGCACCTCGACCACCTTCTCCGGCGGCACGCCGAATTTCTCGATCACCTCGTCGCGGCCGATGCGGCGATCCTTCATCGTGTCGTACATCACGACCTTGTCGTTGACGAGCTGCATCAAATCCTTGTCGGAAGATACGATCGTCGTGGTCGCGCCGCGCTCGCTCGCCAGTCGCGCATAGGTCGCGATCAGATCGTCTGCCTCGAAGCCGACCTGCTCGAGGCACGGCAGGTCGAAAGCGCGCACGGCCTCGCGGATCAGCGCGAATTGCGGGATCAAATCGTCCGGCGCCGGCGGCCGGTGCGCCTTGTAGTCGGGATAGAGCTTGTTGCGGAAGGTGATCTCCGACTTGTCGAACACGATCGCCAGATGCGTCGGCCGGTTGTCCTCCGGCATGTCGCGCAGCAGCTTCCAGAGCATGTTGCAGAAGCCAAGCACGGCATTGACCTGCAGCCCATCGGACTTGCGGTTCAGCGGCGGCAGCGCGTGATAGGCGCGGAAGATGTAGCCCGAACCATCGACCAGGAAGACATGGTCGCCCTTCGCCGCGGCCTTGGTAGCAACGGGCTCGGCGGCAACGGGCTTGGGGGCGGTCTTCGGGGCTGATTTGGCGGGGTCTGTGGAGGCTGTTTTCGGCATGGCCGAAACTTAGGGATTTTTGCGCGGATTGACAGCCTTTGCTGTGTGGATTCTGGGCGTGCCGCACAGCCAAATCGATGGATTTGATGGTGCCATCCCGTCATCCTGAGGTGCGAGCGGAGCGAGCCTCGAAGGCTGAACGGCCCGACTGGTGGCCGTCGACCCTTCGAGACGCCGCTTCGCGGCTCCTCAGGGTGTCGGGGCAGCTGCGGAATAGATTATGCCTTATCGCCGGTCGGAGAGAACAGGTAGCCGCCGCCGCGGATGGTCCGGATCACCGACGGCTTGGTCGGATCGAATTCGATCTTGCGGCGGATCCGCATGATGCGGAGGTCGACGGCGCGGTCGAAGGCTTCCGCGTCGCGCGCATTGGCGAGTTCCAAAAGCCGCTCGCGCGACAGAACCCGCTTCGGATTGGCCGCGAACACCTTCAGCAGGCCGAATTCGGAGGCCGTCAGCGGGTGCTCATTGCCTTCGTCGTCGCGCAAGGCCTGGGCCTCGAGATCGAGCCATTTGGTGCCGAACCGCACCAATTGCTCCTTTTCGGCCTTTGCACCGGCCGGCTCCGGCGCAGCGGTCTTCGCGGGGCCGCTCCGCCGCAGCACCGAGCGGATGCGCGCCATCAGCTCGCGCAATTCGCAGGGTTTTGCCACGTAATCGTCGGCGCCGAGCTCGAGCCCGACCACGCGGTCGATCGGGCTGGCAGTAGCTGTCAGCATGATGACGGGGACGTTGATCTTGCTCTTGAGGTCGCGAATGATCGAGAGCCCGTCCTCCTCGGGCATGTTGAGGTCCAGCACCACGAGATCGGGCGTGCTGCTCTCGATCTCCTTGCGCAGGCTCTTGCCGCCATCGCACAGCGTCACGCCAAAGCCGTGCATCTTGAGGTAATCGCCGACCATCTCGCGGGCCGGCGCCTCGTCGTCGACAATGAAGATATGCGGGTTCTGGTTCATGATGTCTCTGTCGCCGGCAGTGTAACCGTAAAGGTCGACCCCTGTCCGGGACCGGGGCTCTGAGCGGTCACATGGCCGCCATGCATGTCGATGATGCGCTTGACGATGGAGAGGCCGAGGCCGGTCGAGCTCTCGCCCGCGGTCGGCTTGGCCGACAGCCGCTGGAACCGGCCGAACAGCCGCCCGAGATCCTCGGGGCTGAGGCCGGGGCCCTGGTCGGAGATGCGGATCACGGTGTCTTCGCCCTCGTGGCTGACCGAGACCGTGATCTTGCCGCCGATCGGCGAGTATTTGATGGCGTTGCTGACGAGGTTGTCGATCGCCTCGCGGATCCGGTCGGAGTCGCACATCGTGACGAAATGCTGCGGACCCGAGACCGAGATGCTCTGCTGCTTGTTGACGGCCGAGGGCAAATTGGCCTCGGTGACCTCGTTGACGAGGGCCGCGACATCGACCGGCTCGCGGCGAATGGTGATGTCGAAGGCATCGGCCATCGCATCCGAGATCAGGTGGTCGACCATCGAGGTCAGCCGCTTGGTCGCATCCCGGATGTGCTCGACCTGCGACGTGACGCTCTCCTTCGGCGAGCCGGCGCCGATCAGTTCGGTCAGCATCTCGGTGCGGCCGAGGATCACGCCGAGCGGATTCTTCAGATCGTGGGCGACGGTGCCGAGGATCTCGTTCTTGAAGCCGTTGGCGCGCTGCAGCCGCAGCCACTGCGCCGACAGCCGCCGGTTGGCCTGCATCAGTGCGCGGGTGCGCTGCGCGACGCGGTCCTCGAGCTGGCTGTTGGCCTCGTGCAGCTGCTGGTAGAGGATCACATTGTCGAACGCGATCGACAGCCGGCTCGAGAAGATCTCGACCAGCGCACGGTCGGTGTCGGAGAGCTGGCGCTCGGCCTGCAGCAGCACCACGACCTCGCGGCCGCTGCCGGTGCGCGAATAGAGCACGCTGCGGTGGTCGGCGAACTCGTTCTTGCGGCGCTGGAATGCCGCCTCCACCATGTGTCGCAGGTCCGGATCGAGCGCCCTCGACGAGGTGGTGCCGATGAAGCGGCTGTAGCAGCCCGAGCAGGCCAACACCGAGAAATCGCATGCGGCTGCGTTGCCGTCGTCGCGCAGCACCAGGATCCCGGCGCAATCGACATTGAGCAGCGAGGCGAGCTGGGTCAGCACGCCCTCGGCCAGACGTTGCATCGACTTGAAATCGTACAGGGTCGAGGCGGCGTCGATGATGATCTCGAGGCCGCGCCTTGTCTGCACCATGCGCTCGAGCTGCTGGTAGCTGCGCAGCGCCGCCGTCAGCGAGGTGAACAGCTTGTCGGCGGTGAGCTCGGTCTTCGCCTTGTAGTCGTTGATGTCGTACTGCACGATGACGCGCCGCTCCGGCGCCTGGCCGGGCTGGCCGGTGCGCAGGATGATGCGGACGGTCTCGTTCTTGATCTCGCTGCGGATGTACTCGACGAGCTCGAGGCCGGCGACGTCGGTCTCCATGATGACGTCGAGCAACACGGCTGCGATGTCAGGGTTGTCCCGCATCAGCGTGCGGCCTTCGGCCGCGGAGTAGGCCGAGAGGATCTCCAGCGTCGCACCGTTCAGATTGTAGTCGCTGAGCGCGAAACGGGTGCCTTCATGGACGGCGTGATCGTCGTCGATGACGGCGATCTTCCATTTGCGGGCCGACGAGTCCTCCGGGGGGCTCTCGGTATCGTCGATCAGTTGGAGGACATCGTCCTGTTCGGCCATTGACTGGTTCCGTCGGCTGCTGCGTCAGTGATCGTGGGCTGTCCCTTGGCGATCCTGGGCATGATAATGCGAAAAGTGGTGCCTTGTCCTACCCTTGACTCCAGCATCATGCGTCCGCCGAGCTGCTGGGTGACCAGGTTATAGACGATATGGAGGCCGAGGCCCGTACCACCTTCGTTGCGGCGCGTCGTAAAGAAGGGGTCGAACGCCTGCCGCTGCACGTCCGGCGTCATGCCAGCCCCGTTATCCGCGAAGATGATCTCGACGTCGTCGGCGCCGCGTCCGCGTGCCGAGATCGTGATGTTGCCGGAGCGGCCGTCGGCGAAGGCATGATTGACGGCGTTGAGGAAAAGATTGGTTAAAATCTGCCCATAGGCGCCCGGATAGCCGTCGATCAGGAGCCCCTCGGGCACGTCGACGGACAGCGCGATGGCGGCCTTCTTCAGGACCGGCCGCAGGCTCGCCACGATCTGGTCGGTCGATTCGCCGAGGCTGAACTGGCGCCGCTCGGCATGCGAGCGGTCGACGGCGACCTGCTTGAACGACTGGATCAGTTCGCCGGCGCGCTGCAGGTTGGAGACCAACTGCTGCGAAGCGTCGCGCGAAGCGCGCACGAAGTCATCGAGCTTGGAGCGGCGCAGCGGCTCGGTCTTCAGGTCGTTGTCGAACATCTCGGCGCGGCGGGCAAAGCTCGAGGCCACCGTCAGGCTGATGCCGATCGGGTTGTTGACCTCGTGGGCGACGCCGGCCACGAGGCCGCCGAGCGCGGCGAGGCGCTCGGCATCGATCAGGTTCTGCTGCGCGGCATTGAGCTCGAGCAGTGCGCTCTCGGCCTTCTCCTTGGCAGTGCGCAGCTCGTCCTCGGTCTTGCGCTTGGCGATCGCGTTTTCGCGGAACACCTCGACCGCGCGCGCCATGGCGCCGACCTCGTCCCTGGCCGAGGTGCCCTGCACCGGCCGGTCGAGATCGCCCGAGGTGATCGTGCGCATCGCGGCCATGATCTGCGCGAGCGGCAGCCGGATCGACAGTGCGATCATGACGCCGGCCGACATGATGACGCCGAGGAAGACCACGGCAATCGACAGCACCCGGCGCGAAATCGACGACAGCGTCCTGTCGAAGGTCTCCTGCGCCTTCTGCTCGCGCTGGCGCATCTTCACCGAGAGATCGTCGATCGCGCCGATCGCGTCGGCCTGGCTGGCGTCGATCGAGTTGCGCAACAGGTCGGTGCGGTTGGTGAGCTGTTCGCTGAGCTTGCCGAGCCCGTCGCGCAGCTCGGCGGTCTTGACCTTGAGCCGCGCCAGCGCCATGCGCTGCAAATCGTTCTCGGCCATATCGGTCATGACGGGGATCGTCTTCTCGATCGTATCGATGTTGCGGCGGGCCTCCTCGGCCGACGACGAGGCGAGCGAGAGGTAGTAGGCGTTGGCGGCGACCAGCAGCGAGGTGAACGCTTCGCGGGACTTGCCGAGCGCGGGCCAGATCAGCGCGTCGCGATGCCCGGTCGCGCCCTCGATGATCGAATAGAGCCCGGCCATGTCCTTGGTCGGCGTCAGCACCTGTTCGTCATAGGTCTTGGAGATCTTTGTCTGCAAGGTGCGCAATTCACCGAAGCCGTCGAGGAAGCGGCTGGTGACGCGTTCCAGCTGCTCGACCGAGCCCGACAGCATCGGGTCGGTCGAGGCCCGGTTCGTCAGCGTGCCGAGCACGGCCTCGCGCAGCAGCAGGATTTCCGCGAACAGGTCCGGGCTCGGCTGGTTGATGTAGCGGTGGATCAGGTTCTGCAGCCGGCTGGTCTCGCTTTCGAGCTTGGCCAGGATCTTGTCGGATTCCCGCACCTGGCGGACATCCTCCCAGGCGGAGCCGAGCACCTTCGAACCGTTCCAGATCAGCACCGCGAGCACGATCACGACCGCGGAGTTGAGCAGCGCGATCGAAAGAATGCGCCAGCGGATCGGCACCGCACGCAGCAACTGGACGATACGGAAACGGCCCTGCGGCCCAAAGGCCGCCGGCCGCCGTGTCTTCCTGTCCTGTTTGGGTGCAGCCAAGATCCGGTTACTCCATGTTGCGGATGCGTTCGATCAGCGCTGATAGAGCGGGATCGCGCTCGGCCCTGGCATAGATACCGGCCATCGCCGCCTCGAACGGCTTGCGGTCGAAGTCGGTCACGACCTTGACGCCCGCGAGTTCCGCCTGCTTGCGCGAGCGCTCCTCGAGCTCCCGCCACTTGTCGCGCATATAGATGCTGGAGCGCTGCGCGGCATCGCGGAAGATGGTCTGCTCGTCCGGCGAGAGGCTGGCCCAGGCCTTGCGCGACATCACCAGCACTTCCGGGCTCATGGTGTGCCGGGTCAAGGTGTAGTAGCCGGCGTATTTGTAGTGGCCGGTGGTGACGAAGGACGGCCAGTTGTTCTCCGCGCCATCGATCAGCCGGTTGGCGAGCCCGGTCAGCACCTGGCCGTAGGGCATTTCGACCGGCTGGGCGCCAAGAGCGCGGATCATGTCCGACATCTGTTCGGATTGCTGCACGCGCAGCCGCAGCCCCTTGAGGTCGTCGAGCGAGCGCACCGGGCGGACGCTGTTGTAGATCGAGCGGGCGCCGGAATCGTAGAAGGTCAATCCGACGAAGCCATGGGCTTCGAAATTGTTCAGGATCTCGGTCCCGATCGGTCCGTCCAGCACATGTTGCAGGTGCTCAAGCGACCGAAACAGGAACGGCATCGCCAGCACGTTGACCGATGGCACCATGGTTCCGATCAGCGCGACGTTGGTCCGGTTCAGATCGATGGCGCCGGCCCGGGTCTGTTCCAGCGTCTCCTTTTCCTCGCCGAGCTGGCGGGAATGGAAGACCACGATGCGGTGCCGGCCGGAGGTCCGCTCGGCGATCAGGCGGTCCATGTAATTCAGTGCCTGAACGGTCGGATAGTCCTCATTCTGGGTATCGGCCGTGCGGAATTCGCGCGCAGAAAGGCTCGCCGAAACCGCTGTCCATAACAGCGCGACGGCAAGCATCATTGTCCGCGAAAGGCCGGCGCGGCGGTACACAGGCTACAATTCCCCTTGTGATTTGTGTCCAGGGCGGGAGGAAAAGGTTCAATGCTTTCTAGCAGAACGTGGGTGGTTCGCCCATCGGCCAAACGTTAAATCCGCGGTTCAACCTGCGGTGTCGATTGAATCCGGGGTTGTGGCGCCTTATGACTGCGCGCTGGCATCGAGGAACAGCTCGTCGTGAAGTTCGCTTTCAAACTCCTGCAACTCACCGTGGCGGCCCTTCTGCTTGTATCGCCCGCGCAAGCTGCGACCGAGATCATGTGGTGGCACGCGATGTCGGGTGAGCTCGGCAAGCAGCTCGAGAAGCTCGCCGCCGATTTCAACACCTCGCAGTCCGACTACCGGATCGTGCCCGTCTACAAGGGCAACTACACCGAAACCGTCACCGCGGCGATCTTCGCCTTCCGCTCGCGCAGCCAGCCGGCGATCGTTCAGGTCAACGAGATCGCCACCGCAACCATGATGGCGGCGCGCGGCGCGATCTATCCGGTGTTCGAGCTGATGCGCGATCAATCGGAAGCGTTCGCGCCGTCGGCCTATCTGCCCGCGGTGGCCGGCTACTATGCCGATGTCGATGGCAACATGCTGTCGTTTCCGTTCAACGCCTCGACGCCGATCCTCTACTACAACAAGGATATGTTCCGTTCGGCCGGGCTCGATCCGAGCCAGCCTCCGAGGACCTGGCCAGAGCTCGGCATCGCGGCCAAGCGGCTGCGCGCCGCGGGCGCAATGTGCGGGGTGACCACGTCGTGGCCGTCCTGGATCAACGTCGAGAATTTCTCCGCCTTCCACAATCTGCCGATCGCGACCAAGGCCAACGGATTCTCCGGGCTCGACGCGCAGCTGATCTTCAACAACCCGCTGCTGGTGCGCCATATCGCGCAGCTCGCGCAGTGGCAGGCCGACAAGACCTTCGACTATAGCGGCCGCGGGCAGTTGGCCGAGCCGCGCTTCCAGAAGGGCGAGTGCGGCATCTTCATCGGCTCGTCCGGCACCCGAGCCGACATCAGGGCCAACTCAAAATTCGAGGTCGGCTACGGCATGATGCCGTACGATCCCGACGTGCAGGGCGCGCCGCAAAACTCGATCATCGGCGGCGCGACGCTGTGGGTGCTGCGCGACCGGCCGCGCGCCGAATATGCCGGAGTGGCGAAGTTCTTCGCCTATCTGTCGCGGCCGGAAGTCCAGGCCGCCTGGCACCAGAACACGGGTTACTTGCCGATCACCCACGCCGCGTTCGATCTCACCCGCGCGCAGGGCTTCTATGATCGCAATCCCGGCGCCTCGATGTCGATCGAGGAGGTCACGTTGAAGCCGCCGACCGACAACTCGAAGGGCATCCGCCTCGGCTCGTTCGTCCTGATCCGCGATGTGATCGAGGAGGAGCTCGAGCAGGTGTTCGCCGGCAAGCGTACGGCGCAGGCCGCGATGGACAACGCCGTCGAACGCGGCAACCGCCTGCTGCGCCAGTTCGAGCGCGCCAATCCGGACCGGTGAGGTTGGTGCATGTGCGACGCAACTGCTTCTCCGTCATCCTGAGAGAATGCGAGGCTTTGCCCTCATCCACCGCTGTCATCGCCCGGCTTGACCGGGCGATCCAGTACGCCGCGGCCCCTCGGTTCGATCACTGGCGTCTCTGGAATACTGGATCACCCGCCTTCGCGGGTGATGACACTGACCAAGGTGCGCAAACCAATTCCGTCATCCCGAGGCTCGCTCCGCTCGCACCTCCAGCGACAAAGGCGAAGCCTTTGCGCCGGGATGACGGGGAGAGATTGGGCTACGAGATTCCTTGAAATGATATCCCTTCCATCCCTGACCACCTACGACACCTACCGCGCCTGGCGCAGCGACACGTCGCGCTGGCTGCCGGTCGCGCGCGATATTGCCGACGGCCATGGGCTGTCGTGCGCTACCCCGCATGTGTTCTCGACCGGCACCAATCTCGTTATCGGGCTCGATGGTGAACTGATCCTGAAACTGTTTCCACCGTTTCTGCGCCCGCAATTCGTCTCCGAACGCGGCGCGCTGGCGGAATTGCGCGGACGGCTCGGCTTTCCGATTCCCGACCTGGTCGCGGAGGGCGAGCGTGACGGCTGGCCGTATCTCGTCATCACCCGCCTGTCCGGCACCGTCGGCTCGGAGGTGTGGCCGTCGCTGTCGGAGGCCGAGCGGGAGCGCGTGCTCGCCGAGATCGGCGCCGTGATTGCCGAAGTACAGCGCGTGCCGCCCGGCCGCCTGCTTGCGATCGAGCCGCGCTGGGAGGCCTTCATGCGCGGGCAGATCGCGCAGTGCCGGGCGCGGCACGAGCGGCTCGGCCTGCCGGCGAAATTCCTCGCCGGGCTCGACGATTTGCTGCGGGACGCCACTGAGCTGATCCCGATGGAGGCGCCGCCGGTGATCCTGACCGGCGAGTACATCCCGGAGAATTTCCTGCTGGAGCGCCGGGCCGACGGCTGGCACGTCGCCGGCCTGTTCGACTTCGGCGATGTCCGGACCGGGTGGGGCGAGTACGATCTGCTCGGTCCCAGCGCCTTCATGGCCGCCGGCCATCCGCGGCTTGTGCGCAGCCTGTTCGACGGCTTTGGCATCGCGCGTGCGGACGTGACATTCGCGCTGAAGCGGCGGCTGATGGCGCTGCTGATGCTGCACTGGGCCAGCGATCCGCTCCGGCACATCTGCATCGAGGGGTGGCCGAATCGGGTCGACGATTTCGTGCAGCTTCAGCAGTTGATCTGGCCGGACTATTATTGAACGCCGCAATTCCGGGATCGCCGTCAGTTCTGACTCGTCGTGC
Organism: Bradyrhizobium sp. 26S5; assembly: GCF_036923295.1. Classification (NCBI taxonomy): domain Bacteria; kingdom Pseudomonadati; phylum Pseudomonadota; class Alphaproteobacteria; order Hyphomicrobiales; family Nitrobacteraceae; genus Bradyrhizobium; species Bradyrhizobium sp. 26S5. The sequence continues at coordinate 8,802,208 of NZ_CP145948.1, read as the reverse complement.
AGCAGGAGGGTAGACTTGAGGTTCCGCCAGCGGCCATCACCGTAACGAATGCCGACATCCATTCTCGGCAACAGCTAACGAACCGGCTGCTGGTATCTGCATCGGAAGCACGCCGCCAAACCTCACACACGCGATGATGTGAACTTCTGTTTCACATCACTAACGCGGGACATCACAGGGGGCTTCGTCAAAGCGGACGCGCGCAGCATGGATATCCGAATAGCGACGGTCGGCCCAATCGATGAGGCTCGCCATCGGGTCCAGCAGGGATTGGCCTAGCGGGGAAAGGCGATATTCAACGCCCGGCGGCTTGGTCGGAAAGACATGGCGGGTGATAAGTCCGTCGCGCTCCAAGTCGCGCAGCGTCTGTGTGAGCATGCGCTTCGAGATGTCGCGGATGGCTCGGCGAAGCTCGCCGAAGCGCTGCGGTCGCGTCGCGAGGGTCATGATCATGAGTATGCTCCACTTGTCGCCGATGCAGTCGAGCACGTCGCGCACCGGGCAATGCACGGGCTCTACTGACTGGGCGTCGTCCGATTGATATCGGCTGAATCGCTCGATCGCGCTCAATGCGTCGCTCATGCCGGTCCCCTTTTTCTCTCCTGGTTACAAAAAACTGCCTCCTTACGGTGCAGGTCTGCGGTCTCTATGTGAGACCTACCCTAGAATATAGGCCATTGAGCACCCGGAGAATACGCATGTTTCTAGTCACTGGAATTACAGGAAAAGTCGGCGGCGCAACGGCCAGGCATCTGTTGGCGCAAGGTAAGAAAGTGCGCGCGCTGGTTCGCGACCGCGGGAAGGCGGCAAGCTGGACGGACCAGGGCGTGGAACTGGTGGACGGCGACTGGAACGACACGGCCGCCATCGAGCGGGCGCTCAAGGGCGTCGACGGCGCGTTTGTAATGTTGCCGGCCGTCTGGGCCCCCTCGCCGGACTTCAAGGAAGCCAAGGGCGTCATCGCGAACTATGTCGAGGCGCTGACCAAGGCCCCGCCGCCGCGAGTCGTCGGGCTCTCGTCAATGGGGGCGAACAGAACCAGCGGGCTGGGGATGATCACGGCCCTGTCGTTGCTGGAGCAAGGCTTTCGCAAACTGACATCGCCGACCGCCTTCGTGCGCGCCGGCGGGTTTTTCGAGAACTTCCTTTACGGCCTGCACGTCGCCAAGGGCGGCACGCTCCCCGTCTACTACAACCCGACCAACCGGAAATCGACCATGGTCGCGACGAACGACATCGGTGCCGAGGTGGCGACGCTGCTGACCGGGCCGGCGTGGTCGGAGCATCGCGCCATCGAACTTGGTTCGATGGTCAGCGCGGATGAAGTCGCAGCGCAACTGGGCGATGTCATGCAGCGCGAAGTCCACGCCTTCGCTGTCCCGCGGGCGGAGTGGCCGGCAGCATTCGAGCAGTTCGGCATCCCGAAGGGCCAAACCGGACCGGCTGAAGCGATGTTCGACGCCGTCAACGCGGGCTGGATGGACGTCGGCGTAGCGGGCACGGAGCGCGTCGCCGGCACAACGCTTCCCCGCGATGTCTTCGCAGCGGCCCAGAAGGCCGCCACGGCTTAGGTCCGCGGATCAGCGATGAGATGCGACTTTCGGACCTGTTCCGGAAATTCGCATCTCCTTCGGAATGAATGCGTCGCGAGCCGGCCGTCTCTCCGCGACGCCCTAATCAGAAAAGGATGGACAAATGTCAAAGATTTCCTGGCGCCTAGTCTCGGCCTTGGCGCTTGCAGCTTTCTTCGTTGTGGGATCGCTCAGCAACATCTTCGCCCCTGGGTCTATCTACGAAGAATATCTGCGGTGGGGATACCCGTACTGGTTCCATTTCGTAACCGGATCGCTGGAACTCACGACCGCCGTTCTGCTGGCGCGGGCACGGACGCGGCTGTGGGGCTCGGCGCTCGGCTGCGCCGTGATGTTGGCGGCGCTCGCGACCGTCACACTCCACGGCGAATACGGGCACGGGGTGGCGCCGCTTGTCGTAGCGGCACTATCGATAGTAGTTGGCTGGATCGCCTGGCGGAGAGCGGCTCCCCAGCTCGGCATGACTGACGCCACTGGAGGGCCGGGGGAAGGTTCGCCTGCAAGCGTTCACAGGTGAAACGGGATGGCCCCCCTAACCGCCACGCCACTGACAGCTCGCGCTCGCACCGCCTGTGGCTACGCCTTAATGAGTCCGCGTCCCAGCTAGTGACGCCTGGTCGCTGGTTGCACGAAAAGGCGAGCAGCACCTGTCGTTTGCACTCATATTGGGCAAACTGTCTGCCTTTGTATGCAACGTGCTTGGCCGGACTTTGCTGCCAGTGCAATGTTTTGCCTTGAATTTCAATTGCTTAATTCGGAATAAGATTCCGTTAAGGGTTGGCACAAACCTTGCGATCCCTGTTCCAAAGCCATTTTCCAAAAAGGCATTTGGAGCATCACATGAAGCGTCGCGATTTCCTCAAATCGGTGTCCGGACTGGCAGCGGGGGCGCTGGCGCCGACCGCGCCCGCGATCTGGTCGCCGGCCAAGGCCGACGCGCGCTCTGAGACGCTGCTGATCGTCTCCGAGGGCGGTCCGAACAATCTCGATATCCACGGTATCGGCACCAACGTGCCCGGTTATGAGGTGTCGTGGAATTGCTACGACCGGCTGATCAGCCACGAGATGAAGAGCGGTCCGGGCGGGGTGCCTTATTACGACCGCGACAAGTTCAAGGGTGAACTCGCCGAGGACATGAAGATCGACGACATGTCGGTCACCTTCAAGCTGCGCAAGAACGCCAAATTCCACGACGGCGCGCCGGTCACGGCGAAGGACGTCAAATGGTCGCTCGACCGCGCCGTCTCGGTCGGCGGCTTCCCGACCTTCCAGATGAGCGCGGGCTCGCTGACCAAGCCCGAGCAGTTCGTCGTCATCGACGATACGACGGTGCGCGTCGACTTCCTCAGGAAGGACAGGCTGACGATCCCCGATCTCGCCGTGATCGTGCCCTGCGTCGTCAACTCCGAGCTGGTGAAGAAGAACGCCAGCGAAAAGGATCCGTGGGGGCTCGAATTCACCAAGCAGCAGACCGCGGGCTCCGGCGCCTACAAGGTGACCAAATGGACCGCCGGCACCGAAGTGATCATGGAGCGCAACGACGATTGGGTCTGCGGTCCCTTGCCGAAGATCAAGCGCGTGATCTGGCGCATGGTGCCGCAGGCCGGCAACCGGCGGGCGCTGCTCGAGCGCGGCGATGCCGATATCTCCTACGAACTGCCGTTCAAGGACTTCCAGGAGATGAAGGCGAATGGCAAGCTCAACGTGGTCTCGCTGCCGTTCTCCAACGGCATCCAGTATATCGGCATGAACGTGACCAAGCCGCCGTTCGACAATCCCAAGGTGCGGCAGGCGATGGCCTACGCGATGCCGTATCAGAAGATCATGGATGCGGTGCTGTTCGGCCTCGCCAACCCGATGTTCGGCGCAGCAAAGGACAAGCCGACCGAGGTCGCCTGGCCGCAGCCGACGAAATACGACACCGACATGGAGAAAGCCAAGGCGCTGCTCGCCGAGGCCGGCTACGCCAACGGCTTCGAGACCACGATCTCGTTCGACCTGAATTTTGCTGGCGTCAATGAGCCGCTCTGCGTGCTGGTGCAGGAGAGTCTCGCGCAGCTCGGCATCAAGGCCACGATCAACAAGGTGCCCGGCGCCAACTGGCGCACCGAGCTGAACAAGAAAGAAATGCCGCTGTTCACCAACGTGTTCTCGGGCTGGCTCGATTACCCCGAGTACTTCTTCTACTGGTGCTATCACGGCAACAATTCCGTCTTCAACACCATGAGCTACAAGTCGCCGGAGATGGACAGGCTCATCGACGGCGCGCGCACCGCTGCCGCAGCCGGCGACACCGCGGCCTACGATTCCGACGTCAAGGGCTTCGTCGATCTCGCCTACGCGGACATCCCGCGCATCCCGCTCTATCAGCCCTTCGTCAACGTCGCGATGCAGAAGAACATCTCGGGCTACCAATACTGGTTCCACCGCCGCCTCGACTACCGCGCCATGGCGAAGGGGTGAGGCTGTATGGAGATGATTGGCGGTGTATCGGCGTATGCAGGTGAGGTGAGCACGTCTCTCTGGCTCCCTCCCCCCTTGCGGGGGAGGGTTGGGGAGAGGGGTAAGCCACATATTCGTAAGGACGAAACCAAGCGAGATCGCGCCAACCGATTTCGCCACGTCGCAGGCGGCTCAGCGCAAGCTCGATTCCATCTCGCAATGGAGCAAGCAGCACCCCTCTCCCCAACCCTCTCCCGCAAGGGGAGAGGGAGCCCTGCCAGTCCCGTTGCGGCTTTCGCTCACGTCAGGAGCGGCCCATGCTGACCCTGATCGGCAAGCGGTTGCTGTTCGCGATCCCGTCCCTGATCGGGGTTGTGATCGTGACGTTCCTCTTGACGCGCGCGCTGCCGGGCGATCCCGCGGCGTATTTTGCAGGGCCTGCGGCAACCAAGGAGGCGGTCGACCAGATCAGGAAGAAGCTCGGCTTCGACAAGCCGCTGATCGAGCAGTTCGTCCGCTACAGCAACGATCTCGCCCATGGCGATCTCGGCACCTCGCTGACCACCGGGCAGCCGGTCGCCGCCGAACTGCGCAATCGCCTGCCGGCATCGGCCGAGCTCACTCTGCTTGGCCTCGTCGTCTCGATCGTGATCGCGATCCCGCTCGGCGTGCTGGCGGCGACGCGGCCGGGCTCCTGGATCGACCATCTCTGCCGCATCACCACGACGGCCGGCGTCTCGTTGCCGGTGTTCTTCACCGGGCTCGTGCTGGTCTACGTGTTCTATTTCCGGCTTGGCTGGGCGCCGGCGCCGCTCGGCCGGCTCGATGTGTTCTATAGCGCACCGCCGACGGTCACCGGCTTCTATCTCATCGACACGCTGATCGCGCGCGACTTCGAGGCGTTCCGCTCGGCGCTGAGCCAGCTGATCCTGCCGGCGGTGACGCTCGCGATCTTCTCGCTGGCGCCGATCGCGCGCATGACGCGCGCCTCGATGCTGGCGGTGCTGGCCTCCGATTTCGTCCGCACCGCGCGCGCCAGCGGCCTGTCGCCCGGCAAGGTGATCGTCACCTATGCCTTCCGTAACGCGATGCTGCCGGTCATCACCACGCTCAGCATGGTGTTCTCCTTCCTGCTCGGCGCCAACGTGCTGGTCGAGAAGGTGTTCGCCTGGCCCGGCATCGGCTCCTACGCGGTCGAGGCGCTGATCGCGTCCGACTTCGCGCCGGTGCAGGGTTTCGTGCTGACCATGGCGGTCATGTACGTGCTGCTCAATCTCCTGATCGACATCCTCTATGGCGTGATCGATCCACGCGTCAGGCTCGAAGGGTAGGGAGGACAGATGAGCAGCGTAGCCCCCACTGTTGAGCCGGTCGGTCCCGCACGCACCTCGGGTCTCGCCGCGGTCATTGAGCAAACCCGTTACGTGCTCAGCGAGAACAAGGTCACCGGCTTTGCCTTCGCGCTGCTGATCGTGATCCTGTTTGCCGCGCTGTTCGGGCCCTACGTGGTGCCGTACGATCCGCTCGCCTCGGACACCGCGGCGGCATTGAAGCCGCCGTCCGCCGCACACTGGTTCGGCACCGATCAGCTCGGCCGCGACATCTTCAGCCGCGTCATTGTCGCGACACGGCTCGACACCTTCATCGCGGTGGCTTCGGTCGTGCTGGTGTTCCTGATGGGCGGGCTCGCCGGCATCGCCGCCGGCTATTTCGGCGGCTGGACCGACCGCATCGTCGGCCGCATCGCCGATACCATCATGGCGTTTCCGCTGTTCGTGCTGGCGATGGGCATCGTCGCGGCGCTCGGCAACACCGTGCAAAACATCATCATCGCGACCGCGATCGTGAACTTCCCGCTCTATGCCCGCGTCGCGCGCGCCGAGGCCAATGTCCGCCGCAACGCCGGCTTCGTGCAGGCGGCGCGGCTCTCCGGCAATGGCGAATACCGCATCCTGCTCGGGCACATCTTGCCGAACATCATGCCGATCATGATCGTGCAGATGTCGCTGACCATGGGCTATGCCATCCTCAACGCCGCGGGCCTGTCCTTCATCGGCCTCGGTGTCCGGCCACCGACCGCGGAGTGGGGCATCATGGTTGCCGAGGGCGCCGGCTTCATGGTGTCGGGCGAGTGGTGGATCGCGCTGTTCCCGGGCCTTGCGCTGATGATCGCGGTGTTCTGCTTCAACCTGCTCGGCGACGGCCTGCGCGACATCGTCGACCCGCAGCGGAGGACCTGATGACTGTCTCGGCACGGTGTCGCGCTACCTCTCCGCTACTTTGCATGGGGTTGTTTTGCGGATTTTTGGATGACGCATCGCATGGGGGGAGGCGCGCATGACCGCCCAGCCGCTGCTCGACGTCAGCGACCTCACGGTCGAGTTCACCACCCGTCGCGGCATCGTCAAGGCGGTGCAGCACGTCAACATCTCGGTCGGCAAGGGCGAGACCGTCGGCATCGTCGGCGAGTCCGGCTCCGGCAAGTCGGTGACTTCGTACGCGGTGATGCGTATCCTCGATCGGGCCGGCCGGATCGCCGACGGCTCGGTGATGTTTTCCGGCATCGACGTCAAGGCGGCGAGCGAGAGCCAGATGCGCGATCTGCGCGGCCGCGAAGTCTCGATGATCTTCCAGAATCCGCGCGCCGCCCTCAATCCGATCCGCAAGGTCGGGCATCAGATCGAGGATGTGCTGCGCCAGCATATCCAACAGGCGCAGGTCACCGATCGCGGCGAGAAGGCGATCGAGGCGCTGGAGCAGGTCAAGATCGCGCGCCCGCGCGAGCGCTATCACGCCTATCCGTTCGAACTCTCAGGCGGCATGTGCCAGCGCGTCGTCATCGCGCTGGCACTCGCCTGCAACCCGCAGCTTCTGATCGCCGACGAGCCGACCACCGGCCTCGACGTCACCACCCAGAAGGCGGTGATGGATTTGATCGTCGAGCTGACCCGGCGCCGGTCGATGTCGACCATCCTCATCACGCATGATCTCGGCCTCGCCGCCGCTTATTGCGACCGCGTCGTGGTGATGGAGAAGGGGCGCGTGGTCGAGACCGCGAAGTCGGCCGACATTTTCGCGTCGCCACAGCACGACTACACGAAGAAGCTGATGCGCGCGACGCCGCGGGTCGGCGTGTCGCTGCGGGATTTGTTGCCGGAAGAGGGCTCCCTTGCCTCTCCCCGCGTGCGGGGAGAGGCCGACACGCTCGGCAGCGCACTTGCGCGCCAGAGCGTGGCGGGTGAGGGGGACTCTCCGAATACTGTGCTCGCGGATATAGCCCCTCACCCCAACCCTCTCCCCGTAAAGAACGGGGAGAGGGAGCAGAAGCAGCCCCTCCTGTCAGTCGAAAAACTCGTCAAGGAATATCCCCGCCAGGGCGCGGGCTCGGTGCTGGCAAAACTGTTCGGCCGCAAGCCGCCGCTCGAGGAGGAGATCTTCCGCGCCGTCGATGGCATCAGCTTCTCGATCGACCATGGCGAGAGCGTCGGCCTGGTCGGCGAATCCGGCTGCGGCAAGTCGACGACGTCGATGATGGTGATGCGGCTCTTGGACCAGACCTCCGGCCGCATCCTGTTCGACGGCGAGGACATCGGCGCCATCATGCCGCAGTCCTTCGCGCGGCTGCCGCGGCGCAGCCAGATCCAGATGGTGTTCCAGGATCCGACCGACAGCCTCAACCCGCGCTTCACCGCGGCGCGTGCGATCGTGGACCCGATCATGCAATTGGGCGACATCAGGGGGCGCGACGCGCTCCGCGACCGCTGCGAGGAGCTCGCGCGGCTGGTCGGCCTGCCGGTCAATCTTCTGGACCGCTTTCCGCACCAGCTTTCCGGCGGCCAGAAGGCCCGCGTCGGCATCGCGCGCGCGATCGCGCTGCACCCGAAGCTCGTCATCCTGGACGAGCCGACCGCGGCACTCGACGTCTCGGTGCAGGCGGTGGTGCTCAATCTGCTGCAGGACCTCAAGCAGTCGATGGGCATGAGCTATCTGTTCGTGTCGCACGACCTCAATGTGGTGCGCCTGCTGTGTGATCGCGTCATCGTGATGCGGGCCGGTCGCATCGTCGAACAGGGCACGTCCGAACAAGTCTTGGGCAATCCGCAGGATGCCTATACAAGGGAGCTGCTGACGGCGATCCCGCATCCGCCGTTGCCGGTTGCTTGAGAAATTTATTGGGAGCGAAATGGCCGACCATCTCGACGACTACATGAACGCCGTTGCCCGTGCGATGGCGTTGCCGCTGGAAGAGGCCTGGCGTCCCGCGGTGCGTGCCAATCTCGAGGTCTCGCTGCGGCTGGCACGGCTGGTCGATGACTTCCCGCTGCCGGACGAGATCGTGTCGGCCGCGGTCTATTCGACCTGAGACTGCGATGTCCGAAACTCCCGCTTCCATGTCGGCCGCCGAAATCGCGCAGGCCGTATCAAGCCGCAAGATGACAGCTCTCGCAGCGACCGAGGCTGCGCTCGCGCGCATCGCGGCGCATGACAAGGTGCTCAATTCCTTCACCGACGTCACCGCCGATCGTGCACGCGCCACGGCCAGGGCAATCGATGCCGCGATCGCGGCGGGTCAATCGGTCGGCCCGCTCGCCGGCGTTCCCTTCGCGGTGAAGAACCTGTTCGATGTTCAGGGCCTCCCGACCCGTGCAGGCTCGAAGATCAACCGCGACCTGCCGCCGTCGCCGCGCGACGCCACGCTGATCGAGCGGATGGAAGCCGCCGGCGCCGTGCTGGTCGGCGCGCTCAACATGGGCGAATACGCCTACGACTTCACCGGCGAGAACGTGCATGACGGCCCGTCGCGCAATCCGCATGACCCGACGCGGATGACCGGCGGCTCCTCGGGCGGCTCGGGCAGCGCCGTCGGCGGCGCACTGGTGCCGATCGCGCTCGGCTCCGATACCAACGGCTCGATCCGCGTGCCGTCGTCGTTCTGCGGCACCTTTGGCCTGAAGCCGACCTATGGCCGGCTGTCGCGCGCGCGGTCCTATCCGTTCGTCGCAAGCCTCGACCATCTCGGTCCGCTGGCGCGCAGCGTGAAGGATCTCGCGCTCGCCTATGACGCGATGCAGGGGCCTGATGCCGATGATCCGGCCTGCATCGTGGGATCGGTTGAGCCGACCGTGCCGCTGCTTGCCAATGACGTCGGCCGTCTGCGCGTTGCGATCGCCGGCGGCTATTTCCAGCAGAACGTGTTTCCGGAGGCGACCGAGGCGGTCGCACGCGTGGCGAAGGCGCTCGGCGCCACGCAGACCGTCGAGCTGCCGGAAGCCGTGCGCGCGCGCGCCGCGGCCTTTATCATCACCACGACCGAAGGTGCCGCACTGCACCTCGATCGCCTGCGCAAGCGTCCCAACGATTTCGATCCGGCGGTGCGCGACCGCTTCATCGCGGGCGCGATGGTCCCGGCCGTCTATGTCGACAAGGCGCAGAAACTCCGCCGCTGGTTCCGCGCCAAGGCAGCGGAGCTGTTCCAGTCGGTCGACGTAATCCTAGCGCCGGCGACGCCGTGCACCGCGCCGAAGCTCGGTCAGGTCAATTTCACGCTCGACGGCGTCGAGCTGCCGGTGCGCGCCAATATCGGCATCCACACCCAGCCGATCTCCTTCATCGGCCTGCCTGTTGTGGCTGTGCCGGTGCCGCTTGAACCGATGCCGATCGGCGTGCAGATCATCGCCGCGCCCTGGCGCGAGGACATCGCGTTGCGGGTCGCCTACGCGCTGGAACAGATGGGCGTTGCTGCGGCACCCGCACCGAGAGGACTCTGATATGGACATTGATCTTCCCGACGTGGTCGCCGAAGTCACCGCCCAGTTCCAGCGCTACGAGAAGGCGCTGATCTCGAACGATGTCGCGGTGCTCGACGAGCTGTTTCGCAACGACAGCCGGACGCTGCGCTACGGCATCGGCGAGAACCTTTATGGCTACGCCGAGATCATGGCGTTTCGTGCCGGGCGCTCGCCGGTCGGCCTGATGCGCAAGATCGACCGCACCGTGATCACGACCTATGGCCGCGACACTGCGATCGCCTCGACGCTGTTTTATCGGGACGGCACACCGGGTAGAGTGGGGCGGCAGATGCAGACGTGGATTCGCTTCCCCGAGGGCTGGAGAATCGTCGCGGCCCATGTCAGCGTCATCGACGAGCCCAAGGGCACTTGAACAAGGGCGTTTGAACTGGACTGCTTGAAAGGGCGCTTGAGGCATGAGCCTGGACGATCTTCCGACGCGGATGCCGCCGGGCGCCGAGCCCGACGCGGCCGTGCGTCGCGTCGATCGCCCGTCGTCGCTGACCGACAAGATCACCCGCGCCGAAGAGCTGCGGCTGCAGCTCGCCGACGAGATCGTGCGCGGCACGCTGCCGCCGGGCGCCGGGCTCGACGAGACCGATCTCGCGCGCCGCTTCAACGTCTCCCGCACGCCGGTGCGCGAGGCGCTGCGGCAGCTGGCCGCCAGCGGCTTGATCGATGCCCGCGCCCATCGCGGCGCGGTGGTGGCGCGGCCGTCCCTTGAAAGACTCACCGGCATGTTCGAGGCGATGGCCGAGCTGGAGGCGATGTGCGCCGGCCTCGCCGCCGAGCGGATGACGCCGGCGGAGCGCCACGCGCTGGAGGCGGTCCACGAGGAGCTGCGGGTCTTGAGCTACACCGGCAATCCCGAGCGCTTCCACGAGGTCAATGAACGCTTCCACAACGCGATCTACGCCGGATCGCAGAACGCCTATATCGCCGAGATCACCCTGGCGACGCGCGTGCGCGTGCAGCCGTTCCGCCGCGCCCAGTTCCGCAACCTCGGGCGGCTGGCAAAATCCCACGCCGAGCACGACCGCGTCGTGGTCGCCATCATGCGCGGCGACAAGCCAGGTGCCGCCGCCGCAATGCGCGCCCATATCGAGCAGGTACGCGGCGAATACGAGACCTACGCGGTGTCGGTGTAGGTCTCTCAACTCGCACCGCCTGGCGGTGGGATGCCCCTCTCCCCGCAAGAGCGGGGCGAGGGAGCACACCATTCCCGCGGCTACGCTTTCGCCTTCTCCGCCACGAACGCCCGCCAGCCGCCATAGGCGGAAATATCCTTCGCGCCGTTGATCGCGGCAGGCTCGACTATAAAGCCCTTGGCCTGTCGCCCGTCGGCGAGCCTGATGGTGCCGATCGAGAGCGGCGGCGGGATCGCGGCAACGAATTTTCCGAACGCGGCCGGCGACATCGCCCAGAGCTCGAGCTTGATCGCGTGACCTGCGCCGCCCTCGATGCGCAGCATGCCGGGCTTCGGCGGCGTGGTGTCGAGTGCGTAGAGCTTGTAGTCCGGTGCGGTGACCGCCTCTTCCAGCAGGCGCGCATCGAGCGTCGTCAACTCGTGGTTCAACGCCATGCCGGACAGATGCGCGCCGACCACCGCGATGGTGATCTCGCCGGCCCCGGCCTGCGCCGGCACTGCGGCAAGCGGTGGCTGCGGCAGCGACTCGGCGCCGATGGCAAGTCCGGTGTCGGCGTGGAACACGCGGCCGATGCCGGCGAGCTCGGCGTCGCGGCCGGCGGGCGCGAGCAGCGTGATGCCGAACGGCGCGCCGTCGGGCCGCATCGCCGCCGGCAGCGCCAGGCCGCAGAGGTCGAGCAGGTTGACGAAATTGGTGTAGGTGCCGAGCCGCGAGTTGAGCTCGATCGGGTTGGCCAGCACGTCAGCGGTCGAATAGACGGTCGGCGCCGTCGGCAGCACGATGGCATCACACTGCGCGAAGGTGCGCTCGGCGACGCGGCGCAGCGCCTGCAGGCGGTACAGCGCAGAGAACGTATCGGCCGCCGTGAGCCGCGCGCCGCCGATCGTGATCTCGCGCGTCACCGGATGGATCGCGTCCGGCGACGACGCCAAGAGGTCACGGATCACGAGATAGCGCTCGGCGACCCACGGCCCCTCATAGAGCAGCCGCGCGGTCTCGTAGAACGGCTCGAGATCGAACTCGACAAGTTCGGCGCCGAGTGCCTGCCAGCGCTTGCAAGCCTCGCCATAGGCCTTCTCGGCCTCGCGGTCGCCGAAGAAGATCAGCTGGCCGCTTTTGGGAATGCCGAGCTTCAGCTTGGCCGGAAACGTCGCGAGCGGTGCCAGCGGTCGATCCCGAGAGAACGGATCGGCTTCATCCGGCCCGGCCATCACGGCGAGTGCGGCCAGCGCGTCATCGACGGTGAGCGAGAACACCGAGATGCAGTCGAGCGTGCGGCAGGCCGGCACGAGTCCCGCGTTCGAGATCAGCCCGAGGCTCGGCTTGAGGCCGACGATGTTGTTGAGCATCGCCGGCACCCGGCCGCTGCCCGCGGTGTCGGTGCCGAGCGACAGCGGCACCAGTCCCGCTGATACCGCGACCGCGGAGCCCGAGCTCGATCCGCCCGGCACGAGATCGCCGCGCACCGGATTCTTGGGAATGCCGTAGGGCGAGCGCACGCCGACCAGGCCGGTGGCGAACTGGTCGAGATTGGTCTTGCCGATGATGATGGCGCCGGCCGCACGCAGCTTTGCGACTGCCGTGGAATCCTGCGCCGGCATGTAGGAGAAGGCCGGGCAGGCCGCGGTGGTCGGCAGGCCCGTGACGTCGATATTGTCCTTCACGGCGACCGGCACGCCGGAGAGCGGCAGCGTCGGGTCGGTGAGACGCTCAGCCTCGGCGAGCGCCTCCTTTTCGTCACGCAGGCTGATGAAGATGGCGGGGTCGTTGTGCTCGCGGATGCGCTGGTAGCTGCGCGCCACGGTTTGGGCCGGCGTCATGGTTCCGGCGCGATGCGCAGCAACGATCGCAGCGACAGTTTCAGTCACGTGGTTGGCCCCGTCTGTTGAGCGGGAAGGCATCGGATGCCCTCCGCGAGGGAGTTGCAACCTGATCGAAGCAAGCAACGTGCCATTGTGTACAATTCACCTGCGCTCGCGTCACGGCAGATTATTACACAATATCAATTGCTTGAAATGGTTAGTGGGAACCGCTTCGGTCTCGCCCGTGAAGGCGGCTGCTCAATCTGTAGGCAGGTCTGATCAAGCCGAATTCTGATCCCGGCTTCAAGTGAAGCAGGCAAGGATCTGCAGCAGCCGCTCGCGGTTTTCCTTGCCGATCTTCTCGGCGACGTGCCGCTCGTGCTCGGCGGCGAGCCGCTTGAACTGGGCCAGCGCGGTCCTGCCGCGTGCGGTCAAATGCAGCGCATGGGTGCGGCGGTCGGTGGCGGAGGGGATGCGGCTGACGAAGTCGCGTTCCTCGAGGCTGTCGAGCAGATGCACCAGCCGCGCGCGCTCGATCCCGAGCCGCTTGGCCACCGCCATCTGGCTCAGGCCCGGATTGGCCCCGATCACGGTCATGACCGAATATTGGGTCGGACGGATATCGGCCGCGGCCAGCGTCTTGATGAAGTCCTGGAAGATCCAGAGCTGGAAGCGCCGCACTGCATAGCCGGCGTGGCCGGCCAGCGCGTCGAGGCCGATCTCATCGCCGGCGTCGCCGCCATGTTCCCGGCCGTTCGTCGCCCGCGCGTGGGGGCGGCGGATTGCCGCTCCGGTTCCTGTCGCCTTGCGCGACGTCTTTTGCTGGCTTGCCATGGCGGCGATGCTAGCGCGCCCGCGGCCTAAGGGAAAGATTGTTGTTGACGACAACAATTGATATCCGCAACATTATCGCCAAAGAGCCCGGCCGGGACCGCGATGCTGCACGATGTTGCAGTGCGGTCCCGCAAGATACGGGCGAGGAGGAAATCATGACGATGGCCGCCGCCAGCGCAGACAATCCGCACCGCCTGTTCGCGACGCCCGCGATCGTTGCGGACCGCCGCGATGACGGCAGCATCCTGGTTCGATCCACCACGCCGCTGAAGCAAGGCGCCCGCTGCATCGGCGACTGGCTGGAGCACTGGGCGCGGCAGGCGCCGGATCGCATCTTCCTCGGCGAGCGCGCCAGCGCCGAGGCGCCGTGGCGCACTGTCACCTATCGCGATGCGCTCGATATCGTGCGGCGGGTCGCATCGTGGGTGCTGGCGCAAGGGCTGAGTACCGAGCGGCCGCTCGTCATCCTCTCCGACAACGGCATCGATCACGCGCTGTTTGCGCTCGCAGCCCAGCATGTCGGTGTGCCCTCGGCCGCGATCTCGCCGGCCTATTCGCTGATGTCGAAAGATTTCGACAAGCTGAAGAGCATGATCAGCCTGCTAGATCCCGGCGCGATCTATGTCACGGGCACAAAACCGTTCGCGCCGGCACTTGCTGCGATCAAGCCGCGGCATCGGGCGACCCTCGTCAGCGGTAACCCTGACGATGCCGACGCGCTGGCGTTCCGCACCATCGCGGCGACGCCGGAAGCGCCCGAAATTGCAAAGGCGTTCGCGGCGGTGACGCCGGACACGATCGCAAAATTCCTGTTTACCTCGGGGTCAACAGGCACGCCGAAGGCCGTGATCAACACCCAGCGCATGCTAACCTCGAGCCAGCAAGCCAAGGCGCAGACCTGGACGTTCCTCGAATCCTCCAGCGAGGATCTCGTGATCCTGGACTGGCTGCCCTGGAGCCACACCTTCGGCGCCAATCACAATTTCAATCTGGTGCTGCGCAATGGCGGCACGCTCTATGTCGACGGCGGCAAGCCGGCGCCCGGCCTGTTCGCGACCTCGCTCGCCAATCTGCGCAGCGTGGTGCCGACCGTCTATTTCAACGTGCCGCGCGGCTTCGACATGCTGATCGCTGCGCTCCGCACCGACGATGACCTGCGCCGAAAATTCTTCGAGGGCACCAGATTCGCCTTCTATGCCGGCGCGGCGCTGCCGCAGAATCTGTGGGACGCGCTCGAGGAATTGTCGCTGCAAACCGTCGGCCGCCGACTGCCGATGGTGTCGGCCTGGGGCTCGACAGAAACCTCGCCGCTCGCGACCGACTGCCACTTCCTCGCCAAACGCTCCGGCAATATTGGCGTGCCGATCCCCGGCACCGAGCTGAAGCTCGTGCCGTCGGGCGACAAGCTCGAAGTGCGGGTGCGCGGGCCCAATGTCACGCCGGGCTACTGGAAGGCGCCCGAACTCACCGCCCAGGCCTTCGACGACGAGGGTTTTTACAGGATCGGCGACGCCGTCACCTTCGCCGATCCTGACCGGCCCGATCTCGGCCTGTTCTTCGACGGCCGCGTCGCCGAGGATTTCAAGCTCAATTCAGGAACCTGGGTCAGCGTCGGCACCCTGCGTGTCGCTGGCATCGCGGCACTGGCCCCGCTTGCGCAGGACATCGTCGTCACCGGCCATGGCTGCGACGAGGTGCGGTTCCTGGTGTTTCCGAACATTGCCGCCTGCCGCGCGCTGGCGGAACTTTCCGAGAGCGCCGACGTGCGAGAGGTGATCAGCCATCCTGCGATCCGCTCCGCGATCGGGCAGGGGCTCGCACGATTGAAGGCACAAGGCGCTCATTCCTCTGGCCACGCCACCCGTGCGCTGCTGCTGGCCGAGCCCGCCTCCGTCGACGGCGGGGAGATCACCGACAAGGGCTACATCAACCAGCGCGCCGTGCTGACGCGCCGCGTCGCAGCAGTGGCGGTCCTGGAGGACGACGCGTCGGCCGAGCCGATCGCCTGCGCGGGCTCGTGACGTGATTTGTACCGGTAGGGTGCTGGCAGGGCGCCACGTACACCGCCGTCGTCCCTGCGAAAGCAGGGACCCATACTCCGCGGCCGACGTTGTGTACAAAGGTCGTCGTTCCGCTGGCGCGCAATAATCAGCATTGGTGGTTATGGGTCCCGGCTCGGAGGCCGGGACGACACCGAGTTTGTGGAACGTCTGGCGGACCATACACTTGAGCCTTCCGCACCGGTTCCCCGGAGCCTTGCCCCGCAAGGGTTCGTATTTTTAGTTGCCATGGCAACTAAGCTGTGCGAGTTTCCGGGCCAATCGGGACAGGGCCGGTCAACGGCCACGCGTTTGGGAGGAAAATGTTGCGCAGCAGCGCGCGAGCAGCACGCATGGAAGACCGGGCGAATATCGCGGTGGCGCAGGGTCCCGCCGTACGGTCAGGTCGTGCTTTGCCCGGTCACGGCGCCGAGATTCTCGTGCAACCGGCGCAACAGGTCGATCAGCACCTCGCGCTCGTCCTTTTTCAGGCACGACAGCAGCCGCCGCTCGCGCTCCAGCGCCGCGACGATCACCTTGTCGTGGATGGCGCGGCCGCGCGCGGTCAGCGTGATCGAATGGGTGCGGCCGTCGTCGGGCGCCGTGCGGATCGTCAAAAGCCCGCGCTTCTGCAGCGCCGCGAGGTTGCGGCTGACCGGGCCCTTGTCGAAGCCGATCACCTGGCAGATCCGCGAGGCCGGAATCCCCGGCTCGATCGCCAGTTGCGAGATGATTCGCCACTCGGTGACGTTGACCCCGAAATTCTTCTGGTAAAAGGCGGTGGCGCTGTTCGACAGCTTGTTGCCGATGAAGGTGATGAACGCCGGCACATAGCGATTGAGGTCCAGCAGCGGGCCGTCGGTGGCGTCTGCGGGATCGGCCGGTCTCGGCCGGCGGGGCTTTCGGGGGAGGGGCTGACTGCTCATTTCTCAAATCATCGCTGCGAAACTGCTTGGGAGCAATAGACATGCGGCCCGTGTTGACAAGATCAAACCTCGGGAGGTCCCGATGACTGCAACGGCAGGGACGTCCGTCCCGCACCTCGACGTCGATCCGTTTGCGCTCGAATTCTTCGCCGATCCGTTCCCGACCCATGAGCGGCTGCGCGAGGCCGCACCCGTGGTCTATCTCGACAAGTTGAACGTCTACGGCGTGGCGCGGTATGCCGAGGTCCATGCGGTCCTGAACGATCCCGCCACGTTCTGCTCCAGCCGTGGCGTGGGCCTCAGCGACTTCTCCAAGGAGAAGCCGTGGCGGCCGCCGAGCCTGATCCTGGAGGCCGACCCGCCGGCGCATACTCGCACCCGCACCGTGCTGAGCTCGGTGCTGTCGGCGACCGTGATGAAGCAGCTTCGCGGGCGGTTTGCCGCCGCCGCGGAGGCCCGCGTCGATGCGCTGCTGGAGAAGCGCAGTTTCGACGCGATCGAGGACCTTGCGGAAGCCTATCCGCTGTCGATCTTCCCGGATGCGCTGGGCTTGCGGCCGGAGGGCCGCGAGCATCTGCTGCCTTACGCAAGCCTGGTGTTCAACGCCTTCGGGCCGCCGAACGAGCTTCGCAAGCAGGCGATCGAGCGCTCGGCGCCGCATCAGGCCTATATTGCCGAGCAATGTCAGCGCGACAATCTCACCCCTGATGGCATCGGCGCCTGCATCCACGCCCATGTCGATAGCGGTGCCATTACCGCGACCGAGGCGCCGCTGCTGGTGCGCTCGCTGCTATCGGCCGGTCTCGACACCACCGTCAACGGCATCGGTGCCGCCGTCTACTGCCTTGCCCGCTTCCCCGACCATTTCCAGAAGCTGCGCGACGACCCGACCCTGGCGCGCAACGCTTTCGAGGAAGCCGTGCGGTTCGAAAGTCCGGTCCAGACTTTCTTCCGTACCACGACCCGCGACGTCGAGCTCAGTGGCGCCAGCATCCCCGAAGGCGAGAAGGTGCTGATGTTCCTGGCTGCAGCCAATCGTGATCCGCGCCGTTGGGACAAGCCCGATAGCTACGACATCACGCGTCGTACGTCGGGCCATGTCGGCTACGGTTCGGGCATCCATATGTGTGTCGGCCAACTCGTCGCCCGCCTCGAAGGCGAAGTGATGATGGCGGCGCTGGCGCGTCGTGTCGCCAAGATCGAAATCACTGGCGAGCCGAAGCGCCTTTTCAACAACACACTGCGCGGGCTCAACAGTCTGCCCGTTGAGATCACGCCGGCCTGACGAGACGCTCAATACCGGCAAAAGGGTTGGTTGAGGAAACATGGGAGTGGATAGGATGAGAGGCTTCGGGGTTGGGCGATTTAGGATTGGTCTGGCGCTGGCACTGGCCTGCGCCGCAGGCAGCGCACGCGCGGAGATTTCCGGCGATGTGGTGCGCGTCGGCGTGCTCAATGACATTTCCGGCATCTTCCAAGACACCAACGGCATGGGCTCGGTAGAAGCCGCGCGCATGGCGGCGGAGGATTTCAATGGCGGCGGCAAGGGCATCAAGGTCGAGATCGTCTATGCCGATCACCAGAACAAGGCCGACGTCGGATCTGCGATCGCGCGCAAATGGCTCGATGTCGAAGGCGTCGATGCCATTGTCGACGTGCCGAACTCGGCCGTCGGGCTCGCTATCAACACCATCCTGCGCGACTCGAGGATGACGTTCCTGGCGTCGTCGACGGCAAGCTCCGACCTTACCGGCAAGGCCTGCTCGCCGAACACCATTCAATGGGTCAACGACGCCTGGGCTACCGGCAACACCACGGCGGCTGCGATGATGCAGCGTGGCGGCAAGGACTGGTATTTTGTGACCGTCGACTACGCACTCGGCAAAGGCATTGAAGCTGAAGCGACGAACTACATCGAGAAGCACGGCGGCAAGGTGCTGGGATCGAGCAAGCATCCGCTCGGCACGTCGGACTTCGCCTCCTTCCTGCTCCAGGCGCAGAACTCGAAAGCAAAAGTGATCGGGCTCGCCAATGCCGGCGGCGACACCATCAACGCGGTGAAGCAGGCGGCCGAGTTCGGCATCCAGCAGGGCGGCCAGACCATGGTCGCGTTCCTGCTGTTCGTGAACGACGTCCACGGCATGGGCCTGAAGGTCGCGCAGGGCCTGCAGCTGCTGGAAGCTTTCTACTGGGACATGAATGACGACACCCGCGCGTTCGCAAAACGCTTCGCCGCACGTCCCGGCATGAATGGCAAGATGCCGAGCGGCAACCAGGCCGGCGTCTATGCCGCGACGCTCGCCTACCTCAATGCGGTTGCCGCGACCGGCAGCGACGACGCCAAGGCCGTGGTGCCGCAGCTGAAGACCTTCAAGGGCATGGACAGACTGTTCGGCGAGACCGCGATCCGCCAGGACGGCCGTGTCGTCCATCCGATGTATCTGTTCGAGGTGAAGAAGCCGGAGGAGTCGAAATACCCCTACGACTATTACAAGCTGATCGCGACCATCCCGGCCGATCAGGCGTTCCGCCCGCTGGCCGATGGCGGCTGCTCGCTGGTGAAGTGAGCTCTTCGCCGCGAACACGACTGCGCCCCCTCTCCCGCGCAACTCGGGTTTACCCGAGTTGCGCTGTCTAATCTTCGAAGTCGGAAAAATCCGACTTCGGTTGGGAGAGGGCCGGGGTGAGGGGTATTTCTCCACACGGCGTACTGCGCGGAGGGACCGGAACCCCTCACCCGGATCGCATCTGTCGATGCAATCCGGCCTCTCCCACAAGGGGAGAGGCGGACCGAATATGCCGTGCGAGAATCGCTCTCTTCGCTACGCCGCCTTCGGACTCGCTGCACCGTCCGTCACCTTCACCCGCGCCAGCATCTCGGCCGCCGTCATCACATGTGCCGTGGAGAACGCGAGGATCGTGAGCGTGGCGCGATGCACCTCGTCGGCCGACAGGGCGCCCTGGCCGACATCCGGATAGTCGAACGTGCCTGTCGCATCCGACAGGAAGACGACCTTGTAATTGTGGAACATGGCGTCCCGCGCGGTGGCGTGGCAGCAGTTCTCGGTCGTCGTCCCTGAGATGATGACCGTCGTGATGCCCCATTCGCGCAGGATGAGGTCGAGATCGGTGGCGAAGAACGCGCTGTAGCGGTGCTTCTTGATGACGTGCTCGCCCGGCGCGGGTGCGAGGTCATTGAAGATCTCGACGCCCGCGGTGCCGTCGACCAGCGACGACCGGTCGGCGATCGGCGAATAGAGATCGTCATAGAGCCCCATGTCGCTGCCGTCGCGGCGGTGCACATGCGCGGTGTAGATGACGCGGATGCCCTTGTCGCGACAGGCTTTCAGCGTCTGCGCCAGCCGGGGCACCATGGCGGCGGCTTGCGCGGAACGCAGCTTGGCGCCCTCGGCCACGAAATCGTTCTGCATGTCGACAACGATCATGACAGTTCTGGCCGGATCGATGATGTCGCATTGGTAGCCCATGTGGTGTCTCCTCTCCTAAAGGGAGGTATTTCTACATCCCCCGCGGCGGCCGTTCTTGGCTGCGCCGGCCATTCGCTGGCCTCTGCTTGCCAGAACCGGACGGCAGACGCAGAATATCCCGCTGCAGGGTTGGGCGGGAGCAAGGTCCGATGCAGACCCCAGTTCACACAGTCGTCGCGCAAACGCTTGTCGCGCCAGGTGACAGTTTCGACCGCTGGCATCACGTCACCTGCCGCGAGTTCTCGTTGACCGAATGCCGCCGGGTCGCCGACGAGGCGTTTGCCGCGTCGATCTCGATCCGCAATTTTGGCCCGCTTGCGATCAACGACATCTGGTCGTCGACCCCGGCGGCCGACCGCATCCGGGTGGTGCGCAGCGCGAGCGACGTCCGCAGGGACCCGCGCGACTATTTCATGCTGTGGCTCACGTTGCGCGGCGAGGTCGGCTTTGCGCAAGGGGGTCGCGAGGTGCAGATGCGCCGCGGCGATCTCATGCTCCATGACCAGGCGCAGCCGTTCACGCTCGAATTCGCCCCGAGCACGCGTTCGATCATGGTGTCGATCCCGCGGCCGCTGCTGCTCGCGCGCCTGCCGGATGCGCACCGCCTGACCGCACGGCGGGTCGGCAACGATTCGAAAGTGGGAGCGCTGGCGGGATCGCTGATCCGCCGGCTGGCGCGCCTCGATGATGGAGCCGCGCCTGCCGTGACACGGCTGAGTGCCTCAGCGCTCGACATTTTGGCGACGACGCTGCAGACCGAGCTGACGGATGACATGCCGCGGCACGGCGATGAACGGCTGGCGCGGGTCAAGGCCTACATCCTCGCCAATCTCGACGATTCCGAGCTCGATCTCGATGCGATCGCCACGGCCCAGCACATGGCGCCGCGCACGCTCAATCGCCTGTTCGCGCGCGAGGGTACGACGCCGATCCGCTGGCTCTGGCAGCAGCGCCTCGCCGGTGCTTACCAGGCGCTGGCCGAACGGCGCTTTAGTCACGTCACCGACGTCGCGCTGAGCTTCGGCTTCAGCGACGTCTCGCATTTCAGCCGCGCCTTCAAGGCCGCGTTCGGCCGGTCGCCTCACCAGGTGATGGGGTGACGCGCGGATCGACCTTTCGTTACGGTGCGCAAGAGAAACTCGACGCCGCGGTCATCGGCCCAGTCTTGTAATGCGGCCAGGCCGGCCAGCGGCACAGCGGCAGCGCGCGCAGCGTCTCGATGCCTGGCGCCTGCACCTTCTGCTCCGTCACTTCCAGATCGGCGGGTGCCTTGCCGTTCTCGACCCAGTCGACCAGCACCGCCAGCATGTCGACATTCGCCGGTGCGCCGGAGCCGACATGGTCGACGCCGGGCGCGGTGTAGAGCCGCGCGAACTCCGCCGTCTTGTCCTTGCCGAGCGTCTTCTCGACGTTCTCGAAATAGCGGATGCCGGCATAGGGGCTTTGCGCGTAATCGGCCATGTGCTCGAGGATCACGAGCTTGCCGCCATGGGCGTGGAAGCGGCTGAGATCCGGATCGGTCGAATCCATCAGTGCGGAGACCTGCAGCACGCGATCCTTGTGGTCCTCCGGCCTGTAGGTCGTGACGTCGAGTTTCGGATCGCGCGCGAAGACATACTGGATTCCGCCGGCGCCGTAGATCCAGGCGATGCCGTTGGTGGGCGCGGGCGGTTGCGCAGGCGCCGAGGTGCCGAGCCACCACGCCTTCCATCCGCCGGTCGGGCCGAATGCCGGTGTGTTCTCGCCGGACACGCCCCAGCCCGGATAGTCGTCGAGCCCGTTAGCGAGCGGGAACGAAAATTTGTAGGCCGCATGCAGCGTGTCGATCGCCGCGATCTGCTTGTCGGTCAGGCAGTCGTCGCCGCTCTCGCCCGCCGCGCATGCCAGCGAGGCCGGCTTGAACGCCGCCTTGCAGCCGACCGGGTCCTGCACCAGCGCGTCGTCGGAGCCGTCCTGTCTGTCGCAGGCCTTCAGCACGGCATCTGCCACCAGCTTGACCTGCGCCGGGCGGACCCAGCCGTCGCCCATCGTGACGAGGCCCGAGCGGGTGCCGGCATGCTGCAGCCCCACCCAATTGATCACCGGCACGCGCGCGAAAATGCCGTCGAAATCGTCGGGGTAGCGCTGCGCCATGGTCAGCGCCTCGCGGCCGCCTTCGGAAGATCCCATGAAATACATCTTCGCCGGCGGTTTGCCGTAGGCGCGCACAACCAGCGCCCGCGCTGCGTCGCGCACCTTCTTGTAGGCCTTGTGCGAAAAATTCTCGAACGCCTCGTCGTTGAGCGCGAATAGCTGCGGCGGCTCGCCGGGCTTCGACTCGTGGCCGGAATCGGTACCGACGGTCGCGAAGCCGAGCGCCAGCGGCGAGGATTTGTCGAACGGGTAGGCCGGCGGCAGGCCGAGGCCTGATATCAGCACCCCGTTGAAGCCGCCGCCGCCATATTGCAGCGAGCGGCCGTTCCACTCCACTGGAAGGTTGACCTCGAATTTGATCGGCGGCGCCGTGGGATCGGCGGGATCGATATGGGCGAGCACCTTGCAGAAGGCGGGATTGGCCGGGACGACGCGGCCGGCCGGTGTCGGTCCTTTCTCAACGACTGCGAGCGGCGACGGTGCCTGGAGCACCGCGCTATCGATCTTGATCGCGCCATCGGCGGGGCCGGTAAGTCCGCTACAGGTCGCCGCGGGATCGGCGAGCATCTGCGCCGCCGCCGCGTCGCCTGCGAATGACGTCAGCGTGACAAGCGAGGCCGCAAGCGCCCATGCGCGCGCATCGATCTGCATTGTTTCCTCCCTGCAATAATTGTTGCCGTGGCAAGTATTTCATGCGAGGGGTCGGTGCACAATGGTTGGATGGGCCCTGTATGCCAGCAGGCATTCCGTCATCCCCGCGCAAAGGCTCCGCCTTTGTCGCTGGAGGTGCGAGCCTTGCGGCGCACTTGCGCCGCTGGGCGAGCCTCGAAGGATGCACGGCCACTAGCGGGGCCGTCGACCCTTCGAGGGCCGCCGAAGAGGCGGCCACCTCAGGGTGACGGTTCAAATTGCTTGAGGCGCGGAGGCTGCGCCGAGGCGCACCTACTGCGCGACCTTGCTGCTGCCTTGGGTGATCAGCCGTGCGGCGCGCTGGTCGCGGGTGTGAATCCAGAGCCAGTTCATCGCCACGGCGATCCGGTGGCGCACGCCGATCAGGAAGTAGATGTGGGCGAGGCCCCAAATCCACCATGCCAGTGAGCCGCGGAGCTTGAGCCAGCCGAAATCGATCACCGCCTTCTTCTTGCCGATTTGCGCGAGGCTGCCGGCGTGCTTGTAGCGGAACGGCGGGAGCGTCCTGCCATCGAGCCGGGCCTTGATCAGTGCGGCGACGTAGCGCCCCTCCTGCTTTGCGGCCGGCGCAATGCCGGGCACCGGATTGCCGTCGGGGCCCTTGATCGTGACGGTGTCGCCGACGGCGAAGACGTCGGGATGGCCCGGCACGGTGAGATCGGACTCGACCTGTAGCCGATGAGCGCGATCGGCCGGCGCGTTCAGCCACTCGGCGGCGCGCGAGGCGCGCACGCCGGCGGCCCAGACGATGGTGCGGGCCTCCAGCCTCTTGTCCCCGAACACCACGCCGTCGGCCGAGCATTCGGTGACCGGCGCGCCCAGCATCACCTCAACGCCGAGTCTTTCCAGCGACGCTTGCGCATAGGCCGACAGGTCGTCGGGAAAGCCGGCTAGCACGCGCGGCCCAGCTTCGATCAGTACCACGCGCGCTTTGCGTGTATCGATGTGGCGGAAGTCCTGCGGCAGTGTGTCCTTGGCGAGGTCAGCGATGGTGCCGGCCATCTCGACGCCGGTCGGCCCGGCGCCGATGATGACGAAGGTTAGCAGCGCCGCACGCTTGTCCGGATCGGTCTCGCGCTCGGCGCGCTCGAACGCGACCAGAATGCGCCGCCTGAGCGTGGTGGCATCCTCCAGCGTCTTCAGGCCGGGCGCGAACGGCTCCCATTCGTCATGGCCGAAATAGGCGTGGCGCGCGCCGGTGGCGAGGATCAGCGTGTCGTAGGGAATGCTGCCGCCGTCATCGAGCTGCACCTGCTTTCCGGCCGCATCGACGCCGCAGACATTGGCAAACAGCGTCGTCACCTCGGGCCGGTCGCGCAAGAGATAGCGGATCGGCCAGGCGATCTCGCTGGTGGCAAGCGATGCGGTCGCGACCTGATAGAGCAGCGGCTGGAACAGATGGTGGTTGCGGCGGTCGATCAAGGTGATCTCGACCGGCGCGCCCGAAAGACCGAAAGCGGCTTCCAGCCCGCCGAAGCCGGCGCCGACGATCACCACGCGATGAGGTTTGGCCGGCGCTTGCGTCATGAGATGTCGCTCTCGGTTCCGAACGGCTTCGTCATTTGATTATGTAGTCATTCGCAGCCTCATTCCAACACGAAATGCCCGATCGCCCGATAGCAAAACCCAATCGTCGCAACGTCATGCATCCTGCGGCGCGGCTGCTGCGACGGCCCGTCGCCGCATCGGCAGGAACAGGCCAGCGACGGCGCCAGCGAACGACAGCGTTGCTGCAAGGCTCATCGCCGCAGCAAATCCGCTGGTGAAATGTCGGGTTGAATCGGCGGCGCCATTGGTTACGAGGCTCGCCACCAGTGCCGCGATGCCGAACATGCCGCCGAGGAAGCGGCCCATGTTGAAGACACCGGACGCCTTGCCCATCTCGCTCGTGGCAACCGCGCTCAGCACTGCGTTCTGTGCAGCCGGCATCGCCATCGAGACGCCGACGCCGGCGAGCACCAGCGGCGCGACCAGCGCGGAATAAGGCACTGACGGGCTCACGATCTCGCTGATCCAGCCGAGCCCGATCGCCTGCATCAGCAGACCAGTGACGACCAGCGTGCGCTCGCCGAACCGGTTGACGGCGGCGCCGGCGATCGGCGCGGTGACGAACAGCGTCGCCGTCCACGGCAATAGCCGCAGCCCGGCGCCGAAGGCGTCGAAGCCGAGCGCGATCTGCAGGAACTGCGGCAGCAGGAACAGCACGCCGTACATCGCGGCATAGAACAGCACGCTGGCGGCCATGCCGGAGGCAAACGGTCTTGCCGCGAACAGCCGCATCGGCACCATCGGGTTCGTCGCGCGTAGCTCCCACAGCACGAACGTCACGGCCAGCGCGAGGCCTGCGATCAGCGCGCCGGTCACCTCCGCGCTCGCCCATCCGACGCTGTTGCCGCGCAACAGGCCCCAGACCAGCGCCAGCGCCGCGAGGGCGACCAGCGTCAGTCCGGTGACGTCGAGCGGCGCTGCCGGTCCAAAACTTTCGCGCAGCCGCGCCAGCACGAGGGAAATCGCGACCAGGCCGATCGGCAGGTTGATCCAGAAGATCCAGCGCCAGCCGAGATGCTCGGTGATGAAGCCGCCGATCGCGGGGCCGATGATCAGCGCGCATCCGGTGATGCCGCTGAAGATGCCGAGCGCGCGGGCGCGTTCCTCCCGGCCGAACGCGCCGCTGAGGATCGCCATCGCCAGCGGCATCACCAGCGCCGCGCCTGCGCCCTGCAGGGCGCGGGCGGCGATTAGTGCCGCGGCGTTGCCGGCCAGCGCGCAGACCGCCGAGGCCGCGACGAACAGGCCGATCCCGGTTGCGAACATTTTCCGACGCCCGAAGCGGTCGCCGAGCGCGGCGCCGGTTAGCAGCAGCACCGCGAAGGTCAGATTGAAGGCGTTGACGGTCCATTGCAGCGTCTCCACCGGGCTGCCGAAATCGGCGCGGATGGTCGCGAAGGCCGTGGTCATGATCATGGCGTCCAGCGCCATCATGAAGGATGCCAGCGCGGTGAGGCCGAGCACCCAGCGCTGTTCGGCGCGCTCTCGAGGGGTCTGCATGGTCGTTCTCCGTTGGCGTGCGGCAAGGTTGCGGCGCGCTTCGTAGGCCAGGACGAACCGCGGCCGGCAAAGGATGCGGCCGAAAATATTCTTTGCCGGACCGCATCCTTTGGCGGTCGGCAAACGTCCTTGGGTGTGACGCGGCCTGTTCCGGCCGCAGAGACCGAGCCAAGGAGGTTGCGATGAGACGGACCCTGATCAGGTACAAGGCGAAGCCGGAGATGGCCGAGAAGAATGCCGAGCTGGTTTCGGCCGTGTTTGCCGAGCTGAAGGCGGCGAAGCCGGACGGCGTGCGCTACCTGACCTTGCGGCTGGAGGACGATACCTTCATCCACATGGTCGAGACCGCGGCCGACGACGGCTCGAGCCCGATCCCGAAGCTCGCGGCGTTCCAGGCCTTCCAGGACGGCATCCGCGATCGTTGCGCCGAGCCGCCGCTGGTTCGCAGTGCTGTGATTGTCGGCAATTATCGTATGCTGGATGAGCCGTGAACCGGCGAGCCGTGAACCGACCGGCCTTGAACCGACCTGGCGGAGCCATCATGACCTCACCCCCCCAAGCGCCTGAAGCGACCGAGGTCGACGCGCTCTTGGCAGCGATGCGGCCAAGGCTGCATCGCTACTGCGCCCGCATGGTCGGATCGGTGATCGACGGCGAGGATGTGCTGCAGGACGCGCTGATCAAGGCGGTGGAGGCTTTTGCGTCCGCAGCTCCAATCCAGAACGTGGAAGCCTGGCTGTTCCGGATCGCACACAACACCGCGCTCGATTTCCTCAGGCGGCGCAACCGCCAGGACGCGCTCCACGCGCCGGAGGAGGTGGACATGATGGCCGGAGAGCTCGATGACGTCAGCCGCCGCGAGATCGCAGCGGCGAGCCTGCGCACCTTCATGCGCCTGCCGGTGGCGCAGCGCTCCAGCGTGATCCTGATGGACGTACTCGGTTGCTCGCTGCAGGAGGTCTGCGGCATCATGGATTTCAGCCTGCCCGCGGTGAAGGCGGCGCTGCACCGCGGACGGACGCAGTTGCGGGAATTCGCCCGCGAGCCCGACGACGCGCCGCGGCCCGGCCTGTCGCCGGCCGATCGCAGCAGGCTCAACGCCTATGTCGGCCGCTTCAACGCCCGCGACTTCGACGCCATCCGCGCCATGATCGCCGATGACGTCAGGCTCGAGCTCGTCAACCGGACGCGGCTGAACGGCAAGGCCGAGGTGTCGCGCTACTTCGGCAATTATTCGAAGATCCACGACTGGCATCTGGTGACTGGACAGGTCGAGGGACGTCCCGCGATCCTGGTGTTCGATCCGGACGCCCAAGGCGCGCCGCCGCGCTCGTTCATGCTGCTCGACTGGTCGGCCGACAAGGTCGCGACGATCAGGGATTTCCGCCACGCGGCCTATGCGATCGACGGCGCCGAATGGGCGGTGGACGGAGGGTGAGCGGTCGCTGCTTAGCCTGTGGCTCGCTGACCGCGCCACAAACTCGGTGTCGTCCCGGCCTTCGCCGGGACGACGGTCGAGAGAGGCGCGCTACCGCGTCTTGCCGCCGAACTCGCCGCTGGCGATACGCGCAACGCGGTTGCCGGCTGCGGCCGGGGTGCTGCCCCTGCTTGAGAAGCCGTCATCGCCCGTCTCATGCGGCTCTTCGCCGAGGCGGCTGCCGGGCCAGAACGTCAGGGCCAGCATCAGCGCAAGGTTGACGAGCGCGCCGACCGTCGTGCCGGTGTGCTGGTAGGTCAGTGCATATTCCGGATATTTTCCGGCGACGATCCGGTCGATCACGACGAGCGCAATCCAACCCACCATCACGCAGACCGGGTCCCATCCGATGTCGCGGATGCGCATCGATTGCAGCATGAAGGTCATGACGAGCACGGCATAAAAGCCGATCAGGAGCGGCATGCTGTTGGCGGCCTGCGCTAGCAGCACATCCGTCCTGCCGCTCGCCGGTGCATTGCCGGTGATGCCGAACACCAGCATCAGGTAGCCGCAGCCGACCACGAAGCTGAAGAAGAAATAGGCCAGCCGGCCGAGCCGGGCGTTGAAGCCGAAAATGTAATTCAACAGCATGCGACGCGTCCCTTTGGACCGAGCCTCGCCCGGCGATGCTTTCGAGACCATGAAGTCCAGGACGGGCTTCCCGGGACGTGGTTTCCGAGCGCTTTACCGAATCCTTAAAGCCTGCTGCAGTGCGGCGGGGGCCTCTGGAGGGGAGCGGGGGCCTGCGACAATCGTTGCCTACGCAACCGGCATTATATTTCTTGCCTTGCCCGGTTTAGACGAATTATGATGCACGGTGCTCGGGTATGCGCCGAAGGTTCTAAATGAGCGCCGTCGGTTCGTGCTTGCTGCAGACTTGCGATATCGCGCACAAAACACGTCACAGAACGACGCGCGTAAAGCGTGACCCCCGGGCCCTCGTGATCGAGCTTGGCGGGATCTTTGGTTGAGGAGGGGAGTGAATATGAAAAAGGCATTTTGGCTGGCAGGCGCCATGGCTTTGGCGCTCGCGCAGCCCGCGACGGCGGCTGACAGCGTCAAGATCGGCTTTGTCTCGACCTTCAGCGGTCCGACCGCCGTGATCGGCAACGACATGCGCAATTCCTTCGAGCTCGCGCTCGACCATCTCGGCCGCAAGATCGACGGCAAGCCGGTCGAGGTGATCTACGAGGACGACCAGCAGAAGCCCGATGTCGGCAAGCAGAAGACCGAGAAGCTGGTGCAGTCCGACAAGGTCGACTTCATCGTCGGCTACATCTGGTCGAACGTGCTGCTCGCCTCGCTGAAGACGGCGGTCGATTCCAAGACCTTCCTGATCTCGGCCAATGCCGGTCCGTCGCAGCTCGCCGGCGAACTGTGTTCGCCTTACGTGTTCTCGACCTCCTGGCAGAACGACCAGACGCCACAGGCGGTCGGCACCTACATGAACCAGAAGGGCGTCAAGTCGGTATTCCTGATCGGCCCGAACTACGCCGCGGGCAAGGACATGCTGGCCGGCGTCAAGAGCACCTTCAAGGGCGAGGTCGTCGGCGAGGAATACACGGTGTGGCCGAGCCAGCTCGATTTCTCCGCCGAGCTCACCAAGGCGAAGAATTCCAAGGCCGAGTCGATCTTCGTGTTCTATCCGGGCGCGGCCGGCGTGCAGTTCCTGAACCAGTATGCGCAGGCCGGCATCAAGCAGCAGATCCCGCTCTATACCGCCTTCACCATCGACGAATTGTCGCTGCCGCTGCAGAAGGACAATGCGCTCGGCGTTCCCGGCGCGCAGCAATGGGTCAACGACCTGCCCAACGAGGAGAACAAGAAGTTCGTCGCGGACTACCGCAAGAAGTATCCGGGCCTGCGCCCGACCTTCTACGGCGCGCAATCCTATGACGCTGCCAACCTCATCAACAGCGCCGTGGTCGCGGTGAAGGGCGACCTGACGAAGAAAGACGCGATGAAGGCCGAGATGGAGAAGGTGAACTTCAAATCGGTGCGCGGCCCGTTCAAGTACGGCAACAACCACATTCCAGTCCAGAATTTCTACTTGCAGGACGTGGTCAAGGACGCCGACGGCCAGCTCTCGCTGAAGACGGTCGCGACCATCGTCAAGGATGACCAGGATCGCTTCCACGAAAAGTGCGCGATGAAATAACTCTTAGGGCAATCCTGGCCCACGCCTTGCTTCCTTTTCACCTCGCCCCGCCCTTGCGGGGAGAGGTCGGCGCGTGGCGCCGGGTGAGGGGCCCTTTCCACAAGCTCGATTCGTGGAAAGAGCCCCTTACCCCAACCCTCTCAGGGCGAGCTTTGCTCGTCCCGGCCGCGCAAGGGCGGGGCGAGGGAGAACAACAAGCCGTAAAAGCGGCGGCGCATGCGCGCTGCCGCTGTTTTGTTTCAGCCCGATATGAAGGATCCATGTATCTCGTCGTCGAACAACTGCTGAACGGCCTGCAATTCGGCCTGCTGCTGTTCCTGCTGGCAGCCGGACTGACGCTGGTGTTCGGCATCATGGACTTCGTCAATCTGGCGCACGGCTCGCTCTACATGATGGGCGCCTATTTCGCGGCGACCTTCGTGGCCTGGACCGGCAGTTTTGTTCTTGGCGCGCTGCTGGCGCTGGGCGCCACGCTGCTGCTCGGCATCGCGCTCGAATATGCCGCGCTCCGGCATCTCTACGGCCGCGACCATCTCGACCAGGTGCTGGCGACGTTCGGCCTGATCCTGTTCTTCAACGATGCTGTCCGATTGATCTGGGGCCCGGCCGGTCTCGCGCTGCCGCTGCCGGTCTGGCTCACCGTACCGGTGCAGATCATTCCCGGCGTGTACTATCCGGCCTACCGGCTGATGATCATCGTGGTCGCGCTGGCGGTCGCAGTATTGCTCTATCTCGTCGTGATGCGCACCCGCGTCGGCATGCTGATCCGCGCCGGCGCCTCCAACCGCGAGATGATCGGGGCGCTCGGCATCAACATCAAGCTGTTGTTCACGCTGGTGTTCGGCCTTGGCGCCGCGCTCGCCGGGCTCGCCGGGCTGATGCAGGCGCCGATCCTCACCGTGCAGATCGGCATGGGCGAGAACATCCTGATCCTGGCCTTCGTCATCATCGTGATCGGCGGCATCGGCTCGATCCGCGGCGCGTTCATGGCCGCGGTGTTCGTCGGCATCATTGACACGATGGGCCGCGCCTTCCTGCCCGACCTGCTGCGCAAGGTGCTGAGCGGGGCGGCGGCCTCGACCGCGGCGCCGGCGTTGTCCTCGATGCTGATCTATCTCTTGATGGCCATCATCCTCGTGCTGCGGCCTGAAGGGCTGTTCCCGGCGGCCAAACGATGATGCCCAAGCTCAACGCCTCCAATTCCGTCGTGGCGCTGCTCTGCGCCGCCCTGGTCCTGCTGCCGGTCTATTCGGTGGTGACCGGCAACATCTTCATCCTGACGCTGTTCACCCGCATCGTGATCTTTGCGCTCGCCGCCGCCAGCCTGAACCTGATCATGGGCTATGGCGGCATGATGAGTTTTGGCCACGCCGCCTATCTCGGCATCGGCGGCTATGCCGTCGGCATCCTCGCCACTGAGGGTATCGGCTCCGGCTTCATCCAGTGGCCGGTGGCGCTCGCGGTCTCGGCGCTGTTTGCGCTGGTGATCGGAGCGCTCAGCCTGCGCACCCGCGGCGTCTACTTCATCATGATCACGCTCGCCTTCGCGCAGATGGCCTATTACATCACCTCCGGCCTGTCGCGCTACGGCGGTGACGACGGCCTCACCGTCTACAAGCGCAGCGATTTCGCCGGCCTGATCGACCTCTCGAACCGCACCCAGTTCTATTACCTCTGCCTGGCCTGCCTGTTCGGCGGCCTCTATCTGATCTGGCGCATCGTCAATTCGCGCTTCGGC
This sequence comes from Bradyrhizobium sp. 26S5, assembly GCF_036923295.1. Classification (NCBI taxonomy): domain Bacteria; kingdom Pseudomonadati; phylum Pseudomonadota; class Alphaproteobacteria; order Hyphomicrobiales; family Nitrobacteraceae; genus Bradyrhizobium; species Bradyrhizobium sp. 26S5. The sequence goes on along the minus strand of NZ_CP145948.1, from coordinate 8,770,904 downwards.
CTCGTGGTGCAGGGCGTCCGCTCCAACGAGCAGCGCATGCAGGCGATCGGCTTCCACGCCAACCGCTATCGCCTGGTCTGCTTCGTGATCGCGGGCACGATCTGCGGCCTTGCCGGCGCGCTGCTTGCCAACAACACCGACTTCGTCAGCCCCGCCGTGATGTACTGGACCCGCTCCGGCGACCTCATGGTGATGGTGATCCTGGGCGGCATGGGCTCGCTGTTCGGCCCGGTGATCGGCGCGATCGTCTATCTCTTGCTCGAGGAGCTGCTGTCGCAGGTCACCGAATATTCGGGACTGATCCTCGGTCCGGTGCTGCTCCTGATCGTGCTGTTCGCGCGCGGCGGCATCATGGGCCTGCTCGGGAGGATGCGCCGTGGCTGATTCCCTGGCTGAGCCCCTGCTCCGCGTCGAAAATCTGGTACGTCGCTACGGCGGCATCACCGCGACCGACAACCTTTCGATGGAGGTGGTGCCGGGCGAACTGCACGCCATCATCGGCCCCAACGGCGCCGGCAAGACCACGCTGATCAGCCAGCTCACCGGACAGGTGATGCCGAACTCCGGCACCATCCGCTTCGCCGGCCGCGATGTCACGGGCCTGCCGTCCTACAAGCGCAGCCGGCTCGGGCTGGCGCGCTCGTTCCAGATCACTTCGCTGCTGAAGGATTTCTCGGCGATCGACAATGTCGCGCTGGCGGCGCAGGCGCATGACGGCCACTCCTTCCGCTTCTGGGGCAATGCGCGCAAGGAGCGGCGTCTGCGCGACGCCGCGCGCGCGGCGCTGGAGCGCGTCGGCCTCGGCAAGCGTGCCGATGTGCTGGTGTCGCAATTGAGCCATGGCGAGCAGCGTGAGCTCGAGCTCGCGGTCGCGCTCGCCACCAAGCCGCAGCTTTTGCTGCTCGACGAGCCGATGGCCGGGCTCGGCGTCACCGAATCCGCGCGGATGGTCGTGCTGCTGAAAGAGCTGCGCAAGGAAGTGACCATCGTGCTGGTCGAGCACGACATGGAGGCGGTGTTCGCGCTGGCCGACCGTATCACGGTGCTGGTCTATGGCCGCGTCATCGCCTGCGACGTGCCGGATGCGATCCGCAAGCATGAAGAGGTCAAGCGCGCCTATCTCGGCGAACAGCATGCGGTGACAGGCCATGGCTGATATGAAAACCGCTGAAACCCTGCTCGAAGTCGATGGAATCGAGACCTGCTACGGGTTGAGCCAGGTGCTGTTCGGACTGTCGCTGCAGATCAAGTCGGGAGAGATGGTCGCGCTGATGGGCCGCAACGGCATGGGCAAGACCACGACCATCCGCTCGATCATGGGCCTGACGCAGGCGCGATCAGGCGGCATCCGTTTCGCCGGCGAGTCGGTGCGCGGCCTGCCGTCCTACAAGATCGCAAAGCTCGGCATCGGCCTGGTGCCCGAAGGACGCCAGATCTTTCCGAACCTGACGGTGCGCGAAAATCTCGTCGCCGCCTCAGGCAATCGGTTCGGCGCCTCCGATCCCTGGACCATCGACAAGATCCATGCGCTGTTTCCGCGGCTCGCCGAACGCACAGGCAATATGGGCGTCACGCTGTCCGGCGGCGAGCAGCAGATGCTCGCGATCGGCCGTGCGTTGATGACCAACCCAAAACTCCTGATCCTCGACGAGGCCACCGAAGGTCTTGCGCCGCTGATCCGCGACGAGATCTGGAGCTGCCTGTCGATGCTGAAGGGACGCGGGCAGTCGGTGCTCGTCATCGACAAGAACGTCGGAAACCTCGCCCGCATCGCCGACCGCCACTACATCATCGAGCGCGGCAAGGCGGTGTGGAGCGGGACCAGCGAGCAGCTGATCGCCGAGCCGGAGCTGCAGCACAAGTATTTGGGGATTTGACGGCTTGATCGCCGCACCGATTCAAGCCCCGTCACCCCCGCGCAAAGGCTTCGCCTTTGTCGCTGGAGGAGCGCGTAGCGCGTCTCGAAGGGTCGACGGCCACCAGCCGGGCCGAGCATCCTTCGAGGCTCGCCCAGCGGCGCAATTGCGCCGCAAGGCTCGCGCCTCCAGCGACAAAGGCGAAGCCTTTGCGCGGGGATGACGGGGCGTAGAGGCCTTCCGCGGTTCACCGCGAAGAGCTTCGCAGCAGGCGTTTTGCTGCATCGGCCGCGGCCGCCGCATAGGCCCGATCGCCATGCACCAGCATCAAGGAGATCGCGCCCTCGGAGAGCAGCCAGATCTCGCGCGCACGGCGGTGAGCCTCGCGGACGCCAGCCCGCTTCAGCAAGTCGCCGAGATGGGTTTCAAGCAATGCCTTGTGCCGCCGCGCAATTGCGCGTGCGGGATGGCCGGGGAGATCGGCCAGTTCGATAACCAGCCTGGTAAATCCCGAGCCGGCCCATCGTGGCCGGTCGGCCCAGACCGCGAGGTCGCGGAATAGGCCGTCAATAATCGCTGCCGGCGAGCCGGACAGCTTGTCGCCGAACGTGGCCAAGGCCAATTCGTTCTGGGCTTCAAGCACGAAGGCGAGCAGCTGATCCTTGCTTTGAAAATGATTGTAGAGCGTGCGCTTCGTGACCCTCGTCGCCGCTGCAATTTCGTCCATGCTCACGCGGCTATATCCGCGCTGGCGAAACAGGACGTATGCGGCAGCAAGGATGCGCTGTCGTGTCGGTTCTGCAGATCGCACCATGCAGTCACCCCTGAGTATACCAGGTAGTGAATTTACACCGGTCGAAAAACCGAATGGAATGGCATCTGTGACTTTTTCAGCCCGTTGTAACCAGTTTCTTCCCTCGCGCTGCGAAGGCAATCGTCATGCCCGACCCATTGACGCTCAGAGAAATCAGAGCCCGTCCGGTGGTGCTCAAGCTGAAGCGGCCTGTGGTCGCGCGCATTGTCACGATATCGGAGTGGCCGCTCGTTCTCATCGATCTCGTGACCGAGGAGGGCATCGTCGGGCGAAGCTATCTCGAGCCGTATATCGTGAAATCGATGCGATATCTGGTTCCCGCACTTCATGACCTCAGCGAATTGCTCAGAGGTCGAAGCGTGGCGCCGGTCGAACTCTTTGAGGCAGCGCGCAGATCCCTCCACTTTGTCGGCTATGAGGGATTGTCGATGATCGCCGCGTCGGGTCTCGACATGGCTGCGTGGGATGCGTTGGCGAAGGCCGCAAACAAGCCGCTGTGCGTGCTGTTGGGTGCTACGGTCGGCGCCGTGAGATCCTACAACAGCAACGGCCTTTGGTTGAAAGAGCCGGCCGCCGTCGCAGCCGAAGCCTTGGAGTTGCGGAACGAAGGAGGATTTTCCGCTCTGAAATTGCGGCTCGGCCGAAGCGATCCGCGCGAAGATTTGGCGACGCTCGACGCGGTGCATAAAGCGGTCGGTGAGCACATGAATCTGATGGTCGACTACAACCAGGGGCTAAATCTCGCCGAGGCCATCGAGCGCTGCCATATGATCGACGACCACGGCCTCGACTGGATCGAAGAACCCGTGCTCTACGACAATCTCGACGGGCACGCCCAGCTTGCGGCAGAACTGAAGACACCGATTCAGATCGGGGAGAACTTCTATGGCCCGAGGGAGATGCATAAGGCGATCGCGAAAAAGGCTTGCGACCTGGTAATGCCTGATTTCATGCGCATCGGCGGAGTGACGGGCTGGATGCGCGCGGCAGCGATCGCCGGCGCAGCAGGCATACCGATGTCAACGCATCTTTATCCGGAAGTGGCCGCTCATGTCATGCGTGCAACGGAGACCGCACATTGGCTAGAGTGGCAGGATTGGGCCGATCCAATTCTCGAACGGCCATATGAAATAAAGGATGGCCTTTTGCATATTCCTGACGCGCCCGGCCTCGGCCTGGAATGGAACGAACGGGCCGTTGCCGCAAACCTCGCGAGTCTCTAGCCGCAGAGTGGACCGGTTCGAGGGCTTGTCCCGCGCGGGGCGCTCCCCTCAAAACATCTCGAAATATTCGCGCTGCTCCCAGTCCGACACCTCGGCCTGGAAGCGCTCGATCTCCGCGTTCTTGATGAAGACGTAATAGTCGACGAACTCAGGTCCCAGCGCCCCGCGGAAGAACGGATCGTCGTTGAGCGCAAACACCGCTTCGCGCAGCGATTTCGGCAGCAGCGCGGCCTTGGTCTCGTAGGGCGTGTCGGCGGACGGGCCGGGATCGAGCTTGCGGTCGACGCCGTCGAGGCCGGAGAGGATCTGCGAAGCCATATAGAGATAGGGATTGGCGGCCGGCTCACCGATCCGGTTCTCCAGCCGGGTCGCCGGATCGCCGGCACCGCCGAGCACGCGGATCATCACGCCGCGGTTGTCGCGGCCCCAGATGGCGCGGTCCGGCGCCAGCGAATAGGAGCGGTAGCGCTTGTAGCCGTTGATGGTTGGCGTCGTGAACACGGTCGAGGCCCGCGCGTGCTCGATCAGGCCGGCGAGCCAGGCGCGGCCGAGCGGGCTGAGCGGTTCGCCGGTTTCCTTGCCGGTTTCCTTGGCCATGAAGACGTTCTCGCCATTGGCGCGCGACACCAGCGACTGGTGCAGGTGCCAGCCCGAGGCAAATACGTTCGGCAGTTTCGGCCGGCACATGAAGGTCGCGTGATAGCCGTGGCGGCGCGCGATCTGCTTCACTGCGGAGCGGAACAGCACCATGGTGTCGGCCGGCGCGAGGCCTGTGGTCGGCGCGAAGGTGAATTCGCACTGGCTCGGACCGAACTCGACCTCGACCGAGCGTAGGGGCAGGTCGAGCGCGAGGATGTCGCGGCGGATGATCTCGAGCGCCGGCTCCATCAGATCGTAGCGCTGCTCGGTGAGGTATTGATAGCCGTGCGACAGCAGGCTGACCGACGGCGGCCGCCCGGGCTGGCCGGCATCCTCCGGCGCCATATGCGCATCGTCGAGCTTGAACAGATGGAATTCGACCTCGAGGCCCGCGACGAAATCGTAGCCGCGGTCTCCGAGCTGATAGAGCACCTTGCGATAGAGGTTGCGGGTCGCGAACGGCACCGGCCGTCCGTCGCTGAAGTAGAGATCGCACAGCACCCAGCCGGTGTTCTCCGCCCACGGCAGCACGCGGAACGTGGTGGGATCGGCGACCATCAGCACGTCGGCCGCGCCCTCCATCTCCTTCATGCCGAAGCCGCCGCCGGCGGTGAACACCGGAAACACCGTCTTGTGCGAGGTGTCCTTGGCGAGCATCGTCGTGGTGATCGAGCAGCCGCCCTCCAGCGAGCGCACCGCTTCGCTGGCGATCAGCGTCTTGCCGCGCAGGATGCCGTGCTGGTCCGGGAATGAGAGGCGGATGACCTCGAGGTTCTTCTCCTCGACGATGCGGCGGAGGCGCTGTGCGGCCTCCTTCTGCTCATCCGACCACAGGCCGTGACGCTCGACAAAGCTCACCGCGTCACTCCTTCACTTCTCCCTCGCCCCGCCCTTTGCGGGGCCGGGACGAGCAAAGCTCGCCCTGAGAGGGTCGGGGTGAGGGGCTCTCTCCGCCGATTGGATGTGTCGATGGACCTGTACCCCCTCACCCGGATTGCACCTGGCGGTGCAATCCGACCTCTCCCCGCAAGCGGGGCGAGGTTAGGGGAGACGCAGTGTTGCAGCATCGAAGTCACCATTCACTCCGCCGCCGTCAGATGATGCACCTTGCCGGCGATCTCGCGCGGCACCGGGGCGGCCCACGGCGCGCCGCGGCGGCGCTTGACGTCGACCTCCATCCAGTACAGCTCCCAGCCTAGCGTCGGCCCGATGCCGTCCATCGTCGCCGGGCCCTGGATGCTGCGCGCCGAGGCGTCGTCTAGGAACAGCATCGGCTTCTCGCCGCCGGCAACCTTCTCGATCTCCTGCCGCAGCAGTCGGCGATACTGCACGATCGCCTTGTCGCTCTGGCCGAGATGCTCGTTGGTGCGGTCCTGGATCGCCCCCATCGATTCCACCGCCCACTGGTCGTGGACGTTGATGTCGGTGCCCATGCCGGTATAGGTCTCGGTCGCCTGCTCGTGCGGATCGAAGCCGTAGTCGTTGCTGCGGTTCTTGCGCGACTTGTAGTCGGGCAGCGTATAGAGCTCGAGCCGCTGGTCGCGCATCTTCTGCTTGTCGACCGGCGCCGCGTAGCTGGTGAAGATCGCGTACCAGTAGCAGTTCTCGTCATCGACCGGCACGTGCCATTGCGTGATCGTCATCTCGGTCGACATCGGGATGACGAAGCCGTGCGGGAACAGCTGATTTGTCACCCGCACATGGGTGCGCTCCTCGTCGAGCTCGCGCAGCGCGATCAGGCGCAGGCCGTATTCGGTGTGCTCGACATTGATGATCGGGCGATCATATTCGCGCAGGATCTTGGTCATCGGCATGTCACTGCCGGCGGAGGCGCCGCGGAACTGCTTGCCGTAGGCGGCGGAGGTGTCCTCGTCCTCGAAGAAGCGATGCAGGAAGGAGGCGTGCGCCGGATCGATGCCGACCTCGAGCGCCTGCAGCCAGTTGCAGTTCATGTGGCCCTTGAACGCGAAGGTGTGGCTGTCGGGTGCGACGAAGCAGTCGAGCTCCGGAAATGCCGGCGGGGTGCCTTCGCCGAGATAGGCCCACAGGATGCCGCTCTTCTCGATCACCGGATAGGAGCGCTGCCTGATGCCCTTGCAGAGCTGCGAGCCGGCGGGCTCGGCCGGCGTCTCGATGCACTGACCTGATACGTCGAACAGCCAGCCGTGGAAGGCGCAGCGCAGCCCGCCATTCTCGAGCCGGCCGAAGGCGAGGTCGGCGCCGCGATGCGCGCAGTGGCGGTCGATCAGCCCGTAGCTGCCGTCCTCGCTGCGGAACAGCACCAGGTTTTCGCCGAGCAGCTTGACCGGCCGCACCGGGCGCGGTCCCTCCAGCTCGTCGACCAGCGCCGCCGGCTGCCAGTACATCCGCATCAGCTTTCCGCAGGCGTCCTTGCGGCCGGTGCGGGTGATCAGATCGTTCGCTTCCTGGCTCATCATGGCGGCGTCTCCTGGATTTGGATTTGTTCGCCTATTGAACGAATGTGCGAATTATGCCATGTCTAATTCCAACAGCAAGCGCAATTTTTGAACCGTTCAAAGCCCATGCCCAAGCTGAAGCGGACCGATCAGGACGAGCGCGCCACCGATTTCGTCGAGGCGCTCGATCGCGGCCTGCGCCTGTTGCAGGTGTTCGGCACCGTCAACGGCCCGGCGACCTTGAGCGATCTGGCGCGCGCCGCCGACCTGCCGCGCGCCACCGCGCGCCGCATCCTGTTCACGCTGGCGCATGGCGGTTTTGTCGCGACCGACGGCAAGCTGTTCACGCTGACGCCGCATGTGCTGACGTTGGCGGGCTCGTTCCTGCAATCCAACCAGGTGGTGACGGTGCTGCAGCCGGTGCTCGATCGCATCGCGACCGCGGCCCAGGAGATCGCGTCGCTCGCGCTGCTCGACGGCGACGACGTCGTGTTCGTCGCGCGTTCGAGCCCGACGCGGGTGTTCTCCGCTGGTCTCGATATCGGCTACCGGCTCCCGGCGTTCTGCACCTCGGTCGGCCGCGCCATGCTCGGCCGGCTCGGCGACGCAGAACTGGCGGCGCGGCTGAAGGCGATGCGCCGCGATCCCGTGACGCCGCAGACCGTCACCGATCCGAAGAAACTGCTCGCCGCCATCATCGCCGATCGCGCGCAGGGCTATTCACTGGTCGACCGCGAGGCCGAACCGCATTTCCGTTCCATCTCAGTGCCGGTGCGCCGCTACGACGGCACCATCGTCGCCGCGATCAACATGGGCGCGCACGTCGATCGCGTGCCGGCCAAGGAGTTGATCGACCGCTTCCTGCCGCTGCTGCGTGAAGGGGCGGAGTGCGTGAAGAGCCGGCTGCTGTAGTGCGTCTACGGCGTGACGTTGATCGAGCAGCAGCGGCATCGGAATTGCGGTCCCCTCTCCCGCTTGCGGGGGAGGGTTAGGGTGGGGGCTCTCTCCGCGAGTCGTATTGTGGTAAGAGCCCCCACCCGCCGCGCTACGCGCGCCGACCTCCCCCGCAAGCGGGAGAGGTGCAGCGAGACCGCTGTTGGACCGACCTAACCTGACGTGAGCGGCTTTAAAGCGCCACGCTGCGCAGCCCGAAGCTGCGCGCCTCGTTCTGCAGCACGGGTCGCACTGAATCGATCAGCCGCGCGGCGGCGGCATCGACCGAGAGGCCTGCAGTGTCGACCACCGCCGATGCGCGGGCGTAGAGCGGTTCGCGGCTGACCAGGATGTTGCGCAATTCCGCCATCGCCGAGCGGTCGTCGGCCATCGGGCGCAGATCGCCCTGGCGGCGGACGCGCGCCATGTGCTCTTCCGGCTCGGCCTTCAGCCAGATCGTGTAGAATGACGACAGGATCAGGTCGAAGGTCAGGGCCTCGGAGACGATGCCGCCGCCGGTCGCCAGCACCATCAATTCGTTGCGTGCCAGCAGCTGCGTCAGCGCGGCCTGCTCCATCCTGCGAAAGCCTTCCTGGCCGTACAGGGCGATGATCTCGGCGACCGAGAGGCCGTTCTGCGCCTCGATCTCCTTGTTGAGCTCGACAAAGCTCCAGCCGATCTTTTTCGCCAGCAGCCGGCCCAGCGTGGTTTTGCCGGCGCCGCGCAGGCCGATCAGCGCGATGCCGGAGAACGAGGCGCGGCGCGGTGCCAGCGGGCTGCTGCCGGCGAGGATGTCCTTGGCCTGCGCGATCTGGTTCGGCGAAGCTTTGCGCAAGAAGTCGCGGATGACAGCCCAATCCGGGATCGGTTCGCTCGAGGGGATCAGGTCCTCGAGATGCGCGCCCATCGCGCCTGCGACACGGCGCAGCAGCACGATCGAGACATTGCCTTTGCCGCTCTCGAGCTGGGCGATGTAGCGTTCGGAAATGCCGGAGACCTTGGCGAGCACCTTGCGCGACATGCCGGCCAGGCCGCGCGTCGTGCGCACACGCTGGCCGAGCTGCTCGAGGAAGTCGGTTTCCGGATCGTTGGCTGCGGTCATGATCCCTGTGCGACGTGCGGGTTCTGTTCAGGCTGGAATCAGACCCAAGCTTTAGGAAACATAGTGCCGATGAGGATTGACAGCAAGCCAATGTGGTGGCTTTGTATGAATTATAATTCTTAAAACTTGACGGGAGAGGGCAGGCGCTACGCGCTTTTGCCTGAGGAGCGGGCCATGACTTACAACGCAGTGACCTGGCTGCTCGACCGCAATGTCGATGAAGGCCGCGGCGACAAGGTCGTGTTCGACGACACGGTGTCGCAAATCACCTATGGCCAACTGCAGCAGCAGACCCGCCGCCTCGGCAACATGCTGCGCCGGCTCGGCGTCCGCCGCGAGGAGCGGGTCGCCATGATCATGCTGGACACGGTCGATTTCCCGATCGTGTTCCTGGGCGCGATCCGCGCCGGCGTGGTGCCGGTGCCGCTTAATACGCTGCTAACCGCGGAGCAATACGCCTACATCCTCGGCGACTGCCGCGCGCGCGTGCTGTTCGTCTCCGAGGCGCTGCTGCCGGTCGTGAAGGACATCATCGCTCGCATGCCCGACCTCGAACATGTCGTGGTCTCCGGCAAGGACGCGCACGGCCACAACAAGCTGTCGGACGAGATCGCACGCGAGGGCGACGTGTTTGCCACTGCGCCGACCCATGCCGACGAGCCGGCGTTCTGGCTCTATTCGTCGGGCTCGACCGGCATGCCCAAGGGCGTGCGCCATCTGCATTCCAACCTCGCCGCGACCGCGGAGACCTACGCAAAGGAGGTGCTCGGCATCCGTGAGGACGATGTCGGCCTGTCGGCGGCAAAGCTGTTCTTCGCCTATGGGCTCGGCAATGCGCTGACCTTCCCGATGTCGGTCGGCGCCACCACAGTGCTCAATTCGGAGCGTCCGACGCCGGCGGTGATGTTCGCGCTGATGAACAGATATCATCCGAGCATCTTCTTCGGCGTGCCGACGCTGTTCGCGGCGATGCTCAACGACGAGGCGACCAAGGCGCAAGCCGCGGGCGACCGGTTGCGTATCTGCACCTCGGCCGGCGAGGCGCTGCCGGAATCGGTCGGCAATGCCTGGAAGGCGCGGTTCGGCGTCGACATTCTCGACGGCGTCGGCTCGACCGAGCTCTTGCACATCTTCCTGTCGAATGCGCCCGGCGACATCAAATACGGCTCGTCCGGCCGTCCGGTGCCCGGCTACAAGGTACGGCTGGTCAACGAGATCGGCGCCGATGTCGCCGACGGCGAGGTCGGCGAGCTCGTGGTCGATGCGCCCTCGGCCGGCGAGAGCTACTGGAATCAGCGCGCCAAGAGCCGCGCCACCTTCGAGGGCGCGTGGACCCGCACCGGCGACAAATACACGCGCGACGCCGACGGCCGTTACACCTTCTGTGGCCGCGCCGACGACATGTTCAAGGTCTCGGGCATCTGGGTCTCGCCGTTCGAGGTCGAGAGCGCGCTGATCACCCATCCCGCGGTGCTTGAAGCCGCCGTGGTGCCGGAGGCCGATCCGGAAGGGCTGTTGAAGCCGAAGGCCTATGTGGTGCTGCGGCCCGGCAGCTCAGCCGACGGTCTGAATGAGGCGCTGAAGGAGCACGTCAAGCAGAAGATCGGCCCGTGGAAATATCCGCGCTGGATCGACGTCGTCGACAATCTGCCGAAGACGGCGACCGGCAAGATCCAGCGGTTCAAGTTGCGCGACGGTGCGCAATAGCTGCCCACGCGTCGTCCCGGCGAAGGCCGGGACCCATACGCCGCGGCTTTCGTTTTGAGAGACGCTGTTCAACGGCTTTTGCGCAACAACTAACGCCTGTGGTTATGGGTCCCGGCCTTCGCCGGGACGACGAGTGAGGAAGGCCTATCATGCAGAATTTGAACCCCTCAGGCTTCCTCAGCATCGACGGCGCCGAGCTCGAATACCGCATGATCGGCCCAATGCCCGAGAAAGCCCCGACCATCGTGATGCTGCACGAAGGTCTCGGCTGCGTCGGCCTGTGGGGCGATTTCCCGGAGAAGCTGCAGGCGGTGACCGGCGCCGGCGTGTTCGCCTATTCGCGCGCGGGCTATGGCGCCTCGTCGCCGGCTAGGCTGCCGCGTCCGGTCGATTACATGCATCGCGAGGCGCTCGATGTGCTGCCGAAGCTGCTCGATCGGATCGGCTTCCGCCGCGGCCTCCTGCTCGGGCATTCCGACGGCGGATCGATCGCGGCGATCTATGCCGGCTCGCATCAGGACCATCGCCTGCACGGGCTCGCATTGATCGCGCCGCATTTCATTGTCGAGGACATCTCGGTCAAATCGATCGCCGAGACCAAGACGGCGTATCGGACCACAAACCTGAAGGAGAAGCTGGCGCGCTGGCACAAGGATGTCGACAGCACCTTCTACGGCTGGAACGACGCCTGGCTCGACCCAAAATTCCGCGACTGGGATATCTCCGACTATCTCGCCTATATTCGCGTGCCCGTCCTGATCGTGCAGGGCGCGGAGGATCAGTACGGCACGATGCGCCAGGTCGAGATCGCCGAGGGCGAGTGCTACTGCCCGGTCGACGTCGCGGTCATCGAAGGCGCCGGCCACTCGCCGCATCGCGAGGCCGCCGCGGTGACGCTGGACGCGGTCACCGAATTCGCCCGGGCGGCACTCCGCGACGACCGGACCTTGGCCGCCTGACATTTGGTGCCGGTGCCAGGCCATTGGCCCAGCACGTGATTTTCCCGAACATGAAACAAAATGCATGTTTTTTCGTTTTGAACTGGACCAGATCGAAAACATGCATTATTGTGCATGAGGACTGAGACGACGAACCTTCAAAACGAACAACAGATAAGGGTGGCCCATGGCTGGTGACGATCGCGTCCTTGCAGGCGGGGCGAAGTACATCGACTTCCAGACCGATCCGTCGCGTTACCGCCACTGGAAGCTCGACATTGCGGGTGACGTCGCGACGCTGACCATGGACGTCGACGAGAATGCCGGCCTGTTCGAGGGCTATCAGCTCAAGCTCAATTCCTACGACCTCGGTGTCGACATCGAGCTCGCCGATGCCGTGCAGCGGCTGCGCTTCGAGCATCCCGAGGTCAAGGTGGTGGTGATGCGCTCGGGCAAGAACCGCGTGTTCTGCGCCGGCGCCAATATCCGCATGCTGGCGGGTTCGACCCACGCCCACAAGGTCAACTTCTGCAAGTTCACCAACGAGACCCGCAACGGTCTGGAGGATTCCAGCGAGAACTCCGGCCAGAGCTTCATCACCCTCGTCAACGGCACCGCGGCCGGCGGCGGCTATGAGCTGGCGCTCGCGACCGACCACATCATGATGGCCGACGACGGCGCCGCCGCCGTCGCGCTGCCGGAAGTGCCGCTGCTCGCGGTGCTGCCGGGCACCGGCGGGCTCACGCGCGTCGTCGACAAGCGCAAGGTGCGCCGCGACCACGCCGATTTCTTCTGCACCATCGAGGAAGGCATCAAGGGCAAGCGCGCCGTGTCCTGGCGCCTGGTTGACGAGATCGCGCCGAACTCCAAGCTCGAGGGCAAGCTTGCCGAGCGCGTCAAGGAATTCGCCGCCAGATCGAAGCGCAACGGCGAGGGCAAGGGCATCACGCTGGCGCCGCTGACGCGCACCATCGATGACAGCGCGATCCGCTACGGCTTCGTCAGCGTCGATATCGATCGCGCCGCGCGCATCGCCACGATCTCGATCAAGGCGCCGGAAACTGCGGCGCCTGCCGACATCGACGGCATGATCGCGCAGGGCGCGGCGTTCTGGCCGCTGCAGGTCGCGCGCGAGCTCGACGATGCGATCCTGCATCTGCGCATCAACGAGCTCCAGATCGCGATGCTGGTGTTCAAGAGCCATGGCGACCGCGCCAACGTCGTGTCCTATGACGCGTTCCTGGAGGCCAACAAGGCGCACTGGCTGGTCAACGAGGTCAGGCATTACTGGAAGCGCGTGCTCAAGCGCATCGACGTTACTTCGCGCACGCTGGTGACGCTGGTCGAACCGGGCTCCTGCTTCGTCGGCACGCTCGCCGAGCTCGTGTTCGCCGCCGACCGCTCCTACATGCTGATCGGCCAGAAGCAGGGCGACAACCGCCCGCCGCCGGCGATCGAGCTGACGGCGATGAATTTCGGGCCTTATCCGATGAGCCACGGCCTGACCCGGCTGCAATCGCGCTTCCAGGCCGATCCATCGGATATCGAGCGCGCACAGGCATCGATCGGCAAGGCGCTCGACGCCGAGGAGGCCGAGGAGCTCGGCCTCGTCACCTTCGCGCTCGACGACATCGACTGGGACGACGAGGTCCGCGTCTTCTTCGAGGAGCGTACCTCGTTCTCGCCCGACGGCCTCACCGGCATGGAAGCCAATTTGCGCTTCGTCGGTCCGGAGACCATGGAATCGAAGATCTTCTCGCGGCTCACGGCGTGGCAGAACTGGATCTTCCAGCGGCCGAACGCGGTCGGTGAGGACGGCGCGCTGCGCCGCTACGGCACCGGCCAGAAGGCGCAATTCGACATGACGCGCGTTTGATTTTGTGTCCCGGGCGCTGCGCGGCACGCAAGTGACGCGCTGCAGAACCGGGACTTATGTGGACCACGAATCAATGGGTCCCGGCCCTGCGGCGCATCCCTTCGCGCTGCACCGCGTCCGGGACACGAGACCCAGCAAGGAGCACGGCCATGAACATGAACATCATGAACGTCGATTACTCGACCAAGATTCCGAACAATGTGAATCTCGCCGAGGACCGCCAGGTGCTCAAGGCCCTGGAAGGCTGGCACCCCGGTTACATGGACTGGTGGAAGGACATGGGGCCGGACGGTTTCCAGGAATCGCTGGTCTATCTGCGCACCGCCTATTCGGTCGATCCGCGCGGCTGGGCGAAGTTCGATTACGTCCGCATGCCGGAATATCGCTGGGGCATTCTGCTTGCTCCACAGGAGGAAAACCGCGTCATTCCGTTCGGCGAGGATTTTGGCAAGCCGGCTTGGCAGGAAGTCCCCGGCGAGCATCGCGCGATGCTGCGCCGCCTGATCGTGATCCAGGGCGACACCGAGCCGGCCTCGGTCGAGCAGCAGCGCCATCTCGGCAAGACCGCGCCCTCGCTTTACGACATGCGCAACCTGTTCCAGGTCAATGTCGAGGAAGGCCGCCATCTCTGGGCGATGGTCTACCTCTTGCAGAAGTATTTCGGCCGCGACGGCCGCGAGGAGGCGGACGATTTGTTGCGCCGCCGCTCCGGTGATGCGGATTCTCCGCGCATGCTCGGCGCCTTCAACGAGGCGACGCCGGACTGGCTGTCGTTCTTCATGTTTACCTACTTCACCGACCGCGACGGCAAGATGCAGCTGCACTCGCTGGCGCAGTCGGGCTTCGATCCGCTGTCGCGCACCTGCCGCTTCATGCTGACCGAGGAAGCTCACCACATGTTCGTCGGCGAGACCGGCATCACCCGCGTCGTGCAGCGCACCTGCGATGCGATGCAGGAAGCCGGCATCACCGATCCGACCGATATCGCCAAGGTCCGCGCGCTCGGTGTGATCGACCTGCCGACCATCCAGAAGAAGCTGAACCTGCATTATTCGCTGTCGCTCGACCTGTTCGGCTCCGAGGTCTCGACCAACGCCGCCAACGCCTTCAATGCCGGCATCAAGGGCCGCTACAAGGAAACCACGATCGAGGACGATCACCAGCTCAAGAACTCGACCTATCCGGTCATGAAGATGGTGGACGGCCAGATCAAGATGGTCGACGAGCCGGCGCTGACCGCGCTCAACATGCGGCTGCGCGACGACTACACGCAGGATTGCGTCAAGGGCATGCTGCGCTGGAACAAGGTGATCTCGACATCCGGCATCGACTACAAGCTCGCGGTGCCGAGCACGGTGTTCCATCGCCAGATCGGCGAGTTCAGGGATGTCCATGCGACGCCCGATGGCTTGCTGATCGACGACGCCACCTGGGCCAAGCGCAGGAACGACTGGCTGCCGTCGACCGAGGACGGCGACTTCATCGCCTCGCTGATGAAGCCGGTGACCGAGCCCGGCGAGTTCGCCTCCTGGATCTCGGCGCCCAAGGTCGGCATCGACAACAAGCCCGGCGACTTCGAGTATGTGAGGATCGAGAGCTGACGTTCTGAGCGCTCTCCTTCGGGAGAGAGCAGAAAAGGGGCGAGCCAAAAGGTCCCAGGCTCGCCCCTTTTCTTATCCAGCGCTAGCGGTGGCCCTTACGCGTGAGCCCTGGGGTGAGCCGGGCACGTGTTCGCCATCGTTTTCATGAGGCGCGGCTGTTTACCCCGCGATCTCCAGCCCCGCGGTCGCGTAGACCACGCCGCCGTCGACCGCGATCGTGTTCCCGACCACGTAGTCGCCGGCGCGCGAGGCGAGGTAGATTGCAACACCCGCCATATCCTCGTCGGTGCCGACGCGCTTCGCCGGAACGCGCTTGGCGACCTCGTCGGCGTGGTCGCGCGCGGCCTTGTTCATGTCCGACTTGAAGGCGCCCGGCGCGATCGCGGTGACGTTGATGTTGTCCTTGATCAGGCGGGTCGCCATCCGCCGCGTCAGATGGATCACCGCAGCCTTGCTCGCGGCATAGGAATATGTCTCCATCGGGTTGACGAAGATGCCGTCGATCGAGGCGACGTTGATCACCTTGCCGGGCTTGTCATGCGTCGCCGCCGCGCGCAGCGGCTTGGCCAGCGCCTTGGTCAGGAAGAAGATAGACTTGACGTTGAGGTTCATCACCTTGTCCCAGCCGCTCTCCGGGAATTCGTCGAAATCCGCGCCCCACGCCGCGCCGGCATTGTTGACCAGGATGTCGAGCTTCGGCTCGCGCTTGACGAACTCGCCTGCGAGCTTCTCGCAGCCCTCGACGGTCGAGATGTCGATCGGCAGCGCGATGCACTCGCCGTCATATTCGGCGGTGAGTTCCTGGGCGGTGGCTTCGCACGGCCCGGCCTTGCGCGCGGTGATGTAGACCTTGGCGGCGCCCTGCGCGAGGAAGCCGGCCGCGATCATCTTGCCGATGCCGCGCGATCCTCCGGTGACCAGCGCGACGCGCCCCTTCAGTGAGAACAGATCCTTGAACATGTTGCCTCCCTTGCTGTGGCAAGCGTTCTGGCCGTGTTGGCGGAGCTAGTCAAGGAACCGCCGCGGCGGATGTACGTGCTGCCCGATCAATCCAAGGAATTGTCTTGATCGATATGCCCGCAGAGATCGTGCGTCGATTCGATCAAGCTTTCTTGAGATGTGATGCGTTGAACAAACGGGTCAGTCGCTTTGACGTATCAGCACGTGGGGTGGAATTCCAGGACAAGGAGTTCCAAGAATGAAGCACATTTCATTGCCGGTGACGGGTGTGATGCCTGTCACCCTCATTCAATTGGGCCGAAGGCGGAAGGGTCTCTTCACTGCAATCCTTGGCGCAATTCATGTCTCGCGACGGATCCAGACGCGCCGCGTTCTGAAGCAGTATCGGCATCTGATCGACCGTGCCGACCGCCACCGCACCAATCTGGAGGGCGCTCATGTCCATCGGTGAGCGGTCGACGACGCGCAAATCGATCATCCGGCTTCCGGAGATCAGCGAGATCACACTGCTGATCGTCATCGCGATCGGATTTCTCGTTCTGCATATCCTCACTGCGACGCTTTTGATGCCTGCGGCCGCAGGCGATCCGGCCGAGCCCCAGCCAGCCGCGCCGCAAGAGGTGAGAACGGTTCACACCGACTAGCGCTCTCCCAATTCATTCATCATCACTCTCATCAACGGAGGTCCGCTCGTGGCCGACGTCACGTCATTTCTCGTGCTCAGCGCGGCGGTGTTTTGCGGCGCCTTCGTATCCGGTCTCGCCGGCTTCGCCTTTTCGGCAATTGCCGGCGCTATCCTGCTGCATGCGATGCCGCCCACCGAGGCGGTGCCGCTGATGATGGCCTGCAGCGTCGGCGTGCAGGGCGCCAATCTGTGGGCGCTTCGGCACCACATTCAGTGGAAGGAGAGCCTGTCGCTGATATCAGGCGGACTGCTTGGCGTGCCGCTCGCGCTCTGGCTGTTGCACAACACCGATAGCCGGACCTTCCGCGAAGGCTTCGGCGTCATGGTCGCGCTCTATGCCGGCTACATGCTGTTCAGGCCCGCGATCGGCTACGGCCGGTTGCCGGAAAGGCGCAACGCGCTTGTCGGGTTTGGCGGCGGCCTGATCGGCGGGTTGACCGCGATGCCCGGCGCGCTGCCGACGATCTGGTGCGACATCCATGGCGTGCCGAAGCAGCAGCAGCGCGGCCTCGTGCAACCCTTCATCGCCGCGATGCAGATATCCGCGCTCGTGATGCTGCTGCTGCATCGCGACCTGTCGATGAAGGTCGCCTACGACGTCATCCTGGGCGCCCCGGCGCTGCTGGCCGGTTCGTGGCTCGGTATCTTTGCTTTCCGCAACATCAACGAGGCCAATTTCAGGCGCGTGATCCTCAGCCTGTTGCTGGTGTCGGGGCTGTTGCTGGTGATCTAGAGTCTGTGGTCTGTAGCCCGGATGAAGCGCAGCGAAATCCGGGGAAGGGCTCGCCCGGTTGCAAGACCGTCCCGGATTGCGCTTCGGTCCATCCGGGCTACGGAAAGTGGATCACGCCGCGTCGATGCGGCGAAAACCGTTCCACACCGCGGTGGCGGCGCCTGAGGTCAGGACCGGCAACAGCCGCGCTTCCTGGTAATTGCCGTTCAGCGAGACGCGCTGCAACGCG
The DNA here is from genome assembly GCF_036923295.1 of Bradyrhizobium sp. 26S5. Taxonomy (NCBI): domain Bacteria; kingdom Pseudomonadati; phylum Pseudomonadota; class Alphaproteobacteria; order Hyphomicrobiales; family Nitrobacteraceae; genus Bradyrhizobium; species Bradyrhizobium sp. 26S5. The sequence goes on along the minus strand of NZ_CP145948.1, from coordinate 8,753,191 downwards.
GTCATGTGGTCGGCGCTTTCGGCAAACAGCATGCCGGGCCGGGTGGTCACGGCGGTCTTGAAGCCGATCGATCTGGCGAGCGCGAATTCGCGCTGCCCGGCGGCGATCCGGTCGCCATAGGGATAGGCGAGGTGCGCGACCTGCCGCTGCAGGGCCTGCTCGATCCGTGCCCGGCTGGTCGCGAGCTCGAACGATGCGATCGTCTCGCTCTGCTTGGCGAGATTGCAATGGCTGATGGTGTGCGCGCCGATGGTGACGAGCGGATCGTCGGCAAAGCCGCGCAACTCGTCCCAGGACATGCACAGCTCGCGCGCGATGCCGGCCTCGTCGACGCCATGGCGAGCGCAAAGCGCTGATATCTCGGCCTGCATCTCCCGCTCGCCCGGCAGCGAACGCAGCCAGTCGTGCATGCGGCCGAAAGCTGTGCGCTTGGCCGGCGGCGTCGAGGTGTCGATCCGCGTCATCACGCCATCGATCGGCACCTCGATCGCGGACGCTGCCGATATCACCCGCTCCAGCGCGATCCACCACAGCCTGCCGCAGCCCTCCGCGAAATCGCTCGCGACATAGACCGTGAACGGCGCGCCGAACTCGCGCATGACGGGCAGCGCAAAATCGCGGTTGTCGCGATAGCCGTCGTCGAAGGTGAAGCAGGCGAAGCGCCGCGCGAAGTTCCGTTCGGTGAGACGGCGATGCGCCTCGTCCATGCTGACGACATCGACGTCGAGCGCGTGCAGATGCGTCAGCATCGCGCGCAGGAAGTCGGGCGTGACTTCGAGATGATGGTTGGGCTGGAACGCGTCGCCGCGCCGCGGGCGGACGTGGTGCAGCATGAAGATGGCGCCGACGCCGGCGAAGATCGGCCGCAGCAAATGATGCGCGCCCGAAAAATACAACGCCTCCAGCCCGGCACGGATCACGGTGTTGCGGAGTTGTTTCATGAGGGCGCCGGCCGGCCGATTTGCATTCCGCGGCAAACTTAGCGAAAGACCACTGAAGAAACTGTTATTCCGGTCCGACATGGCGCCCCCGCCATGATGCTTGATTTGGGGTTTGACAGTCAGCCAAGGGTTTGTTTTCTCTCTGGTTCCCGAGCCCGCAGGACCCTGAATGCACGGACTTTTCAAGTGGAGTAGCAAGTGGTGGCCGGGCGTGATTCCACTGGTCGTCCTTTGGGGTATCGCGGCCTGGACCAGCACGGCAACGGTCGAAGCCGACCTCGCCGCGCGCTCTAATGCCGCACTCAAGGACACCGTGCTCGACAAGCGCCGCATCAGCGTCGATGGCCGCGACGTGACGTTTGCGGCCAACGCCTTCTCCGAAGACGGCCGGCTCAGCGCGGTGGCGTCGGTCGAGGCGGTGCCGGGCGTGCGGCTGGTCAACGACGAGACCCGTCTTGTTGCCGAGGCCAAGCCCTATGTCTGGTCCGCCGAACGCGACGTGGTGCGGGTCACGCTTGGCGGCAATGCGCCGCTGCCGTCGAGCAAGAGCAAGCTGACCGAGGCCGCGAAGGCCAGCCTCGGCGGTGTCGAGGTGGTGGATCAGATGGCGCTCGCCCGCGGCGCACCGTCGCGGTTCGACGCGGCTGCGCTGCTGCTGCTCGACCAGATCAGCAAGCTGAAGGACGGCAAGATCACGCTGACCGACAGCAAGGTTAACCTCGCCGGCATGGCGCGCGAACTCGGCGGACGCGAAGCGGTCGCGGCCGCGCTGAAGAACCTGCCGGAAGGCTATTCGGTCGCCGCCAACGACATCAAGGCGCCGCCTTACGTATTCCAGGCCTACAAGGACCCGGTCGCGGTGACGCTGACACTGACCGGATACGTGCCCGACAACAACGTGCATGCCGCACTGGTCGCGGCCGCCGGCCGCAAGTTCTTCAGCGAGAAGGTGGTCGACAATCTCAAGGCCAGCCTCGGCGCGCCGTCGGGTTTTGCGGCGGCGGTGGCGCCTGCGCTCGGCGCGCTGTCGCGGCTGTCGACCGGAACGCTTGTCGTCTCGGACCGCGAGGTGAAGCTGTCGGGCGATGCGCTCTATGATGCCGCGGCCGGCCAGATCCGCGACGGGCTCGGCAAGGACTTTCCGCAGGGCTGGCAGTACAAGGCCGAGGTCACGGTCAAGCCGGCGGCGGCGCCGGTCGATCCCACCGTGTGCCAGCAGCTGTTTTCCGAGATCCTCTCGAAGGGCAAGATCCGCTTCGAATCCGGCAAGGCCGACATCGTGCCTGACTCCGCCGGTCTGCTCGACCGCCTGATCGAGACCGCGATGCGCTGTCCGAATGCCACGATCGAGGTCGTCGGCCATACCGACAGCGACGGTGAGGAAGCCGCCAACCAGGCGCTGTCGGAGCGTCGGGCGCAGGCCGTGGTGGATTACCTGGTGCGCGCCGGGCTGCCCGCCAATCGCTTCACGCCGATCGGCTATGGCAGCACGCAGCCGCTCGCCGGCAACGATAGTGAAGACGGCAAGGCGCAGAACCGCCGCATCGAATTCGTGGTGAAGTAGCGATGACCGTGCTCGCGACATTCTTCTGGGGTTGGCTGCTCGGCGCAGCGCTGCTCGGCTTCGGCATGGGCTGGATTGCGGTGGTGCATCGGGCGCAGGGCGTCTCGAAGGCCTGGATCGGCTGGCTGGCGCTGCTTGCCGCCGCGCTGGTGGCCGCGTCGTTCGCGCGGGTCGTGCCCGGCCGCTTCGGTTACTGGCTCGATCTGTTCCTGGTCATGTTCGCGCTCTATCTCGTCGGCTGCGCCATCGGCTCGTGGCTGCGCGACTGGGTGGTTTCCCGCAGCAAGCCCGCGAGCTGACCCCAAACCCTTGATCCTTCGGGCCTGATGCGGCCGCCACGCGCGGCGCCGGCCGCATTCATTTTGCGGCTTGACATCAATACGTACGTACGTATTAAATTGCGGCCATGCCAAAACCCTCTCTCCGCGATGCCATCCTCGACGCCGGCCTCAAGGCGATGTTCCGCACCGGCTATCACGGCACCAGCGTGCGCGACGTCACCGCCGCCGCCGGCGCCCCGCAGGGCTCGTTCACCAACCATTTCCGCTCCAAGGAGCTGTTCGCCTCCGAGGTGCTCGACCGCTACTTCCTCTATGTGCGCGGCCTCGTCGCGGAAGCGCTTGATGACACCACGCTGCCGTCGCGCGAACGGCTGCGGCGCTATCTCGATCTCATCACCGGCAAGCTTGCGCATGACGGCTTCACCCGCGGCTGCCTGATCGGCGATTTCAGCCTCGAGGCGTCAGGCTCGAGCGAGATGCTGCGCGCGCAGCTCGACGACATCTTCCGGGAATGGCGCGTGCCGTTTGCGGCCTGCATCGCCGAAGCCCAGGCCAAGCGCGAGATCGCCTCCGACTTCGATCCCGACGCGCTTGCCGATTTCCTGCTCGCATCCTGGCAGGGCGCGATGCTGCGCATGAAGGTCGAACGCAGCGAAGCCGCGCTGACGCGCTTCAAGACGATCGCATTCCAAACCGTGTTCAAGGAGTTGCCATGACCATAGCCGCCGAGATCAGCCTGCATCATCGCTCCGTGCTGGGGACCACGATGGCCTATCGCGAGACCGGGCGCAGCGACGCGCCGCACGTGCTGTTCCTGCACGGCAATCCGACGTCGTCCTATATCTGGCGCAACATCATGCCGCTGGTCGCGCCGGTCGGGCACTGCATCGCGCCCGACCTGATCGGCTACGGCCAGTCCGGCAAGCCCGACATCGCCTATCGCTTCTTCGACCATGCCGACTATCTCGACGCGCTGATCGACGCGCTCGGCATCAATTCGGCGTATCTCGTCGCGCAGGATTGGGGCACGGCGCTCGCGTTCCATCTTGCGGCGCGCCGTCCGCAACTCGTGCGCGGGCTCGCTTTCATGGAGTTCATCCGCCCGATGCGGGACTGGTCCGATTTCCACCAGCACGACGCGGCACGGGAGACGTTCAAGAAGTTCAGGACACCAGGCGAGGGCGAAGCGATGATCCTCGACAACAATGCGTTCGTCGAACGCGTGCTGCCCGGCTCGATCCTGCGCAAGCTCAGCGAGGAGGAGATGGCCGCCTACCGCGCGCCGTTTGCGACGCGTGAGAGTCGCAAGCCGACATTGATGCTGCCGCGCGAGCTGCCGATCGCAGGCGAACCTGATGATGTCGATCAGGCGCTCACCGCAGCACACGCGGCGCTTGCGGCATCGAGCTATCCGAAGCTGTTGTTTGCGGCATCGCCCGGCGCATTGGTGTCGCCGGCCTTCGCCGCCGAATTCGCGGCGACGCTGCAGCATTGCGCGGTTATCCAGCTCGGCGCCGGCGCGCACTATCTGCAGGAAGATCATCCGGAGGCGATCGGCCGCTCGGTCGCAGGCTGGATCGCCGGGATCGAGGCCGCGAGCGCGCAACGCCGCGCGGCATGAGTGGACGGGAGGCCACGCCATGACCGATCTCTCGATCATTTATTGCCGTCCCTGCGGTTACGAGAAGCGCGCCGGGGAGGCGGCCTCGCTGCTGCGCGAACGCTTTGGGCTCGATGCGGCGCTGGTGCCCGGCAAGGGCGACATCTTCGAGGTCAGGCTTGACGGCAAGGTGATCGCCCGCCGCGTCAAGGGGCATTTCCCCGATGCCTCGGAAATCGTCACCGCGGTGGCGCCGGCACGGGCATGACCGCGCCGCCGCTCGCGGCTTCCTCCCCGTAGTATTCCGGATGCCTCGCGGGCCGTTCGGCGGGCTAACTAACGCACGGGAATGTCAAGTCTTGTCGAAGGTGGCGAGAAACGCGCATATTTGTGCATCCGCTGTCATGAATCATCCCTAATATCTTGAAGATGCGCGTTTTATTGTCCTTCGACGAATTCCACTCCGGCTTAAAACGCGCTACACGGGGCAGGACACAGCGAAGCGCCGGCGGAGTTCGCCCGGGAGCCGTCGTCGCGGGATCGCAATTCGAGGTCTAGATGCTGGAAGCAATACGCAGGGCGATGGCGTTTCTGCGCCAGAAGCAAATCCTGCATCGGCTGGGTGTTGTGATCAGCATCGCCGTCATCGGCATCGCCTGTTACGTCCTCTATCACATGCTGCGCGGCATCGACACCAACGAGGTGCTCGAGGCCATCAAGAGCACCGAGCCGCGGCAAATCGCGCTGGCGGGGCTGTTTGTCACAGCCGGCTATTTCACGCTGACCTTCTACGATCTGTTCGCGGTGCGCGCGATCGGCCACGCCCACGTGCCCTATCGCATCAACGCGCTCGCGGCATTCACCTCCTATTCGATCGGCCACAATGTCGGCGCCAGCGTCTTCACCGGCGGCGCGGTGCGCTACCGGATCTATTCGGCCTGGGGACTGAACGCGATCGACGTCGCCAAGATCTGCTTTCTCGCCGGCCTCACCTTCTGGCTCGGCAATGCCGCGGTGCTCGGGCTCGGCATCGCCTACCACCCGGAGGCTGCCGCCAACATCGACCAGCTGCCGCCCTGGCTCAACCGCACGCTGGCGTTCGGTATCATCATCGCGCTGGTTGCCTATGTGGTCTGGGTCTGGACCCAGCCGCGGGTGGTCGGCCGCGGCCCCTGGACGGTGACCCTGCCGGGCGGTCCGCTGACGCTACTGCAGATCGCGATCGGCATCGTCGACCTCGGCTTCTGCGCGCTGGCGATGTACGTGCTGGTGCCGGACGAGCCCAATCTCGGCTTCGTCGTGGTCGCCGTCATCTTCGTGTCGGCGACCCTGCTCGGCTTCGCCAGCCACTCCCCGGGCGGCCTCGGGGTGTTCGACGCCGCCATGCTGGTCGGCCTCTGGCAGATGGACCGCGAGGACCTGCTCGGCGGCATGCTGCTGTTCCGCCTGCTCTACTATATTGCGCCGTTCGTCATATCTGTAATCTTGCTGACGTTTCGGGAGGTTATCGTCGGCGCCCGACTCAAACGGCTGCCGCAGGCTGATTCGGGTCCCCGCGCTGAGCCGCATCATGAGGCGGTTCTGGTCCGCAAGCGCGGTGACTCCGGCGTCTGATGAAGCGGCCCGATGCCTCCCGAGGGAAGGTCGATGTGACCGCGCCTGGGCGAGACATGAACCGACGGGAAGAAAGCCGCCGCGATGGCAATTGACGATTCGCATTCCTCCATCTTCTCGCCCTGGCCCGACCGGTTGCGTCATGCCGCGCTGATCCTGCTCGCCGCGGCGCTGGCGCTGAGCGTGGTGGTTTCACTCGGCGAGCTGTCGCTGGTGCGCGCCTGCGCGGTGTTCGCCTGCATCGCGGCCGCGGCGCTGGTGCCATGGCGGCTGCATGATGCCGGGACCTCGCGCGAGGATGTCCGCAGTGGCAATCCGGTAGAGGCTGCCTCCGTCAGCGCCGTGGTCGCCGGCATGCCGGATCCGGCCGTGCTGCTCGACCGCGCCGGCCGCGTCATCCACCTCAACACCGCCGCGGCCGAGCTCGCGCCGGCGCTGCGCCGGAACGAACTGGCGCAATTTGCCCTGCGTTCGCCCGAGATCATCACCGCGCTGCGCGAGGCGATCGCGACCACCGAGCCGCGGCGGGCCACTTACACCGACCACGTCCCGGTCGATCGCTGGATGGAACTGGTGATCACGCCGGTTCCAGTGCCGACCCAGTTCGGTGGCACCGAGAAGTGCATGCTGATGACCTTCCACGACCTGACGCCGTTGCGCCGGGTCGAGGAGATGCGCGCCGACTTCGTTGCCAATGCCAGCCATGAGCTGCGCACGCCGCTCGCTGCTTTGTCCGGCTTCATCGACACCCTGCAGGGGCCGGCGCGCGACGACGCGCGGGCGCGCGAGCGGTTCCTCGGCATCATGCACACCCAGGCCACCCGCATGGCGCGGCTGATCGACGATCTGCTGTCGCTGTCGCGGGTCGAGCTGTCGGCCCATGTGCGGCCCGAGGCCTCGATCGATATCGTGCCGATCATCCGTCAGGTCGCCGACGGGCTCGAGGCGCTGGCCAGCGAGCGCCAGGTCGAGATCGACGTCGACCTGCCGCAGACCCCGGTCACGATCGCCGGCGACCGCGAGGAACTGCTCCGCCTGTTCGAGAACCTGATCGAGAATGCCCTCAAATACGGCGCCTCGGGTGGCCGCGTCATAGTGTCGCTCAACCAGACCGCTCCGGGCACGGGCGGCGAGGGAAGCCCCGAAATCCGTGTCCTGGTACGGGATTTCGGCCCCGGCATCGCCCCGGAGCACCTGCCGCGGCTGACCGAGCGCTTCTACCGGGTCGACGTCGGCGACAGCCGTAACCAGGGTGGAACCGGCCTCGGATTATCGCTGGTGAAACATATTCTTAACCGTCATCGCGGGCGTCTTTTGATCGAAAGCGTGCCGAAAAACGGCGCGACTTTTACCGCCTGTTTTCCCCGGCCGAAGACCCCGATACCGACCAAAAGCTAAGCACTTTCAGCTGCTTAGCGCTGTCATCCAACTGTCATCCAACCTTCGTAAAAGCAGCACCGACCGCTCCTAGATGGACCGGCGTGAGCGCAATCGGGCGCGTTCGGCGCTTCGCTCACAAGATGGAGACCACCCCATGAATTTCATCAAAGCAATCGTCGCTGCCGGCATGGTCGCCGCTTCGACGTCAGCCTTCGCTGCCGATATTACCGGCGCGGGCGCGACGTTTCCGTTCCCGATCTATTCGAAGTGGGCTGACGCCTACAAGAAGGACACCGGCAATGGCCTGAACTACCAGTCGATCGGTTCCGGCGCCGGCATCAAGCAGATCCAGGCCAAGACCGTGACCTTCGGCGCCACCGACGCGCCGCTCAAGGCCGAGCAGCTCGAGAAGGACGGCCTCGTCCAGTGGCCGATGGTGATGGGCGCGATCGTTCCGGTCGTGAACGTCGAGGGCATCAAGCCGGGCGAGCTCGTGCTGTCGGGCGAAGTGCTCGGCGACATCTATCTCGGCAAGATCACCAAGTGGAATGACGCGGCGATCGCCAAGCTCAATCCGAAGCTGACCCTGCCGGGCGACGCCATCACCGTCGTGCGCCGTTCTGACGGTTCGGGCACCACCTTCAACTTCACCGACTATCTCGCCAAGTCGAATGCCGACTGGAAGTCCAAGGTCGGTTCCGGCACCGCGGTCGAATGGCCGGTAGGCGTCGGCGCCAAGGGCAACGAAGGCGTTGCCGGCAACATCAGCCAGACCAAGAACGCGATCGGCTATGTCGAGTATGCCTATGCCAAGCAGAACAAGCTGACCTACACCGCGCTGGTCAACAAGGCCGGCAAGACCGTGCAGCCGACCATCGCCGCCTTCCAGGCCGCTGCGTCGAATGCCGACTGGGCCAAGGCTCCCGGATACTACGTGATCCTGACCGACCAGCCGGGCGAGGCCTCCTGGCCGATCACCGCGGCGACCTTCATCCTGATGCACAAGGACTCGACCGACAAGGCGGCCTCGCAGGAAGCGCTCAAGTTCTTCAAGTACGCCTTCGAGAAGGGCGACAAGGCGGCCGAAGAGCTCGACTACATCCCGATGCCGGACTCGGTCGTCAAGCTGATCGAGAAGACCTGGTCGTCGGACATCAAGAGCTAAGTTCGATATTTCGAACACGGCCCGTGCCGCCTTCCAAGGGCGGCACAGGTTGAGCGATCAAGGCCCCGGGCTCCGTTACCGCGGCAAGAAACGCGGACGGGGCCCGGGCTCGCGCCTCCGAAGGCGCAAGCCGGAATGGCGCCCGGTCAACTGCGTCAGTGAAGATCGCTTCGGGGCGTAGCGGTTTGCGTGGCTTTCACATAGTAAAGAGGGGATTGGCGTGGCAGACATGGCTGTTCAGAGCGATGTGATGGAAGCCGCGGGACCGTACGATCGCGCCAAGGCCCTCAGCGCCTTCAAGCTGGGTGATCTCACCTTCTATTGGATCACCCGCATCTCGGCGATTTCGGTTCTGTTGATCCTCGGCGGCATCATCCTGTCGCTGATCGTCGGCGCCTGGCCGGCGATGAAGGAATATGGTTTCGCCTTCCTCTGGACGCAGCGCTGGGCACCCTCGGCCGATCCGCCGGTGCTCGGCGCGCTCGGCCCGATCTACGGCACGCTGATCACCTCGGTCATCGCGATGATGATCGCGATCCCGGTCGGCATCGGCATCGCCATCTTCCTCACCGAACTCTGCCCGCAAATGCTGCGCCGCCCGATCGGCATCGCCATCGAGCTGCTAGCCGGCATCCCCTCGATCATCTACGGCATGTGGGGCTTCTTCGTGCTGGGCCCGTTCCTGGCCAACACGTTCCAGCCGTTCATGATCCGGATCTTCGAAGGCGTGCCCGTGCTGGGTGCGGTGTTCGGAGGCCCGCCGTCCTATCTCAGCCTGTTCAACGCCGCGCTGATCCTTGCGATCATGGTGCTGCCCTTCATCACCGCGATCTCGGTCGACGTGTTCAAGACCGTGCCGCCGGTGCTGAAGGAGGCCGCCTACGGCATGGGCTGCACCACCTGGGAAGTCGTCCGCAGCGTCGTGATCCCCTACACCCGGGTCGGCGTGATCGGCGGCGTCATGCTGGCGCTCGGCCGCGCACTCGGTGAGACCATGGCGGTGACCTTCATCATCGGCAACTCGTTCCGCATCTCGTCGTCGATCTTCGCGCCGGGCACCACGATCTCGGCCGCGATCGCCTCCGAATTCGCCGAGAGCGACGGCCTGCACCAGTCCGGCCTGATCCTGCTCGGCTTGCTGCTGTTCGTGCTGACCTTCTTCGTGCTCGCCGGCGCGCGATTGATGCTGATGCGGCTTGAAACGAAGGCGGGGAAGTAGCGCCATGAACCCGATCTACAAATCCCGCCGCCGCAGCGACATCGTCATCCGCGCACTCTGCGTCGGCGCGGCGCTGTTCGGCGTCACCTGGCTGGCGCTGATCCTGTTCACGCTGCTCTACAACGGCCTCGCCGGCCTCAGCGTGCAGCTGTTCACCCAGAACACGCCGCCGCCGGGCTCGACCGACGGCGGTCTGCTCAACGCCATCGTCGGCTCGGTCATCATGACCGTGATCGGCGTCGGCATCGGTGCGCCGCTCGGCCTGTTCGCCGGCACCTACCTCGCCGAATACGGCAAGAACGACAAGCTCACCTCGGTGATCCGCTTCATCAACGACATCCTGCTCAGCGCGCCCTCGATCATCATCGGCCTGTTCATCTATGGTGCGGTCGTGGTGCCGATGCGCGGCTTCTCGGCGATCGCAGGCGCGCTCGCGCTCGCTGTGATCGTGATCCCGGTCGTGCTGCGCACCACCGAGGACATGCTGCTGCTGGTGCCCAATCCGCTGCGCGAGGCGGCCTCCGCGCTCGGCCTGCCGCGCTCGCTGGTGATCAAGCGGATCGCTTATCGTGCAGCGCGATCCGGCTTGATCACCGGCGTGCTGCTGGCGACCGCCCGCGTCGCCGGCGAAACCGCGCCGCTGCTGTTCACCGCGCTGTCGAACCAGTTCTTCAGCTGGGATTTGACCAAGACCATGGCCAACCTGCCGGTGACCATCAACAACTTCGTGCAGAGCCCCTACGCCTACTGGAAAGAGCTGGCGTGGAGCGGTGCGCTGCTCATCACATTCACTGTGCTCGCGCTGAACATCGGCGCGCGCATCCTTGGTGCCGAAAGGGCCGCAAAATGACCGAGCTTTCCGTCTCCACGACTGCCGCGAGCCACGTTCCCCAGGTGCCGCTGCCGGAAGCGCCGCCGAAAGTCACGGTGCGCAACCTCAACTTCTATTACGGCGAGCACCACGCGCTGAAGAACATCAACCTGACGCTCGGCACCAACCGCGTCACGGCGTTCATCGGCCCGTCCGGCTGCGGCAAGTCGACCTTGCTGCGCATCTTCAACCGGATGTATGACCTCTATCCAGGCCAGCGCGCGGTCGGCCAGCTGATGCTGGACCAGACCAACATTCTCGATCCCAAGCTCGACCTCAATCTGCTGCGTGCGCGGGTCGGCATGGTGTTCCAGAAGCCGACGCCGTTCCCGATGACGATCTACGAGAACATCGCCTTCGGCATCCGCCTCTACGAGAAGATCTCGAAGTCCGAGATGGACGACCGGGTCGAGAAGGCGCTGCGCGGCGGCGCGCTGTGGAACGAGGTCAAGGACAAGCTGAACGCCTCCGGCCTGTCGCTCTCCGGCGGCCAGCAGCAGCGGCTGTGCATCGCACGCACCGTGGCGGTGCGTCCCGAGGTGATCCTGTTCGACGAGCCGTGCTCGGCGCTCGACCCGATCTCGACCGCCAAGGTCGAGGAGCTGATCCAGGAGCTCTCCGAGGACTACACGATCGCGATCGTCACCCACAACATGCAGCAGGCGGCGCGCGTCTCCGACAAAACCGCCTTCATGTATCTCGGCGAGCTGATCGAGTTCGACGACACCAACAAGATTTTCACCTCGCCGAGCGATCGACGCACGCAGGACTACATCACCGGCCGGTTCGGCTGAGGAGACAAGCGATGGCTTCTGAACATACCGCCAAGGCATTCGACAGCGACCTGCAGGAGTTGACCCGCCTGGTCGCCGAGATGGGCGGCCTCGTCGAGCGCATGATCACCGAGTCGGTCGACGCGCTGATCCGCCGCGACGTCGCGCTGGGCAAGCGCGTGGTCGCCGCCGACATCGAGATCGACAATCTGCAGCGCGTCATCGAGGAGCGCGCGGTGCTGACGATCGCTCGCCGCCAGCCGATGGCGATCGACCTGCGCGAGATCGTCAGCGCGATGCGCGTCGCGACTGACCTCGAGCGGATCGGCGACCTCGCCAAGAACATGGGCAAGCGCGTCGCGGCGCTGGAGAGCGATTTCCAGCCGCTGAAGTTGATCCGCGGCCTCGAGCACATGACCGATCTCGTACTGTCTCAGGTCAAGTCGGTGCTCGACGCCTATGCCGCGCACGATCTGCCGGCGGCGATGAACGTCTGGAAGGGCGACGAGGAGGTCGATGCGATCTGCACCTCGCTGTTCCGCGAGCTGCTTACCTACATGATGGAGGATCCGCGCAACATCTCGTTCTGTATCCATCTGATGTTCTGCGCCAAGAACATCGAGCGGATCGGCGACCACGCCACCAATATCGCCGAGACCGTGTTCTACATGATCGAGGGCCAGCAGATCACCGACAAGCGTCCGAAGGGCGATATGACCAATTTCGCCACCACGGTGCCGGGCAACTAGGGCATGATCCGCATCGGCGGAACCGGATTGTCGTCGCGACAAACCGTTTCCACGGGGAATATGCTCAGGGGTTGAGTGTTTCGGTTTGCGTTTGGGCAACGGATCACCACAGAGAAAGAACTTAGACCGATGAGCGCACGCATTCTGGTAGTCGAAGACGAGGAAGCGCTGACGACGCTGTTGCGCTACAACCTCGATGCGGAAGGCTACGACGTCGAAACGGTGGGACGCGGCGACGACGCCGACACCAGGTTGAAGGAGCGCATCCCCGACCTCGTGGTACTCGATTGGATGCTGCCGGGCCTGTCCGGCATCGAGCTGTGCCGCCGTCTGCGGGCGCGGCCCGAGACCAAGCAGCTTCCGATCATCATGCTGACCGCGCGCGGCGAGGAGAGTGAGCGCGTGCGCGGGCTTGCCACCGGCGCCGACGATTACATCGTCAAGCCGTTCTCGGTGCCCGAGCTGCTCGCGCGGGTGAAGGGCCTGCTGCGCCGTGCGAGCCCGGAGCGGCTTGCCACCGTGCTGACCTATGGCGATATCGAACTCGACCGCGAGAAGCGCCGCGTGGCGCGCTCCGGCCGCCCGATCGATCTCGGGCCGACCGAATATCGTCTGCTCGAATTCTTCCTCGAGCATCCCGGCCGGGTGTTCAGCCGCGAGCAGCTGCTCGACAGCGTCTGGGGCCGCGACATCTATATCGACGAGCGCACCGTCGACGTGCATATCGGCCGCCTGCGCAAGTTGCTCAATCCGGGCCGCGAGCAGGATCCGATCCGCACCGTGCGCGGCGCCGGCTACGCGCTCGACGACCGCTTCGCGAAGGCCGAGCCGCAGCCGTAAGGCCGCGCGGCATTCACAAGCCGCAACACGGCGTCGTCCCGGCGAAAGCCGGGACCCATACGCCGCGGCCGGCGCAATGGGCAAGTGGCCAGACAGCTTTCTAACAACACCCATTCGTGGTTATGGGTCCCGGCCTGCGCCGGGACGACGCCGGTGATGCATCCGGGCGACGAGCCACAAAAAAATCCCCGCTTTCACGGGGATTTCTTTTTCAGTCCTACGCCAGTTTCCCGAGTGCTCACTTGATCTGCGGTTTCGCCGACGGCCGGCGGCGATCGCCGGCGGGCTGGTAGGCGACGCGCGAGTGGTGTGCGCAATAGGGCAGGCCGCCGAGCGCCTTGCCGCCGCAGAAGAAGAATTCCGGGCTCGAGGGATCGCCGACCGGCCAGTGGCAGGTGGCTTCGTTCAGCTCGAGCAGCGACAGCCGCTGGCTCATCGGCACCACGTTGTCGTAGGAGATCGGATCGGGCTCCATCTCGACCTCGAAGGCATGCGCCAGCGCGGTGTTGCCGCGCGAGACCGGACGCGCCACCCGCATCATGTGCTGGGCGGGGCGGGCCTTGCGCTGCCGCGGCGCCGCCGTGGAGGGGGCCTTGGCGCGGCCGGAGAGGCCGAGCCGATGCACTTTGCCGATCACGGCGTTTCGCGTCACATTGCCAAGTTCCGCGGCGATCTGGCTGGCCGAGAGGCCAGACTCCCAGAGCTTCTTCAGCTGCTCGACGCGATCGTCGGACCAGGTCAATACAGTCATCGCATTCTTCCTTTCGCATGGCGCCGGCCAGTCATTGGAGCGACGCTGCGAGCCAAATCCGGGTCAAAATCCCAGCGGCCAGAATCCCTTAGCCCTCGCCGGGCGCGGTTTTGAGCCCGAACGTTTACGTGTGACACGAAGGCTACTTAGAGGGTCCAGTACTGCCGCACGAGATGTCGTACCCGACAGGCCAAACGCTACAATATGGCGTGACTCTGGCGCAAGAGTCCGCGGCCGTGCGTCCACATGTTCCCACAAAGTTAAGCACTGCAATGAGGCTTTTCCACCGCACCGGAATGCTCCGGATTGCGCTCGTTCCGCATCGCAGGAAGGTCGGCAAAGGCCGGCTGCTGGCGATTGACACCTACTGGCCGCAGCATAGAATGCCTGTACGTGCCGCCCGCAAAGGCGGCCGTTTTGTTTTCCGAAGCTGGCCGTTGCTGCACTGGCGTCAAGCCGCCCGGCAATTGTCGGCTTCAAACCGGCAGTGAACGCCATGACCAACAGCGCCTCGTCGCATCTGCTCCCCGTCTTCGCCCGGGTCGATCTCGGCTTCGAGCGCGGCGAGGGCGCCTGGCTGATCGCAACCAACGGCGACCGCTATCTCGATTTCACCTCGGGCGTTGCGGTGAACGCGCTCGGGCATGCGCATCCGCATCTGGTCAAGGCGCTGCAGGAACAGGCGACCAAGCTCTGGCACATGTCGAACCTGTTCAAGAGCCCGGACGGCGAGGCGCTGGCCGCCCGGCTGTGCGAGCAGAGCTTTGCCGACTTCGTGTTCTTCTGCAATTCCGGCGCAGAGGCGATGGAAGGCGTGATCAAGCTGGTCCGCCACTATCACTTCTCCAAGGGCCATCCCGAGCGCTACCGCATCATCACCTTCGAAGGTGCCTTCCATGGCCGCACGCTGGGTACGCTGGCCGCGACCGGCTCGCCAAAATATCTCGAGGGTTTTGGCCCGCCGATGGACGGCTTCGACCAGGTGCCGCACGGCGACATCGAGGCGGTGAAGAAGGCGATCGGCCCGCATACCGCCGGCATCCTGATCGAGCCGGTGCAGGGCGAGGGCGGCGTGCGCTCGGCGCCGCAGGCGTTCTTCAAGGCGCTGCGCGCGCTGTGCGACGAGCATGGCCTGCTGCTCGCATTCGACGAGGTGCAGACCGGTATGGGCCGCACCGGCGATCTTTTCGCCTACAAGCGCACCGGCGTGACCCCTGACGTGATGTCGCTGGCGAAGGCGCTCGGCGGCGGCTTCCCGATCGGCGCAGTGCTGGCGAGCGCCAAGGCCGCTGAGGGCATGGCGCCGGGTTCGCACGGCTCGACTTTCGGCGGCAATCCGCTGGCGGTCGCCGCGGCCAATGCCGTGCTCGACGTGATGCTGAAACCCGGCTTCTTCGATCACGTGCAGAAGATGTCGCTGCTGCTCAAGCAGAAGCTCGCTTCCGTCGTCGACCGCTATCCGTCCGTGCTGGCGGAAGTGCGCGGCGAGGGCCTTTTGATCGGCGTCAAGGCCGTGGTGCCCTCGGGCGACCTCGTCGCTGCGCTGCGCAACGAGAAGCTGCTCACCGTCGGTGCCGGCGACAATGTGGTGCGCTTCCTGGCGCCCCTGATCGTCACCGAGGCCGAGATCGACCAGTCGATCGGCTCGCTCGAGCGCGCCTGCTCTGCGCTAGCGGCGGCCCAGCCGAAGAAGGCGGCGGGATGATGAGCAAGCCGGTCCGTCACTTCCTCGATATCAACGAGCTGCCGCTCGGCGAACTGCGCAACATGCTGTCCGCCGGCGCCGCCATGAAGGCGAAGCTGAAGGCCCATGAGAAGGGCAGGAAGCCGCTCGAGGGCAAGACGCTGGCGATGATCTTCGAGCGTCCGTCGACCCGCACCCGGGTGTCGTTCGACGTCGGCATGCGCCAGCTCGGCGGTGAATCCATCATGCTGACCGGCACCGAGATGCAGCTCGGCCGCGGCGAGACCATCGCCGACACCGCGCGCGTGCTGTCGCGCTATGTCGATGCGATCATGATCCGCATCCTCAACCATGACGCGCTGCTCGAGCTCGCGGCCCACGCCACCGTTCCCGTCATCAACGGCCTGACCCGCCGTTCGCATCCCTGCCAGGTGATGGCCGACCTCATGACCTATGAGGAAAACCGCGGCTCGATCGAGGGCAAGACCGTGGCCTGGACCGGCGACGACAACAACGTGCTGGCCTCCTGGGCACATGCCGCCGAGCGCTTCAAGTTCCAGCTCAATGTCGCGACCCCCCCGGAGCTCTCGCCGAAGAAGCCGATGCGCGACTGGATCAAGGCGACCGGCGCGCCGATCATGCTCGGCACCGATCCGGAAGCCGCCGTGCGCGGCGCCGACTGCGTCGTCACCGACACCTGGGTGTCGATGGGCGACAAGGAGGGCGAGCACCGCCACAACGTGCTGAAGCCCTATCAGGTCAATGCCAAGCTGATGTCGCTCGCCAAGCCGGACGCGCTGTTCATGCACTGCCTGCCCGCCCATCGCGGCGAGGAGGTCACCGACGAGGTGATCGACGGGCCGCAATCCGTGGTGTTCGACGAGGCGGAAAACCGCCTGCATGCGCAGAAGGGCATTCTGGCCTGGTGTTTCGACGCGGTCGCGTGAGCATATCTGCGTTTCCCGGATGCTGCGCAGCGCGCCGCTCTTGCGGCGTGGTGCGCTGCTGATCCGGGATCCATGCCGAGACCCAGTGTGGGTCCCGGCCCCGCGGAGCAGCGTTGCACGCTGCACCGCGTCCGGGACACGAGTGCCTAGTAAACCCCTTTATTTCATGGTTCGAGACCCCAGATAGAGCGCCATGGTTTCACAATCCCCCGACATCAAAATCACGCCCGAGGCGCCGGTTCGCGCGCCGTCAGCGGTTCCTGTCGACGATGCCGTGCTGGCCTTCGAGGTCGGCGCGCTGGATCTGCGCGGCCGGCTGACCCGGCTCGGCCCCGCGCTCGACGAGATCCTGCACAAGCACGATTATCCGCCCGCGGTCGGCAAGCTGCTCGGCGAGGCCATCGTGCTGACCACGCTGCTTGGCTCGTCGGTCAAGTTCGAGGGCCGCTTCATCCTGCAGACCCGGACCGACGGTCCGGTCTCGCTGCTGATCGTCGACTTCCAGGCGCCCGACCGGCTACGTGCCTATGCGCGTTACGACGAGGCGCGCCTCAAGACCGGCCAGAGCTCGGGCGAGCTGCTCGGCAAGGGCCATCTGGCGATGACCATCGACCAGGGCGCGAACACCACCAGCCGCTACCAGGGACTGGTCGCGCTCGACGGCGGCGGCCTCGAAGAGGCGGCCCATGAATATTTCCTGCGCTCGGAGCAGATTCCGACCCGGGTGCGGCTTGCGGTCGGCGAGGAGATGCGCGGCGGCGAGGGCGGCAAGCTGCACTGGCGCGCCGGCGGCATCCTGCTGCAATTTCTGCCCAAGGCGCCCGAGCGCGCCAAGCAGGCCGATCTGCACCCCGGCGATGCGCCGGAGGGCACGGCCACGCATCACGTGCCGGACGATGACGCCTGGGTCGAGGGACAGTCGCTGATCTCCACCGTCGAGGACGTCGAACTGATCGATCCCGATCTGTCCGGCGAACGGCTGCTCTACCGCCTGTTCCACGAACGCGGCGTTCGCGTCTTCAACCCGCAGACGCTGCGTGCGCGATGCTCCTGCTCGCGCGATGCGGTGTCGTCGATGCTGAAGAGCTTTGCGCCGAACGATCGCGCCGAGATGGTCAAGGACGGCAAGGTCGTCGTCACCTGCGAGTTCTGCTCGTCGGTCTACGAGTTCACGCCGCAGGAAGCCGGCGCCGAGTAGGCGGGAGACCGACCACAAAGCCCGGTAACGAGGCCTGTCAGCTCAGCAAGGTGCGGGTCTTGCTGACGGCGTCATAGATTTCGATCTGAAGCATCGGATAAGCCGCCTTCAGTTTGCGGCCAGCCGTTTCAGCAGCCTCGACGTTGTCGAACTCCGACTTGAAATGTTTGTCGACAATGATCACGAAACCTTCGGTAGGAGGCCGGTCGGCGCGCAGTGGTTTCTTCTCTGGTTCGTCAGTGGAGAGCAGGGATTTCTTCATCATGGGAATTCCTCCTGGATCGACCTTCAACTCAGCCGGTGAAACGCCGGCGGCAAGACTTCGCGCACGAGTTCGCTCAGATTCAGCGTCTCCCCGCTGTCGGTGATGTCCGAGAACAGCACCTCGACATAGGGATGCTGGCGGTTGAACGCAGCACCGCGTTGGTATTTCGCACTGACGATCCGCTCGATCGCCGCCAGGTTCAGTCTGCCAAGCGCATTGTATTGATCGCGGAACAGGCTTTGGTGTCCGCCGCGGTGCTCGACAGACTCGGCCCAGACGTCCATCACCTTGCGGCCGATGAACGCCTCGATCCGTTCATTTCCATCCCGGGCGAGAAGTCGCAGCCCGTCCATGCTGTGCGGTCCGTCATCGACGTCAAATCGGGTAAGTGACATAACGAATCTCCTATTGTTGCAGTTTGCTTACATCGGCAGTCCGTCGGGGACTGCACCTCCTTCATTGTCCCACCGCGACAAAGCCGCAGCGCGCGATCTCGCGTCCTGACGCGCCTCCAGAGTCTTGTCGCGACCGGCATCATCCTTGTGCTTGTGCAGGAAGCGCGCGATCTGCCCGCGGAGCTCCGCCGTCTCCAACAGCTTTCCGACCGATCCGGCGGTGTCGAAGATTTCCCGCTGCAGCGTCTTCGGCAGGACGTTCCATTGCATGATGACGGCCGCGCCGAGACACCGCAGAACGTACTCCTCTTCGGCGGCGAGGGCCGCGCCGCGGGAGCGGTCCTGCTCCGCAACGTTCACTGCGTCGTCAAAATCGTCCGCCAGTTGCTGCTCGTTGTCCGCGAGCGAAGCGAGGCGGTCTTGCTGCTCCTGAAGCTCGCGGCTTTCGCCCTGACCGCTCGAACGTTTGATCAGTTCGCCATATGCGGCTGCCTTGGCACGATACTGCTGAGATTTGAACATGGCGGGCCCTTTCGTTGGAGGTCTCCGCGCATTCCGACCCATCTCGATGGCCGACGAGGATGATCTTTTATATGGGAAGCAATGGGTCGAATAACGAGCACCAACGCCACAAACCACCGGGCATAAGCAAGTCGGATGGCGCGCGTGAATATCTGCACAACAATAACGTTCACCTCGGTCGCCTGTTCCTGAAGAACAGGTTGGAGCCGATGTCGACGCCGTTGCCTGGTGAGAGACGACCGGAGGCCATGCCCTTCGGCATCCGATCAATGGCGGCCTCAGTCCGCCTCGTCATGGGGCGGCTTGTCCTCAACGTCGCAGAGCTTCGGTTCTGATTGAATCAGAAGCGAAGCTCCAGTTTGTCAGTGTGACGCGTTTTCTTCACGCGAACCGGTGTCCTTCGCTCGAAAACGCTCTAGCACGGCGTTCGCAGGCCGGGAGATGTCAGCCAATCATTGATGTGGGAGGCGGTCTCGATCAGGCGCCTTGCGAAGCATCGCGTCGCGCTGAAGGCCGGGCAGGAATGGCTTCGCAGCATCCCTTGTCCTCACGGCCTCCATCGCCAGCAGGTCATGAGGCGGCGGTTCAGGCTCGCTGTGTTGGGCAATCGGCACAAAGCTCTCCTGATTACTGGCGGGAGCTTGCAGCACTCTCAGTCACCGATATCGGCCAGAGGCGGAGCGGTGATGACCGCAGTAAATACCCCTTATGCCCGGTAGTCGACTTAATTCGTCATCGAGCGTCATATCCCGACTTTAGCGGGTGGGTTCGGGACGTCCCCTATGCGGTTGACGATGTCAGAGAAGCCAATGGTGCGTCGAATGCATACACGAAGCCGGTCGGCTCATAGCTTAGCCGCACGTCGCCGCGCAGCTGCCTGCCGAGCGTCTCGATCAGCCGTGTCCCGAAACTGCGCCTTTCCGGAAGGTGGACTGCCGGTCCGTTTTTCTCGGTCCATGTCAGATGCAAGCGCTGTGTTGGTTGATCCAGCCTCCAACTGATGTCGATCCGCCCTTGTGGGGCGGACAGGGCGCCGAACTTCGTGGTGTTCGTGCAGAGCTCGTTGAGCGTCATTGCGATGGCGATGACGGCGCCCGACGTCATGCGAATATTGGGTCCTGAAATCGAGAACTTCGGCTCATCCGGATTGTTGAATGCTTCGGTGGCGCCGCGGACGACCGTGCCGAGATCCGCGCTGCTCCATCTTGCCTGCAGCAGGAGATCGTGCGCCCGCCCGAGCGCCAGCAGCCGGCCCTCGATGGCGTGCTGCGCGTGTTCAACCCCTTCCAGGTTGCGCAGGCTCTGGGAGACAATGGCACCGACGGTTGCGAGCGTGTTCTTGATGCGGTGGTGCAACTCCTCGAGGATCACCTTCTGCAGCTTGTCGGCTGCTTCGCGCTCCTTGGCGTCAATGCCGGCCGCGGTCAGCAAACTCTGGGCATCGATCTCGGCCTGCGCGAGGAGAAGCCGAAGGCTGACATTCTCTTCCGCCAGAACGTCTTGCTGCGGTGCTACACTGCTTGCAGCACGCGGGTCTGTGCGGAGGTCGGCTGGAGACATCATCGACCGTATCATTAGAAGCTGGCTCTTCGGCGAATGTTTTCTGCGCAATCAGGCGAATCTGGACGTATCCGGCACGAAAAACGCGAGCGCATCAGGCGTGGCCGATCATGCCATGCATCCCAGCTATCACTTCCCCGGCATCGAGTGGCTTGGCGAAGGACCTGCTGCAGGCGGGAAGATGAAGGCTCGGCAGGTTCGATTGCCCCGATACCACGATGATCTTGATCGACGGCCAACGCCCGTGCACGGCATGTGCAAGTTCAAGGCCGTCCATGCTGCCGGGCATCTGGATGTCGGTGCATACCAGCGCGATATCGGACCTGGATTCCAGGATGGCGACAGCCTCATCGGCATCCATGGCCTCAATTGGCGTATAGCCGGCGTCTTCCACCATTTCTACCGCGCGCATGCGAAGCAGCATCTCGTCCTCGACAATGAGCACAACAGCTGGAATGCCTGAATGATCGAGTACCATTAGAACGCCTGGAACGCCGCTCGCAGCGATTTGAGAGATCGAAACTGCCCTGAACTGGACGAGGCAGTCGACCTGGGACAAGCATCTCGGTGCCTATATGATCCTCGGCCAGCTGATAAATGATGCAATAATCTCGCCGCGAATGGACTTCGCTATCTCGGGCCGGCGGCAAACGGCGCACCTGCTCCTGCGGGTCACTAGCGTGTTGGTGCTCAGTCGGGGGCGAGCACACCGCAACACGCCGCCTCAATCGGCCGGTGCGCCGCGATGCCGCAGAGAAGCTCCTGCATCGGCGCTTCGCGCGCCTCGTCCATGGCGACCACCGCTCGGATCATCGAGATCGTGAGCCAGCGTTTGATTCGGTTTGTTTCATCGGAGGCGATCCGGCCTGCGGCGAAAGCGCGCGGCGGTGGGTCACCATTGAATGGCGACCGCGGCGGCGATCAGCAGCACAAAGAAGATCGGCAACAGCACCGGTGGTACGAGCAACCCGCGAAGATCGAATTTGGAGATATCTGACATGTGACCGCCTGTTTTGGTCAAGGCGGGAGCGCAACACTCTCAGTCACCGGTAACAGCCCGGGGCGCGCGGTGATACCAAAGACGTAGTGATCCTTCCGCCCGACAACAAGGCGAATCGCGATCTATTTGTGGCGGCCTAGTGCGAATGGGCTTGTCATTCGTTAGCGGAGTAGCCACCTGAGTAGTAGCGCAACTGTATTGTTACAGCATCCCCTTTGCGGAAGCGCGAAGCCTTAGCCGCCAAATCTTGTCCCCGGTCTCGACGGACGTCACTTCAATGTGCGCGTCACGGGTCACGACACGCTATGGCAACAACCCGATAGGCCTCATCCATGATTGAGTTTCCAAATCATAGTCGTTCATACGACCAGACGCGGCGCGCCGTGCGGTTTTGGGGATATGACAGTGCTATTGAGGCATCGTTCTTCGTCACCGAAGGCGCCTTGAAGCGCATTCAATCGGATGCCTACCTCGACGAGCCAGGCCTTCTGAACGCGTTCGATGCCAACCGCGATCTGATATGTGCCGCCGCTGCCAGGGTCTATGTTCGCGGAAGCAGGGGTTCTTACGACCTGGTCGCTGCGAACTTCTGAAATCGGCGCCGTCGATCCGATCACGCGGGACAATCTGGCAGATTGAGCGCGTTGGTCGAGCTTGCAAGCGATCAACTGGAGGATGTCATGGATACGAGTTTCGTACAGACTTTCCTGGCGTGTGGAGGAATCTTCGTTCTCTCGTTCGTTGCGATCGGGGCTTTCTGGCTCCTGGAGCGCATGCGAGGCGCCAGTGCCCCTCACATGTGAAGGCGGGGGCAGTTGGCCGACAGACCAGGTCCTCGCCGTTTGCAACGCCGCCAAAAGGAAAAGCCGCGGATTTCTCCGCGGCCCTTCTGACGCTTTCGGTTTTCCTCAGTAGCGGTCGGTCCCGATTCCGACGCTCACGCCCGGCGCGCGGAACCCGATGCCACCACGCTCTTCATAGTCATGGCGCTCGATGTAGCGCTCGCGAGGCGCATATCCGTATGAATCACCGCGCTCGCGGATGATGACGCGGCGTTCGCCACGTTCACGCCAGCAACGGCCGTCTTCATTACAAACCATGCGAACGTTTTGGATATTGCTCTCCGGCGCGACGGACGCACCGGGTGAAAGCGGTCCGGCGTAAGCCGTGGTAGTGGCGGTCATCACAAGGGCACTTGCGCCGGCCGCCAAATAAATCGCGAGATTCTTCATATTAATCCTCCAAAAGTGCTTGTGTCAGGAAGCCAATAGTCTCGCGAGGCATTGGTTCTTGGCGCCGACCGGTCGATTCCGTTGATCGCGTGGCGGCTGCGCCGCCCCCATGCGCAATTGCACATCGAATGATGGCGAGTTGACTGGCCGTCGAGCAAATCAGAAAATTCGGAACTATTTCTATTATTCTGAAATATGGTGCCTCGCATTCACGAGCACGGCGCCTGCCAAAGTGTCGCGCACATTGACGCGACTGCCGTCTGGCTTGCTGACATAAAGATGGTTTTCCAGCACGGACTGCATGTTCTCAAACATCGCATAGAGATCGTCGCAATAGACCGAAGGATTATCGTAGCCGTTCGCCTTGGAGAAACGGTGCGGAAGATAGCCTCCCCCGCAGGCGTTCATGAACTTGCATTGCCGACACTTCGCGCAAAGATTGATTGAAGCATCGCGCGCGGCTTTCCAGCGAGGCTCGTTCCTGACCGCGTCGATCGCATGATCGAAGATGTTGAAGCTGGTGTTCGTGAAGCCGTCGCCCGCAATCCGCAGCACATCGTGCGCCTCCACGGTGCCATCGGTCATGATGGTGCAAAGCTCGACGGGCTTGTGGCCGACGCCCTCGGTCGGTGAATTGTTGTCGAGCAGGGCGGTGATCATGTCGGAAATGATGCGGATACTGGTCGTCGGTGTGGCGCGATTCGCCTCCAGCCACACGTCGAACAAGCCCTTGTAGAACGCGGCAATGGATGGCGGCTGCTCGTCCACCGTCGCGTCGGGGATCATGATGTCGTAGTTGGAGATCCCGCACGCAGCGAAAAAATCGGCATATTGCTGCGGAGCATAAGCGGGATTGCAGACTGCCAGGGCAATCACGCCAATCTCGCGCGACACCAGCATGCGAGCGGCTCGTTCGACAGCGGTGTGGGTGCCCGTACCCTGGAACGTCTTGCGGTGCGTGTCGTGAATGTGCGCCGGCCCATCCAGACTGATCGCGACCGAAATGTTGTGGGCCTCGAAGCAGGCCAGCCAATCGTCATCGATCAACACGCCGTTGGTCGTGACCGCGATGGGTATCTCGCAGCCGGTCCGTGATGAAATATCCTCGCAGGCCTCGGCAAAGCGGTGGAAGTTCTCTACGCCCCACAGCAGCGGCTCACCCCCGTGCAGAATGATGGGAAAATCGACGAGGGCGTATCTGAGAACGTGCTGTTCTATGCGCTGCAGCAATTGCTGCTGCACGTCCGGGCTCATGAGCTTGGGCTTGCTGTAAACGGACGCGTCGCGGAACCAGTAACAATAGGAGCAATCGATGTTACATCTCGTTGCAACCTTGACCAGCAACTGCGTGATCGGCTGATCCTGGAAAGCGGCAAAATCTGCACCGTCCGCTGACATGCCGATACCGAGACTGGTTGAAGGAGCTAGCTAGAGCGTTTTCGAGCGAAGTGGATACCGGTTCGCGTGAAGAAAACGCGTCAAAACAAAAAGCTGGAGCTTCGGTTCTGATTCAATCAGAACCGAAAATGCTCTAGTACCCTCGAACAAATCCGCCTCGGCGAAACGCGCCTACGCCCGGAGCGTACGCCGCTCTGCGAAACGCGCCTGCGTTCGCCCCCTTGGCAAAACCCCCACGCCTGAAAGCGGCTTGGGTCACCACGGCTTCGTCGGCGACGACTCCTTGCTGCACACCCTGTCCGCGCAGATCGCTCAGCAATGCGTCGATACCCTGATGGTCGCTTTGAATGATTGCGTCCGGCCCATGGAGTTGCATGAGGCTCGCCAAAACCTTCAGCGTCGTAATCGGCATGGTCACGCTCCTGTATTCGCAGCGCGGTGCAGGGATCGACCGAAGCCCGGCGCATTGAACCGCCTGAGCAACAGCAAAATATACCGTTTTTGTCGCAGAGGCAACGTGGTCGGCCCGGGCCAATCCCTTAGGGCGCCAATTTCCGGATACGCTTGCGCACTATGCCACGCGCGCGTTGATGCAAGCAAACCAACGTGTTGGATCGCGCCGCGAGAGTGCGAACCCATGTTTGACCGTCACAGCTTCGTCGCGATTGCTCTCCAGAGTGACGGAGAGCGTGCGGACTGGCTCCCTGAAGTCTTGTGGACGCGCACCCTCGCAGCGACGTTGTCGCCGGGGAGAAGTGTCTCAGTTCAACACCCTTTTCCCGTCCGGGCTCGGGCTGTCCAGCGAGAACGTCGGCACGTCGATGTCGAAGCGCTCGCCGGCTTCGGTGACCATCTGGTAACTGCCGGTCATGAAGCCGGAGGCGGTCGGCAGCGGCACGCCCGAGGTGTATTCGAAGCGCTCGCCGGGCGCGAGCACCGGCTGCTCGCCGACCACACCCTCGCCACGCACCTCCTGGCGGCGGCCGGTGGCGTCGGTGATGATCCAGTGCCGGGTGCGCAGCTGCACCGTTTCCGGCCCCGCATTGACGATCACGATCTTGTAGGACCAGAAATACTCGCGCCGGTCGACCGATGAGCGCTCCGGCATGAAGTTCGGCTCGACGGTGACTTCGATCTGGCGGGTAACGGCGCGGTACATCCGGCTCAATCCGATGATCTCGGCGCAAAATCCGCTTTCGTCCGGATCATGCGCAAACAGGCGCCCACCATAGCCAATTGGTCAGCCGGAACCAATCGCCGGGCAGGCCGTGAAAAGCCGGTCCCGGGGCCGGCCGTTCATCCCGGTTTCAACATAGTTCCGCTCTAAAGCGCGGCGGCATGCCGCCGCACTCTGTGCTTTGTCGGCAAGGCTTTCTCCGGAAGTCGTGGACCGGTATTATCTTTTCAGCACGGCCTGCGGGGCGTCCGCAGCCGATACGGTGTTTGATGAGCTCGATTGCCGATCCCATAGCCGGTTCGCCGGTGGCTGAGACCAAGGCCGAGGCAAAAGCCGATGCCGAGGTGAAGGCGAAGGCCGCGGCGCCTGCAATCACGCTGCCGGTGACCGGCGAGCGCGAGCTCAGGCTCGACCTGTTCCGCGGGCTCGCGCTGTGGCTGATCTTCATTGATCATCTGCCGACCAATCTCCTGACCTGGCTGACGATCCGCAATTACGGCTTCTCCGACGCCACCGAGATCTTCATCTTCATCTCCGGCTACACCGCGGCCTTCGTCTATGGCCGCGCCATGCTGGAGGGCGGCTTCGTGATCGCGACCGCGCGCATCCTGCGCCGGGTCTGGCAGATCTATGTCGCGCATGTCTTCCTGTTCACGATCTTCCTCGCCGAGATCTCCTATGTGGCGACCTCGTTCGAGAACCCGCTCTACACCGAAGAGATGGGGATCATGGACTTCCTCAAGCAGCCCGACGTCACCATCGTCCAGGCGCTGCTGCTGCGCTTCCGTCCGGTCAACATGGACGTGTTGCCGCTCTATATCGTCTTGATGCTGTTCCTGCCGCTGATCCTGTGGCTGATGAAATGGAAACCCGATGTCACGCTCGGCCTGTCGGTCGTGCTCTACGCGGTGACCTGGCAGTTCGACCTCTATTTGTCGGCCTATCCGAACGGCTTCTGGGCGTTCAATCCGTTCGCCTGGCAATTGCTGTTCGTGTTCGGCGCCTGGTGTGCGCTCGGCGGCGCGCGGCGGATGTCGCGCATCCTGTCGTCGAACATCACGATGTGGATCTGCATCGTCTATCTGGTCGCCGCGTTCTTCGTGACGCTGACCTGGTACGTGCCGCAGCTCGGCCACATCATGCCGAAGGTGATCGAGCAATGGATGTATCCGATCAACAAGACCGACCTGGACGTGTTGCGGTTCGCGCATTTCCTGGCGCTCGCAGCCCTCACCGTGCGCTTCCTGCCCCGGGATTGGCCGGGGTTGAAATCGCCCTGGCTGCGACCTTTGATCCTGTGTGGCCAGCATTCGCTTGAGATATTCTGTCTCGGGGTCTTCCTCGCCTTTGCCGGTCACTTCGTGCTTGCCGAAGTATCTGGCGGTGCCGCACTGCACGCCTTGATCAGCGTCAGCGGCATCCTCATCATGTGCGGCATGGCGTGGATTATTTCGTGGTACAAACACTCCGCCGACAAAGGCGCCTCGAAAAAAGGCGCCGGCGGCAACGCCGATATGGCGGGAGGGGGAGCATGATGTCCGCGCGGACGCTGCTGGGCCTGACGCTATTGGCCGCCTGTTTGGCGGCGGCGCCCGCACGCGCAGGCGACACCGCCGAGCCGCCGGCACCGCCCTGCGACGTGCCCGCCTATCTGCTTTCGACCGAGAGCTCGCTGCCGAAGGTCATGGATGCCGTGAAGGCCAACCAGCCGCTCAACGTGCTCGTGGTGGGCAGCCGTTCCTCGACCATTCCCGGCAATGAGGCGAGCGCCTATCCGGCCACGCTGCAGGCGGCGCTCAAGGAGGCATTGCCGTCGTCTGTGATCGATCTATCCGTAGAATTACAGGGAAAGAGCACCGCCGAGGAGACCGCGGGAACCCTTGTTAAGCTTGTTGAAGCAAAAAAGCCTACTTTGGTTATCTGGCAGACCGGCACGGTCGATGCTATGCGAGCAGTCGATCCCGACGATTTCCGTACCGCCATCAACGACGGCGTTGTTGCGTTGCGGGGCGCCGGGACTGACGTGGTGCTGGTCAATCTGCAATACAGCCCGCGTACGGAGACGATGATCTCTGCACCGCCATATCTCGACAATATGAAGGTGGTGGCGCAGCAGCACGACGTTCCGCTTTTCGACCGGTTCGCGATCATGAAGCAATGGAGCGACGCCGGATATTTTGACCTGTTCAGCACCTCGCATGGTGTCGACCTGGCCAAGAAGGTTCACGCCTGTCTCGGCCGGGCCCTTGCGAAATTCGTGATCGATGCGGCCCATCTGGGTCCGGTGCAGCAGAATTAGAGGAAGCAGAGTTGATGCGTTTTGCCTTCCCTTTTCGCTCTACCGCAGGGTGCGCCGTTGCGGTGCTGGCGCTGCTCGTGCCGGTCACGCCATCGCGCGCGCAGACCGGCCAGGCCGACCAGCATGCCGCGCTCTCGCCCGGTGCCAAGTCTGAGGCCGCACGGCCCGATGCGGACAAGGCCGCCGCCATCGAAGCCGATGCGGCCAATCAGCAGCCCGGCGTCGCCGCGAAGGCGTTCGACAAGGTGAGGCAGGTCGCCAGATCCGCCAGCGACATTTTCCACCGCGTTCCGTGCCAGCAGCCCAAGGACGTGCCGAATTCGACCGGCTCGCTGCCGCATGTCGCGGCCAAGCTCGCCGCCGGCAAGCCGGTCGTCATCATCGCGTTCGGCTCGTCCTCGACGGAAGGTTATGGTTCGTCGTCGCCCCAATTCACCTATCCGAACCGGCTCGCCGGGCAGCTGCGCCGGCAATATCCCGCCGCCGACATCACCGTGCTCAACCGCGGCAAGGGCGGCGAGGACGCGCCCGAGATGATGGCGCGGCTGCAGACCGAAGTGATCGACGTGCATCCCGACATGGTGATCTGGCAGGTCGGCACCAACGCGGTGCTGCGCAACCTCGATCCCTCCGAGACCGCAAGACAGGTCGAGGACGGCGTGGCGCGGCTGCAGGCCTCCGGCGCCGACGTCGTGCTGGTCGATCCGCAATATTCGCCGCGCGTCACCGAGCGTCCCGAAAGCGCGCGCGGCATGGTGAAGCTGCTCGGCCGCATCGCCGCGCTGCGCCATGTCGGCATCTTCCCGCGCTTCGAGGTGATGCGCGACTGGCACGAGCGGCAGGCGATCCCGATCAACGATTTCGTCACCGCCGACGGCCTGCACATGAACGACTGGGGCTACGCCTGCTTCGCCCAGCTGCTCGGCGACGACATCATCCGCTCGGTCGGCGCGATCAAGATCGGCGTCAACGTCCCCGGCGACGTGCGGACCTACCGGCCGATGTGATCGGGCGTAGTGTTCTTCTTCCGGCGCCCGCTCTATCACCGTCACCCTGAGGTGGCCGCTTCTTCAGCGGCCCTCGAAGGGTCGACGGCCCCGCTGGTGGCCGTGCATCCTTCGAGGCTCGCTCCGCTCGCACCTCAGGATGACGGGTCTAACACCAAACTCGCCCTCAATCTTGACCTCGCCGCGGTAATCCGCTCCCTTGGCGCCTGAACCAATCTCCTTCGGGAAGACGCCTCAAGGGAAACGCTCATGTCTTTCGTGCTGGCCATCGATCAGGGCACCACTTCGTCGCGCGCCATGGTGTTTCGCGGCGACATCTCCATCGCCGCGGTGGCGCAGCAGGAATTTCCGCAGCATTTTCCGGCCTCCGGCTGGGTCGAGCACGAGCCGGAGGACATCTGGACCTCGACCGTGATGGTGTGCCGCGAGGCGTTGGAGCAGGCCGGCCTCAAGGCCAAGGACATCGCCGCGATCGGCATCACCAACCAGCGCGAGACCACCGTGGTGTGGGACCGCGCCACCGGACAGGCGGTGCACCGCGCCATCGTCTGGCAGGACCGCCGCACCGCCGACATCTGCGCCAAATTGAAGGCCGAAGGCCATGAGCCGGCGATCTCGGCCAAGACCGGGTTGATCATCGACCCCTATTTCTCCGGGACGAAAGTCGCCTGGATCCTCGATCACGTGCCGGGCGCGCGCGAACGCGCCGAGCGCGGCGAGCTGTTGTTCGGCACCGTCGACTGCTATCTGTTGTGGCGGCTCACCGGCGGCCGGGTGCACGCCACCGACGCCACCAACGCCTCGCGCACGCTGCTGTTCAACATCCACACCGGCGCGTGGGACGACGACCTCATCAAGCTGCTGCGCGTGCCGCGCTCGATGCTGCCCGAGGTGAAGGATTCCTCCGCCCGTTTCGGCGAGAGCACGGCTGATCTGTTCGGCGGTCCGATCGCGATCTCGGGCATCGCCGGCGACCAGCAGGCCGCGATCATCGGCCAGGCCTGCTTCGAGCCCGGCATGATGAAGTCGACCTACGGTACCGGCTGCTTCGCGCTGCTCAACACCGGCACCACGCCGGTGGCTTCGAAGCACAAGCTGCTCACCACGATCGCCTATCAGCTCAACGGCCAGCGCACCTACGCGCTCGAAGGTTCGATCTTCGTCGCCGGCAGCGCCGTGCAATGGCTGCGCGACGGGCTCGGCATCATCAAGCACGCCGCCGAGACCGGGCCGCTTGCCGACAAATCCGACTCGATGCAGAGCGTCTATCTGGTGCCGGCTTTCGTCGGCATGGGCGCGCCCTACTGGAATCCGCGCGTGCGCGGCGCGCTGTTCGGCTTGACCCGCAACACCGGCCCGGCCGAGCTCGCGCACGCGACCTTGGAAAGCGTCTGCTACCAGACCTTCGATCTGTGGGCTGCGATGCGCACCGACTGGCCGGAGGCCAACGCCGCCAACACCGTGCTGCGCGTCGACGGCGGCATGACCGCGTCGGACTGGACCATGCAGCGGCTCGCCGACCTGCTCAACGCCCCGGTCGACCGCCCGATGATCCAGGAGACCACGGCGCTCGGTGCGGCCTATCTCGCCGGGCTCGAGGCCGGCGTCTATCCGGAGCCCGCAAAGTTCGCCGACAATTGGCGGCTCGAGCACCGCTTCAGGCCGGCGATGAGCGAGGCAACGCGCGACCGCAAGCTCGCCGGCTGGGCGCGCGCCGTGAAGGGCGTGCTGGCGAGCGACGAGGGGGAATAGGGCGGGTGAGGTTTGCTCGCTCGTGCGGCAGGCTCGCTGCACCTCTCCCGCTTGCGGGGGAGGTCGGATTGCATCGCAGATGCAATCCGGGTGGGGGCTCTCTCCGCATAATGACTGGTCCCATCGCGGCGACACCCCCACCCCAGCCCTCCCCCGCAAGTGGGAGAGGGGACGCACTTTCTTCGCGGTGATGGTCTCACACGTCGGCAACGCGTCAACCAATAACAACCATCGGAGAGTACAACATGAACGCGGATCTCAACCGGGTCACCAGACTGCTCAGCACCGCGCTCTGTGCCGCAATGCTGGCCGCGCCTGCCGCGGCGCGCGAGAAGGCGAGCCCGCTGGTGGCGGCGCGCGAGGTCAAGACCGACGTTGCCGGGCTGACGGCGCTGGGCCAGATCCTGGTCGACGTCTGGGGCATTCCGCACATCTATGCCGGCAACGAGCACGACCTGTTCTTCCTGCAGGGCTTCAACGCCGCGCGCGACCGGCTCTGGCAGATCGATCTCTGGCGCAAGCGCGGGCTCGGCCTCTTGGCGAAGGATTTCGGCCCCGCCTATGCCGAGCAGGACAAGGCGCTGCGGCTGTTCCTCTATCGCGGCGACATGAATGCGGAATGGGCCGCCTACGGTCCGAAGGCGAAATCCTATGCCGAGGCCTTCGTCGCCGGCGTCAACGCCTATGTCGCCGACGTCAAGGCGGGCAAGCGGCCGCTGCCGATCGAGTTCAGGATCGCAGGCACGATGCCGGACCTGTGGTCGGCGGAGGATGTCGTGCGCGTCCGCAGCCACGGCCTGACCCGCAACGTCGCCTCCGAGGTGAAGCGTTCGCAGGTCGCCTGTGCCGCAGGCCTCGATGCCGATCGCTTCCGCGTCAAGCTGGAGCCGGCGTGGACCACGAAAATCCCCGACGGGCTCGATCCCTGCAGCGTGCCGAAGGGCGTGCTCGCGGCCTATGACCTCGCCACGCGCCCGGTCGCCTTCGCAGCAGCAAAGGACCAGAAGGCGGCGCTGGCGCATGATCCCGACACGTTCCTCGCCGCGGCCGACCAGCAGCGCGACACCATCGGCTCCAACAACTGGGTGATCGCGGCCTCACGCACCGCGACGGGACGTCCGATCCTTGCCAACGATCCGCATCGCGAGCATTCGGTGCCGTCGCTGCGCTACATCGTCGCCCTCAATGCGCCCGGCATCTCCGTGATCGGCGCCGGCGAGCCGGCGCTGCCGGGCATCTCGATCGGCCACAACGACACCATCGCGTTCGGCCTGACCATCTTCAACGTCGACCAGGAAGACATCTACGTCTACGAGCTCAATCCCGACAATCCGAACCAGTACCGCTATGGCACGGGCTGGGAGGACATGCGCATCGTGCACGAGAAGGAAGCGGTGAAGGGCGAGGCCGACCGCGACCTCGAGCTGAAGTTCACCCGCCACGGCCCGGTGATCTATGTCGACGATGCGAACAAGCGCGCCTTCGCGGTGCGCTCGATCTGGTTCGAGCCGGGCACCTCGGCCTATTTCGGCTCCTCCGACTACATGACCGCGAAGAATTGGACAGGCTTCCTCGGCGCGATGCGGCGCTGGGGTGCGCCGTCGGAGAACCAGGTCTATGCCGACACGTCAGGCAATATCGGCTGGGTCGCCGCCGGCAAGACGCCGCGCCGCACGAGCTTCGATGGATTGATGCCGGTGCCCGGCGACGGCCGCTACGAATGGCAGGGCTTCCTGTCGCTCGACGAATTGCCGAAGCTCTATCAGCCGAAGCAGGGCTTCATCGCCACCGCCAACCAGATGAACCTGCCGGCGGATTATCCGGTCAATGAGCGCCGGGTCGGGTTCGAATGGTCCGACAGCGCGCGCTGGCAGCGCATCACCGAGGTGCTGCAAGCCAACAGCAAGGTGACGCTGGCGGACGCAATGGCGCTGCAGAACGACGACACCGGCATGCTCGCGCGTCGCCTCGTCGCGCTGTTGAAGCCGCTGTCATCCGACGATGCCAACGTGAAGAAGGGGCTCGACCTGTTGCAGGCGTGGGACGCGCGCGACGCGGCGGATAGCGCCGCGGCTGCGGTCTACGAGGTCTGGATCGCAAACCATCTCGGCCCCGTCCTGCTCAAGACCACGGCGCCGAAAGTGGCCGAGCTGATCGCGCCGGAGGCGTCCAGCATTTCCGCCATCGTCGGCTATCTCGAAAAACCCGACGCCGCGCTCGGCAGCGATCCCGCCGCCGAACGCGACCGCGTGCTGCGCGACAGCCTCGGCGCGGCCGTAGCCGACGTCACCGCAAAGCTCGGGGGCGATGCCTCGACCTGGCGCTGGGGCCGGCTGCATGTCGCAAAGTTCGATCACGCGCTGATGCCGCTCGCCGACAAGGCCACCGCGGCGCAGATGTCGGTCGGCCCGCTCGCCTATGGCGGCGCCGCCAACGTGCCGCGCGCCGCCACCTATCGCCGCTCCGACTATCAGCTCACCGCGGGCGCCTCGTTCCGCATGGTGCTCGATGTCGGCAACTGGGATGCGAGCCGCACCATCAACACCCCAGGCCAATCCGGCGATCCCTTCAACGCCCACTACCGCGACCTCGCGCCGCTGTGGGCGACCGGCCAATATGTGCCGCTGCTCTACAGCCGCGGCGCAGTAGAGGCCGCAACGGCGGAGGCGATCACGCTGACGCCAAGGTGAAGGAAGGCTGGTGGCCGCCCAAAACTCCACTGTCGTCCCGGCGAAAGCCGGGACCCATAACCACAGGGTTGCGTTGTTGAACGGCGCTGTGGCCCCAGCGCGCAAAAGCAATCGGCATCGGTGGTTATGGGTCCCGGCCCCCGTGCGCAATTGCGCACTAGGCCGGGACGACAGTGAATATGTGGCCGATACCGTCGACTACTTCACCTGCTTCTCCTGCAACTCAAGCATCGCGCGCAGCGTGTCGTCGCTGAGCTTGCCGTTCGGTGACGGCGCGCGCCGCTCGACGGTCTCGACCGGGCGCGCGTGCTGCGGCACAACCTGAGTGCCGCGCACCGGCGCACCATCCTCGACGTCCTCGGCCTCACCAGCCGCACCCGTCCCATGTGCGTAACCGATGCCACGCCGCCGTCGCGCAGGCTTCGGCTTCGGTGGTGGCGGCGTATAGATGATCGGCGGCAGCGTGTGATGGCGCGACACGATGTCTGCTCCGGTGGCCTCTCCACATCGAGCGCCTGATTCGCCAAAACGCCGACTGACAAATCGGTAACATTGTTACGCAGCGTTGCATTGCATCTGCCGCGAGACACGCGGATATTTCCCGCCGATAATTGGAAACAAAGGTCGCGTGATGCTGCTACCCGACGGGTACTCCGACATCCCCCACGGCAAGATCGCCGCCGTCGTCACACATCTGGAAATTACCGAGCGCCCGCCGCGCCGCGACGATCCGCCCGGCGCATGGCGCCTGCGCAAGGTCGATCCGCCCGCACTCGACTGGTATCGCGATCTCTACCGCCGCGTCGGTGAGGAGTGGCTGTGGTTCACCCGCACGGGGCTCGATGACGCCGATCTCGGCGCCGTCATTCACGCGCCCGGCATCGAGCTCTACGGGCTGGTCGTTGAGGGCCATGATGAAGGCCTGCTCGAACTCGATTTCAGCGAGCCCGGCCAATGCGAGCTGCTTTATTTCGGCGTCACCGCAAAATTCATCGGCACCCGCGCCGCGCGCTTCCTGATGAACCGCGCCCTCGAGATCGCCTGGTCGCGCGACGTCGGCCGCGTCTGGGTGCACACCTGCACCTTCGACCATCCCTCCGCGATCGCGTTCTACCAGCGCTCGGGGTTTCGTCCGTTCAAGCGGCAGATCGAAGTGGCCGACGATCCGCGCCTTGACGGCACATTGCCGCGCGATGCGGCGAGGCATGTGCCGGTGATTGCATAGCTGTTGCTCCAAACTCTGCCGTCGTCCCGGGCAAGCGGGAGCGCGACCCGGGACCCATAACCACCGAACTGAGTTGGTTACTGTGCTGGGGCTCCAGCCTTTGCCACAACGGGAGCCGGTGGTAATGGGTCCCTGCTTTCGCAGGGACGACATCGAGTGTGGCTGCTGCTCGACTTCAAAACACGGTCCGCTCTGCCGCAACAGTTGACGGCGAGCACCAGCAGAATCGGCGGTAGGCAATGCCTCATTGGAATGACCCGGCCGGTTGCAACCCCGCGCAGCCCATCTAGGATGGTGCAAAGCGCAACCTCTGACCCCGGCGTGGCCGCACACCTCGAAAGCTCTGCTTTCGAGGGCAGTGGCCTGCCGCGGCACGACCGACGAGATGACGGATGTTTTTGATCGGCCAGTACGACTCGCCCTTTGTCCGCCGCACCGCGATCGCGCTGCGGCTCTATGGGTTGCCCTTTGAGCACAAGCCGTGGTCGACCTTCGGCGATGCGGAGAAGGTTGCGGCCTACAATCCGGTGCGGCGGGTGCCGACGCTGGTGCTTGACGATGGCGAAGCGCTGATCGAGAGCGGTGCGATCCTGGATTATCTCGACGAACTGGTCGGGCCGGAGAAAGCGCTGATCGCGCGCTCCGGGCCTGAGCGGCGCAAGCATCTGCGCATCACGGCGCTCGCGACCGGGCTCGCCGACAAGGCGGTGAGCCTGATCTACGAGCGCGTGCTGCGCAAGGAGCAGCTCAAGCTTTGGGTCGAGCGTTGCGAGGCGCAGATATCAGGCGTGCTCGCGGTGCTGGAGAAGGAGCGGGCGGCGGTGCCGGCGCCGTACTGGCTGGAGAATCGCATCGGCCATGCCGACATCGCAGTCGCCTGCGCGCTGCGCTTCACCGGCGAGGCGCATCCGCATCTGTTCGACGCGCGCTATCCCGCGCTGCAGGCCCACGCCGCACGCTGCGAGGCGCTGCCGCCGTTCCAGGAGATCGTGCAACCACTGGCGCCGCCGAGCGGTTAGGGGATAGCGCCGCTCTCTCTCCATCGTCATTCCGGGGCTCGCGAAGCGAGAGCCCGGAATCCATCAGGCCGCGGGTTCTGTGGATGGATGGATTCCGGGCTCGACGCTTCGCGTCGCCCCGGAATGACGAGTGGATGGAGGCGCGCGCCCCTGCCACTGAGTTGCCCGACGGCGCAAGCCCTTCACGCGAAAATAATTCGCTTTATCAGAAATGTAACTCGGTGCTATAAACGCCGCCGTCTCACCCGATTGAGGGGCGCTTCGCGGTCGTCATGAACGCGGTGTGAGATGCGGTGGACGCCGAGGTCGTGACCGACGAGAGCGACCGAGGCGGACGGTGAAGTCGTGTGGTCCTGACGCCCTAGCGGCAGGTGTCTCGTCGCAACACGCGAACGCGTTTTGCGAAGGCGGTGACAAACAAGCCAAGTCTCGCCGGGGAGAGCACGAAGTAAGCCGTAACCCATCGCGCAGGGAAAGCCGGATTGCTCCGGTTACACCTGTGGTCCTACCCCCGTGCTTTCTACCTTTGCACGGGGCCCATGGGTGCGATCGGCACCCGGCTTTCCCTGCGCCCTCTGTTCAAGAGAGGGCGGAACGAAGAGCAAAGCTCGGACAATCATGTCGCGAGAATGCGAAGTTGTGTCCCCACCCCACTGTCATCGCCCGGCTCGACCGGGCGATCCAGTACGCCGCGGCCTATCCGCTCAAGCACTGGCGTCTCTGGAATACTGGATCGCCCGGTCAAGCCCGGGCGATGACACCGAACGAGCTGTTTGACAGGTTGAATCGAGCACCATTCTCATCGTCGTCCTGGCGAGAGCCAGGACCCATTACCCCAAATCTCAATTTTTGCGCACGCTGGAGCCGCGATCCTCGTTCGCCATCACGTGCTGTGGTTAAGGGTCCCGGCTTTCGCCGGGACGACGGACGGAGAGAGATCCGCGCAATCCATTCCATCACGAGGCAATTCACCACCCCGCGCGACCCCGGGGACGCGCGCTTCGGGCTACCCATTGGGGGCCCGATCTTCTATGGTGACCTCATCCGGTTCGCATGCGGCGAACTAGATAATTCCATGATATCAAAGGCTTAAGGCTCGGATCGAAGCCTTTGGAGGGCGGTTTGACGCGGTATATTTCGACCAGGGGCGAGGCCCCGGTGCTTGGCTTCTGCGATGTGATGCTGACCGGGCTTGCCCGCGACGGCGGGCTCTACGTGCCCGAGACCTGGCCGCAGCTTTCGCCCGAGACCATCGCCGCCCTGTTCGGCCGTCCCTATTGGGAGGTCGCGGTCGAGATCATCCGTCCGTTTGTCGCCGGCGAGATTTCCGACGCCGAGCTCGGCCGCATGGCCAACGAGGCCTATGCCACGTTCCGCCATCCCGCCGTGGTGCCGCTCGACCAGGTCGGGCCGAACCAGTTCATGCTCGAGCTGTTCCACGGGCCGACCCTGGCGTTCAAGGACGTCGCGATGCAGCTGATCTCGCGGCTGATGGACCACGTGCTGGCCAAGCGCGCGCAGCGCACCACCATCGTGGTCGCGACCTCGGGCGATACCGGCGGCGCCGCGGTCGAGGCATTCGCGGGGCTCGACAATGTCGACCTCGTGGTGCTGTTCCCGAACGGGCGCATCTCCGAGGTGCAGCGCCGGATGATGACGACGACCGGCGCCGGCAACGTCCATGCGCTGGCGATCGAGGGCACGTTCGACGATTGCCAGGCGCTGGTGAAGGCGATGTTCAACAACCATCGCTTCCGCGACCAGGTGGCGCTGTCGGGCGTCAACTCGATCAACTGGGCGCGCATCGTCGCGCAAGTGGTCTATTACTTCACCGCGGCGGTGGCGCTCGGTTCGCCGCGGCGCACCGTCGACTTCACGGTGCCGACCGGCAATTTCGGCGACATCTTCGCAGGCTACGTCGCCAAGCGGATGGGACTGCCGATCCGCTGGCTGCGCATCGCTGCCAACGTCAACGACATCCTCGCCCGGACCCTGAAGACCGGCATCTACGAGGTGCGCGAGGTGCACGCCACGACCTCGCCGTCGATGGACATCCAGGTGTCGTCGAATTTCGAGCGGCTGTTGTTCGAGGCCAGCGGCCGCGACGCCGAGCAGGTCCGCCGCCTGATGGGCTCGCTGAAGCAGTCCGGCCGCTTCGTGCTGCCGGATGCGACGCTGGCCGCGGTGCGCCGCGATTTCGACGCCGGCCGCGCCGACGAGACCGAGACGGCGGCGGCGATCCGCGCCGCCTGGCGCGAGGCGGGCGATCTGGTCGATCCCCACACCGCGGTCGCGCTCGCGGTCGCCGACCGCGACACCTCGGACTCAGGGATCCCGAACATCGTGCTGTCGACCGCGCATGCGGCGAAATTCCCCGACGCGGTCGAGGCCGCCTGCGGGGTGCGTCCGCAGCTGCCGGCCTGGCTCGGAGGGTTGATGACCAAGTCCGAACAGATGACTGTCATGAAGAATGATTCTGCCGAGGTCGAGCGCTTCGTGCTGTCGGTCAGCCGTGCTGCCAAGCAAGGAGTTGCCTGAATGAGCGTTGAAATCACCAAGCTGCCGAGCGGCCTGACCGTCGTCACCGACAGCATGCCGCATCTGGAGACCTCGGCGCTTGGCGTCTGGGCCGGCGTCGGCGGGCGCGACGAGAAGCCGAACGAGCACGGCATCTCGCATCTGCTCGAGCACATGGCGTTCAAGGGCACCGCGCGGCGTTCCTCGCGCGAGATCGTCGAGGAGATCGAGGCGGTCGGCGGCGACCTCAATGCCGGCACCTCGACCGAGACCACGGCCTATTATGCGCGGGTGATGAAGGCCGACGTGCCGCTGGCGCTGGACGTGCTCTCCGACATCCTCGCCAATCCGTCTTTCGTGCCGGATGAGCTGGAGCGCGAGAAGAGCGTCATCGTGCAGGAGATCGGCGCGGCGCAGGATACGCCCGACGACGTCGTGTTCGAGCATCTCAACGAGCTCTGCTACCCGGACCAGCCGATGGGCCGCTCGCTGCTCGGCACCGCCAAGACGCTGAAGGCCTTCAACCGCGACATGCTGCGCGACTACCTCTCGACGCATTACCGCGCCCCGGACATGGTGGTCGCCGCCGCCGGCGCCGTCGATCACAAGCGCATCGTCGAGGACGTCGCGCAGAAGTTTTCGAGCTTCGACGCCACGCCGGCGCCGAAGCCGCAAGCCGCGATGTTCGGCAAGGGCGGCTCGCGCGTGGTGCACCGCGATCTCGAGCAGGCGCATCTGACATTGGCGCTC
This sequence comes from Bradyrhizobium sp. 26S5, assembly GCF_036923295.1. Classification (NCBI taxonomy): domain Bacteria; kingdom Pseudomonadati; phylum Pseudomonadota; class Alphaproteobacteria; order Hyphomicrobiales; family Nitrobacteraceae; genus Bradyrhizobium; species Bradyrhizobium sp. 26S5. Next base: position 8,714,806 of record NZ_CP145948.1, on the reverse strand, counting down.
GAAGGCGTGCCGCAGACCGACCTGTCGCTATTCTCGCTGCAGGTCTTCACCAACACGCTCGGCGGCGGGATGTCGTCGCGGCTGTTCCAGGAGGTGCGTGAGAAGCGCGGGCTGTGCTACTCGATCTACACCTTCCACGCGCCCTACACCGACACCGGCTTCTTCGGGCTCTACACCGGGACAGATCCGGCCGACGCGCCGGAAATGATGGAAGTGATCGTCGACGTCATCAATGACGCGGTGGAAACCCTGACCGAGGCCGAGGTCGCCCGCGCCAAGGCGCAGATGAAGGCCGGGCTGTTGATGGCGCTGGAAAGCTGCTCATCGCGGGCGGAGCAATTGGCACGCCATGTGCTAGCCTATGGAAGGCCGCAGACGGTGGAAGAACTGGTGGCGCGGATCGATGCGGTCTCAGTCGAATCGAGCCGCAACGCCGCCCGTGCCCTGCTGTCGCGCAGCCGGCCCGCTGTTGTTGCGCTTGGGAGCGGCAGGGGTCTGGACACGGCGGTGTCTTTTGCGGAAGGATTGACCAAGTCGAAGGCAAAGTCGCTGCTGCACTAGGATTTACCTCTCCCCGCTTGCGGGGAGAGGTCGGATTGCTCTCGGCGATGCGAAGCATCGTCCGGTGCAATCCGGGTGAGGGGGTACAGGTCCCAGCGATCGGCTCGCTCGTGGACGGAGCCCCTCACCCCAACCCTCTCCCCGCAAGGGCGGGGCGAGGGGGAATAGCTTGGCGGGGAGTGTTGGGCCATGGCCCTGTTTCGTTTGCCGTCTAGTGGACCCGCTGCACTGATGCCGCGCGGTCACGGGCTGTTGCTGCGCGCGCCGCAAATGTCGGATTTCCCGCAATGGGCGCAGTTGCGCGAATTCAGCCGCGCCTATCTCACGCCATGGGAACCGATCTGGCCGTCCGACGACCTGACCCGCGCCGGCTTCCGCCGCCGCTTGCGCCGCTACACCGAGGATATTGCCGCCGACCGTTCCTACCCGTTCATCATCTTCCGCGAATCGGACGGGGTGATGATCGGCGGAATCACGCTCGCCAATGTCCGCCGCGGCATCGTGCAGGCCGGCACGATCGGCTACTGGGTCGGCCTGCCGCACGCGCATCGCGGCTACATGACGACGGCGCTGCGGGTGCTGCTGCCCTCGCTGTTCGGCGAGCTCAATCTGCACCGCATCGAGGCGGCCTGCATTCCCTCCAATGCGTCGTCGATCCGGGTGCTGGAGAAGTGCGGCTTCACCCGCGAGGGCCTGGCGCGGCGCTATCTCTGCATCAACGGGATCTGGCAGGACCACCTGCTGTTCGGCCTGCTGCACGAGGATTTCCGCGGCTGATTCGTGAGACTTGTCTTGCGCCTTTCGGCTGATGGCCGGACCACCCCATGCCTTGCAAGATGCCTTGGGTTCGCCGCCATTGGCTTGCTATAACGCGCGCGAAACGGGGAACTCCACTCGGAGACCACTTGGAGGCTTAAGGATATCGCATGGGTGACAGGGTGATCAGGTTCGCGCTCGCGGCGGCGGTAACGATCGGTCTCGGTGCCACCCTGCTGCCGTCGGTCGGCTCGGCGCAGTCGCTGAGCGACCGCTTCAAGAGCCTGTTCGGCGGCGGCTCGTCCGATTCGGACAAGCCGGCCGCGCCAAAACAGCTCAACGACGCCGACGCCGAGTTGACCTGTCCGCCGGTGCAGATCCGCGCCGGGGCCTCGACCTATTCCGTGGCCGCGAACGGCAAGGAGGCGGTCGGCAACGACGTCAAGTTCCTGGCCTCGATCACGCGCACAGCGCGGCAATGCGGCCTGAACAGCGGGCAGATCACCGCCAAAATCGGGATCCAGGGGCGGGTGATCGCCGGGCCCTCGGGCGCGCCGCCGACCGTCCAGGTGCCGCTGCGCGTCGCCGTGGTGAAGGGCGGCATCGGCGAGCGGACGGTCATGACCAAGGCCTACACCACCACCGTGCAGATGGACGAGAGCGGCAGTGTGCCGTTCAGCCTGGTCGCCGAGGATGTGGTCTATCCGGCGCCGACGGCCGCGGAGAACGACGATTACATCTTCTATATCGGCTTCGACCCGCAGGCCCTGAAGCCGGAGCCCAAGCCCCGCGCGCCAAAGAAGAAGTAGCGCGGCCGCGGTGACGAGGCGCCTAGTGCTCTGAACGGACAGATTTGGACAAGCAAAAAGGCCGGCGCGATCAGCTCGCGCCGGCCTTTGTTGGAAGGAATTGTGATCGCGTCAGTTCAGCTTGGAGCGGACTTCGGCGATGCCCTTGCCGACCAGGTCGTCGGCAACCGAGCCCTTGACCGACTGCGACAGGATGGTCGAGGCGGCGGTCACGGCGGCGTTGGCCGCAGCGGCGCGGACATCGGCCACGGCCTGGGCCTCGGCCTGGGCGATCTTGCTCTCGGCGGTCTTGGTCCGCCGCGCGACAAAATCTTCCATCTTGGTCTTGGCCTCGGCCGCGATCCGCTCGGCCTCTTGCTTGGCGTTGGCGATGATCTCCTCGGCCTCGCGCTCCGCGCTGGCGCGGCGTGCCTTGTACTCGCCGAGCAGCTTGTTGGCCTCGTCCTTCAGACGGCGGGCGTCCTCGAGCTCGGCCTTGATGCGCTCGGCACGGTGATCGAGCGCGGTCAGCAGGGTGCGATGGACGCCGAGGTAGCCGAACACGACCATCAGAATGACGAAGGCGATCGCAACCCAGGTTTCCGGTTCGTAAAACATCGGCCTATCCCTTCAGCGACGCGTCGACGGCGCTGTTGACCGCATTCGCGTCCGGCGTGACGCCGGCGAGTTGCTGGACGATGGCGCCGGCCGCATCCGCCGCGATGCCGCGGACGTTGCTCATGGCGTTGGTCCGGGTCGTTGCGATCTGCTTCTCGGCGTCGGCGAGCCTGGCCGCCAGCTTCTGTTCCAGCGCCTTGCGCTCGACTTCCGAGGCCGCGTTCAGCTTCTCGCGGGTCTCGTTGCCGATCGCCTGCGCGTTGGCGCGGGCGTTCGCCAGCTCGGTTTCATAGGCCTTCAGCGCCGCGTCGGACTCGTCCTTCAGCTTCTGCGCCTCGGCCAGATCGCCCTCGATCTTGTTCTGACGTGCATCGATCGTCCCGCCGACGCGCGGCAGTGCGATACGCGACACGATCAGGTAGAGCGCGACAAATGCAATCGCCAGCGACACCAGCTGCGAGGCGAAATTGGACGAATCGAACGGCGGAAAGGCTCCGCCGTGATGTCCGCCATCGGTCTCGGTGTGGGCGCCGGCTTTCTGGCCTTTTGCCTCGCCATGACTCTCAGCCATGGTGTTCTCCTGTTGCTGTCATGCGCGCCGCCCGAAGGGGCGGCGCGACGGGGTGCCGCTCAGAGCGGAACGAACAGCAGAAGCAGCGCGATCAGCAGCGAGAAGATGCCGAGCGCTTCGGTCACGGCGAAGCCGAAGATCAGGTTGCCGAACTGGCCCTGCGCGGCCGAGGGGTTGCGCACCGCAGCGGCGAGGTAGTTGCCGAAGATGATGCCCACGCCGACGCCCGCACCGCCCATGCCGATGCACGCGATGCCCGCGCCGATAAGTTTTGCTGCTGCCGGTTCCATTTGTAGCTCCTTGAGAAAGATAGACAGATTGGTGGGTGGAGATTCCCCGGACCGCTTAGTGTCCCGGATGAATGGCGTCGTTGAGGTAGATGCAGGTCAGGATCGCGAACACATAGGCCTGCAGGAACGCGACCAGCAGTTCGAGGGCGTACAGCGCCACCGTGAGCGCGAGCGGCAGCACGCCGCCGAACCAGCCGAGCGCGCCGAGCGAGAAGCCGAGCATCGCGACGAAGCCCGCGAACACCTTCAGCGCGATGTGGCCTGCCAGCATGTTGGCGAACAGACGAACGCTGTGCGAGACCGGCCGCAGGAAGAACGACAGGATCTCGATGAACATGACCAGTGGCAGGATGTAGATCGGAACGCCGTGGGGGACGAAGATACTGAAGAATTTCAGGCCGTTCTTGTAGACGCCGTAGATCAGGACGGTGAAGAAAACCAGCAGCGCAAGCGCCGCGGTCACGATCAGATGGCTCGCGATCGTGAAGGTGTAGGGGATCACGCCCACCAGGTTCGAGACGCAGAGGAACATGAACAGCGAGAAGATCAGCGGGAAGAACTTCATGCCTTCCGCGCCGGCCGTGCTGCGAATCGTGGTGGCGACGAACTCGTAGGAGATTTCGGCGACCGACTGCAACCGTCCCGGAACCAGTTCCCGGCCGCTCGCCAGCATCAGCAGCGCGATCAAGAGCACCGCGATGAGCATGAAGAGCGTCGAATTGGTGAAGGCGATCGTGTGATTGCCGATGTGGCCGAGCGTGAAGAGGGGCTCGATATTGAACTGGTGGATCGGGTCGATTTTCATCCGCGCGGCTCTTGGTCCACCGGCCATCGTGCCGGTAATCGAATTTCAGATGTCGTGACTTCCGTCAGCGCTCAGCGCTTGCCCGAGGCCACGCCCGCGGACCTCACCACGTTGACCACGCCGGCGACAAAGCCGAGCAGCGTTAACACGATGAATCCGAATGGCGACGTCGACAGCAAACGGTCGACCCCCCAGCCAAGCGCCGCCCCGACGACAACGCCCGCGACCAGCTCCGAGGAAAGACGAAAACCGAGCGCCATCGCCGAAGCTCTGGCCGCACTGTCCCCGCCTTCAGTACCGGATTGATCAGTCTTGCTCCTGCGGCTGTCGCGAATTTCTGACAACCGATGATCGAGACTTCCGAGCCTTGCGGAAAGCGCAGCTTCGTCGGGAGACGAATGATCGCGACTTCCATCTGCGCCGTCGTTGGTGCTTTCAGCCATGCTGCAAACACTAACCGATGCCGCGGATGATGGAAATTGCGCCCGTCCCCGTCAAAAGCCGCGCGGACCATACTTACCGCGTCTAATCAAGTCAAGATTGCGTCGTAACCAGTTATTGCTTTGATTCTGTTGGATTTATTTGGAGATATTCAAGGTCAGAGTGACACAGTGATCGCAGTGCAACAGCTTGCGTGGCATTGAGCGATATTGCGCGGCTTATCCTGCTCTGCTGGGATCACCGAAAGTCTCCCGCTCTCGTGCAGTCAAGGTTCCGCATGCCGCGCCCAATCGACTACTACTTCTCGCTGCAATCACCTTGGGCCTATATCGGCCACAAGCCCTTCGTTCGGCTCGTAAGCACTTACGATCTCAAGGTAAATTATCGGCCCGTGCTGCTGGTCGATTTGTTCTCGGAGACCGGCGGGCTGCCGCTCGCGCAGCGCCATCCGGTGCGGCAGCGCTACCGGATGATCGAGTTGCAGCGCTGGCGCGACAAGCGCGGGCTGAATTTCCATCTGCAGCCGGCCAACTGGCCGTTCAACGGCCGCCTGGCCGATGGCGTCGTGATCGCGGCGCTTGAGGCGGGTCTCGACCCCGAGCCGTTTTTGCAGCGGGCCTACCCCGCGGTCTGGGAGCTTGAGCTCAACCTTGCCGATCCCGCCACGCTGGTGAAGCTCGCCGACGATGCCGGCTTGCCCGGCCGGCAGCTTGTCGAGCGCTCACCCTCTGATGCGATCAGCGCGGCCTATGAGCAGAATCGGCAGGATGCACTCAACACCGGCGTGTTCGGCTCGCCCGGCTATGTGCTCGATGGCGAAGTCTTCTGGGGCCAGGATCGGATCGAATTGCTCGAGGACGCGTTGAAGTCAGGCCGCAAGCCCTATAGCTCTGTGGTCTAGGGGCAGGAATCAGGTTGAGGCGGAGCAAGCCATGCCCATCGCGTCGTCGCTCTCAAAATCGTCCATCGCAATTGTTGCGGCCGTTTTGATCACGAGCGGCGCGGCGACAGCGCAAACCGCGCCCGACACCGAGAACGGTCGCTACGCATTGTCTCCGGCTGGCGACGGCTTCCTGCGGCTCGACACCCGCACCGGCGCGGTGTCGACCTGCACCAATTCCAGCGCCGGCTGGGCCTGTTACATGGTGCCCGACGAGCGCGCGGCGCTGGACGCCGAGATCGGGCGCCTGCAGGCCGACAATGACAAACTGAAGGGCGAGCTTGCGGCGCGCGCGCCGCCGGCCAAGACCGACGAGGCGCTGCCGAAATCGGATTCGTTGAAGAAGGCCGAGCCGAAGATCGCCGAGGGCGAGCGCAAGATCGAGATTCCGCTGCCGAGCGACCGCGACATGGATCGCGTGATGTCGTTCGTGGAGCGAGCCTGGCGGCGGCTGATCGAGATGGCCAACCGCGTGCAGCGCGACGTCAATGGCGGCAAGATTTGATTTTGTGCTGGCGCTGTCTCTACAGCGTCGTCTTGGCCTAGTGCGCAATTGCGCACGGGGGCCGCGACCCATCGCCACCGATGCACATTGATTACGAAAGGTATCAACTCCGAGCCTTAGAAATCGAAGGGCCGCGGAGTATGGGTCCCGGCCTTCGCCGGGACGACATGTCGAGAAAGTACAGATGAACTCACCGAGAACTATGTCGCGCTCGGCGCCATCATCGGTCGCTGCAACCTGCATCGTCTCGTCGCGGTTGACGGTGGAAACCTCTGGCGCAGGCTTCACCGACATCACGCGCGAGGTCGCAAAATTCCTGCGCGAGGTGCGTGCTGGCGAGGGCGCGGTGACGCTGTTCATCCGTCACACCTCGGCCTCGCTGACGATCCAGGAGAATGCCGACCCGACGGTGCTGGTCGATCTGATGACGGCGCTCGATCGCGCCGCACCCGAAGACGGCGGCTGGCGCCACGACACCGAAGGTCCCGACGACATGCCGGCGCATATCAAGACCATGCTGACGGCGACCTCGCTGCAGATTCCGGTGCTTGATGATGAAATGGCGCTCGGTGCCTGGCAGGGCATCTATCTGATCGAGCATCGCGCCCGTCCGCACCGGCGCGAGATCGTGCTGCAATTCATCGGTGCCACGCGCTGACGCGTTCGACCGCTTCAGTTCGACCTGGCTTTCAATTCGATCTGGCTTCTCAAATGACATCGGCCGCGGATCGCTCCGCGGCCGATGCTGTTTGATCGAGATGTCGACCGATCAGGTCTTGCTGATGTCGACGTCCTTGGTCTCCGGAATGAACAATGCGCCGACCACGACGGTGATTGCCGCGAAGATCACCGGGTACCACAGTCCGGAATAGATATCGCCGGTCGAGGCGGTGATCGCAAACGCGGTCGCCGGCAGCAGGCCGCCGAACCAGCCGTTGCCGATGTGATAGGGCAGCGACATCGAGGTGTAGCGGATCTTGGTCGGGAACAGTTCCACCAGCATCGCCGCGATCGGTCCGTAGACCATGGTGACGTAGAGCACCAGGATGAACAGCAGGCCGATGACTGCGGCTACCTGCGGACGGAAGACGTCGAACGGGTTCGACATCTTCACGATGCCGGCGTCGCCCGGCTTCGGATAGCCCGCCGCCTGCACCGCCGCGGTGATCAGCGGGTTCGACGTCTTGGCGTCCGTGTACGGCACCTCCTTGTCGTTGACCATGATCTTCACCGGCGAGCCGGCCGGGCCTGGCACGGTGGAGTACTTCACCGACGACTGGGCCAGGAAGGCGCGGGCGGTATCGCAAGGCGCCGTGAAGACGCGGGTGCCGACCGGGTTGAACAGATCGCCGCAGCCCGCGGGATCCGCCACCACCTGCACCTTGACCGTCTCATAGGCCTTTTCCAGCGCCGGGTTGGCGTTGGTCGTGATCATCTTGAAGATCGGGAACAGAGTGAGTGCGCCGATCAGGCAGCCCGCCAGGATGATCGGCTTGCGGCCGATCTTGTCCGACAGCGCGCCGAACACCAGGAAGAAGCCGGTGCCGAGCAACAGCGACCAGGCGATCAGGAGGTTGGCGGTGTAGCCGTCGACCTTCAGGATCGATTGCAGGAAGAACAGCGCGTAGAACTGGCCCGTGTACCAGATCACCGCCTGGCCCATCGTCAGGCCGAACAGCGCGAGGATCACGATCTTGGCGTTGCTCCAGGTCGCGAAGGCTTCGGTCAACGGCGCCTTGGAGGCCTTGCCCTCGTCCTTCATGCGCTGGAACACCGGCGATTCATTCAACCGCAGCCGGATCCAGACCGAGATGCCGAGCAGCAGCACCGACACCAGGAACGGAATGCGCCAGCCCCATTCCGCGAAGTCCTTTTCGCCGATGATGGATCGGGTGAACAGAATCACCAGCAGCGACAGGAACAGTCCGAGCGTGGCCGTGGTCTGGATGAACGAGGTGTAGTAGCCACGCTTGCCCTGCGGCGCATGCTCGGCGACATAGGTCGCCGCACCGCCATACTCACCGCCGAGCGCAAGGCCCTGCAACAGGCGCAGCGAGATCAGGATGATCGGCGCCGCGATGCCGATGGTCTTGGCGTTGGGCAACAGGCCGACGATGAAGGTCGACAGACCCATGATCAGGATGGTGACGAGGAAGGTGTATTTGCGGCCGACGATGTCGCCGACCCGGCCGAATACGATCGCGCCGAACGGGCGGACCAGGAAGCCGGCGGCGAAGGCCAGCAGCGCGAAGATATCGCGGGTCGCCGGCGGATAGTCGGAGAAGAACTGCGCGCCGATGATGCCGGCCAGCGATCCGTAGAGATAGAAGTCGTACCACTCGAACACGGTACCGAGCGACGACGCGAGGATGACGAAACGCTCATCCTTGGTCATGCCGGCGGGCCGCGCCGAAGTTGCAGTCATTGTGGACATCTGGAAAGCTCCCCCCGAATTGTTGCTGCCATGCTCGCTCCCGTCTGCCGGGTTGGGCCCGAATAAGCCCCAAGCTTGAGTTAAAGGGTAACATCGCAGTGAAACCCGCCCCAATAAGACTTTTGGCCTTTTCAGGATTGAACTTATCTTGTGGAGGAAGGTCGAGATGGAACGCCCCCGCGTGCGTCTATTGCGGCGCACAAGCTGAGCGGGTTAACTGAGTTGGCATCTGGTATTATCGAGCCCTTGCGTGATACTGCCGCGCGGGCGACAACCGAACGGCGCGGGTTTGCCGAAATCCGCTTAGTGGGACTGAGATGACTGCTGCTGCCAATACTCATCTTGTCATCGCCGACGACCATCCGTTGTTCCGTGATGCGTTGCGTCAGGCGGTGTCGAGCGTCGTGAGTTCGGCCACGATCAGCGAGGCCGGATCGTTTGAGGATTTGACCGGGCTCCTGGAACGGGACTCCGAGGTCGACCTGATTCTGCTCGACCTGAGCATGCCGGGGATCAGCGGCTTCTCCGGCCTGATCTATCTGCGGGCGCAATATCCGGCGATCCCGGTCGTCATCGTCTCCGCCAGCGACGATGCCGGAACCATCCGCCGCTCGCTCGACTTCGGCGCCTCCGGTTTCATCCCGAAGCGCTTCGGCGTCGAGACGCTGCGCGATGCCATCATGAAGGTGATGGAAGGCGACGTCTGGGTTCCGCCGGACACCGATCTGTCGGCTGGCGGCGATCCCGACATGACCCGGCTGCGCGACCGCCTGGTGACGCTGACCCCGCAGCAGGTGCGGGTGCTGATGATGCTGTCCGAGGGGCTGCTCAACAAGCAGATCGCCTACGAGCTCGGCGTGTCCGAGGCGACCATCAAGGCCCATGTCTCGGCCATCCTGCAGAAGCTCGGCGTTGAAAGCCGGACGCAAGCCGTGATCGCCGCCGCCAAGATCGCCGGCGGCCAGTGGCGCCAGGGCACGCCATCGACGTGATGGAACGCGTAGGATGGGTGGGGCGCAGCGATACCCATCATTTTGGCGGCCGGGCGTGGAAGTATGACCGGTTACCGCCGCAATTTCATTGCCGGAGGCTGTTTCTTCTTCACCGTTAATCTGGCGGATCGGCGACGTCGGCTGCTGACCGAAAATGTCGATAGATTGCGGACGGCATTGCGTGAGACCCAGCGACGCCATCCGTTCACTATCGATGCCATCGTGGTCCTACCCGACCATCTGCACACTGTCTGGACCCTGCCGGACGGAGATGCAGATTTTTCGACACGATGGCGGCTCATCAAAACGTCATTCTCTCGACAGCTGGCTGGCGGTGAGCCGGTCTCGGCTAGCCGCGCTGGCAAGGGAGAACGAGGTATCTGGCAGCGACGATACTGGGAGCACACGATCCGTGATGAGACCGATTTTACTCGGCACATCGATTACGTTCACATCAACCCCGTCAAACATGGGCTTGTGACACGTGTGAGCGATTGGCCGCATTCGTCGTTCCACCGCCTTGTGCAGCAGGGTGTCTATGTTGAGGATTGGGCCGGGGACGTTTCTGGTCTGGATGGGGAGTTTGGCGAGAGGAGTTGAGCAAGCGGAAAGGTGATGGGTATCGCTGCGCTCCACCCATCCTACGGTTTCTCGTTGCCCTCGTTACTCCGCCGCCACCATCTGTTGCGTCCGCCATTGCCCGAGCAAGGCGCGCAGTGAGGCTGGTTTGACCGGCTTGTTGAGGACTGCGATGTTCTCCTCGCGTGCGGCGGCGCGCACTGCCGGGCTGCGGTCGGCGGTAATCAGGATCGCCGGAATGCCGTCGCCGAAGCGGCGGCGGATATCGCGGATCGCGGCGACGCCGTTGCCGCGGTCGAGATGGTAGTCGACCAGCACGCCGGTGACGCGGCCGCCGGCGGCCTCGATCGCACTGATCGCGCCGTCGGCATCGAGCACCGCGATCACCTCGGCGTCCCACGCCGTCAGCAGCGTCTTCATGCCGTCGAGAATGGCGGGATCGTTCTCGATGCAGACGATCAAGGAGCCGCTCATCGGCGTCTTCGACAGCGGCGTGGCGCTGGTGACGGCTGCGGTATGATTGACCGCGGTCGCGATCGGCACCGTGACCGAGAATGCCGAGCCGCCGCTGACATTGGCCGAGATCGCGATGCGATGATTGAGCACGCGCGCCAGCCGCTCGACGATCGACAGGCCGAGGCCGAGGCCGCGGGCGATCCGGGCGCCCTGCTCGAGGCGGTGGAATTCCTTGAAGATCTCGCCGCGCTTCTGCACCGGAATGCCGACGCCGGTGTCGAAGATGCTGATCTGCAGCTTATCGCCGCGGCGGCGGCAGCCGATCAGCACGCGGCCGCGCGGGGTATATTTGATGGCGTTGGAGATGAAGTTCTGCAGCAGCCGGCGCAGCAGCGAGCGGTCGGATTCGACCGGCAGCGAGCAGGCCACGAAGCGCAGATCGAGGCCCTTGTCGCGGGCGATCGGCATGAACTCGATCTCCAGCGAGCGCATCAGGTCCGCCATCCGGAAGCTCGTGATCGCCGGCGTCATGGCACCGGCGTCGAGCCTGGAGATGTCGAGCAGCGCGCCCAGGATGTCCTCGATCGCTTCCAGCGAGTCGTCGATGTTCTCGACCAGGCGTGAATCCTCGCCGCCGTTCTGGCGCTCGACCAGGCTCGTGACGTAGAGCCGCGCAGCATTGAGCGGCTGCAGGATGTCGTGGCTGGCTGCCGCCAGGAAGCGCGTCTTGGAGGCGTTGGCGTCTTCCGCGACGCCCTTGGCGAGCGCGAGCTCTGAGTTCAGCCGCGTCAGCTCCTCGGTGCGGTCGCGCACGCGCTTTTCCAGCGTCGCATTGGCGCGCTCCAGCGCCTCGGCGGCCTCGAAGCTCGGCGTGACGTCGGAGAAGGTGAGGACGAGCCCGCCGCCCGGCATCCGGTTGGCGCGCACCTCGATCACCAGATGGCGGTCGGTGAAGCGTTCCAGATAGGGCTCGCCCTCGGTGGTGTAGGCGCGCAGCCGCAGCTGCAACAGGCTGTCGCTGTCGCCGGCCGGCGGCGGACTGATCGCCCCCATGAATTCGAGGATCTCGGGCAGCGGGATGCCGAGCTGCACCAGATGCGGCGGCAGCCCGAGCAATTCAGAGAACTGGCGGTTGGAACAGATCAGCTGCAAATCGGCGTCGAACACCGCGATGCCCTGGCGCACATGATTGAGCGCGGTCTGCAGGATCTCGCGGTTGAAATGCAGCGCGGCGTGGGAATCGTCGAGCAGCTTCAGCGCGGCCTTGGCCGACACCGTGCGCCGCTGCAACAGCAGCGACATCACGAGGCGCGAGGACGCGGCCCCGATCGAGGAGGCGATCAACCGCTCGGCATGCTGCAGCAGCTCGAAATCGGCCGGCGCCGAGGTCTGCAGCACGATATTGCGATCGGCGGCGAACGAGGCGAAGGCCTCGCGGGTGCGGTCGGGACCGAGATATTGCGTCACCGTGCTCTGGATGTCCTGCACCGTCACCGTGGTGCGCCAGCGCCGGAAGCTCGGCGCGATCGGCGCCAACGCGTTGGGCACGAACACATCGGCCTGCAACAGCTCGATCGCGGACGGCGCGCGCGCCAGCGAGAACAGGACATAGGTCAGGATGTTGAGCGCCAGGCTCCACAGCACGCCGTGCAGCAGCGGCGGCAGGTCGGCGCCGAACAGCGCCTGCGGCCGCAGCGCCTCGATCCCGAACGGTCCATGCTGCAGCAGCATCAGGCCTGTGGTCGAGGTCTCCAGGAAGCTCGGGATGAACAGCGTGTAGAGCCATGTCGCGAAGCCGACCAGCATGCCCGCCATGGCGCCGCGCGCGGTGGCGCGCCGCCAGAACAGGCCGCCGAAGAAGGCCGGCGCCAGCTGGGTGATCGCGGCAAACGACAGCAGGCCGATCGCGACCAGCTGGGTGTTGCCGAGCGCGCGATAGTAGAAATACGCCAGCACCATGATGGCGAAGATCGAGAAGCGGCGCGCCTTCAGCAGGAAATCGCCGAAATCCTTCTGACCGGCGCTGATGTCGTCACTGCGCGGCAGCACCAGCGGCAGCACGATGTCGTTGGAGACCATGATCGAGAGCGCGACGCATTCGACGATCACCATCGCGGTCGCAGCCGACAGCCCGCCGACGAACACGGCGAGGCTGAGCAGCTGCGAATTGCCCTCGATCGGCAGCGCCAGCACGAACATGTCGGCATCGACCGCGCCGAACGGGAAGATGACGAGGCCCGCGATCGCGATCGGAATCACGAACAAATTGATCGCGACGAGGTAGAGCGGGAACAGCCAGCGCGCCCGGCTGACCTCGGCGCTGGTGGAATTCTCCACCACGCTGACGTGGAACTGGCGCGGCAACAGCATCACCGCGCAGAACGACAGCAGCGTCATGATCAGGAAATTGCCGATCGACGGCACGTATTCGATCGCGCGCACCGCCTCCGGCGTCTTCAGGGCGCGCTCATAGAGCTCGACCGGAGAGAACATCCAGAAGGTGACGAAAGCGCCGGCGGCGATGAAGGCGACCAGCTTGACGATGGATTCGGCGGCGATCGCCAGGATCAGGCCGTGCTGGTGCTCGGTGGCGTCCGTGTGGCGGGTGCCGAACAGCACCGCGAACACCGCCATCGCCAAGGTCACCATCAGCGCGATGTCGCCGATGATCGGGATCTTCGAGAACGCCTGGTCCTCGCTCAGGATGGTCTCCAGCGATGACGCCATCGCCTTGAGTTGCAGCGCGATGTAGGGCACCGAGCCGATGATCGCGATCAACGCCACGGTGGCCGCGACCGCCTGGCTCTTGCCGTAGCGCGCAGCGATGAAGTCGGCGATCGAGGTGATGTTCTGCGACTTGGCGAGCGCGATCACGCGGCGCAGCAGCGGCGTGCACAGTCCGATCATCACGATCGGGCCGATATAGATCGCCAGGAAGTCGATGCTGGTGCGGGTGGCGAAGCCGACCGAGCCGAAGAAGGTCCAGGAGGTGCAGTAGATCGCCAGCGACAGCGGATAGATCCACTGGCTGGCACGGCCGCGCGCGCCCGGCGACGTCCGGTCGCCGCGGCTGGCAATGAAGAACAACAATCCGATGTAGGCGAACGCCGTGGCGATGACGCCCCAGTCGTGCAGCATCGCTGCCTATCTCCTGTCCCGGCCAAGAACGGGCCGGTTGCCCCGAGTATAACGCAAAGGGCCGGCCGCGCATCGCACGACCGGCCCAAATTCGGGGTCGGAGAGGGATAGGGTTACTCGGCGGCCAGCGACTTCTGGCGCAGCGGCAGGCCGAGCCGGTCCCAGACCTGGAGCAGGGCCTCGGCCAGCGCGTCGATCAGGCCGTCGTCATGGTAGGGCGAGGGCGTGATGCGCAGCCGCTCGGTGCCCTTGGCGACCGTCGGATAGTTGATCGGCTGGATGTAGATGCCGTGGTCCTCGAGCAGCAGGTCGGAGGCGCGCTTGCACTTCTCGGGATCGCCGACGAACAGCGGCACGATATGGGTGTCGCTCGACATCACCGGCAGGCCGGCGGCGGTCAGGATCGCCTTGGTGCGGGCGGCGCGGTCCTGGTGGCGCTCGCGCTCCCAGTTCGAGGTCTTGAGATGGCGGATCGCGGCGGTCGCGGCCGAGCAGATCGCCGGCGGCAGCGCGGTCGTGAAGATGAAGCCCGGCGCATAGGAGCGCACCGCGTCGATGATCTCGGCGCGGCCGGCGATATAGCCGCCGAGGCAACCGAACGCCTTGGCAAGGGTGCCCTCGAGCACGTCGATCCGGTGCATCACGCCGTCACGCTCGGCGATGCCGCCGCCGCGCGGGCCGTACATGCCGACCGCATGCACCTCGTCGACATAGGTCATGGCGCCGTATTTCTCGGCGAGATCGCAGATCTTGGCGAGCGGCGCGACGTCGCCGTCCATCGAATAAAGGCTCTCGCAGACGATCAGCTTCGGCCGGTCGGGGCCGGCGGCGATCAGCAGCTCTTCGAGATGGGCGACGTCGTTGTGGCGGAAGATCTGGCGTTCGCAGCCGGCCTGGCGCACGCCTTCGATCATCGAATTGTGGTTCAGCGCGTCCGACAGGATCAGGCAGTTCGGGATCAGCTTGGCGAGCGTCGAGATGCCGGTCTGGTTCGAGACATAGCCCGAGGTGAACAGCAGCGAGCCTTCCTTGCCGTGGAGATCGGCGAGCTCGGCCTCGAGCTGCACCAGCGGATGGTGGGTGCCCGCGATGTTGCGGGTGCCGCCGGCGCCGGTGCCGACCCGGGTCGCGGTCTCGACCATGGCGCCGACCACCTTGGGGTGCTGGCCCATGCCGAGATAATCGTTGGAGCACCAGATCACGACGTTGCGGCTGCCCTTCGGCGAATGCCAGGTCGCGTGCGGGAAGCGTCCCGCGATCCGCTCGAGGTCGGCGAACACCCGGTAGCGCCGCTCGTCATGCAGGCGGTTGAGGGCGGTTTGGAAAAACTGGCTGTAATTCATCTGCGAACCCAGAAAGCGGAACCTGACCGGAAAAGCTGCCTCTTCTTAGAGCTTTTCCAGCTCTAATGTCCATGCATTGGCTCACATCTGGGCATGCGCGGCAGTTGGGCAAATTGCCCTAGCGGGGGTCTATCCGCCTTGATTTCGGTCAAATCGCCGGGACGCGGCATGGCCGCCCCGGGGCCGGGCGCTCAGGTCGTCCTGAAGCGCAGCATGCCGTCGGCGGCCATCTCGGCCGTCAGCCGGCCCTCGACCAGCATGTAGTTGACATGGGCAACCAGTTCGCCGGCAGCGAAGCCCATCTGGTGCTCGTCCAGCACGTGCTTGTGGAACACCACCGGCACCAGCTCCTTGGAGGTCTGCGGCACCTCGCGGCAGGCCTCGGCGATCAGCCGGCAGCGCTCCTCATGGTGATCGGCGAGCTGCTTGATCCGGGTCTTCAGCCCGTAGAACGGCACGCCATGGCCGGGCAGCACCATCACGTCGTAGGGCAGGGTGGTGGTCAGGCTCGCCAGCGATGCCAGATATTCGCCGAGCGAATTCTGCTCGGGCTCGACCGCCCAGACGCTGACATTGGGCGAGATCTTGCTCAGCACCTGGTCGGCGGACAGGAATAGTTTGTCGGCCGCGCAATACAGCATCACCTGGTCGAGCGCGTGGCCGCCGCCGGTGATCACCTTGAAGCGCCGTGTACCGATCACGACCTCGTCGCAATGGGTGAGGCGATGATAGGACGGCGGCAGCACCGAGACGCGCTTCAGATAGTCCTGGCCGCGGCCGAGCAGTTTTTCGGTCAGGTCCTCGTCCATGCCGTGGCGGCGGAAGAACAGCCGCTGCGCGTTGCGCCGCTCCTCGGTGCCGCGGTTCTGGTGATAGACCGACTGCAGATATTCCACCTGCGACATGAACAGCGGGCAGCCGAAGCGCTCGGTGATCCAGCCGGCGAGACCGACATGGTCGGGGTGCGAGTGGGTCACGATCAGCCGCGTGACCTTGACGTGCTTCAGCGGTCCCTCGAACAGCGTGGTCCAGGCCGCGATCGACTCCTCGTTGCCGAAGCCGGCATCCACCATGGTCCAGCCGTCGCCGTCGGCGAGCAGATAGACGTTCACATGGTTGAGGCGGAACGGCAGCTTCAGCCGCGCCCACAGCACGCCGGGGGCGACCTCCACGACCTGATCGTGGCCGGGATGGTTCTCCCAGGGGTATCGCAATGCCTCCGCCGAGGAGGGCAGGCTGTCGGTCTTCGTATGCATGCTATCGGCTTAGCGGCACATTGCCCGCCGCGCCAGCCGAAAAATCAGATAGTCGTCCGGAGAATCGGGTGGAGAGGCCGCCGAATTCCGTAGCCCGGATTGCGCTGCGCTTCATCCGGATCTCTCTCTTCTCCTTCCCCCTGAAAGGGGGAAGGTTGGGATGGGGGTCAGCCGCGGGCGACGCTGCAAGCCGAGAGAGCAGATCCCCACCCGCTTTGCTCTAACGAGCAAAGCGACCTCCCCTTTTCAAGGGGAGGTCAAAGCATGCGTAGCCCGGATGGAGCGAAGCGTTATCCGGGGCCTATTCCTACGCCGCGCGTATGTTCGACAGGAAGCCGTCGATCTCCGAGCGCAGCACGTCGGCCTCGCGGCGCAGCGCGTCGGAGGCGCTCAGCACCTCGCCGGCGGCGGCGCCGGCTTCGGCTGACGCGGTGGAGACGCCGACGATGTTGCTCGACACCTCGCTGGTGCCGCCGGCGGCGTGCTGGATGTTGCGGGCGATCTCGCGGGTCGCCGCGCCCTGTTCCTCGACGGCGGCGGCGATCGCGGTGGTGACGTCGTTGATCTCGCCGATCGTGCTCGAGATGTTGCGGATCGCGGAAACCGCCGTGGTCGTCACCTCCTGCATGCTGACGATCTGCTGGCGGATTTCCTCGGTCGCCTTCGCGGTCTGGCTGGCGAGGTTCTTGACCTCGGAGGCGACCACGGCGAAGCCGCGGCCGGCCTCGCCGGCGCGCGCCGCCTCGATGGTGGCGTTGAGCGCCAGCAGGTTGGTCTGCGAGGCGATGGTCTGGATCAGGTCGACCACGACGCTGATCCGCGCGGCGTTGTCGGCAAGGCCCTGCATCGTGCTGTCGGTGGCGCTGGCTTCCTCGACCGCCTTGCGGGCGATCTCCGCCGAGGTGACGACCTGACGGCCGATCTCCGAGATCGACGACGACAGCTCCTCGGTGCCGGCCGACACCGTCTGCACGTTGACCGAGGTCTCCTCGGCGGCCGAGGCCACCGCATTGACCAATGCGCTCGACTGGTCGGCGGTCGCCGACATGCTCTGCGCGGTCGACTGCATCGAGTTCGCCGCGGTCTGCAGGCTGCCGAGCGCGCTGCGGACATTGGACTCGAAGGTGACGATCTGCGCTTCCATGCGCGTGGTGCGCTCCGCCTTGGCGGTGCGGTCCTTGTTCTGGTTTGCCGTGAGCTCGCGGCCCTCGATCATGCTCTCGCGGAACACCTGCAGCGCGTCGGCCATGACAGCGATCTCGTCGCGCTGCCGGCTCTGCGGGATCTCGGTGTCGAGGTCGCCGTCGGACAACAGCTGCATCGAACGCTGCAGGCCGCGGATCCGGCGCAGGATGTTGCGCCCGACATAGAGCCAGACGAACAGGAACGAGCCGACCAGCGTCAGCGCGCCGAGCGCGATCATCACCGTGGTCGCGAGCGAGATCTGCTGCCGCGCCTGGAAGGTCGAGGTGTCGGTCTCCTTCTGCACGGCCTCGACCAGCTGCTGCACGCTGATGCCGAGCCCGACATTGAGCTTGCGGGTTTCTTCCAAAATGGTCTGGCCGTAGTCGATCGCGTCGAGCTCCTTCTGACGGATCTTGAACACGCCGGTCTTGCCTTCGCCGAGCACGAGCAGCTTCTCGGCGGTGTCGCGCACCGCGACGATCGCCGGATTGTTCGGCAGGTCCTCGAGGTTGGACTTGATGCGTTCGCGCCCGTTCTTGAACTCGGCCTCGATCGCATCGAGCGTCTCGCTGGAATTGGCCGACAGCGCGGCGGTCATGTCGGCGGCCATCAGATTGCCGGCGGCGAGCACGTTGCTGATCTGGCCGACGGTGCGGGCCGCCTCGGTGGCGTCATCGGCGGACACGTCGGCGGCGCCGAGGATGGCGTTGAGTCTCGTTTGCGCGTCGAGCATCGCGGGGCTCGCGGCGGAGACGAAGGCCGTCTGCGCCTTGCGCAGCGCATTGTACTGCTTGTCGCGCAGCGCGCCGACTTCGAGCCGCTCGCGCGCCGCCGAGATCAGGCTATTGGTGGCCTCGTCGGTGTTCTTGACGTTCTCCTGCAGCGCGCTGACGACGGACTTGTCGGCGCCGAGCTCGATGATCTCGCCGAGCTTGGCGCGGGTCGCCTGCGCGACCTCCTTCACCTTCTTGGTGCGATCGTTGAGTGCATCCTCGCTCTGCACGGCGAGCAGGCCGGGACCTTGCGCTGCGAGCGAGGCGCTCTGCGCTGACAGTTGCAGGCTTGCGGCAAGCCGCGGAATGTCGCGGCCGCTGAGATCGGTCATGGTGCCGCCGAGCTGATGCAGCACGATGCCGGCGCCTGCGCTGATCACGAGCGCCATGCCTGCGATCACGGCGAATGCCGCGAACAGGCTGCCCCTGACGCCCATCTGCGGCAGGCCGATGCGCTTGAGATTGAGTTTGCCGAGCTTGAACCGAAACGCCATTGCCCCCGTGCCCCCTGGCCCACTACCCCTGGCCACTACTCTTGGATGTTTCCCCGGCGCGGGAGTATCGGTGCGGCGGGTTAACAAAATCGGGAAAATTGCGACGATCCGCGGGATTTTTCAGGGCGGTCGTGCGGGAGCACTGGCTTGGTTCGCTCTGCGGAATCGATGCACGCGACCGGACGCAAAAAGGCCGGCGCAAGCCGGCCTTTCCATTATTGGTTGTGGCGCGTGGTCTCAGTAGCGCGCGTAGCCGGGGCCGCCGAGGTTGCCGAGATTGAAGCGGTAGTTGAGGCCGGCCTTCACTGTGTGCTCGTCGTTGTGGAAGCTGCCGAACGGCACCAGCGCGGCCGGCACGGTGAAGCGGCTGTCGCCGAAGTCGTAATACTGGTACTCGACCTTGGCCGACCAGTTCGGCACGAACATGTATTCGGCGCCGCCGCCGATCGTCCAGCCGTTGCTGTGATTGTCGGTGAGCGCGAAGCCGACCGGCGCGCCGCCGAGCGTCACCGTCTCGTTGTTGTCGGAATAGGCGTAACCGCCCTTCACATAGATCAGGCCCGGGCCCCAAGTGTAGCCGACGCGGCCGGTGATCGATGCGATGCCGCGCTGGTTGTTGTTGTAGACATAGCCGCCGGGGAAGATCGCGTTGAGCTGGTGGTTGCCGACCCAGGAATACTGGCCTTCAAGGCCGATCACCCACATCGGCGACAGCTGCCAGTCGTAGCCGCCCTGCACGCCGCCCATGAAGCGGGCGCTGGAGTCGGACAGCGCGAGGCCGTTGAACGTGTTGTTCTGTGAGAACTCGCCGCCGAGATGGCCGCCGAGATAGAAGCCGGTCCAGTTGTAGAGCGGAGCGGCGTAAACGGGCGCGGGCGCCTTCTGGTAATAGCCCCGGTTGAGGTCGGCGGCCTGGGCGGTCGCGCTCAAGGCGGCGACGGCGGCTGCGGTTGCAAGCAGGATCTTCTTCATGTGGTCAGTCTCCGGACAAGTCGTGGAGGCGCAGCGACATGGCGCCGTCCATGGCCGGCGAGATAGACCGCATTTGAATAAAATGCTGTCACCGGAAGACCGCTCGGAGCGTTAAGTCGCAGCCTTTGCGGCGAAACGTTTTGTTGTGCCTAACGAACGCTTAAGCCGGAATGAAGGAAGGCTTAACGCGGCGCGTGCGACGCCCGCCCGCTGCTAATCAAGCCGCTTGCTAACCAAGTCGCTTGCGCACGTCGTCGCGCATCTGCTCGCGGAACGCCTGACGGCGCGCGGCGCGGTCCTTGACGGGGACGTCGTGGCGATCGAACACGTCGAACTTCTCCAGGATCGGATAGTGCTCGCTCGCCATCGCCAGCACGCGCAGCAGCGCGGCGACCTTCGGAGTCGGGCCGGTGACCTCCCATTTGCGGAGCTTCTCGGCGCCGCCGGCGGCCGGCAACCCGCACAGCTTCGCCATGTCGGCCGCCGTCAGCTCGCGGCCAAGCGCCTCGCCGAGATGTTTGCGCAATTTCTTCAGTTCTGGGCCGGTCACGCTTTAAGTCCGCTCCGCGATCGCAAAGTGTGAAGTGAGTCACATGACGTGCTCGGGGTGCGGGCTATACGCCGCGCATGCGACTTCTAAAGGAAACCATCATGCACGGCATCATCGAAAGCCTCAGCCCCGAACACGGACACATCGATTGGAAATGGGTCGGCAGTGTGTTCGCGTTCTACGTCGTGCTGACGATCGGCGGCGTGGGCGTGCTGCTCGCGCATTGATCCTGCGAACCCGACGAGGGCACTTTCTGCCGTAGACAGTCCTCAGTTGCCGAGGGGCGAGGTCAATTTTCTCTTGACGGAACCGAGGGTTCGCCGAAGCCACGTATAGGCAAAGCGCTTGATGGACATGTTGGCCAGGCTCTGTTGATCCATGGCTAGCCGTTGGCAATCCGTCGCCAGCCTTTGGTGGTCTGTGGCCAGCCTTTCGTAGGCGTTGGCCAGCCCTTGATGGTCTTCTATCAGCTTGTTGTAGACGGGGAGAACATGTTCTTCCAAATATCGGCCGCGTGAGGTCAGTTCCAGTCCGCGCGTGCTGATGGCGAGTTCCAGGGGGGCGAGCGCCCCGGGAATCGCATTGCGCGCAAGCTCAACCCGTTGCGCTTCGTCGACGACGACTTTGTCAAATCGCTCGACCATTCGCTTGAAAGTCCACGCCGGAGACAGCGCGACTTCGTGAAACGCACGATCGATGATGGATTGCGCCTTCGAAGGATTTCGTATGACCGAGACCACCTCCGCCATGTTGCTGTGGTCGCGGCTGAGCGGGACGTAATGATCCCACGGCTTTACCGCACCTGAATAGTCACCTTCATAGAGGATCATCAGAGTACGAAGCGCAGCAGCTTCGAAAATGCGGGGAGAAACCACCCGGATAACGATCTTGCCGTCGTCGTCTCCCAGAAGTTTCTGTCTCACCACCTCGTGGGACACATCGGGATTTTCGGCGCAGAAGCGTTCCACCTGGATTTGGGCGTCCCCGGTGAAATCGATGAAACTGACCCCGCTCTCCGTCCCCAAAACGGCCTTCGAGCTCGCGATGAAGTCAACCCAGGAGCCGCCGTAGATTCGGGACGTTTCGCTCGTGTCGATGTCGCAGACCAGATTGTACTGCGCTGCATCAGCGGCAAATCTGTCGGCTATTCGCCATTTTTCCTCGGCGAAGTATCCGTACCAAGGCGGAGCCTTGCGTGCGCGATACGAAACGTCGAGCGGACGTTCCGAATAATTCGGCACGTCCATCGTCAACAGATGCTCGGGTACAAATCCCGTCAAAGTATGCTCGAAACGTACCTTGTCGAAGAACGGGTCCCGATAGATTTTTCTGGTGACGTCCGAGTTCGTAACGGTGAAAATCGCTCCGACCTGCAGATCGGCCAATGCAGCATTTTGACGATCGATAAATCGATATTCGTCTTGAATGAACGCGACCTTGACCCCGTTGAAGCGCCTGATCTTGTCACGGAGCGAGGCGGGAACATAGTTCTCCATCGAGATCACGACGGAATAGTGAAACACCAGGCAGTCAAAGGCATCCAGATCTGGTCCGATCGCATCGAACGCCAGCGAATCCACGATCGTATATTTATGCTGGCTGTATTGGCGAAACGCTCGGATATGGTCCGATACCGTATTGGTTTTCAGGGCTGCTGCTGCGCACAGCAGCAAAATGTTGTAGCGGGGGGATTGCACTCGGGTTTCTCGTCGTGGCGATCAAGCGGTTTGACGTGAATAATCTGATTCTCTCAACTTCCGCGCGGTCTCCGCTCACCAAATTTGCGAACTTGACATTCGCTCTCGCTGGTGCCTCCCGGGCGCCACGCTGGTGCGAGCCAAGTTCCTGAGGTTTGAAGTTCCGCTGGGCTCGGGTGCTCGCTTAGCAGGCATTCAGCGCGTCCTTGGCCTGCAACTCATGCAAGCGCAACCGAGGGGCGATATCAAGCCCATTTGCCCGTGCGGGATGATGGTCTGCATTGCGTGGATGCCAGCGCTCACTTCGCGGTCTCCGCCAATGATCTGACGCACCGTGCCGTCGTGCATCTGCTCACGAAATGCCTGGCGGCGTGCGGCGCGATCCTTGATTCGTGGAAAACCCGGTGGACTGGATTGAGCCGTCGAAAACGGCAGATGTGCAGATGTAGAGAGGTCGCGAGTAGTTTGCCAGCGCCCCGCTAGTGAGCCGCGCCGGATTGGTCGTGGGTCCGATCGGCGAGCGTCTTGCGGCCGCGTCGGTTCAGCCAGCCCTGGCCCCAATCCCGGAGTTGCAGCAGCAATGGACCAAGCGAGCGTCCCTCGTCGGTCAGGCTGTACTCCACCTTCGGAGGAATGACCGGATACGCGATCCGCTGGATCAGCCCATCCTCCTCCAGTTCGCGCAGTTGCTTGGTCAGAGGCGCGGCGTGCAACCGGCCAAATGCCGATGCAGTTCGTTGAACCTCTGAGTCCCGTCGAGCAGGTGATAGAGGATCACCGACTTCCACTTGCCATTGATCAAGTTGACCGCTGCTTCCATCGAGCAGCCGGGACCAGATCATACCGCCTCTGCTTCTGCATATCGTTGACACTACGCTTTAGGATAGTACCGGCCAATTTTTTACTGTACGCGGGAACTGCTCTCCAGATGGATCAGGCCGCTGACATGCGTCAGCCGGCAATGAACAGGAGGAGGCAAGGGTGTGTCGAAGAGCGTGAGGTTTTTGTGTGGATGGGGTCGGTGGTGTCGCAGTTTGAATTTTATTGGGATAGCAAAGCGAGCCAGCCCGCCTCAGAACTGGAGTAGCACGCGGAACATGCTGCGTCCGAAATGTGCCTCGAAGGCGAACAGCGCGTAGAACTCCGCGATGCGCGGCCGCCTATCCGGCGGCAACCGTGCCAGGGAGGCATCGCTCGATGACCTGTCCGGCGGATCGTCGATGCAATCGGGATGGCCATCCGGCCGCCCCACGAAATGCGCGAGTTCGTGGATGAGCGTGCCGATCTGCAGGTCGCTCGACGCGAAGAAATAGACCGGCGCGATCACCACCGCATCCGCCCGCAGCGTGGCGGATGTGCCATTCGTCCGGTCGAGCTGAACGGTCTCGCCGCGCATGGTGACGCCGTTCGAAATCGCGAGCGCCAGCGTGCGCGATTCCGCCATCTCGTTAAAGGAGAGCGTAAACGGGAACTTAATGAAAGTCGTAGCGGGACTCAGGGCGGCGACCGAGAGCTCGCGATCGATGGCGCGAAAGGTGCGCTCGATCAGCACAAAATCCGGCGGCGGCGGATCGCTGAGCAGAACCGCGAAGTGTTTGCGCACGAGCGTCTGGGCCGGAGATTCGATTGTGCCCATTACTTTCGCCGCGGTCAGCGTGCGCAGCGCGCTCTTCACGCAGGCCCGCGAGATGGGCAAGGTGTCTTCGAACATCTGCTCCATCATCTCATCCGTGACGGTGAAGGTCGGCGCCGGCGGCGCAACCTGGCCGACACCGCTGCGGGGCGCGAGCGATCTCGATGATCCGCTCGCCAGGATTGGCAACGAGGCGCGTAAAATGCGATTGAGCGCCTGAATCGTGGGCCCGTTCGGGTCGATGCGGAAATCGACGAAACTGATGTTCTGCTTCTGGAACCTGCCGATCGCCGCGCGCGTCAACGGGCCCATCAAGCCATCCGTTGCGAGGCGTGGCGTCGGGCCGCCCTGACTGGTGCCGACCGCATTCAGTGCCTGCTGGATGGTGAGAACATCGTTGCGGACGTTGGCACCGCCCTGCCCCACGGAACGGCCGACCACGACGGGCAAGGCGACCTGATTATCCGGTTCGACGCGGGGAGCGGTCGCGCGGCAGCTCTGATCAAAACAGTAGCAACGCAAGCGTCCCATTGGCTGTGCCCCAAGGCGATGCCGGCCCAGTTCTCAAGTCGAACTGCACCGGCACTACCGGTCTACACAAATTCGCCTGCAAGTCCATGTGGCAACTTTGCTCGACCTGAGCTTGTCGTGCTGGCGGGTGCGTAGCGCAGTCTGCCGCGTGCTCAGGGCGGCCGACGCGGTGTAGTCGAAGCCGCGCCGGAACCAGGCGACAAGGCCGCTGTCGCCGCGACCCAGCGCCTATTCTCCCTCTGTAATAAGAAGGAAGTCGACAAACACATCTGCGAAAAAGAAGAACTCGCCTTCCGCGTGCATCTTCAAATCGATTAGTCGAGATGATGTATATCGTCCGAAGCCGAAGACCGATGGTCTATTGCGAAAATCCGCCCCCGCCGATGCGGAGAAAGTTTCGTTCCGCGGCGGCCCTTCGGGCCGGCTTGATCGTGGGTGTGTCTAGCAGATCAACCAGGCAAAACGGTTGTCGCCAGATAAGAATGGCGGCTCGTGGTCGTCGAGGCGCCCCGCGATGATCGACTCTATGCCCGCGAAGTAGCTTTCGTCGGGTGACCCAAACCAAACCTGTTGTGGCGACGGTTAGTGGCAAACGAGCGGGATTAGTGCTGCAATCGCAAGAGGATCCAGGCCTCTCAATAGGATAGGTGGTGCTGCCAGACAGGATTGAACTGTCGACCTCTCCATTACCAATGGAGTGCTCTACCACTGAGCTACGGCAGCATGCCCGGGAAAAATTTGAATCGGCCCCAAGGGCCCGTCCAAGCGGGCGGTTCTTGCCACAGGCCTCCCTTTCGCGCAAGCGAAACAGCGTCCCTGCTGCCCGTGAAATCGGCAGAAATTGGCGTTCCTCGCCGGCGATTCCGACCAATCCGGCCGATTTCGGCTAGATTGGGTTCCCGATCAGTCGGAAAGCTCCTGATTCGGCCGCCCGCCGAATCATGCCATCGAGCACAACTGGCCGACCGGGCAGGGTGCGCCGACGCCAGCCATTGTCTATGCTCAGCTTGCTAAGGCGTCGGCGGTTCGAGAGTTTTGCAATGACGGGCGATCGAGACAAGGGCGGCGGGCAGGCCGGGGCCCGCGTGAAGGATTCACGACAGGATCGTCTCAAGCTGGCGCTGCGCGAAAACCTGAAGCGGCGGAAGTCGCAGGCGCGCGGTCGCGAGGATGTGGCTTCCGAAGGGCCCGAGGACTCCTTAGATGACCGCTCGCTGGATGACGCTGGCGGAAACGAGCCGCGCCGTTAACCCGGCTCGTGTGTTGCAAGAACGTGCGTTGCAAAAGAAGCGGGTCGCCGACATGGCTGTAGATGAGACGACGATCGATCGGCTGAACGCAACCGCCTACGCCTTCCCGCGCCATGAGCAGACCTTTCCGACCCTGAGGGCGCATGAGATCGAGCGGATGCGTCGCTTCGGCGAGCCGCGGTCGTTTGGGGATGGCGAGGCGCTGTTCGAAACCGGCAAGCCGGGGCCCGGCATGTTCGTCGTGCTGTCGGGCTCAATCGCGATCACCCAGCGCGACGGCCTCGGCCATGTCACGCCTGTGATCGACCAGGGGCCCGGCCAATTCCTCGCCGAGATCGGCCAGCTTTCCGGCCGCCCCGCGCTGGTCGACGGCCATGCCGACGGTGTTGTCGAGACCTTGCTGCTGCCGCCGGAGCGGCTGCGCGCGCTGCTGGTTGCCGAGGCCGACCTCGGCGAGCGCATCATGCGCGCACTGATCCTGCGCCGGGTCAGCTTGATCCAGGGCGGCGCCGGCGGGCCGGTGCTGATCGGCCCTGCGTCTGTCGGCAACATGGCGCAGCTGCAGAATTTCCTGGCGCGCAACGGCCAGCCGCACCACTTCCTCGACCCCGAGACCGACAAGGACGCTGCCGACCTCGTCGCGCGCTATTCGCCGACGCGCGCCGAGCTGCCGCTGGTGGTCTGTCCGAACGGCACGGTGCTGCGCAATCCGTCCGAGACCGCGCTTGCGATGGCGCTCGGCATGATCGGCAACAGCGCGCATGACAAGCTCTACGATGTCGCCGTGGTCGGCAGCGGCCCGGCCGGGCTTGCCACCGCGGTCTATGCGGCCTCGGAAGGGTTGTCGGTCGCGGTGTTCGATTCCCGCGCCTTCGGCGGCCAGGCCGGCGCCAGCATGCGGATCGAAAATTATCTGGGCTTCCCGACCGGCATCTCCGGCCAGGCGCTCGCCGGGCGCGCCTTCAACCAGGCGCAGAAATTCGGCGCCGAGATGCTGATCCCGGTCTCCATCAAATCGCTCGACTGCACGAAGGCGTCGGGCGCGTTCGCGCTCGCCACCGGATGCGGGCACACGTTGCGCGCCAGGTCGGTGGTGGTGGCGAGCGGCGCGCGCTATCGCCGGCCTGGGATCGATAATCTCGAGAGCTATGAGGGCCGCGGCGTCTGGTACTGGGCCTCGCCGATCGAGGCGCGGCTCTGCGCCAACCAGGACGTCGTGCTGGTCGGCGGCGGCAACTCCGCAGGCCAGGCGGCGGTGTTCCTGTCGGCGCATGCCCGCAGGGTCAACATGATGATCCGCGGCGGCGGGCTCGGGGCCAGCATGTCGCGCTACCTGATCGAGCGCATCGAGGCGACGCCGAACATCGAATTGATGTTCAACACCGAGGTGATCGGGCTCGAAGGCGCGGAGACGCTGGAGCGCGTGCGCTGGCGCAGCCGGCTCGCGCCCGACGAGTTCACCATGGATATCCGCAATCTGTTTTTGTTCGTCGGCGCCGATCCGGCCACCGGCTGGCTCGAGGGTTGCGGGGTGCTGGTCGACCGCGGCGGCTTCGTGATGACCGGCGTGCAGAGCGGCGAGGGCGCGCGCGCCGTGCCGCTGCTCGAGACCACGGTGCCCGGCGTGTTCGCGGTCGGCGACGTCCGCTCCGGATCGGTCAAGCGCGTCGGCGGCGCGATCGGCGAGGGCGCCCAGGTCGTCGCCGCCCTGCATGGCTATCTCGCCGACGCGGGCAGTCCGTCGCTGTGAGAGAAGGATCCATTGGGGTAGCTCTATCCCCGTCATCCTGAGGTGCGAGCCTCTTCGGCGAGCCTCGAAGGATGCACGGCTCGGTCTGTGGCCGATTCATCCTTCGAGGCTCGCTCCGCTCGCACCTCAGGATGACGGATTGAACAGGGATGCATAAAGAGAGGCCAAAATGTCAAAAGGCTGCACCCACATCGCCGGCATCCAGGACGTCACGCCGAGCGCGCTCGGCTGCGAGGAGTGCCTGAAGAGCGGCAGCCGCTGGCTGCATTTGCGGATCTGCCGGAGCTGCGGCCACGTCGGCTGCTGCGACGACTCGCCGAACCGGCATGCGACGGCGCATTTCCACGCCACCGGCCATCCCGTGATCGAGGGCTACGATCCGCCGGAAGGCTGGGGCTGGTGCTATGTCGACGAGGTGCTGTTCGATCTGTCGAAGCGCAAGACGCCGCATAATGGGCCGATCCCGCGCTATGATTGATTCAATGTCTCACCAGGCGCACGTGCCGCGTTCTGCGACAGCGCTGCGAACATTTTCGGCAACAGCCGGCGTCGGCGAAATGTCATGAGATGCCGGTCATCCTGCCATCGAACCGTGTAGCAATTTTCGAGGATGCATCGTAACGTGGTGCGGGTCTCAACGGGGAGTGCGCCATATGACGACGTTGGTGCTTGTGCACGTCATTATCAGCCTGATTGCAATCGTCGCCGGTGTGATCGTGATGTTCGGCCTGCTCGGCTCGCGGGCGATGCCGGGGCTGACCGCGATCTTCCTCGTGTTCACGATCCTGACCAGCGCCACCGGGTTCGTGATCCCGCCGCTGGTGACCGAGAAGCTGCTGCCGTCGCACATCATCGGCGGCCTCTCGCTGCTGCTGCTCGCGATCGCCTGCATCGCGCTGTATGCGATGCAGCTCAAAGGCGCCTGGCGGCCGATCTATGTCGTGACCGCAATGGTCTCGCTCTATCTCAACGTCTTCGTGCTGGTGATCCAGAGCTTCCTCAAGGTGCCGGCGCTGCAGGCGCTGGCGCCGGCCGTGCCGCCGAATCCGCCCGCCGGCCCGGTGTTTGCGGTGGTGCAGGGCGTCGTGCTGGTGTTCTTCGCCGTGATGATCATCGGTGCCTGGCGCCGGTTCAGGCCGGTCACGTTCGCCTGATCCAGGGCGGGTGACGTCGTCTCAAAGCGACGCACAGCATAGAAGATGAGGTGCGATGGCGCGTCCGCGACGCGCCATCGCCCGAGGTCCGTCTACGCCTGCGTGTCCGGACCAAAGGATCAGCAACAAGAGGAGCAATCAAATGCCCACCATCACCACCAAAGACGGCGTCGACATCTTCTACAAGGATTGGGGTTCGGGCCAGCCGATCGTGTTCAGCCATGGCTGGCCGCTGTCGTCGGACGATTGGGACGCCCAGATGCTGTTCTTCGCGGGGCACGGCTTTCGCGTCGTCGCCCATGACCGCCGCGGCCACGGCCGCTCCGCCCAGGTCGGCGACGGCCATGACATGGACCACTATGCCGACGACCTCGCTTCCGTCACCGCGCATCTCGATTTGAAGAACGCGGTCCACGTCGGCCATTCCACCGGCGGCGGCGAGGTCGTGCACTACATCGCGCGCCACGGCGAGAGCCGGGTGGCGAAGGCGGCGATCCTGAGCGCGGTGCCGCCCTTGATGCTGCAGACGGCAGCCAATCCCGGCGGCCTGCCGAAGTCGGTGTTCGACGGCCTGCAGGCGCAACTTGCGGCCAACCGCTCGCAGTTCTACCGCGATCTGCCGGCCGGGCCGTTCTATGGCTACAACCGGCCCGGTGCGAAGCCGTCGGAGGCCGTGATCCAGAACTGGTGGCGGCAGGGCATGATGGGCGGCGCCAAGGCGCATTACGACGGCATCGTCGCGTTCTCGCAGACCGACTTCACCGAGGACCTGAAGAAGATCAACGTCCCGGTGCTGGTGATGCATGGCGACGACGACCAGATCGTGCCCTACGCCGATTCCGGCCCGCTCTCGGCCAAGCTTTTGAAGAACGGCACGCTGAAGACCTACAAGGGTTTTCCGCACGGCATGCCGACCACAGAAGCCGAGACCATCAACAAGGATCTGCTGGCGTTCATCAGGGGCTGATGTGACGCTGTTCTCTTGCGCCAGGCAACGCAGCTTCACTTCGATCGCGTAAGGGAGCCACCAGCGGCAAGGTTCCCTCCCCCCTTGCGGGGCCCGCAAGGGGGAGCCTGACCAGCGTGCTCACCTCACCAGAATTCGCCTAACGAATAGCGCAGAGATCCTGTCGCTCCGCACGCTCACTCAAAAATCGCGCGGATCGCGGCGAAGATGCGCTTGGCGAGCAGATCCGGCTTCTCGCGGGCGCCGTCGGCGGCCCAGAGATCGCCGCCGACGCGCATCGCGCCGGTGGTGATCATTGCGACCAGCCGGGCCCTCATCCGGTCGGCCTTGTTGCCGGCGCGCTTGAGCAAGGCGTCGGCGAGATCGCGCTCGAGCTTCTCGTACTTCACCTGATCGCGGGCCTGCAGCGCCGGATTGTCGCGCTTGAGCTTTGCCAGTGCGACCGCCTCGCGCGGATCGAGCTGCCGCACCATCTCGGCGATCGCGTTCTCCGCGGCCTGCAGCATGGATTCGGTGGCCGGGCGCGCTGCGACCGCTGCGATCAGCGCCGTGCTGCCGTCCTCCTGCCAGGCGAACACGACGTCTTCCTTCGACGCGAAATAGTGAAAGAAGGTGCGGCGCGAGATATCAGCTGCGGCGACGATGTCGTCGAGCGTGGTCGCCTCGAAGCCGCGCTCGAGAAACAGTGCCATCGCCGCCCGCGTCAACCGCTCCCGTGTTTCCCGCCGCTTGCGCGCGCGCAGGCCGGACGTCGCGGCGGGCGGCGCCGAATTCTCGTTGGAGTGCCGGGGCTTGGCAGATTTGCGCGCGGGCGCAGGGCGCTTCAAATTTTTCACCTCTTGCAAAAATGCACTTAGTGCACATTTCACCGGATGCGGCTGGAACCCGCAAGACCGACAACAACCGTCAGAACCGATTCGTGTCGCAAGGAGATATAAGCATGACCGGCTGGAGCACTGCAGACATTCCGCGGCAGCGCGGCAGGACCGCGGTGATAACAGGCGCAACCGGCGGGCTCGGCTATGAGACCGCGCTCGCGCTGGCGCGTGCCGGCGCCAATGTCGTGCTGACCGGCCGCAACGGCGCCAAGGGGCAGGACGCGCTGGCGCGGATCCGCGCGCAGCTCCCCGATGCCGCGGTCACCTATGAAACGCTCGACCTCGCGAGCCTCGCATCGGTCGCGGATTTCGCCGCGCGCTTTGCCGCCAGCCACGATGCGCTCGACCTGTTGATCAACAATGCCGCCGTGATGGCGCTGCCGAAACGGCAGGTCACGTCAGACGGCTTCGAGATGCAGTTCGGCACCAACTATCTCGGCCACTACGCGCTGACCGCGCATCTGTTGCCGCAGCTGCGCCGCGGCCAAAACACCCGTGTCGTCAATCTGTCGAGCCTCGCCCACCGCACCGGCGCGATCAGTTTCGCCGATTTGCAGTCGCAGCGCGCCTATGTGCCATGGCGTGCCTACTGCCAGTCGAAGCTTGCGATGCTGATGTTTGCGCTCGAGCTGCAGCGCCGCAGCGCGCGCAATGGCTGGGGGATCATGAGCAATGCCGCGCATCCAGGCTACGCGCGCACCGAGCTGATCCCGAACGGACCAGGCACCGACAGCTTGTCGTGGCGGCTCGGCCGATATCTGCAGCCCTTCATGAGCCATTCGGCGGCCGCGGGCGCGCTGCCGACGCTGTTCGCGGCGACCTCGCCGGCAGCCGAGCCCGGCGGCTATTACGGGCCCGACTGGTTCTATGAATTGAAGGGCCCGCCGGTGCCGGCGCGGATCATCCGCAGGCCAGGGACACCGTGGTGGCGGAGCAGCTCTGGGATGTCTCGGCGATGCTGACCGGTGTATCGTTCGATCAGGTCGCCACCGCCGCCTGAGCGCGATCGGGCGGCAAGGCGGCATCGAGGGGCAATCGAGATGAAAATCATCCTGTTCGGCGCGACCGGCATGGTCGGGCAGGGCGTGCTGCGCGAATGCCTGCTTGATGGCGGCGTCGAGCGGGTGCTCGCGGTCGGGCGCAGCCTGACCGGGCAGCGCAATGCCAAGCCCGTCGAACTGACCTGCGACAATTTCGTCGATTACAGCGCGATCGAGCCGCAGCTGACCCGCTACGATGCCTGCTTCTTCTGTCTTGGCGTCTCCTCGATCGGCATGGACGAGGCGCGCTACCGCCATCTCACCTACGACGTCACGCTGGCCGCCGCGACGACGCTGGCGCGGCTCAATCCCGGCATGGTGTTCACCTATGTCACCGGACGCGGCACCGATTCCACCGAGCAGGGCTCGCTGATGTGGGCGCGGGTCAAGGGCAAGACCGAGAACGACCTGCTGAAACTGCCGTTCAAGGCCGCCTACATGTTCCGGCCCGCCGGCATCCAGCCGCTGCATGGCGTGCGTTCCAAGACGCCCTGGGTGCAGGCGATCTATCTCGCGACCTCACCGCTGCTGTCGCTTCTGGTCCGGCTCGCCCCCGCCTACATGACCACCTCGGAACAGCTCGGCCGCGCCATGCTCAAGGTCGTCCGCGACGGCTACCCCCGGCCGGTGCTGGAGAGCGAGGACATCAACAGCCTCTGAGCCGTGCCGGGGACCCGGTTCCCTTGGAGCCGGATTTGCTCCGGATTTCCTTGGGCCACGTGGTACCTCGGGGGTCTAAAGGCGTTATAACTGCCGCATGTCCCCACCTGCTCCCCTGAAGCTGATCGCCCTCGATGCCGAAGACCTTGCGGTGATCTCCGCCCATGTGCAGGACGCCCGCGTTCAGCCCGCCGACATCGTCTGGCGCCAGGACGAGAAACGCCTGGTGGTCGGATTGAACCGGCTCGACTGGGAGCAGACCCTGTCCGGCGGCGCCTGCTCGCGCCGGCTGATCGCCGCGCTCAGGTTCGACCGGGTGCTGGCATGCAAGTCGCGCAATATCGACCTTGAGGCCCCGGGGGCCAGCCTGGAACTGCTCGGGATCGAATTCCATGCCTCCGACCCGCCGGGCGGCAGCGCGCTCCTGATGTTCGGCCAGGGCGCCGCGCTGCGGCTCGATGTCGAGTGCCTGGAGTGCGAATTGACCGATCTCGGCACGGATGATCTCGGGGTGGCGGCGGGGTAAATATGCCGTCGTCCCAGCGAAGGCCGGGACCCATAATCACAAATGCCATTTGTTATGGGACGCTGGGGGGCCCACCCTGCTCCAGCTGCGGGCTTCAGGGGTAATGCGTCCCGGCCTTCGCCGGGACGACGGTGGGCGGGACGACGGTGGGATTGCGTGTCTGGCAAGGGTTGACGGCCATTATCCGCCGCGCCATTGAGCAGGGACCCAGAATCCTCTTCAGAAAGCCGCCATGCCCGTTCGCCTGGACCGACAGAGCGCCGATTTCGACCAGCGTTTCCGCGATTTCCTGGCGGCCAAGCGCGAGGTATCGGCCGACGTCGAGCGCGCCACCCGCGCCATCGTCGACGACGTGGCGGCTCGCGGCGACGCGGCGCTGCTCGAGGCGACCAAGAAATTCGACCGGCTCGACATCGACGCCGCCGGCCTGCGCATCACCGCCGCCGAAATCGACGCCGCGGTGGCCGCGTGCGACCCCAAAACCGTCGAGGCGCTAAAATTCGCGCGCGACCGGATCGAGACCTTTCACCGCCGCCAGCTGCCGAAGGACGAGCGCTTCACCGATGCCGCCGGCGTCGAGCTCGGCTGGCGCTGGAGCGCGGTCGATGCGGTCGGGCTCTACGTGCCCGGCGGCACCGCGGCCTATCCGTCCTCGGTGCTGATGAACGCGGTGCCGGCCAAGGTCGCCGGCGTGCCGCGGGTGGTGATGGTGGTGCCGGCGCCGGACGGCAAGCTCAACCCGCTGGTGCTGGCGGCAGCAGGTCTCGGCGGCGTCTCGGAGATCTACCGCGTCGGCGGCGCCCAGGCGGTGGCGGCGCTGGCCTATGGCACCGCGACGATCGCGCCGGTCGCCAAGATCGTCGGCCCCGGCAACGCCTATGTCGCCGCCGCCAAGCGGCTGGTGTTCGGCAAGGTCGGTATCGACATGATCGCCGGCCCGTCCGAGGTGCTCGTGATCGCCGACGACACCGGCAATGCCGACTGGATCGCGGCCGATCTGCTGGCGCAGGCCGAGCATGACGTCAGCGCGCAGTCGATCCTGATCACCGACAGTGCGCGGCTCGCCACCGATGTCGAGCGCGCGGTCGAGGCACAGTTGGCGACGCTGCCGCGTGCGGCGATCGCGCGGGCCTCGTGGGACGATTTCGGTGCGATCATCATGGTCGCAAAGCTCGACGACGCGGTCGAGCTCGCCAACGCGATCGCGGCCGAGCATCTGGAGATCATGACCGCGGACGCCGAGGGCCTGTCGAAGCAGGTCCGCAATGCCGGGGCGATCTTCCTCGGGGCCAATACGCCCGAGGCGATCGGCGATTATGTCGGCGGCTCCAACCATGTGCTGCCGACCGCGCGCTCGGCGCGGTTCTCCTCGGGCCTCGGGGTGCTTGACTTCATGAAGCGAACCTCGATCCTGAGGTGCGGGCCGGATCAGCTTCGTGCGCTCGGGCCCGCCGCGATGACGCTCGGCCAGGCCGAGGGTCTCGATGCCCATTCACGTTCCGTCGGATTGCGCCTCAACCTCTCATGAACAAGCCACCAGACGACGAGGATTCCAACAATCGCATCGTCGCGGTGACGCTCGACGAGGAATCGATCGGCCGTTCCGGGCCCGACATCGAGCATGAGCGGGCGATCGCGATCTACGACCTGGTCGAGCAGAATCTGTTTGCGCCGGAAGGCGGCGCCGGGCCGGGGCCCTACACCCTGCACATCGCGATCACCGGCAACCGGCTGATGTTCGATATCCGCAAGGAGGACGGCGCGCCGGTGGTCGCGCATCTCTTGTCGCTGACGCCGTTCCGCCGCGTCGTGAAGGACTACTTCATGATCTGCGACAGCTATTATCAGGCAATCCGGACAGCTACGCCGGACAAGATCGAGGCGATCGACATGGGCCGCCGCGGCATCCATGACGAGGGCTCGCGCACGCTGCAGGAGCGGCTCAAGGGCAAGGTGCGCGTCGACTTCGAGACCGCGCGGCGGCTGTTCACGCTGATCACTGTGCTGCACTGGAAGGGTGAGGGCGGGCAATGATCGGAATGACGCTTGACGGGGGCGCGCCCCGGTCGAAAAAAGCCTGATCGCATGGAAGCGCCGCGCGCGCGCAACCCGCAGGCCGTGCTGTTCGCATGCGGCCTCAACAGCGTGCGCTCACCGATGGCCGAAAGCCTGCTGCAGCAGATGTTCCCGCAAGGCCTCTATGTCCGCTCGGCCGGCGTGCGGAAGGGCGAGCTCGACCCGTTCGCGATCGCCGTGATGGCCGAGCTCGGCCAGGACATCTCCACCCACAAGCCGCAAACCTTCGAGGAGCTCGAGGACTGGGAAGGCCTGAACTTCGACCTGATCATCACGCTGGCGCCGGAGGCCCACCACAGGGCGCTCGACCTCACCCGCACGGTCGCGGCCGATGTCGAATACTGGCCGACGGTGGACCCGACCGGCACCGAGGGGACACGCGAGCAGAAGCTCGCTGCCTATCGCGAGGTCTGCGACGGCCTGTTGCTGCGCATCCGCCGCCGTTTTGCCAAGGGCGCGGCGAACCTGTGAGGCTTCGCGAGGCGTGCTCCGATTCGCAGAACGCCCCTTGTCGCCAGACTGACAAACAGCTGTGCTTATGGGGCCTTGTCGCCCACGGGGGAAGCGCGATTCGCAGCCGGTTCCAAGGTTGTGCATCCATGCCCCATCCGATAGGTTCCGCCCGCGTCCGTCCCCCCGATTCAGCCCAAAAGCCCGCATGCTAGGCCGTCCCAAATTCGTTCTTGCTTCCGGTTCGCCGCGGCGGCTGGCCCTGCTCAACCAGGCCGGCATCGAGCCCGATGCGTTGCGTCCGGCCGATGTCGACGAGACCCCGCGGCGGGGCGAGTTGCCGCGCGCCTGCGCCAATCGGCTGGCGCGTGCGAAAGCGGACGCCGCGCTGAAATCGGTGCAGCTCGACGACGATCTGCGCGGCTCCTTCATCATTGCCGCCGACACCGTGGTCGCGGTCGGCCGCCGCATTTTGCCGAAAGCCAATCTGGTCGACGAGGCTGCGCAGTGCCTGCGGCTTTTGTCGGGCCGCAACCATCGCGTCTACACCGCGATCTGCGTGGTGACGCCGCGCGAGGCATTCCGCCAGCGCCTGGTGGAGACGCGGGTGCGCTTCAAGCGGCTCAGCGACGACGATATCCAAGCCTATATCGGCTCCGGCGAATGGCGCGGCAAGGCCGGCGGCTATGCCGTGCAGGGCATCGCCGGATCCTTCGTGGTCAAGCTGGTCGGCTCCTACACCAATGTGGTCGGCCTGCCGCTCTACGAGACCGTGACCCTGCTCGGCGGTGAAGGCTTTCCGATCCGCCACGGCTGGCTCAACGCCGTCGCGGTGTGAGATCTGACGAGTCTCTCTTCCGGCGCCGCATTAGCACTGCACCTCTCCCCCTGTGGGAGAGGTCGGAATTCAAGCGACAGCTTGAATTCCGGGTGAGGGGTCTGCCTCCGCGGACAGAAACCCCTCATCCGGCGCTGCGCGCCACCTTCTCCCACCAGGGGAGAAGGGAAGTGGGCCAGCGGCGAACGTGGAACACGCAGTCGCCTTCTCAATCGCCAACTGGTGTAAACTCCGCCCAGCCATGACCGACCAAGCCCGAACACCCCCTGCCACCGCGCGCGCCTGCCCGATCTGCAGCAAGCCCGCCCAGCAGGCTTTTCTCCCGTTCTGTTCCCCGCGCTGCCGCGACGTCGACCTCAACCGCTGGCTGACCGGCCGCTATGTCGTCCCCGGCAGCGAGGACGACGTAGAGGACGGGTAATAGCCAAGATTTCCCAACAAGTTGGGGAAAGTGCACAGGCCGGGCTCGCCGCGCCGAAACCTTTGGCGAAGGCGGGTGGACACGGCGCCCCGACCTCTCTATAAACCGCCCGCTCGCTGCGGCCTTTTCGGCCCCGCGAGTATGCCCAGGTAGCTCAGTTGGTAGAGCATGCGACTGAAAATCGCAGTGTCGGTGGTTCGATCCCGCCCCTGGGCACCATGAATTCAATCACTTAACTGGCATCGAGCGCCCGAGTTAGACACTTCCGGTCGAGAGTTAGACAATTATGTTCGCGATTTGCTCCCCAGCGGGTCGAGCTTTGCGACCACATCGCGCATGCGATCCGAGGTGTCGGCGCTCTCGGTGTAATGGACCGCCATCGCGACGGTCCGTTGGCCAAGCCAGCGGCGAACGGTGTCGATGTCGTAACCGGCCTCAACGAGCATCGTGCCGAAGCTGTGGCGCAGGCCATGGAACGTCAACCCGTCCCCAATCAAGCCATCACGCTTCAGCTTGGCCATCGCTTTGATAAAGCTCGAATTGAAACCACTCTCGGTCCACGGCGTGCCGTTGGTGGTTGCGGCCACAGTTATGGCATCGTGCGGCGGCGCTCTATCGAGCAATTCGACGAGATCAGAGTGGATCGGAAGTGAGACCTCCTGCCCGGTCTTGTTCGTGCGCCGCCAGATTTTGCCATCCCTGAACGCACTCTTCTTTAGCGACAGCACGTCACCCTTGCGCAAGCCAGTGAACATCGCCAACGCAACCGGTAGTTTCAGCTGCTCGGTTATATGAGCGAGCACGTTTCGGCGCTCAAGCATTGTCCATGGCCGATTGGCTATTGGCGCGACTCGCGAACGCCGAATTCTTTTCACCCCCTTGACAGGATTATCGCGAAGGATGCCGTGCTCCTTGCCGTGCTCACAGGCCACCGACACGACGGCCATCACGTAGTTCGCTTGTCTTCGACCGTGCTTTTCCGCGATCCTATCACGTAGACCGGCAATGAATTGCGGAGTCAACTCAATCAGTGGCATCTCGTCTATTGGCTTAAGCAGGTTCATCATCCGTGAGTATCCCTGCCGCGTTGCTGGAGCTAAGTCAGCGAAAGTCAGTGAAGCTCTGTAATATGCGAATAGCTTTCCGAGAGTGCCTGGCAGAGCTTCTCGCTTCTTATGCTTGCGCTCTATCGAAGCTAGCTCCGTTATAAATTCCGGCGTGCCAAATTCATACTTGAGCCGCGTGCCAGTTGCGCGATGGTAGCAATAGATGCGCCCCTTAGAGACGTAGCGTTTCAGCCCTTTAACTCTGATGACCGTCATGGTTTCGCTCCAGTTCGGCTAACCAATCCTTTTCTATTTGCTGCCCATTTCCGAGATCATCGATCCACTGGTCCAGATTCTGGCGGTCGAAACGGCGAAGCCGAGGTCCTGGACCGAGAGCGACGGGTCTGAGGGGACAATGTTTTTGAAACATCGGAACACTGACGCCGCAATAATGCGCCGCTTCCTTAAGCGTCAGCAAGCGTCGCTCGATGGTGCAATGCCTCACCTGCATCTGTTGGTCCAACGTTCATCTAAACGCTAATTCCGAGATCGCGAAGTCGCGCCTGCTGCGCGCACAGCGCCGACGATCCAACCGCCAGCGATAGGCTAAGTTTGTGGAGCGACGAATGCCAATGATTTGGTGCGTAGTAAAACAGCAAAATTTGAGGTGTTTTCCTCGCGATGCGGGCGCTAGTCAGAGAAAAGAAATTTTGAAATGGCGTCCTCTATCGAAATGCTATCGATCTGCTTTTGCAGGGCGCGTGCATTTGTGATTGCGGTCACGACTTCCGCCTCTAAAATTTCCGGATCGATCATTTTCAGTCCGAGATGGACGAACTTAGTTGAGTACTCTGAAAACTCCTTATGTCCGCTCTTCCCCAATACCGGTTGACGAGGCGTTTTGATTGGCGTTCCGGAAAATTCTGCCCAGAGCTCGGCGAGCTCCAGAGCAGGCCAAACGTAACCAGCAGCAGGTCGGCCCCTTTTTCGCGGACCCGCTATAACTCCTGTGCCCCACTGAAGCGCGAGCACCATCGTCGCGAGGTAGTATATGGTCTGGGAGAGCTGTCCCCACGGATTATCCATACTGATCGGATTGTTTGGAATTGAACGTGCCGCAGTCAAAATCTGCTCCATGTGAGTGATGTCTACAAATCTGAGCCGTTCGGCTGCGGTCTGCAGGGAAGTTGTAGCTGTCTTCAGCGCATCGCAGATTTCGGAGATGCGCTTAAAATAGGGTAGTTCGGTGCTAGGAGGCTTCTTCTTTGAAGATCGTGCCGGGGCGATTGGAGGTACGCTGAAATTTTGCTGCAAGAGATTGTAGTTCTTGTCCTGATACCTTGAACGGAAGACGGAGATTGTTGCGCCGAGGCGAATGCGAAATTCATCGAGGCCATTTTCGTCAATCCATCGTTTCAACGGCTCCAGCTGACTGATCGCCTTGAACTCGGCAGGAAAATCGCGATCCAAGGTATAGACATATTGCAGATCATGCTGACGTCGCGTGATGCGATGCGGCTTACCCGGACGACCGCTGTTTCGGACCGGTTTGCTCTTCTTCATGGTGATTCGAATCCCTGGTGCACGGAAAATAGCAAAAGCAGAGGGGATTAAACGCGCAGCGTTTCTTTGGACCTGACCGACGCGGAAGTATAGATGGGTAGCTCCATTCATTAGGAGCCAACCAATGACCTCCCAACCTTCACCTCACGCGCCCTCGGACGTCGTCGCCGAGTGGCCCAAAGGCCCGAACGAACTCGTTCGCGTAAGCCTCGGAAAATATCACGGCCATACCATCGTCAACATTCGTGTCTGGTACCAAAGCTCGGGCGAGACTTTCCGGCCGAGCAAGAACGGCGTCAGCCTGGGTTTGGCCAAGCACGCGCTCAAAATAAGGAAGGCGTTGAAGAAGGCAGAAGAGATCGCCAGGGTAGAGGAGGGCGGCCGTGAGTAAATCCCCGATCCCGTTCAACCCTGGTCGCTTCGACGGCGCATTGATCGAGCCGTTTTACTCCGTTGGCCTTGCAGCCGTGCCTTATAGGAGAGAACGCGAGAAACTGGTTCGGCTGCTCCGTAGCAAGCACCAGGACAATGAAAAGGCGCAGGCGTTGGCCGACACGCTGGAAGCCTGCGTCAAGAGCAGGCGTTGTAAATCGGCCGCATGTGCCGAATGTGCCCGCGCCAGTCAGAAGCTATTCGCCAGCACGGCAGCAGCGTTTCTAGCCAAGCAGAAAGGGGCCGGTCACCTCGTCTGCGTGAGCATCGTGCCAGCCGATGGTCGTTGCAAGCCTAAGGAGCTGGCTCCGGCCTATGCCGTTCGCAACGTGCGCCGATGGAAAGAGCGGCTCGGTCGTGCGGGTGTCACCTGGTTCGTCGGGGCTCTGGACTACAGCCTCAACGAACACGACACCGCACGCTACAAGCCCCATTGGTCCGAACACGTCTACGGACTGACCACAACGACCGACATGGACAGGCTCAAGAAGGAATTGCGTAAGCAGTTCCCAGCGACCGAGGAGATCCCGCGGCCGGTTAAGGTCAAAATATGGGATGGTGACCCCGATGCCTTGGCCTACATGCTCAAGCCGAACTACTGGCGTCGCGTGGCCACTGACGATGGCGAGCGGTTCACCAAGAATGGAATGCGGTCCTGCCGTGCCACCGATAAGCAGCGCCTCCGATCCAAAGAGAGGGTGCGGCTGGCCCTATACCTCGATGAGCTTGGTTTGCACGGTCGCCTCGTCCTGCGGTGGGCGCAATTTATGAATCGCGGGGCCACGGCCTCCATCGAGGAACGTGCGCCCAAGACCGTAGGCACGCGGATCGCCTGATCCCCGGAAATGAGAGGGCGGAAAGGCAAATATGAGCCTTTTACACCCTTTTTCGCCTTCGCAATGACAGAACTGCACTCATCGCCGCTGGCCATCCGTGCCAGCGGCGCGTGCCGATGAAGGCGTAAAGGCGGTTTGCAGCATCGCGTGTCGGCATGTGAGACGTGAGACACGCCGCGCGGCTGGCCCGGCACCGGCTTCAAAATTGCTCACCCGACCAGTGCTGGCGGCATCGTGCCCGCGGCCTGATAACTGGAGAAATTTATGACCACCTATAAGGGCACCATCAACGCGCCCAAAAGGCAAAGCCCCAGTCTGTCGCAACCGAAATGGTCTATCCGTCGGCTTCGATTCGGCACGCTCACCGGACCCGCGTCTGTCGAACTTTCATTCCCGACCGAGGGCGGCGGCATCAGCAAGATCATGGTCCAGCAGAGTGAACTCCGCCATCAGAAGACATTCTTGGATACGCTATCGAATCGTCTGCCGATCTTTCCGAAGAACGTCGGCTCCTCCGACAAGGCGCGCTTCGAGTTCGTGACCAAGCTGGTCTCGTCGTATGCCGGCCCTTTCGAACTCGTGCCGGAACGCACCGGCTTTATCGACATCGGCACCTTCGCAACATACAGCGAGGTCATTTACGCTGATGGACGACGCCAACCGATCCCTTCGGCAACCAGCGCAGGCGGCCGGACATTCACAGACGTGCGAGGTACCCCCCGTGGAACCGCGAAGCTCCTGAAACTCGCTCGACATTCGAGCTACTTGGCCTTTGGCATTGGTGTGGCCCTCGCTGCTGCGCTGCCAACCTATATCAAGCTGCGCCGTGATCAAACGGGCGAGGAACATAGCCAGTTGACAGAGACGGCGGTCTTCAACCTGTCTGGCCGTAGCAGCAGCGGCAAGACATCCCTCAGTCTGGCCGCCATGAGCCTCGCCGGTTCGCCTGAACGGGGCGGGACCCTAGATTTTAGCAGACGCGGCCTTGCCGAAACCGCAAGTGATAGTAACGATCTCCTGCTCGTGTTGGACGACACCGAGAAAGCCGAAGACGGATCGAGCGTCTTCGTGAAGACGCTCAAGAGCATCGTTCATACCGTACCCGGCGGGCGCTCGAAGCGGATCTCGCGCGGCCTCGATCAGACCAAGTTTCCGCAGTTATTCTGGAGTACCTTCGGCTTGAGTAGCAGCCCGCGACCGATCTCCGCGTTGGCAGCGGACTGCGGTTGGAGGATGACTCCCGGCGATCAGGTTCGTCTATTCAACATTCGGGTCCCCAGTTCCAAGAAGGGCGGCATCTTTGATTTGACTGAGGGCGGGGCCGAGAAGCGTGCCAAGCGCAGCATCAAGCTGATCGCTAAGCTCGAACGCGGCTACCAGAACCATCACGGCCATATCATACCGCAATGGGTACAATACCTGATGACCCACGACCGGTCGCAACGGATTCTGGAACTAGTCCAGCAGTTCATCAACCAGATCGGACCGCAGGACGAGGGTTGGGAAATCCGGTTCGCGCACAAATTCGCCTACATCTACGCCGCCATGATGATTGGGATCGAGGCGGGCATCCTTCCCTGGGAGCAAAGTTTGCCCTTGTGTGCGGCCAGCCGCTGCTACCGGCGGGCGCGTCGGGCCGTCACGACCGAGCATGATCGTTTCATCGAGCAAGCCCGTCGGCTGGACCGTCTGTTGAAGCAGAAGGGTCGCGTAGCTGATTACAACGGACGCACGCCTGTTGTCCTCACTGGCGGTTGCCTCGCGCTCCGCTATCGAAAGAAGGGAAGGAAAAAGATCGGCCTTCTCGACCAAGCACTTTCTGATTTTGCCGGATCGTCTGCGAGCAAGGCAAAATTCACCACCGCGCTGATCGCCTCTGGGCTGATGGAAGAAGGTCATGGGCACGCTGGAACGGTGCAAGAGCGTATTGAGATCGAGCGGCAAGGAACGGTGTCTAACCGCATCCGCCTCTGGTGTATCGATGAAAGAAAGCTCGCGAGTCTGCTAGACAGGGAAGGAGCTTCGTGAACGCAAAGGGTACGCGCCAGCCAGCGTCTACGCTTACCGGTGGTCCCGAGGGCCGGTCCACTGTGCCACGCCGAGCAAATGCATCCGATGACCAATCATCTTGTAAAGGACATTTGGATCCTGCGCTTGTTTACTCGGAAATTGTCGATTCAGAGGGCCAACCTACCCTGACAGGACGGACCGGGAACTTAATCCTGACGTCACTTACTGCTCGCACAATGCCGCTATTGCGGTACGACACGTCAGATGTTGTCACTGCAGTGCATGGCAATTGCCCGTGTGGTAGCTCATTTCCCCGAGTTTCGAACCTAATTGGTCGGCACTCGACATCCATCAAGACCGCTGCGGGTTTGGACTTTTCTGAGTACCGCTTGTGCTCATTTGTCGACGAAGCTGGAATCGAGGCCTACCAACTTTTGCATGTGGGCCCATCCGAATTTCGGATCATCACGCCGCCGCATATTGAGTTACACCCAACGAAGATCGCATTTCTCCAACGCAAATTCTCCGAGTACCTGCAAGAACAAACCATCGTGCAGGTAGATAACTCTGGCCAGTTCATTGAAACGGTGTCGGGTAAGCGAAACCTGGTCGTCAAGGCGTTTTGAATCGGCGAGTGTCAAGGAGGATGGCCTAGCGTTCAAAGCTGATTTTGATCTGACTTATCTTGGCGGCGTGTTGATCGGGTTTTACTTGCCAATTCGGCACACCCAGCGATTCCATTATTGGCCCGGATAAATCTCGGGAGCTGATCAGGATCGACCTCCCTTGCGAGCGCGTATTGCAGAGCCCGAGTCCATCTGCTGCGCGTTCGATGGTCGATTTCCGTCCACATCGTGGCCTCGATAATAACGCGCAGCGGATGCCAATTGGCACGCACTGGAACAGTAAGGATAGCAGGTGCGATTTCCAGCATAGCCGGAAGAAGCTCGTTATCGGCGAGATATTGGTAGCCTCGAAGAACAGCTCGGAGGTATCGATACTCAGCGAACCGGCGTTTACTCCTGGATACGCGGTCAGCCGTCTTTCGTATCTTGGTGATCCGGTCGACGATTTTGCGCTCGGATGGAAGCAAGGATCTGCGCGAAGACTTCATCAGCATCTCTCCCGTTGAAAAGCGATGCTGAAAATTAGCGTCTACGCGAATACTGGAGCGCCCTTTTCCTCAAGGCGACATTTTAAGCGACATTCGAGGCGAGAATAATCGGATCTTTCGTGCTTTATCGCGGCGCGCCTATAAACTTAATTCGCAAATGGACATTGCCGTTCTCTAAGTAAGGGGGCAACGATTCAGCTCTGTACCATCGTGTGATGCGGCACTGAGGAGCGTAGCGGCGGAGCAAGCTGAAGAATTGGTCGCGCTTCGATTTTGTATGAAAGACAATTCGGCGAGAACCGAAGTCTCCGGACATGTTGGCAAAATATCGTTTGGTGGTCCCTAAGCCCTTTATCTGCCCGACAGAGACCATCCCGATAATGGTGTTCGTAATCTGAAAGGCTGGCTTGGTTATCGTCTGACTGTTTGCGTCGCGAATTTCCGACAATCGGATCTTTCTGCGGAATACGTAAAGCGGATAAGAAAGCGTGTCTTTCGCGGCATTGAACGTCACGCCTAATAGCTGCGAAATAAGGGCAACGGGGCCTACCATGACGTACGTAACCGCGAGAAGAAGTACAAATAGGTCCGGTCCTGTGGTCGGAAAAAACGTACTCAGCGGCTTCTTCTCAATCGCAAATTGCTGAAAAACATAGTTCAAAATGAATAGACCAATGACCGAGAACGTAACCGGCAATTTGCAGCATTGGGTCCAATCAATCATTCGTTCGGTGGTGGGTGGTGCGTCGGCGTCGTGTAATTCATACTCCTCGTCCATTTGATCGGCTTGAGCGTCCGCGATCAATAAGGCGTCTTTTCGTTTGGGCGGCGCGTCCTCGCCAGTCGCTAACTCTGTTTCTCGGATCGGCTTCCACTCTCGCCAGCCCGTGCGCCATACCTGAGTCTCCGCGTCAATGATGTTGTCGCTGAGCAAGGCCCGAAGTGCACCGGCCGTGACCGGGCCTTCCTGAATGCGATTTTCGACGTAATACCAATGATCCTCCGGCGGTAGCGGAGGAGGTTGAATGTTGGCTGACATTGATGCCCCCAAAAGGCTCGTTGAATTTCGGGCGAAATAACTCAGGTATTTGGCAATAGGGACTATATTCCCTAGAGACTATATGCCTGATCGGGCCCAATCCATCAATGACGGACTGGGCGAAGGTCGTGGGCGGGAACGTTCGCCGACTGCGGCTTCAGAAAAAATTGACGCAGGAACAGCTCGCATTTGAAGCTGGGCTTGACCTGACTTACGTCGGTGGGATTGAAAGAGGTAAGAGAAATCCGAGCTTGGCCGTGCTAGTTAGGATTGCCAAGGTCTTCTCGATCCACCCGAGTAAGCTGCTCTCGGACTAGCGGATTCCGGTATTCATGGATCAGCATCAGCGTGACCAGTCGGTACGGCC
Source organism: Bradyrhizobium sp. 26S5 (assembly GCF_036923295.1). Lineage (NCBI taxonomy): Bacteria > Pseudomonadati > Pseudomonadota > Alphaproteobacteria > Hyphomicrobiales > Nitrobacteraceae > Bradyrhizobium > Bradyrhizobium sp. 26S5. The sequence continues at coordinate 8,670,081 of NZ_CP145948.1, read as the reverse complement.
GCTGGGTCGGCTGATCCGGACGCGCCTAATTCTGAAATGAAGCGACGCGATGGCGTAGCTCAATCGGCCTTACCGAACCATAAGCCCCGAAGCCATGCGAGTGCTGCGTTTCAGTATTCCTCGGCCAGCATAATGGTGATGATGCGTTCGGTTACAGATGGGTCAGATGGGTCGGGAGACCCCATCGTCATGTCTTTCGAGAAATAGTCAATCTTGAAAAATATTGTGCGGCCCTCAACAACGAATGATCCGAAATCGTGCTCTTCGTGAGGGTCGTTGTCGTGACAGAAATCATCGTAGAGCGAGATTGTTTTAAAGATCCGCTCAGCCACTTCGGGACCAAGAGCCGCTACGCCGGGTGTCATGAACGCCGCACCGCGAGTTAGGTCGCGGCGAAGTTCGTCATTGTGAAAGCGAATAAGTTCTTTCGGGTCGTCCATTTTGCGTGCCCATGGTTTGTTGGTCAAACGAAATGCTCATGCCGTGTTAGCGACCTGAGCCACGGAGATCGGTAGGAAGGGGAGATTTCAATCGCTGTTCAGCAATGCCACCGAGCTGACCGGTCGCACGAATTCAGATGCGCTTGGGTAGTCGCGCCACTTCAGCGTCAGCATGTCATTGCTTCGTTTGGTGATAATCGCGGGCCACCAACCATCATCGACCGTGTCCTGTGCGATGACGAGATGACCGGGCGCTAGCTGTGACCACGTCTTGGGAAGAGCTGCGGAAATTGCGCCGGGCTCTCCGCCTACTAATGTATTTACCTGGTCATAGAGCTGTTGATCGATATTCGGCACCAGCCCATTACCAGTGGCGTGAATTCGACCGGCCGGTAGTTTGTTCGCGATTTCGAAGTGCTTTCCGGTAACCGGTACAGCTAGCCGCAGACCCATCGCCGCCGCGGCTCTTGCCAACAGCGCCTCGTTCTCACCGATGAACCGTGCCGCGTGCGGTTTGCGATCTTTATCCAGTCCGAACATGATGATGGTCTTGGCCGAAGGTTTCTTAGCTTTGGGTCTTGTTGGCTTTTTGGACATGCAAGGCTCTCCTCTGGAATCAAAAGAGGCCCGCAACGGGCCTCATTTGGTGGTCTGATTGATGGTTAGTAGTCGTGTCTGTCGTTGGACGTGGCTTAGCCCGCGGCCCTTGCGTCAGGCATGCAGAGCCACGCGTTCGCAGCGAGAAAACAATGGACAACCCTTGTTGCTGCATCGAAAACGATCATCGATGGTGTTGCCGTTACAAATCCCGAGTTCAAGCTGAGCGCACCATCTCCAGATTGAGTGCTGGACAAATCTTGGAAAGATACGTGGGTAGTTTGGGTCGTATTGGCTTGCGTCAATTCGCGTAGCGATCCGGGCGATGATATCTGCGCATCCGCCCGTTCCGTAGCAGGCAGGTCCAAAAACGTGCTTCGCTCCGAGCCTGGGTTGAATGCCGGTACGCGATAGAAAGTTGTGCACCAGCGTATCGATGGCGATCATGCCCGAACCTGCTTCCATCCAGGTAGGTTTGCTCGACGGCGCGGCCATCAAGATATCGGACAGAGCCATATTCAACAATTTGTCGGACACGCCGAAAACGTTTCGCAGCGGCTCGATCAATGCGCTCCTCATCCGCGAGGCGCGTTGTATGGCCCTGCCGCTCAAACTTGCTCGATCAAGCGTTTGGTCGATCCAATCGACCAAGTTGCCTTCGGCAACATCGCGGATAAACAGGAAGAGCGAGTACGTTGTTTGGTTCAGACGTCCATTGCGCAGGTCGTGTCGAGGCAGTGAACAATAAGTAAGAATCTCCGGCTCCGCGCACGTCCGACCGTCCTTCCGATAGCCGCAACCGTGAAAGCTCCAGTAGCAGCGCAGCTTGGAGCAGGCCGGAGGTCTAAGGGTCGCTCGCTGTAGGTCGCGCCAGGTCGGGCGGCCGCGATGACCCATGTAGCTGCGTGCTGCATGATCACTGATGCCCTGCAGCGAAAACGCTTCCAGTAGGTGTTCGAACAGTCGGGGCGTGTCGTGATTTAGAATCGCGCGCCGTAGGTCGTTGGATTCTGCGCCGATCAGACTTTCTGCGCCAGCTAGGCGGCAAACGGTATCGACCAGTGTGACCGCACAATCCATAGACCGGCGACTGGCACCCCCGCTACGAAGTCGGGGCTTTCTAGACTTGCCGGGCCGCTTGCAGCTGGTCCGGCTTTCCCCCACTGCCTAGGCGACCAGCTTGGGAAGCGCGCTGTACGGCCTCCGTAACGCATCTGCCGGGGTAGCGGTGAAGGCCAGTGCGTCCTCGCTCGTTTGGCATTGCGTCAGCGCAATGCCGCAAATCAGCTTGCTAGTAGATTGACATCAAAAAATGTGGCTTTCAAGGCTTAAATAGATGCATAAATCATTGATTTTGCTCGATAATATGCCGTTTTAGGCCATTTGCGCTCGATTTGAGCGAGTGGCCATCGAAGTTCGGTCTGGGCGATTTAGCCAAACGGCGAGGCTGCTGACGAGCAGATTCGTGTCGCACAACGGCGGCGGCGCGGTCTTGCGCCATTTAGGTGCGCGGCCGCCCCAGAGAAGGAGGCCGCGGCCTCATGCGAGGAGGCTCACAGCCTGGCTCTGCCAAATTGAAGACGTCCTAGTCTCACGGACGCAGCCATTTCCCCCAAGGACCTGAAGCGCTATCTGGCTGAGTTCGATTTCAGGTATAACGAACGAATGAGCTTCGGCGTGTCTAATGGAGCTCGCACAACCGGGTCGCTTCGCGATATTGTTGGGAAAAGTTGACCTACCGGGACTCGTAGGAAAGCGGTCGAAGGTGATGGCTGGCACCGACTTACTCGAATCTGGCATCTACTCCGTGCCGGACGCTGCGCAGCTTGTAGAAGCTCCTGCGCAGCTTGTTCGTATCTGGGTCGGCGGTCACAAGGGCAAACAACAGCCCGTAATCGTAAATGATCTTGGCCGCATCCAGGGCAAGGTGGCTGTCAGTTTTCATAATCTGATGGAGCTTCGCTTCGTTGCGTTGTTCCACGGCGCTGGCGTGCGCCTGCAGGATATCCGCGCGATTATGAGTGAAGTTCGGTATTCCCTAGATCATCCTCATCCTTTCGCGACGGAAGTCGTCTTCCGAACAGACGGCAGAAAGATCGTTGCTCAGATTGGGCGCAACAATGGCGTCAAGGACATCTACGATCTCCGCAGCAAGAACTATGAGATGCATCCGGTTGTGATGAAATCTCTAAAGGACGACGTCATCTATGATCCGAGGGGCGAAGCTACGGCGTGGCGACCGCGCCGCCAGATTGCGCCAAACGTTGTAGTACATCCGTCCTTTTCTTTTGGGCAGCCCATCCTACAGCGCAGCCATATTCCAACCGCCACGATAGCCGCCGCTGCAAAGGCGGAGAATAGCGCGAAGGCGGCGGCTTGGATGTACGAGGTGACGGAAAAAGAAGTTCGAGAAGCAATTAAATTTGAGCAAGCATTGCATAAGGCCGCTTGAAGGTAGCTTTTGACGAGCACATACCACCGACAATGGTGAAGGTTTTTCAAACCTTCGCCACGGATAAGCAGTTGCTAAAATTAAGCTCGGATCTCGTTCTTGAAAAAGCACAAACCTACTATCCCAAGACACATGACCCTGACTACTTGAAGCGCAGCGACGCCCCGTGGGTCAGAAGATTTGCTAAATCGGGTGGCAAGGTCGTGATCTCTGGTAATACCAAGATGAAGACAAACCCTCATGAACGTCTGGCGTTCGTTGATGAGGGCGTGGTCGTCATATTTTTCGAAAATAGCTGGAATCAATGGGGATACTTCCACAAATGCTCGCTTTTGCTGCATTGGTGGCCAATGATCGTGAAACAGATGGAGGCCGCAAAGCCCGGCACCTTCTGGCACATACCAGCAACGTGGCCGAAAACGGAAAATGCAAAGCTACGCTCTGTTCCGAACCACGATCTAAAACTACAAAAGGTGGCGCGGCAAAAAGCCGACCAATCTCGAATACGGGTGGAACGGGCCGCAAAGCGGAAAGAGCAAGAGACTGACGATTTATTCAAGGCGGCAGATCGCAGAGAGAACAGCCAAAATGACGCGCGCTGAGCCGATGCTGATGGTGCGGAACAATCGAAAGCCTTCATTTGAAGGCTCGTGAGATCGAAGCGGATGAGGAGGCGGTCATCGGCTGAGTGGCGCTATTGGAGCAGTTTGGGAGGACAGCCCATGACCACGGCAGAGGCACTGAGATACATTCGCGAGTTGGTCAACAACGCGGACAAGCTACCGGAACATCAGCGCAGAATTGTCCTGGAAGGCGTTGCGACGTTGGTACGTAAGGCTCGCATCGAGTTAGAGCAGAATGGCCCTGTAGTCGCGCGTCCGCCGATGATGTGACGCCCGCCGAGCGATGTTAGTTCATTCAGGGCCCTCAGTCGTTCACCAATTCCAATAGCCGTAGGGTAGCCGGTCCCATACGTTGCGCACTCTCGCGAGCATCGGGGGAGCAATGCAAACTATCGGACGAAGGGGGCAAGCGCAAAAACCCTTCAGCTCCAGAGGGCAACACAACAGGCGCGGACTTTGAGAGAAGGGCCAGAGAGAGCAGGGCCGGTTATCTTGACGCGTTGAAAGATCCGACCGTAACATTTGAACCATTCGCAAGCGTCGTACTTCGGTCTGTCGGCTGCCAATCGCTCTCGGACCCTTTGAAACCGTTAGGACCTCTACCTTCGCCAGAGTGGACGCCGCTCACACTTCACGTCGGCATCTTCTACTCAACCGTGCCGTTGGGTTTTTACGACACTTTCGAGAACTTCTTACGTGAATGGTCGGACCGCTTCCCGTACGACGAAGATATCTGACGACCTAGGGTAACCGTCCGGTGAGGCGTCGGTCGGTAAGCGAGCGGATCGACGTCGTTCAGCTCGACCAGGGAGGCGATGGTGGCCCAGTGCTCGGCGCCGCCGTCGGAGCCTGCGAACAGCGCCGACAATTGCGCCGCCGACAGACGCATCACGCCGTCCTCGATCTTCGGCCAGCGGAAGATCCCATCCTCGAACCTCGGGGTTACGCTTTCCCACGCCAATTGCACACGCTGCGGTGGTGCATCTTTCCTTGACCACCTATAGCATTAGACATATTTAGAGTTGTCTTGAGAACTTAATCTCCATTATGGAGCCTCCAATGCGGATGCTCACGTGGTTCGTCGTTTGGCTTCTTGTGACACTGTCTGGCGGTTCCGCCCACGCTGCACCTCGTCCGGTCGTAGTCATTCCCGGCATCATGGGATCAAAGCTGTGTAAGGGGCCTCAAGACAACCTGCTCTGGGGCGATGCGTTATCGTACAGCCTTCCTAGGTTGCAGGCGCTCAGGCTTCCAGATGATCCCGCGACCCGGGATCCAGAAATCCATAGTTGCGGACTGATAGAAGAGATTTCGGTTATCCCATTTTTCTGGGAGACAAACATATATGCCGACCTCCTCGCGACGCTACGAAAGCCGGAATTTGGATATTCCAAAGACGATATCGTTATTTTTCACTACGATTGGCGCTTGAGCAACTTCGACAATGCAGAGGAACTCAAAAGGCAAATCCAGAGGCGCTTTCCGAACAACTCAACGAAGATCGATATAGTAGCGCATAGTATGGGCGGATTAATTGCTCGTATTTATGTGCAGTCGTTGGGCGGGGCGGATCGGGTAAAGAATCTGATCATGCTTGGCACGCCTCATTTGGGTTCGGCCGTCATTTTTGAAAGGCTCTGGAACGGCTTCGAAAAATGGCCGAACAGATGGTCGGGTGGGCTTGCGCAAATTCAACAAACAATCCTGTCCTTTCCATCAACTTATGAGTTATTGCCGAGGTATTCGGATTGTTGTGGCTTGAGCAAAACCGGTCTAGCCGAAGGCGCCTCCTATATAAGGATTCTGGATCCTCAAGAGTGGACTCGCTTTAGCTGGTTACCAAGCGAGTTCCGGTCTGGGCCAGGGTTAAAGTCCCTTGCTCGAAAATTGGAATCGGCTGGACGCCTGAAAGAACTCATGGCGCAGCCCATCTTTGCCGATCCGCAGCGATCTTTGGATATCCGCTTTATCGGAAACGGATTTATCGATACGTGGTCTCGTGTATTTTTCGACCCTGCAAATGGCTTTATCACTGGGCACGTTGCAAATATTGGCGACGGAACAGTCTTGTTGGAGAGCGCTACAAATGGCGTTCCCAAGCAGGTGCAGATTTCGCGTATGCAGCACGATTCCCTATTCTCGGGAAGTCAGCCCGAACTCATCTTGAGACTTGCGCTCTCCGATCAGCAATTCCATCAAGGCCCCGTCGATTTTTCCGAGCAATTGGTTGATGCGAAGAACACAAAAGTTCAACTGAGCTCTGTCCGCTTCGAAGTGGATCCTCGGACGGCCACTGTAGGTGAGCCGATCAAGATTGGGATCTCGTTACGTAGTGGCGATGACGGATGGCGTCGGGCGGATCTAAGAAATTTACAAACTTGGATTTCCAAAAATGGAAGGGCAATGCCCTCTCTAATCTTAGCGGAAGAGCAGCAGGGGGCTGACGAGCAGGTGCGACGCTTAGTCGCGACCATCCCCAGTCTGCCCGAAGAGGGCACCTACGAGGTCAATTGGCAGTTACCTGGCATTCGAACGTATCAATCATTGTTCGTCGTAGTCAAACCATGAGGGCAAAATGGGCGCTGTTATCCGTTCACACGTCGCTTGGTTCATTGCGCTGTTGATTTCGGTTATTTTCGTGCCTAGCGCAGCAACTGCACAAAGTGGAAGTCAAAGTACCGTTCAAGCTTTGCAGGAAATAATTCAGCGAAGTAAATTGGCAATCGTAAAACTTGTTGTTGAGGGCCGAGATCCGAACGGAGACACTAAGAAGATTCAGGGCAGCGGGTTCTTTGTGTTCTCCGGACAAGACATGAGCATACTTCTTACTGCGGCCCACGTCATCGGATCTAACGAAACTGTTCCAAGCAACAATCCAGATTGGCTGGTCGAGAACGGTGTCATTGTTCGGAAGATTTCACTTTTTGGGTTAGACGAGAAGGGGAGCCTGGTTCTGCGTAGCAATGAGGTAAACCCGGGCCCGCCGTTTCCGGGCATTGATCTTGTATTGTTGCAAATCAACCAATCCGGCTACCCCTCGTTACCTTTGGCGAAGTCTTACGCGGACATTAGCGGATTGCATGACATAGTGCTGCTAGCATTTGAAGCGGAGAAATCCCAACTCCCCATTCCGCCCGTGACGGGGATAGGCCAAGTGAGTTCGCCTGTGACATTGAAGACCACCGTACCCTCGCAGCCGGGGCAGAGTGGGGGGGCGTGGGTGGACTTGAAATCTGGCCTGGTAGTGGGGATTGCGCGTGGGGCCAATGGAGGCTCGTTTGAGGCGACCCCTGTTACTGCCGTTCACCCCTTTCTCACGCCGTTCTTGCCGTCAAGTCCTCCGCCAGTGACTGTAGCGTACAAGATATGCTCTGGCGAATATAAGGGACCGTGTCCCTCGGATGCTCTGTATCAATATTGTTATTTCAATGTTGAGGAGTGGGCGAAAGGCCGTTGCTCGAACTACAAAATCTCACGCCTGGCTACCTTTGGCGGAAACAAATGCGGCTATTCAGTTGATGAAATTCTGTGTACTCCAAAATAGCTCGCCGATGATCCCTTCTTCGCTGACGCGCTCGGACTCGCCTTCGCCCAGCAAAATACGGTCAACATCAATATGAGCATCACACGCCTAACGCCAAAAATCCTTGAATCGGGTAGGCGATAGTTCAGTGTAGCGCACAGTGTGTTGGATGTTCTTGTGCCCCAAGTATGCCTGGACCGCGCGCGTGTCGTGGCCTTTGTTGGCGAGGGCATAGCCGCAAGCATGTCGCAGCATATGTGGATGAGCCTTGAAGTACAGTCTCGCCGCGACGCCTGTGCGCTCGATCATTCGAGCAAATCCTGCTGTGGTGAACGGAGCGCCGCGCTCCGACGTGAAGACAAACGTCGATTTGGGTTGTTGTTCTCGCTGAAGCTTGCGTAGCGCACGCAACTCATCGCCTAACATCGGGTGCGTGCTCGGAGTGCCTTGTTTGACTCTTCGCACATGCAAAGCGGCCGACGCAAATTCGATCTGATCCCAGCGAAGATCGGTCAGCTCGGAGGCACGAAAACCATGCCGGTAGGCCATCAGGATCATGGTCGCGTCGCGATGGCCGTGGCGATTGGTTTTGGCGGCTGCAGTGAGACGCTGCACTTCGTCGTCAGTCAAATACTCGCGCGTTCGAAGTTCGGCGTTTTTCCGCCGAAGCGGAGTCACTACTGTTCGGTTTTTGATGATTGGCGAGGCAGTGTTTGAGGCTGATTTTGCCATGTTCGATGCTCGATTCTGAGTGAACTGTTCGAAGAACGGCTGTTTTACGAACGATAATGATGCTGAACTCTGAGCGCGAATGCAGCTCGTTTGACTGCGAGCCTATGTCAACAAGTAGGTCGTTTGCAGATCAACTGTAAACATGTTGGTGAATTTGTATCGAGTGTTGCCTTTGTTGGAGATCCTGAAGAAGGGCAGCGGCAACTCGCGCATCTTGATCGGCAAAGTTTGTATGAAAAGCTTATCGTTTGCAGCCGACTTATCTGCCTGAGTTAGCGCGCAGACTCATAACGCGCCAGCCATAGCCGGAGCTGGACGAAGGCAAGGTGGTTTGCCACAAGCCTGTCGTAAGCGCGTCGCCGGGGCTCAACGCAAGACGTACCGGCGGACCATTGCTATCGACCACCGCAGGGATTTTGCTCGTCAAGCCGCCGCGTGATCCCATCCATGGCGCTGGTTGGCGTTGAGTGATATGCTGAATTCTGTCGGTTAAGGGCCCTTCGTCTTTCTTAGGCTTGCCACGGGAGCGCGCGGCAGCGCCTTAATGACCCGCGAAGGCTTTTCCTTGCCGATGCGTTCGATTAGGAACCGTGACAGCGCTTCGAACGTGTCAAAGCGGTCTATCGTGTGGCCCTTATAGACCTCCTTGGAGAACCAGAACATACGATGGCTGAAGGTGAGCCACGTCGAGGGCATCAAGACGTAGTCGAAGATCGCTTCGTTCTTCTCGTCCAGCCGGACCGCCACAACCCATCCCTTCGGCCACCTCACGCGGTAGTGCAGCGTCCAGCGCAAGGGCTTGCTTTCGTAGTTGCGGCATCTTGCGACCCGAAAGACGACATTCACGGCATCATCGATTCGAAGACATTCGGTCGAAGCGTTGAGGGTGGCATGGCGACCAAGTTTCTCGAAGGCGTCTCGAAGGCGCGCAGCATTGCCAAGCTGCAGGCCGACCCATCGTTGATGCGCGGCGTACTTGTCAAACCAGTCTTGATTGCCGTTGTACCCGATGAGCCGATAGATGTTCCGCAACGTGCCGAAGTGAATAAGATACGAAGACATGGATGGCAGGCCGGGACTTGAATTGATGATCGTTTTACTCAGTCTGCCTTTCTTCATCAGCAACTTGCGAAGGCGAAGCAACATTTCTTCTTCGGGAATGCTGACGCGCGCCTCGCCCATGATCTTTTGCACCCGCCGGAATGCGTCGCGGTGGATGATGGGTTCGATGGCATCCTCATTTCTGATCCAAAGCTCCCTTGGGTTGCGCGTGACCTTGGCGCCAAGCTTCCTGCTTTTGCGATTGTAGGTAAGAATGCCGATATAGGCTTCGTTCCTGAGGAGTTCGCCGACCGATTTTCAAAGCCACGGTCTTCCCTGGCTATTCATGATCCCACGCCGGTTGAGCTCTCGGGCAATGGTCGCCTGCGATTTGTGACGGAGATACTCGCGGAAAATTCATTTCACGATTTCGACTTGATCAGGCGCTCCGGGGCAGAGCTTGACGTGGTCGGTGAGCAAAGACTTGCGCTGGCCGACCGTCAAAATACCCTTCGGTCTGCATTGATCATCGACGAGACGTCGTTGCAGCGCGTAAGCGGTAGGGCCGCCCATTTTGAAGCCGCGACGCGTCAGTCGGATTGACCCCGCAAAAACTTTGGCGGAGAGTTCCCGACTGAACTCAGCCGCCATAACTCTCTTAATATTCTTCATGATGCTGGCGAGAAGACTTCCGTCATTGTCGAATTGCTCCGCGCAATAAGCGACCTTGACGCCCGCCTTGCGGCAGATGAACTCGTAATGCGCGCTCTCGTCAACATCCTGAAAGCGTCCCCACCGGCTCACGTCGAAGACAAGCAGATGAGCGAAGTCAGCGCGCCCCGATTGCACGTCTGCGACCAGCTCGGTAAGGCCAACTCGGTTTTCGATCTTGAGGCCGCTTTCACCCTCGTCTCGATAGGTACGGACGATGGTTAGCTTGTGAAGTTCGGCGTAGGTCGCGATGACCAATGCCTGATTCTCAATGGAGTATTGCTGGTAATCCGTCGACATGCGGACATACTGCGCTGCCCGTAGCGTTTTTTGCGACTGAGGCAGACGCTTCGCATGCACAACAAGGGCGTTCGCCATGTTGCCTCCGCGCGGCGATGTCATCTCGCGCCTTTTGGCGCATCTCGCACCATTAGGCGCGTCATCAGGTCCGCGCCACCGAAAAGCGTATTCGGAACGGTCAATTGCTATGTCGTACTTCTTGAAAACACGCTGCGGCGTGCGAAGTGAGCTGTAGTGGAATGCGGGCTTTTCCGCTCATGATGCTGTGGACGGCTCCTCCACCGGCACAAGAGTGCCAAGGATTGGGCGCCGTTTGAGGCTCTCACGATTCGGAGGAGCAGCCTATGCAGTCAATTTCGACGATCGGTCTGGATATTGCGAAGTCGGTCTTCCAAGTACACGGCGTTGATGCAGCGGGCCAAGTGGTCGTACGCCGTCAGTTGCGGCGCGGCCACGTCCTGGCGTTTTTCCAGAAGCTGCCACCGTGCCTGGTGGGGATCGAGGCTTGCGCGTCATCCCACCATTGGTCCCGCGAGCTGCAGGAGCTAGGGCATACGGTGCGATTGATGCCGCCAGCCTATGTGAAGCCCTACGGTGCGCCCCGACGGCGCGCATTACCAGTGGAGGAAGGATCCACCCAGAGAATTGTCGATTGATCTGGTAGCTGACGAGCGGTTTGGACGAGCAATCGGACGGATCGAAGCCTCGTGACAAAGGTCGCTTTTGGCGGCCGAGCAATCCAGCGGGCCGTAACGTGAGTGAAGCCTGAGCACGCCTCGAAAGTTACGATGTGAATGCCGACCCGATCGTATGGCGGGGAAGGCCGCGCTGACAGGGAAGCAATCGACGCATGCACCTGTCCGGTTCACCGGGGTAATGGGCACGGCACGCCGGAAAGGTAGTGCGGGTAATCGGGGGAGACCCGTCTTGGTCGAAGGTCGCGCCTTCAGCATCGAGTAGTCGATGGACCGGACGGGAGTCGGACAGGGTCGTAGTACTGATGAAACCGGGTAATTCCGGCGGAGGAAAGGACCCTGACTTCAGGTGCGCTTTTGAAGATGGCGAGGGAATGGGTCGATTGGCGATGAGCCTACAAACGCCCGATAAGATCAGGAGCCTTCAGAGAAAGCTTTATTGCAAGGCGAAGGCGGAGCCTGCCTTCCGTTTCTATGTGCTGTACGACAAGATCTGCCGCGAGGACATTCTGAGCCATGCCTACAAGCTGGCCCGCGCCAACGCGGGTGCGCCAGGAGTGGACGGAACAACTTTCGAGCAAATCGACGCGTCGGGACTCGAAGCATGGTTGGCCGGCCTGCGCGATGAACTCGTCACGAAGACTTACCGGCCCGATCCGGTGCGGCGGGTGATGATCCCGAAGCCCGGCGGCGGCGAACGTCCACTCGGTATCCCAACAATCCGGGACCGGGTCGTCCAAGCTGCCGCAAAGATCGTGCTGGAACCGATCTTTGAGGCGGATTTTGAGGACGGCGCTTATGGATATCGCCCGCGTCGTAACGCGGTCGATGCAGTCAAGGAAGTGCACCGGCTTGTGTGCCGGGGCTACACGGACGTTGTTGACGCCGATCTGTCGAAATACTTCGACACGATCCCGCATTCGGACCTCCTCAAATCGGTGGCCCGACGCATCGTTGACCGGAATGTGCTGCGGCTGATTAAGTTATGGCTGCGAGTACCGGTCGAGGAGCGGGATAGCGACGGGAAACGGTGCATGAGCGGCGGTAAGAGCAACAAGCGTGGCACGCCACAGGGCGGTGTCATCAGTCCGCTGCTCTCCGTCATCTACATGAACCGGTTCCTGAAACATTGGCGTCTCAGCGGTCGGCGTGAAGCATTCCATGCCCAGGTTATCTCCTATGCCGACGACTTCGTCATTCTCAGCCGCGGCCACGCGGAGGAGGCATTGACGTGGACGAAAGCGGTGATGACCAAGCTTGGGTTGACGCTCAACGAGACTAAAACCTCGGTGAAGAATGCCCGATTGGAAAGCTTTGACTTCCTTGGGTACACGCTCGGACCCCGCCGCTTCCGCAATGGGGGACGGTGGTATCTTGGCGCGGCTCCGTCCAAGAAAAGCGTGCTGCGGATCAAGAGGAAGGTCAGCGTACTGCTGACGCCGGGCAACAAGGGCGCTTGGCCCGAAGTACAAGCACGACTGAACCGCCTTCTGCGCGGCTGGTCCGCTTACTTCAGCTATGGCTCTCTTGCTACGGCTCATCACGCCGTTGATCGACACGTCTTCGACCGCGTGCTCGCCTTTCTGCGCAGACGACATAAGACGCCAGGACGTGGCGTCAGACGGTTCTCTGATCAGATCCATGGGAACCCTGGCGTACTTGTGCTGAACCGCGTGCGCAAAGTGTCGCCGACGTGCGCCTTGTGACAAAACCTGTCGGAAAGCCGGATGCGGGAAAACTGCACGTCCGGTTTGATGAGCGGGGAGAGGAAACGGAACGCGCACCAAGCGCATCACCGCGCCTCTCCTCGACTCTACTCAAGCGGCAGAAGAACGACGCCACGGACGCGGAAGCGATTTGCGAGGCGGTCACGAGACCCAACATGCGGTTCGTGCCGACCAAGACGGTCGAGCAACAGAGCTGTCTGATGCTTCACCGGGCGCGCCATCTCTTCATCCGCCAACAGGCTGCCGTCATCAATTCAATCCGCGCCTATCTTGCCGAGTTCGGGATTGTCGCCCCTGTGGGGCGCAGGGGTGTCGAGCAATTGCTAGAAGTCGTCGCCGATACAGCCGACTACCGGCTCCCCGAGGTGGCCCGTGCATGTCTTACGGCTCTCGGCAGTCAATTGCGCGCTTTGAAAGCCCAAATCCTGGAGTTCGACCGACACATCATCGCCTGGCATCGATCAAGCGCGACGAGCAAGCGGCTGGACGCGATCCCCGGCGTCGGGCCGGCGCTGGCAACAGCTCTGGTCGCCAGCATTGCCGATCCCAAGGCTTTCCGATCGGGACGAGACTTCTCGGCCTGGGTTGGGCTCGTGCCGAAGCAGAACTCGAGCGGGGGCAAAGACAAGCTTGGCAGTATCAGCAAACAAGGCGATCGCTATTTACGCAGCCTGTTCACGGCTGGCGCGCTCGCCGTGATCCGCTATGCCAAGATCCATGGCACGGGGCATCGACCCTGGCTCACCGCGTTGCTGGCCCGGCGGCCCACAAAGGTCGCGGCCATCGCACTCGCTAACAAACTCGCCCGGATGGCGTGGGCAATGATGGCCAGAAACGAACGTTACAATGAACCCGCCGCTCTCGCGGCGTGACGAGACGACATTACACCGGACATCCGGTGTGACGTAACGGTTGGGAGGGCGAACAGCACTTAATGCAGCGCCGGTCGATCCGGCGATCAGGACAACCCACATGGGCCATGGCATCTTCGAATGCGTGCTTTTGATCGGGACCTGATCCGCGGAGGGCATTATGGCCAGCGGTCATGTGAACCGCGCAAACAGGCCGAACACATGGCCGCTCCGACCAACGCCGCAAAGTGAAGATTCTTCTTGCCAACCCGGAGCCGTCCACACATGGCCCATCGCGTCATTTGCTGCGGTTGCACAAAGGCGGTCGGTGTCAGAGCAAAGCGGACATTACCGACAATTTATGATGGGGTGGACGCCCCGCCGACGGCATCGATGTGCCAAAGTGGAGGTGTTGAGCACCACTTAAGGGAGGCGTCCGTGTCAGAGGTTATCACAATTGGTCTGGATATCGCCAAGCACGTTTTTCACGCGCACGGCGCGGATGGGCGGGGCGGCGCGGTATTCAGCAAAAAAATCAGCCGAGGAAAGCTGCTGGATTTCTTCGCAGCCCAGCCGAGGTGCACCGTAGCGCTGGAGGCATGTGGTGGAGCTCACCACTGGGCCCGTCAGCTTAGCCAGCTTGGCCATGAAGTGCGGCTGATCCCGCCCGCCTATGTAAAACCGTTCGCGAAGCGGCAGAAGAACGACGCGATCGATGCCGAGGCGATCTGCGAAGCGGCGCAGCGGCCGAGCATGCGGTTCGTGGCCGTGAAGAGCGAACAGCAACAGGCGGCGGGCCTGGTGTTTCGGACCCGCGATCTGTTAGTGCGGCAGCGAACCCAGCTCATCAACGCGATTCGAGGACACCTCACGGAGTATGGTTGGATCGCGCCCAAAGGCCCGTCGCATGTGGCGATGCTTGCCGACCTTATCGAGGAAGAAGAGATGGCCAGCTCGCTTCCCGAAGCGGCCCACGCCATGTTCCGCTTGATGTTAGACCTGCTCGCCGGTCTCAATGGCAAGATCGCGGATCTCGACCAGGAGATCGCGCGACGTGCTCGCGAGGATGAAGTATCGCGCAGGCTGATGACCGTTCCTGGCATCGGCCCGATCTCTGCCACCGCGATCGCCGCTCTAGCACCGCCGGCCGAGACCTTTGCCAAGGGCCGCGACTTTGCCGCTTGGCTGGGTCTCACGCCTCTTCAACGATCGACAGGCGGCAAGCAGAAGCTCGGTGCGACATCCAAAATGGGCGAACGCACGCTCAGGCGCCTGCTCATCATCGGCAGCAGCGCCGTCGTGCAACAGGCAAGCAAACGCGGTGCGCCAAAGGGGTCTTGGCTCGAACAGATGCTGGCTCGCAAACCGCGCATGCTGGTAACCGTCGCGCTCGCCAACAAGATGGCGAGGATCGTCTGGGCGCTACTTGTAATGCAGGAAAACTATAGAGCTCCGGTCGCAGTCAAGGCGTGAGCCTGGCGGGCCTGAGGTCGTGGCCCGCAGCTTCATCGCTGCACCATCAGAGGCCGGACAGATGGCAGCATCCGACTACGTGCCGATCTTCTTCAAAAACCGCTTGCATCTCGCGGGGCGTCCACAGATGAGTACGCCACCTGGATCACCCTCAGAATGGCCAGTGCCGCGATAACGGCGCGCGGGTATCGGCAAATGCGTTCCCTCCGCCCGCGAACCACTGACTGAAGTGCTGAGAAGGAAGAATATCGAAGAACCGGTTCGCGGTTCGCCCTGGTGAGAGCCAGTGCATTGGAAATATCTAAGTCGAATCGCGTAAAGTCTCAGCGCCGTCACCGGTAACTCCATCTGTCGCCAGCCAACGCTGGCTCCAACTAGTCGCGCTCGTGAGTACCCGAGCGGAGCGGCGGGCTGTAACCCGCCTGACAGCGGAGGACCCAAGCCATGGCAAAGCATGGCAAGGGACCTAAAGATGTATTGGTCAAGCGGTATCCGCGTTGGAAGGGTGGCAAGCGAGAAGAAGTGCGTTCTGCGCTTCGCTCGGCGTCCTACCCTCTCAGCCTAAGGAAATCGAAAGACCAGCTAGTCTTTGGGTTCTACCAAACAGGCAGGGCCTGAGAGGATGCCGGTGGCGGCGCTGATTTGCCGATCAACAATGCCACATGCGCCGCCGGTCGCGGCTTAATCGTGGTCCCGGCCATAGCCTCAAGTGCTACTGTATAACTTTTGATGAAAAGGTATCGAGTCCGCTTCACGCAATGCGGCTTGCTGGTGCTCGGACTCCTCTTGGGATCGTCGCGCAGACGAGTGTCGCGCAGACGAGAAGAAAACTAAGATTACCCTATAGAGACGGAGGATCGGGTGCCAACAAAGTTAAGAGCAGTAGCCGTCTCCGTTCGGCTAATCTCGGACCGTCGTAAGTCCCGTAACTGGGATCAGTGCCTACCACTGTCAAACGCCATCCTGCCCCCAGGGTTCATGATGTCGGTTGAAGGTTGGCTCCGCCGCTGACGGCCCTCCGGTCGGCTCCGCCTCCCTCCGTCCCGTCAGCGGCGGGCGGCTTGATGAGACCGCTCTTTCGGTTGGCGCGGAGCCGGTAGCTGGGGAGGGCGCTGATAGCTAACTATCAAGCTGGCGGCACATCCAGATGACGGCATGCCGGGACGGCAGATCCCGGCGAGATGGCCACAACCACCTGCGGGGGCCCCGTGCGGGAGAGTCAGCTCTCAGTTGCGGACGTGAGATTTTGGACCCATCTGAAGAATATCGGCAGGCTACGGGTTGATGTTGAAATTTTGAAGCTCAGCTCGGTCGTATCAAGATATGCTAGGGTGCAGAATTCAATGCGAGATCGAGTCTAGGAAGAGAACCGAATGCGATCACGGCGGGAAGCTTAAGTAAGCACTCCCCCGACGGCCTCACGATCCGCAAACCGAGCCATAGCGCCGCCAATGGCGGGCGCGGATTTCGATACGAAGGACTTGAGGTGAACGATGCCACTGAGCCTACACCCCGATTGTAAGTCTCGCCTAATCGACGCTCTTGCTACTGAAGCAATCCCCTACTTTCAGGTGCGGAATAGCGTGTTCCTTGAACTACAGCCAGCGTACATGTTGCTTTATCACGTCGAGAAAGTGCTCCCGACTAAAGGAAAGCTTCATGACCAATTGGTGAGCTATATCGATGAGCGGCCTTTCACCAACTTTGTGATAGATTCGCTTGCTTATGAGCTTCGCCATGAAGAATACGTTTCCGGAGAGTGGACGGAAAAGACGTTGACGACGATTGAACGTTTCAAGGACGTTAGAGCGCTAGCATCAAGGTTAGTCGATGCATTTGATGGCCTCCCTCGCAAGTACATGCTATCGCTTCGTCTACCTAAGGAATTGGATACGATTATTGGTCCTAAGACCGACGTCATCAATCTTTCATCCGACATTCGAATTGTGCGCGCTACCTCGCAATTTAGGAAGACATTTCCGCTTGAAAACACGATTGGCGACCTTGGCGAGAAATTGGTCGGAGGAGCGGCGCTCGCGTCTGTCTCTCATGTGATCGAGCAAGCGGAATGGGAGGATGACGCGCTCTACCTCCAAATCAGCGTGAGTGGATTCATCGGGATGTACGGCCGCTCAAACACGCTTCAAGACGGGCAGAGAGCGTTGCGATCAGTCTTTGGGCTAGGATTAGCCCTAGAGTTGCTTGAGACAAGAGTGCAGCCCACTTTGGCAAGTCCCCGCGCCTCTCTCGTGGTTCATCAAGAACGGCCTGATTCATCTTGGGAAGTGTTTGAGCGGTTTTACCTGAATGACAGTGTCGCGGCCACGTTGAATACGCTCCGTCTCGGGACAGTAAACGATTCGATCAATACGCCGAAACGACGAAACATTCGGAGCGAGCGTATTTTTGAACAGATGCGTGGCATCTTTCGGCAGCAGGAGAAGGCGGAATTCCTGCTACTTGCGGCGCAGTGGTATTTTGACGGTAGTCACGGTGCCGACGAGTTGCTCAGATATGTACAGTCGATGATCGTGATTGAGATCATCTTAGGTGACAAAGCGACATCTGACCAAATGGGGCTTAGTGAGCTTCTGCGGAATAGATGTGCGTACCTCATTGGAAATAGCCAAGAGCAACGAGAGGAAATACTCGATGAGTTCAGGCGGATTTACGACGTGCGCTCTCAAATCGTCCACCGCGGAAAGCATCGTCTGACAACTGATGAGCGATGGTTGTTATCTTATTTGCGATGGATATGTTCGCGCGTCATTGAAAGAGAAGTTGAACTCTTGAATGCTAATAAGAAGCCAGAAGACCCGATCGCAATGTCGTGAACCGCACCGTCGGTCGCGATTGTCGGCTTACCTGCGACGCTCCTCATCCAAAAATGGGTAGAGTTCACCGACAGGCTGACGCCTAGGGTATCCTCACATCCAAGCGTTTGCCGCTGAAGCAGCGCAACTGTGATCACAATGGCGAAAAGGTATCGAGTCCGATTCAGCGAGTGTGGCTTGTTGTGCCTCGCGACGTGCGCAATTGGCAGTGTTGATCTTGTTGAATGGTTTGTACGGCGTGGGCTCGCGCTGGATTGGCCCAAATACTCCAAGGGGAGGGACGACAGAACGCAGCACGAGCCCGAACATGCGGGACGCGGTATGCAGGCAGGAAGCTGTCAAGCCTGCGAACCTTGATGATTGGGCCGGTTCTTGACAATAATATCTGCAACTTGGAAGGATCAAATCCTGTCGGGGGAATGTGGTAGCGCTTCCCCCGACTCGAACAATCGTCGGCTCACAGCCTACTGACCACGCCGGTCCCGACCCTATTTGGCCGCCATCTCACATAAGAAGTTGGCGTCGATGAAATGAATGATTTCCGACGTCGCGCCTCCGCGAATAATGATTCCTGCAAATCCGACAAAGAACGCTCCTGAAGATCGACCAAGATAGAAAACAGGCCCGCCACTCATTCCATCTGCATGGAAGGTAACTTTACGGTCCATTTTTACCCTATGCACGTGCGGCGAGTTGCTCGGGCCGTCATAGGTTGCTCCAACTTCCACAACATGCGCCCGAATACGAGGCTCTTCGTAATCGACTTCTTGACGTTCAGTCGGATATCCAAACAGCAAAAATCGTCCGGTACTGTTTAATGGCCACAGGCCATCACGTTCCACCGCAAAGAATTCCCTGCTCAGATCCGGCGTCTTGTAATTCTCGATGACATATTCGAGAGCACGAACGTCTATCCAATCTGTGTCGCTGTTATCGGTGGTGACCTTCGGACGCAAGAGCGACGACGCAGTAACAGTAGAATTTTGCGTTTTGACGTAAATGGCCACCCTATCAGGTTCTGTTGAATCGATTTGGTGTCCACAGCAAAGGACTAGATGGCGATCACCAAATTTTACTGCGGTACTGCCCCTCCCACCTCTTTTTGATCAACCATTGCATGAGCTCCCGCCGATTTTTCATTTGGCCAGAGCCGCCGTTGAGCAACGTCCAACCAAGCGAGGCAGCGATCCGCTCAGAAATCTACAAAGGCAGTTTCCAAGTATAGCGGGCGTTGTGATGATTCGCGATGCTAAGTCAGAAGAAGGCTAAGGCTGTATCTCATCCCTGTCAGCCGCAAGTTGCACTTGCCGCTCGGAAGGTGCTTTTGTAAGCCGCCCCTGCCGTCCTAGACTGCGCGCCGTGGTAGGCAATTTCGATGATTGGCGGTAGCAGGAGTGCCGATATGAGCTTAGGAACTATCGTCTTAGCTCGTCAATGTTGCCGGTGACCAATCATGGATGAGATTGACCCCAAGGAAGGAGACTTCTTCGAGGGGGTGCTCCTTGAGACCTTCAGAGACGGCTATGTAAGCCGACCGCGGGTACGACCAGTAGATGTATTACCAGGGTGGCTGAAAGTCGAATTTCCGAGGCATCTCCGCGATGAAAACCCAATTGGGACACGCTTTAGAGCGGACGTACACGTTCGGCAAAAGCATCATGGCGACGGCACCCCCAATGGACAGCTGTATCTGCGAGCCGAGAACCACACCATTTTTCGGGTAAAGCAACCTGATGCTGAGAAACTTGTCTTCGCCCGACAGCAGCCCGGCACGATTAGCGGCCGTGCATACGAATATTTTTCAATCAAGACTGCTCCGAAATCGGCTGCTGAGAGATTTCTTCAGCTCAGGCGAAGAGCTTATCAGAATATCGTCGATGATGTGCCGAGTAAGCTCATCGATGCGATGCGACGCGAACGCAGCAGGCTAATGGCGGAATATGCCCTCGCTCGCTCGAATGGCACATGCGAAGGATGCCTCAAACCAGCCCCTTTCATTCGTCGCAACGGCGAGCCCTATCTGGAAATTCATCACTTGGTCGCCTTGGCAGACGACGGCAGCGATCATCCGGCAAATGTTGCGGCGATCTGTCCAAACTGTCATGCGCAGATCACTCATGGCAGGGACGGTTCAAAGTTCAACATCGAAATCAGGGACCGGATTTTTCAGGCGGAGACGCAGTTGGACAGCGCATAACTTCCCCATTCTACTACTAGCAGGATAGCCCAATACAAATGGCAAGAGGACTCGGGCGGCTTCTCGAAACAACTCCCCGTGAGAAAAGTCGACGAAACGCTAAGCTTTACGAATCGCGCGGTTAAGCTTCGTCGCGTCATCGCGCTTTCCCGGCATCCGGTGCAGCATCCGGTGACAGTTTCCGCAAACGGTGATCAGATCCTCGACTCGGGTTTTCACTTTGTCGCGCAATTGGCCGAGTGGAACGACATGATGCGCTTCGGCGAATCCACTCCCCAGCTTGCCATAGACGTTCTCGAATGAAAATTCGCACACTTGACAACGATAATTGTCGCGAATCTTGCACTCGGTAGCCAAGTATCGACTTCGTTCTCGTTTTAGATGCGAAGCCACACGTTTTCGATTTTCATACTGCGGATAGACATCATGCGTAAGCGTGGCGTTGAGGCCCTAGAGAATTTTGGTACTCAATCCTGAGAGCACCGCTAGAAGAAGAGTCATCTTCTGCAAGGGTGCTCACAATGGATGACCATTCGGACGACATAAGACGACCGTTGTCACCGCGCATCGAAGTGTACGCAGGCGCAGGTCGAAAGCGCTGGCCGGACGATTTGAAGGCACAGATTGCCGCGGAAAGTCTTGAGCCGGGGGCGATTGTCACAGATGTCGCGCGTCGCCATGGGTGCCGACCCCAGCAGGTGCACGACTGGCGGCGCCAGGCGCGTTTGGGCCAGTTAGTGCTGCCGGCTTCGGCGGACACGTTGTCGTTCGTGCCGGTGGTATCGGAATCGGCGCTACCGGCAGCCGCAGAGCCCACCGGGTCGCCGGAAGCAGCCGTAGTGACGGTTGAACTCCAGGGGGCACGAGTGGAGGTGCGAGGGACGCCTGGCCTTGCTGTGTTGAATGATGTGTTCTTGGCGCTTCGACGGACACGTTCATGCTGATGCCGCCCGCGAGCCTCATGATTTACGTGGCGACGCAACCTGTGGACTTCAGAAAAGGTGCGGAGGGCTTGGCGCTGTTGGCGAAGGAGACGCTGGGCCATGACCCGATGAAGGGCGTGGCGGTGGTGTTCCGTGCGAAGCGCGCCGATCGGGTGAAGATTGTCGTCTGGGATGGCAGCGGCCTTGTGATGTATTGGAAGCGGCTCGATGGCAGCGGCTTCAAATGGCCTCCCATCGTAGCCGGCGTGATGCGGATGAATGCCGCGCAGCTGTCCGCACTTCTGGCCGGCATGGATTGGACGCGGATGCACGCGCCTCGAATCCTGCAGCCGAAAGCACTTGCGTAGGACGTAAAATCTTCGCTGCATCGGGGCGCGAAGCATGGCAGACTTGGGCCAATGAGTGATTTGCCTGATGAGCTGCCGAGCGATCCGGCCGAGTTGCGTATCTTTGCCGCGGCTCTGCTGGATCGCTGCGCCAGGCTCGAGCGGTTGCTCAAGCTTGCAAAAGATGCGCAGTTCGGTCGATCCTCGGAAAAGCTGGACGCTGATCAGCTCCAGCTTGTTCTGGAGGATATCGATCAGGCCGTCGCGGCTCTCGAAGCAGCCGAAGATGGTGCCAATCCCAAAACATGCGAGAAGAGAGCTGCCGAGCGCAGAGCCAATCGTGGTCAGTTGCCGGAGCATTTGCCGCGCATCGTCGAAACCCTGATGCCGGCTGCAACCTGCTGCCCGTGCTGCGAAGGCGCCCTTTTTGAGATCGGTCACGATGAGAGCCAGAGGCTGGACGTCGTACCGGCGCAGTATCGCGTCATCGTTACCCGCCGACCCAGACTGGCCTGCCGCGCCTGTCACGGCGTCGTCCTCCAGCACGCCGCTCCCGAGCGACTGATTAGGGGAGGATTGCCGACCGAGCGACTGGTCGCGCATGTGATCGATGCCAAGTATCATTGGCATTTGCCGCTTTACCGCCAGGCGCAGATGCTGGCGACGTACGGAATAGCGCTGGACCGTTCCACGCTCGCCTTCTGGGTCGGGTATGCCGCCCAGGAATTGAAGCCCTTGTGGCATCGTCTGCGCCAGCTTCTGCTCGCCTCTTCGAAGCTCTGTGTCGATGAGACCCCCGCACCGGTGTTGGATCCGGGGCGCGGCAGGACCAAAACCGGCTACTTCTGGGCGCTCTCGCGCGATGACAGGCCCTGGGCCGGACCTGACCCACCTGGGGTGGTCTATGCCTATGCACCGGGCCGTGGGGCCGTTCATGGCTTGCGCTTGCTCGAGGGCTATCGCGGCATCATCCATTGCGACGGCTATCAGGCTTACAAGACCATGACCCGAGAGACGCGTGCGGACGCCCTGTCCGGGACGCTCGCATTCTGCTGGTCGCATCTGAGGCGCCAGTTTGTGAAGATCGAGCGCGAGGCTGCTCCGGCGCCAGCTCCGGTTGCCCGCGAGGCTCTTGAACGCATCGCTGCGCTTTACGCAGTCGAGAAAGCGCTCCGCGGCCGATCGGATGCCGAGCGCCGTGCTGGCAGGCAGGCGCATGCCCGACCTCTGGCTACAGCCTTGAAGCAGTGGTTTGAGGCGAAGCTTGATCACCTTGCACAGAAGAGCGACACGGCGAAGGCCTTACGTTACGCGCTGCGCCATTGGGACGGCCTGACGCTCTACCTTGATAACGGGCGCATCGAGATGGACACCAATGCGGTCGAGCGAGCGATGCGACCGATCAAGCTCAACGCCAAGAACTCCCTTTTTGCCGGTTGCGACGAGGGCGCCGAGAATTGGGCAGTTCTGGCTTCGTTAATCGAGACCTGTAAGCTCAATGGCGTCACTGCCGAGCACTGGCTCGCTGATGTTCTCGCGAAGCTCGTCAATGGTTGGCCTGCGGCGCGACTGGACGAACTGCTCCCTTGGGCGTCGATCTACACGATGCATGCACACGATCCGAGGCTGGCGGCATGAGCCTGAACACGACCGCGGTCCGGATCAAGGTGACCCTCAAGGATGTAAAACCGGAGGTGATGCGATGCCTTGTCGTGCCGCTCACGCTGCGCCTTGATCGGCTGCATCTGACGCTTCAGGCGGCGTTTGGTTGGACGAATAGCCATCTCTTCGAGTTCCTGGCTGGCGACGGCCGTTGGGGTATCCCTGATCCCGATGGAGATTTTGGCCCTCAGCCCATCGATGCTCGCAAGACGCGGCTCTCCAATATCGTTCAAGAGACCGGCGCGAAGACGATCCATTATCTCTACGACTTCGGCGACAGCTGGGATCACGTGATCAAGCTCGAAAAGTGGTTCGACAACACGACAACAGAGGGACTTCCGTTCTTGCTCGAGGCCGCCGGCCGTTGTCCTCCGGAAGATGTCGGCGGTGCGCCAGGCTACGCCGAATACCTCGACGCCATCAGCGACGCCACCCATCCGGAGCACGAACATATGCGCCTCTGGGGCCCGGAGCAGTTCGATCCCAACGTCGTCGACCTGAAGGCGCTTGAGGCCGCTGTCAACGCGTTGTCCGACATATGGAAGCCGCGCCGGCACACCACTCGCTCAAAATAGACGTCAAGCGTCAATCAAATGGGCCTCAGAGCTACGCTTACCATCATGCTCATCATCGGTAGTTTTCGTGCGTGGCAAGGTCCCCGCGACATCTTGGAAAAAAGCAACAGCGCTTGCACAAAAATGGGGGTTTACCCGCTCGCTTGTCTCCCGTGTGGGGTCGTAAACTCCATAGAAGGTGCGCCCTCCTTGGTACTTCTCAAGGATTGGCACCCCAAACTCTGAGCCTCGCAATCGGTCCATTAAGGACAGGTGTGCAGTTCCATTTGTGTCATCAGGCGTGACGGTACGAACCGGCCATAACTTTCGTGAGACGCGTTTAGTGATAGAGGTTATCTGCTGCCGCGACTCTGAATGGAAGCACGCCCACAATTTGCGATCAGGGTATCCAGAGAAACGGTCTAACCATATCTCCAACTTGGGCTGACCGCTTGCGAGATTACCCAGGATCACGCTCCATCCGTCAGTATTGGTTCTCGCAGTACCGCGTGGAAGACGGATTTTAAGTCGCGTTCCTCTGCCTTGCTGCTTCAGTTGCTCGGCCACAGCTCTAGCGGTGGCCAGCAGCCATTTCCGATCATGCGGTCGCTTCGACTTTGATGACATGCGTATTCCAAACAATAAATAATGTCTATGCAAAGTGTCGTGCCATTGAACTACGGCCCGCTCTTCGAATGCCGCCTTAGATTGCGGCTGCGACAGTTGAGATCAGGCACTGTGAACGCTGCCGTCGGAACGAATTTGCAGCACGGGCTGAACCAACTCGTACACGGCGGACGTTCGCACCAGAGCATCCAATTTGCTCTTGACGAGATCAGGTGTAAGTAGACCGAGTTGGACTTTTTGATGTGCGCCTTCTGCTGAGAATCCGGCTTCGACGCTTATCCCGCCGATGTCGGTCAGTAAATTTCGCGCGTGGAAGTCTTCGCCGCCTGGTCGTTCCTTCCATCCGAAGAGCAGCAGCGACATCCCTGCAGGCAACATGCCACCAATCCAGGCCTCACGCGCGATAATTTCAGGTGGCGGCCTCTTGTCGTGATCGCAAAAGTGAATCTCGCAGCGCACCTCGTTCCCACCAGCGGCGCTGATCACGTCAAGGCAAGCCCTTAACGTCTCCTGATAAGGGGCCTTACTCAGATCAAAGAACCGATCAACAAATAGGATAGTTTTGGCGGATGTCAGGAGTGGACGCATGGCTGCGGCAAGTGTGATACCGACACGTTCGACTTCCCAAGTATGCGACGACATCATGAGTGGATGATGTTCGTCCACCTCATCGACGGTGATCACGCCTGACACTGCGGCCGGGCTGTGTTCCGAGATTATGGCATGAAAGGGTGCAACAGCGTGCTGGGCGACAGCGTTTTGAAACCAGGTTCCAAGCGCAGGATCGTATGGTCGTCCAGACCGGATGAACTTCGTTTGCTTCCCCTCCCTGAGGGCGAGTTCCAAGCGTGCGCGCTCAAGGGGCTTCATTGCATTTGCTGCGGCGTAAACTTCGCGTTCCCACTTTCCGGGAAAGCGCGAAATCAACCGTCCCCGGTCGAAACCAAATTTCTCGAAAAGATAGCGGAAGTTCTGCCAGCTTGATCCAATCGCTGCAGGCTCTACCGCATATTCGTAGAGCATCAGAAGAGCTCCCCGGCCCGCTCCTCGAAAAAGCCGCTAGGCCACTGATCGAGAAATTCTCCTTCTGCATCCACACGCAACGGTCGGAAGCGAACGCCTTGTCCGTCGCTCTCGACGTAGATGACCGATAGCTCCTCAGCCGTAAGTCCCGCTAGACTGGGCGGCAGTTCATCATCAGTCTTCTCCCTGATGCGACGTAGCAGCCGGAGCAGTATGTGCTCGCTGTGAGTCTCAATAAGGAGAGTCTTGCCACCGAACGGTAGGCCCTCGAGATCCGGTTGTATGGCTCGTATGAACAAGTCACCAATTCCCACCTGGATGGCCGGGTGAATGTGCAGTTCCGGTTGTTCAATGGCTAAGATGTCTTCGTTCTTGCGTAGCGACGCCACTACGACTGGCACCATCTGCGATATTCCAACTCCAACATCACTGGGCGCAACCAAAATCCCTTTCTGGAAATCACGTAATGCTATCTCTGTCCTAGCTGTCAGGCTCTGATAGAGTTCTTGAAGATCGCCGATATCGTCGTCGTTGAGGCCGCGTTCAAATATCTGATGAAAGACACTCGGCACCGGCACTTCCTTGAACTCGACGCGCTCAAGCCGGTAGCCGGTGTGGAGAAGGGTCTCGCCGGCGATCCAGAGATTAACCTCCTGCATAAGGTCACCCTTGCGATCCGCGTAAAGGAGATCCCACGCGGCAAGTCCTTGCGCCCACCGCGCCTCATCCGGCGTCACCTGCGGCCGATAGCTGCGTGTTGGAATTTCACGGAGTGGCCCGATATAGGTCATCCGCCCGAGATAATTACGAATGATCCGGGCCGGCCCAAGAATCATTTCCGAAAGGAGTGAGCGCAGCCCGATTACGCGCAGCGTGTGTCCTTCGATTTCCGCCTTTTTCGCATCGGGATCGCGAATATCGAGCGCAAGGTCCCCATCTAGGTTCGGCAGAGCGCCTGCAATTGTTCTCACCGCGATGCGCAGCTTGTCGTCCGGTGTATCCAGTGTCGAACGGTCCGCCGCGGCTTCGCGCGCCAGGCTAGTTATCTCTTCTTCGAGCGGGGAAAAGCTAGCGGCGAGTTTGTAGGCGTCCTCATCCTCATACTCATCGCGATAAAGTGCGGGCCTCACTAATGGATGATCAAAATTGAAATCAGTCAGTTGCGCCCGCCCTGTCTGAGGTGGTGACAAAATTGCCCCGAACGGGACGCCGTCAAGCTCTATCGAGAGCCGTGCCACATACGGGGCCTTCTCCTGCTCACTCCAGCGAATTTCGACCTCAAGCGCCGCAGACTGAACAATCGCATAGTCCCGATGCTTGTCGCTTTCGCCGACAAGGTAGCGAATCGGAAGTTCTGAGAATTCAGGATCGCTCAATGAGGTGCCTGAATTGAGCGCGAGTTCCTCTGCCCCTTGCTCGTCCGTCAAATCCATTGTGACTTTGAGGTGGACGGCGCGGTGAAGCTCGTGGTTATGAACAAGCGTGGCAAAGCCGCCGAGATCGATGAGGCCACCGGCAATCGTCACATCAGGATCGATGTTGCCGCGCTCTAGAATCTCGCGCAGATAGTGCAGGGCTTGGAGGATCGTGCTCTTGCCGACGCTGTTTGGTCCAAAAAGGAGCGTGATTGGTTTTAGATCGATGGTCTGGCGCTCACCAATACCCTTGAAGTTCTCTATCTCGATCCGGTTCAATCGCATCAGAATACCTTCACAAGTTGTTGCCAAAGGCCCGCTGAGACAACGATGCAAATAGAGTTTTGAGTCCAGCCAGGTGTTCTCGTTCAAGGGACATCTGACGCTCCACCGCTTGACTGAAACGCCTATACTTCTCTTGCAACTCAATCGGTGGGATCGGAATTTCAATCGTTTTCAGAGTTCTCGGATTGAGAAACGTGAACGCATTGTCTTTGTTGTTCGCTTTGAGCGCGCCAAGACGATGAGGAAAGTATGTGAACAGCGCCACGAAATATTCCGGCAACAAAGATGACTTGTCGAGAACTACTCGGATTAGGTTTGTGCTGATGATAGATTTCGCGACTGTCGGAGTCGCAATGCACATTCGTCCGACTGTGCCAGCGCGTGATATGAGAATATCGCCGGCTTCGACCGCGTATCGCTGCAACTGGTCAAACTTTCCTTCGGATATGAACAGCTTTGCATTGTTAACGAACTCATTCTGCTGAACGTTGTCTACTCCCCAAACAGGAATTCCTGCCCGAGTATATTCGTGTTTCTTTAAAGCCGAGCCAAATGGTCCGGACTGAGTGCCTGTGCGCTGCTTGCTAAGGTGAAAGGCGATCTCTTCGGTAGGAAATCCGTGGGGATTCGCGAGCGGATCGCCGAATAGATTAAGGAATGCCGATCTCAACAATTCATTGGCCATCGCATGGGTCTGTACGCGCTTGCGACGGATCCCATCGGCTCTGTCCAGAATGGCAGCGATGCGACCTTGCTCGCTGATCGGAGGAAGAAACAGTTCCACTTCGCGGAGGTCGTTAACCGACAAATGCTTAACAGTAACGAACGGTGTCTTATCCTCTATTGCTTTCAGAACCTGTGGAAGCACGTGGAATAAATATCGCTCGTCCAGCGAGCCATTTGATGGGGAAACTTTGCACACTCGCTGGTTTAATAGGGCGCGCCCGCCACGCCATCGGGCTCGATTGAACTCCCCATCCATACCAATCAGGAGATCGCCGTCTGTGATGACATAGCGCTCCTGATATGGCCCACTATAGTATGTGTCGGATTTACCCGGCACGACATCGCGGATTCGGATAAGGGGGAGCCCACGTCCATCCGCGTTAAACCATTGCGATTTGAATGCAAAGCCTGACAAGATATCTAGATGGTCTCCGAGCACTGAGCGCCGCCAGG
The DNA here is from genome assembly GCF_036923295.1 of Bradyrhizobium sp. 26S5. Lineage (NCBI taxonomy): Bacteria > Pseudomonadati > Pseudomonadota > Alphaproteobacteria > Hyphomicrobiales > Nitrobacteraceae > Bradyrhizobium > Bradyrhizobium sp. 26S5. The sequence continues at coordinate 8,641,870 of NZ_CP145948.1, read as the reverse complement.
TCATCCAAGTATCTCCTGCAGCTCAGCGAGCTCAGCGGCAATCTCGTCATTCAATGACTTCATGCGGTCTAGAATAACCTGTGGCGGATCATACTCCTCCATTTCGTGGACGGTTTTCTGATATCGGCTCAGTGATAGCTCGTAGTTCGCTTCCCTAATCTCTTCGGCCGCGACGAAGAAGGCTTTTGCGGTCCGGTCCGTGTCCTTCTTGGGGTCGCGTGCTCGCCAACGGCTGAGACAATCGGGGAGGTCATTTTCGGCCACTGGGTCGCGTTTGTCGTCAAGCGAAAAGCCATCAGCCTCGATGTCGTAAAAGAACACGTTGTCGGTGCGACCGCCTTTGGTGAACACGAGGATGCCGGTTGAAACCCCCGCATAAGGTTTGAACACGCCACTCGGCAGGGAGATCACCGCCTCAAGTTGGTTACTATCGATCAGCAGCTTGCGCAGAGCCTGATGGCCGCCCGAAGAGCCAAATAGAACGCCATCGGGGACGATTGTCGCAGAGCGACCACCCGTATTAAGCATCCGCAGGATCAGGACGACAAATAAAAGTTCAGTTTTCTTCGTTTTCACCTGGCGCAGCAGCGAGGCGTGAACGTCCTCGAAATCGAGGCTGCCCTTAAAGGGCGGATTTGCGAGGATAAGATCAAATCCTTCGGTCGCCGCCTTTGGGAAGCGATCCGTGAATCCGGCGCTGAGCGTGTCCTGATAATGGATATCCGGATCATCAACGCCATGAAGCATTAGATTCATGGCGGCGATGCGTAGCATTGTCGCGTCAAAATCGAAGCCGTGGAACATGCTGCTACGAATGTGCTCCCGGTGCTCTTCGAGCAGGTCACCAGTGTAGACTTTTTGGGTTGCGCCGGTTTCTGGATCGCTCTCTTCGATGATCCCTTGCGGCGAGCTGTTTGTCTCCAAAAGATATTGCATTACACTGACCAGGAACCCGCCGGTGCCGCAGGCCGGATCGCCCACAACGTCAGTCGGCTTGGGCTCCAGCATATCCACCATTAGGCGAATGATGTGGCGAGGTGTTCGAAATTGCCCGTTGATCCCCGCCGTTGTCAGCTTGCTAAGGAGATATTCATACAGGTCCCCTTTGGTGTCGCCCTCCGTCAACGGCAGTTCGTGAATCATGTTGACGGCTTTGACCAGAAGGCTCGGCTTCTGGATCATCAACTGCGCGTCCTTCATGAACTCTGCGAATGCCGTGCCGCTTGCGGCGGTCGTTTTGAAATGGGGGAATACTCGGTCGCGTACAACGGGCAGCATCTTCTCGGCTCCCAGATGCCGAAAGTGCGACCAACGCAGGCTTTGTTCGTCATCCTTAAAACGACGCTGGAACGACCTGGCCGTCCGCTTCTCGCGATTTTCGTCGCGTGTCTCGTTGATATCCAGCAGACGCGCGTACATCAGGAAAGTGATCTGCTCGATCACCGTCAGCGGGTTAGTGATGCCGCCCTGCCAAAATTCGAGCCAGAGCGCATCAACGCGCCTCTTGAGTTCACCCGTGACCATATTTATTCGGACCTTTCGTTAGGATTGGTCGCCGCTGCATCTTCGGCTGGCGGGCCAAACGCCCGGATGACGTTGAGAAGGTCGCTGACTTCAGTCTCGTCCTCGAACACGCCATCAAGACCGTCGGCATCGACGACCGTGAAGGGAGCTTCGTAGAGCTTCTCAATCGTGATCGATCCGAAGCGGGCGATATGGTTTTGAAGCAGTGCGAGAAAGCGCGTTTGCTTCGCGGTCAGCGTCGGGTGCTTACGTGCAAATTCTGCAAACTTGGCTTGGATTGCACTTGCGTCCATGCCGATGATCGAGCGGATAGCAAATTGAAGGGGCTCCGCCGTCGCGCTGAAAAATTCGGCCAGGACATCACGGCTCGCGTTCGGGCTCTGTGTGAGGATGAGTGATACCAGCGCATTGAGGTCAGCCTCCGAAACTGGCTCGCCGGAACGAATCTTCTTCAACGTTGGATTCGTGTCGAAATGCCTCTTCAGCTCTGCCTCAACGATCTGCTGATAAGCCCTCATGTCCACCGCCTTCAGACTCGCCGAGCGGCGACTGATCTGAATCGACGAGGCCGCCTCGGTGACATCAATGATCTTAGGCGGGAGCGCTTGGCCGCCGCCACGCTGGCGATGGTGCATGATCTCGCGGAGCGGCCCGCGCACCTCCTCAAGGGCCTGGGCGTTGATGCCATTCCAGAACTCATCCGACTTCACGCGCTTGATAATCTCGGCCTTCTCGCGCACGGGATTGAGGTGCATCTGCAATGCGGCAAGGCGGTCCATCAGGTCGATCTTCAGATCCGCGACCTGCGGTGACTTGCGTAGGACTGCGTTCTGAATGCGAGCGATCAACAGATCGAGCGCGTATGCGTCCGCTCGGCCGCGTATGTTGCGCCACTGCATCAGCGGCGCGATATCCTGGCGCAGCCTTTCTACGGTCGTCGGCGCAAAGGTCTTCAATGTGGCCGGCTGCGCGAGCGCTCGCTTCTCCTTCCATTTTTCGCGCACTGCGATTGATTCCTCGGGAAGCGCCTCGATGTCGGTGGCGATCATATCGATGGCGATGTCAAAGACCGAAATCTCGCTCTTCTGGAGCGCGGTTTCGGCGAGCAGCAGACGTTCCTCAAAGACGAGCTGAAGGAGCGATTTGCTTTGCGTAGGCTCAGCCGGGCGATAACCCGCTTCGAACCGCTCGAAATTCCCCCAGTGATCGAATATGCGGAAGATCGTCTTGTGCTGACCGGTGCCGAACAGGTCTTTGCAAAGCCGCGTACCGCGCCCGACCATCTGCCAGAACTTGACAGGCGATTTGACCGGCCTCGCAAAGACAAGGTTGAGGATCTCCGGGATATCGATTCCGGTATCCAACATGTCCACGGAAATCGCAATAGTCAGGTCGTTGTTAGTGCCTTCGCCCTTAAAATCATCGATTAGCTGCTCCGCGCGCGGATCGTAGTTGTCGATAACCTGGCAGAACTTGCCGCCATATTGCGGGTACATCTCGTCAAAGAGTTGGGCAAGCAGGATCGCATGCTGATGGTTGCGCGCGAAAATGATGCTCTTGCCGGGCAACTGGCCGGTAGCATCGCGAAGACCATTTTCCATCAGATTGCGCAGTATCGCGCGGTTCGTGTCCTTATTGTAGATGACCTTATCGACCTGCTCGGAGGAAAAATCATACTGGGCAGGATCTTCGCCCTGCTCTTCAAGCTCCTCGATCTGCTCCCTCGTCAGGATATCGAGCTTAATGCCCTCGCGCAGGAACTGGGTCGTGTGCTCGAATACCTCGAAGGGGGACAGATAGCCGTCCTGGACCGCCTGTTCGAGATCGTAGTTCGCTGTCGGCAACTGGCCCTCGCAATCAAAGAGCCGGAAGGTGCTCTTGGTAACGAAATCGACGGGGGTTGCGGTCAGGCCGATCTGATGGCAGTCGAAATAGCGGAAGATGTCGCCGTAGACATTGTATATCGAGCGATGGGATTCGTCCGCGATGATGAGGTCAAAAAATCCAGGATCGAATGATTGAAAGACCTTCTGCATTGCCGGGTATGTAGCAAGGAAAACGCGCTCGCTTGCGTTGGATCGCACGCGCGAGGTGATGATTCGGATGGGCTCCGATAGGAAGTCGTTGAAGGCGTTCTTGGCTTGCTTCCGGAGTTCGCGCCGGTCGCAAAGGAACAGTACACGCTTGACCCATCCCGCGCGGATCAGCAAATCTGTGAGGGCGATTGCGATGCGGGTTTTACCCGTGCCCGTTGCGAGCACGACGAGGGCCTTGCGGTGCTTGCCTTCAAAACGCTCGGCCACTCTCTTGATAGCTTCGACTTGATAGAGGCGGTCAACGATCTGCTCGTTGAGCTCGACCGTATCGAGCGGCTTGCGCTCCTTGCGCTGGTAGTTGGCGAGGTGTTGCAGACTGTCCTTCGAGTAAAATCCGAATAGACGGCGAGGTGGGAAGCCCTGCGCATCATCCCAAATCCAGATGTCAAAACCATTCGTGTAGAAAATGACCGGGCGATGGCCAAAAGCCTTTTCGAGGCCGTCGGCGTAGAGCTTCGCCTGTTGGCGGCCGCGCTCGGGTTCAACGGAAGTCTTTTTTGCCTCGATGACCGCGAGCGGGTTTCCATTATCGTCCCAGAGCACATAGTCGGCATAGCCGATACCGGAGTCGGTTGGCTGATGCTTGACCTCAACCTCCTTGCCGACTTGTTCAGTGCTAGTCAGTCCGGGCCCGACATTCCAGCCGACACTCGCGAGCATGCTGTCGATCAGTCGGGTGCGCGTTGTGGCTTCGTCGAAGGCAAGCGCATCGGCCGCCGCTTGTGCTTCCGCCGAAATCGCCTGCAGCTCCGCAGCTTTCTTTTCCGCGACTGTGACCGCCTGCCGCGCCAAATCGAGTTCACGCAGCAGAGCTTCCATCTGCGCTTCTTGCGCGGCGAGCCTCTCTAGTACCTGGCGGCGCTCACGCGTTTCGGCCGCCTGGGGTTCTTGCGGCTGCTTAAAGACTGGAATGTCGCTGGCCTTGGCCTTCCCATACTGGACGAGGAGCCAGCGAGCCAGATCGTGCGCTTCCTTGAGTAGCCACAGCACGTTCTGCGTCCTGGCCTCGTCGCCATGAGCAGCCTTGTTGCCGTGGATGCGAAGGGCGTGCAGCTTGTCGAGCACGACTTTGGGCGTTACTGACGCAAAGGCAGCGTTCTTGAGCAGATCGACAAACGTCGGCTGGTCGGGCTTGGGAAGCCGCAGGTCGCGATAGATGTCTTTTGTTAGGTTCTCCGCAAACAGGCGCAGCTTAACCATGGCGCTCGCTGGATCAGCATGCGCGTAGGCTTCAGCAAAGCCGCCAAGCTCTGCGAGCTCGGGCCATCGCGGACGAAGAATTTCAAAGTTCACGGATTTCATGCCATCGCCTCCGCCAAGGCATGGGCAAATTCCTTACGATTCGAAATAACAACCGGAGTTTCTTGTGGTCTATCTAAGGTGCCCACCCCATCAAGCCGCAGCCGTTTCTGAAAGTAGTAGAGAAGGGCTTTGCGCACTGGGACCGACACGCTGCCGCTGGTCATCGCATAGTCCTGCGCCACGATAGCTTGCTGACTTTCACTGAGTGCCGGATTTGGAGACAATACAACGGGAAAGGTTTCATTCCAGAAAGCATCGTCCTCGGCCGCAGCGCCAGCCTCACCATCACCGCGAATATCGAGGCATCGGGACAGAAGGAAGTCCTTGAACTTTGAATCGATGTGGCAATAGGCCCGAACATGCCAACGCAGGCCGTCATTGCCGAAGGCGTGAGGCGTTATCCATCGCCACGTTGGCTCGGGCCGTGTCCGGTTCATTGATTGATAGAGAATCTCGATTGCCCGGCTCTTCCTTACGGCGGCCAGCATCGCGCGCAGGACGTTCACATCGACGCGCCTATGCGGAACCGGCATCGCGTCAGTGTCTGGCATATCGGAGAGCCAGGTTTCATCCGTAGAAATCACATGGCTCGACACGGATCCTAGTTGCATCAGGTAGCGGTCTGCCGCGGGCTTCAAAAAGAACGGCTTGAAGGTGGGAGAGGCGAAATACCGTTTTTGCTGCTTGTCGTAGTGAAGATTCCCAGGCGCTTTCTCCTCGTAAAGGCTGAGGTCCTTGGAAGCTTGGGGAACGGACACGCCAAACTGCTCCATAATATCGGCGCGATTGATTCCGCCTTCCCAAAAAAGGCGAAACTCAATGAATTCCAAGCGCTTTTCGACTCCCCAGCGCATAACCGACCAGCTCCCCAAATACGTATAGTTTCTATATTGACATTGGAACTATTCCCATATAGTTATTATCCTCATGTTGCCTTGTCAAGAGCTTTGCGCACCCGCGAGCAGGCCAGGCGGCCCAGAAGGGGGCAGATATGACTGAACCGGTAATTGCGTGCCCGTCTTGTTCGACCGAGATCAAGCTGACTGAGTCTCTCGCGGCACCTCTGATTCGCGCAACGCGAGAGGAGTATGAGGCAAGGATTGCCCGTAAGGACGCCGAAGTGTTGCGGCGCGAGGCGAGCATCAAGGAGCAATTGGCCGCCGTTGAGAAAGCTCGCCAGGCGGTCGATCAACTAGTTGCGGTGAAGCTCAGGGAAGGGCGTCAGGCCATTGCTGCGGAAGAGGCGCTCAAGGCGAAGGATGCGGCGGCGGACGACCTGCAATCGAAGCAGAAAGAAGTCAGTGAACTGCAAGTGCTCCTCGCTCAACGAGATGAGAAGCTAAAGGCGGCTCAAAAGCTTCAGGCTGAGGTGATGCGCAAGCAGCGCGAGATTGACGAAGCAAAACGCGAACTCGACCTCACAATTGAGAAGCGAGTGAATGCCTCCATTCTTGAAATTAGACAGAAGGCAAAAGCAGAAGCTGAGGAAGGCGAGCGGCTGAAGGTTGCCGAAAAGGACAATTTAATCTCTTCGTTGCAACGACAGATCGAAGACCTCAAGCGCAAGGCTGAGCAGGGATCGCAGCAACTGCAAGGCGAGGTTCTTGAGCTTGAATTGGAATCAACTCTGCGCACGAATTTTCCCCACGATACGATTGAGCCCGTCCGCAAAGGAGAATTTGGTGGTGATGTCGTGCAGCGTGTCTCCACGCCGATTGGACAAACATGCGGAGCCATGCTGTGGGAAACTAAGAGAACCAAGAATTGGGTGGATGGTTGGCTTTCCAAATTGCGAGCGGATCAACGCGCAGCAGGCGCTGAATTGGCTATCCTCGTATCGACGGCATTGCCAAAGAATGTGGAAACCTTTGGCTATGTTGATGGTATCTGGGTTACTGATTTTCGTTATGCCGTCCCGTTGGCTTTAGCCTTGCGACAATCGCTCATCGAGGCTGGTGCGGTGAGGCAGGCTCAGGACGGCCAGAATACCAAGATGGGGTTGATCTATCAGTATCTGACGGGTCCCAAATTCAGGCATCGAGTTGAGGCAATTGTCGAGAAATTTTCCGAAATGAAGGATGACCTCGACAAGGAAAGAAAAGCGATGACCCGTCTATGGGCAAAGCGCGAAGCCCAAATCCGGGGCGTCATCGAATCTACGGTTGGTATGTATGGTGATCTGCAAGGTATTGCAGGTAAGGCGCTTCAAGAGATCGATGGGCTCGAACTCCCTCTGATCGAGGCCCAGGTCGAGGTCACTTCGCAAATTTCTTAAAAGCTCGTCCCACACGGTGCGATGGCGAACGCTTGCGCGGGCAATCGAGTAGAGGCGGATTTGGGAAGGAATTAAGATGCACATAATCCGCCTAAAAATATCTGGCTTTCGCGGAGCGCGCTCGGCTGATATTGCGCTGGGCCGTCACGCCGTTCTGGTTGGGCCGAATAATAGTGGCAAGACCACGATCATAGAGGCGTTGGCGTTGCTTTTCGGGCGTGACCGTCTGGTGCGCCGTCTTACCGAACATGATTTTCACGGCAGCGCGCCGGATGAAACGGCGCGAATCTTGTGCATCGCCACCGTGACGGGCTTCACGCCCAATGACCCGCATCACCACGCCTCTTGGTTCAGCCCCGAGCGCGGCGTTGAAAAATGGTTCGATCCGAACGCTAAGACGTTGAGCGCGACCGCGGACGCGCGGCATACGGACTTAGCCGTGCAAATCGGGTTTGCCGCGCGTTTCGATCTGGACGAACTGGAAGCTGAAACGATCCGCTTCTTCGTAGATGACGAAGCCACGCTCGGCGATCCGTTCGCAGAGGACGCGAACTTGCGCACGATTCGCGCAAAAGCGCTACAGGAATTGGGGTTCTTTCTGGTTCCGGCTTCGCGCACATGGGATCGCTGGATTTCCTTTTCTTCGGAGTTGTTCCGCCGCGTAGTGGCAACGCGCGGGGAGATGCCCGCGCAGGCCGTGCGCGCCGAACGGCAGCGCCTCTGGGCGCCGCCCGAAGAGGCGCGGCTCGAAACTCAGCCGGGACTTTCTGAGATCGTTGGCGCAGCCAACGATGAGTTGCGTTCGCTCATGGCCAGCGCGCCCAAGCTTCAACTGCGACTGACCAGCACTGACAGCGAGTCCGTTCTGGAAAGTGTCATGCCGCACTTCGTTCAGGGAACGGGACCGACCCTTCCCTCGCAACGGCATGGTACGGGTCTTGTCTCCCTGCAAAGCCTTCTTCTGCTCATGCAATTTGGCAAGGCGCGGGCCGAAACGGGACAGTCTTTTGTGCTGGCCGTTGAGGAACCCGAGCTTCATATCCAGCCCTCGCAGCAAAAGCGGCTGGTCCACCGCCTTAACGCGCTCTGTGACCAAACGATTGTCACGACGCATTCGCCCATCGTGGCGGCCTTGTTTCCTGCGCCCAATACGCTTTTCATCGAAACGCGGGAGGGCGTCTTGAAGGCCAAGCCATTGCTGAACGCCGTCCCCGCGCAGCCGACCAATCACCAGCAGCATTTGCTTTACGCATGGCGGCAGAAACTGGTGGCCGCGCTCATGCACGAATGTGTGTTGATCCCCGAAGGGGTTTCGGACGTGGCGTGGCTTGAGGCGCTGCAAACCGCCCTTGAGCTGCATCAGGGGTGGCAGGATGCCGGAGATGGAGCGTCGCGTCTCTCCACATTCGTTGGCGTTGTGCCGACCATAGACGCCAAGATCGCCGACACGTTTACGCTGGTCAGTGCCGTTCATGCGCGCCCGTGCATTCTCGTTGACGGGGACAACGACGGGCGCGGCTATTTCGACGCCGTGAGGGTTGGCAATCCGCCCCCACGCTGCGTCGTGTTCTGGCCACAGGGCTGGTCGATGGAGCACGTTGTTTCATGGATTGCAGGCGCAGACGAAGCCGAGACGCTGCCCGCCCTTGGGACCTTGCTCGGGATGCCTTTCGCCGACCGTCAGGCGCTCGCCTCCTATTTGCTCACCCAGAAATCCTATGCACCAACTCATGAGAGCGTCGCTGTCACGCTCATGGCCAATGCCGCTTGCCGGACTCGCGCCGCGCAGTTGCTCAATGCCCTGTGTGAGGTATTGCGCGATCCAGCGAACTCGAATGTTCCGCTGTTTACACGAATTCAGGCGGAATCGACCGCCGCTATGTACGTTTTTCGCTTTGCATCCCCATGACATTCGATTTTTTCGAGGGCGCGGCCGGAACGGGCAAAACCCATAATCTCGTGAACCGTGCGGGAGAACTCGCTGAGGGCGGCGTGCTTGGCGACGGGCATAAGCTCTTGGCGCTTACCTTTATGAACGGCGCGCGCCGTCGTCTTGACGCGCGCCTTGGCGATAACTCGGCTTTCCGAAGGCGCTTTGATTGCCAGACATTCGATGTGTTCGCCCGGATGCTGGCAGCGCGGCGCAGGAGTCTGATTACGCCGGAGATGCAGGAGCAGGCCAACTTCCTAAACGAGTTTGATGAGCCGTGCGCTCTGGCGGCTGCGCTCTTGGAACAAGAAGCTGTCCGCCGATGGGTGGCGCGAAGATTCCCGTTGGTTCTGGTCGATGAAGCGCAAGACCTCGACGAACACCGAATGCGCATTCTCCAAGGACTTTCGCGGTCTTGCCGGATCGTCGCGGCGGCAGACGCCTTCCAGTGCCTTCACAAGGGACGTGATACGGCTCCTCTCATGGGCTGGCTTGAAGGCGCAGGAGAAACACATCGTCTCACGAAGGTTCGGCGCACGACGCAACAGGGGCTTCTTGCCGCCGCCCTAGCGGTGCGCGAAGGTCGGGATGTGAGGGCGGTTCTCACGGCCCGGGCGGCTCAGAGCGGGACATCTTGGAGTGGCGCGGGTTTTCGACTCGTAGAAGCATCTATTAAGAACAACAATTCCGGTCTTTTGGCATGGGTGATCGCCAATGACATAAATCAACGGCAAGGTTCGGTGGTTATTCTTACTCCGGACTCAAACAATCAGGTTATTCGTGCGGCACTGCAAACTGTGCAGACAAAACAGCAAATCTACAAAAAAAGTGGCGTGACCTTCGGTCCGTATCCTCATACATGGGACCGTCACGATGACGAAGAAGCCGACGCGTTGCTCGCTGACATCGTCTTGCCAGAAGCAGCCTCTTGCGCCGACCTCCGCGCGCTTCTGACGCCGCTGACCGAATACGCACCCGTCGCGCAGGCAATCAGCCGCATGGACCGATTACGCCGGGTGCACGGCCACGCGGTATTCACCGCTGCGCAAGTGACCGAGTTCGTGCGGGAGTCCGCGCGCAACCGTTCGCGTCTGGGCTTCCGGCAGCACCGGGGGCATCTTGCCATGACCATCCAACGCGCCAAGAATCGGGAATTTCCAAACGTCATTGTGCTTTGGCCGCATACCGCTGTGGGCAGTTCCGATCACCTGCGCCGGTTGCTCTATAACGCCATCACCCGCGCTCAAGTGCACTGTACGGTGATTGTGCTGGGGCAGGGGCGATTAAAAGGAGCGCCATTCGCTCCTTGACAGTCGCCTAAAATCACTCGCCACAAGATTGGTCGTCGGCTGGAATACCCATTTATGAGCGAAGCGAAAGGCCGATCCGGGCGTTATCGAAGCCACCGTCGGCATGTATGGTGATTTGCAAGGCATTGCAGTTAAGGCTCCTCAAGAGATCGATGGGCTCGAACCCGCTTTGATCGGCCGTCAGGTTCAGCCCGTCTAATCAAGAGATTGAGCCGCAGACGGGCGGGACAGGCAGCGACATACCCGTCATGAGAGTCTCGCGTTCTTGAAGTCTTGAAGATGCAGATCGACGTTCTCCCCCGAGCAGCACGATTGGAGGAGAAGCAAGATGGCGCGCGACGCAAAGACAAAGCCCTCGCTCAAACTGCCTCCTGTAAGGCCGGGCGGCTGGCGGGGTGAAATCCTTGGAGGCTGCACAGTTAACTTTGGACAAGTCGTTCAGCCCGGTCCACCAAGGCAGTCCGTCGAGTTCACTTATGTGATAATGTCCGCAGTCTTCACGATGCCTGACGTGCGCTTCACCTGGCCCGGCATGATAATGATCATGACGCCGACTCCCATGAAAACGGAATTCCCGGACGCTGGCCACCTGTTCAAAGGCCGAGCACCTTCCTTGTCTCCACCTCTCGCTTCAGGTCACGCGTGGGCAGTTTTCAGACATGCTAGGGATGCTGGAGGCGAAACGCCTAAAGGATCTTCATTTCACCGTCGAGGACGGAGCCAACGGCTCCTGGCCAGTGTTTAGCTGGGGCATGTCGGCGGCCTTCGCCTAGCGATCATGACTGAGCCGATTTCCGCATATTGCTTGCAGCAACGAGCAAGGTGGTGAAGCGGTCCCCGGAAAAATCGCCCGTCATTGCAAGCAATTGATCTCATTGGTGGGCCCGGCAGGACTAAAACCGCATTGAATTTACGAGTGAAATTGTGACTAACTACCGTAATGGTCGCACGGAGCCGTTTAAGGTTTGATGCCGAGTGCCTAACCGATTTACCCTGTCATCATCACATCGATTAGGGCGACCGGCACATGATTTCAAATCTCGGAACGAGAGCGCCGAGCCCGTATCGGCAAGACATAATTCTTTTTACCGCCTTGGCATCTTTGGCGGGAGCAGCGACCGCTGCGCTGGTCATATTTCTCTCCGGTAGCAGTGTCAGCGCTGGCTGGATTGGATTGGCGGGTACAATCTTGGGCAGCGCCATTAGCTTCGGCGCTGTCACGTATCACGATAATAGGCGTCAGAAACAAGAGATCGAAGCTATGAGAGCAAGTCTCTATGCTGAGATCGTTGATCGGGTTGCACGATGCGCGAACGACTACATCGAACCATGGAGGAATTGGGGCGCGAGGAAGATCGTAAGTGAAGACGCCAAATTCATGCCGTCACTCCCGTTGGTATTCTCGGCTGTTGCGGGGAAGCTTGGACTGCTCGACGCAGATATTCTGCTGGCAGTGACACAGTTTTATTTTCGTCTCTCGGTTCTGCGAGACGCAATCGAGCTTGTTTCCGGAACCCCCGACACGAGCGAAGCAATCCGCTGCCAACGCGTTGAAATGATCCAGCGACGATTGCTCAGTTGCTTCGATCCCGCAATCCGCTCGTTAAAATTGCTCGACGTGCCGGATTGGCAAAAGTTCGATCTCGAAGCTGCCAAGGTGTACCCCCACCTGAAGCGAGAACAGGCTGATTTGCGTATGATACTCGAAAGATTTGCTGCTCTAGCCGCATCTAGAGACATCATTTGAAAGCTGCGGCGTGGCCTACAGGCCGCGCTCTCATGGTCATTTTTCCTGCAATTGAGCGAACCAAAAGTTGCGGATGTCGCCAAGCTCGATGACCGAGCCGTTTTCCAATTTTCGTATTGCTCTTTCGTAGTCTTTTTGCATCGTCGCGCGCTGCCGGTCATCAGCGTTTGTGACAATCCAACTTTCGATAATTCGGGGACGGCCGAAGTCCAACGCAATCTCTCCGCTTTCCAAAGGGTTGGATCGGTGCAATTTGCGCTCGACTAGGCAATATGCAGTTGCCTCTCCGAAATCGGCCCACGCATAGTATATCCCCGCACGAAGACCCTTCGATATTGGAAGGAGTGGCTGAAATAATATGCGCACAGATGGTGCAGTCATCATGTGATGGAAAAGAACAAGCTCATCCGTGTTGACGATATCACCGACGGTTAACTCAATCTTATCGCTGCGCGCGCCGGCCAATTCGACCAAGGTTGTCGTCACGTCAGCGAACAGTTTCCACCATCCGCGAGTGTCCTGATCAATATCGACGCTGATCGTCGATGCGAGAACTCTTCCCTTGTCCGACCAAATTTGGAGATCGACATAGCCTTCCGAAAGCCAACTGTTTAGGACACCAAGCCCTTGGAGGTCCGCTAGGCTTTCGCGCCCCACGTTAGACCAACTGCGTTCGAATGTGCCACCTTCCTTCTCGGAGGTCATAACCTCTATGCCGCCACCTGAAAATCGATACCATGGATTATCCGCAAATATGGCGACAGCGAATGCTTTTCCGGAAATCACAAGCGGTCGCGAACTACTTCGTCCTCGAAGTCTAATCTCAACATTCTGATGTGAGGTCGGCGTGATAAACAGCGTGCCGTTCTTGAACGATTGTTTTCTGTCGTTATCAAGCATGTTGAAGCGCTTGGGTGTTATCGTTCCGCTTGCTGTCAGCCCATCGCCAAGGCCAAGAAATTCGCGGGCTAGTGTACGCGGATTTACATTCTCGAAACTGATTGTTCCGACTGCTGTTCCGTCGTCGAAGCCGACGGAAGTGTAAATCCGCTTCTTTTCTTCCTCATAGTTAGACATGGCTTCGGCACAAGCACGCATCCAATCCAGCAGATCGCCCACGCTGCGCTCGTCTTCGTCCGTAAACGCGATGGTGAGTAATGTTTTGTTTAACCGATGACCCTGTAAGTCATGCTTGCGAACTGCCTTGAGTGTCCGCTCGATCAGGTCGGTCCATACATGCGTCGCGTAGATTTTGGCCTGCCCCGATGCATCCTTCGCGACCGAAACGATAAACCAAGGTTCGCGTGATGCAGCACTCTTCTTCAGATTTGACAGCGTTACCTTACAGCTACGGCCATCATTCTCACTGGATTTTACTTGAACCCACACTTTCAAAATCGGATCATGGAGATCGGCTGAGCGGGGATCATCCTTTGCGGGAAACTCGACCAGGAAGTCCCAGCCGTGGCGATCTCGCGGTACTGGCTGTGCGGTAGCGCCGACTTCGGCGCATGCCAGTTGAAAGATCGCTTCGGCATAGTCAGGAAGAAAGGTCCGGGTGTGCTTCGGCATATCTTCAATTTCTCTCCGCGCACGGATTGGATTGCAGTTCGGGAGACACATTGGAAAGCTGGAGGGCGGCGTGTTCAAGCCATCCACAGGCGCTTGCGCGAACTATCCTTCGTTTGCACGCTATACGCGCTATTCACAAGCCACCAAGGATTGCAGAAGAGTTGCATGTGCCGAGCGGGCGGCCGTTTTGGGTCCTGTCGTCCCTAGCAAATGCGGGTCGCACTTGCGCGCCCACCATCCCTAGCGCCTAGGATGGCTATGGCCCGCAACAACATAATTACAAAAACTGGCTCTGATTTGGAAGTTAATATCAACCCCCTCCAAAAATTCCATCCCAAGGCAACCGAAGCGCGCAAGCGCGCACCGCACTAGTCGGATAGTTACAGTACCTAAAACCTATGCCCGCAATGATCGGACTTTCCCATCTCTTGCGAGCTATCAGCAGCCGAAGGCTCGCAACGCATCCGGCAAACAGGGGGTGACAGCTTGGCTAGGGATGACTTCAGCAAACCAATCGTCGAGAGGCTGGCGAAACGGGTTGGAATGAAATGCTCAAATCCTGATTGATGTGGTGGAACGGCCCGCTCCGACAGCATCATCGTGCTAAAACGTGGTCGTTGTTCGAACGCCACAAGGAGGGACCGTTCCATGAAGCAGGTTAGCACCATCGGGTTGGATTTGGCGAAGCACATTTTTCAAGTTCACGGCGCGGGTGCCGATGGCTCGCCGGTGTTCAACCGGAGACTACGGCGCAGCGAGGTCCTGCATTTCTTCTCGAAGCAGCCGGCCTGCCTTGTCGGAATAGAAGCCTGTGGCAGCGCTCACTATTGGGCACGCGAGATTGCAACTCTCGGCCATGAAGTGCGGCTGATCCCACCAGCTTACGTCAAGCCGTTTGTGAAGCGTGGAAAAACGGATGCGGCGGATGCCGAGGCCATCAGCGAAGCCGTGACTCGCAAGACCATGCGCTTCGTTCCGATCAAAACGGCCGAGCAACAAGCCGGAATGATGGTCCTGAAGAGTCGCGCACTTCTGGTGAAACAGCAAACGCAGACGATCAACGCCCTGCGCTCGCATCTGGCTGAGTTGGGCATCATTGCCGCCGCCGGCCGGACAAAGGTCGAGGCGTTGGTTGCAATCGTACGGGATGTAGCAGATATCCGCTTGCCTGCGGCAGCGCGCTTCGCGCTGACGGCAATTGCCGATCAGATCGAGGCTCAGGCGGACCAGATTGACAAGCTCGAGCGAGCCATTGTTGCCGCGGCAAGGACCGACAAGGACATGCGCCGACTGACTACCATCCCCGGCATTGGAGCCATTACAGCGGCGACCATCAAGGCGCTGGTGCCAGATCCCGGCGGCTTCAAATCCGCTCGTCACTTTGCTGCCTGGCTGGGACTGACGCCGCGACAGCATTCGAGTGGGGGCAAGGAGCGGATGGGGCGAATCTCGAAGATGGGAAACCCCGAACTTCGGAGCCTCCTCGTTCTTGGGGCGACATCCGTCCTGCGAATTGCCCGGAAGGCTGATCGGGCGCCGCCATGGTTGAAGTCGTTGCTCGCCAGACGTCCGTACAAGGTGGCAGCGGTCGCACTGGCCAACAAGACAGCGCGAATTGCCTGGGCGCTCTTGAACAGGGGCGGGATTTATCGGCATCCGGAGACGCTAGCGACGACTACGGCTGCCGCTTGATGAATACAGCAGTTGTCAAAGATATCTGACCGGCGCGGGCCGGCAGAGGGCAAGGAGCAATAACAGGCGATGAACCCACGGGACGAAATCCCGACACGAGTGAGGCTGGCGCGACAATGCGCTTCAAGCGCGTCTGATTGATTTAGCCCCTTGTGTCGCGGACTTCATCGAGGCCAGCGGTCATGCGCCGCGCTTTACAGGCCGTATACATGACCGCACCGCTCCCATGTGTGAAGTCGACTGAGAAAGCTCTTGCGCCCGCGGGCCGTTCCATACATGCCGCGCGCCAACGTCAGGACCAGACGGCGATGGTGGCGTGACCAACACAGGGGTGGCTGCGCACATAACGGCAGCGTCACCGGGAGGAGCGCGCTACGACGAGACGCTGACGCCTGAGCAGCGAAGCGACATCACCAACGGCATTTGGCTGTGCCAGACGCACGCAAAGCTAGTCGATGATGATGACCTGACTTACACTCCCGCTGTTCTCCGCGATTGGAAAGAAATTGCTGAGCGCATGGCGGCGCTTGAAGCGCGCGGCTTCGTGGTGCGTCGGGCTCGACCATTTCCCGATCTGGAAAAAAAGGCTCCTCGGCTCCTCACCGAGATGCGTGAAGATTTGAATAAGCGACCTTTGGTTAGGCAAATCATCGTCCTGACAAAAGGGGTGGGCTACAATCCGGGACCGACGCCATACTTTGTCTACTACCATCAGGATCACGAGAATTTACTCGCGGTCATGACGATCATGGTGCACGTTGGCGCGATCTATGACATCACATTCAACGATGTGCCGCGCTACAATTTCACCGAAGAATTCGTGTCGTACTTGATCGGAGAAAGCTCGTAAGACAACCGCTCACCGCCGTGGCGGCCATGGTTCGCATGCAATTCCATCTCCGTCACGATCATGGTGCCTCCAATAGCCCGCGTCCCCTCGTCTCGCGGGTGCCAAGCCGACCAAGCGGGCAAACTCACAGTTGGGGGCGGACGCAATATGTCTGAGCGTTGTCGTGATCGGCCAAGAACTCGAAACAAGGAGCCAAATAGCCGGATAGGCAACCAAAATGGCAGCGATTGCGATCAATGCCACCATAGCCCACCGTAGCTTAGTGGTACGATCACGGCGTGCCGATACCGCACGAAAACGACGCTGCAAGTTGCGCAGTCGCTGTTCAGGACCTAGGCCGGGACGAACAGGATTGGGGTTAGGAAGGTGCGGCATGGGGCTGGCTTGGCTCGGCCACGCTGGAAAAATGGCTTAGTACAACATCCCGCCTTCTATCACGAATTAAGAGCCTAGTGCACGCTGCCGCGCTCTTCGCGCTCCAACTCGGCCTCGGCCAACTCCACCAACTCCGGCCAATCCAGGTCGCGGTCGAGAGTACGCGCGAAGCCGGTCGCGTCGCCATAGTGGGCGCAGCCATCGGCGATCTCCTCGGCGAGCGTCGCCAAGGTCCAGTTGACCGCGCGCGGATTGAGCCGCGCCATCTTGGCCGTCAGGCTCGCCAGAACCGGCACCGGAATGGCCTTGGCGGTCTGGGCCAGCTCCGCAAGGTGGGCCGCGCCGGGCGCATCGGCGAGCTTGCCAGCGAAGTGCAGGAAGTATTGCTCAAACAGGTTCGTGGGCATCACATACATTCGGTTGGTTCCTTTGGTTACGACGTGACGGCGCTCGCGCCGCCCCAGATTGATTTTTTCATTTCGACAGCCCCCATCTGCTCCACCTCGTTTCGATCACTCCATCTGCTCCGCTTCCACCTTCCACCCCTAATAAGGGGGTGGAGGTGGAGCAGATCAGAGCCGCCACCTTGCTCCACTTTGCTCCACCGAAGTGGAGCAGGTGGAGCAGCCGGAGCTAATCGTCATCACTCGCGACCTCGATGGACTTCTTCACCTTGCGGCGCTCATCCTGCCGCTCGACCTCCGCCAGCGCGCCGCTCGCGAGCCAAATCTTGATCAGACCGGCGACCTTGGCGCGCTCCTGCTTCACGGCGAGGCTGAGACCGAGCGTTTTGGCGACGGGCAAGCCGACCCAGTCCTTGGCCTGGCTATTGGCGCGCCATTGGCCTTTCTTGATGGCTGCTGCGGCTCGCTCAAAGTCGCCGCCAGTGATGCCGTCGAGCGGGTCGGGCCATTCCCACCGGGTCGCGACACCGATATCGTCGCCCTTCAGATCACCGAAAGGATTGCCGCTGAGACGGTTCAGCGGGTTGTTGTCGAGATCGACCGAAACCAGCTTGAACCAATCCCGCTTGTCGGCTGGCTTGGTCAGGTTCGCCTTGTCGGCATAGGCTGAGAAATACGACCGATGCTGATCGACGCCTGCGTTCTTGGCTTCAGCTTCTGTCATGCGATTGAGCACGCGAACCGAGCGACAACCATCAGTCAGCGCAACGCCACCGCGCGCGCTTTGCACCGTGACCTCCTGTTCGCCCTTCCGAACGTGGTGGACGAGCTCAACCGCGCAATTACCCTGATCGGCGACTTTGCCCCATTCCTTCACCACCATATCGATGGCGTTGTTGTCGTTCTCAGGAACCTTATGCGACGAAATAAACGGATCGACGATCACAACGTCGATGCCGCGCGCCTTGATCTCCGCGATCAAGGCGTCAACGACAGGCGCGCAGATCACGGTATCACGGCCTTCCGTCTTGGCGATGACGAGGGGGCGTTCACGGCCATGGTTGATAAACAACCGGTCGCCGATGTCGTTTTCCGTGAGCTTGAAGTATTTGGCAGTGGCTTGGATGCGACGCGTCGTCTCCACGGCGGGGTCTTCAAGATTGAAGTACCACACGCGGAGCTGTTCGGAAGTGACGCCGAGCAACGCCCGACCCGAGACCGTCGAGAGCATTTCGGCAATGATGAGCGAAGATTTACCGAGGCCGCCCGGCGCAATCGTGGCGCTGACATATTCACGGATGAGATGCTTGCCGTAAAGAAACTCCCGCATCGGAATTTGCTCCGGCGGCGTCCAGCGATACGGTGTTGCGCGCATCTGGCCGCGCGACATATGCTCCGAAATCTTAAGCGTCGTGCGCGCATCGGCAATCATTTTCCGGATTTCGGCCGGGGTATGACGGCGAAATGCTGCGCAAAATGCGTGGATGTCGTGATCGGTTTCGTTGTCCTTGATCAGTTCCTCGATCACCTGAGCCATGTTATTCGATTGCACGATTAACGACGTTCGGCGCTTGAGTTGCGCCAAGAACTTCTCTTCGGCGTCTGCGACCTCATTCATGCGCGCACCTCGCGCAGCAAGCGATCAACGTCGCGACGGTTGATGCCGATGTAAGCGGTGACCGGCGCGAAGCCTTCGTCAGCCGGGCCGTCGTCACCGAACATGGGAATGATGTTGATGCCCATCTCTGACGCCGCGACCAGCACCGCGCCGCGCGAGATGTAGCCACGACGGGTCAGGCGCTCAACATCATGTTTGAGCCAACCAATGGTCAGATGCTCATCGGGCTGCACAGTGCGCGTCGGGCGACAACGAACAAAGATCGATTTGACGATCTCCACTTGGCTGCGCTGGACGTTGTCCGGGACCGGATCGCCGAAATCCTCGGTCGAAAACCCGGCCGAACAAACCCAGTAGTCGCCGATCTTCACCGGTCCGGTGGTGGACACTTCCTGGCTAGTGTCGTATACTGTTGTTTCCACAGGTGATTTTCCTCTTCGACCCGCTTCCGGTCCCACAACCGTAGGCGGGTTTTTCATGCGTAAACTGCACTTAATGTACTTGCATTATATTGAATAATGCAAGTACATTACCTGCCATGGACTTCGAAGCCCCGCAGTTCCCCATTCCTGAGGTCGCCGACGCAGTTGGTTGCCCGCGCCCGACACTCGACGCGTGGCGCAATCGCCTCAACCTGTTTGCGGACACCGTGACGCGCACCAAGGTGGAGAAGCGCCTTTCCTTGACCGACGCCTGCGTGGCGCGCGCGGTCAAGTTGCTCACGGATGCCGGTCTTGGCGCCAAAGGCGCGATCATGGCAGCCGATGACGGTGTTGTGCGCTTGCAAATCTTCGCGCTGCTGAGCGGCGAAACCGTCAGCAGCGTGCTTGGCTTTCGTTGGAATGCGAAGGACGGCAATGAGAAGCCGGACCTCTATTTCCTCGATCACGATGGCTTCCGCGACATGTTGAGCAAAGCTGGCGGCGTCATGATCGTGATCGATTTGGCGGCCGTCGTTCATCACGTGCTCAAGGCCCTCAACATCTCCAGTGATCGCAAATGACCAGTATCATCACCCGCACTCGCAACGCCTTTCGCGCCTTCACCCGCGCGTTCAGCGGCTATGACGTGACCGGCGGCTCCGGCCGCTGGCCGACGCAGTACATGCTGCCGTCACCGATCAGCCAGCAGCTCGCGGCGGGTCGGCTCGCGTCGCGTAAGATCGCGCATCAGAGCGAAAACAATGCACTCGTTAGCAGCATCATTCAGCATGCCGTGACCGCGATTGTCGGCGACGGCCCGACCGTGCGCGCCGCGCATCCTGATGCCGAGATCGCCGCTCAACTGCAACGCGCCTGGAACAGCTTTTTCCAAGATTGCGCCGTTGAGGGTGGTCAGTCGCTCGGTGGTTACCTGTCTCGCGTGGCTCGCGGTTTCTATGTCGATGGCGAGAGTTTCACCCAGCTCGTGACCGATCCGATCACGATGCAGCTTAAGCTGCGTCTGCTCTCGGCGGATCAGGTTGATCATTCCAAGACCATTCCGTCGCTCGGCATGACCGGCGATGCGCCCATGATCGTGGGCGGTGTCGAGTTCGACGGCGCAGGCCGCCGCGTTGGCTTCTGGGTTCTCCCGACGCCGCCCGATGCGCCGTGGGCCAGCGTCGAGCCCTCCACCCGCATTTCGGCGCTCGATATCTGCCAAGTCTTCGAGCCGCGCTTTCCCGGCGCGCCGCGCGGTATGTCGCCGTTTACGGCGGTTGCGCCGCTCGCGCTCGAACTCGACAACTGCATCGACGCGGCGGTCGTGAAGTTGCGCACCACTTGCCTTGTCGGAATGGTCGTTCGCGACCCAGAGGGCAATTTCCCCTTTGATCAGACCACCGATCCGGCATCGCTCTATCTCGAACCCGGCGCGACCCTGCGCCTGCCGCCCGGCGCTGATGTCAGCTTTCCGCCGACCTCCGAAATGAACACGGTCGCGGAAGTCTTGTCTCATATCGAGCGCTTGGTCTGCGCGGGCGCAGGCGTTCCCGCGTTCATGGCAACGGGCGACTTCGGTGCGATCAACTTTTCCGCTGGCAAGCTCGGTTTGGCGACCTTTCAGCGTCGCATCAAGGCCATTCAGCAAAACCATGTCGTCGCGCAACTCCTGACGCCGATTTGGGATCGTCTCGTCCTGCTGGAAGTGCTCTCCGGCCGCATGCGTGCGCCGGATTACGAGAGCCATCCCGAGCGCTACGGCGCGTCGTTCCTGTTCCCCGGCTGGCCCGCCATCGACGAATTGAAAAAAGCGAAAGCCGACACGCTCGCGGTCGCGGCCAAGCTGCGCTCACGCCAAGAGATCATCAGCGAGGGCGGGCGCGATCCCGCCGACGTTGATGCTGAAATCGAGAACGACCCCTTTGCCGCCGACGATCTGTCGGCAAGCGCTGGCGATATCGCCAGCCAAAACGAAACGGAGAATGAGAATGCGTAGTTCTACTGCACTGCTGCTGCGCGAAAGCGCGGTTGACCTGACCCGCCGCGACGCGATCCCGCGTCCGCGCACCTTTGACGCCGAGGCCATGACCATCGAAGCCGTCATCGCATCGACCACGCCGGTTCGGCGTCGTGATGCGCGTGGCGACTTCATGGAAATCCTCGACCCCGCAGGCTTGGACCTCGGCGTCACCCGTGGCGCGTCGGTTCTCGACAGCCACCAGCAGGCTGGTATCGACAACGTGCTCGGCACGATTGACGACGTTTGGATCGACGGCAGCGAAGTGGTTGCGCGCTTGCGCTTCTCGTCGCGTCCGGAGATCGCGCCGGTCGTCACCGACATCCGCAACGGCATCATTCGCAATCTGTCTGTCGGCTATGAAGTCGGCGAGTGGAAGGCGGGCAAAGACGCCGCTGGCGTGCGTACCATGACGGCTATCCGTTGGTCGGTGCGCGAGGCGAGCTTTGTCGCCGTGCCCGCCGATCCCACGGCGCGCACTCGCGCGGCCAACGATGACCGCGCCATCCGTGAACTCGGCCGCCGTGCCGGTGTTGCGACGGACCGCGTCAATACCCTGATCGAATGCGGCGCGAGCATCGACGATGCGCGCCGCGCTTTTCTCAATGACATGCTGGATCGGTCCGTCACCGTTCGCAGCGCAGGAACAGCCAATATGCACAACGTTATGACGCTCGATAACCCTGAAGTTTTTCAGCGCGCCGCCGCCGACGCCATGTACACGCGCATCGCGCCAAACCTCACGCCAATGCCGCAGGCTCGTCAGTATGTCGGCATGAGCTGCGCCGACATCGCCCGTGAGTGTCTGCATCGCGCTGGTATTTCGCCGCTCGGCTTGGCCGCACCGACGGTGATCACGCGCGCCTTGCAGACCACCAGCGACTATCCGGCGCTGCTCGCCAATCTCATGAATAAGTCGCTGCGCGAAGCCTACCAGATCGCGCCGAGCGGCATCCGCCGCGTCGCTCGTCAGACCGAGGCCAATGACTTCCGCGCAAAGAGCCGCATTCAGATCGATCATTCCGGCTTCACGCTCGACCTGATCGATGAGAGCGCCGAGTACCCCTTTGGCGCTTTCATCGACAGCGCCGAGAGCTATAGCGTCGCGACCTACGGCAAGATTGTTGCCATCACGCGCAAAGCGTTGGTCAACGACGATTTGGGCGGCCTCGGCGATGTGACGCAGCGCCTTGGCCTCGCTGCGGCAGAGTTCGAACGCCAGAAGCTCGTTGACCTGATCGTGCAGAACTCGGGTCTTGGCCCGACCATGTCGGACAGCCTGACGCTGTTCCACGCGAGCCATGGCAACGTCGGCACCGGCGGCGTGCCGAGCGAGACGACGTTGTCGGAAGCGCGCCTGTTGATGCGCAATCAGACCGGTCCCGGCGGTGGCGGCATCAGTGTTGTGCCCCGCTATCTGATCGTGCCGAGCGCGCTGGAGACCAGCGCCGAGAAGCTGATCACGTCGGTGCAGGCGACGCAGACCGCGAACGTCAATCCGTTCGCGTTCCTCGATTTGATCGTCGAGCCGCGCTTGGCCGATACTCATCGCTGGTATCTCACCGCCGATCCGGCGCTGCTGCCCTGCATCGAATTCGCGTATCTGGCGGGTGCGCCGGGTCCGCAGACTGAGAGCCGCGCGGGCTTCGAGGTTGACGGCGTGCAAACCAAGGTGCGTCTCGACTACGGCTGTGGTGCCGTCGAGTGGCGCGGCCTCGTCACCAACGCGGGCCAGTAATATGGCCGACGTTGCGGCGTTGCGGGCGCAACTCGACACGCTGAAGAGCGCGTACCGTTCCGGCACGCGCTCGCTGGAGTACGACGGCCGTTCGATCACTTACACCAGCGGCGAGGAGATGCGCGCGGCCATCGCCTCGCTCCAGAACGAGATTGCGCAGATCACGGGCACGACGACGCCGACCGTCGCCGTCGTGCGCTCCACGAAAGGTTATTGAGCTTCGGCACAGGGTAAATGCGGGCGAAGCGGCCAGCCCAACAACGGAAAGCCAACCTCCTCGCTGTGTCGATTTCTCTTGGGGGGTCAAGGTCGGCGAGGCCGCAGCAATTCCCGGCTTTCGACAATGTACGTCGAGACAAGCCGACGCTATATTGAGTGTGAAAGGCATCACCATGGTTGGCCCTGACGACGCCTGGCGGGCGTTCATTGAGTTCAGCAAGTGGGGACTTGTCCCCGGCGATGACCGTGATCGTTGGGACATCGAAACTTTCCCGCGTAAGCAAAAACGCGTGCGCAAGCCGCGCGTGACCCTCGCGCGAGCGATGCGGCAGGCGAGCGACGCCGGAGTTGCAGTGAGCGGCGCAACGGTAAATGCGGACGGCAGCGTGACGCTGTTATTCGGCGAAGTCGCGCCACGGAGCAAGGGTGCAACGACGAGTGAGTGGGACGAGGTGCTGCAATGAGGTGGAAGCTGCCGAAATACGTCAACGGCTACACTGATCGCAACGGCACGCCGCGCTTCTATTTACGCCGTCGCGGCCAGCGGCTCGTTCCGCTGCCGGGCTCGCCATGGTCGGAGGAATTCCAGCGCGCCTATCAGGAAGCGATGTCTGGAGCACCTTCAGTCGTTGAGCGGAGCAAGCCGGGGACCCTTGCGGCGCTGGTCGATCAATACTTGAACTCCGGTAAGTTCCGCCATCTCGCCGCCGAGACCCAGCGCACCCGCCGCAACATCCTGCTCCGGTTCGCTATGGAGCATGGTAGCAAGCGCGCAGCGACGCTGCGGCGCGAGCACATCATCGCGCTGGTCAACGGCAAGTCTGTCAAGCGTTTTGCCGCACGCAACTTCCTGAAGACGTTGCGCGTGCTCATGGCTTTCGCGGTCGAGAACGGCGCATTGCGCGAAAACCCGACCGCTGGTGTGAAGAATTTGTCGGGTAAGACCGAAGGTTACGCGACGTGGAGCGAGGAGCACATCGCAACGTTTCGTGCGCATCATTCAGTTGGCAGCCGCCAGCGGCTGGCACTGGAACTGTTGCTCTGCACTGCCCAGCGCCGCAGCGACATCGTGAAAATGGGAAGGCAGCATCTGCGCAAGAGCAAGGAGGGTGCATTGATCGATGTGCGCCAGCAGAAGACCGGTACATCGCTGGCGATCCCGGTGCACCCTGAATTGCAAGAGGCGTTGGATGCGATGGCCTCCGACAACCTGACGTTTCTCACGACCCATCAGGGCAGGGGCTTCAGCAGTGCCGGTTTCACCAACTGGTTTCGCGATGCCTGTAATGCGGCCGGACTTCCGAAGGGACTTAGCGCGCATGGTCTGCGCAAGGCAGCATGTCGTCGTCTCGCGGAAGCTGGATGTAGCGCCAACGTTATCGCTTCGATCAGCGGCCACAAGTCGCTTGATGAGATCGAGTTGTATACGCGCGCGGCCGATCAAGTGCGGATGGCGCATCAAGGTATGGCCGCGCTCATCAGACAGAACGCGAACGCTAAGTGACTAATTAGGAGATCGGTTAGTCAAATCGAGGAAATTATCCAACGATTACAAGGCCCAAGAACCAAGGTGGTGGGCCCGGCAGGACTCGAACCTGCAACCAGACCGTTATGAGCGCTCTGGCTTGGCAGAGCGCCCTTGTTTTTCCGGCGTTTTTCGCAAAGATGATTTAAGATCTTCTGCGTCCGTTCACGGTCATGCGGGACCCAACCGGGACCCCGACAGGACCCGAAGAACAACGGAGAACAGCGGGTTGCGTTATATGCGATCGACCTGCCATGCCTTTGAGAGTTGCCGCCAATGCGCTGAATCTACTTCCGTCTCGGCGTCCCATAGCGGAGATGGCTGGACTTGTTATTGCAGCGACCCGGTCGCGAATGACTCCATTAGCGGACCCCGGGCGGATTACCACATGGGACACAGCGAGCGTCGTCCGACACGGCTCGCTCATTCGATTTTGCTTTTGCTAGTGCAGCGGGACGTATACCGTCTTCCCGTTTTGTTCCAGGTAGCACCAACTTCTTGGTCACTCCTTAGCACCTTTCCCCCTACTTCTACTCGTTCGCGGATTAACTCAATTACCGTCGTTGCTGTGGTGTCTGACAATCAAATTCTCCAGATAACCGAGCGAGACGCTAAGTTCCGTCTCGGGCGTGGCGCTCCAGCGCAGAGACAACAGCCGCGCACGACGACAAGATCGACGAACGCGGATATTCTAGATCAAATTCAGGGCGGTTCGCGGTCGAAGCCACAAGACAGCGCTGCTAACACCAAAACGTCACCGCGACCGGCACTGGGAGTGCCACCATGGGTCTCGCCACTGCCTCCGACGACCAAAAACGCTCAAATACTCCAAACCCTCAAAATACCACCTCCGGCGCAAACAACGCCGCCATCGCCATCGCCTCCGCCTTATCAATATAAGCCGCCGCCACCGTCTCCGGACGGCTGGTTGTCGCGCGTCCCTGTTTGGGTCTGGATAGCAGTCGGACTAGCTTTGCTGAGACTTCTTACGCTCATCAAGTGAGCCGATTGTGGTGGCTAAGCGCGCCAAATCTGCCCTTGGTTAGACGGAAGTGGCGGTTGCGCGTTGGTCTCCGGCGTTTATCACCCTGGGTATGTCAAAATCAACCGAACAGAAGCCCATCTATTGCATCGAGCAGCATCAAAGCGGTCTCGGCATCTACTACTCGATGAAGCTTATCGAGCGGCGAATCTGTAAGGTCTTCGAGAAGCCCGGCGCGTCTAGCGCCGTCCCATGCGTAAGGTACGATACTTACTGGCGGCGCATTCATGAAACGTGCGAACTAATGCCTCTTCTCCTGGAATTGAAATCAAAGCAGTATGACTGTCAGTTTCCTGACCTTTCTTATCGGAGTGGCGGTTTTCGACCGGAGAAGCCGCTAGGCTGGTACGCGACTCCCTGAGGCTTTCGTGTCGTTGTCGTTTGTGGCGCGCGCCGAAGCCGAGGGTTAGACGAAACCATTGTAACTGGTTGATCCTTGGTAAACGGTTAGACCCGTCCCGTGCCCTTATGTTGTTGTTTCTATTGGGTAAACCTGAGCCTGAAAATCGCAGTGTCGGTGGTTCGATCCCGCCCCTGGGCACCATTCTCCTCGCAGCAGTTCTGACCAGTCCAACAGCGCATTCGGACGATCCGGAACGCGAGACGGGAACTTGGCTGGCTGCCACCCGTTTGCAGTGGCGGACATCTTGATTCCGGCGTCGCAATTTGGCGCCCTATCGTGGAGGCAATCCCACGCCTGAAGGACGTTGCGACGTGGCCAGGAAATTCAAAGTCGGCGATTACGTCAGCTGGAATTCCGAGGCCGGACGGGTCTCGGGCACCATCATCGCGGTTCACACCAGCGATTTTGATTACAAGGGGCACATGCACCGCGCCTCGGAGGCCGATCCGCAATACGAGATCAAGAGCGACAAGACCGATCACGTCGCGGCCCACAAGGGCAGCGCGCTCCATCATGCCTAGCAAAGGCGTGGCGTTTCCGTTCTTCACGATCGGCCATTCCAACCGCGCCCTCGAGGATTTCATCGTCCTCCTCACCGCGGCCAAGATCGATCGTGTCGTCGACATCAGAACGGTGCCGAGGTCGAGGACCAATCCGCAGTTCAACAAGGATACGTTGCCAAAACCGCTGACGGTGGTCGGCATCTCGTATGAGCATCTGGCCGATCTCGGCGGGCTCCGCGGTAAGGCGCAGACCGTGCCGCCTTCGGTCAACGGGTTCTGGAGCAACGAGAGCTTTCACAACTACGCCGACTATGCGCTGGCGCCGCAGTTTCACGCGAGCCTGCAGCATCTGCGCGACGAGGGCCACCGGCAACGCTGCGCGATCATGTGCTCCGAAGCCGTGTGGTGGCGCTGCCACCGCCGCATCGTCGCCGACTATCTCATTGCGTCAGGAGAAACCGTCGTCCACATCATGGGGGAGGGCCGGCTGGAGCCCGCCCGCCTCACCGAAGGCGCCGTGGTGCAGAGCGACCGCACCGTGGTCTATCCCGCTACTGGTCAACTGGATTTATGAGAGGGGGTGCGAAGGCCTGCGGCCGCCGCACCATTGCCGCGCGCCGCCTCACCCCCCACTCCGCTTCCAGTACCCCGTGCCGAGCTTGCCGGTAATCACCGCCGTCGTATCGCGCACCTCGTAGGAGCCGCCGTCGCTGTAATTCTTCAGCCCCCGCAGCGCGTGCAGCGTCCAGCGGCCGTTGGCGAAACTGACGGTACCTTCATGCGGGCGCGCGGAGCGGGCGGGCTCGGCGTGGAATTTGTAAGCACCGTCGGCCATGATCTGCCAGATCCAGCGCGACTGGCCGCGGCCGCTTGCCACCATGATCTCCCAGGTGCCGACCAGCGCCGGATCGATGGCCCCGGCTGACGTCGCTGTTGGCGCCGACAATGCCGGAGCCGCGGCGGCCGGTGCGGCGTTCGCCTGTTTCGCCGTGCTCTCGGCCGGCGGCGCGCCCGCGAGATAGATCGCCTTGCGCGACAGCGAGCCGTAGACGAACGGCTGCTGCTCGTTGCGCGTCGCCTCCATCACATCGTCGCGGACGTTGCGGAACATGAAGGTGACCTCGACACCGGGCGCCTCGATGTTGCGCAACAGCGCCGCGGCGAACGGGCTGTTGCGTCCGTCGCCGTCGAGCGCGGTGGTGCCGTCGCGCGCGGCATAGGCGACCAGCACGTTGCCGACCGGCTCGATGCGGCCGAGCCCGCTGCCCGCTGTGGCGCGCGTCGCGAGCGAGCGGCTCATCTTCGCCGCGAACGGATTGTTGCGGCAGGCGTCGAGGATGACGAGGCCGAGGCTTGTGGTGTTGGAGACCTGCAGCATCACGCTCTGCAGGCTGATCGCTTCATTGGCGGCGTCGGTATCGCGCTTCAGCTCGGCATCCACAGGGATCAGCCAGTTGTCGCCGTTGATCTCCATGCCGTGGCCGGCGAAGTACACCGCCGCCATGTCGGCGCCGGCGGCCGCGCGCCCGAACGCGATCAGGCCGCGCCGCATCTCGTCGAAGCGGCCATTCGTGATCAGGGTCACAGTGAAGCCGAGGCGCTTCAACGCCGCCGCGACATCGCCGGCGTCACTTGGCGGATTGGACAGCGCCGGCACGCTTGTATAGGCGCCGTTGCCGATCACCAGCGCCACCCGCTTGCCGTCGGCCCGAGCCGGCGCTGACGCGAGGCCCGCCAGCACGGCGGTGACGGCCAGTCCCGAAACAAACGCGCGGCGGTTCATGCTGGACCCGATCGGAGGTGACGGGTCCATGGTATCGCAGGGCGTGCGAGCCAGCCACGGAAATGGCTGTGCGATCAGGCCGCCTGCTTCGGCGTCCAGACGCCGGCCGGCACCGGCTCGGCGGGCAGCAGATTGGCGCCGGCGGCGCCCGCGATCGACCGCGTGATCTCGTGGATCTCCTGCACCGACCGCTGCATCGAGAAGCGCGGATAGAGCTCGCGTAGGGTGGTGGCGGTCGCCGCCTGCGCCGCGGCAGGATCTGCCAGCACCGCCTCGACGGCGGCGGCGACGCTTGCCGTGTCCTGGCCGAAGGTGAAGCCGGCGAGATGCGGCATCTCGGCGGCCGAGAAGCGGTTGGCATCGAACACCGGCACGGT
Organism: Bradyrhizobium sp. 26S5; assembly: GCF_036923295.1. NCBI lineage: Bacteria > Pseudomonadati > Pseudomonadota > Alphaproteobacteria > Hyphomicrobiales > Nitrobacteraceae > Bradyrhizobium > Bradyrhizobium sp. 26S5. Next base: position 8,613,146 of record NZ_CP145948.1, on the reverse strand, counting down.
GCCGGCACCGAGCGCGAAGAACACCCGGTCATGCACCGACAGGTCGATATTGGGATTGAGCGAGACCGCGGCGAGATAGCTGCCGAGGCCTTCGCGCATCGCATCGAAGGTCATCGCGCCGAGCACGCGGGCCGGACGTCCGGTGACGTCGAGATCGCTCCAGCCGCCGCCGATGAAATCGACCGGATAGTCGGCGAGCACCGCGCCAACCTCGCGGGTGCGCACCCCTCTCGTGTAATTGTCGAGCCGGGTCAGGATCACGTTGAACAGGTCGCCGCCCGGCTTCAGATAGACGAGATGCCGTTCGGCCACCTCGACGATGATTTTGGGAAACGCGCCACAGGTCTTGCCGCGCGCCTCGGCGATCGCATCGAACAGCAGGCCGAACAGTTTTGGCGGCATCGTCTTGCGCCAGCCGCGTTCGAGCGCCAGCGGATTCCAGCCCGACTTGGCGAAGATCAGCCGGCCGTTGCGCTGCTCGGGCGGCAGGCCGCCGAAGAAGCCGGGATCGGGGATGCCCATATGGGTCGCGAAGACAGCGCCATTGGCGCCCAGATGATCGCGGTTGAAGGCGGCGTGGTCCGGAAACACGTAGCCGTGCGCGGCATAGCGGCTCTCGAGCCCGTGACGCTTGGCGAAATAGCAGGGGTGGTCGCAGAACCAGGTGAAGACAGGGATCTGGGCGACGTCCCAGAACAGCTTGCCGTCCTTGGTGTGGATGTCGAGCCCGATGCCGGAGAAGCCGAGCGCCATCGTCTCGGTCCGCCGCGGCAGCAGGGCGTTGAGCCGGGCCGAGAAATCCGGCGCCAGCAGGTCGAGCATCATGACCTCGTGCCCGAGCCGGTCGAGCTCGGCGGCGGCCATCGCGAGGATGCCGCGCAGCGAATCATAGGTCGTGTTGCTGGAATAGAGAACGCAGATCACGGACATGAGGCCCCCGCGTATGATGTTGTTGCTGCGCGCGGACTTAATCGATCGCCTCGCATGCTCCTCGTTGAACGGCCGAGCCGGCCGTTCCGGGCTCGGAATTATCCTGGCGCCGCGATTTATTTCGCCGGAATGGCCATGCCGCAGCGTTGAAGCTCCGTCGGGGCGCCGTTGCGATCCGACGGACAGGGGCGGGGATCACATGCAGCTTGATGGCTTCGACGTCGTCGTGGTGGGCGCGGGCTTCTTCGGCGCCGTGATCGCCGAGCAGGTCGCGAACAGGCTCGGCCGCTCCGTCTGCGTGCTCGACCGCCGGCCGCATATCGGCGGCAACGCCTATTCGGAGGTCGATCCGGACAGCGGCATCGAGGTGCACCGCTACGGCACCCAAATCTTCCACACCAATTCGGAGACCGTCTGGCGCTATCTGCAGCGCTTCACCGAGTTCACCGACTATCGCCACCGCGTCTTCACGGTGGCGAACGGCCGCGTCTATTCGATGCCGATCAACCTTGCCACCGTGTGCGCCGCGTTCGGCCGGATCATGTCGCCCGGTGAGGCGCGCGCCGCGATCGCGGCGGAGGCCGCAGCGCACGGCGCCTCCGGCATCGGCAATCTCGAGGACAAGGCGATCGCCTCGGTCGGCCGCACGCTCTACGACCTCCTGATCCGCGGCTATACGCAGAAGCAATGGCAGACCGATCCGCGCGAGCTCTCGGCCGACATCATCGGCCGGCTGCCGGTCCGCTTCACGTTCGATGACCGCTACTTTGCCGACCGTTACGAGGGCATGCCGGTGGACGGCTACACCGCGATCTTCCGCCGGATGCTCGATCATCCGAAAGTCGCGGTCCGGCTCGGTGTCGACTATTTCGACGTCGCCGAGCGCATCAAGGCGCGGCAGCTCGTGGTCTATACCGGACCGATCGACCGCTTCTTCGGCTATGCCTGCGGCCATCTCGGTTGGCGCACCGTCGACTTCGCGCGCGAGGTCCACGATGTCGCCGATTTCCAGGGCGCTGCCGTCATCAACTATGCCGACGCGGAGGTGCCGTTCACCCGCATCCACGAGTTCAGGCACCTGCATCCGGAGCGCGCGCATCCGCAAGCGCGGACGACGATCTACCGCGAATATTCCCGCTTCGCCGGCCGCAACGACGAGCCCTATTACCCGATCAACACCGCCGCCGACCGCGCAATGCTCGCCGCCTACCACGCCATGACGGCGTCGCATCCGAACGTCATCTTCGGCGGCCGGCTCGGCTCCTACAAATATCTCGACATGCACCAGGCGATCGGCGCCGCGCTCAAGACGTTCGAGCACGAGGTCGAGCCGCGCCTCGGCAGCGGAGGCATGCAACCCGGCGACGCGGCCGCGCGTCGCGACGCCTTGTCGCCCTTGCCGGCGTAATCTAAGCCCTCCGGGTGCGGGCAGCGAAGTCAATAACAATCGCCCGCAGTCCCCGGTGAGGAAACAATGAGAAAAACCGTTATCGCCGCGGCTGTCGCCGCAACGAGTCTTGCTTTCAACATCGCCCACGCCGCGCCGCTGCCCGAGATAAAGCCCGACCAGGCCGGGTTCTCGAAAGCGGGGCTGGCACGGCTCGACGATTTCTTCGCGCGCGAGATCGCGGCCAAGCGGGTGCCCGGCGCTGTGGTGGCGATCGCGCGCGACGGCAAGCTCGTTCATTACAAGGCGTATGGTCAGCTCGATCCTGTGAAGGGCACGCCGATGCCGATCGATGCGGTGTTCGCGCTGGCATCGATGACCAAGCCGATGGCGGCGGTCGCCGGCCTGACGCTGATGGAGCAGGGCCGGCTGCCGCTGCAGTCGAAGGTCGCCGAGTACTATCCGGCGTTTGCCGACATGAAGGTCGGCGTGCCCCAGGAAGACGGCTCGCTCAAGATGGAGCCGCAGGCCCGGCCGATTCTGATCCATGATCTCTATCGCCACACCTCCGGCCTGATGTACGGCGGCCGGCCCGACAGTTCGAGCGCGCTGGCGCGGCTCTATCCCGAAGGCACCGCGCCGGCGGTCGAGGGCGACACGGTGGCCTTCATCGACCGCATCACCAAGCTGCCTCTGGTGCATCAGCCCGGTACCGAGTTCGAATACGGCTTCTCGATCGACGTGCTCGGCGCCGTGGTCGAGAAAATCTCGGGCGAGCGGCTCGGCGACTATCTCAAGGCCAATGTGTGGACGCCGCTCGCCATGAAGGATGCGACGTTCCATCTGACCGACGCCCAGCGCGCGCGGCTGGCGCGGCCGTTTGCCAACGATCCGCTTACCGGCAAGCCGCAATCGATCAGGGTGCTCGACGCGCCGATCAAGTTCGACTGCGGCGGCGCCTGCTCGTTCGCCACCGTCGGCGACTATCTCCGCTTCGGACAGATGCTGCTCAACGGCGGCGAGCTCGACGGCCAGCGCATCCTCAGCCCCAAGACGGTGCATCACATGACCTCGAACCATCTCGGGCCCGAGATCAAGAACAACGTCGCCGCCGTCGAGCCGCATCGCGGCGGTTTCGGCTTCGGGCTGTCGGTCGCGGTGCGGACCAGCGAGGGCCTGTCGTCGGTGCCGGGCAATCCCGGCGAGTTCACCTGGAACGGTGCCAACGGCACGCAGTTCTTCTGCGATCCGAAGGAACGCCTCGTCGTGGTGGTGGGAACCGCAGCGCCCGGCGAGCTGCGCAAATATTATCGTGAGAACGTGCAGGACATCGTCTACGGCGCGATGGTGAAGTGAACCGTGACCGCAGTGTGAGATCTCTTTCAGCAAGGCATCGAGGCCCATCGCTCGGACTGAGCGATGGGCCTCGATTGGCGGTTCTGATTGAATCCCAGGCGGTTTTTGGTTTGACGTGTTTTCTTCACGCGAACCGGGCACCTCTGCGCTCGAAACCGCCGTAGGGAGGCTCTCTCGCTTTGCCGGGACGCCGGTGTCATTCCGCCGTTTGATCGGAACGGGCGACCTCAAGCGAAAAGCCCAGCCGCGAGGGCCGGGCTGATCGGTAATATATTTCAAGTCGTGCAATGTGTGGAATAGATCGGCGATGGCTCTCCCTGTCTGTCGAAAAAGGAACACGGAACCGACTATTTGGGCGCACCGCTCGTACCCAACTGCGCGGTGGAGGAATCGCGACAGCGACCGCGCAGCTCAGGAGCACGCGGGCACAAACAACCGGTACACCAGGCCATCCCCGAAGGTCCATCCGCGCCCGAATGAGCAATTTGGTACAGACACCGATCAATCGACGTGTCTTGGTCTCACGAACTGTCCCAAACCTCTAGGTCAGGATGAAGATCATGGAAATCTCCAAGGAAACAAAAGCTGCCATGCGGCCCGCGTTATGGGGCGCTGCAGGCGGAGCAATTGCTCTGGCGATCGTGGGGTTCAGCTGGGGGGGCTGGGTGACGGGCGGGTCGGCCGAGACCCTCGCGAGCAACCGTGCTGCGACGGCCGTGGTCGCAGCTCTCACACCCATCTGCGTTGACAGGTTCCGACAAGCTGCCGATGCCTCGGCGAACCTGGCCGAAATGAAGAAGGCGACTTATTCATTCGACCAGAGCAGGTTTGTCGAAAAAGGCGGTTGGGCCACGATGCCGGGAAGCACTGAGCCAAATTCGGCAGTCGCAAGGGCCTGTGCCGAATCGCTCGGCAGCGGCAAGGCCGCGGAGCGCCGCGGCTAATCAGGCAACCCGCGACAGGGTGAAATCCGCGCAAAGACGCGCAACTTCTCGACATGCCCGCATCTCGCGCTGTGGCTCTTGCAACGGTGGTCAAGCGCGTCGTTTTGACGCCAATTTCCCGCTGCGCGCGCCTTTCAACGGATGAACATCCTGCAGAATCTTGGTAGCATGACAGCATGCTAACGCCCAGCGAACGAGAGTGCCGTTTTGGTTAAGCCCGCGAAGGACTTGTTTGATCCCAAAACCTTCCTGGCCAAGGTTGGGGCCGGAAAATCGATTTCCAGCTTTGGCAAAGGCCAGAACGTATTCGCGCAGGGAGATGTCGCGGACGCGGTATTCTACATTCAAGAAGGAAAGGTCAAACTCACAGTCGTTTCTGACCAAGGTAAGGAAGCCGTGGTCGGGATCCTGGAGCCGGGACAATTCTTTGGTGAGGGCTGCCTCAACGGTCATCCATTGCGGATTGCCACGACCACGGCAATGGAGGACTGCGTCATCACGCGAATATCGAAGACGGCGATGATTTCAACGCTCGAAGCCAAGCCGATGTTCTCTCAGTTGTTCATGACCTATCTGCTCGCGCGCAATAGCCGAATGGAAGAAGACCTGATCGACCAACTTTTCAATTCCAGCGAGAAGCGCTTGGCGCGCCTGCTGCTCCTGTTGGCAAATTTCGGCAAGGAAACCAGCGCGCAGCCCATTGACGTCGAGATCAGCCAGGAAACGCTGGCCGAAATGATCGGTGCGACCCGTTCAAGGGTTAGCTTCTTCATGAACAAATTCCGCAAGCTCGGCTTCATCAGCTACAACGGAAAGATCGAAGTTCACAGCTCGCTTCTGAACGCTGTTCTGCGCGACAAGCCCGAGATAGACCGGAAAGACTGACCGCCGCGCGGCCTTGAACGGCGCCTGCAGCACGCAGTTCTTCCGCGCTGGAGGCGCAGGCGCCCGTGCATGTCCAGGCGGCCGAGTGAGGAACAGCAAAAAGGCCCATCGCTCAGGCCGAGCGATGGGCCTTCAATCTTGCGTAGACTACTACTGCCGGTAGACGCCGGTCAGCGTGCCGTTGTTGTTCCCTTCAGGACCAACGTCGCCCTGGGTCGAACTCGGCGCCGGATGGTTGCCGTTCATCGCGCCGTACCGGCCCGGTTGCGCCGGTTGGTACATCACATGCGGTTGAACGGTCTCGTAGCGCGGACCGCCGTAGTATCTCGCATCGGGGCTCCCATACGGATAATAGCCCTGCGCGAACGCACCTGCTGTCGTTGCAATCAGGGACGCCACGGCCAGGGTCAGTATCTTGGTCTTCCGTTGCATTCAGACTCTCCTTGCTGGTGTCCCGACCAACGACCGGCATGGAGCAGCGTTCCTGATCTGCCATGCACCCCATGAAGGTGAAGCTGCACGAGGGTGGGATCAGATTTTGGTGAGGGGGCTTGGACCCTGAAGGACCGGTACGCACGTCTCTGCGCAGCAGTATGCATCCCGCGCTGGTCCGCTATGCCCTCCTGGCTATAACGGTCCACGGCCGGGCCGCGCAGCCGTGCTTCGAAAAAGCGGGGCGTTCCGCAAAAGGAAGCCCGCCACTGCGGCGGGCAAGGTCTCAGGGAGGAAAACGCTCTGACAAGGGAGCGTGTGGACAGTTTCCTCGATTCGAGGGCGGCTGCGAAGATCGTATAACTACTGTCATCAGGGCCGGCATTATGCCAATGCTCTTGCCGGTCGCAGCCGGCCAGCAAGGCGAAATAACACGGCACAAGTACGGAGGAAGTTCATGAGCACGTCAGGAGTTTTTGCCCGCGTCGTCGCGGCGATCGGTGCGGGGGCCGTGGCGTGGCGGCGGATGCAGGGCGCCGAGCCGGCGCCCGCCTGGGGCAGCGCGCCGCAGATTCCGGCGGCGAAGTCGCAGGGCGCGATCCCGACGCTGAAGATGCCGACGGCACGCGGCTGGGACAAGGGCCAGCTTCCGACCGCTGCGACCGGGCTCAAGGTTAACGCCTTTGCAGCCGGGCTCGATCATCCGCGCTGGATCAATGTGCTGCCCAATGGCGACGTGCTGATCGCCGAGGCGACGCAGATCGCCGGCACCCCGCGCAGCGTGTTCCACTATGCGATGCAAGCGACGATGCGCCGCGCCGCCGCGCTCGGCGTCAGCGCCAACCGCATCACGCTGCTGCGTGACCGTGACGGCGACGGTGTTGCCGAAAGCCGTGGCGCCTTCATGGAAGGACTGCGCCAGCCGTTCGGCATGGCCCTGATCGGCGACACCTTCTATGTCGGCAACACCGACGGCGTGGTCGCCTTTCCCTACACCGCGGGTGCGGACCGCATCACGGCAGAGGGACGCAAGCTCCTCACCTTCAAGCCCGACGGGCATTGGACGCGCAGCCTGATGCCGAGCGCCGACGGCAAGAAGCTCTATGCCGGCGTCGGCTCGCTCAGCAACATCGCCGAGAACGGCATGGAGGTCGAGCAAGGCCGTGCCGCGATCTACGAGCTCGATCTCGTCGCCGGCACCAGCCGGATCTTCGCCGGCGGCCTGCGCAATCCGGTCGGGATCGCGTGGGAGCCGACGACGAATGTGCTGTGGACCGTCGTCAACGAGCGCGACGGCATCGGTGACGAGACGCCGCCGGACTATCTGACCTCGGTGCGCGACGGCGGCTTTTACGGCTGGCCCTATTGCTACTGGGGTCAGACGGTGGACGATCGCGTGCCGCAGGATCCGGCGATGGTCGCCAAGGCGGTCCAGCCGGACTACGCGCTCGGCGGCCACACCGCTTCGCTTGGCCTGTGCTGGATGCCCGCGGGCACGCTGCCCGGTTTCCCCGATGGCATGGTGATCGGCCAGCACGGCTCGTGGAATCGCTCGACGCTGTCTGGCTACAAGGTGGTGTTCGTGCCGTTCACCAACGGCCGTCCCTCGGGGCCCGCGCGCGACATCCTGTCGGGTTTCCTCGCGCCCGACGAGAAGGTGTCATACGGCCGCCCGGTCGGCGTCGCGCTCGGTCCCGACGGCTCGCTGCTGGTGGCCGACGACGTCGGCAACGTGATCTGGCGCGTGACGGCGGAACGATAGGACCGTCGCCAGCCTCCTTTCGCATGGGTCCGCGGCCAATTTCGGCTGCGGCCCTGCTTGTCCTGCTCAGGTCCGGTTCGCGAACGCAGTGGGATTGATGCCATAGCGTGCCCGGAACGCGCGGCGAAAGGTGGCGTCGTCGTTAAAACCCCAGCGCGCGGCGATCAGGCCGACATGCGGCCGGCCGGCGCAAGCGCGCAATTCGGACGCACATTGCGCAAGGCGCTGGTTGCGGACGAACTGCATGACGCTCAGCCCATGCTGCGCGAACAGCTTGTGAAGATAGCGCAACGAAACGCCATGGCGGCGGGCTAGCTCACCTGGGGCCAGATCGGGATCTGCCAGTCGCGCGCGGATATCGCCGCAAATCCGCTTGAACAGCGCGGCGCTGATCTGGCTGCGGGTCGGAGATTCCGTCGAGCGCCGGTCGAGGCTTGCGGCGGCGAGTTGCGTCAGCGGCAGTGCGACGCGTTCGAACTCGTCGGCATCCATCGCCGGCGCGAGCCGTACCATGGTCTCGAGCATCCCTGCAAGAATACGCGCGGCCGCGGTGTCCGGCAGCCTGCCCAGCGGCTGGGTCTCGATTTCGGCGATCTCAGGCGCCCAAGCCTTTCGATCCACCAGCAAAAGCGCATGTTCGAAGCTTGATGACATGTCCAGGGTGTACGGACGGCTGTTATCGAACAGCACGATGTCGGAGGGGCCGAGTTCGCTGACAACGCCACCTTGCTCGAGGCGAGTGTTGCCCCGGACGACCTTCATGATCCCGAATTCGTGCCCACAGGCGCGCGCCGGCCGCCGCACCGCCTGGCTGCTGCCTGCCACGCGGCAAGTCTGCACCGTTGAAGCCGCATCGATGCGTAGGCGAGCGCGAAACCCCTGGCCCGAAACCGGCCGCGCCAACTCGACCTGACGGAATTGTTCGTAGATCTGCTCGCGCCAGATCGCCAGACCTCGGGGCCCGGCCACGCTCACGCATTGCACCGATTTTGTCATCACGCTCGCCCCGCTTGATCACCGCAGATCGCAGCGAACGTGGCATCAACCCGTCGGTGTGACAAATGAAATTGTGCACGCAACGCCCGCAAGCGGTACGCTGCATGCCTTGGTGCTTTTCCGTGCCGATTCTAGCCTGCGCTGTCTTCATCCTGAGCCAGCGAACCAACGCATGTCCCGTTCTCTTTTCCGATCTGCCGCTCCTTGCGCCCCGCCGAACCTTTGTTGCCGCTTCTCTGTTCGTCGTCCTCTGCACGATCGCGCGTGCCGAGCCGGATACGGTCGGTTGCAGCGACACCAATTTCTCTCGCATGCCGGGCTTTTATATCAATGATTGCGAGCGCACGGATTTCGACCGGTTCGTGTTCGCAGAGGGCTCGGACCATGAAACCGCCGTGGAGGGGCGTAAGGCCCGGATTGCCTATGCGTTGTCCGACGGACACAAGGCGCCTTCGGCGCTGGCAGTGATTCGCAACTACCAGGCCATCATGCAGCAGAGCGGCTGGGAAATTGTCGAGAACCGCCACGATGCCGGCCTGACCGCGCGGCGCGTCCAGGGCGGAAAGGAGCAATGGGCCGAACTCGACACCAACGGCGGCGCCAACTACCAGATCATCTACGTCGACAAGGGGGAATTGTCCCAGCAGGTGACCACCGCCGACGCCATGGCCAGCGCGCTCGACGCCGCCGGCCACGTCGCGCTGCAGATCAATTTCGTCACCGCCAAGTCGACGATCCGGCCAGAGTCGCAAGCCATCGTTGCGCAGATCGCAGCGCTCTTGAAAAGCCATCCCGATCTGAAGTTGCGCGTCGAGGGCCACACCGACAACACCGGTGACGCCAGATCGAACCAGGCGCTGTCGGTTGCGCGGGCCAAGTCGGTCGTCGCGGCGCTGGTGCTATCCGGAGCCGCGCCGGCGCGTTTGACTGCAGCAGGTTTCGGCCAGGACAAGCCCGTCGCCGACAACACCAGCGAGGACGGCCGCGCCCGCAACCGCCGTGTCGAATTGGTAAAGCTGTAATTGTGAACGACTGCGGCCCGGTCGGGCGTCGCGCTCGGCCTCGACGGTTGGCCACGATGTCGGCAACGTGATTGGGTGTGTGACGAGGCGTAAGTGGCGTCAGTGCGGCCTCACACGGTCCTGATCTCGCCGCCATCCATGCGCAGCACCGTGCCGGTCATCCAGCGCGCCGGCGGTGACACGGCGAACGCGATGAGGTCGGCGATCTCCTCTGCCGTGCCGAACCGCTTGATGCCGGCCTGCCTGAGGAAGCCTGCCTTCGCCGTCTCGACGTCGACCTGCCTGGCCGCCGCGGTCTTCTCCAGCATCGCAAGGCGGCGTCCGGTCATGATGGCGCCGGGCGATACGCAATTCACCTGCACGCCGTCGTCGATGCCGCGTTCGGCGAACGCTTTTGCCAATGCCTCGATCGCCGCATTGATCGTGCCGACCGCGGCCGCGCCGGCGCGCGGCAGCACGGCGGCATTGCCTGACGTGAAGACCACGGCGCCTTGCGACGCTTTCAGCGCATCCCAGGCGCGGATCGTCAGCCGCCTGGCGCCGTGGAATTTGAGCGCGAGCCCCGAATCCCATTGCTGATCGGTCATCTCCAGCAAATCGATACCGGGCACGGAGCCCGCGACATTGACCAGCGCGTCGAGGCGGCCGAAGCGATCCAGCGTGGCCTTGACGACGGCGTCGGCGGCATCAGGCGTGGCGAGGTCGAGATCGAGCGCCAGCGGCGTGGCGCCGCCGGCTTCGATCTCCCGGCCGGCCTCTCGCAGCTTCTCGCCGCTGCGCGCGACGAGCGCGATGGCGGAAAAATCCCGGGCGAGCCGCAGCGCGGTGGCGCGTCCGATGCCGGAGCTTGCGCCGGTCACGATAGCGACGGATTCGGTCATGTGCATATTCCCTGGTGATCGGCGCCCGTGATGTCAGCGGCTCAGGAATTCGCGGATGCTCAGCGCGATCTCGGCGGCATGCGTTTCCAGCGCGAAATGGCCGGTGTCGAAGAAGCGCACCACCGCGCGCGGATTGTCGCGCTTGAAGGCTTCGGCGCCCGGCGGCAGGAAGAATGGATCGTTCTTGCCCCACACCGCGAGGAACGGCGGCTGATGGGTGCGGAAGTAATTCTGGAAGGCCGGGTAGAGCGCGACATTGCTCTTGTAGTCGCCGAACAAATCGAGCTGCACGTCGTGAGCGCCGGGCCGCGCCATGTAGTAATTGTCGAGGTTCTGTCCGTCAGGCGACACCGCCTCCGGGTCCGATGTGCCGTGGGTGTACTGCCAGCGCGTGGTGTCCGGCGCCAGGAACGCGCGCAGCGCATCGCGGTTCGCCGGCGAGGGATCCTGCCAATAGGCCTTGATCGGCGTCCAGCCGTCGCTCAGGCCCTCCTCATAGGCGTTGCCGTTCTGCGAGATGATGGCGGTGATCCGGTCCGGATGCTTGAGCGCAAGGCGGAAGCCGGTCGGCGCGCCATAGTCGAACACATAGACCGCGTAGCGGTCGAAGCCGATCACCTCGGTGAAGCGGTCGATCACGGCGGCGATGTTGTCGAAGGTGTAGGCGAACTTGTCGCGCGCCGGCATGTCCGACCGGCCGAAGCCGGGCAGATCCGGCGCCACGATGTGGAATTTATCCGCAAGCTGCGGGATCAGATCGCGGAACATGTGGCCCGCGCTCGGGAAGCCGTGCAGCAGCAGCAGCTTTGGCGCGCCGGGCGATCCGGCCTCGCGATAGAACACCTTGAAGCCGTCGACATCGGCCGTGCGATATTTGATCTCGGACATCTGTCACTCCTTGTGGTCGTGATGTGGGGTGGGGTCAGGATTTGATCTGCGTCACAAGCCCGCTGATCGCCTCGGGCCTGAGGTAAAGCAGCAGCGCGCAGCACACGGTGGCGAAGCCGAGCAGCGGCATGAAGGGTGCGATGGCGGCGCCGGCCGCGAACACCAGCAGCGCCAGCAGCGTGCGGCGCTGCGTCCATGTCCGCAGCTGCTGGGAAATCATGGTCTGGTCCGCCTGCGCCAGCACCGCGCGCTCGAAGGCGAGATAGGCGAGGTCGATCACGAGGAAGATCACCGCATAGACCACCACTGGCGCCGCGGCCATTTTCGACTGCGCGACCCAAGCGGTAGCGAAGGGCAGCAGCGAGACCGCGAACAGATGGACGAAATTCAGCCAGATCAGCCGCGGCGTCGGCTGCCGCACCAGATGCAGCAGATGGTGATGATTGACCCAGATCACGGCGATGAACAGGTAGCTCGCCGCGTAGCTGATTGCGGTCGGCCACAGCGGCAGCAGGTCGGCAAACCGCGAGCCCTCCGGCGGCTTCAGTTCCAGCACCATCACCGTGATGATGACGGCGATCACCGCATCGGAAAACGCGCCGAGCCGATCGGCTGATAGAGGCTTCTCCTGCATGGCAGTGCTCCTGTCCAATCGTGAAAAGAGGTCAGTGCTCTGTAACGCTGCGGATGGCTTCCTGGATGATGTCGGCGACCAGTTTTGGCGCGGTGACGATCGGCGTGTGATCGACGGGATGTGAACGCACCACAGCCTTCATCCGAACCGCCGTGCTGCGCTGTGTCTCCGGCGCGATCATCCGGTCGTCCTCGGCGACCAGGAACCAACTCGGGATGTCCTTCCACCGCGGACGGCCGACCGGAACGGTGATGCAGGCCGGCGAGATCGGCCGCTGCACCGCCGCCAGCACCGCGAGCTCCTCGGCGCGCGCGCCCTGCGCGAAGGCCGACGCGAAGGCGGACTCCGGCAGCCAGATCAGGCCGTTGGCGTCGGGTGCAAGTTTTGGCGCGAACGGATGCGGCGGTGCGCGATAAAACACATCGGCGACGGTCTCGCCCTCGTCCGGCGCCAGCGCCGCGACATAGACCAGCGCCTTGACGCGCGGCGAACGGGTCTCGGCAATGACAGCGCCGGCATAGGCGTGGCCGGCCAACACGATCGGTCCCTCGACGCGGTCGAGCGTGCGGTTCAGCGCGGCGACGTCGTCTGCAAGCGAAGTCAGCGGCAGCGGCGTCGCCACCGCAGTGATGCCTTCGGCATCCAGCGCCGTGATCACCCGCGCCCAGCTTGAACCGTCGGCCCACGCGCCATGGGCGAGCACCACGCTGACATCCTTGCTCGACATTGTTCGCTCCTGATGCAATAACCGTCTAAATGCTATTTGACAGGTTACGTCGCTTGTGGTCCAATGTTCGTAACTTGTCAATAGGCATTAATCAGGTTATTTGCGGCGAGGTCGAAAAGCCGCCAGGAGGGCGTCACCGTGCAATCCCATCCGCCCGCGATGTTCATCGCCGATAGCCTGGGGCTCGATTTCATCAATTCGATCGCGACCCCGGTCGATACGCCGGTGGACTGGATCGCTGATGGCGACGGCCTGTTGCGCTGGCTGGCGCAGGCGAAACTGGTGCCGTCAGATGTGCTCGATGAGCTCGGCGCACGCGCGACCGCGGGTGAGCTCGACGACGTCGCCGGTCAGGCCCGCGATCTGCGCGAATGGTTCCGCGGCTTCGTCCGCAAGCATATGGGCCGGCCGCTGACGCCGCGGGCGCTCAAGGAGTTGGAGCCGCTGAACCGGCTGCTCGAAAGCGATCAGGCGTTCAGCCGCATCGTGCCGCATCACTACGACGAGCACGACGGTTTCGCGCTGGAGCGGACGCGGCGCTGGCGCTCGGCGGAGTCGTTGCTGCTGCCGATCGGCGAGGCGATGGCCAGGGTCGTCTGCGAGGAGAGCTTTTCCGACATCAAGGCCTGCGAGGGCCCGGCCTGCACGCTGATGTTCGCCGATCACACGCGGGCGCGTGCGCGCCGCTGGTGCAGCATGGCGATCTGCGGCAATCGCGCCAAGCAGGCCGCGCATCGCAGCCGGATCAAGGACAGGGGCTGAGAACCAGAGCATGATCCGGAAAAGTGTGCAGCGGTTTTCCGAAGAGATCATGCTCAAAACAAAAAACAGGAGACCAACCAAATGGCACTTCCCCTGATCGTGTTCGACGTTAACGAAACCCTGCTCGACCTCGAGACCATGGAGCCGGTGTTCGCGCGCATCTTCAACGACAAGAGCGCGATGTGGCTGTGGTTCGCGAACTTCATCATGTATTCGGCCTCGCTCACCGTGGCGGGCTGCTACGTGCCCTTCACCGACATCGGCGCCGCGGTCATGAAGATGCTGGCGGATACGCGCGGCATCAGGATCGACGAGTCCGACAAGAAGGAACTGACGGAGAAATTCTCCACCATGCCGCCGCATGCCGAAGTGCCGGCGGCGCTGCGCAAGCTGCGCGCCGCAGGCTTCCGCCTGTTCACGCTGACCGACAATCTTTTGGAGGTGCAGACCCGTCAGCTGACGCATGGCGGCATCGTCGATTTGTTCGAGCGGCGCTTTTCGGCCGATGGCGTCAAGCATCACAAGCCGTCGCGGCAGGCCTATGGTTATGTCGAGCGGGAGCTTGGGGCAAAGCCTTCGGAGTTCTGCCTGATCGCATGCCACACCTGGGACACGCTCGGCGCGGTGGCCGCCGGTTGGGAGGCTGCGCTGATCAGGCGCCCGGCAATGATGTGCTCGGCGTCGGCCCGCAGCCGCAGGTCGTGGGTGACGATCTCAACGATGTCGCCAACCAGCTGATCCGCCGTTACGGCGCGAAAGGGTAACGGCCCCTGACGGATCGAGCGCTGGAGGGACGGTCAAAAACCCCTCCAGGCCGATCACTCGGAAGCGCATAAAACCGGAATGAAATCCATAGCGCTTTTCAACCATGCCCCTTGAGCCTTCCTCAACTTCCGCGGCCGATGCTTGCCGCGCCAAAGGGATCGACAAGGAGCTCAGAGCATGCCGGCCAAGGCACGAACAACCGGACGAGCGACCGCGACCAACACCACCGCGCAATCGCGCGAGGATATCCTTAACGCGCGGGCCATCAGCACGCTGGGCGCCGGCGTCGTCAACGCGATGAGCGCGGTCGGCGCCGCCGTCATCAAGAAGCACAGGCCGGCGCTCGGCAAGAGCACGGATTGGTTCTGGCACATGTTCGCCAAATGCGAGGCCAAGGCCGCCCGCATCGCCGAGCAGGCCGGGCGCGATCCGGAGGCCTGCGGCGATGCCACCTTCATCGAGGTCTACGCCGCGCAATTGCCCAAGCTGATGGCCGCAGCGCTCGAGAGCCACGAGAAGGCGCTCAAGGGGAAGTAACGGAGCGTGGAAAAGCGGCTGACAACGGCGATCGTCCCGTTGTCGTTCCCACCTGCGTTGCCGCGCAGGGCAGCCATGCACGCTGAAACCATGTCTCGCCGCCGTTCGTATCCGAACGGTGGCGGAGGTCCGCGGCCGCGGGCTTCCGGATTTTTTAAATCCGGGGCGTTGGATGGTGAAGCACCTTGTTTCCGATGAAGAGAAGTGTGACGCGTGTAACGGGACGGGCTTTCCGGACGTGAAGCAACCGAGCGAGCCGGGACGGAAGATCTATCCGGAGCCGTGCAAGAAGTGCGGCGGCAAGGGGCGGATCAGGAAGGCCGCGTGGGGCAAATAGCCGGCGCCGAAGGCAATCAGTCTTGCAAGGCGGGTTAGGCGAAGCCGTAACCTGCCATCGCTCTCGTCGGGCTCGTCCGGCCAGACCCTTTTGATCCGCGTCGACTACGACGCTGTGCTCGGACAAATGATGTCGCGAGAATGCGGATGTATGACTCACAGCCGTGCAACAAACTCGATGTCGTCCCGGGCAAGCGCAGCGCGACCCGGGACCCATAACCACGAATGGCAGTTACTCGCGCTATGCTGGGGCCACAGCTCGTTTCGACGACTCAATCCTGTGGTTATGGGTCCCCTGAGTTCACAAACGAAGTGCAACACTTCCTTGAGGAGGTGTTGCGATGGGGCGGAGTTACGAGCAGCTATCCCTGGACGAGCGATGCGGTGAGGGATCATGCGCATGTCCATCACCGTCATCCTGAGGTGCGAGCCTTCCAGCGCGCTTGCGCCGCTGGGCGAGCCTCGAAGGATCGACGGCCACCAGCCGGGCCGTGCATCCTTCGAGGCTCGCTCCGCTCGCACCTCAGGATGACGGCTCTGATAGTCTTCGCAGGGACGACGACACGGCGAGAGTTGTGCCCTACGCCACCAGCGCAATCTTCGGCGCGGTCGCCAGCACCGACTGGTTGCGGCCGTTGGCTTTGGCGGCGTAGAGCGCCTTGTCGGCGGCTTCGATCAGGTCGGACCATTGCTGGCCTGCATTCGGGCGCATGCTGGCGACGCCGATGCTCACCGTCGTGATGACCTCGCCCTCGCACCATTGCTGCACCTTGGCGCGGATGGTCTCGGCCAGATTGAAGGCCTCGAGCGGGGTGGTGCTGGGCAGCAGCACGGCAAATTCCTCGCCGCCGAAGCGCGCCGGGCAATCGCCGGCGCGGCGCGCCGCATCCGAGATGCAGATCGCAATCCCGACCAGCACCTGGTCGCCGGCCTGGTGTCCATAGGTGTCGTTATAGGCCTTGAAATGATCGGCATCGATCATCAACAACGCGACCGGCTGGCCGTGCCGGCTCGCCCGGCGCCACTCGCGCTCGATCTCGGTGTCGAACTTGCGCCGGTTATTCAGGCCGGTGAGGGCGTCGGTCGTCGCCAGCTCCTCGAGTTTGTCCTCGGCATCGGCGCGGCGGACGATCTCGCGGGCCAGCACCAGCGTCGCGCTGAGCGCGAACAGGACCAGAAACGCCATGATCGCGCCGATCCGGATCGCCTCGGTTCGCCAGAGGTTGAAGACGGCTTCGAGCGGCTTGCCGACCACGACGTAGAGCGGGCCCGAGCTGCTGCGCCTGACATAGAGCCGCGGCGTGTCGTCGACCGGACCCTTGCCGGAGTAGGCGCCGCCCCCCTTCAGATTCTCGGCCTTCCAGTCCAGTTGCTCCGCAAGGTTCTTGCCGATCACGTCGAGATCGAACGGCGTCCGCATGATGATGGTGCGGTCGTTGCGCAGCACGGTGATGGTATCGCCGGGCGCGAGGTTGAGCCGGCCGAACATATCGTCGAAATAGCTGAAGCGGATCGAGCCGACCACGACGCCGAGAAAGCGGCCGTCCTCGCCGACGATGCGCCGGCTCAGCACGATGGCGTAGGCGCCGCGATGCAGCATCGGCCGGCTGATATACAGCCCGGTGTCGGGGTGGTCGCGCTGGACCGTGAAATATTCCTCGTCGCTGCGGTTCTCCGGCCGCGGGTCGAGGCTCGCCGCGTCGATGGTCAGGTCGCCCTTGCTGTCGAACACCTGGATCGCGCCGAAATGCTTTGCGGTCGCGGCGTGATCGAACAGGATCAGCTGGCGCAGTTCCTTGCTGACATTGCGGATCTCCGGCATCTCAAGATTGCTGGCGACCGCGCGCAGCGACAAGTCATAGAGCTCGATGTTGCGGCTGATGTCGGCCTCGATGCCTGACGCAAAGTTCTCCAGGGTCTGGCGGGCCAGTTGCTCCTCGCCGCGGCGCATGTCGAACATCACGCCGGCGCAGACAGCGGAGAAGCCGAGGACGGTCGCAACCGACGCGGCGATCAGCAGCTTTGCCGATAGCCGCCACCGCCGCCTTGCGTCGTTTCCCCGTCGAAATGGCATGACCCGCTCCAAAGCTCGGTCATGCAACGGGAAATCTTGTTGTCGCCTTAAATGGCGACAGCGGCCGCCGAATGGGTTAACGGGTGGTTGCCGAAACCTGGTTTTTTGTCATCGAGGACGTTGTGAACGACTACGACGCGCTGCGGGATTATCTGAAGAAGCAGCATCTACCCGAATTCGTGCTGACCTTCGAGGAGATCGAGGCGATCATCGATGCGGCGCTGCCGCGCGCCGCGCACCGGGCGTCGTGGTGGGAAACCCTGCGCAGCCCGCAGGAGAAGATGCCGCAGCGCGAAGCCTGTCTCGACGCCGGCTACATCGCCACGCGCCAGGCCGACGGCAAGAGCGTCAGGTTCAAGAAAATGTCCAATCGTCGTCCCGGCGAACGCCGGGACCCATAACCACAGGGCGTTGTTGTCACGAAGGCAACTGGCCCCAGCGCGTCATGGACGGGCCGCGGCGTATGGGTCCCGGCTCCCCGTGCGCAGTTGCGCACGAGGCCGGGACGACAAGATCTAGCTCGCGGCTTCCAGCCGTTCCTCGGTGAGCAGCCGCGTGGCGGCGTCGGCGTCCATCGGCTCGCCGAAGGCAAAGCCCTGGGCGTATTCGCAGCCGAGCTGGTAGAGCTCGACGGCATCGGAATCCGTCTCGGCGCCTTCCGCGACCACCTCCATGCCGAGATCGTGCGCCAGCGCGATGATCGATTTCAGGATCACCGGGCGGGTGCCGCGGCTCGTGGTGCGGACGAAGGACTGGTCGATCTTGATGGTGTCGAACGGGAAGCGCTGCAAATAGGACAGCGAGGAGTGGCCGGTGCCGAAATCGTCGAGCGACAGCCCGGTGCCGAGCTCGCGGATCCGCGCCAGCATCTGGGCGGCGTGCTCCGGGTTCTCCATCACAAGCGATTCCGTCAGCTCCAGCTTCAGCGTGCCGCGCGCCACCGAGGAGCGCGACAGCACGGTGCGGATATCGTGGATCAGGTCGTGGCGCAGCAATTGCCGCGACGACACGTTGACCGACGCGAAGATCGGCTCGCGCGCCCGCATCGCGCGCTGCCACACTGCGAGCTGGCGCGCGGTCTGGTCCATCACGAACATGCCGAGGTCGACGATCAGGCCGGTCTCCTCGGCGACATTGATGAATTCCGACGGCGACATCCGGCCGAGCTTGGGATGGTCCCAGCGCACCAGCGCCTCGAAGCCCGCGATCGCGCGATCCTCGAGCCGCACGATCGGCTGGTACAGGATCGTGAGCTCCTGGCGCTCGATGGCGCGGCGCAGGTCGCTCTCGAGCGTCAGGCGGTCGGTCTTCCGCGCCCGCATCGCCGGCTTGTAGACGTCGATGCGGTCGCCGCCGATCCGCTTGGAGTGATACATCGCAAGCTCAGCGTCCTTGATGATCTCGTCCGAGAGCGGCGCGGCCGGATCGGACAGCGCAAGTCCGATCGAGGCGGTCAGGAAGATCTCGCGGTCGTTGAACGCGATCGGCGCGCGGATGGTCTTGCGGATGGTCTCGGCGAAATTGGTGATCCGCGCCGGGTCCTGCTCCGACAGCAGGATCAGGCCGAACTGGTCGCCGGCCATCCGCGCCAGCGTGTCCTGCGGCTTGAGGATGCGGGTCAGCCGCCGCGCCAGCGTCAGCAGGATGGAATCGCCGACCGCAATCCCGACGGAATCGTTGACCTGCTTGAAGCGGTCGAGGTCGATCACCATCAAGGTCGGCCGCAGGTTCGGCATGGTCTTGGCGAGGTTCGCCACCGCGCCGAGCCGGTCCATGAACAGCCGGCGGTTCGGCAGGCCGGTCAGATTGTCATGCACGGAGTCGTGCAGCATCCGCTCTTCGGAGTTCTTGAACTCGGTGACGTCGGTCAGCGTGCCGACCACGCGCGAGACCTCGCCGTCGGAGCCGACCACCGGCCGCGCCTTCAGCGCGAACCACATGAAGTGACCGTCGGGCGTGCGCAGCCGGAAATCCTGCACCAGGCGGCCGCGGCGCTGGTCGAGCACGCTGTCGAGCGCGGCGCGGAAGCGGTCCTGGTCGAGCGGGTGCAGTACTTCGAGCCATTTCGCGGCCGGGCCTTCCAGCGTGCCGCGCTTCAGGCCCAGCAAGGCTTCGGTCTCCGGGCTGGTGAACACCTTGTCGGCGGAGACGTCCCAGTCCCAGATCAGATCGCCGGAGCCGGTCAGCGCCAACGCGCGGCGCTCGACGTCGGAGACCACGCCGGTGGTGGCGCCGCCGCCGGCGAAGGCGTGCTGCATCACCGTAAATCCGATCAGCATCACGATCAGCACCAGGCCGCCGAGCAGCGCCGGGCCGACGATGTCGTTGGTGACGGAGCCCGCGACCGTCATGCCGGCTGCGACCACCCAGACCACCAGCAGGAACCAGGTCGGGATCAAGAGCACCGCGCGGTCGAAGCCGTGGGTCGAGAGATAGACGATCAGCGCGAAGCCGGCGAAGGCGATCATCACCAGCGACATCCGCGCGATGCCGGAGGCGACCGCGGGATCGAACAGCGCCAGCGCCACCAGCGAGCCGAGGAAGAGCAGCCAGCCGATCGTGATGTGCGAGTAGCGCACATGCCAGCGACTAAGATTCAAATAGGCGAACAGGAACACGAGCAATGTCGCCGCGAGGATCGCCTCGCCCGCCGCGCGCCAGACGCGCTCGGCGTTGTTCGACATGTCGAGCACCTTGCCCCAGAAGCCGAAATCGACGCCAATATAGACGAGCACCGCCCAGGCCAGCGCCGCGGCGGCCGGGAACATGATGCTGCCCTTGACCACAAACAAGATCGTGAGCACGAGCGCGAGCAGGCCCGAGATGCCGATCACGATGCCCTGGTACAGCGTGAACGAGTTGACCTTGTCCTTGTAAGCGTCGGGTTCCCACAGATAGAGCTGCGGCAGCTTGTCGGTGCGAAGTTCCGCGACATAGGTGACGACAGCGCCGGGATCGAGCGTGATGCGGAACACGTCGGCGGTCGGGCTCTCCTGCCGTTCGGGGCGATCGCCGACCGACGGCGTGATGGTGGCGATGCGCGACAGGCCGAGGTCGGGCCACAACAATCCGGACGACACGATGCGATAGTGCGGCGCGACAATCAGACGATCGAGCTGGTCGTCGGTGTTGTTGGCGAGCGCGAACACCACCCAGTTCTGGCCGCCTTCGCGGGCGCGAACCTCGATGCGGCGCACGATGCCGTCGGTTCCAGGTGCAGTGGAGACCTGGATGCGGTCGGTTTCACTGCGTTGATGGTCGAGAACCGCGGTTAGGTCGATCGCCGGCGCGTCGCTGCGCACGCTGACCGCGTCGATCGCGTACGCGTCAGGCGCAGCAGCAAACATCATGAGGCCCAGCGCGAGCAGCGCAAGGCACCTGATCAGACGCAATGTCAGTACTCCGCGATCGACAAACTGACCGGGCCCGGCGACCGGCCCGGCGGTGGCGCGATAAATGACACGAAAGCGAAGGGAATCAAAGGGTTTCCGCCCCCGCTTCCGTCGCGAGAGTTAAACGACCAACACAATTTTGCCAATATGTTCGCTGGTCTCCATGCGCCGGTGCGCGTCGGCGGCCTTTTCCAGCGAGAATGTGCTGTCCATCAGCGGTTTGACGCGGCCTTCGCGCAGCAAGGGCAGCACCTTTGCCTCGATTGCCGCGACCATCGCCGCCTTGTCCGCATTACTACGGGGGCGCAGGGTCGAGCCGGTGTGGTGGAGCCGCTTGACCATCAGCTTGGCAAAATTGGCTGACGCCTTCGGTGTTCCCGACAGGAACGCGATCTGGACGATGCGGCCCTCAACCGCGGCGGCGTCGTAGTTGCGGTCGATATAGTCGCCGCCCACCATGTCGAGGATGACGTTGGCGCCGGCGCCGCCGGTGGCTGTCTTCACGGCTTCGACGAAGTCGTCCGTCTTGTAATTGACCGCGTGATCGGCGCCGAGCTTGAGGCAGGCGTCGGCCTTGTCCTGCGAGCCGACGGTGACGATCACCTTGGCGCCGAACGCCTTGGCGAGCTGGATCGCCATCGTGCCGATGCCCGACGAGCCGCCATGGATCAGCAGCGTCTCGCCGGCCTTGAGCGCGCCGCGCTCGAACACATTGTGCCAGACCGTCATCAGCGTTTCCGGAATGGCGCCGGCTTCCTGAATCGTGAGCTGCGGCGACACGGTCATCGCCTGCGCATCCTGCGCGATGCAATATTGCGCATAGCCGCCGCCGGCGACCAGCGACATCACCTTGTCGCCGATCTTGTGCGTCGCGCCTTCACCGAGCGCCACCACTTCGCCTGCGATCTCAAGGCCGGGCAGGTCGCTGGCGCCGGGCGGCGGCGGA
Source organism: Bradyrhizobium sp. 26S5 (assembly GCF_036923295.1). Taxonomy (NCBI): domain Bacteria; kingdom Pseudomonadati; phylum Pseudomonadota; class Alphaproteobacteria; order Hyphomicrobiales; family Nitrobacteraceae; genus Bradyrhizobium; species Bradyrhizobium sp. 26S5. The sequence continues at coordinate 8,591,490 of NZ_CP145948.1, read as the reverse complement.
TAGGAGCCGGAGCGCTGCGCGACGTCGGGGCGATTGACGCCGGCGGCCGCGACCTTGACCAGGATCTCGCCGGCCTTCGGCACCGGCAGCGCGCGAGTTTCCGGCACCAGCACTTCGGGGCCACCAGGCTTGCTGATGGCAACGACGGTCATTTGCGCGGGCAGGTTTGGCATGGTTCGTTCCTGGTCAGTGAGGAGGATTGGCTTGTGGCATACCGCCTTTTGCTACGAAGCGAAACGCCCTTAAGCCCCGAACCGCGCCGCCAGATGACTGGCTCTTTCGGGGGTGATTTTCTCGACCAGCGGGCCGAGCCTTGCGATCGGCGTGCCGGCGCCTTGATCCAGCAGCGGGATGAGTGGGCCATTGGGCCAGGGGGGCACGGCATCGTCGTGGCCGAACGCGCGGAGCACGCGCTCCGACAGGCCTGGCACGATGCTCCACGCCAGCGTGGCGCAGAGCGCGACAAGATTGAGTCCGGTGCGGGTGATGACCGCCGCGCGAACGGAATCGGACTTGATGGCGGTCCATGGTGCTGAGTGTTGCAGGTATGCGTTCGCGGTGTCCCAGATCGCGCGCGTCGTTGCCGCTGCGGCACGAAACTCCAGTGCGGTGTGATGGCGGTGGAGCGCTGCGATGCGCTGCTCCAGATCGTGCGCAAGCTCTCGCTCGGCCTCACCGGGCGCGCCACCTTCCGGGATGCGGCCGTCGAAGCTGCGATGGGCAAAGCTGATGATGCGGTTGGCGAGATTGCCGAAGATGTCGGCGAGGTCCTTGTTCACGTCGGCAACGAATCTCGCGACGCCAAAATCGGTGTCGGCGCTTTCGGGCGCGTTGGCGATCAGCCACCAGCGCCAGAGATCGGCGGGCAATTGGTCCAGCGCCGCATCGGTGAAGATGCCGCGCTTTCTGCTGGTCGAGAACTTGCCGCCCTCGTAATTGAGCCAGTGGAATCCCTTGATGACATCGGCGGTCTTCCATGGCTCGGCGGAGCCGATCAATGTCGCCGGAAAGCTCACGGTGTGGAACGGGATGTTGTCCTTGCCGAGAAACTGGATATAGCTGACGTCGTCGGCCTGCCACCACCATTGCCGCCAGTCGCGATCAGGCGCGGCAGCGGCCCATTCCTGCGTCGCCGCGATGTAGCCGATCGGCGCATCGAACCAGATATAGAACACCTTGCCGTCAAAACCCTCGCGCGGGACCGCAATGCCCCAGGCGAGATCGCGCGTGATGCAGCGATCGCGCAGATCAGCGTTGAGCCAGCTCTTGGCGGTCGAGACCACGAAGGGCGGCCATCCGGTGCGGCTGTCGATCCATGCGCCGATTGTCTCGACCAGCTGCGATTGGCGCAGGAACAGATGATTGCTGTCGCGGATCTCAAGCGCGCGGTCGCCTGATAGCGCCGAGCGCGGATCAATGAGTTCTGGCGGGTCAAGCAGCGTGCCGCAATGGTCGCATTGATCGCCGCGTGCCGAAGGATCGCCGCAATGCGGGCAGGTGCCGAGCACGTAGCGATCGGGCAGGAAGCGCCGGTCGGCCGGCGACCACACCTGTCGCGACGTGCGCGCCTCGATCAACCCGGCTGCGTCGAGCCGGCGATAGAAGTGCTGGGTCAGCGCATGGTTTTGCGGCGCGCTGGTGCGGCCGAAATGATCGAAGGACAGACCAAAGCGCCGGTAGATGTAGGCCTGGACGGCGTGCTGCGCATCGCAGAACTCCCGGACATCCTGTCCGGCCTCGATGGCGCCGAGCTCGGCGGGCGTGCCGTGCTCGTCGGTGGCGCAGATGAAGAGCACGTCGCAGCCGGTCTGCCGCCGGAAGCGGGCATGGACGTCGGCGGGCAGCAGCGAGCCGATCAGATTGCCGAGATGCTTGACGCCGTTCACGTAAGGAAGCGCGCTGGTGATGAGAATTTTGGTCATGGGTTAAGGTCTTTCGCGTTTGCTGATGCCGACCCCCAAAGATCAAATCGGAAAAATCAAAAAGCCCTCCCGCATGATCGGAAGGGCTTGGGGTCGGCTCATGCCTGGCGCGTCGACGCGCGCTATCCCGTCCGGTCAGACTCCTTGCGGTCGGGCCGGGGCATTCGCGTCAGATGTTGCGCGCACACGAAAGTCACTGCAAAATTCTCCTCGGTTCGACATCTACCATTTCTGGACGCACGGCGCCAGATCATCATCGCGGGGAGGACACATGCCGATTGAGGATGAGGACCGTCCCAGGAAGAAGATCAGCCACGAGATCGGCCAGGATCTCTACCTGCTGTCGGTCGAGGATTTGACCGAACGCATCGCGCTGCTCACTGCCGAGGTCGATCGGTTGAAAGAGGCGATGACGAAGAAGCGCGCGTCGAAGGATGCCGCTGACGCGTTCTTCAAGTCGTAGCGCTGAGATTTCATTCGAAGCCGCCCTCAATCCGTCATGCTGAGGAGCGCGGAACGCGCGTCTCGAAGCATGCACGGCCCGAGCGGTGGCCGTCGATCCTTCGAGGCTCGCAAGCGCTCGCGCCTCAGGATGACGGAATACGCGTTCGCGCGACCCGTTGGCTCCATCCGGGCTTCTGTAACGGGCCTTTGTAAGTCAATCCCTTTTTGCGTGATCCACTCGCCGGGCACTTGCTTCTGTACGGGATCGGCGCGAAGGCCGTCGCCTGATGGGGTGCATTGAGGAGCCGGCCGGCCAATCTACGGAAGCGTGGTTGTGAGCCACTTCCCGGATGGCGGCCTGACCGGATCCATCGTCCCGGCGCAGGGACCTCGCTCAGGGAGAGCCTGGTGTCGTGGCCCGCCCAGAACCGATTGCTGCTCCTTGCTTAGGTTGCCGAGGCCTTGGCCATCGGGTTGAACGGTTTGGCGTCGGCGAGCATGCGATGCAGAACGACGGCGAGCTTGCGTGCGAGCGCCACCTTGGCCTTGCGCAGGCCTGCGCGCCGGGCGATCCGCATCGCCCAGCCTTTCAGCGCCGAGCAGTTCCTGACCGGCTTGGTCAGCATGACGTGAGCCGCCTGATAGAGCGCCTCGCGCACGGAGGCATCGCCGATCTTGCTGATGCGGCCGGTATAGTCGGTTTCGCCCGATTGGTACTTCTTCGGGGTGAGGCCAAAATGCGCTCCCGTCGCCTTCGAGGACCGGAAGCGCTTCGGGTCGTCGACCGCCGAGGCGTAGGTAAGCGCCACGATCGGGCCGACGGACGGTGTCGTCATCAGGAGGCGGGCTTGAGGGTGCGACCTGGCGAGCTTTTGGGTGTGCTTATCCAGGCCATTGAACTCGCGCCGCAGCACGGCGTGGGCTTCGAGCAGCGCCTGTGCCACGATCTCAAGTCCGGGATGGCCCGCTACGAGCTCCCGGATGCGTTCGGCGAACGTGCGCTCGGTGGTCGTGCCGACCTTCAGACCGAAGCCGCGGAGCACGCCGCGCAGGCTGTTCTCGATGTCGCGCAGCTTGGACTGCAGCAGCTTGCGTGCCGTCAGAACCGCCCGCGTCTCCTGCGCTTCGATCGACTTGCAGTGCACCGGCCGGAACCAGCCCAGCCGCATCAGTTGCGCGATCCCGCGGGCATCGTTGCGGTCCGACTTCACCGGCATCGCCTTGAAGGCATCGCGGACGTGCCGCGTCTCCAACAGTTCGACTGCCAGGCCCGCATCCCGCATCGCTGCGTAGAGCCATTGCGACAGCGGACCAGCCTCCAGCCCGATCCGTTCCAGCACCAACCCCAGCGACCGCAACCAGGTGATCAAGGCCTCCGGCTCACTCGCAACCCTCGCCTCGCGCAAAATCTTACCTGTCCCATCGACAAGGCAGACGCTCGAGCATTCCAAAGACACGTCGATTCCTGCATAGTGGTACATGGTCGTCCCTTAATGATGCTTGGAGCGGGCTTGCCCGACTCCGTTTATTGACACCATCAGTTTGAGGGACGACCGCCTTCCAACCAACAGGCCGCTCGCGAGCGCGCTTCCAAATCGCGCCGTAGCGAGCGGGCGGCCGGCCCGTTACCCCATCTACACGCTGGCATGGTGCGGCCACCTGTCCCAAACTAGGTCAATGGCCGACATGGCAAACAAAGCCTGAAGAAATCCGCTCATTTACGGTCGGTTAAGCTTTCTCGATTATGACTGCATTGTCCTCGTTTGGACACCGAGTGGCTCCTGTCCACTCTGTTTGACGCCTCCCTGTTATCAACTTCAAAAGCCGCCGGAAACGGCGGCTCTTTTTTGTGCGTCCGATCCGCCGGAAACCATAAATCGGGTTGCGGCTGGACTCTTCGCCGCGCCCGCGCAATGATTTGTTCATCATAAGCTGGCGCGTCAGATGCCAGCGGGCGTTACGTGGTGTGAGGGCGTTAACCATGGCCGATCGTTCCCAGAGCGAAGCCGGGCTCGTGCTGTTCAGTGAACGGCTGACCAATTCTGCGGCATTTGGCGTGCTGTTCCGGGAAGGCATGGACCTGGTCGAGCAGACCGCCGCCTATCTCGACGGCGACGGGCGTGCCGAAGCCAAGGCGCTCGAACGTTCGGTCAGCCTGACCTATGCCACCGAAAGCATGCGCCTGACCACGCGGCTGATGCAGCTCGCGTCCTGGCTGCTGCTGCATCGCGCGGTCAAGGAAGGCGAGATGACGCTGACCCAGGCCAATCGCGAGAAGACCAAGGTGAAGCTGTCGGCCGCCGATCCCGGCCCCGCCGACATGGTGACGAAACTGCCGGAGCAATTGCAGCAGCTGATCGCCCGCTCGATGGATCTGCAGACGCGGGTGCGCCGGCTCGACACCACGATCCATGCGCCGGCGCCGGATCGTTCGACGATCGGCAACCCGCTGGTGCCGCAGCTCAACCGCCTCAAGGCCGCCTTCGAGCAGTAAATCGACGCGCGGCGCGGTTCGGGCCGCGTCCTCATGAATCAGCTCGGGCGCGCACCTTGCCCCAACCGTGGCTCGGTCCCGGCGAGCAGCCGCTGAATGTTGGCCCGGTGGCGCGCAATCACGTAGATGGCGCCTGCGATCACCGGCAACCGATAGGGCAACGGCTGCTCCAGCGTGCAGACGAGGGCGACCGCAGTCAACGCTGCCAGCATCGAGCTGAGTGAAACGATCCGAGAGACAGCCAGCACGGCGAGGAACACCGTCGCGGCTCCGAAACCAACTGGCCAGGACAGCGCCAGCAATACGCCGAGCCCGGTCGCCGCGGATTTGCCGCCCGTAAAGTTCAACCAGATCGAACGGCCGTGTCCGAGCAATACGGCAAGTCCGGCCAGGCAAACAGCCCAAGGTGTCCAGCTCTCAAGGTCAAGCGCAGCCGGCGGCGTGACGGTCGCGAGCCAGGGATAGAACCAGCGGGCAAACACGATCGCTGCCGCACCCTTCAGCACATCGACCAGCAGAACCACCAGCGCAGGCCATGGCCCCAGGGTGCGCAACACGTTCGTTGCCCCCGTGGATTTCGAGCCATGCTCCCGAATGTCGATGCCCTTGAGCAGCTTCCCCGCCAGATAGCCTGATGGCGTCGCCCCGAACAGATAGGCGATCGCCAGTCCAGCCACGCTCGCACTCCAGAACATCATGGCAGTCACCTCGACGCTTTCATTTCAAGCGAACCTGATCTGGTTGTCTACGTCTTCCGCGATCCATGATTCCGCGCAGACGGATCGCGGCCACCTCCAGTTCTTCCGGCGCAAATCCGCCGAAGCCGAGCATCAGGCCGGGCCGTGCGGCCAGCGCGTACATCGGCGAGATCGGCCGCACGACGATGCCATCGGCGAGGGCAGCCTTCGCCAATTGCACATCATCGGTGCCCTTCGGCAACCACAGCAGCAGGTGCATGCCCTGGTCGCTCGGCTGCAGCGTGACGTCATCAGGCATGTGACGTTCGAGCGCCGCGATCAGTGTCGCACGCCGTGCGGCATAGACGCCGCGGATGCGCCGGATATGCGCTTCGAACAGCCCCTCGCGCATGTAAGCCGCCAGCACGTGCTGGTCGGCGGTCGGCGAATGCCGGTCGAGCAGCGCCCGCGCGCCGGCGAAGGCATCGATCAGCGGCAGGGGCGCCACCACGTAGCCGAGCCGCAGCGAAGGAAACAGCACCTTGCTCAGCGTGCCCAGATAGATCACCCGCGACGGGGCGAGGCCTTGCATCGACGGGAAAGGATGACCCGCATAGCGCAGTTCGCTGTCATAATCGTCCTCGACGATCCAGGCCTCGCGGCGCGCGGCCCATGCCACCAGCGCGTTGCGGCGGGCCATGCTCATCGGCATGCCGATCGGATATTGATGCGACGGCGTCACGAAGGCCGCGCGCGCATTCGGACACGCGGCGATCGCGGCATCGACGTCGATGCCTTGCGCATCGACACCCACGCGCGTGGTGACGAGATCGAGATCGTCGAGCACGGCCGTCATGCCGGGATAGGCGGGATCCTCGGCCCACACGCGATCACCCGACGTCAGCAGCACGCGGCCGGCGAGATAGAGGCCCTGTTGCGTGCCGGCCGTGATCACGACCTGCTCGGGCGCGCAATGCACCGCGCGGGATTTGCGCACGTAGTCGGCGATCGCCTGCCGCAACTCCATCAGCCCGCGCGGATCGCCGTAGCTTGCCGGCGCTGCCGCGCGCGATGCGCGGACGCGGTTGCCGAGGCGCCGCCAATTCTGGTCGGGGGCGACGGCGCCGCCCGGGACTGCGATCGCAAACGGCGCCTCCGGCATCGGCGTGAAGGCAGCCGCAACCTTGGCAAGCCGGATCGCGCGTGGCGGCAAGTGGATCGGCGCGGTCTTGTTCGAACTGCGGTTGACCGGAGGGCGGACGGGCCGTGCCTGTTCGGCAAGCGTCGGCGCGACGCTTGTGCCGGCACCGACATGCGACACCAGATAGCCCTCGGCCTGCAATTGCTCGAAGGCTTCCATGACCGTGCCGCGGGCAACGCCGAGCGAAGCCGACAGCGCGCGGGTCGAGGGCAGAAATTCACCGGCCTTCAATTCGCCGTTGGCGATGGCGGCGCGCAGAGCCTGCGCGATCTGCCGACCAACCTGTCCGGCGGTGCGGTCGACCGCCCGGAGCGGAGGGATGCTGATCGTGGTACGCAGGCGGGGCATAGTGGACCACTCAGTATGATCGAAAGTGGCTCTTATCATAGGCCACTTCGGCGCTATTGTGCGAGCAACAATTGATGAGGTCTCCCAGAGGTCTGCCATGTACCTGCCGCCGCATTTCAAGATGGATGAGCTCGGCCCGATCCACGCCGCGATGCGGGCCTCAAAGCTCGCGACGCTGGTCACCGTAACCGCCGACGGGCTGATCGGAACGCCGCTGCCGCTGATCCTCGATGCAGACGAGGGCGACTACGGCACGCTGTACGGCCATGTCGCGCGGCCCAATCCGCAGTGGAAGCTGCCTGCGGTCGGCGAGGCGATGGCGATCTTCACCGGGCCCGACGCCTATGTGACGCCGTCCTGGTATGTGACCAAGGCCGAGCACGGCAGGGTGGTGCCGACCTGGAATTACCTCGCCGTGCACGCCTACGGCGCGGCCGAATTCTTCGAGGATGCGGACCGCCTGCTCGATGTCGTCACGCGGCTGACCCGGTTGCACGAGAGCACGCGCAAGGAGGCCTGGCAGGTCAGCGATGCGCCTGATGATTTCATCAAGGCGCAGCTGCGCGGTATCGTCGGCTTCCGGATGCCGATCACGCGGATCGACGCCAAGAAGAAGATGAGTCAGAACCGCAAGCTCGAGGATCGCGCCGGTGTCATCGCGGGTCTTGATGCCAGCGACAATCCTGCTGACCGCGAGGTCGCGGCGATGATCCCGGCGAACTGAAACGAAAGCTCGCGATGGAATTGTACCTCGCGTTTGCGATCACGACTGCGACCTTCGCCCTGATCCCGGGGCCGGCCATGCTGTACGCCGCGGCCCGCACCTTGGCGGGCGGCCGGCGCGTCGGGCTGCTGGCCTCGCTCGGCCTGCATCTCGGCGGCTATGTCCATGTCGTCGCCGCGGCGGCCGGCCTAGCACTGCTGTTTCACGCGGTGCCGCCGCTGTTCGTGGCGATGAAGCTGGCCGGAGCGGTCTATCTGGTCTGGCTCGGCCTGTCGCTGTTCCGCGATCGCGACAATACCAAGCGTCCCGAGCTTGCGCCGCTCTCCGCCGAGCGCGCCTTCGCGCAAAGCATCATCGTCGAGGTTTTGAATCCGAAGACCGCGATCTTCTTCCTGGCATTCCTGCCGCAGTTCGTCGATGCGTCCGCAAGCCTGCCGGTCTGGGCTCAGCTGTTTCTGCTCGGCACCATCGTCAATCTGACGTTCTCGGCGGTCGACATCGTCTGCGTGTTTTTCGCCAGCGCCGTGATGTCGAAGCTGCAGCGCTCGCAGAGGTCGCAGCGGATCATGCAGCGGATCGGCGGCAGCATCCTGGTCGGGCTCGGCGCACGGCTCGCGTTCCAGGACCGCTAGGTCAGCCCTCAAGACAAGGTCGCGGCAAGAGCAATCAAGGCGACAAAGACACCAAGTGGCGCAAGGTGCGAAAGATCGCGGTGGCGTAGAACGGTCATAACTGCAGCAGCGATGATTACCGCCCCAAGCGCCAGGCCAATACTGCGACTGGCGGGAAGCGCAATCAGAACGGCGCTCATGATCTCCAGTCCACCAGTAAAAAGGCTCCACCAGCGCGGGTAGCCCCACCGCGCGAAATCACTTTGCGTCCCGGGCGTGCCGATCGCGTTGAAGAGGCCTGCGCCAAAGAATCCGGCGACGAGGAGCCAGATTGGAAGAGCATGCACCATCTCAGGCCGCACCAATCACCATGGGGATGGCTGCCAGGACCATAAACACCGCCGTGAGGCCGTGCATGCCGAAGGCGCTTTTGGTGGAGCCTTTCGCCGCGAGAATGAGCAGCATGTCGCCCACGGGGATGATTGCTTCAACAAGCAGGATGATGCCGACCCCGCGCGGGGCGCCCCACGCCATGAACGCCAGTACGGCCAATCCCGATGCAATGTCGCGCACCCCCTTGAGGCGAAGCCACCAAACGATGTTGGTGCCGTTTTCAGGAAGCGGCAGGCCGAAACTGCGCGTCGCGGTCGTTGGGTTCACGACATATAGGGTGCCGATCACGATAATCGCGACAGCCACGAGCGATGCCATTCCGAGCGCAAGCCAATGCATCACATTGTCCTATTCTAGCCAAAGAAGGTAACCTAGCGTTGCTAGCTTGATAATCTAGCATTGCTAGATTATCAAGCATCGGTGTGATCACGAATATGTGGGCCTTCCGGATCTGGGAGATTGAGGATTGGGTATTGCCGAGCGGAAAGGGAGGGGTCGGGCTGAGCGCGAGCATCGCATTGTCGCTGCAGCGCGCGTGATCGCAGAGCGCGAAGGATGGGATGCCGTCACAGTCCGCCGCCTGGCCGAAGAGATCGAATATAGCCAGCCAGTCCTCTATTCACATTTCGAGAACAGGGATGCGATTGTTGCGGCAGTTGCAGTCGAGGGTTTTAAGGAGCTCACAGTCGCGCTTCGGGAAGCGGCAAGCGGATCGACCAGAGGACGAAATGCGCTCAAGGATGTCGCGATCGCCTATCTCGCCTTTGCGCTACGTCATCCTGCACTCTACGAGGCGATGTTCATCCTTCCGACGGATTTGCGGTTCGCCGAAGCTGGAACCAGACCGGAACTAAGGGCCGGTTTCGAAGCCCTTGCGGCAGTTGTGGCGCCGTTTTGCGTCGATGTAGCTGGCGTCACCGAGACGTTTTGGGCAGCCCTTCATGGGCTCGCTGCACTCGAACGTTCAGGCCGAATAAGGCCCAGCGCGCACGGCGAACGCATCGCACTTGTCGTTCGGGCGATCGTAGCTTCCGGAAATAGCTCGCCTGGCAGGTTTGGCGCATCGACCTCCACCGCCCGGAGCTGAGTTTCAGGTTTCTCCTATCGAGGATCTCGACCCGCGCACCTCTCGCATGCACTGCGCTCGCCGGAACATTTTGAGCGCGCGCTGGTGTCGGTCTCGCATGCGTCATGCGATCTGCTCGCAACGGCAAGCCTGATGCGGCGGGTGCGACAAAACAGCCCGACGGGCAACTCAGCAAAACGCGTCAAGCTCCCTTCGCAAAAATATTTCGCTTTATCAGAAATGCAACTCGGTGTATGGTTCGCCCGTCTCACCCGATCGAGGGGCGCTGCGCATCGTCACGGGTGTTGCGGTGAGATGCGGTGGACGCCGAGCGTGGCACTGACGAGAACACGCAAGGCGGACGGTGAAGTCGTGTGGTCCTGACGCCCTAGTGGCCGGTGTCCCCTCGCAGAACGCGCAAGCGTTCTTGCGAAGGCGGTGACAAACAAGCCAAGTCTCGCCGGGGAGAGCACGAAGTAAGCCGTAACCCATCGCGCAGGGAAAGCCGGGTTGTTTCCGGTTACACCTGTGGTCCTACCCCCGAGCTTTCTACCTTTGCTCGGGGCCCATGGGTGCGATCGGCACCCGGCTTTCCCTGCGCCCTCTGTTCAAGGAGAGGGCGGAACGAGAAGCAAAGCTCGGACAAATCATGTCGCGAGAATGCGGAGCTGCGTCCCCACCCACACTGTCATCGCCCGGCTTGACCGGACGATCCAGTACGCCGCGGCCTCTCGGCTCAAGCACTGGCGCCTCTGGAATACTGGATCACCCGCATGCGCGGGTGATGACACTGAACATGCTGTTTGACATTCGATCCGACCCGACCCCCCAAACAAAAACGCCCCCGAATCGGAGGCGTTTTGCATTGGGCGTCGATAGCGATCCCGAAGCGGACTTTAGTCCTTCTTGAGGAAGCCCGAAAACTTCTTCTGGAAGCGCGACACACGGCCGCCACGGTCCATCAGCTGCTGGGTGCCGCCGGTCCAGGCCGGGTGCGACTTGGGGTCGATGTCGAGGTTCAGCGTGTCGCCTTCCTTGCCCCAGGTCGAGCGGGTCAGGTACTCGGTGCCGTCGGTCATGACGACCTTAATCGTATGATAATTCGGATGAATATCGGCTTTCATGGCAGTTCCTTCGGCGCGCCGGCGCCCGTCTCAAGATGTCTGGGGTACGGGATTTGGGCGGCTCTATAACGCATGGAGCCCCCCAAAACAAGCCAAGAAAGGGGCTTAAGCCCATCACCGGATTGGGACTTTACCGGATTTGCCAGCCGGGGGTCGGCGGGCCTATGTGGAGGCGATAGAACCGGTCTAGAAACATAATGAGCGTAGCCGAACAGCTTGAGACCCCTCCCGGCAGGCCGCAGCCTCCGCGCGATGCGTTGCTCGACGAGGAAGCCTTCATCGAGAGCCAGATCACGGAGCCGGCGAAGAGCCGTGCCCGCCTGCGGCCGCTGCTTGCGCTCGCGCCCTACGTGGCGCGCTACAGGGGACGCGCGATCCTCGCGCTGATCTCGCTGACCATCGCGGCGATCACCACGCTGGTCGTGCCGGTCGCGGTGCGGCGGATGATCGACATGGGCTTCACGCCCGAAGGCATCGCGATGATCAACAGCTATTTCAGCGTGATGATCGCCGTCGTCGCCGTGCTCGCCTGTGCCAGCGCCTCGCGCTACTACCTCGTGATGACGATCGGCGAGCGGATCGTCGCCGATCTCCGGCGCGACGTGTTTGCGCATCTGATTTCGTTGTCGCCGTCATTCTTCGATTCCGCACGGAGCGGCGAACTGGTGTCGCGGCTCACCGCCGACACCACGCAGATCAAGTCCGCAGTCGGCGCCTCGGTGTCGATTGCGCTGCGCAATCTGATGCTGTTCTTCGGTGCTGCCGCCATGATGGTGATCACGAGCCCGCGGCTGTCCGGCTTCGTGCTGGCTGCGATCCCGCTGATCGTGATTCCGCTGGTCGCGTTCGGCCGCTGGGTGCGGCGGCTGTCGCGCAACGCCCAGGACACGCTGGCCGATGCCAGCGCCTATGCGAGCGAACTGGTCAACGCGATCCGTACCGTGCAGGCCTATACCGGCGAGCGACTGGCCAGGACGCGCTTCAGCCGCGAGGTCGAGCAGGCCTATGACGCCGCGCGCAGCTCGACCAAGGCGCGCGCGATGCTGACGCTGATCGTGATCTTCATCGTGTTCGCCAGCGTCGTCGTGATCCTGTGGGTCGGCTCGCACGACGTGCTGGTCGGAACCATCAGTCCCGGCCGGCTTGGCCAGTTCATTCTCTACACGGCGTTCGCTGCCAGCGGCCTCGGCCAGCTCAGCGAGGTCTGGGGCGAAGTCTCGGCCGCATCGGGCGCCGCCGAGCGGCTGTTCGAGATTCTGCGCGTCAAGCCGGAGATCGCAGCTCCCGCCGCGCCGCGCGCGCTGCCGCAGCCCGCACGCGGCGATGTCGGCTTCGACAATGTCAGCTTCGCCTATCCGACCCGGCCCAACGCGCTTGCGGTCGACGGCGTGTCGCTGAAGGTCGGCTCCGGTGAGAAGGTCGCGATCGTCGGCCCCTCCGGCGCCGGCAAGAGCACGCTGTTCCACCTGCTGCTGCGCTTCTACGACCCGAAATCGGGCACGATCTCGCTCGACGGCGTGCCGATCCGGCAGGCCGATCCCGCCGAGGTTCGCGCGCGGATCGCGCTGGTGCCGCAGGATTCCGTGGTGTTCGCCGCCTCGGCCCGCGAGAACATCCGGTTCGGCAGGCCGGATGCCACCGATGCCGAGGTCGAGCGTGCCGCCGATCTCGCCCATGCCACCGAATTCCTGCGCCGGCTGCCCGGCGGCTTCGATGCCCAGCTCGGCGAGCGCGGCGTGACGCTGTCCGGCGGTCAGCGCCAGCGCATCGCGATCGCGCGCGCCATCCTGCGCGATGCGCCGCTGCTGCTGCTCGACGAGGCGACCTCGGCGCTCGACGCCGAGAGCGAGACGCTGGTGCAGACCGCGCTCGAGGAACTGATGCGCCACCGCACCACGCTGGTGATCGCGCATCGTCTGGCGACCGTGCTATCCTGCGACCGCATCCTTGTCATGGAGCAGGGCAGGATCGTCGAGCAGGGTACCCACGCCGAACTGGTCGCCGCCAACGGCCTCTATGCACGGCTGGCGCGGCTGCAGTTCGAGGGGATTTGAGCCCGCGATCTTGCTAGGCGTTGCCGGGCCGCTTATGCGGCGCCTATGAGATCGCTCGCGCGCTCCCCTCGAAAACCTATTGCCGCGCAAGGATAGTCACGCCGCGCCCCGGATCGGGCGCGCGGGGTGTTCGATCGATGCGCAGCGAGGGAGCAAGCGAATCGCAGGGCAAGCTGCTCGGCGCCTGGCAACTCGCCGTGCTGCGCTTCACGGTGACGCTCGACGACGCCGACCGGATGCACGTGCTCGCCATGGCCGGCGAGCTCGATCGATTGGATGGTGCGGCCGACGGCTCGTTCCACTTCTTCCGCAGGACGACCGCGGAGCTGTGCCGCGCCATCACCGGCAACGATGCCCATGCCGTAGCGATTGTCCGGAGCTTTCAGATGCAGATCGAAAATCCCCGGCTGCGGCGCGCGTTCGAGGCGGCGATCGCCAAGGATCGGACGCCGCCGAAGCTCGTCGCGAGTCGGACCAGGCCCAGCGACGATCTCTGGAGAGGCCTCGCCCCGCGACGGGCGACTGGAACGTAACGGACCTCGCCGCCACTCGCATCGTTGATACGGCCTTCTCGCGTCGCGCGAAGGACGATTGCGTTACACCATATCGCAAGAATCCCGATCGGGGCGTCGCGATAGATGCGATGCATTTTTGTCTCTTGGCCCCGCTTGGGTCCGGTCGTAAGCCTTAATGAAGGCGGCCGGCCGGGACCGCGGTTTTGGACAATGCGGGAGTGGCGAGATGGGTGGTTTGATGATCAGCGGCGGCCGGGTGGTGGATCCGGCCAGCGGGATGGACGCGATCGGCGACGTCGCTGTTGTCGACGGCCGGATCGCCGCTGTCGGCACCGGCCTCGGCGGCGCCGAGCGGCAGATCGACGCGACTGGCCTCGTGGTGGCGCCCGGCTTCATCGATCTGCACGCCCACGGCCAGACCATTCCGGCCGATCGCATGCAGGCCTTCGACGGCGTGACGACGTCGCTCGACCTCGAGGCCGGCGTGCTGCCGGTTGCGTCCTGGTACAAGCGCCAGGCCGAGAAGGGCCGGGTGCTGAACTACGGCGCGGCCGCCAATTGGGCCTTCGCGCGGATCGGCGCGATGACCGGCTCGAATTCGGAGAGCTCGCTGGAATCGTTCGGCGCAGCGATGCGCGATCGCCGCTGGATCGAGAACGTGGCGACTGAGGGCGAGGTCGGCGGCATCCTCGAGCGTCTTGCCAACGGACTGAACGAGGGCGGCATCGGCATTGGCATTCTCAACGCCTATGCGCCGGGCGCCGGCGTGCAGGAATTGACCGCGGTGTGCCAACTGGCGGCGGCGCATGCGGTGCCGACCTTCACCCACGTCGCCTACATGTCCCGCATCGATCCCGAGAGTGCGGCCGAAGCCTATATCCGCCTGATCGGCTATGCCGGCGCCACCGGCGCGCATATGCACATCTGTCACTTCAACTCGTCGAGCAAGACGGATATCGAACGCTGTGTAGCGCTGATCGCAAAAGCGCAGGCGCAGGGCCTGCCGATAACGGTGGAGGCCTATCCCTACGGCACCGGTTCGACCGTGCTGGCGGCGACCTTCTTCAGCGATCCCAAATTCGAGGAGCGCAACGGCCTCGGCTACGATTCGGTGCAGCGCGTGACCGACGGTCACCGCTTCGGCAGCCGCGAGGAGCTGCTGGCGGCGCAGGCCGAAGAACCCTCCACGCTGGTGCTGTGGCATGTGCTCGATATCGAGAACAATCAGCATCATCGCGACCTGCTCGACATGGCGGTGCTGTATCCGGGCGGCGCGATCGCGTCCGATGCGATGCCGTGGACGCTGTCGGACGGCCGCCCCTACACCGGCGACGGCTGGCCGCTGCCCGATGATGCCACCTCGCATCCGCGTTCGGCCGGCTGCTTCACCCGTTTCATCCGCGAATGGGTGCGCGAGCGCAAGAAAGTGTCGCTGCTCGAGGGCATCCGCAAATGCGCGCTGATCCCGGCGGAAATCCTGTCCGCAAGCACGCCGGCGATGCGCGCCAAGGGCAGGTTGCAGGTCGGCGCCGACGCCGATGTCGTGGTGTTCGACTTCGAGACCTTGAGCGATCGCGCGACCTTCTCCGCGATGAACCGCCCGGCGGAGGGCGTGCGGCACCTCGTGGTCAGCGGTCAGCCGCTGATCAACGACGGCGTGCTCGATGTCGCGGCGCGGCCGGGCCGGCCGGTGCGCCGGCCGGTCGCCGGAGGCTGATATGCCGGTCCCGATCCTGCTGGTCGCGGGTTTTCTCGGGGCGGGCAAGACCACGGTCGTGAACCATCTGCTGGCGCATGCGCAAGGGCGGCGCATCGCGGCGGTCGTGAACGACTTCGGCGCGATCAACATCGACGCGGAGCTGATCGCGGGCGCCAGCGATGGCGTGGTCAGCCTGAGCAATGGCTGCATCTGTTGCACGCTGGAGGGCGATCTGCTGCGCACGCTCGCAACCTTGCTGCGGCGTGATCCGCGTCCCGAGTTCATCGTGATCGAGACCAGCGGGATCGCCGATCCCTCCGACATCGTGCGCAACCTGATGGATCCCGTGGTCTGGAAGGAGGCGCCGCTGGAGACCGTGCTGTGCGTGGTCGACGCGACGCAGCCCGTGACGATGCTGGACGATGCGCTGCTGCGGTCGCAGCTGCGGGCGGCCGATGTGGTGGCGCTGAGCAAGGTCGATCTGGCTGATGCCACCGCGCGCGCCGCGATCCGCGACGCCGTACGCGCGGTGCGGCCGGCGGCGGTTGTCGTCGATGCGCTGCATGGCGAGGTGCCCACCGAACTACTGTTTCCGGCCGATCTCGATCATTTGCCGGCGCCGCGTGAGACCATGCCGCGACGGCCGGTGTCCGACCGGTTCGAAACGCTGAGCTGGACGTCGGAGCGGCCGGTGCGGTTGCCGCGCTTGCAGCAGGCGATCGGCAGGCTGGCGCCGAAGCTCGCGCGATCGAAGGGATTGTTCGAGACGGTGGAGCAGCCGGGGCGGCTGACTGTGTTTCAACTCGCCGGCGGACGCGCAACTTTGGCTGCGGGCGGCGTGCCGTCGGCTGGCGTGCCGCGCACGCGAATCGTGTTCATCGCCGAGATCGGCGTGCTGTCGCGCGCGGAGATCGATGAGATCATGGCAGGCTGCGTCGAAGCTACCTGAGTTTTCCGTCACCCCCGCGCAAAGGCTTTGCCTTTGTCGCTGGAGGAGCGCGTAGCGCGTCTCGAAGGGTGCACGGCCACCAGCCGGGCCGTCGATCCTTCGAGACGCCGCTTCGCGGCTCCTCAGGATGACGGGTTAAGGAGGTCTCCGCGTCAGCGATACAGGCCGTGTGTCATCGCCGCAGCACCGTCCCGCAAAGCACGTGCGCGACAATCGCGCCGAATTGACAGCCCATCCCGCACCACCTATCGTTTCCGCCGACGGTTCCCTTCGGGGATCAAAAGGGAATGCGGTGCGAGGGTAACCCCAATGCCGCAGCTGTCCCCGCAACTGTAAACGGCGAGCCTTTCGTCAATTTGCCACTGGGCCATTCGGTCCGGGAAGGCGTCGACAGGCGACGACCCGTGAGCCAGGAGACCTGCCGTCAGTCGTGGTCACACGCGAGCACATCGGGCGGGGGCGTCCTGGTGGGATCGGAGCACTGCCTTTTGGGCAATGCGCCAGTCCGCGTTCGCGGTGACGTGCCACGTTACCGCGAGTCCTTTCATGTCTCCGTCTTCTCCCGTTGCGCGCCGCTGGCGCCTCGGCCTCGTTTGCTCCCTGTCATCGCTGCTGCTGCCGGCTGAAGGTGGAGCACAAACACCGCCACCAACCAGGCTCGCTCCGATCGAGGTCTCGCCCTCGGCATCCGAAACGCCCAAGCCCGCGGCGCGAAGCAGCAACTCGGCGTCGTCGTCGCGGCCACGCTCCAGACCCGCACCGGCCGCGGCAATCGGCAACACGCCGCGCGCCGCAGCGTCGGGCGCTTCGGGGTCGGCATCGCCCACGCTCAACGCCACCACGCCGGGTAGCACCGGCAGCCGTCTGAATCTAACGCCGCTGCAGACGCCGGCAAGCGTCGAGATCATCACGTCGCAGACCATCGCCGAACGCGGCCAGCATAATGTCACAGATGCCGTCACCCAGGACGCGGCCGGGTTCATCGCAACGCCGGCTCCCGGCAATGGCGGCCTATCGTTCAGTACCCGCGGCTTCGCCGGCAGCAATTCGGTGATGACGCTGTATGACGGCACGCGCTTCTACATCGGCTCGGGAACCCTGACGTTCCCGTACGATACCTGGTCGGCGCAACGTATCGAGGTGCTGCGCGGCCCCGCCTCGGTGCTGTACGGCGAAGGCGCAATCGGCGGCGTCATCAACGTGATTCCGAAAAAGCCGCTGGGCACGCCCTACAACGAAGCCGAGGTCTCGCTCGACAGCAACATGACGCGGCGGCTCTCGGTCGACAGCACCGGTCCGATTAATCCCAATGTATCCTACCGCATCAATGCCACCGGCAACATGTCGGACGGCTGGGTCGATCGCGACAAGACCTCGAACGCGGTGGTCTCCGCCGCGGTGCGGGTGCAGGCGTCGGAAAATCTCGCCTTCACTCTCTCGGAAGATTATGGCGACCGCAGCCCGTCGCGCTATTTCGGCACGCCGCTGATCAACGGCGTGATCCAGGATGCGCTGCGCTTCAAGAACTACAACGCGCTGGACAGCACGATCCGCTATCAGGACAGCTGGACCCAGTTCAAGACCGAGTGGGACGTCGCCGACGGCATCAAGATCAACAACACGCTCTATTATCTGACCAGCGAGCGGCACTGGCGCGACATCGAGAGCTACACCTGGAATCCGAAGACCAGCTTGATCGATCGCGGCAACTATATCGAGATCTTCCACGACCAGAAGCAGGCCGGCAACCGGATGGACGCGACCTTTAGCGGCCACATCTTCGGCCTCGAGAACCGCTTCGTTGCGGGATTCGACGTTAACCACATCGACTTCACCCACACCAATAACTCGCCGTTTGGCGGCGCGTCGTCGGTCAACCCCTACGTCTTCGATCCCGGATCGTTCTTCGCGACGACCACTGCGACATCGCCCGGCTTCAATGCGATCGTCAATCAATACGCGCTGTTTGCGGAGGATCGTCTGTCGCTGACCGATCAATTGTCGCTCGTCACCGGCGTCAGGTACGATCGCCCCGAGGTCGACCGCACCGACTATCGGACGTCGTCGAACAGTTTCGACGTCGCGCTCTCGGGCACCAGCTGGCGCACCGGGGTGGTCTATGAACCGATCAAGAACCTCGCGTTCTATGGTCAGTATGCGGTCGGCGTCGATCCGGTTGGCAATCTCATCTCGCTGTCGGCCACGCAAAAGACCTTCCAGCTCGCCACCGGCAAGCAGACCGAGATCGGGGTCAAGCAGTCGTTCCTGGGCGGACGCGGCGAGTGGACGCTGGCGGGCTATCAGATCGTCAAGAACAATTTGCTCGTTGCCGATCCGAACAACCCCGCAGGCCTCGCATTGCAGGTCGGCCAGCAATCATCGCGCGGCGTCGAGGCATCGGTCGGACTGGCGTTGGACTATGGCTGGCGTATCGACGCCAATGTCGCGCTGCTGCAGGCGAAGTACGACAACAACAGCCAGCTGGTGAGCGGAAAGCTTGTCAGCTATGCCGGCAACGTTCCGATCAACGTACCGCAGCAGGTGTCGAACGTCTGGTTGACCTGGGACTTCGCATCCAACTGGTCGGTCTATGGCGGCGTCCAGATCGTCGGCCAGATGTACTCCGACCTTGCCAACACCCAGTTGCGGCCGGGCTACAATGTGGTCAATGGCGGTGTCAGGTGGAAGCCGGATGAGCGCACCACGGTCGCGTTCCGCGTCTACAATCTGTTCGACAAGGTCTACGCGGTGACGTCGCCCTATGCCGGGCAGTGGCTGCTGGGCATGCCGCGCACCGCGGAACTCTCCGTCAACGTGAAGTTCTGACGATGCGCAACGCTCTGGTCCGGCGAGGACGGCGATGGCTCTATGTCGTCCATCGCTGGATCGGCATCGCGACCTGCCTCTTGTTCGCGATGTGGTTCATCTCAGGCCTCGTCATGATGTACGTGGCCTTTCCGCGCCTCACCGACAGCGAGCGCCTGGCCGCGCTCCCAGTCATTTCGTGGGGCAAGGTGCAGATCGCGCCTGACCGCGCGATGGCGATCGCGGGCATGGAGCATTATCCGCGCGATCTGCGGCTGTCGATGATGGCCGATGTTCCGGTCTATCGCGTCGCCGGCTGGAAGGGAGCCGCCGTCACCATTTCGGCGATCGACGGCAGCGTCATCGAACGGATCGCACCGGACCAGGCGCTGGCCATCGCTGGTCATCACCCGAAAGCGGTGCGTCCGCAGTTGCTCGACACGGTGACGCGCGATCAATGGTCGGTCACTGCGCGTTTCGACCCGTTGCGGCCGCTCTATATGGTCGGCCTCGGCGACGCTGCCGGGACCGAGCTCTACGTCTCCGCGCGCAGCGGCGAGATCGCGCTCGACACCACGCGGCGGGAGCGGGTCTGGAACTGGCTCGGCTCGATCCCGCACTGGATCTATCCGACCGTGCTGCGCAAGGACGGCCCGTTGTGGCGAGACGTGGTGCTGTGGATCTCGGGCGTGTGCCTCGTGGTCGCGGTCACCGGCTTCTGGATCGGCATTCTACGGCTTCGATTGATGCGTCGCTACGCAAGCGGCGCCATCTCGCCGTACCGCGGCTGGATGGCCTGGCATCATATCGCCGGGCTGATCGGCGGCATCTGCGTTTTCACCTGGATGTTCAGCGGCTGGCTGTCGCTCAATCCCGGCGGCGTGTTCTCCGGCCGCGGCGTCAGCAGGGAGATCGCGGTCGGCTATGGCGGCCATGACGCGCCCGAGATTGTCGCCGGCTTCCAGTCGACGCCATCGATATCAGCCGTGGAGGCACGCTTCGTCTGGATTAGCGGAAGGAGACTGATGATGCTCGATGACAGCGATGGCCGTCGCAGCCTCGCCGATCCCGCCACCGGCGCGCCCGCGTCTCTCTCGCGTGACGAGATCATGGCAGCCGCCCGGCGCGCGGTGCCCGGAGCTGCCATGATATCGGCCCAACAGCTCGATGAACCCGACGCCTATTGGTACACGCTGCACAACGCGCGCGAGCTTCCCGTGCTGCGGATCGGCTTTGATGATCCCGCGCAAACCTGGCTGCACATCTCTCCGATCACTGGTGAAATTCTCGACCGCAGCGACGACAGCCGCCGCTCCTATCGCTGGCTGTTCAACGCGCTGCACAGCCTGGATTTCCCAGTGCTACTGCGCTTCTGGCCGGCGCGCGATGTCGTGGTGTGGCTGCTGTCAGCGGCCGGCACGATCGTCTCGATCAGCGGCATCGTGATCGGCTGGCGCCGGCTGCGCCGCCGGCCGCTGCGAAGGAGACACCTGTCTCCCAGCTTGGCGCCCGCGCGGAAAACTACTTGACCGTCAGGTGCACGTCCGGCGCCGGCGGGCCAGGGATCCATCCCAATGCAAAGCGCTGGCCGGCGATGATCTCGTTGCGCGAGAGTTTTGATGCGACCGCATCGCGGAACCGGAGATAGGCTTCGCGCTGCCGCCCGCTGGCGCGGGCGGCCGCCAGATTGAGCCATTTGTAGGCCAGCACGTAATCGTTCGGAACGCCGTGGCCCTTGTCGTACATCAGGCCAAGCATGGCTTGCGCGAACGGGTCGCCCTGCACGGCGCCGCGATAGTAGAGATCGGCGGCGGCGTCATAGGCCTGCGGCACGCCAAAACCGTGCTCATACATGAAACCGAGCAGGCCGAGGGCGCGGGCATTGCCGCGCTCGGCGGCCGGCGCGAGCTCCCGAGACGCCCTGACATAGTCGCCGCGATGGAAGGCGGCCGTTCCGCGCGCCACGCTGTCGGCGCTCGCGACGGATGCGGTCATCGCCCAAAGCGCGACCGCAAGCGTAGCGCAGAGGCCGGTTCGCAGCGCGCGCATGCGGAGCATCCTGTTGCCCGGCTCAGTGGAAGCTGGTGGTGATCGGCGCATTGGTCGATGTCGTGGCGATGCTGCCGCGCAGTTTCGATCGAAGCTCCTCGGCGACGACCTGGGCGTCGGTACCGTTGCGGATGATCTGCGGGCGGATGAAGATGATCAGCTCGGTGCGCTGGGTGCCGTTGCTCTGATGCCCGAAGGCGTCGCCAAGGCCGGGAATCTGGTCGAGCACGGGAAGCGCATTTCGGTTGCCGCTCTGCTGCTCGCTGATCAGGCCCGCCAGCAGCACGGTCTGGCCATTGGCGACCGCGATCTGGCTCTTGACCCGCCGCTCCGACACCGTGGGCGTCAGGTTTACCGAGCTGCTTTGGGGAACGTTGCTGATCTCCTGCTCGACATCGAGCCGCACGGTGCCGTTCACGCTAACGCGTGGCGAGACCTTCAGGATGATGCCGGTGTTGCGATAGTCGATGGTGTTGACCACCGTGTTGCTCGTGGTCAGCACCGTCGCGCTTCCGGTCGAGACCGGGACGACGTCGCCGACCTGCAGCGTCGCGACCTGGTTGTTGATCACGACCAGCGAGGGATTGGACAGCACCTTGACGCTGGTGACGGCATGCAGCGCATCCAGGATCAGGCTCGGCTGCGTCGCGGAGCCGATCAGGAAGTTGAAGCCCGGAAAGCTCTGGTTGATGAAAGCATTGGTGAGCGAGCCCGCCACCGAGACCGCGCCGGTGGTTGCGTCGGTGGTGGTCGCGGGCGCGCTGGTGGCCTGGGTGCCAAGGATCGAGCCGGTGTTCGGCTTCAGGCCGAGGTTTTGGCTGGTGAGATAGGTCTGCACGCCGTAGGACAGGGTGTTGTTGAGCGTGACCTCCGCGATCGTCGCGTCGATGGCGACCTGGAGCTGCGGCTCGTCGATCTGCAGCAGCGTCGACTCGATGATGCGGTAGTTGGCCTGGTCGGCATAGATCAGGAGATTGTTGTTCACGACATCGGGCGTGATGCGGACGTCCTGCAGCACGGGCTGGCCGTTGCCGCCGCTGGCGCCGCGTCCGGCATCCAGCGCGGCATTGTTACCCTGGCCCGCATTGGGATTGTTGGCTTGCCCACCGGCGCCAAATCCCTGACCCAGGCCCTGACCCGTCGCACCTGTCCCCGACGTGCCGCGGGATGCGAAGCCGCCCATGCTCGAATTCGAGCCGTTGTTGTTGTTGAGTGATAGACGATCGGCGACGCTTGACGTCGACGAGGTGCCGGAGCCCGGCGCGAGCTGGCTGTCGGCACTGTCGAGCAGATTGCCTGAGGAGCCGCCGAGGAACATGTCGGTCAGAACCCGCGCGATCTGGCGCGCATCGCCATACTTGACGCGGTAGACATGGACCGTGGTTCGCGCGGTGTCGTTGCGGTCGAGCCGCTTGATCCAGGTCGCGGCCGTGTGCAGCATGTCCGGCTTCTTGGTCACGACCAGCACCGCATTGAGGCGTGCGATCGGCATGAATTTGATCACGTTCTGGCTGAGGCCGTTCTCGCCGGAATCGACGATCTTCTCCAGCTCGGCAATCACGGGCGCGGGCGAGCCGCTCGAGATCGGGAAGATCCCGACCGATTGGCCGCGCATCCAGTCGACGTCGAAGCTGAGCACGGTGTCGACAGCGGTGCGGCGCTCGGCCCCGGTGCCCTGGATCAGCAGAAGATTCCGCGTGGTGTCGGCGCGGATTGCGCCCGCCCTGGTGGCAAAACTGTCGGTCAGCTTCAGCAGGGTCTGGGCCGACACATATTGCAGGGGAACCACCGAGATGCCGAAACCGGGCTCGGGATTGGCTGCCGCGGCATCGATGCGGCCGCCGCCGACGGCGTCGCCAAGCGGCGTCAGGCGATAGCCCGCGGTATCCTTGAGCAGCACGACGCCGCTCAGGCGCAGCGCGTTTTCAAGCACGAACACCATGTCGGATTTCGGCACCGGGCGGACCGACACCAGGCTCACCGTGCCCTGCACCCGTGGGTCGATGGTGTAGCCGACATGCAGGATATCGCCCAGCACGACCTTGGCGACGGTCGCCACCGGCGTGCTCTCGAAATTCAGGTCGAAACCATTGCCATTCGCCGTCGGCTGCGGCCGCGCGTCGGCGACGGCCGTCACGTCGCTGCCTTCATACATCGACGCGCGGACGTTCCCGCCCTGGTTGCCGGGTGTCGCCGCGAGTGCGCTCACCGGTTGCGGCTGGCGCGGCAGCAGATCCAGCGAGCGCACCTTGTCGGTGACGTCGAGCTGCGACGCATCCACGCTCTCGCCGACCGTCGCGGAATTGCAGGACGCCAGCAACCCCAGCGACGTCAAGACGAAAATGGCTGTCAGGCCGCCACGGATCGTCGGGCAGCGGCCCACTGTGCCTACGCGTTGCATGAAGGCCCTTCGCTACTTGCTGGCTGATATTTCGATGGCTTGCGACGATCGGTCCTGCCCCGGAGGACTCTTAGCGAGCGTTCATGACAGAAATAAATTGGTTACATGATTGTCGTTCGCGACCTGCATCGTGTCGTGCCAAAATTTGTGCAGCCGGCGCGTTGCTTGTGTCCGCGATGCCACCTCAAAGTTTCTTGAGCGCGGCGGACGATGTGACTTCGCACAGCTGTCACACTTCGGGTCGATAACCGCGCAGTTAACGGGAGCCGAACGGCGCCAGCGGCTCGGCGCGAGCTGATCCAGGATAGCGTGGCGGGATAAGAGAATGGCCAACGACCTGTCCGTTCGGTTTGTGGATTATCTCCGTCAGAACAATCACCTTGCGCCGACCGATGGGCCGGCCGAGCGGACCGGGCAGGGCGCCGACCACCGGCAACTGAAGCTGTGGGAGGTCACCAGTCTTTCGCCTGTCGAATTCGCCGACGAAGCCGCGCGCTTCTTCGCGCTGGGCCGCCTGACGCTCCAGGAAATGACCTCGGCCGAGCCGCTGGTCGGGTCGTTCTCGCCGCGTTTCCTGCGCGAGACCATGGTCTATCCGTGCCGGGAAGCCGATGGAACCGCTGTTCTTGCGGTGGTCGATCCCACCGATCAGGCGACGCAGCGGGCGGCGCAGATTGTGCTCGGCGCCGGGATAACAGTGAAAGTGGCATCGTCGGAAGACGTCGCCATCGTGCTGAACAACCGCGCCAGTGCCGAGGAGGACGAGGCCACCGAACTGACGGCGGCGCTGCCCCGCGAAGACGACATCGAGAGCCTGCGCGATCTCGCCAGCGGCGCGCCGGTGGTGCGCGCGGTTAACGATCTGATCGAGAAGGCGGTCGAGCTTCGCGCCAGCGACATCCATATCGAGCCGTTTGCCGCCGGCCTGATGGTCCGGTTGCGGATCGATGGCCTGCTGCGGCCGGTCGCGGCGTTGTCCGGCGTGCTGCCCCAGGCCGTGGTCTCCCGCATCAAGATCATCGCCAATCTCAATATTGCCGAGCGTCGCCTGCCGCAGGACGGCGCGGCGCGGCTGCGGGCCGGGCGGACCGACATCGATATCCGCGTCGCGATCATGCCGATGCAGCATGGCGAATCCGCCGTCATCCGTATCCTGCCCAAGGATCGCGGCCTGCTGGTCGTGGAAAAGCTCGGCTTCTCGCAGGCTGATGAGGCCAAGCTGCGGCGGCTCTTGAAGCTGCCGCATGGCATGATCGTGATCACGGGACCGACCGGCAGCGGCAAGACCACGACGCTGGCGACGATCCTGTCGATCCTCAACGAGCCCAGCCGCAAGATTCTCACGATCGAGGACCCGGTCGAATACGAGATCCCCGGCGTCAACCAGTCCCAGGTCAAGCCTGCGATCGGTCTGACCTTCGCCACCGCCTTGCGCTCCTTCGTTCGACAGGACCCCGACGTCATCATGGTCGGTGAAATCCGGGATACCGAGACCGCGCATGTCGCGGTGCATGCGGCGCTGACCGGGCATCTGGTGCTGACGACGCTGCACACCGAGACGGCGGCGGCCGCGGTGCCGCGCCTGCTCGACCTCGGGGTCGAAGGCTATCTGCTCCGTTCGGTGCTGCGCGGCGTGATCGCGCAGCGGCTGGTCCGGCAATTGTGCGAGCGCTGCAAGACGGCGCGGCCGCTGGCAACGGCTGATTTCTCCGAGGATCCCCGGCTTGCGGCGATCGGATTGCGGGCTGGCGAGATTGTTCACGAGCCATGCGGCTGCGAACGCTGCGGCGGAACCGGCTATCGCGGCCGCCTCGGCGCATTCGAACTGCTCGAACTATCGAATGAATTGCGCGACCTGATCGGGGAGCGAACCGACGGACTGAAGATCGATACGATGGCGATCCGGGCGGGCATGACCACGATGCTCGACGACGGGGTCGCCAAATGCCGCGCCGGATTGACCTCGCCCGCCGAGATCCTCCGCGTTGCGACGGTGCGGTGACGTCGTGCCGAATTATCGCTATCGCGCTTTGACCCAGACTGGCGAGATCGTGAACGGCACGATCGCCGCCCCGACTGCGGCCGAGGTGGCGCGGCGGATCGAATATCTCAAGCTCCTGCCGATCGAAACCACCGAGGACAAGCGCGCGTCCGGCGCTGGCGGCGGCCGCAGCCTGTTCGGCGGGCCGAGTGCCGCCGAGGTCACCACGTTCACGCGCGATCTTGCGCTTCTGCTCAAGGCCGGCGCGCGTCTCGACGATGCCCTGGAGCTGCTGTCCGGCGATGCCGATGTCGGCCGGATGCGTCCGGTGGTGGCAAAAATTCGCGCGGCCCTGCTCACCGGCGAGAGTTTTGCCGATGCGGTGGCGGATCATCCGACCTTGTTCCAGCCGATGTACATCGCCCTGGTCCGGGTCGGGGAAATCTCCGGCACGCTGGATTCCGTGCTGGAGATGCTGGGGACCGAGCGCGCGCGCTCCGAGCAGATGCGGCGCAAGCTGACTGACGCCATGCAGTATCCGGCCTTCGTGCTGGTCGCGGCATCCGGCGTGATGCTGTTCTTCCTGCTGTTCGTGCTGCCGCAATTCTCGACCGTGCTGGGCGATTTCGGCGGCAAGTCGGATACGGCGCTCGCCAGCTTCATCGCGGTATCGGATTTCCTCCGCGCCAATGCCACGGCGGCAAGCCTGATCAGTGCGGCCACGATCGCGCTCGCATGGTGGCTGCTGCGGCAGGCGCGCGTCCGTGCGGCGCTCGTCAACGCGATCTCGCGGGTGCCTGGCATCAGCAGCGCCTTCCAGTTCTATCGCGCCAGCCTGTTCTGCCGCAATCTCGGCGTCCTGCTCGGCAGCGGCGTCAACCTCACGGCTGCGCTGCGCATCCTCGTAGACATCATGGCGGTGACCGGGAGCGAGGCGAACTGGACCGCCGCCGCCGACCGCGTCCGCCATGGCGGAAAACTGTCGGAAGCGCTCTCCGTCGCGGACAGCCTGCCGCCGATGGCGGTGCGCATGCTGCGGCTCGGTGAAGAGACCGGGCAGCTGCCGGTGCTGGCCGGGCGAGTCGCGGAATTCTACGAAGCAAAATTGCAGCGCAGCCTGGACCGTGTCGTCGGCATTGTCGGTCCGCTGGCCATCATCACGATCAGCACCGTCGTCGGCGGACTGATCGTATCGGTGATGACGGCGCTGCTCTCGGTCACGCAGCTAGTCGGTTAGAGCAGAGGTCATCGGTCATGATATCGCGCAACACCATCATCGGGGCATTTTCCATGCGAGCGGGACGCGCGCGGGCGCGGTCACAAGGGCCGCGGCGTTCAGGGGAGGAGGGCTTCACCCTGGTCGAGATGCTGGTGGTGATCGCGATCATCGGCCTCATCATGGGGCTGATCGGGCCGCGCGTTCTCAACTATCTCAGCGAATCCAAGGTCAAGACCGCGCGCATTCAGCTGCAGAGCTTCTCCAGCGCGCTCGACCTGTTCTATCTCGACGCGGGCCGCTTCCCGTCCACGGCGGAGGGCCTCGCCGCTCTGGTCCGGCGCACGCCGGGTGTTGCTGCCTGGAATGGCCCGTATCTGAAGGGCGGCAACGTTCCGAGCGATCCCTGGAATCACGCCTACATCTATCGCTCGCCGGGTGAACACGGGCCCTATGACATCGTCTCCTATGGATCTGACGGTCAGGAGGGCGGCAGCGGCACCTCCGCCGACATTTCGCTCGAGAAGGCGACAGCCGCCAACAATGAATAACAAGGATGCATGGCGAGCATGAATGACGCGACGCAGCGCGGTTTCACTTTGCTCGAGATGGTGTGCGTGCTCGCCATCATCGCGCTGCTCGCGGCCGTGCTGCTTCCGTTCATTCCGCACCAGACCTCGCGTTCGCGGTTGCAGGCCTATGCGCTGCAGACCGCGACGCTCTTGAAGGCCGATCGCAATGCCGCCATCGAGCGCAGCACCAGCGTGGCGACGCTGGTCGATGCGGCGAGCCGGGTGATCCACTCGGGCGCATCGCGCATGGCGGTGCGAATTCCAGACGATGTGCGGTTCGATGCCGTGCTGCCGCAACGCTGCCAGCGGCAGGCCGCGTTATCGACCATTCGTTTCTTCGCCAATGGCGGTTCCTGTGGCGGCTCCATCGCGCTGACGCGGCTCGATGCAGGATATGAAGTGCGCGTCAACTGGCTCACCGGAAGGGTTGAAATCGTTGCTCGCGACGTCGCCGCCAACTAACCGCGCTGATGCGGGGTTCACGATCATCGAGGTGCTGGTGGCGCTGGCGCTGGTGGCCGTCTCGATCGTCGCGATCGGCGCCGTCATGGGCGTCAAGACGCGCGGTGTTCGCGCCATGGAGCAGCACGTCGCGCTGATGCAGGCAGCGCGCACCTTGATGACGGTCGGCATCCCGACCCGCGCCGAATTGCAGCCGGGCTCATCGACCGGGCAGGCGGAGGGCTACCGCTGGACCGTCGACGTCAGTCCGCTCGGTGGTGACTGGACGGTTCCCGAGGGCAACGTGCCCTGGGCCCCGGAGCTGGTGAGAATTCGTGTCAAATCTCCGGGCGGCGCGTTGTCCGACGTCCGCACCGTGCGCCTGATGCCGAGGTCCTCGCAATGACCTCGGCGAACACAGACCGGCGCGCGCATGAGCGCGGCTTCACGCTGATCGAGACCATCGTCGCGCTGGCATTGATGGGGCTGTTGCTGTCGGCGCTCGCCAGCATCACGGCGCAATGGTTGCCGAGCTGGAACAAGGGGCTCGACCGGATCCAGCGCAGCGAGCTGATCGGGATCGCGCTGGAACGGATCGGCGCCGACCTCGCCGCGGCGGAGTTTGTTGCCGCGAATCGCGACGCCCACAAGCCGCTGTTCGATGGATCGGAATTGTCGGTGACGTTCGTGCGGACATCGGTAGGACCGAATGCGGGGCCGGGGCTCGACATCGTGCGGCTTGGCGAGATCAGGGATCGCGGCGAGTTCGTCACGGTGCGTTCGCAGGCGCGGTTTACGCCGCTGGCCGACGGAGTGTCGCTGTCGGAACAGGTGCATCTCGGCAGCCCGGTCGTGCTGCTGCGCGCGCCCTATCGGCTGTCCTTCGCCTATGCCGGGGCGGACCGGGCATGGAAAAGCGTGTGGCAGGATGCCGACAGACTGCCGGTGATGATCCGCCTGACGGTGCGTGATGC
Source organism: Bradyrhizobium sp. 26S5 (assembly GCF_036923295.1). Lineage (NCBI taxonomy): Bacteria > Pseudomonadati > Pseudomonadota > Alphaproteobacteria > Hyphomicrobiales > Nitrobacteraceae > Bradyrhizobium > Bradyrhizobium sp. 26S5. The sequence continues at coordinate 8,562,830 of NZ_CP145948.1, read as the reverse complement.
GGCCAGCGAACGGGTGTTGTCGGTGTCGACCATCGCGCCGGTCCATGTCCAGATTCCGAGCGACTGCACCAAGCCGGACGGCAATTGCGGCGACAAGCGCAATTCCGACGGCAACACCGATCAGGGCAAGACGTCTACCGATCAGGGGAAGACGTGATGGGCGCGACCGGCAAGTGCGGCCGAACGCCGGCCGATCGCGGCTTCGTCATCGTTGCGGTGCTCTGGATCCTGCTGGCGCTGTCGTCGCTGGCGATCATCTTCTCGGCCTATCTCGCCGCGTCGGCGCGGGCGCTGGCCGCCAGCGACCTGTCGTTGCAGACCGAGGCGCTGATGTCGGCCGGAGTAGAGCTCGCCGCTTATCAATTGACGTTGACGGATGAGAAGACGCGGCCGCAGAGCGGGGCTTTTCATTTTGGGCTGGACGATGCCAGCGTCGGCGTGACCTTCACGTCGGAGGCGGGGCGCCTCGACCTGAACTACGCATCGAAGGAGATGCTGATTGGCCTGTTCGTCGTGCTCGGCGCCGGCAAGGACGCAGCCGGCGAATACGCCGACCGGATCGTCGGCTGGCGAACCCGGCCCGCGCCGGGCAGCGAGAATGTCGAGGCCGCCCGCTACAATGCGCTTGGCTACCCGCCGCGACAGGGCCTGTTCGTCCACGTCAATGAGCTGGCGCTGGTCGCCGGTATCCCCGAAGCCCTGGTCGACCGCGCGCTGCCGTTTGTCACGGTGTTCAACGGCAGCCCGGATGTCGATCCGAAGATCGCGGCGCCGGAAATCGTCAGGGCGCTGGACAAGGCATCGGGCAACGATCAGGACGGATTCGGGGCGCGTTCGGCCTCGCCAAACGGCATCGCGGCCGGAACGCAAGCGCCGAACGCGCAAAGTGCGGCATCGACAGCGCAAAGCCCATGCTACCGGATCGCGATCTCGATCCGTTTCCGCAACGGCCATCGCACCACGTCCGAGGCGGTGATCGCGCTCGGCGACAAGGTCGAGCCCTATCGTGTGTTGTCCTGGCAGAACGATGTCGAACCGCGAAATCCGGTTCTGCTTCGCGGGAGAGGTTGATGGCAATATTTGCCGAAGCACGACAATGGTTTGAGCGTTGGATCGGCGCGGTCGCGGTCACCGTTGACGGCGTCGCTGATAGGTTCGTGCGCCGGCGTGGCGTCGCGCTCGACGAAAATGCCGACGGCACATTCACCGCCCGTCTCGCGGTGTCGAAGGATGGTTCGCCTTCGGTGCCGGTTTCGTTTCGGCTCGATCACGATGCGCCGCAGCCTCCGCTGCCAGCGGATTGGAAGACGGCGTTCGACGGCAGCCGGATCGAGGTGCGCTTGCGATCGGATCAAATCGTCAGCCGCGTGCTCGATTTCCCGAGTCAGGCTGGCGATTTCCTCGACGGCATGATCCGCGCGCAGGTCGACCGGCTGACACCATGGAGCGCCGCTGACGCGGTGTTCGGCTGGGGCGCGCCGCAACCGGTCGGCAATGACCGTATTGAGGTCGCGTTCAGTGCGACCGCGGCGGCCAAGGTCGATCCGTTGATCCGGTTGGCCAGGACGCTGGGCGGTGCCTCCATCGCGGTCACGGCGCCGGCGGTTGGCGGCGACGGCGCGCTGCAGCAGGTGACGCTGCTCGATCGGCCGTTGCGGGGTCTTGCCGGACCTGTGGTTCCGCGCCTGTTGCGCATCGGCCTGGTCTCGACGGCCGCCGCAGCCGCGGTCTCGCTGCTGCTGAACGTCTATCTCGGCGGCTGGCTGCAATCGGAGCAGGACGATCTCCAGCACCGGATCTCGCAGCGCCGTGCCGCGCTGCGCCTCGATGCCAATGGCGATTCGTCCGGTCTCGGCCTCTTGGCCAAGCGCAAGCAGACGACGCCGTCGAGCGTCATGGTCCTGGAAGCGATCTCGCGCGTACTGCCCGATACCACCTATGTGACCGAGCTGCGCATCGAGGGCAACAAGGTGCAGGTGGTCGGAATGACCCAGGATGCGCCATCCCTGATCCGGTTGCTGGAGCAGTCGCCGCAATTCACACGCGCAACGTTCTTCGCGCCGACGACGCGCGCGGCGAACGAGACGGCGGAGCGGTTCCACGTCGAAGCCAACATCACCGCAAATTTTGGGTCCGGCACATGAGCGCAGCATCCCGATCGCTGGCCGCCGTCAGCACCTCGCCACTGGTTGCGACCGCGAGCTATCTCGGCCTTTTCGTGCTTTTGCTCTTTGTCGTCATTTCGTCGCTGTCTGACATCGCTGGCCTGCGCAGCGATGTTGCTGCCTCGGCCGGAATGCTGGAGCAACTCGAAGGGCGATCCAGGGCGAATACCGCGCCCGGTCAGCCCGCGATGCCGACCGGTTCCGCCTATCTCGAGGGCGCGACCGTCACGGTTGCCGGCGCCACCCTGCTGCAACGCGTGTCGGGCGCCGTGATCAAGGCCGGCGGCAACGTGCTGTCGACGCAGCTCGACGTTCCCAACGCACCGGCCAAGGCCGGCTTCCTCAGCATGGTCGCGAGCTGCGAGATCGAGCAGGCGCAATTGCAGCAGGTGCTCTACGATCTCGAAGCCGGCATGCCATTCCTGTTCATCGACCAATTGGTCGTGCAGCCCGTTGCCGACGAGGCCGCCAAGGGCGCCGATCCCGGCAAGATGCGCGTGCTGCTCGGCGTATCCGGACAATGGCGGGGAGCCAAGTGATGCGACGCTTTGCAGCGATCATCGTGCTCCTGGCCGCGTCGGTTCATGCTGCACCGGCCGCCGTGCCCGACCGGTCCGGCGATGCGCTCGACGCCGGGCTGCTCGATGATACCCGCCTGGGCGGTCCGGTGCTGAGCTCGCCGCCGCCGTCCGAACCTGTAACGTCGGTCCGCGTGGCCCCTTCGCCGGCGCCGACGTCGCGGCCACTCAGCGCAAATCCGCTGTGGGGCATCCCGCTCAAGACGCTGTCCAACACGCGCGACCGGCCGGTGTTCTCGCCGTCGCGGCGGCCGCCGCCCGCCGTCGTTGCGGAACCGGAGGTCAGCAAGCCAGCGCCGACGCCGCCGCGCAAGGTCGCGATCGAGCCGCCGCCGCTGTCGCTGGTCGGCACGATCGCGGGAGATGATGAAAGTTTCGGGATATTTCTCGATCAATCGAACAAGACCGCGCTGCGACTGAAGGTCGGTGACGATTTCCAGGGATGGAAGCTGCGAGCCATCAACGGACGTGAAGTCAGGATGCAGAAGGACGAGCAGGAGGCCGTGCTCACATTGCCCCAGCCCGGCGGTGAGGAGAGCGGCGACGTCCGGCTCGTTCCGGTCAGCACGGAGCGGAAGCCCTTGGCCGCGCGGCGCCAGATGTGATTGCAGCGTCCAGCGGAAGTTAGATCAGCGCGAGCCAGCTCTGAAGTGCCGACGTCAGGAGAAGCCCGAGCGCAAGAAAGGGACCGAACGGGATCGACGTCTGGCGCTTCATCTCATGTCCTGCGAGTTGCAGGCTGCCGGCAACCGCAAGTGCCGCGAGTGCTGCGATCAGCAGCAAGGTCGGAATTCCTGTTGCGCCGACCCAAATCGTGGCGGCGGCAAGAAACTTGACGTCGCCAAGTCCCAATCCGTCGACATGCCGCAAGGCGAAGTAAAGCCGCTGCAACAGCCAGAACACGGCGCCGACGAGGACCGCGCTCGCCATTGCAGTGAAGGCGGCTGTCGTGCCTTCAGTGACGACGACGTTCGCAAGACCGAGCGCGGCGATCGCAAGGTTCAGCCAATTTGGAATGATGCCGTGGCGAAGATCGATCAGCGCGACCGCGCAGCCGAGCACGCAAAGCGTGCCGTAAGACCCGATAAAATAAAGAACTTCGCGATCGATATGCATGGTGACGGGATAGGTGTGACGCGTGCTCAATGTGTTGCAACAACTCGCGCGCGTTGAACAGTCCATTTTCAATTGATCCGTCGCCGCGCGACGGGTTTGCGAAATTGTGATCGTCATCGACGGCAGCGAAGCAGAAAAGATGCGACAAAAAGTCTGCGCTGTCACAAATCCGCATAGGATACCGACAATAGTCCGCACCACTACGTGCCGCGAGCCCTTCGTGGCAGATGAGTGGGTTGACTATGCACAAGATGCGAGTGGCGGCGTGCCTGGCTTTGCTGGCAGCGTTCGCGGGCGTGCGCGCCGCGAATGCCGGCGCTCTGGAGGAAGGTGCCGAGCGCTATCGGCCGTATTTGATCGAGGGCGTCGCCAGTGCGCTGACAGGCGCGCGTGCATTGCGCGAGCGCGCCGCGGCAGCGGATTTGCCCGGTGCGAAGAAAGCCTGGCTGTCGGCACGCGCCGGCTGGGAGCGCTCGGAAGTGTTCACCGCAGGATTCGTTCCCGAGCTCGATGCGCAGATCGACGCCTGGCCGAACGCGGACAGCGGGTTCCACGCCATCGAGGCGAAGCTGTTCGGGGCTGCAAGCACCAACGTCGCCACCGATGCGGCGGGCCTTGTCGAGCACCTGAACGACCTTCACGGCAAGCTCAAGGACATCAAGCTGACGCCGCAGGGCCTCTTGGACGGCACGGTGCGGCTCGCTTACGAAGTCGGAGAGAGCAAGGCTGATGGCGGCGAGTCGCGTATCAGCGGCACCTCGCTCGACGACATGCGCAACAACATCGCGGGCATCGACTTCGCTTACCACACGATTTTCTCTGCCGCGCTCAACACGGTCGACGGCAAGCTCGACGAGATGGTGAACAACCGGATCGAGCAGCTCGAGGCGATCGTCGCGACGCCCGACCTGCCGCATGTCAACATTTCCGATCTGCGCCAGACCAGTGAGGAACTGGTCATCGCCTTGCAGAGCGCGTCGGCGAAGCTCGGCCTGCAGCGGCCGACTTTGGAGGCCCAGGCGCGATGAAATCGCTTCAGCTGCGTCTGGCTGCACTGCTCTCCGGCGTCATCGCCCTTGCACTGCTCGGGCGCGCCGTGGCGTTTCCCGTCGATGGCGACAAGACTGTATTGCCGGTTGCAACCGAGCTGAATGAGGATGCGCTCGACAAGCCGCGCGAGGTGTTTCAGTCCGAGCGCACCGGCAGCAAATCCTATCTGGTCAATCTCGGCGATCTCGCTTTCAATTCGCCCGGGTTGCTTGGCGAGGTGGCGCGGCAGGCCAGCGTGAGCTGCGGCACCTGCCATGTCAATGGTGCGAACAACACCAAATTCTTCATGCCGAAGATGTCGAGCCGGCCCGGCACGTTCGATACCACCGGTCCGCTGTTCAATCCGAAGGCCAACAATCTGTCGTTCGATCCCGTGCGGATTCCGAGCCTGCGCGGCGCCCGCTATCTGGCGCCCTACGGCGCCGATGGCCGGTTCGCCTCGTTGCGCGATTTCGTCCACAACGTCATCACCAGCGAGTTCGCCGGACCGGAGCCGTCGCCGGCAACGCTCGATGCGATCGTGGCCTATATTCACGACGTCGACTTCCTGCCCAACCCGAGCCTCGGTCCCGCGGGACGGCTGGCTGGCAAGATCACCGAACCGGAACGCCGCGGCGAAGCGTTGTTCTCGCGGCCGTTCCCGCACGATCCTGCGCTGAGCTGCGCCGGCTGCCATGTTCCATCGTCGGGCTTTGTCGATCATCAGCAGCACGACATCGGTTCGGGCGGCCTGTTCAAGACGCCGACCCTGCGCAACGCCGACTTCAACGCGCCGTATTTTCACGACGGCCGCTTCGACAATTTCAGCCAGGTCGTCGATTATTTCGACCGCACCTTCCAGCTCGATCTCTCGGCGCAGGACAAGGGCGACCTGGTCGCCTATCTCACGGCGGTGGGCGATGGCGTGCAGCCCTATGAGCGCGACGGTGCCGGCGCCACGCTGAAGGAGATCAACGATTTCTCGACGGTGCTTGCGACCGCGATTCCTGCCGGCGACAAGGACATCGTCGCACTTGCGGTCGATACGATCGGCCGTGAGCTGCGCGAATTGACCGAGCAATACCCGGATCGCAAGAACACCAGCGTATCAGGCGGCGAGCAGCAGCGCGTGCTTGCGCGCAACGGTCTCAAGGAGCTCGTGCTCACGCTGCGGCGAAGCGAAATGGCTGTTGCTGCGGGGCGCAGCGCTGATGCTGCAACCGAGTTCAGGAACTATCGCAACCTGATGGCCGCCGCAGTTCCTGCGTTGCTGGCCAGCGCCGAGCCGTGGTCGCTGTTCAATCAGGACGTGCATGATCAGCATTATGCTGCGCTTCGCCAGGTGATGCGCTCCAAGCACGTTTCGCATTGATAAGGCCGTATTGAAGCGCGTTCGCCGTCAAAATCGTCGCGTTGATTGCTCAATTAAGTTTCTATCAATAGTTGAAGATTTGAATCGCGGAGATGCGCGCGCTGCTGCAGATGTCTCCGCAGAAAATATTTGAACGTTTCGAAATTTCTTGCGCGCATTCATGTAAGCGAAAACCATGCGTCATATTGCCGCACTAAGCAGGGTGCGTTGCTAACCGCAAACACCTGAGGTCGACAATGAGTTTGAACTACAAAAAGCACTGGCGAACCAGCACCGCGCTCTGCATCGCGTCCACGGTGCTCGTTGCGACAGCCGCATATGCCGCTCACTATCCGGGCGGTCACAGTGACTGGGACAAGCGCCCGCATCACAACAACAAGGCGCACCACGACGCCGATCGCGCCAAGAATGACCACGATCATGGTGATAAGGATCACGGCGACAAGGTGAAGACCGCCTCGCCGATCAAGCACGTCATCATCCTGATCGGTGAGAACCGTGGCCTCGATCACACCTTTGGTATCTACAAGCCGAAGGGCAAGGGGCAGACGATCTCCAACCTGTTGTCGAAGGGCATCGTCAACGAGGACGGAACGCCGGGTCCGAACTTTGCGCAGGCGCAACAGTACTCGGTCGCGGGCCAGACCTCCTTCTATATCGGCGCGCCGACCATCTCGAAGTCGCCCTACAACGCGACCAACCTGATGCCGCAGCCGAACACCAACGGCACGCCGACCGCGCAGAGCGACACCGGCGCTCCGTTCAAGACGATCGCCGAAGCCAGTGTCGAGAAGGACATGGACCCGGCCGATCTCGACATCCTCACCACCGGCTTCAGCGGCCTGCCGACCGGTGTGCTCGATACCCGCGTTCCCGGCGCCGGCGGTCTGAACGGACCGTTCCAGCTGCAGGGCGAGCAGCTCTCCGACGACGACTACACCGGCGACTCGACGCATCGCTTCTATCAGGACTGGCAGCAGGAAGACTGCAGCGCCGCCAGCGCCACCAAGAAGAACAATTCGGGCTGCCTGAACGACCTGTTCCCGTTCGTGATGGCGACCTATTCGGCGTCGAACAAGAGCATGGCCAACTCGATGGGCTTCTACAACGCCCAGCAGGGTCAGGCCCCGGTCCTGAAGATGCTCGCCGACCGCTTCACGCTGAGCGACAACTTCCACCAGTCGTTCCACGGCGGCACCGGTGCGAATCACTTCATGCTCGGCACCGGCGATGCGGCCTTCTGGAGCGACGGCAAGGGCAACCCGGTGACGCCGCCGGCCAACCTGATCGCCAACCCCAACCCGGCCGCGGGTTCGGTCAACCGCTACACCGTCGATGGCAATTGGAGCAACTGCTCTGATGTCTTCCAGCCCGGCGTGAAGCCGATCGTCACCTATCTCAACAATCTGCCGTACGCGGCCGAGCCGAACTGCAAGCCCAACCACTACTACATGCTCAACAACGTCAATCCGGGCTATCTGCCGAACGGCGCGCTGGCGGGCGGCAACAACGTCCCCCCGTCGTCGGTCCGCACGATCGGCGACGCGCTCATGGAGAAGAACATCTCCTGGGCGTTCTATGGTGGTGCTTTTAACGACGCCGTGGCGCTCTCGAACGCCGCGGTTGCCGCCAATCCGTCGAACCCGAACCTCAGCGCCGCTGCGGTTGCCGATCCGGCACACGCGCTCGGCGTTGCCTACTGCCAGATCTGCAATCCGTTCCAGTATGCGACCTCGATCATGGCCAACCCGGCCGTGCGTCAGGCTCACATGAAGGACACTGCCGATCTGATCACGTCGATCGAGAAGAACACGCTGCCCTCGGTGTCGTTCGGCAAGCCGGATGGCCTGCTCGACGGTCATCCGCAGAGCTCGAAAGTCGACCTGTTCGAGGCCTATGTCCTGAACGTACTCAACGCGCTGGACAACAATCCCGAGCTGAAGGCTGAAACCGCTGTCTTCATCACCTGGGACGAGGCCGGCGGCTACTGGGACTCCGGCTACCAGCAGTCCATCGACTTCTTCGGCGACGGACCGCGCATTCCGACCCTGATCCTTTCGCCCTATTCGACGGGCGGCAAGGTCAACCACAACTACGCCGACCACGTTTCGCTGCTGAAGTTCATCGAACGCAACTGGGCCCTCCAGCCGCTCACGAACCGAAGCCGCGACAACCTGCCGAACCCGACCTACACGAAGAACAACGAGTACGTCCCGACCAACAGCCCGGCACTGTCTGACCTGTTCGACGCGTTCGACTTCAGCAAGCCAGTCACGTTGTCCTACACCGAGTGATCAAGCTCTCGCCCAGCGCGAGCTCTTGAATCCATCCGAGGCCGGCGCCGATCGAACCCATGGTTCGGTCGGCGCTGTCATGTTTTGCCTGCTCACCCTCTGATTGACTGGAATATGCGATGAAGCGCAACGAAGTGACGTGTTCAATAAGCAGGACCGCCGCGGCCTGCCTACTTGCTGTTGCTATCCTGGCGAATGCTTGGATGCCCGCCCAGGCGCAGCAGTTTTCCGCCGACCTCGTTGCGCGGAAGGACGACACGGCAACCGCTATGGGAACCTTGCGAGTCTCGGACGGAAAAGCACGGATCGAGACAACCGCGTTGCCCGATGGCTTCTTCCTGATCGATACGGCGAGACCCGCGGCCTGGTTCGTCCGTCCGGGCGCCCGCGTCTTCATGGACGCAAGACGATCAAGCCCGCTGACCCAAATGTTCGTTCCAGTCGATCCGGACCAACCCTGCCGGCAATGGCAGGCGATCGCACAATTGGCCGCGCCGATCGATGCCGCGACATGGCATTGCCAACGCGTCGGAGAGGAGACGATCGCGGGGCGCGCCACCGATGTCTATCGGGTTACGGCGTCGCTCGGTCCCGGCTTCGTCGGGTGGATCGACCGCGCGCGGAAATTCCCGATCCAGATCAAGACCGCGGATGGGACCTTGGTCGCCGTCGACCGCATCCGCGACGAGCCCCAGCCGGCGCAAGCCTTCGAAATCCCGGCGAACCTGCGCAAATTCGATCCGCAGGCGCTGATCCGCAGGATTCAGCAGAGCGACGTATGGGTTGCGCCGCCGGCTTCGGAGTGAGCCGGTGTCGGCCCGTGCCTACTGCGATTGCCGGCTCGTCACCGGAAGGATCCGGCCGAGCGCGGTGTAGTGCGACTGGTGTACGTTGCTGTTGAACAGCGACCAGGGCTCGACCTTCTTCAGAGCGACGGGAACGTCGAAATTCACCAGCTGGGCGAATTGGCGATATTCCGCCATCGCATCGTCGATACGGCCGGCGCCGACGTCGAGATCGATGCGGCGCAGGGTGAGGACGAGGTCCTTCAGGATCGCACGCGCTGCCAGCCGCTCGTCCTTGCCGCCGATCGAGCTGTTCCTGATGTCGGGAATCCGCTCGGTCAATTCGCGCAGCTCGGCGCCGACGCCGGTCACGGCCAGCGACACCACCGCGGTATCGGCGGCCGGGATCGCGACCTCGAGGACGCTCGACAGTTCAAGCACTTCCTTCATCCGGAGCACGACGCCGTCCTTGTCGAACGGACGGTCGCCGTCACCGACCGCGGTCAGATAGGCGACGAGGTCCTGCGTGTCCTCGGTCGACAGGTCGAGGTCGAACACGCGGTCGAAATGATCCACCACCTGCTCGTAACTGTCGTAGCGGCCGTCGTGGAAATACGGCGCGTTGAAGTTGGCGTTCAGCAGGGTGGGGGTCTTGACCAGTCCGCCGGACCCGACGTCGTGACGCAGCTGATCGTTGAAGGTTGCCCCCGGAACATGACAGCCGGCGCAGCTTAGTTCGGCCTGCTTCGGGAACGGCTTGAAGAACAGCTGCTCGCCGCGGCGCTCCGCAACACTGGCTTGCGCGGCAAGCCTGCCGCCGGGCCCGAGCTTCGGATTCGGCAGGAAATCGATGTCGTTGATATAGGCGACGAGGCCGTCGAGAACCTCGTCGCGCGGCTTTGGACCCGAAAATTCATTGACGATGACATTATAGACGAAGTCGCGGAGCGAGCCGATGCGCCCGTCATGTCCGTAGGGCGCGAGGAAACGGGCGCCGCGCAGGCTCGGTATCCTGACCGGATCGAGGATGCTGTTGAACGTCTTGGCATTGAAGAGAAGGCTGGTCGTGTCGAAGGTGCCGGGACGCGAAGAGGCTCCGGGGACGAATAATTTCGGGTTCGATGCGCCATTGACGTGGCAGGTGCCGCAGCTCATCTCGGCCTGCCTGGCCTTGCCGCCCAGGATGGAAGGCGAATTGAAGGCGAGATCGCCGAGATTGACCAGATAGGACTTTCGCCCGCCCATCGCTTCGGAATGAAAAAGCTCGCGCGGCCGCGCCAGCGCCTCCTCGGAAAATTCGGTGCCGGCCGGCAGCACCGTCTGGTCGCCGCCGAGCGGGAACGCCGTCGCGCGCAACGGAAGGAAGGCCGCGACGAGCGCCAGCAGCGCGATCGGCGCGTGCTTCACGCCGCGACCGGCGGCTGCGGTCCGACCTGCTCCGGAATCGCGCGCAACAATTTCCCAAGCCATCGCGAGAATTCGCCCCTGTCACAAATCGCTTCGTGCCGCCGCCCGATCGGAAGATGTCACGGAGGTGACAGTTTTCTGTCGGCGGGACCAATGACCGTCTGATTGGATAGACGAAGGTTGATTGCGGTTTGATGACGGCAACGAAGCCGAAACCGATGGTTACGCTTCTTACCGGGCGATACTCTGTCGGGGCGCGAACGACACGTCATGCCTTCGCGCGCGCGTCGAAAAACGGTCATCCCAGCGAAATGTGTTTTGCTTAGCGTGTAGCTCCATTTCTATTTCTTTCTAAATCAGGAGAGCATGATGCGGCTTTGGAGAGCCATTCCGGCGCTCGCAATTGTTGCTGGCACCGTTGCCACCGCACCGGTGGCAAACGCCGAGAATCTGGTCGAAAAGATCATCGATGAATTCAAGCACGAGGTCAGGGACGAGCTGCGTGATCTGCGCGACCGCGGTCATGAGGGTGTGCATCAGTACAAGCACATCGTGGTCATCTACCAGGAGAACCACAGCTTCGATAACCTCTACGGACACTGGGGCGATGTCGGCCGTGACCGGATCAATGGCACCGCCGACGCCGATGCGGCGCACACCCTGCAGGTCCGGCAGGACAATCAGACCGTCTATGCGTGCCTGCTGCAGAACGACGTCAACCTGACCTCGCCGTCGCCGCAGCCGACGAGCTGCACCGACAATACGGGCACCGTTGCGATCCTGAGCGCCTTCAAGAACAAGCCGTTCGAGATCAACGACTTCATTCCGACCTCGGCCACCACCTGCCCGAAACCGGTCGGCGCTTTCGCGGCGCACGGCTTCCTCAACGGCACCGGCGCGCCCGGCGGCTGCACCGAGGACATCGTGCATCGCTTCTACAACGAGCAGTACCAGCTCAACGGCGGCCGGCAGAACCGCTACGTGACCGGCAGCGACGCGTCGGGCCTGACGATGGGCTACTACGACACCAAGAAACTGCCGATCTACAGCTATCTGCACGGCCACGGCGCCCCGAACTACGTCATCGCCGACAGCTTCTTCCAGGGCGCCTTCGGTGGTTCGTTCCTCAACCACCAGTTCTTTGTTGCGGCCGCGGCGCCGCAGTTCGTCGGTGCCTTGAGCGACGGCAGCGCCAACGACTTCCACTCGATCGTCGATGCCAACGGCATGCCCACCAGCACGCCGCTTTATACGCCGCTCTCCACCGTGAAGGATGCTCAGCTGACGGCCAAGTGCAGCCAGGCCGGGCTACCGGCGGGCCTCGCCTGCGGCGACTACGCGGTCAACACCACGCAGCCAACCTACCAGCCCTATTCGCCGGGCACCCCCGACATCAAGCGCCTTCCGCCGCTGCACACGCCGAACATCGGCGATCGGCTGTCGGCAAAGCACGTTGACTGGGCCTGGTATTCGGGCGGCTGGTCGAACGCCAATGGCGACGTCGGCGCTTCCGGCTGGACCAACGGCAACGGCACGACCTGCACCGATCCGAACCATCTCGCGACGGCGGTGTTCCCGAATTGCGCCGACGTGGACTTCCAGTTCCACCATCAGGCGCTCAACTACTTCGCCAACTACGCACCGGGAACGCAGGCCCGCAGGGATCATCTGAAGGACGAGGCGGAGTTCATCCAGGCGGCCAAGAGCGGCCGGCTGAAGCAGGTCAGCTTCATCAAGCCGATCGGCGAGGAGAACGAGCATCCGGGCTACACCAGCGAGTCCGAAGGCAGCCAGCATCTCGTCGATCTCGTCAAGGCGATCACCGAAGGGCCGGATGGCAAGGATACGCTGATCGTCATCACCTATGACGAGTTCGGCGGGCAGTGGGATCACGTGCCGCCGCCGCCGCACAACCGTTATGGTGCCGAAGCCAGGGCTGCGGACCAGTGGGGTCCGGGCACCCGCATTCCGGCGCTGCTGATCGCCAAGCGCTTCAACAAGTCGGGCGTCGCGCATGAGGATTTCGACACCACGTCGATCCTCAGGATGCTCGAGAAGCGTTTTGATCTCGATCCGCTGGTGACGCGCTCAGTGCGCAGCCTTTCGGCGGCGCTGAAGGCCGGCGACCACTGACAAGAGAAGCGATCCTGGCCCGCGTCAACGTCCGACGCGGGCCGGAGTGTGGGGAGTAGTTAGACGATCAGATCGTGAGGCGTATGGGTCACGACGGCGTCCGGCATGTGGTTTGAGAAGTAATCTGGCTGGTGCTCCGGGATAGCTGGCCCGATTGCCGGCGCTGCATCTGCTGCCCCTTGTGCCAGGCGAAATCCAGCGGAATCCTGGTGCTGACCGAACCACGTGGCCGTTTGATCGAAGTCTGGAGGAGGCGAAGCTGCCTGCTGGTCAAGGCTCGGAAGCTCCGCCGCGAAATGAAAGGACTGGGCGGTCGTTGCGGATGTTCCGCCGTCTACAAAGGGCAACATGGCCTGAGACAAGGCCGCGTCTACGTGGCCGCTCGTTGACATCGGGCTAACGTCGGGCGCTGGAGCGCTGGTGCTGCCGCCGACCGGTGGCGCAGCACTGTCCGGGCTGGCCGCGAATGTGAAGGCATCCATCCCCGCCGTGTGGCACTGAATATCGACCTGAAGGTTGGTCGTGGCCGAATCGCCGTCTCCGTCGACCGCGGTTACATCGAACAGGAGATCCGCGTTGATGCTGGTCTTTTCAGTATAGCTGATGTTGTTGACCGCGAAGGTGGGGTGCCCGGCCTCCGTCCGATCGTAATCGACCTGGACTTGATTGAACGGCCTGTCAACGTACAGCGTGTACGTCGTCGTCGTGGCATCAAAAGTGTAGGTGTCGATCAGCGAAGCATCCGATGTCTCCTGCACCACGAAGCTGGCGCTGCCGCACAGCGGCTTGGGAACATCGATACAGAAGTCGTGAACGTCGGAGCTGCCGTCAAGAACCTTGAGGATCACACCGGCCGTGCCGTAGCCCTGCCATTGCGTGAGATTGAAACTGACCTGCGACTGCTGCCCGGTGAACGCGAGGTTCAACTGCTCGGTGGGGTCCATTTGCAGTCCGCTGTCGCCGACTGCGATACCGCAGTCCGACGCCTTGACATCGAGCGCATGGCCGGCGCAGTCGGACCCGGTAATCACCAATTGTCCGTCCGGAGCAGTCAATGACGGCGTGCCCCAGGCCGGGGCGCCGAAATCGGAGCCACTAACGGTGACGTCCTTCGACAGCCCGGCGTGCTCGAGATCAAAGCAAAAGGTTCCATCCGGATCGATCAGCAACTTGAAATACGGATCGGCCAGCGTGCCGCCGCAATCCGTAAGGTACGCGTCGAGCTCGACGCCGCCGTCCACCTCATGGGTCGTATAGTAGAAGCTGTAGTCATCGCCATGTCCGGTGACGTGCACCGAGGTGATGCCGTCGCCCAGGCATGACGTCTCCAGATCGTATCCCGTGCTGCCGACTGCACCGTCGTGGACGGCAACGCGCATCGCGGCGTCGCCATCCGCGCCGAAATCGACATGGTAAGTGCCGCTTGCCGTCTGATGGTCCTGAGCGGCGACGAAGGTCTCCGGGAAACCGCAAATGGTCGCGTGATCGTCCGTGATCGTCAGCTGCTTGCCGAGGTCGATGCACGCGCTCTGCAAGTCGCCATCCTTGTCCGTGATGGTGGCAACCAGGTTCACGATGCCGGCGGTCAGTGACACGGCTTCGTCAGCGCTGGTGCAGGACGGATGCGTCACCGCGCGATACTCGGTGAAAGTGACTGCTCCCGTGGCCGGATCAAGCGCGATGGTGAATGCCAGCTCCCCGCCTGCGGTGCCGACATGACCTTCGATGGTGTTGCCGTGCAGAACCAGCACGTCGGCGAGGCCGGTATGCACGTCGGTCAGACCGGATGGGGTGCAGTTGCCTCCGTTGATCGTCAGCGCATAGTGGGTTGTCGCGCCATCGGCGCCCTGGAGCGAAGTGAACGCCGTGGAGAAATCGGCTGTAGTCGTCGTCAGCGCCGCGTCCGGCGCCGAGCCGGCGATGTGGTCGTCCAGCGCCGTTGCCGTCAGATGCGTCTCGCTCAGCGTCAGCGACGGAGCGGTGCCGTTGGCCCGGATGCAGGGGCCATCGTCGCTGATGGATAGCCTGCTGCCGAGGTCGAGGTTCGCGCTCTGGAAGTCGCCGTCTCTGTCCGTGATCGTGGCAACCAGGTTCACGATGCCCGCGGCCAGCGACACGGCTTCGCCGCCGTCCGGGCTTCCGCCGATCGGCTGCTCCACCGGCCGGTAGTCGGTGAAGGTCACGCGTCCCGTAGCCGGATCGAGGGTGATGGTGAATGCCAGCGTGCCGTTGGTCGCGCCGACGCGGCCTTCGATCGTGTTGCCATTCAGAACCAGCAGGTCGGCGAGGCCGGTATGCGAGTCGATCAGCCCCGACGCTGCGCCGTTGCCGCCCGTGATCGTCAGCGCGTAGTGGATGGTCGCGCCATCGGCGCCTTGCACCGAAGTGAAGGCCGCCGAGAAATCGGCTGAAGTCATCGTCAGCGCCGCGTCCGGTGCCGAGCCCGCGATGTGGTCGTCCAGCGCCGTTGCCGTCAGATGCGTCTCGCTCAGCGTCAGCGATGGGGCTGTGCCCGCCGCCGCAATGTGCGGGCCGTCATCCGTGATCGTCAGCTGCTTGCCGAGATCGATGCTTATGTCCTGGTACCGGCCGTCGCTGTCCGTGACCGTCGCGATCAGGTTTACGATGCCGGTCCCCAGCGCGATCCCTTCGCCGCTGTCAGGGCTGGTGCCGGACGATTGTTCCACCGCGCGGTGCTCGACGAAGGTCACGCGGCCCGTGGCCGGATCAACCGCGATGGTGAATGCCAGCGCCCCGCTTGCTGTGCCGACATGGCCTTCGATGGTGTTGCCGTTCAGGACCAGCACGTCGGCGAGGCCGGTGTGCGAGTCGATCAGCCCCGACGCCGCGCCATTGCCGCTGGTGATCGTCAGCGCGTAGCTGACGGTCAGACCCGGTGCGGTGACGAAGGCCGCCGAGAACTCGCCTGAGGTCGTCGTCAACGCGGCGTCTGGTGCCGAGCCGGCGATGTTGTCGTCCAGCGCTGTCGCTGTCAGATGGGTCTCGCTCAGCGTCAGCGACGGCGCCGGTCTGGCCTCGATCAGCGGGCCGTGGATGGTGATCGTCACCACCTGCGGGGTACCGCCTATCGTGGTCACCGCGAAGCTGTCGGTCAGGGTTTGGCCGACATGGAGGGCTTGCACGGAGCTGTCGGCGTTGTTGAGCGTATAGGTCCACACGCCGGCCGTTGTGAGCGTGAATGAGCCGTGGCCGCCCGCGCTTGTCGTCGGCGCGTTGATGGCGGTGAAGGTATTGGCGGGATCATCGACATCGGTGTCGGTGAGCGTGCCGGTCGCGATGAGCAGACCGGGCGAGGCCCCACTGACGCCGACTGCACCCACAACAGCGCCGGCCTTGGCGCCGGAAATGATGGAGGCGTCGTCGACACCAACAATGGGGATGTCGAAGCTCTCGCTGGTCGAGAGCGTGCCGTCCGATACGGTGATAACGAAACTTTGGGTCGAGTTGACCTTCAGCGCGTTGATCGCGGCATTGTTCGGAACGAAGGTGTAGTTTCCTGTCGCGCTGTTGAGGTAGAGCGTGCCAAACGCGCCGGTGCTCGACACGTCGTAGGTCAGCTGGCCCTGCACCACGTTGCCGGCGCTTCCTCCGCCGATGCCGAATGTCACTGCGCCGTTCTTGCTGCTCGCGGAAAAAGTTCCGCTCGCCGTACCGAAGTCATCAAATTTCGCGGTATCGATTTCCGTCAGTCCTGCTCCGAGGTTCAGGTGCGGCGGCACCGGCGGCGGCTTGAAGGTCTCGACGTTGGCGAAGATGACCACCGGCACGGGCGCGAGCGGATCTTGCGTCAGCGGTTGCGCGCCAGGCTGAAAATTGATCGGTTGCAGCAACGGCGACCCGTCGAAGGTCGGCGTGCTGGACCCTTTCGATCCCGGTCCCTTCTCGAAATAGGCTAGCGTCTCCTGCTGGGCCTCCCGCAATTCCTGCATGTGCGAAGGGGAATTGGTGGCATGGTTGACGCCGACGGAGGACCCCTTTCTGCTCAGGATGATCGTCTCTCCGGGATCCTCGACGATGATATGCCGGGGGATCGCCTCCTTGGTCACGAGCTCGAAGACGCCGTGGTGGAGGTCCTTGTAGTTGATGCTGTCGTCGTCCAGGAACGTGACGTTCGGCTCCGCGGCCCGGGCTTCTTTCAGGAGCGAGAAGGTCAGCGCGGTGAGCGTCAGTGTGCCGAAGCCGCCCGCTCGAATGTTGCCAACCGGCGGGTCCGCGGCCGGGGTGCCCGACCTTGTTAGCCAACTGCCAATGGAACGGAAGATGCCCCTGGTCTTCGCGAGCAGGCCCGGTCGCGCGATGTAGCTGGGGTCCTGCGCGCATGCACTTAGCTCGAGGCAGGTGCCACCTGGAAGGTCGAGCACCCTGCCATCGATCAACCGTATCTCGATCCGCCCGCCGGCTTCGACCTCGATGACGTCACCCTCGCGAACGGGATCGCCAATCGCGCCTCGAACCGCGATGCCGCTTGCACGCCTGATAGTGCCGCAGCCGATCGCCGTCTGAATGTTGCCGATGAATCGGGGCGGCTGGCCCAAATCGGCCATGCACACGCCCCCGAACTCGACGCCGGACGCAACTGACATTGGCTTTTCGCCTGTTGAGCAGCTCAGGCCGGAATGCGGTGCCGCAGTTTTTTGGTTTGGCTCGCCGCAAGGTGAAAAAACCTCGCGCCAGCAGCCATAGGCTTGCCCGCCGAAACGTCCTGATTGAAACTAAATTCGGTAGTGAAAATCGAATTCCAGTAGCGCGGAGCCATTGCGAAAATGGCAGAACAACTGACGTTTATCGCGCGTGCAGCCCCGCAAAATTAATAGTATAGTTACTGAGTAAATTGTCCACTTATTAATTTTTAGTCGAACTGCGTCAGGCACTTATGCCTGTTTTCGGTAGCTCATCTGGAACTCAAGGTCCTGCGGTCTCGGCCCGGCGGTTCCGGTCACCATCGAGCCACGACACGACAAAATCTTCTCAAAGGAGGGGATCGTGCGCATTCATTTGATTGTTCAATTGCTTGCAAGCTTCGTCCTGGCGCTCGCAACTCTTGTGCCCGGCCAGGTGCAGGCGCAAACCGAACCGGCCCAGCCCGCGGTCCAGACTTCTCAATTGAAATTCATCGGGAGAGTCGTGGCGGCCACCGGTTCGGTCACGATCGAACATGTGAGTGCCGTCGTCGTTCAGGCGGGGCTGCCTGACAAACTGCCTCAGACGCAGGTCGGCGACCCCGTCTATCTGGGCGATGTGGTGCAGACCGGAGCCGACGGACGGGTGGGGATCAACTTCACCGACGGCACCTCGTTCAATCTGTCGAGCAACGCCAAAATGGCCATGACCGAGTTCGTGTACGATCCAAACGGCAAGTCAAACTCGACCTTGCTCAAATTGACCAATGGAACGTTCACCTTTGTTGCCGGCAACATTGCGAAGACCGGCGACATGAAGATCGACACCCCCGTGGCAACGATGGGCATTCGAGGCACCACGCCACGCATCGAAATATCTGAGGATGGCACTGTGAAGTTCGCCACGCTCGTTGAAGAGGGCAAGAGCAAGGTCCGGAAGACCGGGACACGAACGACGCAGCAACCTGAGCAAAACATCCTCCACAAGTTCAATCCAAACATCTGTCGAGGATGCTAGGGCAGGTGCAGGCCTTTTCGAGCAAGCAAGGGCCGACATGAAACCTCGTGCAAGCGCCGGCGCAATTGTCAGCCTGATATCGCTTCTCGTTGCGATGCTCTTCGCCTGGCCGGCGATCGCGCAGAAGCCGAAGCCAAAGGACAACTATCTGCGGAATGTCGAACTGTGCAGCGGCCGCGACCGCGCGCCGCTCGACGCGCGCATTGGCGGATGCACGGCGCTGATCGATGCGGGGCAGGACATGACGACGGCTGGTCTGGCGATCGCCTACAACAACCGCGGCAACGCCTATGCCGCCCAGGGAGATTACGACCGCGCCATCCAGGATTTCGATCGGTCCATCGAGCTCAATCCGACCTACACCAAGCCGTTCAACAACCGCGGCGTGGCCTATTTCAGGAAACACGAATACGAGCTTGCGACTGCGGCTTTCGATCAGGCCATCAAGCTCAACCCGAACTACGGCCAGGCCTTCGCCAATCGCGCGGAAGCCTACCTGAAGACGAATGACTATGCCCACGCAGCGCAGGATTATGATCAGGCCATTCGCCTCGAGCCGAATCTCGAAGGCCTATGGAACGGACGCTGCTGGAGCCGGGCCGTCCTCGGCGCGTTGCAGGCGGCGCTGGAGGATTGCAACAGGGCGCTGCAATCGGGTTCGGCCAATGCCGCGACTTACGACTCGCGCGGCCTCATCTATCTGAAGACGGGACAGCTCGGCGCGGCGATCGACGATTACAGCGCCGCAATTCGGATCGACCCGAAGCTCGCAAGCGCGCTCTATGGACGCGGATTGGCGAAGCTGAAACAGGGCGACAGGGCCGGCGGCGATGGCGATATCTCGGCGGCCAAGGCGATCCAGGGCAGCATCGGCGACGATTTTGCACGCTACGGCGTGCAATAGGCGAACTTGGCCGACAGAGGCACAGCAAGTGCGGGTGGCCCGCTTCACGCCGCCACGCAGGTGCGGCCCGCCCGGCCGGCTAGTCCATGATCTCGACCGTCGCCGAACGGCCGGCGACCAGCGCGATGCGATCCGGCAGGTGATCGAGCGCGATGCGCACGGGAACGCGTTGCGCGAGCCGAACCCAGCTGAAGGTCGGATTGACGTTCGCGAGCAGGTTCGCGCCTTCCGTGCGGTCGCGGTCCGCGATGCCGGCCGCAATGCTCTCGACATGTCCGGTGAGCCGGACCGGCTCGCCCATCAACCGGACCTGCGCCTTGTCGCCGACGCGAATGCGCGCGAGCTTGGTCTCCTCGAAATAGCCTTCGACATGCAGCGTATCGGTGTCGACCAGCGCCATCACGCCCTTGCCCGCGCTGACATAGGCGCCGGGCCGCAGATCCATATTTGTGATGGTGCCGTTCACCGATGCGTGCACCTCGCTGCGATCCAGATTGAGCTGTGCGACGGCGCGATCGGCGACCGCCTGATCATAGGCGGCCTTGGCCTGGAGCTGCGTGGCCAGCACCTGCTCCTGCTTCTGCTGCGACACCGCATCGGTGGTCAGCGCGCTGTAGCGTTTGAGGTCGGCGTCGGCCTGATCCAGCGTCGCGCGATGGCCGGCGACCGCAGCATCGGCCTGCTGCAACGCCAGGGCAAAGCGCGCGCGATCGATCCGGAACAGGATATCGCCGCGATGCACCGGTTGATTGTCCTTCACCAGCACGTCGGTGACGAAGCCGGAGACGTCGGGAGCGACCTGAACCACGTCGGCGCGGACCTTGCCGTCACGCGTCCACGGCGACTCCATGTAGTAGACCCACAGGGCGCGAGCGACGGCGAGCGCGGCGACGAGCGCGATCACGGTCAGCGCAACTCGGCCAAGCCAGACAAAATTCCCCTTCATGGCAGAAACTCCGAGAGATAGACGACAACGCCGAGCAGGCAGACATACAGGGCGAAATTGAACAGCGCGCGGTGCCACACCAGCCGGTAGAGCCCGAAGCGCTGCATGATCCGGCTCACGATGACGCTCAGCGCATAGGCCACGATCAGCCACAGCAGCAGCGCCGGGACCACGACACCGTAGATATCGAGCTCATATCTCATGCAGCAAAACTCTCCTCGGGCTGCGATCGATACGCGGGTGCATCCGGAAACAGGCCGCGGCGGATGCCGACGAGGCCGAGCAATGCATCGTCCCGGGCGCGCTCATTGGGATCCTTGACGACCGCGGTCAGCGCCGCATCGATGCACGACAGCAGTTCGGTCGGCATTGCCTCGTCCGCATGGCCGCGAAACGCCGCCGCGAGGTCGTCCAGCATGTCGTCGATGGCGCGCACGGTCGATGCGGCGAGGCCGTAACGGGGCCGCCTGAGATCGATGATGTTGAGCCCGATGCGCAGCTGGACCAGGCTGTCGGCATCGCGGCGGTCGCTCTCGGAGATGAAGGCGATGCGCTGGGCCAGGAGTCCGAGCCGATGCAGCATCAGGCCGGCAAACTGCGCGCGGTCGCCGTGGCCGCGCCGCTCGGCCGCGATCGCGAGCGTCTGCCAGCTCGACGTCGTCAGCCGCCTGGCGATCCATTCGGCGCCGACGCCGCGCGCGATCCGGGTCACGATCTCGGCAATCACGATACCGAGGAAGAAGGCGACGGACGAGTTGGCAAAACTGGCAAAATCCGCGCTGTAGGTCGATTGCAGTGCGAGCAGCGTTGCGGTGTTGACAGCGAGAGCCATGCCGATTGGCGCGGTTTTCGGCCGCGCGATCAGGAAACCATACAGGAGGAAGGTCGGCGCCAGCGCGGCGATCAGGACCTCGACATGGGTGATACCCGGCACCAGCGCGAACTGATAGATCGCGACCACGACGATCGCGACTAGCGAAAACAGGCCGAAGGCCCGGATGCTGCGCGCCGGCTCATCCTGCGCGGCGAAGAAGGAGCAGGCGACCGCCGCCATCATCGGCGCCGAAGCGCCATCGGGCCAGCCGGTCGCGATCCACAGGCCGCAGCAGATCAGGATCGCCACCGCCGCCCCGGCGGCCGACCACAGCGCCATGCCGTGGTCGCGATGGCGGACCGGCGCGGCGCCCGATTCCGGGTGGAACGATAGCGCAACGGTGGAGATATCCCGGCCTGCGGTAATCGCATCGCCCAGCGCGCGGCAGTCGGCTGAGATGTCGATGAGCTCGCGCAGCCGGAGCAGCAGGCTGATCGTGATGATGCGCTCCCGCGGCGCGAGGCCGTCGAGCGCCGATTGCCGCTCGGCGATTGCGGCGCGGATCTCTTCACCGGATTGCCGCTGGCGATCGTCGTCCACGATCCATTCGGCGAGATCGCCGATCAGGCGCCGGAGCTCCGGCTGCCTTTGCAGCGCCGCCTCGCCGAGTGCGGCAAGCCGGTCTTCGATCGACGTGATGATCGGCAGCAGCATCAGCATGCGCAGCCGGACCTCACCGAGGCCGCGCACGGCACCGGCGTCGGCCAGCCGGTCATAGGCGAGATGGGTCGAGAGCGTATCGATCTCGACGATGTCGGTTGCAAGCCGGAGGCGCTGGGCCCGGCGCGTCTCGCTGGCCCCGCGATCAAGCAGCACGTCGCGGGACAGACCGCGCGCATCCGACAGCCAATTCCTGACGCGGCCGCCGACCGCAGGCGCAACGCTGCGGGGAAGCACCACGGTGGACACCAGGCTCGCACACACGATGCCGAGCGAGATCTCCTCGACCCGCGCCAGCGCCACGTCGAAGATGCTGCCCGGGTCGGCCACCGACGGAAAGCCGATCAGTGCGACGGTATATCCGCCCAGCATGAAGATATAGCTGCGCGGTGTGCCGTCGAGCAGCGACAGGTAAAGGCAGAGCCCGACCCAGAGCGCGATCGCAAGGCACAGCAGCTCCGGCGCATTGACCAGGTT
The DNA here is from genome assembly GCF_036923295.1 of Bradyrhizobium sp. 26S5. NCBI lineage: Bacteria > Pseudomonadati > Pseudomonadota > Alphaproteobacteria > Hyphomicrobiales > Nitrobacteraceae > Bradyrhizobium > Bradyrhizobium sp. 26S5. The sequence goes on along the minus strand of NZ_CP145948.1, from coordinate 8,540,432 downwards.
CGGCACCATGGCGACCGTCATGCTCGCGCCGACAAGGGTGCCGATCACGCGGAAGAACGCCTTCGAGCTGGTCGCGCCGGCGAGCGGCTGTGACGTGATATAGACCGTCGCCATCGCCCAATAGGGCCGCGGCAGATCGATCGCCAGTGCGACGACAAGCGCCAGCATCGACGCGGCGAACGTCTTCAAAGCGAAGATCAGGTCCGCGTGGCGGACCAGGAACGGCTCTTCCGCGCGCATGACTATTTCGCCTCTGCGGCAGTTTTCGCGTCCTGCAGGCGGCTCGCACGCTGTTCGATGCGCTGGAGCGTCTCGAAGGTTATCGCAAGTTTCTCGCTGTCGATATCCTTCAGCAGGCTGGCCCGCACGCGGCGCATGATACGGTTGATGTCCGCGGCCTTGGCTTGGCCGCTTGCGGTGAGATGCAGCGTCTTGGCGCGGCGGTCGGTGGGATCCTCGCGGCGCTCCACCAAGCCCTCGCTCGCGAGCAGATCGATCAGCCGCACCAGCGAAGGCCCCTCGATACCCAATTCGTCGGCGAGCACGCCCTGCCGGACGTTTTCTCCCTGCCGCGACAGCACCAGCAGCGGAATCGCAGTCGCGTCCGACAGGCCATGATCGGACAGCGCCTGATCCGACTCGCGGCGCCAGATCCGCCCAAGTCGGGTGATCAGGAGCCCGATTTCGGCGTGGACACGAGCTTGCGACGGAGCCATGCCGATTAGATAGGATACTAATGATTAGGCTGCAATCATATTCCCCGGAATATCTCCGTCGATCACGCAAAAGCGAACGCACTCTGCGGCGAGGACAGAGGCTTATGGTGTCAGACATGCTCGAAGAAAATTCATGGATTCGCGGCAGCAGCCATGGCGCCCACGATTAGATTCTTTTCGTGTGAATTTCGTCGGAACGTCCGCGCGTCGTATCCGCTACGGATCGAGCTCAGTATCCCAGTAGAGATAATCGAGCCAGCTCTCGTGCAGATAGTTCGGCGGGAACAGCCGGCCGTTGCGGTGCAGCTGATGCACGGTAGGGGCGTAGGGCGCCTGCTTCGGAAACATCCTGGCCTGCTGCGGTGTCAGATTGCCCTTGCGCAGATTGCAGGGCGAGCAGGCGGCGACGACGTTCTCCCAGGTGGTCTGGCCACCCTTGCTGCGCGGAATGATGTGATCGAAGGTGAGGTCGTCGGCCGACAGGCAATATTGGCAGCTGAATCGGTCGCGAAGGAAAACGTTGAACCGGGTGAAGGCGGGGTGGGTGGTCGGCTTGACGAAGGATTTCAGGGATACGACGCTGGGCAGCTGGATTTCGAAGGAAGGACTTCGTACCGCGCGGTCGTAATATTCGACGATGTTGACACGATCGAGGAACACCGCCTTGATCGCGTCCTGCCAGGACCAGAGCGACAGCGGGTAATAACTCAGCGGCCGGAAGTCCGCATTCAAGACCAGCACCGGCCAACCGCCTTGCGAGACATGTGCGTTCAAATAACGCTCCTGACTCCCATTAGCTGCGAAGCAGCATGCACTCACATACTACAGGCAGCGTGACGGGATTGTGAAGAGCAATGAGCGGCTTATCCGCCGCGCCCTGCCATGTTCCTGCCCCGATTGCCTCCCGCCCGCGAGGCCCGTAAAGGGAGCCGCAAGGCCGTGTCGGCCAGTGACGGACCCTGCCGATGACCACGACGTCAAGCTATCTCGAGGCGCCGCGCCGGTTGCGCGCATTCGTACGCGCGCACGAGACGAGCCTCGTGGTGCTGGCGGTATTGATCGGCGCCATTGGCGGCCTCGTGGTGGCGGTGATGAGCAGCCTGGTCACGGTGCTGCATTCGGTGCTGTTCAATCTGCCGCTGGGCGACCGGTTGTCGAGCCAGCCCAGCATCGATCCGCTGCGCGCGCTGCTGGTTCCCTCAATCGGCGGCCTGCTGCTCGGTATTGCCTTTCTTCTGCTGCTCCGGGTTCGGCCGGCCCGCGAAATCGATCCGATCGAGGCCAACGCGCTCTATGGCGGGCGGATGTCGTTCCGCGGCAGCGTGATCGTGGCGCTGCAGACGATCTGGTCGAGCGGCATCGGCGGCTCGGTCGGGCTCGAGGCCGGCTACACCCAATTGTCCAGCGGCCTGGCCGCCTCGCTCGGCCGCGGCTTCCACCTCCGCCGCAACGACCAGCGAATCATGGTCGGCTGCGGCGCTGCGGCGGCGATCGCCGGCGCCTTCAGCGCGCCGCTCGCGGGCGCGTTCTACGCTTTCGAACTTGTGATCGGCGGCTATACGCCGGCGAGCCTGACCCCGGTCGGCGTGGCGGCGGTGACCGGCTATTTCGTCGCCCACGCCTTCGAGCCGCTGCCGCTCGGCGTCGGCGTCGGAACTGTCGGCGACGTGCTCGGGCGGGATCTCGCGATCGCCGCGCTGCTCGGCATGGTCGCGGCCCTGACCGGGATTGCGATCATGCGCGGCGTGACGCTGTGCGAGGCGCTGCTCGCCAAGACCCGGCTCTGGCCGCCGCTGCGGCCGGCGCTCGGCGGGCTTGCCGTCGGTGCGATGGCGCTGCTGACGCCGCAGGTGATGTCGTCGGGCCACGGCGCGCTGCGCTTCGCCGGCATCGTGGCGATGCCGCTCGCCTTCATCGCCGGCGTGTTCGCGCTGAAGGCGGTGGCCTCGATCGTTTCGCTCGGCTCGGGCTTCCGCGGCGGATTGTTCTTCGCCACGCTGTTCATGGGCGCGCTCGGCGGCCGGCTGTTCGCGGCCGGCGTCGACATTGTTTGGCCGGGGCTGAACCTCGATCCCAGCGCCTATGCGGTGATCGGCATGAGCGCGCTGTCGGCCTCGGTGATCGGCGGTCCGCTGACGATGTCGTTCATCGCGCTGGAATCCACCGGCGACCTCTGGCTCACCACTGCGGTGCTGGTCGCGGTCATCATCTCGACCACGATCACGCGCGAGCTGTTCGGCTATTCGTTCGCGACCTGGCGGCTGCATCTGCGCGGCGAGACCATCCGCAGCGCCGCCGATATCGGCTGGATCCGGGATCTGACGGTCGGCAAGATGATGCGGCGGGACATGATAACGGTGGACGCCGCGATGCCGATCGAGGCGTTCCGCGAGGAATTTCCGCCGGGGTCGAAGACCCAGGTCGTCGCGATCGACGGCGAGGGACGTTATGCAGGCCTTGCGCTGGTCGCCGAAGCGCATGCGCCCGATCTCGAGGCCGACAAGGGGCTTGCCGGCATTCTGCGCTACGCCGACGTGATGCTGCATCCCGGCATGAACGTCCAGGAGGCGATCGCGGTGTTCGACGCGGCCGAAGCGGAATCGCTCGCCGTGGTCGAGGGCGACGGCGACCGGCGGCCGATCGGCCTGCTCACCGAAGCGCACGCGATGCGGCGCTATGCGGAAGAATCCGAACTGCGCCGCCGCGAGGTGATCGGCGAGATCTGATTTTGGCGGCCGATGGCTGGAGTAGAAAGCTGTTGATCACGTCGCAAGCTATCAGACCCGTCATCCTGAGGAGCGCGGCACGCGCGTCTCGAAGGATGTACGGCCACAAGCCGGGCCGTCGACCCTTCGAGACGCGCGCAATGCGCGCTCCTCAGGGTGACGGAATGAGTGAGCCGAGCCCGACGCTACTCCTTCACCCTCTCCAGCTTCTGCAAGCACCGCGTCACGCGCACGGCGGCCGGCATCTCGGTGTCCGGAAAGCTGGTCTTCCAGTCGGTGACGCCGACTTCGCCGACATAGATGTCGCCGCGTGAATCCAGTGCGATGCCGTGCGGCGCCAGGAATTTTCCGGTCTCCACGCCCGGGCCGTGCTCGCCGCCGAGCCGGGCGATGCGGTTGCCCTTGTGGTCGACGATCGACAGCCGTGGGCCGAGATTAGGCACCTTGCGATTGACCGCCATGCCGGGGCCGAGCTCGCCGATCACGAAGTTCGGCTGCTTGCCGCCGCCGCAGCAACACAGCGCGCAAGGCCGGTGCAGATTGTTCCACTGCGTCTCGTACTTGCCGTTGCCGTCGAACACCTGGACGCGGTGGTTCTCGCGATCGGCGACGTAGACCCAGCCGTCGGCGTCGGTCGCGATGTTGTGCACGATGTTGAACTGGCCGGGGTCGGTGCCGGGCTCGCCCCAGGTCTTGATGAGTTTTCCATCAGGCGTGTATTTGTGGACGCAGGCATTGCCGTACCCGTCGGAGACATAGATCTCGCCCTTCGGCGACAGCGCGGTGTGGGTGCAGCGATGGAACGGCTCGCCGCTCATGAACGGCGCCGGCTTGTTCGGGATGCCGATCGTCAGCAGCACCTTGCCGTCGGTCGAGCACTTGCGCACGGTGTGGTCGCCGTCGTCGGTGCAATAGAGATTGTCGTCGGCGTCGATATGCAGGCCGTGGGCGCGCGAGAACACGCCTTCGCCCCAGCTCCTGATGAAATTCCCCTCGCGGTCGAGCACCACCATCGGGTGTTCGCCGCGGTTGAAGACATAGACGCGGTCCTTGCTGTCGACCGCGACGGAGGCGACATCGGTCAGGCTCCAGCCGTCGGGCAGTTTTGCGAAATTCTCAACGACGCGATAGCGGTGTTCGCCGGTGCCGAGGATGGTTGGCATTTTTGTTCCTCTCTCTTCTCGTCATTCCGGGATGCGCGAAGCGCAGGCCCGGAATCCATTTATCAGCGAAGATTGTGGCTTGATGGATTCCGGGCTCGATGCTGCGCGTCGCCCCGGAATGACGATGTTGGTTATGTCAGCCTCGCCACCGGCCCGACGTCGCGCGGCAACAGGCCTTCTTCGATCGCCTTGATCTGCAGCGCGAGGGTGCGCGAGTTGATGCGGCATTGCGCGAGGCTGCCTGCGATAAACCACAGGCCCGGCTGCGGCGTGCGGGTGTACATGTTGCGCAACTCCTGGCCGTCGCCAAAGCCCCAGATCGGGCCGACGCGCACGGCCATGGCTTCGCCGAACAGTCTCTTCACCAGCTCTTCCTGCGGCCGGTAACCGGTCGCGAGCACGATGAGGTCGGCCGCAACCGTCTCGCCGTTCTTCAGCCGCGCGCCTTCGCTCACGAAGGTCTCGATGTCGGAAAACTGCTTCAGAGCGACCGCGCCGCCCGCGACGAGATCGGAGCAGCCGACGTTGAAATAATAGCCGCCGCCGCGGGTCAGGTACTTGAACTGCCAGCCGGTGCCGCCCTCGCCGAAATCGAGCTTGAAGCCCTTGCGCGCGAGGCCGTCGAGCAGCGGCTTGTCGAGCTCCTTCGACTGCTCGGTCATCAGCACATGGCTGCGCTTGGCGAGCGCCAACGGCATCGAGGTTGCGATCAGATCATTGTCCTCGAGCGAGCCTTCATTGTAGGCGGCATAGGCAAGCTGCGCCGACGGCTCGATATTGGTGACCAGCGTCGAGGAGCGCTGCACCAGCGTGACCTCGGCGCCGGAGGAATGCAGGTCCTGCGCGATGTCGTGACCGCTGTTGCCGGTGCCGATCACCAGCGCCCGCTTGCCGGCCCAATGCTCGCCGTCCTCGTAGCCGCTGGAATGCATGACCTTGCCGACAAAGTTCTTCAGCGACGGGATGTCAGGCACGCTGGGAATGCCGCTGACGCCGGTCGCCATCACGACATGGCGCGGCTGCATTTTCCGTGTCGTGCCGTCGGCGCGGCGCAGCTCGATGGTCCAGCGTCCCTGCGCGTCGTCATAGCTGCCGCCGACAAACTCCGTGCCGGTCCAGAAGTTCAGCTCCATGGCGTCGACATAGGATTCGAACCAGTTGGCGAGCTTGTCCTTCGGGATATAGGTCGGCCAGTTCTGCGGGAACGGCATGTAGGGCAAATGATTGACCTGCACCTGGTTGTGCAGGGTGAGTGCGTGATAGCGCTTGCGCCAATTGTCGCCGACGCGCGCCTCGCGGTCGACGATCAGCGCGTCGATCCTGAGCTGTTGCAGCCGCGCGGCGATCGCAAGCCCGGCCTGTCCGCCGCCGACCACCAGCACGTCGGGGTCGCGGCCGGCATATTCGGCGGCTGCCTTGCGCAGGTCGAGCCAGTTCGGTCCGCGGAAGTTGCGGGAATAGGCCTGTCCGCGCGGCCGCGTATGACCTTGCTGCTCTTCAAAGCCCTTTAACTCCTCGAGCGCCGTCAGCAGCGTCCAGGCCTTCAACCGATCGTCATCGGCCGCATCGGGGACCAGCCGCACGATGCCGTGGCCGCGGCCGACAGCCGTCTCGAACTTGAAGATCGCCTCGATTGCATGGGTGCCGGCGCGCATCACCCGGCGTGGCGCGGCGCGCTCGGCGTCGATGCGGAAATTATGCGGCGCACTGCGACGCGCGTGTCCGGGCATCTCTTCGAGGATCGCAAAGGCGCGGTTGATCGTCTGGATGTTCCAGCTCAGCGCCAGCACGTCGCGCCAATAGCTGTCGGGATGGAACAGCGGCTTCAGCAGCACATCTTCGGGGCTCGCCAGCGCATCCTCGAACTGCACAAGCCAATTGTCGGCGGCGACCGAAATATCGTCCGTCTTGTCGAGCATTGAGCGTTTCTCGCCATCGGCCGCCTTGGTGCGGCGTTCCCATTGCCGCAAAGCCTATACCCATCCGAAGCCATGCAGAAAGGGCGTGACGGGATATCGCCTATTCGGCCAACGACAGGATCAAGCCTTGATCGGGCGGGACGCGGCCCTGCAGGGTATCGAGATAGGCTTCGCGCACCGCGGCCGGGCCGCGCCGCTCGACCACATCGAGCCAATTGGGCAGATGTGGCACGAGCCCGGTCCAGGCGGCGCCAAAGCGCTGGTCGATGCCGCCCGGGCCCCATTCCTTGGCGCGCTTGCGGATCTGGTCGGGCGCGAAGAAAAAGACCGGCCTGGCGCCGGGCAGCGTCGGCTCGTCCGGCTCGTTGGCGCGATGCGTCAGCCCGACCCGGCCGGAATAGACCATCTGTGCGCCGAAGTGCCGGTGCAGGGTCTCGCGCAGCGCGCTGTTGCCGGCCATGTCGACATAGGCGGTGGGCTCGGCCGACGGGATCGCGGTGACATGGTCATAGGTGACGACCTCGTCATAGCAGCCGAGCGAGCTGACGAAATCGACATTGCCTTTGGAGGTCAGCCCGATCACCCGGATGCCCCTTTTGTGCAGCAGATGGGCGAGGCCGAACGCGGTCTTGCTCGAGGCCGACGACAGCATGACGCGGCGGGCGCCGTAGAATTCGTTCTCGGCGAGGGAGTCGTCGACCAGGAACGACAGCATGAACAAGGGCAGCAGCAACGCACGGAAATCGCCCTGGCGGCCGACATAGGTCGGATCGCCGGAGACCCGGGCATAGGCGTTGTAGACCGGCGAGACCTCCTGCCGGTGCGCGGCTCCATCGCGCAGGCCGCGCTTGCTGACGTCGGCGGCCTCGATGACAACATGGGTCGCCATCGGGAAATAGCCGAACAGGGTTTCGCCGACCGTGACGTTCGGATGCTTCGAGGCAAGCACCTCGCCAAAGCCCCACACCGGGATGATGCCGTAGCCGTCTGGCGCCGGGAACAGCTGCCAGTATTTCAGCTGCTCGCCGATCACCGCGTAGGTGATGTTGTTGGCGGTGAACGCGAAGCGGGTCACTTTCACCAGCAGTGCGTCGGCCGGCAGCGCCGCGGCCTCGGGCAGCTCTGTCTCGATCACCTTGCACTGCTGCAGGTCGTTGCGGATGACGATGAAGTCGGTGGAGTTCATGGCGATGATCCCGGCCTCGGATGAGCGCCGGCATCGTTGCGTCGATCGCTGGCCGTTTGCAACAGCAACTAAGTTTCAAACGCCGTTCGGCTTCACCGTCACCTCGCTCAGCGAAGCTGGCCTTCGCGGTAGAGGTCGCGCAGCTTGCGCTTGAAGATCTTGCCGGTGGCCTCGCGCGGCAGCGCATCCATGAAGCGGATGTCTCTCGGCACCTTGAAATTGGCAAGCTTGCCGCGCAGGAAATCCTGGATCGCTGCAGTCGACAACTCGGCGCCTGCTTCCGGCTCGACGCAGGCGAACAGCCGCTCGCCATACTCGTCGTCGGGAACCCCGAACACCGCGCAGTCGCGAACGCCGTCCATGCCGATCAGGGCGTTCTCGATCTCGGCGGGATAGATGTTGACGCCGCCCGAGATCACCATGTCGCGCTTGCGGTCGCACAGGAACAGATAGCCGTCCGCGTCGAGATAGCCGACGTCGCCGACGCTGACTAGGCCGTCGCGGTCGGCCTCGGCGCGTGCCTTGGCATTGCCGTGATAATCGAAATCCGACGCTGTCGTCTGGCGCATGAAGATCTCGCCGGGCTCGCCGACGTCGCATTGCGTGCCGTCGGGCCGGAATATCTTGACGATGCCGCCCTCGATGACGCGGCCGACCGTGCCGGGCTTGGCGAGCGCTTCCGCCGCCGAATGCCAGACTGGGATGCCGGTCTCGGTCGAACCGAGATATTCGTTGATCACCGGTCCCCACCATTCGATCATCGCGCGCTTGACGTCGACCGGGCAGGGCGCCGCGCCATGGACGATGAAGCGCAGCGACGACAGGTCGTAGCGGCGCCGCGTCTCCTCCGGCAGGCGCAGCAGCCGCACGAACATGGTCGGCACCATATGCATGTGCGTGACGCGGTGGCGCTCGATCAGTTGCAGCAGATCCTCGGGATCGAAGCGCGGCTCGAGCACGATCACGCAGCCGTTGCGGAACGCGAGCATTCCATAGGAGTGCGGCGCCGAGTGGTACATCGGGCCGTTCATCAGGATCACCTGGCCCTCGTTCGGCTTGACGCCGTAGGTGATGGCGCCGACACGCGCCGCCGCCGCCTGCTGCTCCGGCCGCATCGGCTTGCGCTTGACGCCCTTCGGCAGTCCGGTGGTGCCGGAGGTGTAGAACATCGGCGCAGCGCCGATCGGCGCATCGGCGAGCGGCTGATGCGTCTCACGCCAAATATCCCAATCGGTCATGCCGTCGGGCACGCGCGTGGATGCCGGCGCCACGCCATAGGCGGCGGCGATCTCCGGCGGCGTCGTCACGACCAGGAGCTTGATCCCCGGCGGCAACCCGTCGCGGATCTGCGGCAGCAGATCGGCGTGGCAGACCAGCGTGTCGGCGCCGCTGTCGGACAGAATGTAGGCGACCTCGTCGGCCTTCAGATGCCAGTTGATCGGCACCACCGGACTGCCGAGCGCAGCCGCGGCTGCGACCACCTCGAACAGCGCGAAGTCGTTGCGCAGCATCATGCCGACCGGTTTGCCGTCACGCACGCCGAGCGCTTGGAAGCCGGCCGCCGCCCGCGCGATGCGGACGTGAACCTCGCCATAGCTGATCTGTCGGTCGCCGCTGATGATCATGCCATTCTCTCTCCAGGCGGTCGTCGTCAGGCGCTGGCTCGCAGGAAGTCGCTGCGCGCCTCGGTGTACTCCGCCTTCAGCCGCGCCACCAGTTCGGCGACCGGCGGGGCGTCGACGATCTGGCCGATACCCTGGCCGGAGCCCCAGATGTCGCGCCAGGCCTTGGCCTTAGTGTTGCCGCCGGAACCGAAGTTCATCGTGGATTTGTCGGCGACCGGCAAATTGGCCGGATCGAGACCTGCGGCTGCGATCGACGGCCCGAGATAATTGCCGTGCACGCCGGTGAACAAATTCGAATAGACGATGTCGTGGGCGGCATATTCGGTCAGCGCCTGCTTGTACCTGAGGTCGGCATTGGCTTCCTCGGTCGCGATGAAGCGGGTGCCGACATAGGCGAGATCGGCGCCGAGCGCGAGCGCGGATGCGATGCTCCAGCCGTCGGAGATCGCGCCCGACAGCAGGATCGTGCCCTTGAACCATTGCTTGACCTCGCGCACCAGCGCGAACGGCGACAGCGTGCCGGCATGTCCGCCGGCACCGGCGCAGACCAGGATCAATCCGTCGACGCCCTGCTCGGCGGCCTTGCGGGCGTGCTTGACGTTGATGACGTCGTGGAACACCACGCCGCCGTAGGAATGCGCGGCCTCGACGATCTCGGACGGCGGGCGCAGCGAGGTGATGATGACAGGCACCTTGTGCTTCACGCAGGTTTCCATGTCGCGCATCAAGCGGTCATTGGAGGCGTGGCAGATCTGGTTGACGGCGTAGGGCGCGACCTTCTTCTCCGGATGCCGCGCCTGGTATTCGCCGAGTTCGTTCTCGATCTGCGTCAGCCATTCGTCGAGCTTCTCGACCGGGCGGGCGTTCAGCGCCGGGAACGAGCCGACGATGCCGGCCTTGCACTGCGCGATCACGAGTTCCGGGCCCGAGACGATGAACAGCGGGGAGCCGACGACCGGCAGTTCAAGCTTGTTGGCGAGCGAAGCAGGCAACGGCATTCGGGTCCTCCTTTGTCGCGAGGCCGGCCAGGGCCGGGGCGCGTTCATTGATGTTGATTTGAGCGCGTCGGGCCGGGCGGAGCCGCTGGCCTGCGCTTGCTGCTGTGCATTATAGGGCTGGACGGCATCGCCGAGCCGTTCAATATTGAACAGATAGCTCGTCAAAAATGAACAGAGCGGCCGCAGCCGTGGCGGAGGATCCGATGGATTGGGACCTGTGCAAGACCTTCGTCGCGGTCGCGGAAACCCGCAGCTTCGCGGCCGCCGCGCGCAGGCTGCGCTCCAGCCATCCGACGGTCGGTCGCAAGGTCACCGAGCTGGAGGATCAACTCGGCGTTCCCCTCTTCGCGCGATCCAATGACGGTCTTTCGCTGACATCGCAGGGTCGCAAATTCCGCGAGCATGTCGAAGCCATGGCGGCGGCGGCCCTGCGCGCCGAAGCCGCGGTGTCGGCGACCGGCGCGCAGGCGCGCGGCGTGGTCAAGCTGTCGATCGGTGCGACGCTGGCCTCGCACTGGCTGATGCCGCGGCTCGGTCCGTTTCTCCGTGCGCACGACCACATTCAGCTTGAGATCATCACCCATCCGTTTCCAGCCAGCGTGCGCCGCCGCGAGGCCGATGTCGTGCTGCGGCCGGTGGATAGCGGCGACGAGAATCTGATCGGCCGCAAGATCGGCCGTCTCGGCACCGGCTTCTTTGCCTCGCGCGACTACACCGCGGGGCGGCGTCTGCCCGAACGGCGCGACGAGTGGAAAGGACACAGCATCATAGGCTTCGCCGATCGAGCTTCCAATGAGCGCCTGGCGCGTTGGAGCGATGCCATCACGCGGCAGGGATCGGTGGTGATGCGGTGCTCGTCGCAGGGCGACATGCTCGCCGCGGCGCGGGCCGGGCTCGGAATTTCCGCGCTGTCGTGCTTTGTCGCAGCCGATTATCCTGATCTGGTGCGCGTCGCACCGCAAAAGCTGTTCAGCGTGGCCGACATCTGGCTGCTTGCGCACCCTGATCTTGTCGAACTCCCCGCGGTGCGCGCGGTACTCGACTTCGTCACCGCTTCCGCGCGCGAGGACCGGGTGAGGTTGCGCGGATAGAAGGTAGGTGAGAGGTGGCCGCGTTTCCGACCGCTTTGCCGTTCTCAGGCACGCGCCCGCCACAGCGTTGCCGCAAGCAGCAAGAAGGCGGCGCACGTCCACAGCGACTGCCAGTTCTCCGGCCCTTCGTTGAACCCGACATAGATCGCCGCCACGGCAAAAATGCCGGCAAAGATCGATTCCGCGAGCGGACGGATTCCTTTCGCGGGAGGATTGAGCAGCGTGATCGCCGCAAAGGGCACAACCGCCATGGTGAGCGATGCAAAGGGAAAATCGATGAAGCGCGGGTCGAACACGAGGCCGATCGCGGTCGCGGTGCCGATCACGACGGTGACCATCAAGGCCAATCCGTGCAGGGTCACCTGCACCGATTCAGTGTAGTGTCCCTTCGGACCCAACAGTTCCAGGAAGCTGGGCGATGCGCGACCCGACATCAGGGCGTTGGCGCCAAGCACCGGCGAAGCCGTTGCCGCCGCCAGCAATGAGCCCCACAGCAGCCAGCCACCCGTTCCATAACTTTCATAGACCATTTTCTGCGCGGCCACGCCAAACAGGATTCCTGCTGTGGTTGCCGACACGCCGATTGCAAGCCATGACGCGAGCCCGGGTTGTTCGGGCTTGCGGCGTGAGGTCAGCCATGCCGCGCCGAACACCAGGATCGCCAGCGCCATTCCTCCCAGCATTTGCAGCTTCCAGCGCGGGAAATTGCTGATGGGCAGGCCCGCCGGATATTTCAGCGTGCGTTGCTCGGAATCGAACAGACCCCAGGTTCCGCCGATCGTGCCTTCGATCTCACGCTTCCATCCTTCATCATAGGCCTCGAACAGGTTGACGCGGAAATGCTCGCGCCGCGCGAGGTCCAGTACCTCCGCGACCACCCGCGCCTGATTGGTGCGCGACGGCAGCGCGGACTCGCGCATGCGCCCCTCGCTCGGCCAGCCAAATTCTCCGATCAGGATCTCCTTGCCTGGAAAGACCGCCGCGATTTGCCGGCGAATCTCGTCAGCGTGGGCGGCGGCACGTTCCGCCGGAATTGGAATGTTCTCCCAATAGGGCAGGATATGAATCGTGACGAAATCGACCACGTCGGAAAGTTCGCGATTGCTCAGCCAGAATTCCCAGACGTCGGCATAGGTGACGGGGACGCTGACCTGCGCCTTGATCGAGCGGATCAGGGCGGCGAGGTCGGAAGCCGACATTTCCTTGCGCAGCAGGACCTCGTTGCCGACCACCAGCGCGATGATGGTTTCCGGATATTCCCGGGCGAGGCGGATCGCCGTTTCGACCTGCGTTGCATTCTTCTTGCGGTCGCGGTCGAGGAAAATGCCCTGGATGAGTTTCAGCCCCGCCTTGGCCGCGAGTTCGGGAATCTGATCGAGGCCGAGATCGTTCGCGTAGGTCCTGATGCAGTTGGATACTTTGGCAAGTTGGGCGAGATCTTCCGCGATCTGTTCCTTCGACACCTGCGTCGTCTGCGAAAGCGACGTTTGGTGGTTACGGAACGGCGCGTATGAGATGCACTGCACCTTGTCGTTCGGATCGATCGGTGCCCGCACCAAGTTGACCGGTGTGCCCAGCCACGACCACACCGCGGCGATGACGGCCAGGGATAGCAGGAGCAGCGTCAGCGGAATGCGGCGAGAAACCAGTTTTGCCCCCTTGCAGAAAGGATGTGCTGAGCGTGCTCAATGCGAGAAGCCGGCAAATTGCAGAAATATTAATTGCAGACGATATATCACGCGATCACACCGCAGATGTGTTTTTCTCGCAAGCTATTTCACGCCGGCGATCACGCCTTCGCGATTCCTAAGCACGCGATAATACGCCCACCACAGATGGGCGGCGGCGCCGCGCAGCGGACGCCACGGCTCCGCAAGCGGCGCCATCTGCTTCGGCGTCGGCCGCTCCTTCAAGCCGAGCCCGACCTTGACCGCTTCCTGCACGGCAAGGTCGCCCGCGGGCCAGGCATCGCCATGGCCGAGGCAGAACAGGAGATAGACGTCGGCGGTCCAGGGGCCGATCCCGGGCAATGCGGTCAGGGTGTTGTGCGCGGCATCGGCCTCCTCGTTGGCGAGCACGTCGAGGTTCAGCCGCTCCTCGGCGAGCTCGCGGGCGACGTGCTTCAATGTCTTGATCTTGGCCGCGGACAACCCGAGCCGGCCGAGGCGGTCGGCCCGCGCCTTGCGGATCGCATCATGGTGGAACGGGTCGAACGCCTTGCTGACCCGCCCCCAGATCGCCGCCGCGCTCGCGGTCGAAAGCTGCTGGCCGCAGATGATCGCGGCAAGCCCGGCAAAGCCCGGCTCGCGCTGCCGGATCGCCGGCATGCCGGTCAGTTCGAGGATCGGCCGCAGGCGGCGGTCCTGGGCGACCAGTTTGTGGATAGCGTCGTCGAGGTCGGCCTGGGTTTCGAGATGGATCAGCATTGCGGGATCTGCATCGACTTGTCGTGCGCGGGCTTGACCCGCGCATCCATCTCCTATCGTAACAGAGTCTTGTCCAGCCGCATGATCCGGAAAAGTGGAAACCGGTTTTCCGGAGAGATCATGCCTAAACAAGGATTGCCGGGTCGAGCCCGGCAATGACCTACGGCCAAACGCCATGCCACCCGTTTTCCGCTTTGCCCCGAGTCCGAACGGCTATCTCCATCTCGGCCACGCCTATTCGGCGCTGCTCAATCACGACCTAGCGCGTGATTCGGGCGGGCGCTTGCTGGTGCGGATCGAGGACATCGACGCGACGCGCTGCCGTCCGGAGTTCGAGCAGGCGATCTACGAGGATCTCGGCTGGCTCGGCATCGCCTGGGAAACCCCGGAGCGGCGGCAGTCCGAGCATTTTTCCGCCTATCGCGCTGCCGTCGACCGCCTGTCGGCGCAGGGGCTGGTCTATCCGAGCTTCGAGAGCCGCGCCGACATCGCGCGGCTGGTCGCGGAGAGGGAGTCCGGTGGCGCCTGGCCGCGCGATCCGGATGGCGCGCCGCTCTATCCGGGGGCGGCCAAATCGCTGTCGGCCGAGGACCGCGACCAGCTGTTCGGGCAGGGCGCGCCATTCGCGCTGCGGCTCGACATGGCGGCCGCGTGTGCGCGCGCCGGAAGCCTGCGCTGGCGGGAAGCGGGCGAGGGGCCGGCCGGCGAGCGCGGAGACGTGGCAGCGCGGCCTGAGGCCTGGGGCGATGTGATCCTGGCGCGCAAGGAAACCCCAACCAGCTACCATCTCTCCGTCGTGATCGATGACGCGCTGCAGGGCGTCACCGATGTGGTCAGGGGCGTTGACCTGTTCTGGTCGACCAGCGTGCACCGGCTGTTGCAGGAACTGTTGGGCCTGCCCGCGCCGGCCTACCGGCACCACCGGCTGATCCCGGACGCCGCCGGCCAGAAACTGTCGAAATCGACCCAGGCGACCGGGCTGCGCGAGCTGCGGGCGGCGGGGGCGAGCCCGGCCGACATCCGCCGCCTGGTCGGCCTGCCGTAAATCCCGGCCGAATTCCGATCGCGAGCAAGCGGGTTACCAACGTGCCGCTTTGCCCAGGAAAGCCGCAACGCCGCCGTGACTCCGGCACGCCCGGCATGCCATGTTGCTGTAGGGGCGGGGATCACGGAGAACATGGCGTCAAAATCGCGCGTACGGCGCAGCAAGCGGCCATCCAGCAGGGTGCCGCCGAAGACGCGCGCCGCAAAAACGCGCACCGCCAAATCTCGTACCACCAAGACTCGTACCATCAAGACTGCAGCCAAGACCGCAGCCAGGCCGCGCCGCAAACGGGCCGCGCCGAAGGCGTCGGCGAATGCCGCTCCCGGCATGGTCGAGACTGCGCTCGCCGCCTTTGCCCATGAGGTGCGCACGCCGCTGACCGGAATCCTTGCGATCAGCAATCTGCTTGCGACGTCGGATCTTGGCGAGCGCGAGCGGCGCTGGGTCGATACCATCAGGGCTGGCGCGGAGCATCTGGCGAGCCTTGCGACCCTGTTCGTCGATGCCGCCCGCAACGAGGGGCCGGGGCTCGAGATCCGGCAGGACTTTTTCGATCTGCGTGCGCTGGCGCGCCTTGCCGGGGATTCGCTGGCCGGCCGCGCGGCGGCCAAGGGGTTGCAGGCCTCGGTCGAGGTCTCCGGCAAGCTGCCCGCCTTCGCAGTCGGCGATCCCGTCCGCCTGCGCGCGGCGCTGGAAAACCTGATCGACAACGCCGTCAAGTTCACCGAGCAGGGCAGCATCGAGCTGCATGTCGCGCCGGTGCGCGCCGCCAAAGGCAGGATCGGCGGCGGCAGGTTCGGCGTCGCTTTCGCGGTCTCCGACAGCGGCATCGGCCTGACGCTGGCGGAGGTCAAGCGCCTGTTCCGGCCGTTCTCGCAGGCCAATGTCTCGATCGCCTCGCGGTTCGGCGGCGCCGGGCTCGGCCTGTCCTCGGTCAGGCAGCTCGCCCGCGCCATGGGCGGCGACATCGTCGCGGCCCAGCGCCCGGGCGGCGGCACCATCTTCACGCTCAACGTGGTGCTGGCGCGCGCCGAAGGGCCGGTCGGTGCGACGCCGGGCCAAAGCGGGACGGCGCTGCTGTCGCAAGGGCTGCGGCTGCTCAGCGTCGAGGACAATCCGTTCGGCCGCGTCGTTCTCAACACCATCCTGACCGAGCTCGGCCATCACGCCGAATTCGTAGGGCAAGGCGAGGCCGCGCCTGATCGGCTTGGGCAGGGCGCCTTCGACGCGGTGCTGATGGATATGGTGCTGCCGGGCATCAACGGCGTCGAGGCGATCAAGCGCATCCGCGCGCTTCCGCCGCCGCACGGCCGTACCGTGATCGTCGGGATTTCCGGCCGTGCCGAGGACGAGGCCGCGGCGCGCGCTGCCGGCGCCGACGCCTTCCTGGTCAAGCCTGTTTCTCCGCGGGCGCTAGCGACTGCGCTGCTTGAAGCGACACGCCGTGCGGCAACCGCGACTTGATGATCGCCGCGTTCAGCTCGCCGCCGAACACGAAGATCGCGGCGATGAAATACAGGAACACCAGCGCGATGATCACCGAGGCGAGCCCCGCATACATCGTGACGTAGTTGTTGGCGAAGCGCGCCAGGTACATGCCGAAGCCGATCCCCGAGAGCAGTGACGCCACCATGGTGAAGATGATGCCGGGCAGGATCTGCGTGAAGCCGCGGCGGCCCGCCGGCAGCCAGGCATGCAGGATGAAGAGCGCCACGACCAGGGCCAGCACCGTGATGCCGTAACGCACGGTGTTGAGCAGGCTCTCGTTCGATTCGACGAAGAACGGGATATAGCGCCGCGCCGCCTCGATGATCAGCGGCCCGAGCACGATCAGGAACGCCATCGCGAGCGAGGTGAACGCCGCGACCAGCGTGTAGCCGATCGATTCCAGCCGCAGCCAGTACCAGCGCCGCGGCTCGATCACCGCATAGGCGCGGTTCAGTGCCACCCGCAGCGCCTCGACGCCGTTGGAGGCGAAGTAGATCGCGAGCACCGCGCCGATGGTCAGGATGTCGCCGCGGGTGTTGGTCAGCACATCGTGGATCTGGCCGGACAGCGCCCCGGCGACCTGATCGGGCCAGACCTGGAGCAATAGTCCGACCGCCTGGTCGGCAAGCTGCTTGGAGCCGAAGAAGCCGGCCAGCGACGTCAGCACGATCAGGAATGGAAACAGCGCCATCAGGGTCGACAGCGCGATATGGCTCGCGATCGCCCAGCCGTCATCGGCAAGGAACGTGTAAAAGGCATCCATCACGACATGGGCGACGTAACGAAGCTGCTTCACATTCCACCCGGCATTGTCGACAACGGCTCGGTCCGAGAACGGGCCCAGCATCTGATATTACGCATTGAAAAGCCAGTTGGTTGCATGGCCCAGCTGTGTGGAAGTCCGATCCATGCGGTGTTATGTACCGCAGATGACATCTGTCCTCAGCATGATCGTTCTTCCCATCGCCGTCGGCGCCGTGGCGCTGGTGCTCCTGCTCGGCCTCGTCAACATGATGAAGGGCGGCTCGCCGAACACGTCGCAGAAGTTGATGCGGCTGCGCGTGCTGTTCCAGTTCGTCGCCATCGTGATCGCGATGGTCGTGGTCTGGGCGATGGGGCGGTAGATGCGCAAACCTTAGGGGATCACGACCATGGTCGTTCTCAATCGGATCTACACGCGCACCGGCGATGACGGCACCACCGCGCTCGGCTCCGGCGAGCGGCGGCCGAAATACGATCTGCGCGTTGCCGCCTATGGCACGGTCGACGAGACCAATGCGGCGATCGGCGTGGTGCGGCTGCATCTGGCCGATAGTCCCGATGTCGATGCGATGCTCGGCCGGATCCAGAACGATCTGTTCGATCTCGGCGCCGACCTTGCGGTGCCCGAGCGCGAGGGCAAGACTGAGCGTCTGCGGATGCTGGCGAGCCAGGTCGAGCGGCTCGAGCGCGATATCGACAGCCTGAACGACCAGCTCGCACCGCTGACTTCGTTCGTGCTGCCCGGCGGGACACCCGCTTCTTCATATCTGCATCTGGCCCGGACGATATGTCGCCGCGCGGAACGCATGATGGTGGAACTCGCAGCCCGGCCGGACGAGACGGTCAATGCCGCTGGCATCCAGTATATGAACCGCCTGTCCGATTTCCTGTTCGTTGCCAGCCGCTTCCAGAACAATAAAGGGGCCGGGGACGTGTTGTGGGTGCCGGGCCAGAACCGCTAAACTGGTTCAAAACCGGGGGACGGTTTTTTGGCTTTGCCGCGTTGACCGGGGGGTACGGGACCTTTAGGTTCCGCGCCAGCCAACCGAAACCCATAAAATCAAAGCGAAAGAGGATCGATGAAGGTTCTTGTGCCGGTAAAGCGGGTCGTCGACTACAACGTCAAGGTCCGCGTCAAGAGTGACGGATCGGGCGTGGAGCTCGCCAACGTCAAGATGTCGATGAACCCGTTCGACGAGATCGCCGTCGAGGAAGCGTTGCGGCTGAAGGAAGCCGGCAAGGCGACCGAAGTGGTGGTGGTGTCGATCGGACCGGCGCAGGCTTCCGAGACCATTCGCACCGGGCTTGCGATGGGCGCTGACCGCGGCATCCTGGTCAAGGCCGAAGGCAATGTCGAACCGCTCGCGGTTGCCAAGATCCTGAAGGCGGTGGTCGAGGCGGAGCAGCCCGGCCTCGTCATTCTCGGCAAGCAGGCGATCGACGACGATAGCAATCAGACCGGCCAGATGCTGGCCGCGCTGCTCGGCTGGTCGCAGGCGACCTTCGCCTCCAAGCTCGAGGTCGAAGGAAGCGACTTCAAGGTCACGCGCGAAGTCGACGGCGGCCTGCAGACCATCAAGCTCAAGGGCCCGGCGATCGTCACCACTGACCTCCGCCTCAACGAGCCGCGCTACGCGTCGCTGCCCAACATCATGAAGGCGAAGAAGAAGCCGATCGACGACAAGAGCGCGTCGGATTACGGCGTCGATCTCACGCCGCGTCTGGAAGTGCTGAAGACCGCGGAACCGGCGGGCCGCAAGGCGGGCGTCAAGGTCAAGGACGTCGCCGAACTCGTGAACAAGCTCAAGACCGAAGCCGGGGTTCTCTGATGACGACGCTGTTGATTGCTGAACACGACCACGAGACCCTGAAGGACTCGACCAACAAGGCGCTGACCGCGGCGAGCCAGCTCGGCGGCGACGTGCATGTGCTGGTTGCCGGCGGCGGCCAGGGCACCAAGGCGGCGGCGGAAGCCGCGGCCAAGCTCGCCGGCGTCGCGAAGGTGCTGGTGGTCGAAGGCCCGGCCTATGAGCACGACCTTGCCGAGCCGCTGGCTGCGCTGATTGTGGCGCTGGCGCCGAACTATGACGCCTTCGTCGCGCCCGCGACCTCGCGCTTCAAGAACGTGATGCCGCGCGTCGCGGCGCTGCTCGACGTCATGCAGGTCTCCGAGATCATCAAGGTCGTCGCGCCCGACACCTTTGAGCGTCCGATCTATGCCGGCAACGCGATCCAGACCGTGAAGTCGAAGGACGCCAAGAAGGTCATCACGGTCCGCACCTCGACCTTCGCCGCAGCCGGCGAAGGCGGCAGCGCGGCGATCGAGAACGCCGCTTCGGCGGCCGATCCCGGCCTGTCGAGCTTCGTCGGCGAGGAAGTCGCCAAGAGCGACCGTCCGGAACTTACCTCGGCCAAGATCATCGTCTCGGGTGGCCGTGCGATGCAGAGCCGCGAGAACTTCGCCAAGTACATCGAGCCGCTCGCCGACAAGCTCGGCGCCGGCGTCGGCGCCTCGCGCGCCGCGGTCGATGCCGGCTATGCGCCGAACGACTGGCAGGTCGGCCAGACCGGCAAGGTGGTGGCCCCGGAACTCTATGTCGCGGTCGGCATCTCCGGCGCGATCCAGCATCTGGCTGGCATGAAGGACTCCAAGGTGATCGTCGCCATCAACAAGGATGAGGACGCACCGATCTTCCAAGTCGCCGATTACGGCTTGGTCGCCGACCTCTACCAGGCGGTTCCAGAGCTGACCGAAGCACTCGGCAAGCTCGGAAAGTAAGCGACAAGACACTGGCCGGGTGAGTAATCTCCGGCCGGTGTTATTATTCTTGGGGCAACGATCCGGAAACGGTTTTCCGAAAGGATCGAGCTCGATAGGGGAAAATGGGATCGGGGTGTGATTATCTTTAATCACATCATGGTCCCGGGAAACGTTTTCCGGCGGATTGGGCAACCCGGAAGGCTTCGCTTCGGGTATCGTTGGAATTGGGCAGGCGCGACATGCGCGCCGTTCCGGTGGATGACAAGATGACGGTGGCAATCAAAAAGGTCGGCGTGATCGGTTCGGGCCAGATGGGCAACGGCATCGCCCATGTGGCGGCGCTGGCCGGCTTCGACGTGGTGCTCAATGACGTGTCCGGCGACCGGCTGAAGTCGGCGCTGGCGACCATCAACGGCAATCTGACCCGCCAGGTCGCCAAGAAACACATCAGCGAGAGCGAGCGAAAGCAGGCGCTCGACCGCATCACCTCCTCCGAGACGATCGATGCGCTCGCCGATTGCGATCTCGTGATCGAGACCGCGATCGAGAAGGAAGAGACCAAGCGCAAGATCTTCCACGACCTCTGCGCGGTGCTGAAGCCGGAAGCGATCGTCGCGACCAACTCGTCGTCGATCTCGATCACAAGGCTCGCCGCCTCGACCGACCGTCCGGAGAAATTCATCGGCATTCATTTCATGAATCCGGTGCCGGCGATGGAGCTGGTCGAGCTGATCCGCGGCATAGCCACCGACGACGTGACCTTCGACACCTCCAAGGCCTTTGTTGCCAAGCTCGGCAAGCAGGTCGCGGTGTCGGAGGATTTCCCCGCCTTCATCGTCAACCGCATCCTGCTGCCGATGATCAACGAGGCGATCTACACGCTGTATGAGGGCGTCGGCAACGTCGAGGCGATCGACGCCGCGATGAAGCTCGGCGCGCACCATCCGATGGGCCCGCTCGAGCTCGCCGATTTCATCGGCCTTGATACCTGCCTGTCGATCATGCAGGTGCTGCACGAGGGGCTCGCCGATTCCAAGTACCGGCCGTGCCCGCTGCTGGTGAAGTACGTCGAGGCCGGCTGGCTCGGACGCAAGAGCCAGCGCGGCTTCTACGACTATCGCGGCGACAAGCCGGTCCCGACGCGGTAATTCACGCGCGCTCGTCTCAGATCAGTGCCCGCAACAGCGCAAGCGTCGCGGGCACGAGGCCGACGATGACAGTCACACCCGTTCCAAGTCCGAGCAGATGAGCTGTTAGCGCGAGGCGCTGGTTGTACCCGTGCGTTGTCATTGCAGGGCCTCGCAGGCGCGCTTCAACCGCCGTCCGGCCTCCTCGATGGTCGATGACGGGTTGGCGAAACTGACGCGGATAGAGGGCGACAGCCCAAAATCCTCGCCGGGAAACACCACCAGATCGGCTTGTTCGAGCAGGTAGCTGGAGAAATCGCGGTCAGTCGCAATCAGCTTGCCGTCGGGAGCATGCTTGCCGATCACGCCGGAGCAACTGACCAGCAGATAGAACGTGGCTTCCGGCGGCGTGCAGGAGAGCCCGCTGCATCCGTTCACGAGTTCAGCAAAGCGGTCACGCCTTGCGCGAAGGATGGCGGCGCGCTCGGCCAGCACATCCTGCGCGCCGTCGAGGGCGGCAATTGCGGCGGCCTGGCTGATCGACGACGCACCGGAGGTGGTCTGCGACTGGATCGTGATCATCTCGCGGATCAACGCTGCAGGGCCGGCGGCGTAGCCGATGCGCCATCCCATCATGGCGTAGCTCTTGGCGAGGCCGCTCACGGTCAGCGTCCGCGGCTTCAGGCGCGGCTCGATTTCCGCAAGCGTCGGCGCGGGAGCGCCGTTGAACACGATGTGCTCATAGAGCCCGTCGGCAAGCACCCAGACGTCCGGATGCCGCAACAGGATCGCGGCGATCTCGGCCAGATCCTCCGGAGAATACAGCGCGCCGGAGGGATTGACCGGATTGTTGACGACGACCCAGCGGGTTCGCGGCGATATCGCCGCCTGCAAATCCTCGGCACGCAGCTTGAAGCCGTTGTTCTGCGCGCAGGGCACGATCACCGGCGTGCCGCCCGCCAGCCGGACCTGATCGAGATACGGCGCCCAGTACGGCGCGGGGACGATCACCTCGTCTTCAGGCGCCAGCGTCGCCAGCAGTGCGTTGAACAGCGCCTGGGTCGAGCCATTGGTGATGACGATCTCGTTCAGTTCGTAGTCGAGCTGGTGGTCGCGCAGCAGCGCGGCCTGCACCGCGCGCTTCAGCTCGGGCGTGCCGTCGACATCGGTGTAGCGGGTCTCGCCGCGCCGTGCCGCTTCATGCGCGGCCGCGATCACATGATCCGGCGTCGGGAAGTCGAGATTGCCCGACGACAGCTCGATGATCTCGCGCCCGGCGGTGCGCAGTTCACGGGCGCGACGCCGCAGCACCGATGCGGGCGATGCCTTGATGCCGCTCATGCGCGGCGAGAGGATGGGTGTCGCGGTCATCGGACGTACTGCGCCTCACCGTTGCCGAACGACCAATTTTCGGGAAGCACCTCGACAAGGTTGATGAAGATGTCCTCGGCGCGCAGGCCGGGACTTTCCGTCAGCAGTTCGGCCATGCGTCGATAGAGCTTCTGCTTCTGCGCCACCGCGCGGGTGTTGCTGACCGTGATCTGAATGATGACCAGATCTTCGCTGCGCCTGATGCCGAGATAGTTCGCGCCATAGGCGAAATCGTCGTCATCGTGCTCGGAGATCGTCATGAAGCGATCGCCTTCCGGCACATCGAAGGTCTCGCGCATGGCGCGATAAAGGCTTTCGAGAATGGCCTTGCGGTAGGCGGCGGGCTTGCCCCGTCGCAAGGAAACACTGGTCAGCGGCATGATGGTGGCTCTCCTGGCGGCGTTACGTGCGGCCGATCCTAGGGGCTTCTTGATCATTGAAAAACGGTATGATATCGCATTTCAATGATTTTCAATTTAAATGAATGGCGATGAAGGCACTCGACGTCGAGGCGGTGCAGGCCTTTGTCCTGGTCGCGGACCTCAGCAGCTTCACGCGCGCGGCGCAGGTCATGGAGACCACGCAGTCCGCGGTCAGCCTGAAGATCAGGCGGCTGGAGGACGGGCTCGGCCGGCGGCTGCTTGAGCGAACGCCGCGGCTGGTCCGGCTGTCCGCGGAAGGGGCCGCCTTCCTCGGCGCGGCGCGCAATCTGGTGGCCGCGCATCAATCGGCGATCGGGTCGTTTGCGGTCGAACATCGGCGATTGGTCGTCGGCATCAGCCACCACATCGTGGGATCGGAACTGGCCTCGCTGTTGAAGCGGATGAACACCACCGATCCGGGCCTGGTGATCCAGCTGCACGTCGATACGTCACGGTCGGTGCTCAGCGCATTCGACGACGGCAAGCTCGATGCTGCGATCGTGCTGCGCCACGACGCCAAGCGTCGCGATGGCGATGTGCTGTTCGAGGAGCCGTTCGGCTGGATGGCCGCGCCCGATTTTCACCATCGGCCGGGCGAGCCGCTGCGGCTGGCGACGCAAGCCGAGCCTTGCAGCGTGCGCGCCATGGCGGTCGAGGCTCTCGACGCTGCCGGCATCGCCTGGACCGAGGCGTTCGTCGGTGGCGGGCTTGCGACGATCGGCGCCGCGATCTCTGCGGGCCTTGCCGTCGCAGCACTGGCGCGCCGGGTGGCGCCGGCCGATACCGTCGACCTCGGGCCGCGGCTAGGCCTGCCGCCATTGCCGTCGCGCGACGTCATGCTGCACTCAAAGTTGTCAGATGCACGGACACGGCAGGCGTTGCGCACCTTGGGTGCGGCCTTCGCGGCGAACGCGGCCTGAGCGGCTCGTCGTCCAAACGATGTGTCCGCCTGACGCGGCCGCCGATACCAAGCGTTAACTTTCCCCGGCTACGCCAAAGCCGGACTTGGGAGTACCGCGTATGGACATGATGAGCATGGTCACCAGCATCCTGTCGATGCAGCAGGGCAATTTGCAGGGTGAGATCGCGACCCGTGTGACCAAGCAGAACCTCGACGCGGAAAAGTTCGCGGTTCAGACCCTGCTCGGCAGTCCTTCGACCGCGAATTTGTCCCCCGGCGTCGGCGGCAACCTCAACGCCGTCGCCTGATCAGAATCCGGCCGCGGCCGGCGCCAGCGCCGCCTTCACCAGCTTGATCGCATCGTCGCTCGCCCATTCGGCGGGACCGGCGATATTGGCGATTTCGCAGCCGTTGCCGTCGACCAGGACCGAGGTCGGCATGCCCAGCGCCTTACCTATGTTCTTAAGATCCTGAAAGACCTTGGCTTTCTGGTCTGAGAAATAGCCGAGATTGGTCAGATTGGCCTCTCTCAGGAAGTTCTTCGGCTTGTCCGGATCGCGGGTGTCGATGTTGATCGCGACCACTTCGAAATCCTTGCCGCCGAGCTTGGTCTGCAGGCTGTCGAGCGCCGGCATTTCCTTGCGGCAGGGCACGCACCAGGTCGCCCACAGATTGACGAGTACAGTCTTGCCGCGCCAGTCCGAGAGCTTCTTCGGCTGTCCGTTGGCGTCCTCGAAGGCGAGGTCGGGCAGCCTCAACGGGGTGGTCGCCATGGTCAGCGCCGCGACCTCGCCATGGGCGAGCGGGGCAATCTTCTTGGCTAGGGCCACCGCGCTGTTGCAGGCCACATCGCCGCCCGCGGGATGCTTGAGGCCGGAGACCCCGACATAGCCGATCGCGGCCCCGGCCAGCACGGCGCCGATCACCAGCGGGATGCGCCACCGGGCGGCAGGCTTGGCGGTCGGTTCGGACGGGGTCGTCTCGGGCATATCGTTTGTCATCCTGGGTCAGATGTGGCTAAGCAATGCCGGGAATACGACCGGAACCGCCATGCTGTTTCGCCGCTCCGGCGATGAAACCGCACGGCCTGCAATACAAATTCGTGAGCGAGAAGTCATGAGCAACAAGATGTGGGGCGGCCGGTTCTCGGAGCGTCCCGACGCGATCATGGAGGAAATCAACGTCTCCATCGACGTCGACCGTCACCTTTATGCCCAGGACATCGCCGCGTCCAAGGCCCACGCCGCAATGCTCGCCGCGCAGGGCATCATCACCGCTGCTGATGCGAAAAATATCGGCAAAGGTCTAGACACGATTTTGTCAGAAATCGGCAAGGGCGATTTCGACTTCAAGCGCGCGCTCGAGGACATCCATATGAATGTCGAGTCGCGGCTGTCCGAATTGATCGGTCCCGCGGCGGGCCGGCTGCACACCGCACGCTCGCGCAACGACCAGGTCGCGACCGATTTCCGGCTCTATGTCCGCGACACCATCGATGAGACCGATGCGGCGCTGGCCGCGTTCCAGGAGGCGCTGGTCGCCCGCGCACTTGAGCATGCCGGAACCGTGATGCCGGGCTTCACCCATCTGCAGACCGCGCAGCCGGTGACCTTCGGCCATCATCTGCTGGCCTATGTCGAGATGGCTTCCCGCGACCGCGGCCGCTTTACCGACGCGCGCAAGCGGCTGAACGAATCGCCGCTTGGCGCCGCCGCACTGGCCGGCACCTCGTTTCCGATCGACCGCGCCGCGACCGCCAAGGCGCTAGGCTTCGACCGCCCGATGGCCAATTCGCTCGATGCGGTGTCCGACCGCGATTTCGTGCTGGAGACGCTGTCGGCGGCCGCAATCTGCGCGGTGCACATGTCGCGCTTTGCCGAGGAGATCGTGATCTGGACCTCGCCTTTGGTCGGCCTCGTCAGGCTCAGCGACAAGTTCACGACGGGATCGTCGATCATGCCGCAGAAGCGCAATCCGGACGCGGCCGAACTCGTGCGCGCCAAGACCGGCCGCGTGATCGGCGCGCTCACTGCGCTGCTGATCGTGATGAAGGGCCTGCCGCTCGCCTATCAAAAGGACATGCAGGAGGACAAGCAGGGCGCGATGGAGGCGTTCGCGGCGCTGTCGCTCGCAATCCGCGCCATGACCGGTATGGTCGAGGACCTGGTGCCGGACGCGGCGAAGATGAAGGCCGCCGCCGGCGAGGGCTACGCCACCGCGACCGACCTTGCCGACTGGCTGGTGCGCACCCTGAAAATGCCGTTCCGCGACGCCCATCACGTCACAGGACGTATCGTCGGCCTCGCCTCCAAGCAGGGCGTGGCGCTGCACGAGCTGCCGCTGAAGGCCATGCAGGAGGTCGAGCCGAAGATCACGGCCGACGCCCTGAAGGTGCTCAGCGTCGAATCCTCGGTGCAGAGCCGGACCTCGTTTGGCGGCACGGCGCCGAAGAATGTGACGGCGCAAGCCAAAGCCTGGGCCAAGCGGCTGGAAAAAGAGCGAAAATCGGGCTGATCGCGAAAATTTGGCCGTGATTTCGTGGCGCTCCGCCTCTCGCCAGAGCACGCCAATGTTTGTATGGTGCGGCCCGAATTGGGGATTTCGTCGTGACTAGCAAGAACCGCCTGACCCCCTCGGGATGGGCCATCATTGTGCTGAGCGTATCAGCGCTGACGCTCGGCGGCTGCGGCCGCAAGGGACCGCTCGACCTACCGCCGACCGCGAATGCCGCGCCGGGGACGACAGCGGCGCCGGGCGATACCGAGAGCGAGCGGGCGGCGCAGCCCAGCGTGTTCAATCCGACCTATGGATCGGATGCCGCGCCGGCCGCATCGAAAGGCAATAAACGGCCCTTCATCCTCGATCCGCTGCTCGGCAACTAGTATCCGGAGCATGATCCGGAAAAGTGGAAGCCGGTTTTCCGACAAGATCATGCTCAAACAATCTAACGTGTCATGAACCATTTCGACTATCGCAACGGCGTGCTGCATGCCGAGGCGGTCAATCTCATTGAGCTGGCGGAAGCCGTCGGCACGCCGTTCTATTGCTATTCGACCGCAACGCTGGAGCGGCATTACCGCGTCTTCACCGAAGCCTTCGCAGGCGAGAAGGCGCTGGTCTGCTACGCCATGAAGGCGAACTCCAACCAGTCGGTGCTGCGCACGCTGGCCAAGCTCGGCGCCGGCGCCGACGTGGTGTCCGGCGGCGAGTTGAAGCGGGCGCTGGCGGCCGGCATTCCGCCATCGAAGATCGTGTTCTCCGGCGTCGGCAAGACCGAAGCCGAGCTGCGCGCGGCGCTCGCCACCGACATCCTCTGCATCAACATCGAGTCCGAGCCGGAGCTCGAGATGCTGTCGCGGCTTGCGGTCGAGATGAAGACGACGGCGCGGATCTCGGTGCGGGTCAATCCCGACGTCGATGCCGGCACCCATGCCAAGATCTCGACCGGCAAGTCCGAGAACAAGTTCGGCATTCCGATCGCGCGCGCCCGCGAGGTTTATGCCCGCGCCGCGAAGCTGCCGGGCATCCAGGTCACCGGCACCGATGTGCATATCGGCAGCCAGATCACCGATCTCGGTCCGCTGGAGGCGGCCTTCCGCCTGCTCGCCGATTTCGTGCAGACACTGCGCGCCGACGGCCACGACATCTCCCATGTCGATTTCGGCGGCGGCCTCGGCATTCCCTATTACATGGACCGCGCCGCGCCGCCGGCGCCGGATGCCTATGCCGCGATGGTCAAGCGCGTCACGCACAATCTTGGCTGCACGCTGATGTTCGAGCCGGGCCGCATGATCGTCGGCAATGCCGGCATCTTGGTCACCCGCGTGATCCATGTGAAGCCGGGCGATGCCAAGAACTTCGTCATCATCGACGCCGCGATGAACGACCTGATCCGGCCGACGCTGTATGAAGCCCATCACGATATCCTGCCGGTGCGCCAGCCCGCGCAGGGTACGCCGACCATGGTCGCCGACGTGGTCGGTCCGGTCTGCGAGACCGGCGACTATCTCGCGCTCGACCGCACGCTGCCGCAGCCGAAGGCCGGCGATCTCCTCGCGATCATGACCGCCGGCGCCTATGGCGCGGTGCAGGCCGGCACCTACAACACGCGGCCTCTAGTGCCGGAGGTGCTGGTCAAGGACGACCAGTATGCGATCGTTCGCCCGCGCATCGACGTCGACGCGCTGATTGCGATGGACAAGCCCGCGCCGTGGTTGTGAGGCACGCTGGCACCTCATTCTCGGTGTCGTCCCTGCCTAGTGCGCAATTGCGCACGGGAGCAGGGACCCATAACCACCGCTCTTGATTGTTGTACTGAGCTGGGGCCCCAGCTCAGCTAAACCACAAACGCCTGTGGTTATGGGTCCGGGTCGCGCTTCGCTTGCCCGGGACGACAGCGTTCAATTCGGCGAGAGCGTTACTTCGCGGCGTGCGCGCCGCCCTTGCCGCCACCCACGATCACGCCCGCGGCCTTCTCGATCGGCTTGATCGCCGCGGTGAAGTCCGACTCCGGCCCTTCTTCGCGGATGATCACTTCCCAGAGCCGGCCGACCGCTTCGGCGACCTCCATCGAAAGCCCGAGCGAGCGCATCTCCTCGACCGCGAGCCGCACGTCCTTCACCATCAACCCGGTGGCGAAGCCGAAATCGAAGCTGCGCGGCAAGACCGAACGCGGAAACTTGTCGCGGCTCGCGGTGTTCAGCCCCGAGCCCGCATTGATGACATCGATCATCACGGCCGGATCGAGCCCGGACTTGACGCCCATCACCACCGCTTCCGAAGTCGCGACCATCGCGGTCGCCGACAGGAAGTTGTTGGCGAGCTTCATGGTCTGGCCGGAGCCCGGCTTGGTGCCGATGAAGAACACCTTGCCGATCACGTCGAGCGCGGATTTCACCAACTCGAAATCGGCGCGCGGGCCCGACACCATCACCGCCAGCGTGCCTTTCTCGGCGCCGGAGACGCCGCCGGACACCGGGCTGTCGATCTGCACGATGTTCTTTTTCGCCAGCAGGTCGTGGATCTTCACTGCCATCTGTGAGCCGACGGTGGAGAGATCGATGAAGCGCTTGACGCGCGTGCCCTCGATCACGCCGCCTGTGCCGGTCGCGACCTCGAGCGAGGCCTGCAGCGAGGGCAGGCTCGCCATCACGGTCTCGACGCGGTCGGCGATGTCCTTGGGTGAGATTGCAGCCTCAGCGCCGAGCGCGACCAGCTTGTCGAGCGCGTCCTTGCTGGTGTCGAACACGGTGAGCTTGTGGCCGGCCTCGATCAGCCGGCGCGCCATCGGGAAGCCCATCTTCCCGAGGCCGATGAATCCGATTTCCATGAGTCGTTTCCTCTATGTCGTTTTTCGCGATGCCGCCTCCCCTCGATGTCGTCCCTGCGAAAGCAGGGACCCATAACCCCAGGACCAGATTGTTTGGCTCCGCTGGGGCCACAGCCGTCGTAGCGACAACGAGCTGTGGTTATGGGTCCCGGCTCGCGCTTCGCTTGGCCGAGACGACGATGCGGAGGCAGCAGCGCCTTACGCCTTGTTGTCGAGTTCGGCGAACACCTCGCGCGCGATGCGGAAGCTGTCGACGCCGGCGGGGATGCCGGCATAGATCGAGACCTGCATGAAGATCTCGCGGATCTCGTCGCGGGACACGCCGTTGGTCAGCGCGCCCTTGATGTGCGCCTTCAATTCGTGCGGCCGGTTCAGGATCGAGATCATGGCGAGGTTGAGCATGCTGCGGGTCTTGCGCGGTAGCTCCTCGCGGCCCCAGACCGCGCCCCAGCAATATTCGGTGACCAGTTCCTGGAACGGCTTGTTGAAGCTGTCCGAATTCTTCAGCGCATTGTTGACATAGGCCTCGCCGAGCACCGCCTTGCGGATTTCGAGCCCCTTGTCGTGCGTTTTTTGGTCCATATCGTTTCCTCATGCGTTAAGGCGTTGGTTCGGGCCGGGAAGTTACGGGGTCGAACCGCCGCAGTCACGCCTTCGTGTTATGCGTATTTCCCGGTGTGGGTTACGCCCCGGAACGGGTGCCTCAAAGCCGCCGCTGTGCTAAGCTGACCTGCCGGCTACCCCGGAGATTTTATTGAGCGGAGCCAACATCGACCCGTCCGACAACGCCTCACGCGCCGTCCGCGACAGCGATGCGATCGCGCGGCTGAAACTGACCGAGGCGCTGCAGCGGGCAAGATTTGCGATTGCGTGGGAACGGTCGTGGCCGCATCTGGCGCGGTTCCTGACGGTCGTGGGTCTGTTCCTGGTCGCGTCCTGGGCCGGGCTGTGGCTGGTGCTGCCGTTTGTCGCACGCGTCGCCGGCGCCGGCCTGTTCGCGATCGCCGCCCTCGCGATGCTGTTGCCGCTGCTGCGCTTCCGCTGGCCGAGCCGCGAGGAGGGCCTGAGCCGGCTCGACCGCGGCGCCGGCATCCCGCATCGCCCGGCGACCACGCTCTCCGATACGCTCACCAACAAGGATCCGTTCGCGCTGGCGCTGTGGCAGGCGCAGCGCGAGCGCACGCTGGCCTCGATCAAGCGCATCCGCGCCGGGCTGCCGCGGCCGCGCGTCTCGCTGCATGACCCCTGGGCGCTGCGCGCGCTGGTCATCGTGATGCTGATCGCAACCTATGTCGCCGCCGGCGACGAGCGCGGCCTGCGGGTTGCCTCCGCGTTCGACTGGAACGGCATCATGGCGCCGCCCAATGTCCGGGTCGATGCCTGGGTGACGCCGCCGAACTACACCGGCAAGCCGCCGATCATCCTGTCGAACGCCAACAAGGACGCCGCCGCGGCCGACAATGCCCCGCTCGCGGTTCCGGCCGGCAGCACGCTTTTGGTGCGCTCCAGCGGCGGCACCATCGACGTTGTCGTCGGTGGCGGCCTCACCGAGGTCGCGCCGGACGGGCAGGCGCCCAAGGGCACCAATGAGCGGCACTTCAAGATCGCCGCCGACGGCACCGCGCATGTCCGCGCGCCGGCCGGCCAGCCGCAGTGGAAATTCACCGCGACGCCGGACCGCCCGCCGTCGATCGCGCTCGCCAAGGATCCGGAGCGGCAGGCGCGCGGTTCGCTGCAGATGTCCTACCGGCTCGAGGACGATTACGGCGTCAGCGAAGCACGTGCGCAGTTCGCGGCGCGGCCAAGCGATGCGCCCAAGGATGGCGCCAAGGATGCTGCTAAGGATGCCGACGGCAAGGCGGCGCAGCCGCGTCCGCTGTTCGAGCCGCCGCAATTCGCGCTGGTGCTGCCCAACGCGCGCACCCGCAACGGCGTCGGCCAGACCGTCAAGGATCTTAGCGAAGACCCCTATGCCGGCGCCGACGTCACGCTGACGCTGACGGCCAAGGACGAGGCCGGCAATGAGGGCAAGAGCGAGCCGTTCAACATGCGGCTGCCCGAGCGGCTGTTCACCAAGCCGCTGGCGCGCGCGCTGATCGAGCAGCGCCGCATCCTGGCGCTCGACGCCAACCAGAACGGCCAGGTGTTCGCCGCGCTCGAGGCGCTGATGATCGCGCCGGAAATGTTCATGCCGGAGACCGGCTATTATCTTGGCCTCCATACCGTCAGCCGCCAGCTCGAGGCGGCACGCACCGACGATCAGCTGCGCGGGGTCGTGGCCAGCCTGTGGGCGCTCGCCGTCACCATCGAGGACGGCAACATCTCCGACGTCGACAAGGCGCTGCGCGCGGCGCAGGACGCGCTGAAGCAGGCGCTGGACCGCGGCGCGACCGACGAGGAGATCAAGAAGCTCACCGACAATCTGCGCGCGGCGCTGGACAATTTCCTGCGCCAGCTCACCGAGCAGTTCCGCAACAATCCGCAGCAGCTCGCCCGGCCGCTCGATCCCAATGCCAAAGTGTTGAGCCAGCAGGATCTCAAGAACATGCTCGACCGCATGGAGCGGCTGTCGCGTTCCGGCGACAAGGATGCGGCGCGGCAACTGCTCGAGCAGATGCAGCAGATGCTCGAAAACCTGCAGATGGCGCAGCCCAATCAGGGCGACGACGACATGCAGCAGTCGCTCAACGAGCTCGGCGACATGATCCGCAAGCAGCAGCAGTTGCGCGACAAGACCTTCAAGCAGGGCCAGGATTCCCGCCGCGACCGCATGCGCGGCAAGCAGGGCGAGCAGTCGATGGGCGACCTGCAGCAGGATCAGCAGGCGCTGCGCGACCGGCTGAAGAAGCTGCAGGAAGAGCTCGCCAAGCGCGGCATGGGTCCGGATCAGCGCGGCCAGAAGGGCCAGGGTCAGAAGGGCGACCAGGCCCAGCAGGGCGACCAAGGCGATCAGGGCGATGACGGCGACGGGCTCGACCAGGCCGACTCCGCGATGGGCGATGCCTCCGGCCGGCTCGGCGAGGGCAATGCCGACGGCGCGGTGGATTCGCAAGGGCGCGCGCTCGATGCGCTGCGCAAGGGCGCGCAGAGCCTTGCCGACGCCATGCAGCAGGGCGATGGCGACCAGCCCGGCGACGGCCCCGGCAACCGCGCCGGCCGCCAGCAGAGCGGCGGCAACCAGACCGATCCGCTCGGCCGTCCGTTGCACGGCCGCGAATTCGGTGACGACTACACGGTGAAGATCCCCGGCGAGATCGACGTCCAGCGCGTCCGCCGCATCCTCGAAGAACTGCGCCGCCGCCTCGCCGATCCGTCACGACCGCAGCTCGAGCTCGACTACATCGAGCGGCTGCTGAAGGATTATTGATCTCTCCGCGCCTTTCACTGTCATCGCCCGGCTTGACCGGGCGATCCAGTATTCCAGAGACGTCAGCGATCGAATCGAGAAGCCGCGGCGTACTGGATGCCCCGCCTTCGCGGGGCATGACGAGGTTGTGTGCGGGGGTTGCTTTGCGCGCAATGATGGCGTGCGAATATCCGTCTCCGCACACACCTCGTCATGCGCGGGCTTGACCCGCGCATCCATCAAGCTTCGCAAGACTCATTTTGAAGATGGATTGCCGGGGCAAGCCCGGCAATGACGGCTAGCTGGCCTTCCGCGCCGCCAGCGCATCCGCTACCGCAGTGCGGATATCGGCGATCGAGAACGGTTTCGTAACCACATCATGCACGATCGCCTCGAGGCCGGAGGCACGCTCGCGCTGATGGGCGAAGCCGGTCATCAGCAGGATCTTCAGCTCCGGGAAGTCGCGCGCCGCGGTCAGCGCCAGCGCGATGCCGTCCATCACCGGCATCTGGATATCGGTGAGCAGGAGGTCGAACGCGCCTTCATCGCGCGTCAGCATCTCCAGCGCCTCGGCGCCGTCCTGCGCGGTCACGGTCTCGTGGCCGTCCATGGCGATGGCGCGCGCCACCAGCGAGCGCATCGAGTCTTCGTCGTCGGCGATCAGAACACGCGTCATGGTGATGGGTCGGTTTCCGAGAGTGTTTGCCGGCGGCTCAGGCGCGGCCGCCGGTGAGATCGTGCTTGTTGAAGAAGCGTACGTCGATATTGCGGCCTTCGGGCGGCGGCGAGGCGAGGCGCGACTTGAAGAAGGCGCGCTCGCCGGGATTGAGCACCGGCTGCTCCAGCACCGCATTCCAGGCATAGATTTCCGCGCCCTGCGCGTCGCGGACCGAGAAGCGCAGCCGCGGCAATTCGACCGGCTTCCTGGTCTGGCCGACGATCATGCCCTCGATCACCAGCACCGGCTTGCCGTCCACGGTCTCGTTGGTGATCTTGAGGTCCTTGAAGGCGAGCCCGCGCAGATTCACGTCGAGCCCGACCATCTTGTAGAACAGGGCGGTTTGCGGCAGCAGGCGCACGACGTCGTTGCGCCAGACGAACAGCGCGATGATCAGCGCGGCCATGGCGCCGCAGGTGGTCGGCAGGGCGCCGATCACAGGCATGAAGGGAATTCGGGGCAGCGAGGGCAGCCGGAAGAGCCGGGGAAGCCGCGGCAGGCGGAAGCGGCGCTTGGTTCCGGTCACCTGTTGGCCGTCGGCATGGGCAGCGGCATCCGCCGCGGCGACCGCCGGCCACGCGGTGGCGTCGCTCTCGCTGGGCAAATCGGCCGAAATCGAGGGGCTTTCGACCACTGGGGTCTCGTCAGCCTCCTCCCGGCCCATCGCGTTCCATTCGGCGGCGAGATCGGAGCCTGCGGACTGATGGGCCAAGACGGGCGCCGTCACCCCGACGGCGTCCTCCGGTCGGGCCAGCCAGACCTCCCGGCAGCGGGAACAACGGACGCTGCGCCCGGCCTCCCCCAGGGTGGCCGGATTGATGGCATAGGATGTTGTACAATGCGGGCAAACGATATGCATGGAGCCGAATCTCCACCGTATGGTATGCCCGGATGCTACTGAGCGACCGTTAACGAATCGGAAACCATAACCGACGCACAACCTTTCTGTGCGGTTCGTGGCCGGTCGGCCGGCAGTATGGGGTATTCGGCCATCGGCCCTCTCGAACGGAGCTAGCGCATTGGTTCGGTTCGAAAATGTCGGTTTGCGCTACGGGCTCGGCCCGGAGATTTTGCGCGACCTCTCGTTCATGATCCCGGCGCATTCGTTCCAGTTCCTGACCGGCCCGTCCGGCGCCGGCAAGACCTCGCTGCTGCGGCTGTTGTTCCTGTCGCTGCGGCCGACCCGCGGGCTGGTCAATCTGTTCGGCAAGGACGTCTCCCTGCTGAGCAAGGACCAGGTCGCCGACCTGCGCAAACGGATCGGCATCGTACTGCAGGATTTCCGCCTGCTCGACCATATGACGACCTACGAGAATGTCGCGCTGCCGTTCCGGGTGATGGGCCGCGACGAATCGAGCTATCGCCGCGAGGTGATCGACCTCCTGAAATGGGTCGGCCTCGGCGAGCGCATGGATGCGCTGCCGCCGATCCTGTCGGGCGGCGAGAAGCAGCGCGCGGCGATCGCGCGCGCGGTGATCTCGCGGCCGCAATTGCTGCTGGCGGACGAGCCGACCGGCAGCGTCGATCCGACGCTCGGGCGCCGCCTGTTGCGGCTGTTCATCGAGCTCAACAAATCGGGCACCGCTGTTATCATCGCGACCCACGACATCACGCTGATGGATCAATACGAGGCGCGGCGGCTGGTGCTGCATCAGGGACGGCTGCACATCTATGAATAGGAGCGGCGACGAGAAAGTGTCGTTGGTCGATCTCGGGCGCGAACGCCCGCAGGTCCCGGCCACGGCGCGCAACATGTCGCCGATCGTGCCGCGCGCCTCGATCTCGGGCCGCGCGCTGGTCGCGGTGGTCGCGATCATGACCTTCCTCGCCTCGCTGACGACCGGCACCGTTCTCTTGGTTAGTGCATCCGCGGCCGAATGGCAGTCCGAAGTGTCGAGCGAGATCACCATCCAGGTGCGCCCCTCACCGGGCCGCGACCTCGATCGCGACGCGCAGGCGGCTGCGGATGCGATGCGGGCGCAGTCCGGCATTCTCGAGGTCCGGCCGTTCAGCAAGGAGGAATCCGCCAAACTGCTGGAGCCGTGGCTCGGCAGCGGGCTCTCGATCGAGGAGCTGCCGGTGCCGCGCGTCATCGTGGCGCGGGTGCAGCCCGGCACCACGCTCGATCTCGCCGCGCTGCGCGCGCGGGTGACGCAGGTGGCGCCGACCGCAAGCGTCGACGATCACCGCGCCTGGATCGAGCGCATGCGCTCGATGACCGGCGCCACGGTGTTTGCCGGCGTCGGCATCCTCATCCTCGTGATCATCGCCACCATCATCTCGGTGTCGTTTGCGACCCGCGGCGCGATGGCGTCCAACCGTCCGATCGTCGAGGTGCTGCATTTCGTCGGCGCCGGCGACAGCTACATCGCCAACCGCTTCCTGCGGCATTTCCTTCGGCTCGGCCTTGAAGGCGGGTTGATCGGCGGCGGCGCGGCGATGCTGGCGTTCGGCTTCTCCGAGTCGATCGCCAACTGGTTCTCCGGCACGCCGGTGGGCGACCAGTTCGCGGCGCTGCTCGGCACGTTCTCGCTGCGCCCATCGGGCTATCTGGTGCTGGCGATGCAGGCGGTGCTGATCGCGGCGATCACCGCCTGGGCGTCGCGGCGCACATTGTTTGCCACGCTCGACGACATCGATTGACGGCGCACGACAGCGCAACCATGAGGTCAGTCGCGTGATCGCATTTCGCCGCCAGAGTGTGATCCCGCGCGTATTCGCGCAGCCGTCGTCACGGCAAAACCGGGTTTCCACTTTTCCAGTTCATGCATTAAAATCGCCCGGGGGAAGGGTAACCGCATCACATGAGTTTGCAGTCCGACGATACGTCGCCGAATGGCTATGCCGCGCCTCCGCGCGGCTGGCTGCGCGCCGTCATCGTCGCGCCGCTGGCGCTTGGCTTCGTTGCCGCGGCGGTCGGCTTTGTCGGCTTCCTCTCGCAATTGCGCGGCGTCGAGACCGACCCGCCGCACAATGCCGACGGCATCGTGGTGCTGACCGGCGGCTCGTCGCGGGTGTCGGACGCGATGGAATTGCTCGCCGCGGGCTACGGCAAGCGGCTGTTGATCTCGGGCGTGCATCCGACCAACGACGCCGGCGACATCTCCCGCTCGGTGCCCGATAGTCGGGGGCTGATGAGCTGCTGCGTCGATCTCGACCGCTCGGCGGTCAACACCCGCAGCAATGCGGCGGAGACGCGGCGCTGGGCGCGCGAGCGCGGCTTCAAATCGCTGATCGTGGTGACCTCGAACTACCACATGCCGCGCGCGATCGTGGAACTGTCACATGCGATGCCCGACGTCACGCTGATCCCGTTCGCGGTCGTTGGCGACAAATGGCGCGACGAGCCGTGGTGGACCAGTGGCGGAACCTTTCGTCTCTTGCTATCGGAATACGCCAAATATGTCGCCGCGGAGGTCCGGGTGCGGCTCGCCGATATCGGCCTCGACCTGACCTCCGATCTCGCCGAGCCGGCAGCCGCATCGCGCCGTCCGGCGACGGCGCAGGCGAATTAGGATTAGGCATGATCCGGAAAAGTGCGGAGCGGTTTTCCCTCGCGACAAACGCGGAACGCGTTTGCGCGGAGTTCATGCTCAAACAAGGACTGAAATGATCTTCCTGCGCTCGCTGATCTTCAACGTGCTGTTCTATCTGGTGCTGGTGGTGCTCTGCATCATCGCGCTGCCGGCGCTGCTGCTGCCGCGCGGCGCGATGATGGCACTCGAAGGCGCCTGGGCCAGCATCAGCCTGTTCCTGATGCGCGTGGTCTGCAACATCAAGATCGAGTTTCGCGGCGTCGAGAAGATTCCGAAGGGACCGCTGGTGATCGCCTCGAAGCACCAGTCGTTCTGGGAGACCTTTGCGCTGGTGCGCTTCTTCGACCATCCGTTGTTCATCCTCAAGCGCGAGCTGATGATGATCCCGGTGTTCGGCTGGTACCTCAAGAAGGTCGGCATGATCTCGGTCGAGCGTGGCGGCGGCCCGCGCTCACTGATCAAGACGCTGAAGCGCGCGGCGGCCGAGGTGAAGCTCGGCCGTCAGCTCGTGATCTTCCCGGAGGGCACGCGCACCGCGCCTGGGGCTGTGCCGAACTACAAGGCCGGCGTCGCGCAGATCTATGCCGAGAGCGGCGTGCCGTGCCTGCCGGTCGCGCTCAATTCCGGGCTGTTCTGGCCGCGCCGCACCTTCATGCGCTATCCCGGCACGCTGGTGGTCGAATTCCTCGATCCGCTGCCGCCGGGATTGCCGCGCGACGAGTTCATGACCCGCCTGCGCGACCAGATCGAGACCGCCACCAGCCGGATCGTCGAGGCCGGCCGCGCCGAGCAGGCGCAATTGTTCGGCGGCATGCCGAGCGAGGCGAAGGGTTAGGGCGGAAGCCTTTCCACAAATCGCCGTGCCCGAAGCCGTCGTCCCACGGCTGCATGGCCGCTCAATCTCGATCCCTATTGTTTCGGAAGATTGCCGGCCAACCGCCTTCTGCAGCCATCGGTGGATCGCATCAATATTTTCCGAAACGTGAACGCGACAGTCGGAGATCTGTCACAGCAGTGTTGCGATCCGCCGCTTATGAGCAATCCATTTTGATCTTCAAAAAATGGGGGCTCTCGGATGTTCAAGACAATCTCCACACCACAAGCAATCGGCCGCGCAATTGTCCGGCGCCTGATCGCGGGGACGGCTCTCTCACCGGTGCTGTTCGCAGTCCATCCGGCCTTTTCCCAGATTGCAGGCAATCCGCACGAATTGCTCGTCAGCGGCGCGCTCTACGCAGGCAAGCCGTCGACCGTCGCCGTGGGCCAGACCCTGCCGACGGGCGGAATTGCGGTGGCTGACGGCACCTATCCGACGGTCTTCAACAATGTGGCGGTTGATTCGAACTTCGGCGTGACTGCGCCGGTCGTGATCAAGAAGTATCATCTGGAAGGCGGTCGCCTTGCCGAAATCGGCGCGCTGACTGTCCCGGCAGACATCGCGGTGACAAGCTTCAGCTCCAAGTCAGAATTGTCGCTTCACCTGTCGCCCGACGGCAAGGCCGTGACATTCATGGGCTATGACGCTACGGTGAACGAGCTGGATGTTTCCAACTCCAATTCGCCCAACCATGTCGATCCCACCAATCCGGACACCAGCGTGCATGCACGCGTGGTGGCGGAGCTCGGTTTTGACGGATCACTGCACCGGACCAAGGTCAACGTTTACAGCGGCGACAATGGCCGCGGCGCGATCCGTGCCAACAAGGTCAATGGCACCCAGGCCGACCAGTATTTCACGGTCGGCAATGCCGGTAACGGCAGCGGCACCCAGCCGGTGCTGATCGTCAATGACACCGGCGTTCAACTCGCGACGCCGGGCAGCGATGGTTCTGACACCGTGGTTGGCGTGCAGCAGGGAACGCCCGGCAGCAAGAACGGCTTTCAGTTCGGCTTCTCCGTCGGCCAGCTAGGCTTTGCCGCGGACAAGTCCGGCAAGGACGACAATTTCCGCGGCCTCGCGATCTCTGACAACACGCTCTAC
The DNA here is from genome assembly GCF_036923295.1 of Bradyrhizobium sp. 26S5. Lineage (NCBI taxonomy): Bacteria > Pseudomonadati > Pseudomonadota > Alphaproteobacteria > Hyphomicrobiales > Nitrobacteraceae > Bradyrhizobium > Bradyrhizobium sp. 26S5. The sequence continues at coordinate 8,501,795 of NZ_CP145948.1, read as the reverse complement.
GTAACCAAGGGCAGCGGAAGCAACGGCATCAACACGGTCTATCAGGTCGGCGCGCCGGGAGTTCTCCCGACCCGGGATACGGCCGCCGCGACGGCGTTCAGCATTCTTCCGGGTTTCCCGAGCAATCCCGCGGTGAACTCCGGCGCGAACGGCTTCTATCCCTTCGGCATCTGGTTTGCCAATGCGACGACGCTTTATGTCGCCCAGGAGGGCGACGGCAACCTGGCCGACGCGGCAACGTCGCCGACGGCGGGCCTTCAGAAATGGGTCTATGCGAACGGCAGCTGGAGCCTTGCGTACACGCTGCAGAAGGGGCTGAACCTCGGCACGGCCTATCATGTGAAGGGATATCCGACCGACCCGGCGACGGGCGGCCTGCGCAACATCACGGGCCGCGTGAACCGCAACGGCACCGCGACGGTCTTCGCCGTGACGTCGACGGTGAGCAATTCGGTCGAGCCCGGCGCCGATCCGAATCTGGTGGTCGCCATCACGGACAAGGTGGCGGCGACGGCGCTTCCGGCGAATGAGGCCTTCGATGTCGTCGTGCCGCCGGCCTTCGGCATGGTCTATCGCGGTGTGTCGTTCGCTCCCGTCAATTGCGACGGCGATCATGGCCGGATGAAGGACCATGGCCGCGGCAATGACGACGGCAAAAACCTGCAGGACGATGTCTGCGGTCCAACCAGGATCGCGGCGGGTCACTGATCGTCCGCAGTGACCGGAGCTTTGCTGGCTGCGCGTGCAAGGCGGGCGACGCGGCCGGCGTCATCCGGGTCGGCAGTTACGAAGGAGCACAAGCGGCGGCTCAACCGCCGGCTTGTCGCTCGGCTAGCTCGGTAATCGGGCGGGATTGGCAACCATCCGGGTTCTGCTAGGCTGCAACAGTTCTTGTCATCAACAGCAACGCTGGTGAACGACGATGAAACTGGTTGCTGCGACGGCCGTCATCCTGATCTGGTCTTGCCTCCCGGCGACAGCGCAGCAACGCGCCGCCGCGCTCTACGCGCAACGCTGCGCGCAGTGCCACGACAGCGGCAACGCAGATAGTCGCGTGCCGAGCCGCGCCGCGCTGCAGGCAAAATCGTTCGACGAGGTTGTGGGTGCGATCACCACGGGCGCGATGGCATCCTTCGCACAGGGGCTGACCGGTGACGAACGCGCGGCGATCGCCTCGCTCGTCACCGGCAAGGCCGCGTCGCATGCGTCGACCGAGAATGCGGGCCAATGCGCGCCGAGCGAGGCCGGCTTTCCGCAACCGACCGATGGGCCAGGATGGAATGGTTGGGGCGCGGATCTCAACAACAGCCGGTTTCAGCCGGCGGCCGTGGCCGGCCTCACATCAGATGAAGTCCCCCGGTTACGTCTGAAATGGGCGTTCGGATTCCCGAACACGTCCACCGCCTTCGCTCAGCCGACCGTCGTCGGCGGCCTGCTGTTCGTCGGCGGCGGCGACCGCAAGGTGCACGCCCTCGACGCCAAAAGCGGATGCACCCGCTGGGTGTTTCCGACCGAGGCGGCGGTCCGGACCGCGATCAGTTTTGCCCCGCTGGACAACGGCCAGCCCGCCATCTTCTTTGGCGATCTGTTCGCCAACGTCTACGCCGTGAATGCTGTGACCGGCGCGCTGATCTGGAAGAGCAGGGCCGACGATCATCTGGCCGCCCGGATCACCGGCGCGCCAGTCTTCCATTCCGGCGTCGTCTATGTCGGGGTTTCATCGATCGAGGAGGCCACGGGGTCGCGGCCGACCTACCAATGCTGCACGTTTCGCGGCAGCGTCGTTGCACTGAAGGCCGAGACCGGCGCGCAGATCTGGAAGAGCTACACCATCCCTGAGGTGCCGCATCCGACCAAGACCAACGCCATCGGCACCCAGCTGTTTGGTCCGGCCGGAGCGTCGGTCTGGTCCGCGCCGACCATCGACGTGCAGCGCCAGGCGCTCTACGTCGCGACGTCGAACAGCTATGCCGATCCGGCGACCGACACCAGCGATGCCGTCCTCGCGTTCGATCTGGCGACCGGCCGGATGCTTTGGCATCAGCAGGCCACGCCCAGGGACAGCTTCGTCGTTGCGTGTTTCGGCGCCGACCAGACCAACTGTCCTGACAGCCGCGGACCCGATCATGACTTCGGCCAATCGCCCATCCTGGTGAGCTTGCGCAACGGACAACGCGCGCTGGTGATCGGCCAGAAATCCGGCGTGGTCCATGCACTGGATCCCGATCATGACGGCAAGATCCTGTGGCAGACGCGGATCGGCCAGGGCGGCCCGTTGGGCGGGACCGAGTGGGGCTCGGCTGCGGACCAGGACCGGATCTACGTCGCCAATTCGGACGTGCGGTTTCTAAGGGACGGCACGAGGCGTCTCAATTCAAGCGAAGGCGGCGGCCTGTTCGGACTGGATCTTGCGACCGGGAAGGTCACGATGCAGGTGGCGCCGGTCGCCTGCGGCGACCGCCCCCAGTGCAGCCCGGCGCTGTCGGCCGCGATCACCGTCATTCCCGGCGTCGTGTTCTCAGGCGGCGTGAGCGGCTTCTTGCGCGCCTATGCAACCGACGACGCTCGGCTGCTCTGGGAGATCGACACGGCCCGCGACTACACCACGATCAATGGCGTTGCGGCCCGTGGCGGTGCCATGGACGGACCCGGCCCGATCGTTGTGGATCACATGCTGTACGTCAATTCCGGCTACGCGCAGTGGAGCGGCTTGCCCGGCAATGTTCTGCTGGCCTTCGAGGTCGGCAATCCCTGACGAGCGCATAGAGCGTTTTCGAGCGAAGCCTGTCCCGCACTTGATGCGGGATGCGCACCGGCGGCGCCAAACTCCGTTCGGCATGTCTCCGCGCCAGGCTGCGGTTGCCGGTGTGCCGCCGGTCAGTTCGGTCCGGACGCGGACACCACGCCTGGAACAGGAAAAGCCCGGCACATCTCGGTGCATTCCGACCTGAGGCGCGCGACGACCGCATCGTCTCCATTCGCCCGCAGAGCCGCCGCAATGAACCCGCCGATACGATGCATTTCGGCTTCTCCCATGCCGCGCGTGGTCGCCGCCGGTGTCCCGAGGCGAACACCGCTCGGCCTGAGCGGCGGGCGCGGATCGTCCGGAATGACTTGCTTGTTGGTGGTGATGGCGATGGCATCGAGCACGTCCTCGGCCGCTCGCCCGTTCAGCCCGACCGATGCTGCCGTATCGACGACCATCATGTGATTGTCCGTCCCGTCGGTGACCAGCTTCATCCCTCGATCCATCAGCGCGCCGGAAAGCACCTTCGCGTTGCGCAAGACCTGCCGCGCGTAGGCCTGGAAATCCGCGGTCGCCGCCTTCTTGAGCGTCACGGCAATCCCGGCCACGACGTTCATGTGAGGCCCGCCCTGCAAACCGGGAAAGACCGAAGCATCGATCCGGCCGGCATGTTCCTTCCGGCACAGGATGATCCCGCCACGGGGGCCGCGCAGCGACTTGTGGGACGTCGTCGTCATGACGTCGAAGCCGGCATCGAGCGGATTGCGCATGACGTCAGCGGCAACCAATCCGCCATAATGGCTGACGTCGGCCATCGTGAGCGCGCCGACTTCGTCGGCAATGCTCTTGAATGCCGCATAGTCCAGGTCGCGCGGATAGGAGCTGTAGCCGCACAACACCATCTTCGGACGCGCTTCACGCGCCGTCGCGCGCAATGCGTCGAAATCGATCGCGCCGCCGTTTGACGGCGCCGTCTTGTAGCGAATGAAGTTGAACAAGCGCCCCATGTGGGACACCGGCGCGCCGTGGGTGAGATGACCGCCATGGGACAGGTCCATGGCGAGAATGGTGTCGCCGGGATTCAACAGGCCGAGATAGACGGCCTGATTCATCGGTGATCCGGAAAGCGGCTGAACGTTGGCGTGCTCGGCACGAAACAGCGAGCAGGCCCGCTGCCGCGCGAGGTTCTCGATGTTGTCCGTATACTGCTGGCCGCCGTAGTATCGGCGTCCCGGATACCCTTCCGAATATTTATTGGTGAAGACGGAGCCGAGCAGTTCGAGCACCTCCGGGTAGGTGTAGTTCTCGGACGGAATCAGTTCGACGCCGTCCTGTTGACGGCGCTCTTCGCCCGCAAGGGCGGCGGCGATCTCTTGATCGTTGATGGACAGTTCGTTGCGAAACGACGGCATGCTCGGGCTCCTCAACACGCTGTTTTTCCAGCAGATGGGTTGCCCAGGCGATCGGCGTTGAAACCCTTCGCGCTTCACCGTGGTCAATTCCACGTTGGCTCGCCAGTCGCGCGAAAGGACGAATGAGCACGGAGACTCTTCGTGAGGCAGAACTTAGCCGACCGGCGGACCTTTCGCAACGACCAGTTCAATGACCGCGGACAAGGGCGATGCCACTTTCGTGGCCGACGCCGGAAAACATCATGCCTCCGAACGGCATCATGTAGCTGAAGGCGCGGTAGGTGTTCACCCGCACGGTGCCGGCGAGCAGCTGCTTGTCAGAAGAGCCGACCTGGGGCTGATGCGAGCTTCATCGCGAACCAATGGGCTACGTTCTACGCCGGCGGCTTTGCGCTTAAACTGCCGCTACGGAGGTGTATGATAGATCAGTCGTAAGTGCATTCAACAGCGAACCAAGAAATTGCCGATCAAGCGTCGAAAACTGATGACCGTTAGTCCAATCAAAACGGACAAAGGCGAAGACAGCGTCTTCGCCCGTCCCTCGTTCTACGCTGAATTCGCACCGCGCGACGATCAGGCCGCCTTTGTGGACTCGATCTATATCCTGAAAGACCGGGGGCGGCTGACGGAAAGCCGGATATCATTCGCTTCCCCGCTCAAGGAGCTTGCCTTCGTATTCCGGGAAGGCGATTCGGCCGGCAAAGTGGTCTTCAACGAGCCGAGCCTCGATTGCAGAAGAAAAGGAAGGGCGTTCTTCGGTTGGATCGTCGGCGTCAAGTTGAAACCGAATTGGCCGGGAACGCCGAGCGTCCACAATCCGACGATCGTCGCGTGTCGCGATGCGCTGGCGCGAATCGTCCGGGACAGTCCATCGTGCTTTGACATCCTCGACAGCGTGGATCTAATGTTACTCGCGCTCGCGCGGAAGGCGAGGCCCCCCTCGATTCCAGGGTGCGACCCGCTGGATGCGCCGCATGGTCGGGTGAGCGACCTGGCGGGCCATGTCGGTAAATCGGTCCGGACGGTGCAGAGGCGAGTGCGAACGTCGACCGGTTGCCCGCCCAAGCGTTTTCTTGCCGTGCAGCGCTTCCGTCGCTCGGTCTACGAAATCGCGGCCGGAGGCGATGGTCTGTCGGGGATTGCATCTGATCTCGGATTTTCCGATCAGGCCCACCTCACCAGAGAGTTTCGGCGACACGCCGGTGTCACGCCCGGGGCGTTCCGGCAGGCGTGGGGCAGGCCCCGTGCGCAGGCTGTCCGATTTCTTCAAGACGCCGAACGATCCTCGCGTCTAGTGATGGCGGTGTGGCCACTCGGGACCACGACCGAGTCCGGTTGAGCAGGTTCGCCTTTCACGCTGGCAGGTCGCGGGCCGTCGCCTCGGTCCATTGTAAGACGCGGGCAGCTCAGAATGATCATCGACGCCTGGATGCAGCATCCGAATCCCGCGTGGATCGGGGATCCGATGTTCGAGTCGTTGCGCCGGTGGAGACCCGGCAAATGGTCGGAAACGGCGCCCCCTATCGGAGACACGCTTGCCGAGATGGATCGTGCAGGCGTTTCTATGGGCATGCTCTGTGGCTGGCACGGTCCGGGCGGGCCGATAATCAGTAACGACGAGGTCGCCCAACACTGCCGGGCTCACCCTGACCGCTTCGTCGGAATCGCTTCGGTCGATCTCTTCCGCCCGATGGACGCGGTACGAGAGTTGAGGCTGCGCGTGAAGAGAGACGGCTTCAAGGGACTGCGCGTTCTGCCTTGGGTGTGGGGGCTGCCGCCGGAGGATCGCCGGTACTATCCTCTGTTCGCGGAGTGCTGCGAACTCGACATCCCGTTCTGCACGCAGGTTGGACACGCGGGGCCTCTGCGCGAATCCGAACCGGGACGTCCCATTCCCTATCTCGATCGTGTCGCGCTCGAATTTCCCGAGCTTCGTATTCTCGGCGGCCATATCGGCGTCCCGTGGCTCGGCGAGATGTTATCGCTGGTCATGAAGTACCCGAACGTCTTCATCGACACGTCGGCCTACAAGGTTAGCCGCTACCCGCCCGACCTCGTCGCGTACATGCGGGCCAAGAAGAGGCATCGGGTTCTCTTTGGGTCCAACCATCCCTTTTGGCCGGCTGGTGAGTGCATCGCCGGCCTCGCCGACCTCCAACTCGGCGTCGACGCCCGTTCGGCATTCTTGACCGAAAACGCGCGGCGTCTGTTCAAGCTCGCCTGATCTTTCGCAACCATAGGATGACCGATGCCCTGGATCATTGAACGCAAGCACCCGCACGTTGCCGTAGTGACAATGAACACCAACAAGGTCAATGCGCAGAATCCGGCTTTCTTCGCCGACCTACACGCGGCGTTTGATCGCCTGGAAACCGAGTTCGCCGATTGCGCCGTCGTGTTGACCGGATCGGGCGCGGTGTTCACGGCAGGTCTCGACTTTGATCATCATTTCCCGATGTTCGCGCGCCAATCTATCAAGGAGATCGATGCTTGGTTCGACGAATATCGTGCGACGAACCTCCGTCTCTTCACGTATCCGAGGCCGACGGTGGCTGCGCTCAACGGCCATGCCTATGCAGGTGGATTCATCACCGCGATCGATTGCGATCACCGGATCGCCAGCGAAGGTCCGCTGCAGTTCGCGCTGAACGAGGTCCCCATCGGCATTCCGATGCCGGCTGTCTACTGCGAGATCATCAAGCATGCGATCGGTCCGCGATCGGCTTTCGAATTGACGCTGTTTGGTCAGGTTTACGATCTCGCCGCGGCGACGCGACTGGGCATCGTCCAGCAGACAGTCGCGCCGGACAAGTTGCTCGATGCGGCCGTCGCTTGGGCGGCGTCGGTACCGCCGGATTGCTACATGGCCTACGCGTTCTCGAAGCGCGCGCTGCAGGCGACCACAATGACGGCGATCGATGCCGCCGCGCGGCTCGACCGGGACCTGCTGTCGCGCGGCATGTCGGATCTCGGAAGCATTCGCGCCCACACCCGACGCTACAAGGAACTGAAGGGCAGGGACGTGACCTGGCCGCTACCCGCCTAGGCCACCAACCCGATGCTTGCATTGCCGAGCACGGGTGGCAAGGTGATGCCGCACAATGACATTCAGGCGCAATTTTGCCGGCTCCGTTGAAACGTGTATCCTTGACCCTGAGTGTTGCCGTTCGTGTGAACGAGGGGAAGCTATGGACCTCAACGGAAAAGTCGCATTGGTCACCGGCGGGTCGGGTGGAATTGGAGAGGCGATTGCCAAGGCTCTCGCCGCCGCCGGTGCGGACGTTGCCGTTTCCTACGTAGCGGAAGCGGCGCGCGCGGGTGAATTGGTCGAGGCGTTGCGGATGGCTGGCCGGCGCAGCCAGGCGGTGCAGCTTGATCAGCGGGATCCTCAATCGATCGATGCGTGCGTCAAAGCCTTGGCCGGCCATTTTGGCCGGATCGATATTCTGATCAACAACGCCGCGTGGAACGTCGGCATCCCGTTCAAGGAGCTCGACGCGCTAACGCCGGAGATCTGGGATCGGATTCTTGAAACGAATCTTCGCGGACCATTTCTGCTCGCACGGGGTTTTGCCTCTGAACTTCGGCGGCACAAGGCAGGTCGCATTGTCAATATCGCGTCAATTGCCGGGGTTGCACCAGGTGGCAGCAGTATCGCTTACGCGGTCAGCAAGGCGGCATTGATCCATCTTACGCATTGCCTGGCAGTTACATTGTCGCCCGAAGTGACCGTCAACTGTGTCGCCCCCGGCTTGGTCGAAGGAACGCGCATGGCCGAGCGCGTGCCCGAAGCAATGCGGCAGATGGCGCGCGCCCAGTCAGTGCTTGGACGAACCGGAAGCGTCGATGACATTGCCCAGCTCGTGGTGGCTTATTGCCGAATGGACAGCGTGACGGGACAAACGATTGTCGTGGACGGCGGAAATCCGATGGCTATGCATTAGCTTTCCTGAGGTGTTCGGACTGCGACTCGGTTCACCCCCGATGGGAGAGGTGAACCGAAGCGAGAAAACGCGCGCTCACCGCATCACGGATGGATTGGCCGGCACGTCCGTCGCGGTCGAGATCCAGACGCTCTTGGTCTCCTGATATTCGCGCACCGCGTCGATGCCGCTCTCGCGGCCGACGCCGGAGAACTTCATGCCGCCGAACGGCATCATGTAGCTGATGGCGCGGTAGGTGTTCACCCAGACTGTGCCGGCGCGCAGCTGCTTCGGCACGCGGATGGCGCGCGCGAGATCCTTGGTCCAGATGCCGGCGGCGAGGCCGTAGATCGTGTCGTTGGCGATCCGGACGGCGTCTTCCTCGGTGTCGAAGGAGATGATCGACAGCACCGGCCCGAACACCTCCTCGCGGGCGATCCGCATGGTGTTGTCGACATCGGTGAAGATGGTCGGCTCGACGAACTGGCCGCCCTTGATGCCCTCGCCTGTGGCCGGCTTGCCGCCGAGCAGGCAGCGCGCGCCCTCGGCCTTGGCGATGTCGATATAGTCGAGCACCTTCTTGTATTGCGCCGGGGTCGTGATCGGGCCGACATTGGTGTCGGATTTCATGGGATCGCCGATCTTGGCGGACTTTGCCAACTCCAGCACCCGCGCGACGAACTTTTCCTTGATCGAGCTCTGCACCAGAAGGCGCGAGCCCGCGATGCAGGTCTGGCCGGTCGCAGCGAAGATGCCGGAGATCGCGCCGGCCGCTGCCGCCGTGAGGTCGGCATCCTCGAACACGATGTTGGGCGACTTGCCGCCGAGCTCGAGCGAGACGCGCTTCAGGCTCTTGGCGGCGGTCTCGTAGACTCTTGCGCCGGTAGTATCCGATCCCGTGAAGGTGATCTTGGCGACGCCGGGATGTGAGATCAGCGCGGAGCCGGCCTCGGGCCCGAAGCCGGTCACCACGTTGAAGATGCCGTCGGGAATGCCGGCTTCCTTGGTCAGAGCTGCGAATTCCAGCGTACTCGCCGAGGTGAATTCCGACGGCTTGACCACCACGGCGCAGCCGGCCGCAAGCGCGGCGGCGCATTTCCAGGCGACAAACAGCAGCGGCGAATTCCAGGCGGTGAGCGCCGCGACGACGCCGACCGGTTCATGCGTCGTGTAGGCGAAGGTATCCGCCTTGTCGATCGGCACCAGGCCGCCCTCGAGCTTGTCGACCAGCCCGCCGAAATACCACCACCATTCCGGATGGTAGCGCAGCTGGCCCAGCATCTCGGCCATCAGCTTGCCGTTGTCACGCACCTCGATCTCGGCGAGACGTTCCGCGTTGGCGGCGACGAGGTCGCCGAGCTTGCGCATCACCTTGCCGCGCGCCGACGCCGTCATCTTCGCCCACGGGCCGCGCCACATCGCCTCATTGGCGGCCTTCACCGCCTTGTCGGCGTCGGCGGCCGAGCCGCGCGGGATCTTCGCCCAGGCCTCGCCGCGATAGGGATCGATCGTGTCGAACCATTCGCCGTTGGCGGGGTCGACATACTGGCCGTTGATGTACAGCTGATAGGTCTTCATGAGGTCCTCCCGCAAGGCGATGGTTCTGGTTGGCGCAACGGTATCACGCATTTCGCGACGCCGTCACAACGCTGCCGCGTGCAAGGGCTGCGCATAGGTTGCAGCCGGGCGGGGCGGCGTCAGCCGCGCGGCGCGGCGAGCTCGGCTGCGATGATCGCGCCGAGCGCCATGTCGCTCTGCTGCCCAAAGCCGTGATGCACGATGTTGCCGTCGCGGCCGATCAGGATGCTGGTCGGCGTTCCCTGCATGCCGTAGCGCTGCATGGTGACGGGGATCGGCGTGCCGTCACCGGCCTCGTCGACGCCGATCGGAAACGTCAGCCGGTACTCGTGGACGAAGGCCTCCAGCGCGACCTCCGTCATCGCCGCGTGGTGCTCGAACACGGTGTGCAGCCCGATCACCTGCAAATCCGAATGCTTGAACAGCTCGAACGCGCGCTGGGTCTGCGGCGTGCCGTGGGCGACGCAGCCGGGGCACAGCATCTGGAATGCGTGCAGCAGGACCGGGCGGCCGCGCAGCGCCGCCAAGGTCAGGGGTTCGCCGGTGTTGAACCAACGCGACGCGGCGATTTCCGGAGCTGGACTCACAGATTGGTTCCTTGCGCCTGCCACCTCGCGGCAGGTTGGCAAGACCAGCGCGGGTCTGTCAACGATGGCAGGTCAGGACGGGCTCGCCGCAGCCCGCCGTGCGCGGCGCGCGGCACGCCGCCGCTGGCTCCAGAGCCTGGCGCGGTCGAGATAGAGATAGACCACCGGCGTGGTGTAGAGTGTCAGGATCTGGCTCAGGATCAACCCGCCGAAGATCGCGATGCCGAGCGGCTGGCGCAGCTCGCTGCCTTCGCCGAGGCCGATCATCAGCGGCACCGCGCCAAACAAGGCGGCGAGCGTCGTCATCATGATCGGGCGGAACCGCATCAGGCAGGCTTCGTAGATCGCGTCGCGCGACGACAACCCGCGCTGGCGCTCGGCGTCGAGCGCGAAATCGATCATCATGATCGCGTTCTTCTTCACGATGCCGACCAGCAAAATCACCCCGATCATGCCGATGATGTCGAAATCGGTGCGCGACAGCATCAGCGCCGCCACCGCGCCGACGCCGGCCGAGGGCAGCGTGGAGAGGATGGTCAGCGGGTGGATGTAGCTCTCGTAGAGCATCCCGAGCGAGATGTAGATCGTCGCCAGCGCCGCGAGGATGAGAAACAGCTCGTTCGCCAGCGCCTGCTGGAAGATCTTCGCGGAGCCGGCAAACCCGCCATTGATGCCCGCCGGCATGCCGAGCGCGTGCATCGCGTTCATCGCGTTCTCGATCGTGGTGGTCGCGGTGCTCAGCGACGTGCCCGGCGCCAGGTTGAACGAGATGGTGCTGGCGACCAGAAGATCCTGGTGGTTGACGGCGAGCGGCGTCACGCCGTGCTCGAAGCGGGCGACGCTGGACAGCGGAATCATCGTCTCCGCGCTGGTCGAGACCGCGGTTCCGGTCGAGGCGACGCCCTTGCCGGTGGCGCCGATCGAGTTGGTCGCCTGGTTGCGCACGACATTGGCGGCGACGGAGCTGACCGAGCTCTTCTGCGACGACGAGGCGACCGTTCCGGCCACCGCGTTGGTTGACTGCGTGCCGCTCGCCGATCCGCCCGAGGTCGAGATATAGACCTCCTTCAGGGTCTGCGGGTCCTGCGAGAAGCGCGGCGCGACTTCCATGATCACGTGATACTGGTTGCGCGCGACGAAGATGGTCGAGACCTGGCGCTGGCCGAACGCGTCATACAACGTGTTGTCGAGCTGGGCGACCGTGATCCCGAGCCGGGAGGCGGCGTCGCGATCGATGATCAGATTGGCCTGCAGCGCCTTGTTCTGCTGGTCGGTGTTGACGTCGGCCAGCGTCGGCTCCTTCTGCAGCGCCGCGACGAGCTTCGGCGTCCACTCGTTCAGCTCCTCGAAGGTCGAGCCCTTCAGGGTGTATTGATATGCCGCGTTGCCCGAACGGCCGCCGGCGCCGAGATCGCCGATCGATTGCAGGAACAAGGTGGCGCCCGCCACCGTCGCGAGCGGCTCGCGCAGCCGCTCGATCACCTTGTCGGCGCGCAGCTTGCGCTGGTCCATCGGCTTCAGCGAAGCGAACACCGTGCCGGTATTGGTGCCGCCGCCGGGACCCACGCCGCCGCCGCCGGTGAAGCCGACCGCGGTGTCGACCGCCGGATCGGTTTTGACGATGTCGATGAACTGCGTCAGCTTCTGCTGCATCAGCTGGAACGAGGTGCTCTGGTCGGCCTGGATCGAGCCGATCAGGAGCCCGGTGTCCTGCTGCGGCACGAAGCCCTTGGGCACGACCGTGTAGAGATGCACGTTCAAATAAAGCGTGCAGCCCAGGATCAGCATTACCAGCAGTGGATGGCGCAGCGCGAGGCCGAGCGTCGCGCGGTATCCGTTCAGCATCAGCTCGAGGACGCGCTCGTTGATCCGGTAGATCCGGCCGTGCGGCTGGCCTTGCTCCTTGCGCAGCAGCACGGCGCACATCATCGGCGTCGTCGTCAGCGAGACCACCAGCGAGATCACGATCGCGATCGTGATCGTCATGGCGAATTCGCGGAACAGCCGGCCGACCAGGCCGCCCATCAACAGGATCGGCACGAACACCGCGATCAGCGACACGCTCATCGACAGCACGGTGATGCCGACCTCGCGGGTGCCGACCAGCGTCGCCTCCAGTCGCGACAGTCCGGCATCCATGTGGCGGGTGATGTTCTCCAGCACCACGATGGCGTCATCGACCACGAAGCCGGTCGCCACCGTCAGCGCCATCAGCGAGAAGATGTCGAGCGTGTAGCCGAGCATGTACATCACGGCGAAGGTCGCAATCAGCGACACGCCGACCGCCACCACAGGCACCAGCGTGGCGCGCGCATTGCGCAGGAACGCGAACACGACCAGGATCACCAGCGCGACGGCGATCAGGAGCGTGATCTCGACGTCGTGCAGCGAGGCGCGAATCGTCTTCGAGCGGTCCATCGCCAGCGTGATGTCGATCGCGTTCGAGACCGAGGCCTTGAGCTGCGGCATCAGCCCCTTCACACTGTCGACCATCTTGATGATGTTGGCGCCCGGCTGCCGGTACACGATCATCACGACCGCCGGCTTGCCGTTGGAAAGGCCGAGCGTGCGGACATTCTCCACGGAATCGATCACGTCGCCGACGTCGGTCAGACGCACCGCCGCGCCGTTGCGGTAGGCGACGACCAGCGGCCTGTAGTCCGCCGCCTTCCTCGCCTGGTCGTTGGCGTAGATCTGGTAGCGCTGGTCGCCGACGTCGATGCCGCCCTTCGGGCTGTGGGCATTGGCGCTACTGAGCGCGGCGCGGACGTCCTCGAGCCCGATGCCGTATTTGTAGAGCGCCGGCGGGATCAGCTCGACCCGCACCGCCGGCAGCGAACCGCCGCCGACCGAGACCTCGCCGACCCCCTCGACCTGCGACAGCTTTTGCGCGAGCACGGTCGAGGCGGCGTCGTACAGCTCGGCCGGGGTCAGCGTATCAGAGGTCAATGTGTAGATCAGGATCGGCGCCGAGGCCGGGTTGAACTTGCGGTAAGTCGGGTTGGCGCGCAGGTTGGTCGGCAGATCGGCGCGCGCGGCGTTGATCGCCGCCTGCACGTCGCGCGCCGCGCCGTTGATGTCGCGCTCGATGTCGAATTGCAGCGTGATGCGTGCCGAGCCGAGCGAAGACGTCGACGTCATCTCGGTGACGCTGGCGATCTGGCCGAGGTGCCGCTCGAGCGGGCTCGCCACGGTGGCGGCGACGTCGGCCGGGCTCGCGCCGGGCAAGGTCGCCTGCACCATGATGGTCGGGATGTCGACGTCGGGCAGCGGCGACACCGGCAGCTTGAAGAACGCAATGATGCCCGCCACCACCAGCCCAAGCGAGAGCAGCGTGGTGCCGACCGGCCGGCGGACAAAGGGTGCGGAGAGGTTCATTGCATCAGCGAGCGACGTTTGCGGCTCAGCTTCTATCCGTCCGCGCCGCGATGCAAAAGCCTAAATGTCACAGGGCGCTGCCACACCCCTGCCGTGATTTGCCGGATGGACCGCGCCGCGCGCCGAAAAAGCGCGATCTGGCAACAACCAGTTTACAAAGCCCGATCGATGCAGGTGATGGAGAGGGTATCGCAGCAACGGCTGCGCGGATGATTTGCGTAGGATGGGTGGAGCGAAGCGATACCCATCACCTCACTGCGCGGATGCAATTGATGGGTATCGCTGCGCTCCACCCATCCTTGTATTAGCGCGCTGGGTTAGACTGGCCTCGTTCCGTGAGGAATGGCCCCGCTCGGGTGGCCGCCCGGGCTGGGCCGCTGATCGATCGGATCGTTACCCATCGAAGCCTTGAGGGCTGTTATTCGTAGCAAGATCGCGATCGGCACTTCATCGGGACCCGCATGGTTGAACGAACTTTAGGTTCGCATCACAAGGGAGGGTCGAGGAAGATGGCCAAGCGTACCACAATCTGTGCCGGGATCGATACCGGCAAACGGAAGCTCGACGTGGCGCTCGATGACGGCTCGGAGCAGCTGCAGGTGGAGAACACGGCGGAAGGTTACAAGACGCTGTTGGAGTGGCTTGGGCGCCATAAGGTCAGGCGAATTGGGATCGAGGCGAGCGGTGGCTATGAGCAGCCGGTCGTCGTCGAGCTGCGGCGCAAGCGGTTTGTCGTCGTGGTGTTCCAGCCGGCGCAGGTGCGTGCCTATGCCAAATACCGCGGGCAGCGTGCCAAGAACGATCGGATCGATGCCGCGCTGATCGCCGCATGCACCGCTGCGGTCAAGAAGATCCACCCGGCACCCGATGCAAGATTGCCGCCCTTGGCCGGGCATCTGACGCTGATCGATCAGATCGGAGAAGATATCGCGCGGTTCAAGAACCGGCTCGAGAGCTGCCGCGACGCGCGTATCCAAAAGCTCTGGAAGGACGACATCGCCCGTCTGGCCAAGCGCGAACGCGTCGAGTTCAAGGCTCTGGTGGCAGCGATCCGCAAGCAGCACGATCTCGCCGCTCGGCTCGACCTGATCTACAGCGTCGGTGGGGCCGGGCTGCCGACTGCGGTCTCCGTCCTGGTCCGGATGCCCGAGATCGGCCAGGTCAGCCGCGAGCAGGCCGCAGCACTTGCGGGCCTTGCGCCTTATGACGACGACAGCGGCGAACACATCGGCGCTCGTCACATCGACGGTGGACGCAAACGTCTGCGCCATGCGCTCTATGCTGCGGCGCTGGCGGCGTCTTTCCGCTGGAATCCGCAGCTCATGGCCCTGTACAAACGATTGATCGCCGCCGGCAAAGGCCACAAGCGTGCCCTGATCGCCTGCGCCAGGAAGTTGCTCATCTTCATCAACACCGTGGTGGCCCGAGCGACCCCTTGGCAAGCTCACTTGCCAGTCGTCGCCCCGGCGACCTGAAGCGTTTCTTTGTTCGATCGGGGCACCGTTTCTTCGTCCCGACCTGCCGTCACAAGGACGCCGCGCACAGCGGCCGTCAAGGATGGCCGTCGCTCAAATGCTGCCACATCCCACCCTCGACAGGCCACGCCTTGATGGCCGCGAGCACGGCGTCAGTCTCAACGGCGATCGGGCAATTCAATCGCACACAACCGAAAGAGCTAATGGTTGCTACGAGATCGGCCTGGTTCATCAATGCTGCCGGCCCACCGCGCCTCAGCGCGGATCAACCCCGCCCGTCGCACGCGCGTCGCGATGCAGCGTCGCGCCCGCATCATGCAGCATCACCGCCAGCTGATGCAGTGGCTGATCGCGAAAGCCCTGCTGCTCGATCGCGGCGACCGTCGAGAGCACGTAGTCGCGGTTGTTGCCGGAGCGGCCGTGGCCCTGCTGCACCAGGCGCAGCTGTTCGGCCAGCGACAGCCGCCCGGCATATTGAACATGGCCGCGATCGACCACATAGGCCAGCGCACTGACGCGATCGCGCGCCGTGTTCTCCAGCCACACCGAGCGCATCACCTCGCGATAGACATTGGTGGTCTGCTCGCGCGCCCGCAAATAGGCGATGGTGTCGTGGCGCAGGCGGGCGGCAACGCGGAACGCGATGCCGCGGCAGGCGCCGCCGCGGTCGAGTCCGAGCACCAGGCCGGGCTTCTCCGGCGTGCCGCGGTGGTCGAAGGAATAGACGCAGAGTGCGCGATGTTCGCCGATCAGCCGCGCCGGCACCTGCTCGAGGTACTCGAAGCCCGGCTTCCACATCAGCGAGCCGTAGCCGAACACCCAGAGGTCGCCGTCGGCGGTTTCGGAGTTGAGGGGATTTGCAGCCATTGCACCGATGGGCTAGCAGAACACGCTGCCCAAGCGAAGCAAATTCCGTGATGTTTCCAAGGGTTGATCAAGGCTTGCTCAAAGGGTTGCGCAAGGCTTGTTCAGGGCTTGCCGCCGCTTAGATTTTGACAAATTCGCCCGCCAAAGGACGCCGCATGTCCGATTTGACCTCCGCCCCCCGCCGCCGCTCGCGCTTCGGCCTCTATGCCGTCCCCGTCGCGGTCCTGATCGCCGCGGTCGCGTGGAGCGGCTTCTGGTTCTTCGCCGCCTCAGAGGTCGGCGTGCAGGCCGATGCCTGGCGCGCGCAGGAGGCGAAGGCCGGCCGGGTCTATGATTGCGGCAACCGTTCGGTGGCGGGTTACCCGTTCCGCTTCGAGGTCCGCTGCACCGATCCGAGCGTGATGCTTGTGTCGCAGACCGCCTCGCCGCAGATGGCGTTCGTGGCGCGGCTGGCCGAGATCCTGGTGGTGGCGCAGGTCTACGATCCCAAGCGCGTGATCGCCGAGTTCAAGGGACCGGCGACGATCGCCGAGCGCAACGCGCAGCCGACGCTGCAGGTCAACTGGAAGCTGGGCCGCAGCAGCGTGGTCGGCCTGCCGGCGGTGCCGCAGCGCGCCTCGCTGGTGTTTGACGATCTCGCGATCGACCGGATCGGCGGTGTCGCGCCGATCCCGGTGGCCCACGTCAATCACATCGAGCTGCACGGCAGGCAGGTCGACGGCTCGGCGCCCGACAATCCCGCGATCGAGACCGTGCTGCAGATATCAGGCGGCACCTTGCAGGAGGTGCACCCGCTGCTCGCCCAGCCGTTCAACGCCGACATCCATGCGCGGCTCAACGGGTTGAAGGATTTCTCACCAAAGCCCTGGCCGGATCGCTTTCGCGAGATCCAGGCGGCCGGCGGCAGCGTCGAGATCCAGCAATCGCGGATCGAGCAGGGCGATGTCGTCTCGGTCGCGGCCGGCACGCTGCGCCTGAACGCGCAAGGGTTGATCGAGGGCGAGTTGCAGATGACGGTCGCCGGCCTCGAGCGCGTCATCCCTGCGCTCGGCATCGACAAGATGCTGGAGGAGGGCGTGCCGCAGGCCACGCTCGACCGCGTCGCGCCGGGCGTGAAGAGTCAGGACCTCAAGGGTCTGTTCGGCGCGCTGGATCGCGCGATTCCCGGCCTCGGCAAGGTGATCAAGCAGAACGCCAATGCCGGCATTTCCGCCGGCATCAATTCGCTTGGCACCGAGGCCTCGCTCGAAGGCAAGAAGGCGCGCAGCTTCCCGCTGCGCTTCGCCGACGGCGCGGTGTTTCTGGGGCCGCTGAAAGTCGGACAGATTCCGCCGCTGTTCTGAGCGTATGGACGTTGTGAAGCTCCGTCATTGCGAGGAGCGACAGCGACGAAGCAATCCATCGCTCCGCATATGCGGCGCGATGGATTGCTTCACTTCGCTCGCAATGACGGAGCTAGTTAGCAGGTCGAAGTAACCTCGTAGGGCGGGTTGGGCGAAGCCGTAACCCGCCGCGCAAACCCACCAGGATGGCGGATTACGCTACGCTAATCCGTCCACCACACCGGGCGCACTCCTTAATCCCTCGCGCGCGATATCGTTCGCTGCCGCTAAACATTCCCGCGATCGCGATGAGAAAAACGTGACCGGAATAATCCGGCTCCGGGCGAATATCACTCCCCGAATACCGCTCTCTCGCCTGAGGAAACAACCTCGCGTGGGAGATAAGCGATGCGAATTCTCGGGGGAATTCTGCTCGGCAGCATGCTGCTGTCGACTGGTTCTGCGTTTGCGGAAGACGATGCGTCCGAACTGAAGGCGTTGAAGACGCGCCTCAGGCAGCTCGAACAGAAAATGGAGGTGCAGGCGCGCAAGGAGGAGGCGCTGGCCGCAAGAGAGAACGCAAGGGAGAATACAAGACAGAACACGCAGATGGCGGCGAAGGCGCCGGTGCCGTTCGATCCCTGCGCCTCGGGCAAGCTCTGCTACAAGGGCGTCACCTTCACGTTCGGCGGCTGGGTCGATCTCACCGGCATCTACCGCAGCCGCAATCTCGCCTCCGACACCGGCTCGGTCTACAACTTCATTCCGTTCCCGCAGAGCAAGAACTTCAACACCGACGAATCGCGCTTCTCCGCGCGGCAGAGCCGCTTCTCGCTGCTCGCGGAAGCCGAGGTGTTCGCCAACACCCGTGTCGCCGGTTACGGCGAACTGGATCTCGAAGGCGCGGCGCAGACCGCGAATTCGGTCGCAACCAACTCCTTCAACCCGCGGCTGCGCCAGGCCAGCATCGAGATCGATCGCACCGATCTCGGCCTGCATTTTCTCGCAGGCCAGAGCTGGTCGCTCAATGCGCCGAGCAAGGCCGGCATCGATCCGCGCGGGGTCGATGCGCCCGGCGTGATCGATTTCGAATCGGTGCCCGGCTTCCTCGCGGCCCGGCAGCCCGGCATTCGCGTCTGGCAGGATTTCGGGCCCGAGTTCAAGCTCGCGGTCTCGGCGGAGAATGCGCAGACCTCGTTCTTCGGCGGCAACACGCCGCTGGTTGGCACGCCCGCGGTCGGACCGCAAGGCGTGCTCAATCCGAACGTGCTGGTCAACCTCACCGGTCCGGGCGGCAGCTTCTTCAACAACGCCAACAATGTCAGCCTCAACCACGTGCCTGATTTCACCGTGAAGGGCGCGTGGGATCCGCGGCTCGGGCCCTACAAGCTGCATGTCGAGGGCTGGGCGATGTATCGCGACTTCTACGACCACTTCAACTTCGCCAATCACGACGTCAACACGGTGAGCTTCGGCGGACATTTCTCGGCGGAGATCGTGCCGAAGCTGCTGGAGCTGCAGGGCTCGGCGTCGCACGGCGCGCTCGGCCGCTTTACCGCGACGCCGTTCCCGGACGCGACCTTGCGTCAGGACGGCTCGATCCAGCCACTGCCGATCACGGCATTCCTGATCGGCACGGTCTGGCACACGACGCCGTCGCTCGATCTCTATGCCTATGCCGGCCTCGAGAAGACCAAGGCGACGTTCTCCAATGTCGGCACGGTGCCGTTCGGCTACGGCAATCCGCTCTACAACAATCTCGGCTGCAACATCGAGAACTCGCCGGCGGCGACTTGTAACGCCAACACCTCGCAGGTCAGGCAGTACACCGTCGGCTTCTACGACACCATCTTCAAAGGCGATTACGGGGCGATCAAGGCCGGCGTGCAGTATTCCTACAACCAGCGCTTCGCCTTCGAAGGTGTCGGCGGCGCGCCGAAGACCGACGACCACATCGTCATGACCCAGGTCCGCTACTACCCGTTCTAGCGATCGAATAGCAAATGGCGTGCTTCGATTCTGTCAGGGCGTGAACCTATCTACCTCGTCATTGCGAGGAGCGATAGCGACGAAGCAATCCATCGCTGTACTTGCCGCGCGATGGGTTGCTTCACTTCGCTCGCAATGCCGGGACAGATCGGTTCACCGCCTCTGCGGACCGAAGCTCTGGAAAGGAGACTGCAGATGAGGATCGTGACCAGAAAGGAGCGAGCCGTGCTCGCGCGCGAGTTGATGATGGTCAGCCGCGCCGCGCATGTGATGCAGCGAACCGGGCTGGCGATGGCCGGCGCCATGGCCGGCACCTTCGTCGCCGCGCAGCTGGCGAAGGGCAACGTCGCTGTCTTCAGCACACTTGCCTTCATCGCCACGACGATCGTGGTCGGCGCGGTCGGCTTCTATCTCGGCATCGATGTTCCCAAGCTGACGGTGCGCGCGACGGGGCGCATCGACGTCGTCGAGCTGCTGAGCGCGGGCGGCATCTTCCTCGCCGCGCTGGCCGCGCTGGTGTCGGTCTATGGCATCGTCTTCGACGAGATTCCGCCGCGGGCCTGGGAGTTCGTGATCGGCTCGTGGTGGTTTGGCGGCGTCGTCATGCTGGCCACCGCCGGCCTCGTCGGCCGGCAGCGGCTGGCGCAGAAGGTTGCGGCGATGTCGGTGCGATCGAATCGTGCGGCTTCGTAGGCTTAGCTGCAGGCATAACCCACCGCGCCGCGCCTCAACGTCAAGGGCCGCATTGAGGGCGATGGCCACTGAACGTCGGTCAAATTCCGCCGCTGTTCTGGGCGGACTCAGATATCGTACGATCGGCGCGGCAGCCCGAGACGCCGCCGCGCCGATCGCAGCGTTGCAGCCACGTTCCGATCGAATAGGAACGGGGCTGCAGATTGTTGTTTTGAGGCGTTTTATGCTTTAGTGGGTGGCTGGATCGAGATGCTGGCGCAGGGCCTCGTTGATCTGGCCGATCGCGGCTTCGGTGGAAGGCACCTTGCGGATCGCGTTCAGCAACACGAAGTCATGGATCGTGCCGTTGTAGCGAACCGCGGCGACGGCTACGCCGGCATCCTTGAGCTTCCTTGCGTAAGCCTCTCCCTCGTCGCGCAGCGGGTCGTTTTCCGCCGTGATGACGAGCGCCGGCGGCAGGCCCTTGAGCCGGTCGATGCTGGCGCGTAACGGCGACACATAGGGATTGTCGCGGGTCTTGATGTCGGGAGCGTAGAGATCCCAGCCATACTTCATGAACGAGCGTGCGAGGAAACGGCCGGTCCCGTACTCGCGATAGGAACCGGTATCGACGCTGGCGTCGGTCGCCGGAATCAGGAGCACCTGCAAGCTGATCTTGGGCCCGCTGCGGTCCTTGCTCATCAGGGCAAGCGCGGTGGCCATGTTGCCCCCGACCGAATTGCCGGCGACCGCGATCCGGCTGCCGTCAGCACCGAACTCCGCCGCATGCTGCGCGATCCATTGCAGGGCTGCGTAGCTCTCCTCGAGCTGAGTCGGAAACTTGGCCTCCGGCAGCGGCGTGTACTCGACGAATACCCCGATCTGCCCCGTGCCGACGACGAGATCGCGCAGCAGGCGCTGATGGTTCTCGAAATTGCCGACGATCCAGACCCCGCCATGAATGAACAGCACGACGCCGGGCCGGGCGCTCGTTTGGGCCGGCTTCATGATGTACAGCTTTACGGTCCGGCCATCCTGGTTGATCGTTTGTTCAGACGTCGTGACGCCGGACATATCGACGGCCGTCTGGCGCTGCAGGTCGGAGACAATCTGCTGCGGCTTTGGCTGGGGCAGTTCCCAGAACGGACTGGGGTCCTTGTTGAGCTTGGCGAGGAAGGAACGGATCTGAGGATCGATCCGAGGGTCAGTGGCGGCGTCCGGGGCCGCGTCGGCGGCTTGGGTCATGAGCATTGCTCCGAGGCTAAGGATGGCAAGTGACGAGAAGCGTTTCACGGTCGTTCTCTCAGGAGAGGGGTTGCACGCAACACCTGGGTATCCCGGAAGGAGGAGCGGTCGCTTCTGTCGAATGACCAGTCCGGTGACCGGTCGGTTAGCTCGCGGAAGGGCTGGTCCTGGCAAGAATGTGGCGCAGGCCGGATCGTGAGGTGATGCCGGTCTTCGAGAATATCCGGTGCAGATGGTAGCCGACCGTTCTGTGGGACAAATACAGCCTGGCCCCGATTTCCTTGTTGGAGAGGCCCTCACTGGCGAGTTGCGCGATGTGAAGCTCCTGTGGAGTCAGCGTCTCCCATACCTGCTCGGACCGCCGGCGGCTGGCTTCCCCTGAAGCGCGTAGTTCCTCCCGCGCGCGGTCGCTCCAGGGCGAAGCACCGAGTGCGTCGAAGATGTCGCGGGCTTCGCGCAGCGGGGCCCTCGCGTCGGCGGGACGCCGCTGCCGGCGCAGCCAGCCGCCATAGGCGAGAAGAAGCCGTCCTCGCAGGAATGGCCATCTCTTCGCAGCCGGCCCGAGACCGCGCAAGAAGGACTGTTCGGCATCCTCAGGTGCCGCAAGCAGCGCGTTGCTGTAGTGGAGCATGGTTTCGACCCAGGGGACCGGCGTCGGGGCCGATCCATGCTCGATCTCGTCGACCACCGCACGGGCCGTTTCGGCGTTGCCAGAGAGCACAGAGGATTCGACGAAATCCGCAAGTCCGAAGAACTGGAGACCGGAATTGAAAGCTGGATCGGCAGGTGCGAACAGACGTCGCAGATGTTGATAGGCCTCCCAGTGCCGGCCTGCGCCGATCGCGGAAATGCCACGCGCGAGCTGCAGCATTGCGAGCAGGAAGCTGGCGCCTATCGATACGATCAGGCGCTCCGCCTGCGCCGCATGCGCTTCGGATTGCTCCAGATTGCCCTGCATTCCGGCGAGGTGCGCCTTCAGGATCGTGGCCGCCGCGATCCACAAGGTGCCATCTGTCTCTTCGGCAAGCCGGACCGATTCTTCGGCCTCCCTCGTCGCACTCGTCCAGTCGCCGACTTCCATTTCGGCCCAACCCTGCGCGAACAGCACCCGCGCAAGATCGCCGAGCCGGCCCTGTGCGCGTAGCGCGGCACTGGACCCGGCGAGCAGGCCTGTGCCGAGATCGAAGGCGCCGATGACATTCGCAGCGCTTCCCAGGATTCCCGCAACGACTGGATCGCCATCCCTTGCTCTGGAAAGCTCGTGGAGTTTGACATGCACGTCACCGCCGTGGCGAAGCGGTTCGACATAGGCGGAGATCGCGAGCAGAAGAGGATCCCTCGCCGGCAGCTTCAGCCGGTCTGCCGCAACAAAAACCCTGGTGCGGAGTTCGTCGCTTGCACTGCTCCACCAGCAGCGTTGCGCGGCACGCCAAAGAAGATTGGCTGCCAGACCCGTGGCGCCTGCGGCGTGGGCCCGGGCGGCGAATCCAAGCAGGGCCGGGATCTTTGCGGGATCATCGATCGCCGGAGGTTGGCCGATCTCGCGACACCAGCCGATCCTGGCCGATGTGAGCGGGTCGCTTTCATCGACGTCGGCCTGGCGGAGCAGACGTTCCATGAGATCTGGTTGTCCCAGATCGGCTGCAAGTTCGGCAGCCCGCAGCAGACGGTCGCTCCTGGCTTTCGCCGTACTGCTCAGTCGGGCCGCATTTTCAAGGACCGCGATCGCCATGGCAACTGCGCCCCGCCGCAATGCCCGGGTCGCCATACGATCGTGTTCGTCCGCCAGTTCGTCGTCCGGTCCGATCGTCGCCGCCGCGCGATGCCATAGCTGGCGATCCAACTGATCCTGAATGGTCCTCGCCAGCGCTGCGTGAATTTTTTGACGCGTCGCCAGCTCAGCCGCCTGATGCATCGCGGAGCGAACCAGCGGATGGCGGAAACGTACGTCGGTGGCGTCGACCTCGATCAGTCCGGCGCCGACTGCCGGCGCCAGGGCGTCGACCCCGACCCGCACGCCCAATACCGCCTCGCCGGCATGCAGAACTTCGTACAGCGAAGTTCCGTCATTTTCCGCCGCCACGAACAGCAGGGTTCGGGTCCAATCTGGAAGGTCCGACACGCGGCTCGAGAAGGCGCGTTCCAGACGCTCCGTGAGTGGAAGCCACGGTGCATCGCGCGCTTCCGTTGCCCGCTCACCGCGCGGCAGTTCGACAAGGGCCAGCGGGTTGCCGGCAGCCTGTTCGAGGAAGCGGCCGCGCAGATCGGGCGACAGGCCCGGTGCGTTGGCGTCCAGCAGGCGCTCGGCATCGACGCGATCAAGTCCGGCAAGATGCAGCCGCAGTGTGGAGGCATCTCCAAACGGACGATTGAAACCATCGCGCATGGCCAGCAGCAGAACGATAGGGTCCGAACTCAGCCTGCGCGAGATGAACGCCAACACCTCGTAGGTTGCCTGATCCAGCCACTGGGCATCGTCGGCAACAAGTAGGATGGGCCCGCGCGTTGCGCGTTCGGTGAGAAGGGACAGCGCCGCCAGCCCCACCAGAAAGAGATCGGGCGGACCCGCGTCGTCATGCATGCCGAAGGCGGCCAGCAGCGCCGACCGTTGCCGGGGAATCAGGCGCGCGGCCTGCTTCATCAGAGGCCGCAATGCCTGCTCGAGCGCTGCGAACGGCAAATGAACTTCGGCCAGGACGCCAGCCATGCTGAGGACCGAAAAGCCGCGCTCATCGGCTCGCTGCCTGGCGATTTCGAGCAGGGTCGATTTCCCGATTCCGGGCTCGCCGCTGACAATGAGCGTCGATCCGCCTTGATCGATGCGGTCGATCAACCGATCGATAAGAGCAACGTCCTGCTCGCGGCCTTGTAAGCGTGGGGTTGGAGATCGGGTGGTGGGGGCGAGCGATCCCGTCTGCGGTTGTGTCTTCTTCGTCCGCTTGGCCATCCCGCAACCGTTCCAGACGTCGCACCGGGCTGCATCGATCTAGTCTGTATCGGACCCATCCTATCACGGGTGGAGAGCGGTGCAGGAGCCTTATCGTACACAATCGCCGACTGGTCGTCTGCCTGTCGGCTGTCGCGTCCGGCCCGACGCGCCCGCTGCGCCAATCTGTCCCGTCGCTGTCGCCGGACGATGCGATAACCTCGTTGAAAATTCAGGGAAGGAATCGCTTTGGTAAAATTCAGTCGCCGTCACGTCATCGCTGCCGGCGCGGCGGCTGCCGCGATGCCCTTGCTGTCGCGCCGGGCGTCGGCGCAGGCGGCGTGGCCGTCGCGGCAGATCCGGATGATCTGCAGCTATCCCGCAGGCGGGCAGACCGACCTCTTGGCGCGCGCTTTCGGCGAATACATCTCGCGGCAGGTCGGGCAGACCGTCGTCATCGAGAACAAGGCGGGCGCCTCGGGATCGATCGGTGCGGCGGAAGTCGCGCGCGCCGCGCCCGACGGCCACACCATCCTCTGCTCGATCTCGGCCACCTATGTGATGAACCGGGCGATGATGAAGAACCCCGGCTACGACACGGACAAGGACCTGACGCTGGTCAGCGTGATCCCGGGTGCCGGGCTGCTCCTGGTCGCGAACCCGAAGCTCGGCGTCAGGACGCTGGCGGACTTCGTGGCCCATGCACGCAGCAGCGGCAAGGTGAATTTCGGCACCTACAGCGCGGGCTCGGCGCCGCACATGACGATCAACGAGCTCAACAAGCAATACGGCCTCACCATCGAGCCGATCCATTATCGTGGCGAAGCGCCGATGTGGACCGGGCTCGCGGAAGGCACGCTCGATGTCGCGATGGGCAGCTACACCGCTGCGCAATCCGCGCTGCAGAGCGGCCGCGGCACAGTCTTCGCGGTGCACTCCAAGAAGGTCGCCGCGATCCCGGATATCAAGACGCTGCCGGAACAAGGCGCGACATCGAAATTCTTCACCTTGAGCGGCTTCTCGGGCTGGGCGGTGCCGAAGGCGACGCCGCAGCCGATCGTCGACCGGCTGTCCGAGCTCTGCGTCGCCGCCAACGATGATGCCAAGGTGAAGGAGGTTCTCAACACTTTCGTGCTGGAGCCGGCGATCGGCTTCAAGGAGAGCAACGCGCTGTATCAGCGCGAATTGCCGGGCTGGATGGAGGCCGCCCAGTCGCTCGGCCTGCCGCCGGCGTAGGACGTGGACTCGTAAATTGGTCGCGTCCGCTTCCTCTCCAACAACGGACATTCAAAGAGACACGGTCAACGCCCGGATCGCTTCCGACCAATCAACCCAACGCTTGCCAGCTTATGTTGATTGGCGGAATCATCCTAGGGCTGGCCATCCGGCCAATCATATTCCGCTGCGATACTTTGCATGAGCTCGCTGGCCAGTTCTCCACCGCGAGCCCCGTTCGTCATGATAACGGCGCCATCACCATTTTCGAACACGATCATCGAACTGACGAATCCATCATTGACGCCCCTATGCTGAAATCGTCGATGCGGCGAGACTCCGCGAACAATCAGACCCAGTCCATAATCGCCAAGACCCGGTGTGAGCATTTGAAGGGTCGTGGCCTGAGACAACACGGATGTGTCGCGGCCGGTCCATGCATCCAGCACACCCAGCGCAAAGTGCGCGACGTCGGTAGGGGTCGTCCACAATCCCGCGGCAGCCAATTCCGGATAGGTATGGGGACCTCCCGGTACCGGCGCTCCGCTCGCTCGATAGGGTGTTGCGGCATTTTGAGCGACATTTTTGGGCAGCGGCTGGAGGAAACTGCTGTGGGTCATTCCGAACGGCTTGAGGACAAGTTCTTCAAGCAGTTCTGGAAACGCCTTGTCAGTTACGTCGATGAGCAATTGCTGCACTATAGTATAGCCGCCGCTAGAATACGCGAACCTGGCGCCGGGCTCGTGATCGACAATGACAGGCGCGGTGTTTGCAGGCGCGCATAGTGCAAACCAATCATGCGCTGACAGCTCGAACCGGGCTAGGGCACGACACCACAGCGGCGCGCCGTTGAGAACCTCGCCGAGTGACGGAACGGGTGCACCTGCAGGATATCCCGGAAAATAGGGAACGGTTATACCAGCCGAATGATTCAGCAGGCTTCGAAGTGTAACCCTTGATTGATCGGTGAACGAGTTAACAGGAATTCTCCAGGTCTTAAGGGCTAAATTGACGTCGCCATCGAGATCGAGTTTCCCGGCCTGAACCAATGCGAGCGCCGCCACAGCGGTAACCGGTTTGCTGATTGAGGCCGCTTGGAACAACGTTTCAGGCGTTACAGGCGGACCACCGATGGTGGCGGCCCCGAACCCGCGGGCCTGGATTCCGCCGCCATGAATCACGGCGATGCTGACGCCAGGAACGTGCAGTTCGTTCATCCGATCAGCAAGCCTCATCGGACGACCGCTGGCGTCGGCGATAGCAGGCCTTAGGGCATTCACGATGCGCTGGATACGATGCTCAAAATCGTTGCTGCTGCCTGAGGCCGCATTGTCCTGAGCACGTGAAATCGGGAGGGCAACGAGGCTTCCTATGAACGCGAGCAAGGCTCGACGGCTGATATTGAGGACCGTCGACTTGGCGTTTCGCGAGCAGACGACAAATTGAGACATGAAATAGTTTTACCATAAGGGGCCCCTTTCGGCAGGGGTCAACACGAGCTTCGGCGGTGACTGGCGCCAAGTCCGCTTCGGGCAAAAGCCGACGATTGCGGGAGAGCGAGACGACTTTCCGCCTCGCCCTCGCGCGCCGATGTTTATGAGGACAGGTCCCGGATCGTGCCATGACGGCGCGATCTGGCTGCGACAAAACAACCCGACGGGCAACTCAGCAAAACCTGTCAATGCTCGCGAGCAAAAATATTTCGCTTTATCAGAAGTGGAACTCGATGTATGAATCCGCCGTCTCACCCGATCGAGGGGCGCTTGCGCATCGTCACGGGTGTTGCGGTGAGATGCGGTGGACGCCGAGCGCGCAGTCGACGAATGCGTGTGAA
Organism: Bradyrhizobium sp. 26S5; assembly: GCF_036923295.1. Classification (NCBI taxonomy): domain Bacteria; kingdom Pseudomonadati; phylum Pseudomonadota; class Alphaproteobacteria; order Hyphomicrobiales; family Nitrobacteraceae; genus Bradyrhizobium; species Bradyrhizobium sp. 26S5. The sequence goes on along the minus strand of NZ_CP145948.1, from coordinate 8,474,626 downwards.
GCGGACGGTGAAGTCGTGTGGTCCTGACGCCCTAGGTGGTGTGGACACTAGCGCATCCATAGAACGATGGCTGCGAGAGTGACGACGGCCCGGTAGTTCCGGGCCGTTTTTTCGAAGCGGGTTGCGACGCGGCGGAACTGCTTGAGCTTTGAGAAGCAGCATTCGACGAGATGACGCTGGGCATAGAAATGCTTGTCGAGTGGATATTTGAGCGCGCGTGACGGGTTGTTGGGGATCACGGCGAGCGCGCCTTTGGCGGCGATGGCTTGGCGCAAGTGATCGGCGTCATAGGCCGTATCGGCCATGACGACCTCGGCGGATAAGCCTTCGATCAATGCGGCGGCTTGCGGTGCATCGCCCTTCTGACCTGCGGTAAGCGTGAACCGCACCGGACATCCCAAGCCTCGAACGGCCATATGTATCTTGGTGCTCAGGCCGCCGCGCGAGCGGCCGATCGCTTGATCTTCCGCTTGATCTTCAGACCCCCCTTTTTGGCGCCGGCGGCGTGCTGATGCGCCCGAACAATGGTGGAATCGACGATCAGATATTCGAAGTCCGGATCATCGGACATCGCCTCGAAGATCCGCCACCAAACACCCTTGATGCTCCATCGACTGAAGCGCCGGAACACGCTGTTCCAGTCCCCAAACACCTCCGGAAGATCGCGCCAGGGAGACCCCGTACGCACGATCCACAGCACACCTTCCACGAACATCCGGTTGTCGCGCCCGGTGGAGCCCTTCTGATCGGGGCGCCCTATGATCAGCGGCGCTATCCGCTCCCACGCCGCGTCGCTCAATACCAAACGGTCCATCACACCCAAGGCGGCCTCCCCAAAAGCAGCCTTGAATCTGATTTGCTCCTAAAAGGGAATCCTTAGAGTCCACACCACCTAGTGGTAGGTGTCTTTTCACAAAACGCTATCGCGTCTTGTGAAGGCGGTGACAAACAAGCCCAGTCTCGCCGGGGAGAGCGCGAAATAAGCCGTAACCCATCGCGCAGGGAAAGCCGGAGTGTTTCCGGTTACACCTGTGGTCCTACCTCCCGCGTTTTTTACTACGCGGGACCCATGGGTGCGATCGGCACCCGGCTTTCCCTGCGCCCTCTGTTTGAGGAGAGGGCGAGACGAGACGCAAAGCTCGGACAAATCATGTCGCGAGAACGCGAAGCTGTGTCCCCACCCACACTGTCATCGCCCGGCTCGCCGCCTTCGCTAAAGCTTCGGCGTGCCAGGGATTCGTGGCCTCGTCGAAGCCTTGGCGTAGACGGGACCGGGCGATCCAGTACGCCGCGGCCTATCGTTTCAATCGCTGGCGTCTCTGGAATACTGGATCACCCGCATGCGCGGGTGATGACACCGAACAGGCTGTTTGACAGATTGAATCGAGAACCATCCTCATGGTCGTCCTGGCGTAAGCCAGGACCCATTACCCCAAATCTGAATTGTTGCGCGACGCTGGGGCCACGATCCCCTTCATCACCGAATGCGGTGGTTATGGGTCCCCTGGCTTTCGCCAGGACGACGAAGTGGAGAAAGCGGTACGCGTGATCCTACTTCTTCAAATTCGCATGCGGCCGGCCGAAATCCGGCGCCGCGGAATCCTGGCCGGTCTCGACGATGCCGCGGCGGATGGCGCGGGTGCGGGTGAAGTGGTCGAACAAGGCTTGGCCGTGGCCGCGGCGGATCGCGCGGGTCAGCTTCGACAGGTCCTCGGTGAAGGTGCCGAGCATCTCGAGCACCGCCTCCTTGTTGGCGAGGAACACGTCGCGCCACATCGTCGGGTCCGACGCCGCGATGCGGGTGAAGTCGCGGAAACCGCCGGCGGAGAACTTGATGACCTCGGATTCCGTCACCTGCGCCAGCTCGTCGGCGGTGCCGACGATGGTGTAGGCGATCAGATGCGGCAGATGGCTGGTGATCGCGAGCACGAGGTCATGATGGTCCGGCGTCATGATCTCGACCTTGGCGCCGAGCGCGGCCCAGAACGCGCGCAGCCGGTCGGTCGCAGCGGGATCGGTGCCTTCGGGCGGCGTCAGGATGCACCAGCGGTTGATGAAGAGCTCGGCGAAGCCGGAATCCGGCCCCGAATGCTCGGTGCCGGCCACCGGATGCGCCGGCACGAAGTGCACGCCGCCAGGCAGATGCGGCGCCATGTCCTTGACGACGGCGCCCTTCACCGAGCCGACGTCGGAGATGATGGCGCCGGGCTTCAGATGGCCAGCGATCTCGGCCGCCACCGGGCCGCAGGCGCCGACCGGGATGCAGAGGATGACGAGGTCGGCATCCTTGACCGCCTCGACATTGGTCTCGACGACGCGATCGACGATGCCGAGCTCGGCGACGCGCGCGCGCGTCTTCTCCGAGCGCGCGGTGGTCACGATCTCGCCGACCAGCCCCTGCGCGCGGGCGCCGCGCGCGATCGAGCCGCCGATCAGGCCGAAGCCGATCAGTGCGATGCGGTTGAAGAGCGGAGCGGTGGTCACGATGTCACTTTCCGGCCAGGAAGTCGCGCAGTCCCTCGACCACGAGGCGGTTGGCTTCTTCGGTGCCAATGGTCATGCGCAGCGCATGCGGCAGCTTGTAATTGTTGAGCGCGCGCAGCACGAGGCCGCGCCGCGTGAGATAGGCGTCGGCTTCCGCCGCGGTCTTGCCCTTGTCGGTCGGGAAATGGATCAGCACGAAATTGGCGACGCTCGGTGTCACCTTCAGCCCGAGCTTGCCGATCTCCTCGGTCAGCCAGTTGCGCCACTGCTCGGTATGGGTCCGCGACATCTGCACATGCGCAGAGTCCTCGATCGCCGCCACCGCCGCCAGCATCGCCGGCGTCGTGACGTTGAACGGACCGCGGATGCGGTTGCAGGCATCGACGATATGCGCCGGGCCGAACATCCAGCCGATCCGCAGCGCGGCAAGGCCGTGGATCTTCGAGAAGGTGTGCGTCACCACCGTATTGTCCGTCGTCGCGACCAGCTCGATGCCGAGCTCATAATCGTTGCGCGAGACGTAATCGGCATAGGCGGCGTCGATCACCAGCAGCACGTGCGAGGGCAGCGCCGCGCGCAGGCGCTTGACCTCGTCGAACGGCAGATAGGTGCCGGTCGGATTGTTCGGGTTGGCGAGCCAGACCAGTTTTGTGCGCGGCGTCACCACCTTGAGAATGGCGTCGACATCGGCCGTGAAGTTGGTCTCGGCCGCGATCACGTTCCTGGCGCCGTTCGCCATGGTGGCGATCGGGTAGACCAGGAAGCCATGCGTGGTCGAGATCGCCTCGTCGCCGGGTGCGAGATAGGTGTGCGCCAGCAGATTGAGGATCTCGTCGGAGCCGGCGCCGCAGATGATGCGGTCGGGATCGAGGCCATAGGCACGGCCGATCGCCTCGCGCAGCACGCGCGAGGTGCCCTCCGGATAATCCTCGAGATGGTCAGCCGCGGCCTTGTAGGCCGCGATCGCCTTCGGCGACGGCCCGAAAGGCGTCTCGTTGGCGGACAGCTTGAACACCTTGCGGCCCGGTTCCGGCACCGGGCTCTTGCCGGGCGTATAGGGTGCAATATCGAGAATGCCGGGGTTCGGCACGGGGCGGGACATTATCAACTCCGGATCTACGGGCGGCTAGCTTTTGGCCGACCCGTTAGAGGGCACCGTATAGCGCGTTGCGTGGCTGCCGACGAGGGCCGAAGAGCGGACCGAGGCGCCGGCCTCGATCAGCGCGAACTTGATCTTCTCGAAGCCCTTGTTCTTAAGGTCGTGCCCGGTGACCGAGACCAGCAAGGCCGCGCCGTCGAAGGCGGTGTCGGGGACCGCGACGATCTCGGCGAGCGGGGCCAGGGCGCGGGCGACATCGGCGTTCCAGCCGGAGACGCGCACGCTCCACATCTCGACCTCGGTCACCATGGCGTCGTCGGCGACCCGCGAGATCACGAACACCGGCAGCGCGGCGGGATGGTCGGCGCGTTCGAGGAATGGCAGCCGCGCAATGATCTTCGGTGCGCCATCGGCTTCCAGCGCGTTCCACCACGGCGTGCGGCTCGCGATCGCGGAGACCAGCGCGAGGTCGCCCTTCGATTTTGCCACCGCCTCGACCGCGGCCTGCGCGCTGAAATGCGAGACGTAAGGCACCACGAAGCCGAAGTGAAACCGCGCCGAGTCGCGCATCGCGGACTCGCCGACGGAAACATCGGCATGCACCGCGAACGGCGCCTGAACGTAAGTGAAGGTCGAGATGATGACGCGCCAGATGCTCTCGATGGTGTCGAGCGGCAGGATGCCGCGATGGCGCTGCACCAGCTCGCGCATCATGCTGGCCTCGCGCGCCGGGCGGAACGCCGAGCCGACTTCCTGGGTCTTCTTGACCTGGATCAGGCGGTCGATGATGTCGCCGCGCGCCATCAACAGGCGGTGAACCTGCTCGTCGATCGCATCGATCTCCTTGCGCAGCTCCTGCAGCGAGGGCGGCGACGGGGGTGGCTTGGACATGCTCTAAAACCTTGTTGTCCGCGCGGCCCGATGCCGCGTCAGACAGGGTCCCTGATTAGAAAAGACAGCCACCGAAAGCAAAGAGAAACGTCGCAGGCGTGCCTTGCGCATTCGGTTAACCAATCGGCCGGGGATCTGGCTGCCTTGACGGCGGGGGAGCCGGGGACTACGTTCCCAGCGTCCCGTGGTCATTTGAGCCGGCCGGCTTGCAGCCACGTTAAACAACTCGCTAAACAGGCCGGGGACCTTATCAGCTCCCGGCCGAACCTTTGTTCAGGCCGGGTTTTTTATTGGCCTGAGGTCCGTCGAGCCCTCCCGCGCGGAGGCAGGGTCGCCTAGATGAGCAATGTGCGTCCGATATCGAGCCCACAAACCCAGAGCGATGATCGCGCCCATGAGGCCGATCATCCGTCGTCATTGCTGACGAAGTTCGGGATGGACCAGCCGCTGAAGCTCGATTGCGGCATCGATCTCGCGCCATTCCAGGTCGCCTACCAGACCTATGGCGAGCTCAATGCCGACCGCTCGAATGCGATCCTGGTTTGCCACGCGCTGACCGGCGACCAGCACGTCAACAACACCCATCCCGTCACCGGCAAGCCCGGCTGGTGGGACACTATGGTCGGCGCGGGCAAGCCGATCGATCCCGAAAAATACTTCATCATCTGCTCCAACGTGATCGGCGGCTGCATGGGCTCGACCGGGCCGGCGTCGCTGAATCCTGCGACCGGCAAGGTGTGGGGGCTCGATTTCCCGATCATCACGATCCCCGACATGGTGCGCGCGCAGGCGATGCTGATCGATCGGCTCGGCGTCACCACGCTGTTCTGCGTGGTCGGCGGCTCGATGGGCGGCATGCAGGTGCTGCAATGGACCGCGGCCTATCCCGACCGCGTGTTCTCGACGCTCGCGATCGCCTGCTCGACGCGCCACTCGGCGCAGAACATCGCGTTCCACGAGCTCGGCCGCCAGGCTGTGATGGCCGATCCGGACTGGCGCGGCGGCCGCTATGTCGACGAGGACACGCATCCGCATCGCGGATTGGCTGTCGCGCGCATGGCCGCACACATCACCTATCTGTCGGACGCCGCGCTGCACCGCAAGTTCGGGCGGCGGATGCAGGACCGCGAGCTGCCGACCTTCTCGTTCGATGCGGATTTCCAGGTCGAGAGCTATCTGCGCTACCAGGGCTCGTCCTTTGTCGAGCGCTTCGACGCTAACTCCTATCTCTATCTGACCCGCGCGATGGACTATTTCGACATCGCCGGCGACCATGGCGGCGTGCTGGCGAAGGCGTTCGCCGGCATCAAGACGCGCTTCTGCGTGGTGTCGTTCACCAGCGACTGGCTGTTTCCGACCTCGGAATCGCGTGCGCTGGTGCATGCGTTGAACGCGTCGAGCGCACGGGTGTCGTTCGCCGAGATCGAGACCGACAGGGGCCACGACGCCTTCCTGCTCGACGTGCCCGAATTCCTGGAGATCTCCCGCGCCTTCCTGCAGGCCGCAGGCAAGGCGCGCGGACTGAACGGCGGCGGCGGCCAATCATGAGCATGCAGCAGACATTGCCGTTGCCGGGCGTCGCGCCCGAGCGAACCGGCAGCTATCGCACCGATCATCTATTGGTCGCCGACATGGTGCGGCCGGGCTCGCGCGTGCTCGACGTCGGCTGCGGCGACGGCGAATTGCTGCAGCTTTTGGAGAGCCGCGGCATCGACGGCCGGGGCATCGAGCTGTCGCGCGAGGGCGTCAACGGCTGCGTCGCCAAGGGGCTGGCGGTGGTGCAGGGCGACGCCGACACCGACCTCGTGAATTATCCCGATGACGCCTTCGACTACGTGATCCTGTCGCAGACGCTGCAGGCGACGCGGCAGCCGAAGGTGGTGCTGGAGAATCTGTTGCGCATCGGCCAGCGCGCGATCGTCTCGTTCCCGAATTTCGGCTTCTGGAAGATGCGGCTGCAGCTCCTGATCGGCGGCCACATGCCGCGCACCGAGAATTTGCCGGCAAGCTGGTACGACACGTCAAACATCCATTTCTGCACCATCAAGGATTTCGTGCAGCTCTGCGACGAGATCAACGTCAAGATGGAGCGCGCGGTCGCGCTCGATCTCTACGGCCGCCCGGTGCCGCTCAATCTGCCGTGGTGGGTGTGGAACATGTTCGGCGAGCAGGGCGTGTTCCTGCTCAGCCGGGGTGGGCAGGGGAAGTGATCGGTGCGTGTCGCGTCAAACCGGCGCCGCCACCAGCGATCTCGGATCGCGCACCGGCCAGCGGCCCGCCTCGACCAGCGCGATGAAGCGCTCCACCATCTCGTTGAACAGCGCCGGTTCCTCGAGGTTGAGCACGTGACCCGACTTCGGGAAGAACGACAGGCCGGCGGCCGGCAGATGCTGCTTCAGGAACATGCTGGGCGCGATGCAATTGTCGTCCTCGTCGCCGCACAGGATCAGCGCCGGCGTGGCCGCGCGCTTGACGGCCTCGGTCATGGTGTAGATCGAAGGCCTGCCGCCTTGAAAGCTGCGCATCGTGTTGGCCGAGCCCTTGGCGTCATGGCGGGCGAGCGCGGCGTAGAAGTCGGCATGGCCGCGCGGATCCTTGACCAGGAACGGAATCCGGCTCGGCGCCTCGCGCGTCACCTTGGCGACCTCGACCGAGCCGATGGTCTCATATTGCTCGGCATTGGCGCGGCACTGCGCGCGGAAGGCTTCGAGATTCTCGAGGCTGGAGCCGGAGCCGACCGCGGCGAGCGTCATCGAAAGCGCGCGCTCGGGCGCATTGAGGGCGACCTGCAGCGACGAATAGGAGCCCATCGACAGGCCGATGAAGTGGGCCTTCGCGATGTCGAGGTGGTCGAGCACCGCAAGCGCGTCGGTGTAGAAATGCTTGTAGGTGTAGACGTCGGCAGACGGCGGCACGTCCGACGGCGTGTAGCCGCGCGCGGAATAGGCGATGCAGCGGTGTCCGCGCGAGAGGTAGCGCATCTGCGGTTCCCAATTGGTGTGGTCCGCGGCGAACTCGTGCAGGAAGATGATCGGGGTTCCGTGGCCTGCCTCTTCGAAATGCAGGCGGACATTATCTTTCGCGACGGCGTGGGGCATTGAAATTCTCCTCTCGTTGGCCAGCCTCAGATTTGCAATTAATTTTCGCGGCCGCAATGCGGCAGCTCCGATTATTTTTGGTCATGGAGTTTGCGCGGAATGACCCAGAAATCGTTTCCGCAGCGCCGCATGAAATCTTCCTCTCGCCACATCCCGAATTTCAAAACCACCGCCGCGTTCCCAAGGGAACGCGATGGGGAATCGGGGTGTTACAGAGGATCTCGAGAAGTATGGTTCAGTTGCTTGCGTATCGCCGGTCGCTTCGGGTTTTGGCACTGGCTCTGTGTTCGCTCACGCTCGCCGTGATCTCCGCCGCTCCGGCGTCCGCCCGTCCGCATCATTCGCGTCACGCGCATTCGGCCCATGCCGGCCATCACGCGCGGCACTATGCCCGTCATCACTATCGCCACGCCGCGCGGCTGTCGCGCTCCGAGCGCCGCGCGCTGACGCAGGCCACAGCCCTTACCGAGGCCAACGCGGCCGTGATGCCCGGCATTGAAGCCGTGCCCAACACCGGCGGCGTGAGTGCTGCAAGCGGCTTCGGCTCGTCGGGCATCGTCGCCGAGGCGCGCCGCTATCTCGGCGGCAATCCGACCGACCGCCGTAGCCTGTGGTGCGCGCGCTTCATGAACATGGTGCTGCAGCACACCGGCTATCGCGGCACCGGCTCCGACATGGCGAGCTCGTTCGCCAAATACGGTGAGCGCGTTTCCGGGCCGCAGGTCGGCGCCATCGCCGTGATGAGCCGCCGCGGCGGCGGTCACGTCGGCATCATCACCGGCGTCGATGTCAAGGGCAATCCGATCATGATCTCGGGCAACAGCGGCCATCGCGTCCGCGAGGCACCGGTCTCACGCGGCCGGATCTACGCCTACGTGATGCCGACCAACTGATCCGCCGAAAGCTGGGCACGGCGCATGCGCGCCTTGCCCGGCCTACGAAGCCATCGGCTGTTCGGCGGCAATCGTGTCGCCGACGGCCGCATCGCCGTCACTGATGATCTCGGCGTAGATGCCACATTCATTGTTGCCGAAGCGCTGCATCAGCGTGTTCGGGACCGAGAGGTCGCGCACGCCGGTCTCGGGATCGACATTGACCGCGGCGCAACGGGTGATGCGCTTCACCACCCTGGCCCGTGCGCTGCCGATCGCAATGGTCTGGTCGAGCAGGCTGGCTTCGTGCCAGGCCGGCCAGCCCTCGACATAGAGGTTGGCGCGGAAGCGCAACGGATGGACCGGCGCCTGTACCATCTCCTCGATCGCCCGCAGGCTCGCCAGGTTGATGATCGAGACCACCTTGCGCGGGACGTCGGAAAAGCTGTGCCCCGGGCTGACCAGGACCTTGGGCGGTCCCTTGATCTGGCTGGCATGACGGTCGGCGAAATAGCGCTCGATCGCCGCGCGCCCTGCTTCGGTCTCGAGATCGCCCTGGGCCAGCATCGCGCCGTCGCGGCGCAGCGTCAGCACATGGCTGTCATCGTCGAAATGGGTGCGCAGCGGCGCCAGCCACTCGTCCCGCTGCAGCATCAGGAAATGCGGCTTCGCCAACCATTTCGGCGCCGACGGATCGAAACCGCTCGGGCCGTTCTCGATCGCGTAGCGGCGATCCGAGCGCAGCGTCTGGCCGATCTTGAGCTCGGTACGGGGCAGGGGCTCGGGCGTGAGTCCCTTGACCGGGTAGCGATAGATGCCTGTGATCCGGGCGGAGGAAGCTTGCGTAGTGTCCATCCGCCCGCTCTAGCCTGTTTGGCGCGCGAGGAGAACCGCCGCCATTAGTAAGGCAGCTAGTCAGGCCGCGCCGCGCCGGCCTCATCCAGCACGCGCTGCATGAACACCAGATCGAGCCAGCGGCCGAACTTGCGCCCGACCTCCGGCATCCGGGCAACCTCGACGAAGCCGGCCTGCGCATGCAGCCGCAGCGAGGGCTGATTGCCGCCGTCGATGCCGGCGATCATGACGTGCTTGCCGAGCGCCATCGCAGCGGCGACGAGCTCGTCGATGATGACGCGGCCAAGGCCGCGGCCGCGATGATCGGCGTGGATATAGATGCTGTGTTCGACGCTGTAGCGATAGCCGGGAAAGGCCCGGAAATCGCCGAACGTGCCGTAGCCGAGCACCGTCGTCCCCTCGACGGCCACCAGCACCGGATAACCCAACGCCTGCCGCGCCCTCATCCAGGCCAGCCGCTCGGCGTCGGTATCCCGCTTCTCGGTCCAGATCGCGTTCGAGTTGGCGACCGCCTCGTTGAAGATCGCGGTGATCGCAGGAATGTCCTGCTCGGTGGCGGGGCGGATGATCATCAGCGGTTCCTCGACGGGCCTCTTGAACAACCCCGGTTGTCCACTATATAAGACAATATGTCAATTATAGAGGACAAGGCCGATGATGCTCTCGGGCGGCGGGTTCGCGCCGAGCGGGAGGGCCGCGGCTGGTCGCTGGCGGAACTCGCTGGCCGGGCAGGCGTGTCCAAGGCCATGCTGAGCAAGATCGAGCGGGCTGAGGCAAGCCCGACGGCGGCGACGCTGTCGCGGATCGCCACGGCCTACGGCCTGACCATGGCGGCGCTGTTCGAGGTTGCGTCAGGCAGTTCCCGCCTACAGCGGGCCAAGGATCAGCCGGTGTGGCGCGATCCGAAGGTGGCCTATCTGCGGCGGCAGGTGTTCCTGCATCCGGCCAATCCGCTGGAACTGGTGGAGATCGAGCTGCCTGCCCGCCAGGAAGCCGGCTTCCCCGCCAGCGCCTATCACCTGGTCCGCCAGGTGGTGTGGGTGATCAGCGGCCGCCTCACCTTGATGGAAGGGGCGGTCCGCCACGAGCTCGCTGCGGGTGACCGTGTCGAGCTCGGCCCGCCATCGGACATCGTCTTCCGTAACGAAACTGCTCAGCCCTGCCGCTACCTTGTCGCCATCGTGCGGCGCTGAGCTCCACCAGGTGAAATCGCAGACTGTGGCTCTTCCGTTTTGGAACCAAGTGCCCACATCTGCGGCAAGCCTGAAAAATGATGGCGACGACCAGAGGCTGGTTGAGGAACGTCAACGCGGCCCGCGGAAACCCAATGAAGATGCTGTTGTCATGCCTGAATGGGTGGCGACGGCAGGCCGAGGGAAAACGAATGAACATTGAGAAGTACACCGAGCGCTCGCGCGGATTCATCCAGTCTGCCCAGTCGCTCGCAATGCGCGACGGTCACCAGCAGTTCTCGCCGTTGCATCTGCTAAAGGTGCTGCTGGACGACAATGAGGGGCTGGCCGGAGGTCTGATCGACCGTGCAGGCGGCAATTCCAGAGCGATCCTGAAAGCCACCGAAGAGGCGCTGAACAAGCTGCCGAAAGTCTCGGGCAATGGTGCCGGGCAGGTCTACCTGTCGCCGGAGCTGGCGCGTGCCTTCGACGCGGCGGAAAAGGCTGCCGACAAGGCCGGCGACAGCTTTGTCACCGTCGAGCGGCTGCTGCTCGGGCTCACGCTCGAGAAAGGCAGCGAGGCGGCCTCTATCCTGAGCAAGGGCGGCGTCACGGCGCAGAACCTGAACGCGGCGATCGAAGCGCTGCGCAAGGGCCGCACTGCTGACAGCGCGACCGCCGAGAACGCCTATGACGCGCTGAAGAAATATGCCCGCGACCTGACCCAGGCGGCGCGCGACGGCAAGCTCGACCCGGTGATCGGCCGTGACGAGGAGATCCGGCGCACGATTCAAGTTCTGTCGCGGCGGACCAAGAACAATCCCGTTCTGATCGGTGAGCCCGGCGTCGGCAAGACCGCGATCGTCGAGGGCCTGGCGCTGCGCATCCTCAATGGCGACGTGCCGGAGAGCCTGAAGGACAAGAAGCTCTTGTCGCTCGACATGGGTGCCCTGATCGCCGGCGCGAAATATCGCGGCGAGTTCGAGGAGCGGCTGAAATCCGTCTTGCAGGAGGTCTCGACCGCCGAGGGCGGCATCATCCTGTTCATCGACGAGATGCACACGCTGATCGGCGCCGGCAAGGCCGACGGCGCGATGGACGCGTCCAACCTGCTGAAGCCTGCGCTCGCGCGCGGTGAGCTGCACTGTATCGGTGCGACCACGCTCGACGAGTACCGCAAGCATGTCGAGAAGGATGCCGCGCTGGCCCGCCGGTTCCAGCCGATCTATGTCAGCGAGCCGACGGTCGAGGACACCATCTCGATCCTGCGCGGCCTGAAGGACAAATACGAGCAGCATCACGGCGTGCGCATCACCGACTCCGCGCTGGTGGCTGCGACCACGCTGTCGAACCGCTACATCACCGACCGTTTCCTGCCGGACAAGGCTATCGACCTGATGGACGAGGCGGCGGCCCGGCTGAAAATGCAGGTCGATTCCAAGCCCGAAGAGCTCGATTCGCTGGATCGCGACATCATCCGGCTGAAGATCGAGCAGGAGGCGCTGAAGAAGGAGAACGATGCCGGCTCCAAGAACCGCCTGCAGACCCTGGAGAAGGAGCTCGCCGGACTCGAGGAGAGGTCGGCGGCGCTGACGGCACGCTGGAGCGCGGAGAAAAACAAGCTCTCCAATGCCCAGAAGCTGAAGAGCGAACTCGATGCGCTCCGCGTCGAGCTTGCCAACGCGCAGCGTCGCGGCGAATTCCAGAAGGCGGGCGAGCTGGCCTATGGCCGGATCCCCGCGCTAGAGAAGAAGCTCGCCGACATCGAGGCGGCCGAAAGCAGCAAGCAGAGCGGCGGCGAGATGATCGAGGAGGCGGTTACCGCCAACCACATCGCGCAGGTCGTCTCGCGCTGGACCGGCGTTCCGGTCGACAAGATGCTCGAGGGCGAAAAGGACAAGCTCCTGAAAATGGAGGATTCGCTCGCCAAGCGCGTCGTCGGCCAGGCCGAAGCCGTGCGTGCGGTGGCAACCGCCGTGCGCCGTGCCCGCGCGGGCCTGCAGGACCCGAACCGGCCGACCGGCTCGTTCATGTTCTTAGGGCCGACCGGCGTCGGCAAGACCGAGCTGACGAAGGCGCTCGCCGCTGACCTGTTCAACGACGAGACCGCGATGGTCCGCCTCGACATGTCCGAGTTCATGGAGAAGCACTCGGTCTCTCGGCTGATCGGCGCGCCTCCCGGCTATGTCGGCTACGACGAGGGCGGTGCCCTGACCGAAGCCGTGCGGCGCCGGCCCTACCAGGTCGTGCTGTTCGACGAGATCGAGAAGGCGCATCCCGACGTCTTCAACGTGCTGTTGCAGGTGCTCGACGACGGCCGGCTGACCGATGGTCAGGGCCGCACCGTCGACTTCCGCAACACGCTGATCATCATGACCTCGAACCTCGGTTCGGAATTCCTGGTGAATCAGCCGGAAGGCGAGGACACGGCGGCAGTTCGCGACAAGGTGATGGGCGTCGTGCGGGCGCATTTCAGGCCGGAATTCCTGAACCGCATCGACGAGATCATCCTGTTTCACCGCCTCCAGAGGAGCGAGATGGGCCGCATCGTCGAGATCCAGTTCGCGCGGCTGCGCAAGCTGGTCGAGGATCGCAAGATCGAGCTCGCGCTCGATGCGAAGGCGCGGGATTGGCTCGCCGAGAAGGGCTGGGATCCGGCTTACGGTGCCCGTCCGTTGAAGCGGGTGATCCAGCGCAGCGTGCAGGACCCGCTGGCCGAAATGATCCTCGCCGGCGAGGTCAGGGACGGCGATCACGTCAAGATTTCGGAGAAGGGTAACGTGCTGACCTTCAACGGTCAGGTGCCCAAAACCGCCGAGATCGTGCAGTTCGAGGCCCCGGTCTCGAAGCGCAAGCTGAACTGACGGCTCAACAATAAAAAATCCTCCCCGCAGATCGCGGGGAGGATTTGGTTTGCGAGTCACTCCTGCGGGACGATCGGCGGCGACAGGCCGCCGGGCTCGTCGTCCTCGGCGGGCTCGAGCTCGGACAGGATGTCGACCAGCTCGCGGGCGCGGCCCGTGGCCAATGGCCTGCCGGCATTGATCAGCGGCTCGTCATTGGCGAGCCAGGCCTGCGCCTCGGCAAGCTCGGTGACGGTAGCTCCCGATGCAATGATCCTGGCAATCGTGACGTCATCGGCGTGGCCGACGGCCTTCAACACATCGTCGCGGGTGAGCGGGGTCATGGCGCAAATCCTTGTGCTATCTTCGTTGAGCACAACCCCTGTCCGCCGGCGATCCGCGCCGGCGGGCAGGGACGCATCAGTTCAAGGCTCAGCTGTGCGTTGTGAGCCGAGGCGGATGCTGGGACATTACCCAGAGCTCGATCGCCGCAAGGACCGCGACGGCGATGCCGATCACCACGTGCACGGTCGTCGCGGTGGTCATTCCCTGGAAACCCAGGACCCAGGGCGAGACCAGCGCCCAAAACCCGACGATGAGGTTCAGCCACTCCTCCCAGACCGCGAATGCCGCGAGCGCGGCGATCGCAAGGATCGCCATCGCGAGGCCGACGATGTGGGCGTTGGTGGAAACCGTTCCGGCGTCGAACTTGAACAGCCACGGCGACAGGAAGAGAATCGCGCCGAGGATCAGGTTTGCGACGTCACACAGTTTTGCGTTCGTCCAGTTCTCCATGACACCCTCCATTGGAGGTTTCACTGACGAATCAACTGGATGATCGCCGTTCGGGTTCCCATCTTGCGGCGCGAAATTTAGTGAAACTGGCGGCGTGACGGCCTGGAAACGGCATCGTATCTGCGCTGCGCCTACAGCGTTTCGTAGGATCTGCGCGGCCGGACGGGCCGGCGGCCTCTTGCATCATCAGCGGTTGGTGGAGCGCGTCTGCGACGTCGAACTGGTGGCGTCCGAGACGATGCGGGCGCTGCCGCGGCTCGACATCTGGGCTTCGATCCGGTCGCGCTCCTTCTCGAAGCCCGCGAGCATCGGACCTTCGAGCGAGCGGCCGCGCGGAAGTTTCACGCGCATCGGATCGACGAATCGGCCGTTGACCAGGATTTCGTAGTGGACGTGGGGGCCGGTCGACTGGCCGGTCGAGCCGACGAAGCCGATCACTTGGCCCTGCCGCACCTTCTTGCCGATCTCCATGCCCTTGGCGAAGGCCGACATGTGGCCATAGGCCGTCTCGTAGCCGTTGGAATGCTTGATGCGGATATATTTGCCGTAACCGCCCTCGTACCCGACCTTTTCGAGCACGCCGTTGCCGGAGGCAAAAATCGGCGTGCCGTAGGCGGTGGCCCAGTCGACGCCGGTGTGCATCTTCACATAGCCGAGGATCGGATGGCGGCGGCCGCCGAAGCCCGAACGCATGATCGCGGTGTTGACCGGCTTGCGCACCAAAAACTTCTTCGCGCTCTTGCCGGTCTCGTCATAGTAGTCGACGACGCCGTCGTCGGAGCTCTGGAAGCGGTAATATTTCTTGGTTTCGCCGCCCACGGTCAGCGCGGCATAGAGCACTTCGGTCTTTTCGGTGCTGGTGACGCCCTCGTCCTCGCCGGCATAGTACACATCGAAGCTGTCGCCGGGCTGCACCTTGCGCTGGAAATCGACGTCGTAGGAGTAGATCTTGACCATGTCGTCGATCACGGTCGGCGGCACCTTGTTGCGCAGCGCGGTCTCGTAAATGCTCTGATAGAGCCGCACGCCGCTGCCATCATCCTCGTCATCGTCGCTGGAATTGTCAGCGGTGTCGGTCGTGGTGTTCATGCTCTGCACGTCGACGGCGACGTATCGGCCGATATCGGACAGTGCGGCGATGGCCTCGACGACGGATTCGTTGGCGACGATCACGCGATAGGGCTGCAGCCTGACATTCGGTCCGGGAGTCGCCGGCGCCATCAGGATTCGTACCTTCTGGCCTTCCTTCAGGCCGCCGTCGCGGCCGCGCGGGCCGAGCGTCGCGGCAATCGCCTTCGCCTCGTCGGGCGTTGCGCCCTGGTCGCGCAGGATCGAGGTGATGCTGTCGCCCTTCTTGACGAGGTGAACCCGTTCGCCGGTCGGATTGCCGCCGGTAACCTGCTCCTTGGTCTTCGGCAGCAGGGTGACGTTCTCCGGCACCACGCGGGTCTCGAAGCCCGCATAGGGATCGGGGGCGTTGCCCTCGGTGGCGTAGGCCAGCCTCATGTCGGGCCCGGCGCCGGTCGCGTCGGCCGCGGCATTGGCGAGTGAGGCGTAGCGCACTGAGTTGCCGGAGCCGCGCCAATTGGCGGCGTCGCGGACCCGCATCAGGATGTCATCGAGCGCGACGACGGCAGCGAGCTTCGCTTTCGGCAGCACGGATGCCAGATCCTTGGTGACGAAAGAGACCTCGGCGTCCGGCTCGGCCGCCGCATTCGGATCCTCGGTCGCCGCCGGCGTGTCGGAGCCGACATCGGTCAGAAGACGTTGCGCGTTGAACGCAGGTATTTTTGCCGACAGATCGCTCGTGGTCATCGAGAGATTGCCGGAAATGCGGATGAAGGGCCGCACCCGCATCACGTCGCGATTGCCGACGCGGGTTACGGTCGATACGCGCACCAGGCTGCGGGAGGCGGAGGATTCGCTGGGTGGCGGCAGGCGGTCGCCCTTGTGTACGCTGACGACGCGATCATTGCCGGTGAACGCGCCGCGCAGCGCGCCTTCGACGCGCTCCGGCACCTTGGCAAAAGTCATTTCGCCGTCGAGCGACGCAAAAACGGCGCCGCCGATCAGGGCCGCGCCACATAGACCAGTCAGAATGGTGCCGCTGAACCATTGAACGGAGACACGGCGGCGATCGATCACCGCAGCCTCGGTGCCGTCGACTGAAAGCGGCGGCTCGTGACCGAGATCGATCATCCCGGTCTCGCGCCCAATGCCGCTTCCGCGTGACGCCCGTTGGCTCAACCCTGTATCCCCCCAAATTCCAGCAACTGCGATCGACCTCTGCTCGTCCCTGTTCCCACCTCGATTCCTCGACGAGGAATTCCGGCAGTGTGGCGAGCCACACGCATCGAAGCCGAGAAGCCGATGGCCATTAGCTAGCCGCGATCTCGAACGTCAATGGTGTGAAGATCTCTCGATGTTGCTCGGCCGTGTAGGGAAAGAGGCGACGGGTTCTTGGAGATAATCGCCTAGTCCCCCGAAAAAACCACCCGAGCCCCCACAGGTTTCGAGCGGTTCAATGCATACCTTATAGCCAGAACGTCGCAGGATTGTGGCTCAAGTGCGGCGCAAGGTCCCCAAATATCAGGGACTTTTCCGCCCCTGAAAAAAGTTTGTCGTCATGCGACGATTTCTTGACGATGAGTGTTGACAGGTCCGAAGGGGCGGGCCTATAAGACACCCACTGAGCGCGGCGCTGCATTGGCCCACCGGCCAAGGCAAGCATTCGCGCCCTTTATGCTCCTCACTTCGATGAGTGACACAACAGCCGACATAAATCGGTTGGGGTTTACCATCGATTGCTGAAGGGTAGAGCCACCCTCTAGGGTGTGGGGTCGTCGGATCCCGGGCTGTTTGACAAGTAAAGATGAAGAAAGAGAAACGTGGACGGCGGAGTCCTTGCGTCCCTCGGAATACTTGAAAGCTTCGGCTTTTGACGTTCTGAGGGTGGACGAAAGACTTCGGCGGTACACGTTTTAAAGGTTACACCATCGTTGTCAGCGATGTGAATCGCGGACAGCTCGTCGACTTCGGTCGGCGAAGAATGGTGGGACCTCGTCAAACGTTGTGATCGGCCGGTTCAAGGTTTCAAGTCCAACTTGAGAGTTTGATCCTGGCTCAGAGCGAACGCTGGCGGCAGGCTTAACACATGCAAGTCGAGCGGGCATAGCAATATGTCAGCGGCAGACGGGTGAGTAACGCGTGGGAACGTACCTTTTGGTTCGGAACAACACAGGGAAACTTGTGCTAATACCGGATAAGCCCTTACGGGGAAAGATTTATCGCCGAAAGATCGGCCCGCGTCTGATTAGCTAGTTGGTGAGGTAATGGCTCACCAAGGCGACGATCAGTAGCTGGTCTGAGAGGATGATCAGCCACATTGGGACTGAGACACGGCCCAAACTCCTACGGGAGGCAGCAGTGGGGAATATTGGACAATGGGCGCAAGCCTGATCCAGCCATGCCGCGTGAGTGATGAAGGCCCTAGGGTTGTAAAGCTCTTTTGTGCGGGAAGATAATGACGGTACCGCAAGAATAAGCCCCGGCTAACTTCGTGCCAGCAGCCGCGGTAATACGAAGGGGGCTAGCGTTGCTCGGAATCACTGGGCGTAAAGGGTGCGTAGGCGGGTCTTTAAGTCAGGGGTGAAATCCTGGAGCTCAACTCCAGAACTGCCTTTGATACTGAAGATCTTGAGTTCGGGAGAGGTGAGTGGAACTGCGAGTGTAGAGGTGAAATTCGTAGATATTCGCAAGAACACCAGTGGCGAAGGCGGCTCACTGGCCCGATACTGACGCTGAGGCACGAAAGCGTGGGGAGCAAACAGGATTAGATACCCTGGTAGTCCACGCCGTAAACGATGAATGCCAGCCGTTAGTGGGTTTACTCACTAGTGGCGCAGCTAACGCTTTAAGCATTCCGCCTGGGGAGTACGGTCGCAAGATTAAAACTCAAAGGAATTGACGGGGGCCCGCACAAGCGGTGGAGCATGTGGTTTAATTCGACGCAACGCGCAGAACCTTACCAGCCCTTGACATCCCGGTCGCGGACTCCAGAGATGGAGTTCTTCAGTTCGGCTGGACCGGAGACAGGTGCTGCATGGCTGTCGTCAGCTCGTGTCGTGAGATGTTGGGTTAAGTCCCGCAACGAGCGCAACCCCCGTCCTTAGTTGCTACCATTTAGTTGAGCACTCTAAGGAGACTGCCGGTGATAAGCCGCGAGGAAGGTGGGGATGACGTCAAGTCCTCATGGCCCTTACGGGCTGGGCTACACACGTGCTACAATGGCGGTGACAATGGGATGCTAAGGGGCGACCCTTCGCAAATCTCAAAAAGCCGTCTCAGTTCGGATTGGGCTCTGCAACTCGAGCCCATGAAGTTGGAATCGCTAGTAATCGTGGATCAGCACGCCACGGTGAATACGTTCCCGGGCCTTGTACACACCGCCCGTCACACCATGGGAGTTGGTTTTACCTGAAGACGGTGCGCTAACCCGCAAGGGAGGCAGCCGGCCACGGTAGGGTCAGCGACTGGGGTGAAGTCGTAACAAGGTAGCCGTAGGGGAACCTGCGGCTGGATCACCTCCTTTCTAAGGATGATCCTTCAGATCGCTCACGCGTTCTATCGGATCGTTTTAGAAACATTCAGGGGCCAACAGTTTCAGGATTGTTGAGCTCCATTGGCGGGATTTCGCCGTCTTCGTTTCTCTTTCTTCGCGGACGAACACGCGCCAGGGGCTGAGCGCTTGAGCGATGCATCGGCGCGAGTCGGTTGCGCGCCGGCATGCGCATGCCTCTCGTGTTAGGGGCTTGTAGCTCAGTTGGTTAGAGCGCGCGCTTGATAAGCGTGAGGTCGGAAGTTCAAGTCTTCCCAGGCCCACCATTTTGATCGAGTGCGGAGCATTCGTCTTCTGGTACGGGGCCATAGCTCAGCTGGGAGAGCGCGTGCTTTGCAAGCATGAGGTCGTCGGTTCGATCCCGTCTGGCTCCACCAGGTGGAATTGAAGCTCAAGAATGCGCCTTGTTCAAGAAGCTCTGTTCAAATCGTCCGCGAAACATCACTTCGCACTCATTGGTCCGGATGGACGGTGACGTGCGTGTTTTCTGACATCGTAAAGAGGAGATCGATCCGAGTTTGGATCTGCGGAGTAATTCGCGGGTACCATTCATAATCTCCAGATCGTTTTCGGCGCTCGCGCATCGCAGTTCATCGCAAGATGAGTGGGGTGAGCGAGTTGTAAAACGATCTTTTTAGCGAAGCTTGACCGCCTCGCTATCGGGCCGATCTTACGAAGCAAGCTGGTCTTTCTAGTCAATGTCCGGCTGTGCAATCGCATTCATCGAGGATGCGCGCCTTAAGTGGCAGTTACACAGACAACATTCTGCCGAGTGTGTGGACATTGATAATGAGAGCAATCAAGTGCCTTAAGGGTGTTCGGTGGATGCCTTGGCGCTGAGAGGCGATGAAGGACGTGCTACGCTGCGATAAGCCGTGGGGAGCTGCGAAGAAGCTTTG